>NZ_JABBYK010000004.1:0-449354 GCF_013168765.1 Brevibacterium sp. CT2-23B | reverse complement strand
CGCGAGGTTGCTAGGCCGCCGTCGGGTAGCAATTGCGGGAGGGCGGCGGCGAGCCGCAGGATCCGCACAAGCCGCAGAGCTGGCACGCTGAACCGCCCCCTGCCCACGATTTCACCTTCTCGACGCCGCCGGAGGCGCGAACCTGAAGTACAGTCGAAGCGACGAGGTATACCGAGCCGACAATGATGTCAGGAGTTGATTATGCCCACACTGCGACAGCAGCTGTTCCGGATCAAACCGGTGCCGCGGCAGAAGGAAGACGTCGAGACCGATCTCAAACGCACGATCGGGCTGTTCTCGCTGACGATGGTCGGCGTCGGCTCAACCATCGGCACCGGCATCTTCTTCATCCTCTCCGAGTCCGTTCCGGTGGCGGGACCGGCCGTGATCTGGTCATTCGTCATCGCCGGCGTCGTCGCCGGCCTCGCGGTCATCTGCTACGCCGAGCTCGCCGGATCCGTCCCCGTCTCCGGTTCCTCCTACTCCTATGCGTACGCGACCCTCGGCGAACTGCCGGCGATGGGGGTGGCCGCGTGTCTCCTCCTCGAATACGGAGTCGCCGGTGCGGCCGTCGCGGTCGGCTGGTCGCAGTACGTCAACCAGCTGCTGTTCAATCTCTTCGGATTCCAGATCCCGCACGCCCTGGCCTACGCGCCGGAAGAAGGCGGCATCGTCAACCTGCCTGCCATCCTGCTGCTGGCGATGTGCTGCTTCCTCCTGGTGCGCGGCACCGGCGAATCCATCGTCGTCAATGCGATCATGGTCTGCCTCAAGATCGGCGTGCTCATCTTCTTCATCTGCGTCGGCGTCACCGGCTGGGACTCGAATAACTTCGCCGACTTCGCTCCGTTCGGCATCTCCGGAGTCGTCGCCGGCTCGGGTCTGATCTTCTTCAGCTACGTCGGCATGGACGCTGTCGCCACGGCCGGCGATGAGACGAAGAACCCGAAGAAGACGATGCCCCGAGCTCTCATCGCTGCCCTCATCATCGTCACCTCCGTCTACGTCCTCGTCGCCGTCGCCGCCCTGTCCGCCCAGCCGTGGGAGAAATTCGACGGACAGACCGCAGGCCTGTCGGCCATCCTCGAGAACATCGTCGGCTCGCAGTGGCCCGGCACGGTCGTGGCCGCCGGCGCGGTGATCTCGATCTTCTCCGTCACCCTGGTCTCCATCTACGGCCAGTCCCGCATCCTCTTCACAATGGCCGGCGACGGAATGATGCCCAAGCTCTTCCGCGAGGTCAATCCCCGCACACTCACCCCGGTCAAAGGCACGATCGTCGTCTCCGCCGTCATCGCGGTCCTCGCCGGCTTCATCCCGTTGAACTTCCTCGCCGAGATGACCTCGATCGGCACCCTCGTCGCCTTCGTCGTCGTCTCCCTGGCCGTGATCATCCTGCGCGTGCGCGAACCGGACCTCGAACGCGGCTTCAAGGTCCCGTTCTATCCCGTCCTGCCGGTGCTCTCGATCATCGGCTGCTTCTGGATCATCTCGAGCCTGCAGGTCATCACTATCGTCGTCTTCATCATCTGGACCGCCTTTATCCTGGGCCTGTACTTCATCTTCGGCCGCAAGTCCTCCGTCCTCGGCAAGCAGCTCGCCGAGGCGGGACTCACCAATCTCGAAGCCCCCGGACCGGACTCCACAGGAGGAGCCAAATGAGCATCGTCGTCGGTCTTGCCCCAGGTCAGGACAACCGCGCAGCCGTCGAGCTGGGCATCGTCCTCGCCCGCACCTATCGACGCCGGATCGTCGCAACCGCCGTGGACTCCGCTGCGTTCCCGATGGCGCCCGTGCACTTCGAGAGCCAGTACGAGAACAGGTTCCGCACCGTCGCCGAGGCGGCCCTCGACGAGGCGCGTGCGCTCATTCCCAGCGATATCGAGTCCGAATGTGTCCTCCACTCCGCGCGGTCGTCTCGGCGCGGTCTGCTCGAGATGTGCGAGAAGACCGATGCCTATCGCCTCGTCGTCGGACCATCGTCGGAAGGGAAGCCGGGCAAGATCGCGCTCGGGTCGGTGTCGAACGGTCTGCTGCACAGCGCCAGGCTGCCGGTGGCCCTGGCCCCGGCCGGATTCGAAGCGCCTGCAGGGGCGCGGCTGGAGCGGATCACGGCCGCGTATTCGGGCTCGTCCACCTCGGCGGATCTCATTCTTGGTGCTGCGATGGTCTCGGCGGAGTCGGACGTGCCGTTCCGCATCGCCTCGTTCGCCCCGCGTTCACGTGTGGTCGCCTCGGCGAACGTGCCCTTCGACATGGAGTCGCGCGTCATCGACGAATGGACGAAGACCGTCCAGCACGACACGGACAAGATCCTGTGCTCGATCGAGCAGCTGCACATCAAACCAGGTGAGACGGACGTCGTCGTGGGAACCGGCGCCGATTGGGCCGCGGCGCTCGGCGCTGTCGAGTGGAAGCATCCGGAAGTGATGATGCTCGGATCCTCCGGGCTGGGTGCGCTCAAGCGGGTCTCGCTCGGCAGCCACGCGATGCGGATCCTGCAGAACTCTCCGGTGCCGACCGTCGTCGTGCCCCGTCGGGCGAAGGCCGATTACATCCGCCAGCAGACCGTGTGACGGTCGAACTCGGTGGGAGTTTCGACGCCTGCGGGTGTCCAATGCTTGAGCAGTTCCAAATTGGCTTGGGGCGTCTCGCTAGCCTGGCGACAGGTCACAACGACGTGGCCGAGAGCTAGTAGAGAGGAACCGCATGGAACTGCTGCGACTGGGACCGATCGGACACGAGATTCCGGCTGTCCGCCACGACGGAGTCTGCTTCGACCTCCGCCCGCTGACCGATGACATCGACCCGGACTTCTTCGCCGCCGACGGCTTCGGACGCGTCCGAAGCGCGCTTGACGCTGGGGAACTCAAGCCGCTCGATGGTGCTGATGAAATGCGCATCGGCGCGCCGCTGACCAGACCTTCTGCCATCGTGTGCGTGGGCATGAACTATGCAGCGCATGCTCGTGAGTCCGGAGCCGAACCTCCCGAGCGACCCGTCATCTTCTTCAAGATGCCCTCGACCATCGCCGGGCCCAACGACCCGATCGAACTGCCGCCGTATGCGGCGAAGGCCGATTGGGAGGTCGAACTCGGAGTGGTCATCGGATCACGGACCTTCAGGGTCGCCTCGGCGGAGGAAGGACTCGATCACGTCGCCGGGTACGTGCTCGGCAACGATCTGTCCGAGCGCCGACTGCAGATCGAGGAGTCCGGGGGCCAGTGGTCGAAAGGGAAGAATCTGCCCGGGTTCACCCCGATCGGGCCGTGGATCCGCCCCGCCGCCGAGGTGGACCCCGGCAACCTGCGCCTGCGCAGCTGGGTCAACGGCGAAGCCAGGCAGGATTCGTCGACGAGTGACCTCATCTTCTCCGTCGGCGATATCATCTTCCAGCTCAGCCAGGCGATGGCCTTCGAACCGGGCGACGTCATCCTCACCGGCACACCGCAGGGCGTCGCGCTGTCGGGGCAGTACCCGTACCTGGTCGACGGCGACGTCGTCGAAATCGAGCTCGAGGGCCTCGGCCGACACCGACAGATCGTGACCGTCACGGAGTGAATGCACGAAGCGGCGCACCGATGACTGGTGCGCCGCTTGTGTTTGCGGATCGGCGTCTCAACGATGACGCCGGATCAGGTGAGGGCTGAGATCAGCGGTTCTCGTCGAAGCCGCCCTGCTCGCCACCGAAGCCACCCTGGGCCTGATCCCGGCCGCCGAATCCAGCCTGCTCACGGTCGTCGCCCCCGAAGCCGCCCTGTTCCTGGCCGCCCTGGGCCTGCTGATTCTGGCCGCCGAAGCCACCCTGCTCCTGCTGGCCCGACTGGCCCTGCTGGCCACCCTGATCGCCGAAGCCGCGCTGCTGTCCCTCGGGGCCGCTCTGCTGCTCATTGCCGAAGTCGTTCTGACCGCTGTCGTTGTTGCCTGCGAAATCGTTCGATTCCATGTCCAACTCCTCATTCGGTGACGAATCATCGCTGTCTGCGACTCGATTGCCAGTCTTCGGTACCCAGAGCCTGGCTGACAATAGAGTTCAAGGAATGTTGCACGTAGTTCACTCAAGCCGCAGCTGATGTTCAGCCAAGGCAGCTTTTCAATGCGACTTTGCTGTCAGCGGCATTTCGTCACCGTCCAGCACCGATTGTGGAGAGAAGATGGACGTGGTCGTGACCATGGTGGTCGGACCGCCGGCCGAGCAGACCGGCCGAACGAGTGCGGGAGGCACAATGAGTACACCCGATTCCGACACACGACGGGTGACGAAAGGTCGCGTCACGGTCTGGGCGGTTCTCTGTCTCATTCCGGTGATCGCCGCCTTCGTCCTCCAATGGCTGCCGATTCTCAACGGCCCACATCTGTTTCTCGGGCTGCCGACCATCTTGTGGTGGACCTGTGTGCCCGGCAGCCTCCTCGTCACCGGCATCCTCCTGATCATCGAGAAGACCCGCCCCGATCTCGAACGGCAGGGCCACCTCGACGACCTTGCCCGCGAAGAAGCCGAGAGTCTCGAATCGGCCAAAGTCGGAGACCGACCGGAAGTGCAGGCACACCCCGACAACGGTCGGGAGGGCTGAGATGAGCACTATCGAGATCGTCACCCTCGGCGGAATCGTCCTCGTCGCAATTCTCGGGTTCATCGGACGCAAGAAGCCCAATGCCGACCTCTCCGAGTGGACCGTCGGCGGCCGACGCTTCGGCGTGGCCACCACCTGGCTGCTTCAGGCCGGCGAAACCTTCACCACCTTCACCTTCCTCGGTACCGCCGGGCTCGTGGTCTCGGGAGGCGCCGCCGCCTTCTACTCGATGCCCTACGTACCCCTCGGCTACCTGGTCCTCTACTTCATCGGCCCGAAGATCTGGCGCATGGCCAAAGCACGCGGACACCTGACACAGGCCGACTTCCTCGAACACAGCTACTCCTCGCGCACCCTCGGAGTCATCGCAGGCATCTGCGGAGTCATCTTTCTGCTGCCCTACCTGCAGCTGCAGATCACCGGACTCGGCCTCATCGTCCAACTCGTCACCGGCAACCGAACGACGGGCGTGTGGTCAATGGTCATCGCTTTCATCCTCGTCGTCGCCTTCGTCCTGTGGTCGGGCCTGCGAGGCGTGGCGACGACCGCGTACTTCAAAGACGCGCTCATGCTCGTCATGCTCTTCGTCGTATGCATTTCGATCCCCATCCATTTCACCGGCGGATTCACGAACGTCTTCGACACCGTCGCTGCCACCATGCCCGACCTCCTGAGCGTCCACGGCACAGAGGAATACGGCATCCCCTGGTACATCTCGAACATGGCGATCAGCGCCATCGGCGTGGCCTTCGTGACTCTCCCGCACATGTGGCCGCCGATCCTCGCCGCCCGCAGCTCCGCGGTGCTGCGCCAGAACTACCTGTGGCTGCCGATCTACAACACCTTCATCGTCCTGCCGCTCATCGTCGGCTACGTGGCTGTCGTCATCCTCGGTCGGAACACCGATGCCGACTCGGCTCTGCTCCACCTGTCCGGACAGATGTTCCCCGATTGGGTGATCGGAGTCCTCGCCGTCGCCGGAATCACCACGGCGATGGTGCCCTCGGCCGCGCTGCTCATCGGCATCTCGACCCTGGCTTCACGCAATGTCTTCCGGATCAGATCCGAACGGCATCAGTTCACTGCGACTCAGATCATCGTCGTCGTCGCCACTGCCCTGTCGCTGCTGCTGGCCATCGTCATGCCCGACCTGCTGGCGAACCTCCTGCTGCTGACTTTCTCCGGCCTCGACCAGCTCGCTCCGGCGATCGCCGCGGCTCTCTTCTTCCGCGGTCGTCTCAGTGTTCGCTCGATCATCGCCGGTCTCGCGGCGGGACTGATCGTCGTCATCGCCTACACGTTCTGGCTGCCGTTGCCGTGGGCGATCAGCGAAGGCATCATCGGCCTCGGCGTCAACATCCTCGTCGTTGCGGTCTGCGAAGCCGTGCGTGCCGGGGTCGGTCGGTCGAAGGCTGAGATTCCGACCGAATCCATCGGTCAACGCGCGTAGGTCACGCTGCGGAACAGCTGAGCACCGCCTCGGGGAGGTGGACCATCCGACCGCCCGGGCGGCGGATATCCGCGCCGATCGCCCCGACACCTGGCACCATGGGAGAACCGAACCACGCACAACTAGGAGCATCGTCATGAGCACGCACCGACTTCCCCTTTCCGGTGTGCGAGTCCTCGAACTCGGAAACTACATCGCCGCACCCACCGCCGGGCGGATGCTTGCGGACTTCGGCGCCGAGGTGATCAAGGTCGAACGCCCCGGCACCGGCGATGAGCTGCGCAATTGGCGGCTCAAGGCCGGCGACACCTCGATGCTCTACCGCACGATCAACCGCAACAAGAAGTCGGTCGTGCTCGACCTGCGCAGCGACGAGGGACGCGAAGCTGTGCTCGAACTCGTCCGCCGCAGCGACATCCTGCTCGAGAACTTCCGCCCGGGGACCCTCGAGAAATGGGGACTCGGCCCCGACGTGCTCGAAGAGGCGAACCCCGACCTTGTGTTCGTGCGCATCTCAGCGTTCGGCCAGACCGGACCGATGTCGTCCCGGCCTGGATTCGCCGCCGTCGCCGAAGGATATTCCGGCTTCCGCGAACTCGTTGGCGACCCCGACCGCCCGCCGGTGCGCGTGGGCATCTCGATCGGCGACTCGATCGCCGGAATGCAGGCGGCGTTCGGTGCCGTGATGATGCTCTTCGATCGACAGCGGCAGAAGATCGCCGGAGCCGCCGAGGCGGTCGTCGGATCCGCGCACAGCTTCGAAGGCAAGGGTCCGCTGTCGGAGCGGACCGTCGACGTCGCGCTCAACGAGGCAATGTTCTCCGTGATGGAATCCCTCGTCCCCGACTACTCCGCGTTCGGCGAGGTCCGCACCCGCACCGGCGGTCGGATGGAGGGCATCGCGCCCTCGAACGGCTACATGTGTGCCGGCGGGAAGTCCGTGGTCATCGCCGGCAACGGGGACGGAATCTTCCCGCGGCTGATGACGGCGATCGACCGTCCCGACCTCGCCGAGGATGCCGACCTGCAGACGAATGCCGGCCGTTGGCAGCGGCGCGACGAACTCGACGAAGCCATCGGGGCGTGGTGCGCGCAGCGTTCGGTCGAGGACGTCGTCGAGACTCTGGAGGAAGTGGGCGTTCCGGCGGGACCCATCTACACGGCCGAAGATCTCGTCGCCGATGAGCAGCTCGCCGCTCGCGGGATGATTCAGAACCTCGACGTCTCCACCGGCGAAGAAGTCCTCGAAGACGTCGCCTTCCCCGGCATCACCCCGGTCATCGGCGGCGAATCGATCGCGATCGACCACCTCGGTCCTGATCTGGGCGAGCACACCGACGAAGTGCTGTCATGGCTGGGACTGGCACCGGAGCAGAATGCAGCCCCGGAGCCAGACCAGGACGGCGCTGAGGACTGAACGCCGAGACCCCTTCCGACGGCGACCGCCCAGGTCTATTCTTATGCCATGGGCGAGCTGAGGTACTCGATCAACGTCACCGTCGACGGCTGCTGCGACCACCGCGTCGGAGTCATCAGCGACGATTTCCACCTTCACCATGCGAACAATCTCAAGCGTGCCGACGGGCTGATCTTCGGCCGCGTCACCTACCAGATGATGGAAGACGCGTGGCGCCGACCCGAGGGTGACACGACCCCGGAGGAAGACCTTGATCCGTTCGTCGCGGCCATCGACCCGGCTCGCAAATTTGTCGTCTCCAGCACCCTGGACAGCGTCGACTGGAACTCCGAACTCATCCGCGGCGATCTCGGCACCGCTGTCCGCGAGCTCAAGGAGCAATCGGTGACGGGACTCGCTACAGGGGGAGTGACGCTGCCGCTGGCTCTGGCCGAACTCGGTCTCATCGACGAGTTCGAATTCGTCGTCCACCCCTGCATCGCCGGCCACGGACCCTACCTCTTTGCAGGACTGAGTGACGTCGTCGACCTGGAACTCGTCGACCGCAGCGAACTCGAAGCAGGCCACGCGATCCAGACATACCGGCCGAAGAAGCAGGCTTCCCGATAGACGGGACTGAACACAGGCAATTCTCCCCGACCTCTCATATGTCGAACAAAGTCTGTTACCTGGACTGAGCGCGTTATATAACGAGAGTGGAGTCGCGCATGGTCGCGCGGCGACGAATCGTTTCCCGTTCAGCGGGAGCCTGCGTGAAGGAGTCCCATGGTCCGGCCCACTTCCGTCGATATCCTCGACACCACTCTGCGCGACGGGCTGCAGATCGAAGAAGCCATCGTGCCCACCGAAGTCAAGGTCACCCTGGCTGAGAAACTCATCGGCTCGGGACTCAAACACATCGAGGTCGGCTCCTTCGTCAATCCGAAGAAGGTCCCGCAGATGGCCGACACCGACGAACTGCTGCGCCGTCTGGCACCACACGAGGCCGACGGGGTCGAGTTCTTCACCCTCGTCTTCAACCTCAAAGGCGCCCAAAGGGCCGTCGACGCCGGGGCGAAGAACATCAAACTCGTGCTCTCGGCCTCCGAAGGACACTCGAAAGCGAATTCCGATGCCTCCATCGCCGAGGCGTCCGACCGCCTCATGGACGCCGCAGTCTATGCCCGTGACCAGGGACTGCGCTTCGACATCACGACTGCCGTGAGCTTCATCTGCCCCTTCGACGGGATCACCGAGGCTGACCACCTCGTCGAGGTCCTCCGTCCCTTCGTCGACGCCGGAGCCCACGGCGTCGGGGTGGCCGACACCATCGGCAACGCCAACCCATCGCTGGTCCGCCGCAACACCTCGGCGGTTCTCGACGCCTTCCCCGGCAAACCGGTCAACCTCCACCTCCACGACACCTACAACTTCGGCATGGCCAACGTCATCGCCGCCCTCGAGCTGGGGATCGCGAACTTCGATGCGGCCATGGGCGGACTCGGCGGCTGCCCCTTCGCCCCGGGCGCCGCCGGCAACATCGGCACCGACGACCTCGTCCACCTCCTCCACCGCGAGGGCGTGGCCACCGGCGTCGACGTCGAGGCGCTCACCGAGGTGCGCGACCCCCTCATCGCCGCCGTCGGACACGACCTGACTTCGAGCCTGTCGGACATCCCCGCGACCCCCGCGGTCTTCGACGACCGGTTCGCGGCCGCCTCGGCGAAGGTCTGAAATGACTTCCCACATGACCGCCGAACAGACCCAGGCAACGACCCCCGAACCGCTGCCGCTCGAAGGCATCCGCGTCATCGAGTTCTCCCACATGGTCATGGGTCCCAGCTGCGGGATGATCCTCGCCGACCTCGGCGCCGAGGTCATCAAGGTCGAACCCCGCGGGGCCGGCGACAAGACCCGCTACCTGCCCGGGTCCGGATCCGGGCTGTTCCCCGCGTTCAACCGCAATAAGCACAGCGTCCAACTCGATATCGCCGAGGCGGCCGACCGTGACCGTGTCCTCGACCTCATCGATTCCGCCGATGTCCTGCTCGAGAACTTCCGCGTCGGGAAGATGGAATCGATCGGCTTCGGATACGAGGAGCTCTCGGCCCGCAACCCCGGACTCATCTACTGCTCACTCAAGGGATTTCTCTCCGGGCCCTACGGGAACCGCGCCGCCCTCGACGAGGTCGTCCAGATGCTCGGGGGATTGGCGTATATGACCGGTCCACCCGGCCAGCCGCTGCGCGCCGGAGCCAGCGTCAACGACATCATGGGCGGAATGTTCGGAGTCATCGGCATCCAGTCGGCACTGTGGGTGCGCGAAACCACGGGCCGCGGAAAACTCATCAACTCCGCACTGTTCGAGAACAACGCCTTCCTCGTCGGCACGCACATGGCTCAATCCCAGATCAGCGGCGAACCACCCCGCCCGATGCCGACCCGGCAAGCAACCTGGGCCGTCTATGACATCTTCCGCGATGCTGATGACAACCAGGTCTTCGTCGCCGCCGTCTCCGACGGGCAGTGGCGCGACCTCTGCGACGAATTCGGACTGACGGGGCTGGCCGCCGACCCGGACATGCTGACCAACCAGGGCCGAGTCGACCAGCGCGACCGTATTCATCGCGAGCTCCAGCAGGCACTGTCACGCCTGAGCCTGGCCGAGATCGAAGACAAGTGCACCCGGCGCGGCCTGCCCGTCGCTCCGGTCAACACCCCGGCCGACCTCACCGACGACCCGCACCTTGTGGCCTCCGGAGCGCTCGCCCACACCGGGCTGCCGACAGGTGCAAGCGTGGATGTGCCGCTGCTGCCGCTGACCTTCGACGGGAACCGGCTCGGGCTGCGCAGCGACGTGCCCGAACCCGGCCGCCACAACAGCCATTACCGGGACGGCCCCGCAGTGCCGACGGGCCCGCCGGTCGACGGACCCCAGCCCGACGAGAACCGCCTGGACTGACAATTCAGCCAGCGGCACCACCAAGCACACCACCAAATATCGAGAACCGAACACACAAGGGGACAGCTCATGCGATCAACGACGATCACACGTACACGGACGGCCGCCTCGGCGAAAGAGGGGTCGACGAGTACCCGCAAGCGCGCGGCGAAGATCGGGGCCGTGCTCGCTTCGGTCGCCCTCGTCGTCACTGCCTGTGGGAACAAGGCGCAGCCCCCGGGCGAGGGCGGGGACTATCCGAAGGGACCGGTCTCGGTCACCGCTCCGGCTGAACCCGGATCCGGCTGGGACACCACGGCACGGGCGCTGGTCGAGGCGCTGCAGAAGGAAGACATCGTCTCCTCGCCGCTGCCCGTGCAGAACAAGCCCGGCGGCACCGGCTGCTCGTGGCTGACGTCGATGATGCAGCAGGAGAAGGGCAAGGACGATCAGATCGCCATCACTTCCCTGGCCAGCCAGACGATGAAGGCGCGCAACCTCTGCGAATTCGGTCCCGAGGACACGACGCTCATCGCCACCCTCTACGTCGAGGACTTCATGGTCGTGACGCCGAAGGACGGGGACTTCAAGGACCTCGACGCCCTGGTCAAGGCGCTCAAGGACGACCCGCAGAAGGTCACCGTCGCGGCCGCCGGAGACGACACTCTGCCGTTCGCCCTGTTCGCGAAGGAAGCCGGCGTCGACCCGGCCGACATCAATTTCGTCAACTACGACGGCGGCGGCGAGCAGACGACCGCCATGCTCAACGGGGACGCGAAGGTCGCCATCGCCGGCCTGAGCGAATTCCGCTCCGTCATCGAAGCCGGTGACATCGAACCGCTCGTCACCTTCGCCCAGGAACCGCTGGCAGCGCCCTTCGACAAGGTGCCCACCGCGAAGGACTCCGGCTACGACGTGACCCTGGGCAACTGGCGCGGAGTCTACGGACCCGCCGAGATGCCGCAGGAAGCCGTGGACTTCTGGGCCAAGGCGCTCGAAGACGTGAGCAAGTCCGACGCCTGGCAGGAGACGCTGAAGAACAACCAGTGGGCCACCGAGTTCCACACCGGCGACGACGCCCAGGCCTACGTCGACGACGCGGCGAAGACGGTCGCCGAAGGCGTCAAGGAGACCGACCTGGGCAACAGCAAATGACCGCTTTCCGCACCGACCTCATCACCGGCGGCGCCATCGCCGTCATCGGCGCGGTGTACTACATCGCGACGTTCTCCATCCAGGAGACCGCGAACATCGTCACCCCGCGCACCTTCCCCGCCATCGTGGGGATCGGACTCATCGTGCTCGGCCTCTTCCTCGCCGGCCAGGCGGTCGTCCGGCACCGGAAGGACACCCTCGCCGAGGCGGCTCCCGGGTCCGCGGGATCAGCGCACTCGACCGCGGCGGGGGACGGGGACGGTACGGCCGCCTCGGCGGGGGAATCATCCGTTGAAACCGCCGACCGATCCTCCGGTCAGGAGGGGGTCGGCGGGATCGTCCTCGAAGCCCCGCCGGAGCCGCAGGTGCGCAAGGTCGTGTTCCAGTTCGCGCTCTTCTTCGTCTATCTGGCGATCCTCATCCCGGTCGGATTCCTGCTGTCGACGGCGGCGTTCCTGATGGGGCTGACCAGCATCTACGCGCCTGAGAAGTGGATTCGCAACCTCATCTTCTCCGTCCTCTTCGCGGTCGTGGTCTACACGGCGTTCGTCTACGGACTCGCCGTGTACCTGCCGGTCGGGATCCTGGGTTAGGGGGCGGTCATGGACACTCTCATCGATCTGGGAGGCGGCTTCGCCTCGGCACTCGAGCCGGTCAGCCTCGCCTTCGCCCTCCTCGGCGTGCTGCTGGGCACCGTCGTCGGAGTGCTGCCGGGAATCGGACCGATCTCCGCGATCGCGATCCTCATCCCGGTCTCCTTCGGAATGGAGCCGGTGCACGGCCTCATCCTGCTGTGCGGAATCTACTACGGGTCGATGTACGGCGGCTCGATCACCGCTACGCTCATCAAAACCCCTGGTGAGGTAGCCAGCGCGGTGACCGCGATCGAAGGCTACGAAATGGCTCGCCGAGGTCGGGGCAAGGCCGCCCTGGCGACCGCGGCGATCGGATCGTTCCTCGCCGGCACACTGGCGATCATCGGACTGACGTTCCTCTCACCCGTCCTCGTCAAGCTCGCGAACGTCTTCGGTGCGACCGAGTACTTCCTGCTCATGGCCACGGCCCTGCTGCTCGCCTCGACGATGTCGGCGGGTTCGCGAGCCAAGGCGCTCATCTCGATCTTCATCGGCCTGGCCGTCGGCCTCATCGGACTCGACTTCCAGACCGGACTGCCTCGGCAGACCTTCGGCATGGATCTGCTCTCCGATGGGATCGACTTCACGATCTTCGCGATGGCGCTCTTCGCCATCCCCGAGGCGATCCGCAACCTCGCGCTCGGACGTGGGGCCAAGGATGAGATCCAGAGCTTCGGAAACGACAAATGGATGACGAAGGAAGACTGGCAGCGGTCGGCCGGCCCGTGGGCCCGCGGTTCCGTGGTCGGCTTCATCATCGGCATCCTGCCAGGAGTCGGTCCGTCGCTGGCCTCGTTCATGTCCTACATCATGGAGAAGCGGATCTCGAAGCGGAAGGACGAATTCGGTCACGGCGCCATCGAGGGTGTGGCCGGTCCCGAAGCGGCGAACAACGCCGGTGTCGGTGGTGCGATGATTCCGCTTTTCAGCCTCGGCATCCCGGGTTCGGCGACGACGGCGCTGCTGCTCTTCGTGTTCACGATGTACGGCCTGCAGCCAGGACCGCTGATCTTCCGGGACGAGACCGGTCTGATCTGGACGATCATCGCCAGCATGTACATCGGCAACATTGCGCTCATCATCCTCAACCTGCCGCTGGTCGGGGTCTTCGTGAAGCTGCTGAAGATGCCCAAGGAGATCCTCTTCTCATCCATCCTCGTGCTTGTGGTCATCGGCGCCTACGCCATCGAATTCAGCCTGTTCGGGCTGATGATGCTCGGCATCTTCGGCGTCATCGGCTACCTCATGGAGAAGGGCGGCATCCCTTTGGCTCCGGCGATCCTGGCGCTCGTGCTCGTGCCGCTGCTCGAGGACAACTTCCGGCGCATGCTGCAGATCTCCGGTGGATCGTTCGCGCCCCTGGTCACCAGGCCGGTGTCGCTGTCGATCATCATCCTCATGGTGCTCGGCATCATCGGACCCATCATCTTCCGGTGGTGGGTGTCCCGGCGGAAGCTGCTCGCCGATGTGACGGTGTCGTGAGGAGTGGGAATGAAGAGTTCTGACCAGGTGCCGGCGGAGATCGGAGTCATCGACCGCAGTGCGGCCATCCTCGAAGTCCTCCAGGACTCGCCGATGACGGCTGCGGAGGTGTGCCGCCGCCTCGGCTATTCGAAGTCGACGACGTATCGGCTGCTGACCGACCTGCGGGCGCACAAGTTCATCGTCCGTGACTCCTCGGGGCTGCTGCGGTTGGGCCCTTTCCCGGGCCGGCGCAATATCGCCACGACGAACTCGGTGCTCGACCATCTGCGGACGATGACCGGGGAATCCGTGCAGCTGTGGGTCCGCGTCGGTGAGGACCGTGTGTGCGTGCGCAACGTCGAAGCCGATCATGAGCTGCGCGTCTCGCGTGGAGTCGGGGCGGTGCTCCCGCTCGTCGACGGCGGCTCGGCGGCCCTGGCGCTGTGCGGGCCGGGAAATCCGGCGGAGTTCTACGCGACGAAGCAGGCACGGGTGGCCGGGACCGCCTCGGCGAGTGTGGCCTTCACCGTCGGTGCGATCGTGTTCGCCCTCTGTGTGTCCTACCCGCTGACGCGGGAACCGGACAACGTCGCCGGCGCCTATCGCAGCCTGCTCAGCCGGGCTGCCGTCGAGCTGCGGGCGCTGCTCGACGGCAGCGAGGAACTCGAGGTGCTGCGCGATATCGCCCGACTGGCGCTGGGCGCGCGGAAGCAGGCGGGGGAGTAGGCAGGGAATGGGCGGGACCATTCCGCCGTTGGCTCAGTCGGCGGACGAAAGGTCACTCGGTCGGAGGATGGCCGAGGTAGAAGCCGGTGGTGCGTTCCGCGGCGGCGCGCGCCTGATCGACGGGTGTGCCTGCTGCGGCCGAGGCCTCGCCCCAGCGGGTGCTGGAGGTGCGGACGAATTCCTGGGCCGGCGCCGAGGCGACCCATTTGTTCTCGTCTTCCGGGCGTCCCGTGCCGGCCACGAGATGGTTGGCGAGTCCGAGGAAGGAGATGTCCCACCCGACCCCGGTGGCGCCGGGTCCGAACTGCACCCAGAAATCGGCGTTCGCCTCACCCGTGTGGGAGTGCTCGAGGGTCAGGCGTGCGCCGTCGTCTGCCTCGGCGATGCGGATGGCGACATGGCTGATTCCTCCTGCGAACTCCCAGGTCAGCGAATAGAAGTGGGGCGGTTCGCAGTTCTCGATCGTGCCGGAGGCATTGCCTTCGATCTGGTAGCGGCCGCCGAGTTCGAGGTCGCCGCTGACGGGCGCGAACCAGCGCTCGAGCCGGACCGGTTCGGTGCAGGCTTCCCAGAGGTCGGAGACGGTGGTCGGGTAGGTCTGGCTCAGCGTCTGGACCGTGTGCTGGTTGTCGCCCTCGACGGTGATGTTGAGCCCGCGGTCGACGGCGTCGGCCTGCGCGGCGAGGACCTGGTCTTCGGTGGGGCGACTGGAGTCGGGGGTGGTCATGGAAGCTCCTCGGAGGTCGTCGATGATCTGACGGCGGTTGAAGGTGAGGCGCGGGAGGTTCGCCGAAGATCGGCGGTACTTCATGGTAACCAAGGATGCGCGGCGGTGGAATGGCATTGGTCCAGTTTGGGGATGAGAACGGATATGTCATTTTTCAGGCTCGGTCCATCAGCCGACGCATAGTGTGGAGCGCAGACGGAGCCGCCGAGCGCGGGACCCGGACAAGCGCGCACCGCACCAATGGGAGGACCCCTTATGACCACACGCATCGCCGTCGTCGTCGGCAACCCGAGCCAAAATTCGCGAACCCGCCAAGTGGCCGAAGACCTCGCCGCCAAGATCGCGGAGGTGACCGGATCCGAGATCGACGAGACCATCGAACTCGCCGAGGTGACCGACGAGATCTTCGAGTGGAAGTCTGACCGCCTCAACACACTCACCGAGCGTCTGGCCACCGCCGACTACGCCGTCATCGCCACGCCGACCTACAAGGCCAGCTACACCGGACTGCTCAAAGCCTTCCTCGACCGGTACGACGCTGGCGGTCTGCACGGACTGACCGCGATCCCGGTCTTCACCATCGGGTCCCCGGCGCACACGATTGCTGTGGAGACGACCCTGCGTCCGCTGCTCGTCGAACTCGGCGCCAGCGTGCCGACGAAAGGTCTGGCGTTCCCGACCGCAAAATTCGATGACCGCGCAAACGTGCTCGACGAATGGGTCGAGGCTCAGAAGGCATACCTGCCGCAGAGATGAGCCTTCAGCTTGGTGAACCTGCAGCGGCTTAGTACAGGAGGCCGAGCTATTGCAGGTTCACCACGCTGGAGAGCTGGCCGGTGCCGGGAACGTGGCGCGGGCCCGCTGAACGCATCAGCGGACCCGCGCGACATCCTCGGCGAATGAGGTCGCCCCGATCGGGGACGGCCGCCTCGGTGGGGTTCAGTCGATCTGCAGCTCGCCCATCGCATCCCAATCGTCACCGTCGATCTGACGGGAGATGATCTTCGGGGTCGCTGCCAGCGCGGAGTGCATCGGCCCGCCCGCGGCGGTCGCGGCCTGGAAGTGGTCGGACTTCACGTGCGCTTCGGCGGCATCGTCGTCGAAGGCTTCGACGAGGACATACTCGTTCGGGTCATCGAGGCTGCGCGACCAGTCGAACCATTTGTTGCCCGGTTCGGCACGGGTCGCCTCGGTGAATTCGCGGGTGAGTTCGGGCCACTGGTCGGCCATTTCGGGCTTGACGGGGAACTTCACGACGATGAAGATCATGTCTTCTTCCTTCTCTCTGTGGTTGTTCTCTCGGGTGGAGATGTGGGTAGGGCGGTGTCGGCTTCTGCTCTCAGCGACAACGTTACGAGAACTGCATTCCGCCGTCGACGAGCATGGTCTGTCCGGTGATGTAATCGGAGTCCTCGCTGGCGAGGAACGACACGAGGTTCGCGACGTCCTCGGGCACGGAAACCCGGCCCATGAGGATGTCACCAGCATATTTCTTGATCGCCTCACCCTTGGCCAGCCCCTCCTCGGCGGCGAGCTTCTCATCGATGAGATCCCACATCGCGGTGCCGACGATGCCGGGCCCGTAGGCGTTGACGGTGATGCCGTGCTTGGCCCACTCCATTGCCGCACCCTGGGTGAGCCCGCGCACCGCCCATTTCGTCGCCGAATACGGCGACAGGAGGGCGAAGGGGCGGAACGCGACGATCGAGGCGGCGCCGATGATCTTGCCGCCGTTGCCCTGCTCGATCATCTGCTTCGCCGCGGCCTGATACGACAGGAACACCCCGGTGAGATTGACGTCGACGATCTTCTCGAAATCGGCCTTCGAATAGTCGATGAGAGGTTCGACCTGGGCGATTCCGGCGTTCGCGACGAAGACGTCGAGCTTTCCTCCCGCTTCCACGGCGACCTCGACGAGGCGGCTCAGCGAATCCTCGTCCGTGACGTTGACCTCAGCGACGGTGGCCCTCCCACCTGCGCTTTCGATCGTGGTGACGGTCTCCGCCACCCCGTCCTGCATGCTTGGCAGGTCAGCCACGATGACATGATGGCCATCGGCTCCGAGCCTCTGCGCGATGCCCTGGCCGATTCCCCGTGCGGATCCCGTCACCACCGCGACGCTGTTGTTCGTGCCCATTTCTCCTCCTTGAGTTCTCAACTGTGAGCGAGCACGATCATTCTCAGCAGAGTCGGCAGCCGGAGGACATGGTTCTTCTCATGTGGCGATAAAGCTGGGGGTCAAACGTGGCCGGTTGTGGGGAGATGGGGCCTCCGTGGGTAGCCTGCGGCTCAGGCGTGCTCGGCGACGGGGACGGTGACCGAACCGCCGCGCAGGTAGCTCGACGCCAGTCCCGCATGCTCGCGCAGGGTCGACTCGACCAGCTTCGCGCGACCCGCCATCTTCGACGAGGGGGTGCTGATCGCCATCGCCCCGACCTGCATTCCCGTGCCGTTGCGCACCGGCACGGCCGCGCAGGTCTGACGGGGCAGGAACTCCTCGTGCTCCCAGGCGATTCCGCGGGTGGCCACCTCGGCGAGGTGGGGGTCGAGGGCCTCCCGACTGATCATCGTCTGCGGGGTGAGCACCTGCATCCCGCGCGCCTCGAGGTAGTCGGTGCGCTGCGGTTCGGGCATTCCGGCCAGGAGGATCTTGCCGAAAGCGGTGGCGTGCGCCGCCTCGTGGAAACCGAAGCGCAGAGGCCGCAGCCGCGGATGCTTCTCGCAGTCGGAGCAGTAGGTGAGGATGATGTCCGAGCCGCGGTAGATCGCGAAATAGGCGGCAGTGCCCAGCGACCGGTGGAGCTGATCGGTGATCTGCCGGATCGGATGCGGAGCGACGAGGCGCTGCTGGAATGACAGTCCGAGTTCGAAGCATTTGGGACCGAGCTCGAAGCGCTTGGTGTCCTTGAGGTAGACGAGATACCCGGAATCGGCGAGCTCGTTGAGGAGCCGGTAGACGGTGGGCAGCGGGATCTCGAGGCGGGTGGCCACGGTCTTCGCGGCGGCACAGCCCGAAGCGGCGACGGCCTCCAGGACGGAGAAGGTTCGTTGGATCACGGCACTGTTGGACACACGGTCTCCTGACTGTGCGATCGCCTCGGCGATCGACTTTTTCATGTGATGAGAATGAGGATAGTCCATGGTGTCGCGGGTCACATAGGTTGCTCATGTCAGGACAGTGGCGGGCGTGCGTCGATGCCGCCTGCCGAGTGGAGCAAAGGAGCATCCGATGGCATTCCCTGCAAAATACCCATCGCTGAATGCGATGGAGATGACGGACGAGGCGAAGCAGACCCTCATCCGAGTGCTGCGCGTGGCATTCCCGCACGCAGATTTCCCCGACGGACCGTATGTGCGCACCGCGGAGAAGATCCTCATCGCCGCCGATGAGGAGACGTGGTTCCGGGTGGCCCTCATCCAAGGGCTGCTGTCGTTGGATCAGCTCTCCGACGGTGATTTCTGCGGACTCGATGATGACTCCGCGCTCAAGGTGCTGCGCCGGGTCGAGTCCACCGAGTTCTTCGGATTCGTCCGCCGCACCGCCGTGCTCAACCTCTATAACGATGTCGAGGTGTGGGAGACGCTCGGCTACGAAGGACCCTCGTTCGACAAGGGCGGCTACATCAACCGCGGCTTCGATGATCTCGACTGGCTGCCCGAACCGCGGATCGTCTACCCCGAGGATGAGCCGCTGCCCGAGCTCGGCGACGGGGTTATGGGTGTCCGCAGCGGCAGCGCTGCCAGTGACGATTCGACCAATCAGCCGGCGCCGCAGAGCGTCGAGATGGGTGAGGTGAAGAAGTGATGACCGCTGAGAATATAGGACGCGGTGCCAGCGCCGAGGCTGGACGCAGTGTAACCGGATACAGCATCGACCCGGACGAGGAGGCCGTCGTCATCGTCGGCTCCGGCGCCGGCGGCGGAACCCTGGCCTACGAACTCACCGCGAAGGGCATCCCCGTCGTCGTCCTCGAAGCCGGGCCGTATCTGCACAACGAGGACTACGTCAACAACGAATGGGAAGCCTTCAACCAGATGGCCTGGCTCGATCCCAGGACGACGACCGGATCGTGGCGGATCGCCCGCGATTTCCCGAACCTGCCGGCCTGGATCGTCAAAGCTGTGGGCGGGACGACGACCCACTGGTCGGGAGCGACCCCGCGATTCAAGGCTCATGAGTTCAAGGCCCGCAGCGTCTACGGCCGCATCGACGGCGCCAACCTCCTCGACTGGCCGATCACCCTCGAGGAGATGGCCCCGTACTACGACCGGGCCGAGAAGGCGATGGGCTCGACCCACGTCCACGGCCGGAAGCCGCTGCCGGCGAACAACAACTACAAGGTCTTCGCCGGAGGGGCGAAGGAAGTCGGCTACAAGTTCTACGCCACCGGTCCGTACGCCACGAACGCCGAAGAATACGACGGCCGCCCCGCCTCCATCCAGGACGGCTTCAACTTCCAAGGCGATAAGAACAAATCCAAATGGTCGACCCTGGTCAGAGAGCTGCCGCGGGCCGCGGACACGGGGCTGCTCGATCTGCGACCCGAGTCCCAGGCAGTGCAGATCACCCACGATGCGGGCGGTCGGGCCGATGCCGTGCTCTACCTCGACAAGGACGGCAATCTCCACCGCCAGGCCGCGAAGATCGTGTGCGTGGCCGGCAACTCGATCGAGACGCCGAGGCTGCTCCTCCTCTCCGGCACACCGTCCTTCCCTGATGGGTTGGCGAACTCGTCCGGCCATGTGGGCCGGAACTATATGCGCCACCTGACCGGTACCGTGTGGGGCCACTTCGACAAGCCGGTGCGGATGTATCGCGGGGAGACGATGGCCGGAGTCATCGCCGACGAGTCGATCCATGATCCCGACCGCGGATTCTCCGGCGGCTACTACATGGAGACGATCTCGTTGGGCCCGGCATTCATGGCCTCCTTCGTCGAGCCCGGCGGGTGGGGACCGGACTTCGCGGCGCTGCTCGACCGGTATCTCAACACGGCGGGAATGTGGATCGTCGGTGAGGACATGCCGCAGGAGAGCAACCGGGTGACGCTGAATACGACGGTCAAGGACACGAACGGTCTGCCCGTGCCGAACGTCCACTACGACGACCATGCCAATGACCTGGCGATGCGCGAACACGCCTACGCCGCAGGTCAGAGGGTCTACGAGGCGGTCGGAGCGCAGACCTCCCACCGCACTCCGCCCTATCCGTCGACGCATAACCTCGGCACCGCGCGGATGAGCGAACGCCCCGAAGACGGAGTCGTAGACAAATGGGGCCGGACCCACGACGTGAAGAACCTCTTCATCTCCGACGGATCGGTCTTCACCACCGGCGCCGCCGCGAATCCGACACTGACGATCGTGGCGCTCGCGATCCGGCAGGCCGAGTACATCGCCGAGGCGCTGCGGACTCAGGAGATATAGGGGCGGCAGGATGTCGTCGCATCGATCGGCGTCGGTTCTGTCAACGGATGGAATCGACGCCGAACTGCTGTGAGAGAGCATCGGACCAATAGGATGAAAGGGAGACGCATCAAGGAGGAGACTGCCTGTGGCACGTACCGTCTACTACACCGCGACCACGCTCGACGGGTTCATCGCCGACCCGAATGACTCGCTCGAATGGTTGCTGCGCCAGACCGAAGAACCGCCGGACGACGGGTTCATCGACGGAGTCGGAGCGATCGTCATGGGTTCGACGACGTACGAATGGGTGCTGCGCAATCTCGACGGGCCGTGGCCCTATGAGGTTCCCGCGTGGGTGATGACCCACCGGAAGCTCGGCCTGCCCGAAGCCGGGAAGGACGGGATGACACCCGACATCCGGTTCGCGAAGGGCTCGGTCTCCGACCACTACTTCGAAATGTGCACCGCCACGGGCGACCATGACCTGTGGGTGATGGGCGGCGGCGACCTCGCCGGACAGTTCGCCGACGAGGGACTCCTCGACGAGATCATTACCTGGACCGCGCCGGTGGTCCTCGGCAAGGGGCGCTCGCTCCTGCCGCGCCGCCTCGACCTCGAACTCATCGAAGTCGGACACAGCGCCCCCTTCGTCATCTCCCGCCACCGAGTCATCGGGCCCCTCCTCGAGGACAGCCCAGCAGAGTGACGCTTCTCGAGGACGGCTGAAGACTCGCCCGCATCGTCCATTCGCCGAGGAGGTACGAGGTTTCGTACGGGAGGATCCCTGGTGGGAATGTACACGGCCGCCTAGGCGAAGTGATCGATTTTTCGTACGTAGGGGTGGGCCGCCTCGGCGGGGTTCATCCGGATATCGGGCACCCCTGGTGGGCGGTGGGATTCCGTGATTCGATGCAGTCATGACTGCTGCGATTGAGAACCATCGGGCCCGCCTGCGCGCGGGGGAGATCTACAACGGACTGTGGATGATGTCGACGAGTCCGGAGCTGGCGAAGGCCGGGTCGGCGGCCGGATTCGACTATGTCTGCCTCGACCTGCAGCACGGGCTGGTGCGGCCCACCGACGTGCTGCGACTGTCCGACGCTGTGCGCGCCAGCGGCGACGCACTCGTAACGGCGCGGGTCGCGGCGAACCGATTCACCGAGATCGGGGCGCTCGCCGACGCCGGAGTCGAGGCGATCATCGTCCCGCTCGTATCCTCGGTCGACGAAGCGCAGGCCGCAGTGGCTGCGCTCGACTATCCCTCGCGGGGCGGGGGCCGTTCCTGGGGACCGACAGCCGAGATCATGCACGGCGCCGTGCAGGACACTCGGGATGAGCGGCCGCTGCTGTTCGTCATGATCGAGAACGAGGAGGGTCTGGCCGCGGTCGAGGACATCTGCGCCGTGCCGGGAATCGACGGGGTGTACGTCGGTCCGTCCGATCTCGCGTTCGCTGTCGGCGCGCTGCCGGGGCAGCACAACGAGGCCCACGCCGAGGCGCTCGTGCGGATCCGCACGGCCGCCGATGCCGCCGGGGTGGTTCCGGGAATCCACTGCGGCGACGGCGAGGAGGCTCGGTTGCGTCGGGAACAGGGCTTCCGCTTCATCACCTCATGCGGCGACTTGGGCGCCGCAGGCCGAGCCTTCCGCGAGGACCTATCCACCGCCCGCTCCTAGTTTCTCCAATTACTACCTGACGGCGGCTCAGCAACCTCGCGCGAGGTATCTGGGCCGCCGTCAGGTAGTTCGGGGATCCGCGTTGCGCGCGACGTTGCCATGGTGCGCCAGGATGTTCTTGGGAAGTCCGAGTATCCTGGCGTTTCTCAATTCAACTCTCGAGTTTTTCCTGCCTGCACAAACTCATTGATGCAATTCCTTCAGGGTATCGAAACATGCGAAAACAATCTTGGACAGGCATCGTTGAGTCGCGAATACTGGAACGCATCACAGTTGTTCCACGTCACAAATGCAATGCCACACCTGCTCATGGACCAGAACCCAATGGAGGGATCGCCAATGACAACAGCACCACGCATCGATACCGATGCAGTTCGACCTGTGGAGCCCAGCCCTGCGCCGGCAGCTCCGCCGACTGCATCTAGGCTCAAACCTGAGTCATTCACAGCGGGAATCAAAGCTGTTGTCGGGCTCGTCGGATTGTTCGCGATCTGGGAGCTAGCAGTCTTCATCTTCGACTTCCCGAAGTATCTGCTTGTCGGTCCGATTTCGGCGTTCGAAGAATTGTTCACGAACCCGGGATACTTCGCGGTCAACGCTCTCACTACCCTGCAGGAAGGTCTCGCAGGCTTTGCGCTCGGCACAGCATTGGGCGTTCTGTGTGGAGCACTCCTCTATTACGCTTCCTTCCTTCGTCCCTTCCTCTATCCGGCGCTCATCGCCATCGACACGATTCCGAAGGTCGCTCTGGCGCCGCTGTTCATCGTCTGGTTCGGCTTCGGCTTCGAGTCGAAGGCTTTCGTGGCAATGGCCATCGCATTCTTCCCGCTCGTCATCAACACATTCGACGGGCTCAACTCTGTGCCGCACGAGCTGCAGGACCTTGCACGCATCAACCGTGCCTCGAAGCTGAAGAAGATGATGAAGATCGATTTCATCTATGCGCTTCCTTCGATCTTCACGGGAGCTAAGATCTCGATCTCGCTGGCTGTCGGCGGTGCCGTGGTCGGTGAGTTCATCGCCGGGTCCAAGGGCCTCGGTTACGTCATTCTTCTCGCGAACTCTCAGGTCGACCTCCCCTCGATGTTCGCAGCATTCATCGTGCTTGCGGCGATCGCATTGCTTCTCTTCTTCATCATCGACCTCATCTCGAAGAAGCTGCTGCCGTGGAAGAACTACACGAAGTGAGAGGCGGAACCATGCACATCTTGAAGAAACTGCTAGTTGCGCCGCTCCTGCTGTCTGTCGTCACTCTGACAGGATGCACGCCAAAGGACGGACTCGATGACTTCAACCTCATGGTCGACGTCGCCTATCTGCCGAAGCACGCACCGTTCTTCGCAGCTGAGGCCGAGGGGTTCTTTGAAGAGGAAGGATTCGACGTCTCGCTGATGCCGGGTTCCGGCTCAACGAACACCGTGACTTCCGTCGAAACCGGGAGAGTCGACGCCGGATGGGCCGATTTCGGCGCGACCATCCTCAGCCAGGGCAAAGGAGCTCACGTTAAGCAGGTGAATCTGCTTCAGGCCCGATCAGCGTATGCGACTATCGCACTCGAGAGTTCGGGTATCAAAACCTGGGAGGACATGAAGGGCAAGACGGTGGCGACTGAGGGTGCCGGTGCCATGACGGCTATGTGGCCGCTCGCGCTCGAACGCAGTGGCCTCAAACAGGATGACGTCAACGTCGTCCACGCCACCGGCGAATCGAAGATTCCAGGTCTGCTGGCCGACCGCTGGGATGCGAACCTCGCGCTCTACGTCTCCGACGAGCCGGCGCTGATGGCGCTCGGTGAGAAGGCGAACATCCTCAAATGGTCTGACGTCGGCATCGACCTCTACGGCAATGGCATCGTGGTCTCGGATGAGGCCCTGAAGAATGATCCCGAGCGTGTTGAGCGCTTCAACCGCGCGATGCAGAAGGGCTTTCTCTGGGCCTGCGACCACCCGGATCAGACTGCAGAGGACTTCACGAAGGAAGTTCAAGGGTACGAACCGGAGACCGTGACCTATGCGCTCAAGTCGCAATGCGAGTTGAACTGGGCCACCGGAAAGTCAGACGACCAGTTCGGTGTGATGACCGACGATGGAGTTGGGCAGATGCTGAGCGTGGCCACTGACTTCCTCGGTCTCGAGAATTCGACCGACCTCACCGTCGATGACATCTATACGAACGACTACATCGACCCGATTCGCCATGACGAAGACGTTGCGGCACCCACAAAGTGAATGGAGTACGACCATGACCACTGACTATGCGATCTCAGTCAACAACGTCGGCAAGACCTACACCTCGCGAGACGGGCAGGAGAACGTCGTCCTCAAGGGACTCGACTTCCATGTCAACCCGGGGGAGTTCGTCTCGATCGTCGGCCAGTCCGGCAGCGGAAAGACCACTCTGCTCAACACGATCTCGGGTCTGCAGGAAGCCTCTGAAGGCGAAATCCTCATCCGCGGACGTGAGATCAGCGCCGCTCTCAAGGACATCGGAATGGTGTTCCAGAGCCCGGTCCTCCTGCCCTGGCGGAATAATCTCGACAATGTCCTCCTGCCCTTGGAATTTCGTGACGCCGTCACATCGGAATCCAAGGACCACGCCATGGAGCTGCTGCACATGGTCGGACTTGGAGAGAAAGCGACCCGGTACTCCTACGAGCTCAGCGGTGGGATGCAGCAGCGCGTCGCCATCTGCCGCGCGTTGGTTTCACGTCCGGAAATTCTCCTCATGGATGAGCCATTCGGCGCACTCGACGCGATGACGCGTGATTCGATGAACTTCGAAATCCAGAGGATCTGGCGCCGCACGGGCTGCAGTGTCCTCTTCGTCACCCACAGCATCTCTGAAGCTGTATGGCTGGCAGATCGAGTCGTCGTTGTCGGTGATCGTCCGGGACGGATCGTCGCTGACGTCAAGGTGGACATCGAACGTCCCCGCGCGAAAGAGCACAAATTCTCAGAGAACTTCGCCAGCTACGTGGCGGAGATCGAATCCCACATCGGCGTCACCGCCGGAATCAGCTGAGCGGTCCGCCCGTCCGGCCCGACGATCACATGCCAGGGATGGCCGACAGGGATCCTTCGGCCCAAGGCACACCGCACGAGGCGAACTTGTCTCAAGGAAGATATGGAGTTGGAAACGCAATGATCAAACTGACAACCGACAAGACGCGTCTGGCAGATTCGTTCGGAATAGATGCCCAGAAGAGCCTTCTGTTCTCTGCGATTCGCCTTGATTCGAGCCCTCTGGTTGCACCGATCATCGCCGACACGACCGACGGTGAAGTGCTGCTTGTTCGCCAGCAGGAGCAGGGAAACGCCCTGTCCGCCGGGGTACCGAAGGAGCGGATGAGATTCTATGCGCCGTGGGTGACGATCGATCCCCGAATTGTTGCCGATACACCAGCCTCAGCATCACTCTCGACATTGGTTGAGGAGCTCGCAGAAGGGGATCAGGTCGGTCTCGACTCCGGTGTTGTCATGAAGCACTACTCGACGTTGTCGAAGAGCCTCGATGTCGTCGCCGACAAGCAGCCGACGACTCCGGTGGTCGCCTATGAGATCGACACCGCAGCGGTTCTTGAGCGCTTCTCTCGCTGGCGTGAGCTCGGAGCGGAGACTGCGACGCGGCTCATCGACGACGTCGAACATCTTGACGGACTGGACAAGGAGATCCAGTCGCAGACCGACACACGCTATTCGGCGCTGCAGTCGATGGCGAAGGACCGCGGTCTCGACGCCGTCATCATCGCCGCTCCGCCGAACTTCAGCGAGGTCGTCGGAACTCAGCAGAGCGAAGATCAACTGGCGGTTTGGTCAACGCAGGACGAGAAACTCTACGTTCTCGCCCCGGAGACCGCGCACGGTGTGTCCGGCACTCCTATCGGCCGCTTCGCCGGACTTGGTGCGGGAGCTGTGGCACTGGCTCATGGCAATCAGATCGGCGTTGAGGAGGAGTGGATCGCAACCGGTCTGGCACTCGAACTCGAAGCCGAAGGCGCCGTCCTCAATGAGTTGTCGACCGCTCTCGGTCACTGGCGCGATATTCGTGACCACGAAGACCTCGGGTTCCAGATCGTTGCTGCCAGGTGCAGCGTCTTCGCCATCGAAGAGGCTCTGAAATGGGCGGAGGAGTCGTTGGCGGCGGGGCTTGAGTTCACCGAGCTCGACATCTACGCGCGCTATGTGGACAAGATCGTCGAATTTCGCACGGACAACGTGATTCCTTTTGCGATCGAACCGTACTTCACCAACTTGCACTCCTCGAACAGAATGCTGTTTCCCGGACCTCCCGTCGATTTCCCGATCAACGATGACACGAAGTGCATCCAACTCGACGCCGGTGTGCGGATCACCTTTGACGGGATCACTGTGGCGACCTCCGATATGGCACGGTCGCTTCCGCGTACCGATAGTGCCAAAGAGGCCTATGAGTTCTTCTTCGACGTGGTCCGTGAGGGAATCATCGGCCAGTTGCGTCCCGGAGTCGTGTGCGAGGATGTCCATCAGGGGACATTGGATTACTTGGCGCCCCACCTCGACAGGATGATCGAGATCGGCATGCTCGGTGCAGACGTGGATTTCAACACGGAATACCGGAAGCGCAATGTCGGGCACCTCATGGGCAAGCAGGAGTCATTCGCCAACGAGCTGCGTCCCGGCTACAAGCACGTCTTGGAGGTCGGTTCCTTCGGCGCCGCGGAGATCCCGTGGCGGTACGGCAATGTGGCGATCGGCACTGAGGACCTCTGGTTCATCGGGTCGGACCGTACCTATATTCTCTCCAAGCGCTGAGGCGGGACCTCTCCACTTCGATGTGTCTCACGCAGGACGCTCAACTCCTTACAGGCTGAACGGGGCGGACATTCCCACAAGGGAGTGTCCGCCCCGTTGCGTAGATTGAAACCAGCAGAAGAGTGAGATGCAGTTACCTTATGGTCAGCAGGGAATTGAAAGCGGTCCGGTCGTTGAATCGACCGGACCGCTCTGCGTTTGTGCTGTCAGCTTGGCAGCTGATCAGCTGGGGCGGAGTTCACCTGGACTCTTGAGCTTGACCACGGCTTCGATCTCAACCGGTGAGTTCGCAGGGAGACGCGGGACTCCCAGAGCAGTGCGTGCATGACGGCCTGCGTCTCCCAGAGCATCGACAAGGAGTTTGGAGGCCCCTTCAGCGACGACGGGGTGCTTACTGAAGTCTGTCGGACTGGCCACATAGACGTTGAGTTTGGCGATGCCCTCGACATTGTCGAGGCTGAGGTTCGTCTCCAGCTGGGCAATGAGATTCACCGCGCACAGCTGAGCTGCCGCAATTCCGTCCTCTATGCTCAGATCCTCACCGACGACTCCCTGGACCGGTACTTCTCCGCCTTGTTTGGCAATCTGCCCGGACACGAAGGCCAACTGGCCGGCGACGGTCACCGTCTCGTAGCTGTAGCTGGCGGGATTGGCTTCGGGAAGGTCGAATCCGAGTTCATTGAGACGGTGGCGCACGCCGTCTGCGAAGGATTTCGCCGAGACAGCTGCGTCGGTAGCGGCCGAGGCATCGCCACGCTGTGCTGCAGAGTATCGACCATCGAGCACCCGGGCCACCGCCCAAGGATTGGCGTCCTGGAGGACCGGATGAAGAATGGCCTGCGGGACGTTCTGGTAGGCGACCGGGCGGAGGAACCTGTCGATCGCAGTTGCACCCACCGAAGTGGTCTGCGGAGCTGACGTCGCTGGAAACGGTCCACCATGGATCATCGCATGGCCGACATCGACTCCTGTCGGCCAACCGTTGACGATGATCCGTCCGACGGTGAGTTCCAGCGCGCCCACAAGCGCGTCGGCCACCTCGGTGTCCTGTTCACCCATCTGCAGTGTCGCAGTCAGCTGTCCTTCGAGCTCTGCTACGACATGCTCCAGCTCATCAGTCGAGTGATAGCGCACGACGAGGGCAGCGGAACCGAAGATCTCATTCTGCAGTTCCTTGTTCGACGCGAAGTCCTGGATCGAGGTCGTGAACACGCGGGGCCCGGGCGCGTTGAGCGTCTCCCCATCCGCCCCCTGAGCCAGAGATGAGACGCCCGGCTGTGCTGAAAGCTGGTCGATTCCACTCTGCCAGGCTGCGGCTATGGAGGGAGTGAGCATCGTTTGACCCTTCGCCGCGTTGAATTCCTCAGCAATGCGAGCCGTCAGAGCATCTCCACGGTCGCCGTTGGGAACGAAGAGAATTCCAGGGGAGGTGCACAACTGACCGGAGGAACCGGTCACTGCTCCGAAAAAGCCTTGGGCCACCTCGGCGACGTCATCGGCAATGGCGCCTGGCAGGACGAACACGGGATTGATTGAACTCATCTCGGCATAGACAGGGATCGGTGTGGGTCGAGCCGCGGTGGCGGCCGACAATGCCAGTCCGGCAGCCCTGGAACCGGTGAATCCTACGGCCGTGATTCGCCGGTCCGTGGCTAGCTGCTGCCCGACCTCGGAGCCAGCCCCATAGACGAGTGAAAAGACGCCCGGGTGAAGCCCGCTGTCGCGAACGGCACGAGTGATGGCGGCACCGACCAGCTCGTTGGTCCCGGGGTGGGCATTATGGGCCTTGACGATGACCGGGCATCCGGCAGCAAGTGCGGAAGCGGTGTCACCGCCTGCGGTTGAGAAAGCAAGGGGAAAGTTGCTCGCGCCGAAGACAGCGACGGGGCCCAGAGGAACCTTGCGCTGACGAATATCGGGGCGCGGCAGCGGTGCGCGGTCCGGGAGCGCGGGATCAATGCGCACGCCGTGGGCGTCACCGAGCCGAACGACCGATGCGAACAGGCGCAGCTGGTTGGAGGTTCTGGTGATCTCGCCATTCAGGCGCCCCGCAGGAAGTCCGGTCTCCAGAACGGCCCGGTCGACGATGCGCCGCGCGTCAGACTCGATATTGGCTGCGATTCTCTCGAGAAAGGTTGCGCGGATCTCCGGCGAAGTGCCGCGGTACGAAGGGAACGCATCGTGGGCCTCGGCGATGGCTGCGGATACCTGCTCCTCGGTGAGCAGCGTGTATTCGGGATCTAAGGTCTCACCTGTCGCCGGATTGATTGCACGGCTGGTCTCCCCCTGTCCTGGCGTCTTCGTGCCGGCCACAATTGATGTGCCGGAAAGTGATGTGTCGACGTCCGAGTCGGTCGTCGCGGTAGTGAACTGCGTCGTCATAAGTGACCTCTATTCCTGATAGCGATGTCGGCGCCGACCGGCTCAAGCCGATCGGCGCCGATCTGTGGGTGTGGCTGTCTCAGCCGCGGATTCGTGGCGGACTGAACGTTCAGGCGACCGCGGACGCGGTGCGGTCGAGTCGGATGCCGGCAGCGGACATAACTTGTTCGAGATCCTGCAGGTCTGCCTCGGTGAGGTTCTGCAAGGGTGGCCGGACCGGCCCGCAGTCGCGGCCGATGACTTTGAGGCCGCCCTTGACGATGGAGACGCCGTAGCCGGCCACTCGTTCGCGGATCTTCGAGTAGGGCAGGACGAAGGAGTTGAGCTTCTCTGTCACGGCGGCGCGGTCCTGTTTGCGCACCGCATCGTAGAAGTCGAGGGCGAATTCGGGTGCGAAGTTGAACATGGCGGATGAGTAGGTGCTCATTCCGAGCTGCAGCAATGGCAGTGCATAGACTTCGGCGGTCGGAAGTCCGCCGAGGTAGAAGAGGCGGTCGCCGGTGCGGGCGTAGACCTTCGTCAGCTGCTCGATGTCGCCGAGGGCGTCCTTGAAGCCGATGAAATTCTCATGGGTGTCGGCGAGGCGTTCAACGGTCTCGGGCGAGTAGATCGCATTTGCCCGGTTGTAGACGATGACGCCGATCTTGGTTGCTTTGCAGATGGCGGATACGTGCTCGAAGAGGCCGTCTTGGCTGCATTCAGTGAGGTAGGGAGGAAGGGCCAGAAGGCCCTCTGCTCCGGCTTCCTCGGCGTCGATCGCATTCTGCACGGCGTGTGCAGTGGCACCCCCTGCCGAAGCAAGGACCGGCACTTCAGTACGTGAGTTTGAAACTGCCAAGCCCACGACCTGTTTCGCTTCCGGGGGAGTGAGGCTGAATCCCTCGCCGGTTCCGCCAGCGGCGAAGAGTCCTGCGACGTCGAAGCTCGACTGCCAGGTGATGTGGTCGGAATAGGCGTCGGCGTCGAGGGACAGGTCTGCGTTGAATGCTGTCGCGGGGAAGGAGAGGAGTCCGTCCTTGAGGTGGTCGGCGAGTTCTTGAGGTTGGTAATTGGCCACGGAATGACGTCCTTGTTAGTCGGGATAGTGATCCCACTGTAAGAACGAGGAATAATTCCTGTCCAAGATTATTTATATATGCATTGATGCCCAGAAGGTATTATCTTAATTCTCTGCGAATCAATGCGAGGACTTCCTTGAGTGCCGGGTTGCGGGACTCCGGATTCCAGATCGCATGAAGTTCGACGACATCGCGTGGAGCGTCGTAGAGCGGCACATATGTGACACCGTCGACGCCGAGGCGAGCAGCTGATTCCGAGACGACGGCGATGCCGCGACCAGCAGCGACGAGATTGACGATGGTCAGGATCTGGCTCAGCGAATGAGCCACCTCATTGGCTTCGACATCGATGTAGCGAACGGTGAGATCGTAGAAGTATCGAGCCCTCGTGGCATCGTGCATGAGCAGTCGCTGACCGGAGATCTCCTTTGTGTCCACAGAGTCACGTGCGGCGAACGCATGGTCCGAAGGGACTGCCAGTACGAGCTGCTCAGACAGGACCAGGGTCGCGTCGATGGTTTCGGGAATGCGGCCCACTCGCCCCAGGCCGATGTCGATCTTGCCCTCAGACAAGGCCTTGATCTGTTCTGCCGTAACCATCTCGGCGATCTCGACGCTTATGCCCGGCAGCTGTTCTGCCAGGGTCGAGACCAGACTGCCGAGGACGCCGAACGTCGAGACCGCAGTGCACCCGATGGTGATCTGACCCCAGGAGCCCTCGGCGATCTTCTGTGCTCGCCGCGGCGCACGCTCGACGGAGGCGAGCAGACCGTATGCCTCAGCGAGGAAGGCCTCACCTGCCGGCGTAAGTGTGACGGTGCGATTGTTGCGTTCGAAGAGGTGGACACCGATCGATTTCTCCAGCTTCTGGATCTGCCGGCTCAACGGTGGCTGGGTCATATTCAGCTCTTCAGCGGCGCGTCCGAAGTGAAGGTTTTCGGCCACCGCGATGAAGCCGGTGATCTGTGCCAAGGTGAACTGCATCGCTCGCTCGTTTTCTTTCGTGGGCCACGGCCTGTGCTGTTAAGCAGTGTATCGGGCGTGCGGCACCTCGCTTTCAGTTGTCGGCAACTCCCTCCGTGCTACCCGACGGCGGCCCAGATACCTCGCGCGAGGTATCTGGGCCGCCGTCACGTAGTTCTGGGCGGGGCACGTTGAGTCCATCGCGACTAAGCTGGCAAACATGACCGATGCGGACAAGCAAGCCGGGCGTCAGAACCAACTTCTGGTGCTCGGGAAGATTTCTGCGATCCTCGACGCCTTCTCGCTGCGTGCTCCGGAACGGACGCTCACTGATATCCGCGACGCGACTGGCTTGCCGGCATCGACCGTCCAACGACTTGTCGCCAACCTCGTCGAGCAGGGGTTCCTCGAGAAGACCGAGGACAAGTACCGGATCGGCATGCGGATGGCCTTCTGGGCGGCCCCGGCCACGACTGGGCGGGATGAACACGATGTCGTCATCCCGGTGCTCAGGGAGCTGCGGGATCTTACTGGGGAATCGGCTGTGCTGTTCCGGCGGGAGGGCGACTACCGAGTGTGCATCGGCCTGGCCGAGACCCGGCATGCGCTGCGCCGGGAGCTGCATGTTGGGAAGATGATGCCCTTGCATGTCGGCTCGGCCTCACGGGTCCTGCTCGCATGGGATCCTGAAGCGATGGAGCAGCTGCTCGATGCCACGCTCGACTCGCTCACGGATGCGACGATCACCTCGCCGGACGAATTGCGTCAAGTGGTCGCGCAGACGAAAGCTGACGGGTTCGCCATCACCATTGGCGAACGCGAATCGGGCGCATCGGGACTCTCGGCGCCGGTCTTCGATGCCAGAGCGAGGATCACCTCGGCGGTCTCCATCAACGGTCCTGTCTTTCGGATGCCCCGCGAGGTCTGCGAGGAATGGATCGAACCTGTCGTCGACGCGGCCGAACGGATCACTCGGCTCCTCGGCGGACGCTTCCCCGGCGAGGCCGCGGAATCCTGATCGTCGGCCGCGGATATTCCGCAGTCCGAATGCACCGGTTCGTCTACGACCTCTATTGGCCAATCCTTCGCAATCAGGTCGTAGGGATCACCCAGGGAAAGGCCTCCGCCTTGGAGCGGGCGCCCTGTGCAGCCTTTGATCGCGGTTCTTCACCGAGTTCAGTGGTGATCGATTCCGAAAGCTCGACGAGGTCGGCGAACGTCCCCGGCGTCAGCCATTCAGGACGAGTGGCGAAGAGCAAGTCCTCGCTCGAAGTATTGCCGCTGGCACCCGGAGCAAACGGGCATCCGCCGAGTCCGCCGAGAGCTCCATCGAGGACTGCGGCACCGGCAGAAGCGGCCACGAGACTGTTGGCGACTCCCAAACCCCATGTGTCGTGGCCGTGGAAGACGACCCGGCGGTCTCTGTTCGTCTCGGCTGCGGCAGCGATGAGCGACGACACCTGGGCCGGCACGGCCTGACCCAGTGTGTCGCAGATGACGATGTCGTCGGCGTCGATCGCGCGCGGATCGCGGGCAATGGCCAGTACCCGTTGCGGGTCGACTTCGCCGTCGAACGGGCAGGTGAACGACGTCGCCAGGCACAGTTGGATGCGTCCGCCCGCGGACCTGACGATGTCGAAGCTCTCGGGGAAGGCAGACATGCTGGTCTCCGTGTCGCGGCCGATGTTTGCCTTGTTGTGAGCGTCGGACACGGACAGACAGTACTGGATGTTGGTGATGCCGGCGTCGACGGCCCGTCGGACCTGACCGGGAGTGGCCACCCAGATCCAGCAGTGGGCGAGTTCGTCCTCGGTGAGCGCCTCGACGACTTCGAGCGTGTTGGCCATCGGCGGTACGAGGTCGGGGCGGGCCATGGAACCGAGCTCGATCTCCTCGACGCCGGCGGAGATGAGAGCTCTGACGACGGCAACCTTGCGTTCAGTGCTCAGCAGCTTTCCCGTGAGCTGGAGCCCGTCGCGCAATGTGACGTCGCGGAGGATGGGAGTTGTGGAAGCGGCGGTCAAGGGAACTCCTTCAGTCCTTCTTCGTGGCCATGCGGATGTCGGCGGTGCTCATTCCAAGGCGGTCGCCGAGGATCTCCTCAGTGTGCGCGCCGAGGTCGGGCCCGAGTGTACGGATCGGCAGAGACCTCTCGCCGATCACAGGGACGATTCCAGGGAATCCCACCTCGGTGAGCGTCTCCTCGCCGGTCGACACCTCGCGGTACTGAATCATGTCGCGCGCGATGAATTGGGGCTCGTTGACGATGTCCGCGGCTGTGTGGATGGCTCCGGCCGGGACGCCGGCGGCATCGAGAGTGTTGAGTGCTTCGGACACGGTGCGGGTGAGGGTCCACGCTCCGATTGCGGCGTCGAGGTCGTCCCGGCGGTTCCACCGTCCAGCGTTGGTCTGAAGGTCGGGGTCCTCGGCGAGATCCGGCCGGTCGATGGCTTCCATATACCGTTTGAAGATTCCGTCTCCATTGCCCGCGACGACGATGGAGCCGCCGTCGCCGCACAGATAAGCGTTCGATGGGGCGATGCCCTCCATCCGTCCGCCGGTGCGCTCGCGTTCAGTTCCATAGGCGCTGTAGTCAGGGACGAGGGATTCGAGCATGGAGAACATCGCCTCGTGCAATGCGACGTCGACCATCCGGTTGGGTGCGGCTGAGCGGCTGGCGGGTTCCGCATCGGACGTCTGGTCCGGTCCAGTGGTGGCGTGGTGTTGTGCATCGCGGAGTGCGAGGCGTTGGAATAGGGAAATGGCGGTGCCGAAAGCGGCGTAGAGTCCGGCGATGGAGTCGCCGATTGAGACTCCGACCCGGACCGGAGCGCGGTCGGGGTCGCCGACGAGGTTGCGGAATCCGCTGAAGGCCTCGGCGACGGCGGCGAAGCCCGGGCGCTCGGCGAGCGGACCGGTCTGTCCGAAGGCAGAAATGCGCGTGATGATGATGTCCGGATTGACCGCGTGCAGGACGTCAGGTCCGATCCCCCAACGCTCAAGCGTGCCCGGACGGAAGTTCTCGAGAAGGACATCGGAGTCGCGGACGAGATCGAGGATCGCCTGGCGGCCGATTTCCGAGCGAAGGTCAAGTTCCACGGACTTCTTGTTGCGATTTATCGTCCGGTAGAGCATGGACACACTGCCCTTCTGCAGCCGCCAATTGCGCAGTTCGTCCCCGGTGTGCGGGCGCTCGATCTTGATCACTTCGGCGCCGAAGTCCGCGAGGAGGCGCCCAGTGGTGGGAGCGGCAATGTAGTTGCCGAGTTCGATGACACGCACACCTTCCAGGGGAAGTGGCGCCTCGGATTGTGAAGTGGTCGTCAGGAGCGTGGGCATGTCCCCGGGAGTGGGGGCGGCAGCAGTCAAGGGGGATCCTTTCGGTGGTTCAGATGAACAGGCTCAGGGCCAGGACGCAGATGAGAGCGACGACGGAAGCGATGGAGAGTGAGACGGTGACGGTCTTCAGGGCTCCGCGGACTGTCTGGCCGAGGAGGGTCTGCAGCAGCCAGAAGGTATTCGAGGTGACGTGGATGATGAACAGTGAACCGGCGCCGGCCGCGAGGGCGATGAGCACAGGGTCGAGTCCGATGCTCGGTGCCACGGGAGCGAGGAGCCCGGCGGCGGTGATCGCCGAGAGAGTGACGGAGCCGACGGCCACGTGGAGGATTGCGGCGATGCCCCAGACGACGAGGAGAGGAGCCACGGTACTCGCAGAGAAGACCTCTCCGAGAATGTCGCCCATGCCGGCTTCGGTGACCACAGCGGCCAGGGAGCCGCCGACGCCGGTGAGGAGAAGGATTTGGCCGCTCTCCCGGAAGCCGCTGGTGACGGCATCTTCGATGCCTTCGCGTCCGATGCAGAAGTGCGCAACGACCATAGTTCCGAGGAGCCCGATGAGCAGAGCGATGTTGGGTTCGCCGAAGAAGAGGACCCAACCGGGCGTGAATCCGGCGATGTCGGCCACCGCGCCACCGGCGATGAAGAACAGGGCCAGCAGCAACGGACCGAAGAGCAGCCACAGTGGTGGTTGATGGGTTGACGTCGACTCGGCCGTCGCGGTCATGACGGCACCGCCTTCATCGGCGGGACGGGAAGGGTCATCAGGCTGTGACGATGTCCTGGCGGCACCTGATGATGCACCAGCCGAAGAGCGGGCTCCTGCGGTGGACGTCCCAGCCGCAGAACCGGCGGTTGAGGTCGCCTCCGCCAGTTCCTTCTCGACTTCTTGTTCGTCTCGTTCCTCCTTCCACCAGCCCCGGCGGAAGAGGAATGAGGTGATGAAGATGGTGAGGAGGACGGTGGGCACGACGACGAGCAGACCGAAGACGAGCATCTTGCCCAGGGGGACGCCGAGGAGTCCGGCGAGGGCGAGTGCGCCGACGCCGGGGACGGTGAAGACGATGCCGCACTCTAGACCGACGGCCATTGCGACGGCCATCTTCGGAGTTCCGAAGCGACCGATCCTGTGTCCGACGCGTTTGGCCAACGGTGCAGTGATGACGAGAAGGACATCGACGAAGATCGACTGCAACACAGTTCCGACCGCAGTCCCCAGCGCATAGGGGATGCCGCGGGAGCCGAAAATGCGGAGCAGCCCATCGACGAGGCGGGAAATCGCTCCGGTGGCGTTGAGGATCGATCCCATCAGGATGCCGAAGGCGATGAGAAGTCCGAGGTCGACCATGATGTCGCCGAAACCCTTGGTGATCGTCTCGACGGTCTTCTCCACTCCCATCCTTGTGATGAGGCCGAGGTAAAGCGAACCGATGACGAGGGAAATGACTGGATTGACCTTGAAGCGCACGATCAATACAACAGTGGCGACAACCGCGATGGCTGTATTGACGATGATGGCGACGTCGGACATCAACACTCCTATGTGTGTGCGTGAGTCATTGCTGACTCACGATATGAGTTCAAACTCACAATGTCAATATTGCGGGAGACCGCTGGAGCGTCGATCCATTAGAGGAGACCCCGGGTCGCCATGCAGTACCTGGTCCCCGGCTGGGCCTTCGACGCCAAGAAGCCCTGCCTAGTGAGGTAATTACTCCTCTTACTACCCGACGGCGGCCCAGCAACCTCGCGCGAGGTAGCTGGGCCGCCGTCAGGTAGCAATTAGAGGGAGACTATCGTGCGGAGGGCTTTTGGCGGGGACGCGAATTCCTGGGGCAAGTCAGCCAAGGGGATCGGGCCGCCGAGGATGTCCTTCCACGGCAGAGCAGCCCCGTCGGCTGCCAAGAAGTCCACGGCCTCGGCCAGGTGGTGAGGTTCGAAATTGTGGACTCCGGTGATCGTGCGCCATCCGCGCACCACCTGCTCGGGATCGATCGACACCTGCGGCCCCGGCGTCACGCTGCCGGCGAGGACCACAACGCCCCCGACACCCAACGACGAAATGCAGGAGCGCACCCCTGACTCGGCACCCGAGAGCTCGAGTGCGACGTCGACATCAGCGCTCTCCACACCCGGCTCAACGGACCGAGCAGCTCCCGCCCGGTCGGCCAGAGAGCGGCGGTCCGGGTGCGGATCGGCGGCGATGACCTCGGCAGCACCGCGGGCCAGAGCGGCCCCGACCGCGGTCAACCCGAGCATCCCGATGCCATTGACGAACACCCGTCGTCCCCGCAGGTCACCGGCGGCTTCACACATCGCCATCACGGTGGCCACGGCGCATCCCGCGGTCGCCGCCACCCCATCGGGTAGCGAATCCGGCACCGGGACCACAGCCACCCCGGCCGGTAGGTGGATATGGCTGGCGTAGGTGCCCGACAGCGCCCAATCCGACTCGGCCGATTCGTGGCCGACCTTGCGCACCGAGCTGCATTTCGCGCTCAGCCCGCGCCGACAGTTCCGGCACTGACCGCACACCGAGGTGACCGAGAAGACCACGCGAGTGCCGACGGGCACATCCCCGCGCGTCTCCTCGACGATGCCGACGCCCTCGTGGCCGAGCACCGAGGGGCATGCCCCCGACCGACGTCCGCTGACGGTGTGCCGATCGGACCCGCACACCGTCGCCGCGGTCAGCCGGATGAGGCTCTCGCCCGGTGCCAGCTGCGGCCGGTCGAACGTGCGGAGCTCGAATTCCGAGCCTCCCGTCCACACCTGGGCAAACGGCTGAGCGGTCGCGCGGCCACGATCGGCCGCCTCGGTGCCGGTCATCGTCGAATCGGGGACGGTCGATTTCACTTCGCGACCACCGCAGCTTCCTGCTCGGCGAGGACCGCGGGCAGATCCGCCACGGAATCAAGGACGAGGTGCGCGCCCTCGGCCGCGAAATCCTCTCGGCTCAGGTGCCCGGTGAGCACGCCCACGGCTGTGACCTCGGCGTTGAGTGCCGATTCGATATCCGCCGAGGTGTCTCCCACACTGACGACAGCAGCGCGGTCGGTGACCCCGACCGTGTCCATGACCTTGTTGATCAGGTCCGGCGCCGGACGTCCGGCGGGCACTTCGTCGCCGGTGACCGCGACGTCGAAGGTCTCACCCGGCGCCCAGCCCATGGTGGAGAAGATGAGGGCGGCGATCTCGCGGGAGAATCCGGTGGTCAGGCCCACCTTGATCCCGCGTTCCCGCAGGTTCGACAGGGCCTCCTCGATCCCGGGCAGCGGACGCGGAGGATTCTTGGTGTAGGTCTCGCGCAGTTCGGCACGGAACCACTGCCAAGCCCGCTCGTGAACCTCCTCGGTGACCTCGATTCCGCCGAGGCAGAGCAGATTCTCGATCGCCCAGTGCTTCTCCGTGCCCATCCACTTCTGGAACACCTCATCGGAGTAGTCTGCGCCCTCTCGTTCGGTGGCCTCGCGCAGCACGCGGTAGACCTCGTCCCGTTCGTCGATGGTGGTTCCGGCCATGTCGAAGACGGCAAGTTCAGTCATGTCGATTCTCTTTCTCTTTCGGTGGTGCCCACGCGAGTTCGTGGGCTCTGCTTCGTCCGCTTGGTCGGCGGACGGAAATTTCGGTGGGCGGGTGGACTTGATTGCGCAGGCTCAGCGCACGGCTCGGTGCAGCCACATGGAAAGGGCCTCGACGAGGAGGACGACGGCGACCATGAGGATGAGCACCATCGTCACGACATCGAACTGGTCGACCCGCGATGCGTTGAGCAGCAGGAATCCGATGCCTCCGGCGCCGACGACGCCGAGCAGCGTGGCCGAGCGGATGTTCGTGTCGAGCAGGTACATGATGTGGGCGACGAACGCCGGTGCCGCCTGCCGCGGGGTCGCCGAGAAGAACACCTGCGCCTCGCCGGCGCCGGTGGCCCGCTCCGCCTCCTGGACCTGGGGATCCGTCTCCTCGATCGAGTCGGCGATGAGCTTCGAGAGCAGGCCGATCGCACCGATGGACAGTGCCAGGGTTCCGGCCGCCTCGCCGAGTCTGGAGATGACGACGAAGATGATCGCGAGGATGAGATCGGGGATTCCGCGGGCGACGACGATGAGGACGCGGAACGTCTTGTGCACCGCGCGATGCGCCACGACGTCACCGCGACCGAGCTGCGCGGCACGATCTACACCCACCCCTCCGCCACCGAGGCGCTCAACGAGGTGCTCGGCGCACTCAAGTGAAGCCCGCGATAGGCTCGCCATCATGAGCCTTCGCATCGTCATCACCACCGATTACCTCGAACCCGGCGACAGCGTCGACCGGCTTCTGAGGGAGCACGGACTCGAACCCGTCTACTCCCCGGCAGCCGGTTCCCGCACCGAGGAAGAACAGCGCAACCTCCTCAAAGGCGCGATCGGCGCCATCGTTGCCAGCGAACCGATCACCAAAGACATGCTCGCCGAGGCGGCCGACCTCCGAATCCTCGCCCGCAGTGGAGTCGGATACGACTCCGTCGACACCGCTGCGGCCCAGGAACTCGGCATCCACGTGGCCAACACCCCCGGCGTCAACCATCACGCCGTCGCTGAGCTCACGCTCGCCCTCATGCTCAACTGCGCCAAGAACCTCAGTGATGTCATCGCCGGCGTCGAGGCAGGTCAGTGGCCCCGCACGGCAGGCACGGAACTGCGCGGCAAGACGCTCGGCGTCATCGGACACGGGCCCAGCGGCAAGGCGATCGCCGCAATCGGTGCAGCTCTTGGCATGAAAGTCATCGTCGGCACTTCCCACCCCGATACCAAGGCGGACCCGAGCATCGAATTCGCCAACGTCGACACCGTCGTCGCGGTCGCCGACTATCTCACTCTCCACGCCCGAGCGACCGGCACCCCGATCATCGGCACCGACCGACTCGCTGCGATGAAGGACACCGCGTTCCTCATCAACACCGCCCGCGGGTCACTCATCGACGAGGCCGCCCTCGTCGACGCACTCGACCACGGCCAGATCGCCGGTGCCGCCCTCGATGTGCTCGAGTCCGAACCCATGACGAACGACAACCCGCTGCGGAACTTCGACAACGTCTGGATCACCTCTCACCTGGCCGGGCAGACAGTCGAAGCCAGAGAGCGCGCCGGCATCGCCGCAGCCCAAGCCGTCATCGACGTGCTCGGCGAGAAGGAACCTGCAGGTCTCATCGTCTGAAGGGCCCATCCCTACCTGCCGAGGCGTACCGTTGACTCATGGCGCATCCGCAGATGTTCGATGACGACGATCCGATGCTCGAGCGGGTCCGCGCGATCGCGCTCAGGCTGCCCGAAGCGGCCGAGAAGATTTCGCACGGCAGACCGGCCTTCTTCACGAAGAAGATCTTCGCTCATTACGGCGGCACCGAGAAGCTCGGCCCGAAAAAGATGGTGCAGCACCCGCAAGCGCTGCTGGTCCTGCTCGACCTCATGGACGCCGAGGTGGTGCTCGAGCGTCCGGATTCCTTCGTCCCCATGTACCTCGGCCCCTCCGGTTGGGTGGGTCTCGCACTCGACGATCTCGACGACGAGGAGCTGCGCGAACTGATCATCGATTCGTACCGCAGCACCGCCTCGACGAGGTTGATCGAGGCCCTTGACGCTCAGGAATGAGCGCTCAATGTTCCCCGCTCGGCGATCAGTCTCGAGCGGTCCGCAGACGCTGCTGGTCAGCTTCGACCCGTGTGCGCCGCATCCTCACAATAATGAGCAGGACCAGTCCCACAACGGCGGCGACCACTCCTGCAAGGAACCCGTAGAAGGGGAACCCGTACTGCGTCACCGAGAACTCCTGACCGGTGACGGTGTCGCCCGAGCAGGTCAGGCTCGGCGGCAGATAGTCGGCCGTGACCGAAAACCCCAGCACATCATTGCCGCCGACGGTAAAGGGGCAGATCCCAAAGCCGTCCAATTTCGAGTACCACTGAAAATACTGGCCGAGCATTATCACCGGCAGCATGAAGACCCCGATCCCGATGAGCCGCAGCGGCCACCGATCTCGACGCGGTTCGGCCAGCGGCGACCGGTACAGCCCGAGCAACCGGGTCACCATGAACGCGATCAGCACCCCGAGAAGCACCGCAACGCTGAGAGCGGCGAGTGCCATCGAGACCATAAACAGCGCCGAGGTGGCCCCGGAGTGCTCGACCATCGCCGTGCCGCTGTCGACCGAGGCGCGGCAGACGAACCCGGACGGTGCACGATCGTCGATGGCGATCGCATCGGGGTCGACGCCGAAGTCGTCGACCAGATCGGAACAGGCATCGGCGGCACCGTGTGTGCGGGCGACCGCTGTTGATATCCACGACGTCACCCACTGGGCAGCGTGGAGCAGCGCGGCGACCACCAATCCGGCGCTCGGCAGGAGAAAAGCCACCCGCCACCGCGAAAGCCTGCGAATACGGCGAAGGAATCCCCGCTCTGCAGCTCGCGCGTTCGTCTCCATGCGTCCACGCTAGCCCAAGCCACATTGTGAGAATCCCGCGTCAGTGCTTCCTCGGAGGATCTCACAGGAAGAGTTCACCCACGACATCCTGCTCGAACTCAAGGAGAATGCTCTGGCCAGCAATGCCTCGGCGGTCATAGGGTGAATACATGACGACCCCAGCGAACACCCCCGTACAGAACTCACCGATCCCCACCCTCGACCTCAACGACGGACGCGCGATCCCGCAGCTCGGGCTCGGCATCTACGCGATGAAGGGCGACGAGGGGGTCGACGCCATCGTGGGTGCCGTCGACAATGTCGGCTACCGCCTGCTCGACACCGCGGTGAATTACGAGAACGAACACGAGGTCGGTCAGGCCATCGCCGACTGCTCCGTCGCTCGCGAGGACCTGTTCGTCACGAGCAAGATCCCCGGCCGCCATCACGGCTTCGACGAGGCCATCGCCAGCACCGAGGAATCGCTGGCCCGCCTCGGTCTCGACTACCTCGACCTCCACCTCATCCACTGGCCCAACCCCAGCGTCGGCAAGTACGTCGAGACCTGGGAGGGCCTCATCGAACTGCGCAGACGCGGTCTGGTGAAGTCGATCGGCGTCTCGAACTTCACCGAGGAGATGCTCACCGAGCTCGTTGAGAAGACCGGCGTCACCCCGGCCGTCAACCAAGTCGAGCTCCACCCGTATTTCCCGCAGGAGAAGCTCATCGCCTTCCACCGCTCCATCGGCGTGCAGACCGAGAGCTGGTCCCCGCTCTACCGTGACCAGGGACTGTTCGATGAAGCCCCTATCGCCGAGGCGGCCGCCGCCCATGGAGTGACCCCGGCCCAGGTGGTCCTGCGCTGGCATATCGAGATCGGCAGCATCCCGATCCCGAAATCCGCGAACCTCGAGCGTCAGCGGTCCAATGCCGATGTCTTCGAGTTCGAACTCACCCCCGCCGAGGTGGCGGCGATCTCCGGACTCGAGCGCGGTCGGATGAAGGACCGGGATCCGCTCACCCACGAGGAGATGTGAGGTTTCGCTAGCGGCTCTGAGGCTGTGTCGCCACAGTCGCGTAGCCTTTCATTAGTCGCAAAGCGACCTCACGGGACATCTGGGGGTCCCGTGCCACGATGCGATATCCGAGGTAATCCTCCATCGACATCAGAGTCATGGCGATATCTCTAGTCGCCTGTTGCAGTGCGAATGCGCCTGTTCGAGCTCCGTCGTTGAGGAGCGATTCGTAGAGGTCGACTTGTCGGTGATAGATGGACTGCACATCTTTACGGTTGTGCAGGTTGAATCCGGCGTCAAGGACGGCCATCCAGATCACCCTCCACTCTGCATCTTCGGGGCCGGCCGGGAGCCCCGCGGCCATCATGGCGTCGAGGCGTTCAATGGGATCTGGGATTGTCTCGGTGAGAGTGCGTCTATTCTCGAAGAAGCGAAGGTCGGAGCGGTGGGCAAGCTCTGCAATGAGGCTCTCGACGTCGGGGTAGTAGTACCGAATCGCATTGGCGGTCTTGCCGAGTTTGTCGGCGATCTGGGAGATCGTCAGCGCAGCGAGGTCGGCCTCTCCGACAAGCAAAATGGCTGCCTGCAGGATGTCTTCGCGGCGTTGAGACTGCGTGTTCGGTCGTGCCAATAGTTTCTTTCGCTCGGTCCGGATGCTTGTGCCAAGACTACCGACTTTGCACGATTCATCGGATCAGGTCTTGTGTTTCCACAGGCGATGGATCATTATTTTCACAATAGGAAAAAAACTTGAGGAGAACTGTGAGAGCACGAGATCTCGGCATCGATGTCGGCAGTCATCGAACCGGCCCGCTCAACGCCATTACTGATGTTCCGGGCGTTCGGGTCGGCTACTCGACTATCGGCGGCGGCGCTGAGCTTTCCGCGTCATCTGCGAACACCGGTGTGACGATGATCGTCCCGCACGACGACATTTGGACTGAGCCAGTCTTTGCCGGCGCGCACCGTCTCAACGGTAGCGGGGAGATGACTGGCCTTGAGTGGATACGCGAGGCGGGGGAGCTGACCTCACCCATTGGGCTGACGAATACGCACAGCCTCGGCGTGGTTCGGGACGCTCTGGTAGCTGAACAGGTCGCTCGTCGCGGACCAGGGCAGTACTGGTGCCTGCCGGTCGTCGCCGAAACCTATGACGGTCTGCTCAATGACATCAACGGTCATCATGTGACTCGACAACATGTGTCCGAGGCTCTGCGTGTGGCATCAACGGATGCTCCGGCCGAGGGCAATGTTGGGGGAGGCACGGGGATGATCTGTCACGAGTTCAAGGGCGGATCGGGCACTTCCTCGCGGGTGATCGACACGGCTGCTGGGCGTTTCACGGTTGGTGTGTTCGTTCAAGCCAATCATGGAAGACGTGAGAGACTGAGCGTCGAAGGCGTACCTATCGGGATGAAAATTGGTGCCGACGCTGTCCCAGTTCCCGAACTTCCGCGAGAGTTCGAACGAGGTTCGGGTTCGATCGTCGTGATCGTTGCGACCGACGCCCCGTTCCTGCCGCATCAGTGCGAACGTATTGCTCAGAGGGCGGCCCTCGGGGTTGGGCGCATGGGTGGTACCGGTGAGCAGTACAGCGGTGATCTCATGCTTGCCTTCTCCACCGGCAACCGCGGTATCCCTCCCTATCAATGGGAAGAAGACCCGCAGGTCGAGCGGGCGACAGTGAATGTGTCGATGATGGCCCCTCAGCTCATGACCTCGTTCTTCGATCTGGTGGTTGAGTCAACCGAGGAGGCGATTCTCAACTGCATGGTTGCCGCCTCGACTTTGACCGGTCCGACCGGTGTCACCGCCCATGCCATCGATCATGAACTGCTCAAGGCTGCCATGAGACTCGAGTGAGGTCGGGGCTACTTTTCGGCGCACTGCTGAGAACCCCTTTAACTGTGAACGTCAAGGAGGACTTCATGAGCTCCACAAGGACCGTAGTAGAAACGCCGGCTCGCCTGACAGGACGACTCGGGACCATCGGAATCGTCTTCATGGTCGTAGCAGCGGCCGCGCCGCTGACGGTTATCGGCGGAAACATGCCACTCGCTCTAGGGGTGGGCAATGGTGCAGGCGCTCCTGTGGGATTCCTCATCGCCGCGACTATCCTGCTGCTCTTCTCCGTCGGCTTCGTCGCCATGACACCCCACGTGCGTGAAGCGGGTGCATTCTTCTCCTATGTGACCCTCGGCCTGGGTGAGCGAGCGGGCATGGGAATCGCCGCAGTCGCACTCGTTGCCTACACCGCGATTCAGGCTGGGATATACGGGTACATCGGCTGGGCCATCGACGACACTGTCCGCTTCTATGGTGGGCCGACTGTCCCGTGGCCTGTGTACTCTATGCTCACTCTCGTGATCGTAGCGTTCCTCGGCTACCGCCACATTGATCTCAGCGCCAAGGTGCTGGGAGTGGCACTTGTGGCAGAGATCGGTATCGTCCTCGTCCTCGATGTTGCCATTCTCGTGAATCCGGGGCCGTCGGGAGTCACCATGCAGTCGTTCGATCCGGGAACGTTTGCCGACGGCGCGATCGGAGTGGCAGTGCTGTTCGCGTTGACCGGCTTCATCGGCTTTGAATCGACCGCGGTGTTCCGCGATGAAGCGTATCGTCCTGAGAAGACCGTTCCCAGAGCGACTTACACGGCAGTGTTGCTCATCGGCGGCTTCTATGCATTCACCTGCTGGGCTTTCGTTGTCGCTGTCGGTCCTGACGCCATCGCAAACGTGGCCCAGCGAACTTTGGATGGAAACGCGAATATGCTGCTCGACACGACACATGATCAATTGGGCGGATTCGGGCGCGATATCGTCAACGTCCTGTTGTTGACGAGCCTTTTCGCCTGCGTGTTGTCGTTCCACAATGTCATCGCCAGATACCAGTTCGTGTTGGCCGGAATGCGTGTGCTCCCACGGCGATTGGCCACAGTGCATCCAAAACATCATTCGCCGTCATTCTCTTCCGTCGTGCAGACATGCACAGCGATCGTCCTCGTGGCGATATTCGCCGCGTTCGGCGTCGATCCGCTAGTGGGAGTTTTCGGCTCCATGGCGGGCGTGGCTACGGTTGGCATGATCATTCTCATGCTGACCACTTCGATCGCAGTCCTCGCCTTCTTCTCACGAAACTCTGAGGCGCGTGCAGGACGCAGAGTGCGGACGCTCATTATTCCTGCGATCGCTACTGCGGGGTTGATTGGAGGGATGATTCTCGTCCTTTCGAACTTCACTCTGGTCACCAGCGGCAGTATTGGTTTGAGCGTCGGATTGGCGCTGGTTCCCTTCGCGGCGTTCGTCGGCGGCTGGTTTATCGGCAAGCAGCGAAGCGCTGAGGTCGAGCGGAAAGCCCCCGCCGAGGTGGCTGCGATCTCCGGACTCGAGCGCGGTCGGATGAAGGACCGGGATCCGCTCACTCACGAAGAGATGTGAGGCAGCACGGCAGTTGTTGACGCCGATCGCGAGGACACATGGAATTCCGACGGACGACCCGGGCTGACTTTCCGCTGCTCGCGCGATGGCTCGGCTCGCCCCACGTCGCCCGCTTTTGGAATCACGAGACGACTCCGGAGGCGATCGAGCGGGACTTCGGTGGCAGCATCGACGGCACTGAACCGTCATTCGACTTCATCGTCGAGGACGCGGGGGTGCCGGTCGGCTTCATCCAACGCAGTCTCATCTGGGATTATGCGGACGAGCAGCGGGAACTCATCGCTCTGTCCGACGCCCCGCGAGATGCGCTGACGATCGACTACTTCATCGGAGAGGTCGCTGCGACAGGCAAGGGCATTGGCACACGGATGATCCAGGAGTTCACTGAACTCTGCTTCGCTGACTGCCCGTCCGCCTCAGCGATCATCGTGCCCGTGATCGCGGGAAATCCGGCATCGTGGAGGGCTCTCGAGGCTGCCGGATATGAGCGCATCGCCGAGGGCCACATCCCGCCCGACAACCCGATCGATGACGGGTGGCACGTCATCTATCGCCGGGATCGGCCTTGAACGCTTGGCAGTTTGGGTCCGCGGTGTAGTCGCCGTTGGTTCACACCCCGACGCTGTCATCTCTCTTCCGGCACCTCGACGAGGTGGTCCCGGATTCCTGCGAGGTAGCTCGCGCCCAGCGGGGTGAGTGAGAGCAGCTTTCTCTTCGCCCCGGTCCGCGGGGCATCGGCAGCCGTGCTCTGCAGGAACCCGGAATCCTGCAGGCGTTTGATCGTTCGGTAGAGGCCGCGTTCGGTGATCTGCCATCCCGTGGCTGCGGTGACTGCCTCAGCGATGGTGGAGATCTCAGCCGGCTGATGCGCGGCAACCAGCGACAGCGTGATCGGGGTGAGCATCGACTTCTTGTACGTCTCGACCCAGGACTCGACGCGGTGGTCGAGCCACTCCCGCTCTTCCGGGGTGACTGCGGCCGGGCTGCCATTCGCCGCAGTCGTGATGTCGATTGCCTCGTTCGTGGTGCCACGAGACTGTGCCGCCACCTCAGTCCTCCCAGCCGCGGCCGAAGACTGAGCCGAGGAGGTGGACCAGCAGTCCAAGCCCCCACAGGGCGCTCATCACGAGCGTGGCCCCGAACCAAGAGCTCTCGAGAAGGGTGTGGGTCGCGTCTCCGGCGCCGTCGACTTCGAAGCCGAGGAACATCACCCGGAGGATCGCGTGCAGATTGAAAGAGGTGGTGACGGTGACGAAGGCAATGGCATGGGCGATGACCACGCCGAAGCGGACACGTTTGAGCGCGGTCAGGTTCCGCCACAGCCACACCGCGATTCCGATGGCGACGAGTGCTGTGAGTCCACCGGCGAGGATCGTGACCTCGCCGCCGGTGGCAGAGACGACGATCTGCACGATGGTCATGGCGATGATGAGACCGAGCGTGTATGGGAGCAGAAGGGTTCGGGCGTTGGCGGGCGATGACGTCTGCGGAGCTGTAGTCATATTGGTACTGTACCTATGGTTCACTGCCTGGCGCAAGGGTCGATCCCGCACGATCATTCGGGTGGGTTCCACCTGTGTGAGAATGTCACCGTGGAGATGGAAGTCAGGCACCGGCGCGCTCTGCGCGGCACTCTCGCCGCAGCGTTCGCGACCTTTGTCGCGCTGACGTCGCACATCCTCGGCGGTGGATCGTTTCCGACTGCGATGGGCGTCATCGTGCCGCTGGCGCTGTCGACCCTCGTCTGCGTTCTCTTGGCCGGGCGCCAAATGTCGCTGCCGCGGCTGACAGTTTCCGTCGGAATCAGCCAGACGCTCTTCCACCTTCTGTTCTCCCTCTTCACTCCGCACGGTTCTGCATCGTCGAACACGATGGCGCGATCCGACAACGGTCTCGCCGCGCTCCTCGGCGGGCGCTCTCACCACTCGCCGGCGCATGGAGTCCACCAAGCGGCGATGCATGCGTCGCCCAGCGGCGGGGTGCAGATGACTCATGATTCCGCAGTCATGCCTGCCATGGATGGTTCTGTGGGTGCAGCAGCCGAGATGCATTCGCACGCGTCTCCCGCGATGCTGCTGGCCCACTGCGTTGCCGGGATCGTGACGATTGCGATGATCTACTGGGCCGAGCGACTGCCGGTCATGCTCGGCGAGTTCGCCCGCCTCATCATCCGTGCGGTCATCCCGCGCCTCGTCGTCTTGCGGGCGCAGATCGAGAAGCCGCGGTCACTGGTCGGCTTCGAGCCCGAACTGCCTCGCAGCCTCGGTGTGTGCCGATCCCCGGTGCTGCGTCGAGGGCCACCACAGCCTGCTTTCTGACACTCATCACATCCGCGCATCGGCTCTCGTGAGCCGGTGCGATCACTGCTGACCGCATCTGGTCGTCGACCGCGACTGCGTGTCGTGCGCGACCACTGCCGACCGCAACTGCCCGGCGACCGCATCTGCTCGTCGAAGGCATCAGGCCGACCCGATCCGGCTCAGCGCACCTGAGAGAAAGCATCATCATGACCACACCTTCATCAACCGTGCCCGAAAGCTCGGGTCCGGAACCGACCAGCCACCGTAACTACCACGACCGCCCTATTCCGTGGCTCGGCCCGCTCCTGCGCCGTCTCCACTTCTACGCGGGCATCCTCATCGGCCCGTTCATCCTCATCGCCGCGCTCACCGGGGCGGCCTACGCGATCAGCCCGACGCTCGAGAAGCTGGTCTATGCCGACCAGCTCAGCGTCCCCGCCACCGACGACCCTCTGCCACTGGCCGCCCAGATCGACGCCGCGAACACCGTCATCGCAGGCAGCGATTCGACGCTGTCCGCCGTGCGACCGGCCCCCGAGCCGGGCGATACCACGCGAGTGATGTATTCCGATCCCAGCCTCGGGGAGAGCGAATCCCGGGCGATCTTCGTCGACCCCGCCACCGCCGAGGTGGTCGGTGACCTCACCGTCTACGGAACCTCGGGTGCCCTGCCGCTGCGGACGTGGATCGATCAGATGCACCGGAGCCTCCACCTCGGCGACGTCGGACGGATCTACAGCGAACTCGCCGCCTCATGGCTGGGAATCGTCGCCGCCGCGGGTCTCGTCCTCTGGATCCTCCGGTCTCGCAAAACCAAGAAGCCTGCCGCGATGCTGCGACCGAACCGGAAGCACAAGGGGCTGAGACGCACGTTCTCCTGGCATGCTTCGGTCGGTGTCTGGGCGGCGATCGGGATGCTCTTCCTCTCGGCCACCGGGATGACGTGGTCGCAGTTCGGCGGGGAGAACGTGACGAAGCTGCGCGCGGCGCTGAGCTGGGAGACTCCGGCCGTGTCGACGGAACTTGGCAGCGGGGCCGCCGCGCATGCTGACGGCGGGTCCGGTCACGCTGGTCACGAAGGCCACGCTGGGCACGAGGGCCACTCGGGAATCGGTGCCTCGGCAGGGGCCGATTTCGATCCGGCCGATTTCGACAGGATGCTGTCGATGGCGCGCGGGGTCGGCATCGACTCCGAGTCCGTCGAGATCCTGCCGCCCGAGGACGACGGATCAGCGTGGGTGGTGCAGGAGATCCAGCGCACCTGGCCCACTCAGGTCGACACGGTCGCCTTCGACCCCGAGACGATGAAAGCCGTCGACCGTGTCGACTTCTCCGATTACGGTGTGGCGGCCAAGCTCGCCCGCTGGGGTGTCGACCTGCACATGGGCACACTGTTCGGCTTGGCCAACCAGATCGTGCTCGTTGCACTCGCTATCGCCATCGCGTCGATGGTGATCTGGGGATATGTCATGTGGTGGCAGCGTCGGCCGAAGCGCGGTCCGGCGAGACGGTTCGGGCGCGCACCCGCGCGCGGTGTGCTCAATGGGGCTCCGTGGTGGGGTGTGGCTGCGGTCGGTGCTGCCGCAATCGTGATCGGTGTGTTCCTGCCGCTTGTCGGTATCAGCCTCGTCGGGTTCGTCGTCATCGACGTTCTGCTCGGGCTGAGGGAGTGGCGTCGCCAGCGGCAGTCCATGAGGATCTAACGCTCACAGCACCGGCCGATAAGCGGAGGTACCGCAACAGGTACATGCCGTCATCACATTAAGTGCAATCCGCCATCACTTCTAGGACAGGTCATCAGGACGCGAACCGATGACCTGTCCTAGAAGTGATGCGACCGGATGCATTGGCCGGCAAGGACGAAGTCGAGCGGCCTTCGCGATCGGCCGCCCGCCGCTTCACTCAAACGTCACGGAGCTCTTCGCGCGAGTGTCGACTCGCAGCTCAAAAACGTCCGGCCGGGAGTAGTGGCCCACCGGGTCGAAATCGAGGTGCGAACGGGTCTTGGCGCCGAGGTCGATGTCGGCGTAGAGGATCGTCTCCTCGTCATAGACCGGTCCCGCCAGCACCTCGCCGGTGGGTGCGACGATGACGCTGCCGCCGCGGATCGCGGTCTCGCCGTAGGGGAGTTCCTCGTCGAAGGGGTGGTCGTCGGGGAACTCGCTCTTCGTGATGAACTGGCATGCCGAGAGCACGTGAGTGCGGCCCTCCAAGGCGATATGCGTCATCGTCGCCGTCCAGGTCGGACGGTCGTCGACCGTCGGCGCGCAGTAGACGGAGACGCCCTTGGCGTACATCGCCTGGCGCAGCAGTGGCATGTAGTTCTCCCAGCAGATGACGCTGCCCACTCGGCCGAAAGGTGTGTCCATCGTGTCGAGAGTCGACCCGTCTCCGAATCCCCAGATGACACGCTCGGTGCCGGTGGGCATGAGCTTCCGGTGTGCGCCGACGATCCCGAGTTTCGGGTCGATCATCACTGCTGTGCAATAGAGGGTGTTGCCGGACCGTTCGATGATGCCGATGACGACGAAGGCACCGACCTCGCGGGCCGCCTCGGCGAGCTTGGTGATTTCCGGTCCATCGACGGTGACTGCTCCGTCGAAGTACCGTTCGAATTGCGCCCGGCCCTGCCCGGTGCGCATTCCCACGGGAGCACCGAACGTGCTGCCCTTCGGGTAGCCGCCGATGAACGCTTCGGGGAACACGACGAGCCCGGCCCCCCTGGCCGGCGGCCTCCCGCAGCCGGGCGATCGCCTTGTCGGTCGACGCTTCGGCATCGAATGGAACGGAACCTGCCTGGACTATTGCCACTGTGTTCATGATGCTCGACCCTCTTTTCTCTGTGGATTCTCCTGCTATCACTCTCGAACGCGAGGTGATTCAGGTCAAACAATCGGGGCGTTCGCCTCGAATGGACGAGCGCCCCGATTGATTCGAGTCATCAGCTCCAGTGCGAAGCAGACCGAGTCCGCATACTGTCGCGGAACTGTCCCGTTGACTTCTCCAACAACTCTCCGGTGCCCCAATCGAGCACGACGCCGTATTGGCGGATGACGTCGTGGACGGTGCTCTCACCATCGCGGTAACGGCGGGCCACCTCGGCGGGGTCGGCTTCCAGCCAGGACGCACGTTCGGAGCGGATCCGTTCCCGCTCCGTCGCTGTCGCGGTCTCATCGATCTCGTACTCATCGAGCTCGGCATCGATCTCACGGATGACGACGCCGTAGTCTTTCGCCGCCCGGTCGATGGAGACATAGCCGTCGATGACGTCCTCGAGCACCTCGACAGTCGGCCGATCCAGCGGGTCACCGAAGCCACCACCTCCGGCGCTTGGTCGTTCGAACGTGTCACCGGGGCTGATGGCTACATTCGAGAACGTGGCACCCAAGTAGCGCGGGTTCTCTGACGAAGGATTGAGCCAGACTCCGTGTGGGATCGACGGCAGTCCGCCATTGATGCCCCACGTCGTCGACCGCCCGCGGTCGCAGCAGTAGCTCATCACCGCACCGGTCGCATCTGTGAGGATGCCGCCTTTATTCACTCCACATCCTCCGCGGAACCTGCCCGGCCCGCCGGAGTCGATGTTGATCGAGTGCTGAGTCGTGATTACCGGGGTCAGGCGCTCCTGTCCCTCGACCGGCTGCACGGCGAGTCCGGTGCCGAATACCGGTGAAGTCGCGGAGGAGCCGTCCTTCGTCGACCGGCCGCCCCATCCGCCTGCCATCCAGTCGTACCACATGAAGTACGGGCTCGACTCGGTCCTGGCATCATGCCCACCGACGAGCAGATACTCGAGGTTGAATGCACACGCCATCGCGCGTTCGGGCATGATGTGGGACCACAGTTCGAAGATCGCGTTCATGACCTTCTCGTACGGGCCCGAACAGAACCCGGTCACTGCATGCGGCCAGCCGGCGTTGACGACGGTTCCCTCTTCGCCGATCTCTGCGGTCACCGCCTGGTAGAACCCGGAGTTGAGCGGAACCTCGGGGAAGAACGTCTTCGTGCCCGCGTAGATCGCAGAGAAGGTCGTCCCGTAGCCGGAGTTGAGGAACGTTGAGACCGCCTCGGCGGATCCCGTGAGGTCGTAGTGGATACCTGTCCCATCGAGCGTGAGCTTCACCCGGATCGGAGCCAGCCCCTCGCCCTTAGCCGGATCGCCGTCGAGGAAGTCGACCGTCTCCCACTCGCCCTTCGGCAGATCGCCGAGGCTGGCGAGCACGGTGCGGCAGACATAGTCCTGCGTCTCCTGCATCGCATCGAGGACCGTGTCCTTCGAATATTTGTCGACGAGGCGGAGCACTTCGCGTTCGCATACAGCTGTGGCCTCGGCTTGGGCGTTGAGATCGCCGAGGGCCTGATCGGGAGCACGCGTATTCGACACGAGCAGCTGAGCCACATCGTGGAGGAACCGGCCCTTGTGCCAGACCCGAAGCGGGGTGATGCGCAGACCCTCACCGAAGTGCTCACTGGCAGAGACATCGAACGAGCCCGGGACGGACCCACCGATATCGGCCCAGTGGCCTTTGTTCTGCGCGAAGCCGATGATCTCGTCATCAGCGAAGATCGGACGAATGAAGCTGACGTCGTTGAAGTGGGTACCGCCTCGATAGGGGTCGTTGATGAGGAAGACGTCACCTGGGTTGATGTCGTCGCCGAACTCCTCCATAACGGCCTTGCACTGGAAATGCAGGGTGCCGACGTGGACGGCGATGTCTGCACTTCCTTGCATGACAGTGTTGCCGTCGCGGTCACAAAGTGCCGACGAGAAGTCGCGTGAATAGATGACGAACGAATAGCAGGTCCGCAGGATCTGTTCGCTCATGAGGTCGACGCTGGTCGCGAAAGCGTTCTTGAGTACTTCGAAAGTCACCGGGTCGAGCGTGGACGTCGACTGTTCCGTTGCTGTGGTCATGGGTCTCTCCTCACAGGCCGTTCTGTGTTGAATTGTTCGCAGCTGACAGCGCAGGCTCTGTTGTCTCTGCCGTCAGTGCGATGCGGATGTTGAACCACTCATCGATCACTGCGGACGAGTTCGGCGGGATGACGGTGGTCGAGTCGATCTGGTTGAGGATCGCCGGTCCGATGAACGCAGCACCCGAGGGCAAGTTCTCCCGCTGGTAGACCGGCGTCGAATGCCACTGTCCGTCGAAGTAGACGTCGCGGACCTCGAGCGGCTCACCGGGATCTTTGCTGCTGACAGGGGTCGGTTTGAAGGTCGGCTTCGGTGTCTTCCCGAGTGCTTTGAGGTGGAGTTGGTAGATCTCGACCGGGGTGTCGTCCTGCCGGAACTCGTACTGTTTCTCGTGTTCCTCGTGGAATAGTTGGACGGCCTCGCGCAGCGCGTTCGGGCCGGAGCCCATCTTCACCTGCAGCGACCGCCACTGGCCGTGGTAACGCATCGAGATGCCACGTTCGAAGACCGAGTCTTCCTCGGCGACTTTCTCATGCCGCAGTCGATCACGACCTTCGAGTTCGAGTTCGCGGAAGTGCTGTTCGACCGTTTCTCCGTCTGCGGAGTCCGCGACGCCGGTGAACATCTGCGACAGGTCGTGCTGGATGTCGACGAGGAGGCACCCCAGCGCCGAGGTGACTCCCGGGCTGGGCGGGACGATTACAGTGGGGATGTTGAGTTCGCGAGCGACGTCCGCCCCGTGCAGTGCACCGGCACCGCCGAAGGCGATGAGTGCGAAGTCCCGGGGGTCGAGCCCGCGACGGATGGAGACGAGGCGGACCGCATCTGCCATGTTCGCGTTGGCCACCTGGGCGATGGATTCGGCCGCGGAGTCGACATCGAGGCCGAGCGGATCGGCGATCTTCTCCTTGATCGCTGCCCGTGCGCTCTCACGGTCCAGCGTCATCTCACCGTCGGCGAGGTCGGTGCCCAGACGATTGAGGGCGAGGTTCGCATCGGTGTTCGTCGGCTGGTCGCCGCCGCGGCGATAGCAGACCGGACCGGGAGCGGCACCGGCCGACTGCGGCCCGTTGCGCAGGGAGCCGGCGATGTCGATGTGAGCCAAAGAGCCGCCGCCGGCGCCGATGGTGAGTACTTCGATGCTCGGGAAGACGATGGGGTGGCCGTATTCGACTTCCCATTCGTTCGTCTCCCGCAGTTCGCCGTCGGCGATGAGTGAGATGTCCGTCGAAGTGCCGCCCATGTCGAGTCCGACGGCATTGGCATGACCGCACTGCTCGGCCACGTGCTGAGCGGCGATCGCGCCGGCGGCGATTCCTGAGGCCGCGAGTCGCACCGGGAACCGCTTGACCATCTCCGAGGTCATCGATCCACCGCCCGAATGGAGGAGAAGGAGTTCTCCGGCATAGCCGTCCTCGGTGAGGTTGGAGTCGAGCTGTTCGACGTAGCCGGATACCAACGGACCAAGAACGGCATTGGCGACAGTCGTGTTGAACCGGTTGTGTTCGAAGATCTCCGGCAGCACCTCGGCCGAGGTGGAGATGCTGGCTCCGGGAAGCTCCTCTGAGAGGATCTCGCGCATCCGGATCTCGTTCGCGGCGTTCGCATAGGAGTTGACGAAGCAGACGGCCACGGTGTCGGCACCGCGCTTCTTAAGCAGGCGGCCGAGCTTCCTGGCCTCGTCTTCGTCGAGCTCGGTGACGATGTTGCCCGCGTAGTCGACGCGTTCGGTGACCTCGAAGCGGTCACGGCGACGAATATAGGGGCCGGATACATCGGAATAGGCGTCCCACAGATCGTCCTTCGTGCCATCGCGGATCTCAATGACATCGCGGAAACCCTTGGTCGTCACCATCGCTGATTTGGGAAATCTGCGAGTGATGAGCGCGTTGGTGGCAACAGTCGTGCCATGTGAGAAGAGCTCGACCTGGCTGAGGTCGATGTTCGCCCGCTTCACTCCGTTGAGGACAGCTTCCATGGGGTTGTCCGGGGTGGACGGGACTTTCGTCACCCGCATCGTCTGGGTGGATTCGTCGAATACACAGATGTCGGTGAATGTTCCGCCGACGTCAACTGCGACGCGTAGATCTGCCACGGTCATCTCCTTTGATTGTGGTTTCCCTCATAGCCTGGGCTTCGATGATCGGGCCGGTCAATAGAGCAGATGAAGGAAAAGACGGTTAGATTTGTAAGAATCACAAAGCCGTGCCGACGGCGCGGAATGATGCAGCAGGCGAGTGGGAGCAGAGGTGAAATCCGATGGGTTCGAGCCGAGACACCCTGGCGCGAGAGCGGATCTTCGATGAGCTTTTGAGCGCGATGAATTCTGCAGATCCGCTTGAATCGGCGCTCTCCCGGGTAGCACGGATGAGTAGGGGAGCTGGTCTCGTCATCAACGAACTCGGCGAGGTCGTCAGATCCGTCGGTTCCGCCCCGGTCCACCTCATCTCCCGGTGGACTCAGGAGGAGGTCCTCGGTCCGGCGACACCAGCGGGCTGGGCCGAGTCGACGTCCGGTGCGATCGGCCGCTGGAAGGTGCACGCTCGGACAGTGCGACTACGCAGTCGCGCCCATGTCATCGTCTTCGCCGTCCACGCCGATGACGAAGAGGCCGGTACTGCCGGCAGCGAGCGCAGAAGTGGAACTGGGGAGGGCAGAGCTGGCAGCGGCACGGGCACCACCCACCCTTCCGCTGAGATGATCCTCGATGTTCTGTCCAAACTTCTGCGCGCCTTCGAGGGATTCGAGTCCTTTTCGATCAGCATTCGACGGGAGGAATCGTCGCGGGTTCTGCGCGACTTGGAGGCCGGTGTCTCTCCCGGTCGCGAACCGGCGCTCTGGCGGGTCCTCGAGACCTTCGGCTTTGCAGCCTACGAGCCGATTCGCGCCCTGCGCCTCCGCATCGACGCCTCCGACTCGGGGCATGGGAAACCGACCCCGAACCCGGGGCGCGGCCTGGTCATCAAGGATTCCGGGCACGTCAGTTCGATGGTCGAACGGACCGCGCTGTGTACAGCAGACTTCGATATCGAGGGTAGCCTCGACGATTTCGGCCTCATCGGAGTCGGGGTCTCCGGACTCTTCACGGCACTCAGTCAGGTACCGGAGATGCTGCAGACGGCGGACGTGGCGCTTGCCTCGGCGGGGGAGTCGAGGTTCGCTTTCGTCGATCGCATGCGCCCGATCGAATGGGCGGCGGCCCGCATGAGTTCCCGATTCGATCGCCGCCTCGTCGCTGCTTTCCTCAACCCGATAATCGCCAAGCCCGAATCTTCCACCACACTGCGCACCTACGTGGAAAGCGGCGGCAACATTTCTGAGGCTGCAGGTCGGCTGCATGTGCACGAGAACACTGTTCGTTACCGAATGGGGCAGATCGAGAAGGTATTGGGCGCACGCCTCACCGATCCACGGACGGCCGCAGAAATCGTCCTCGCACTGCAATGTCTCGATTCCGCCGAACACGCGTAGCCTGAGACCATGCCCCGTCACCTCCTGACCTCGACGCCGCCGAACCCCGACCCTCGCCGAGGGGGTCCCGCCGGTGACGACGTAAACGGCGCCGACACAGCTGCCGCGCCCAAACAGCACCCCAAGGGTCCCGTCCGCGGCCGTGGGGCACTGCTCGCACTCTTCGCCGTCCTCCTCGTCGCCTGGGTCGGCATCTCCGGTGTCGGAGGTCCGTACTTCGGCAAGATCTCCGAGGTCGCCACGAACGACCGCTCATCGTTCCTCCCCGAATCCGCGGAGTCCACTCGCGCCCAGGACCAGATCGAGAAGTTCAGCGACCTCGATTACGTTCCCGCCATCGTCGTGCTCGAGAACAGCGACGGAGTCACCGACGACGACCGGTCCCGGCTCGATGAATTGACGAAGACGCTCGAAGACGACGACCTGCTGGCCGCAGACCCTTCACCGGCCATCCCGTCCGATGACGGCGAGGCCCTCCAGCTCATCCTCCCGGTCTCCTCGACGACCACCTCCGACGACGTCGAATCCATCCGAGACGCGGTCGGCAAGGTCTTCCCGACCGCGGTCGCCGCCGATATGACCTCGGACCAGTCCGCGGAAGCACCGACCACCGTGGCAGACGTCCACGTCACCGGTCCGGCGGGATTCTCCGCTGACCTCTCCGAAGCCTTCGCCGGCATCGACGGCATCCTCCTGCTCGTCGCGCTCATCGCCGTCTTCGTCATCCTCATCATCGTCTACCGGTCCCCGCTGCTGCCCGTCATCGTCCTGTTCACCTCGGTTGCCGCGCTCGCCGCCTCGATCTTCATCGTCTGGCATCTCGCCGACGCCGGAATCCTCCTGATCAACGGGCAGGTCCAAGGCATTCTCTTCATCCTCGTCGTCGGCGCCACCACGGACTACTCCCTCCTCGTCGTCGCCCGGTTCCGCGACGCGCTTCTCCACGAACCCGACCGAGTCAGAGCCGGATTGAGCGCCCTCAAGGGGGTCCTCGAACCGATCGCGGCCTCCGGCGGAACCGTCATCGCCGGACTCCTCGTCCTCCTGCTCACCGACCTCGCCTCGACCAGGGCGCTCGGGCCGGTCGCTGCGATCGGCATCGTCGTGGCGATGTTCGCAGCACTGACCTTCCTGCCCGCCGCGCTGATGATCATCGGCCGTGCCGTGTTCTGGCCCTTCCTTCCGCGCCCCCAGGCCGAGACGGCCAAGCCCAAGCGCGGGATCTGGGCCAGGGTCGCCGAGGCGGTCGCGCGGCATCCGCGCCGCATCTGGGTCACAATCGTCATCCTCCTCGCCATCCCGCTGCTCGCCCTCCCGCAGTTCAAGGCCGAGGGAGTCCCACAGTCCGACTTCGTGCTCGGCGACTCCGAGGCCCGCGACGGCCAGGACATCCTCGCCGAGCATTTCCCCGGCGGCTCCGGATCCCCAGCACAGATCGTCGTGGCGGAAGACGAACTCAGCGATGCCGCACAGGCGGTCGGCCGCCTCAGCGAGGTCGAATCGATGACCGTCGTCGCCAACGATTCCCCGAGCGGGACGCTGTCCATCGGTACGGACGGGGAGATCGATCCGCCGCGCGGAATGCCGAGCGGGGCCGGGCCGGACACGTCCGGTCAGTCGGGCGGGTCCGGTCAGCCGGAGACGCCGGCCCCCACCGAGGTCGACGGCAACGTCCTGTTGGAAGCGACGCTGAAGTCGGTCGCGGATTCGGACGAAGCCGAAACCGCAGTCACCGAGATCCGCGAGGCTGTGCACGACATCGACCGGGAGGCCCTCGTCGGCGGGGAATCCGCGGTCGACCTCGACACGAACACCACCGCCGAGGCGGACCGGGCCTTGGCGATCCCGCTCATCCTCGTCGTGGTCACGATCGTGCTCATCCTGCTGCTGCGGTCCCTGCTGGCACCGCTGCTGCTCGTGGCGCTGACCGTCCTGTCCTTCGGCACCGCGCTGGGAGTCTCCGCTCTCGTGTTCAACGACGTCATCGGGTTCTCCGGAGCAGACCCCTCGGTGCCGCTCTATGCGTTCGTCTTCCTCGTCGCGCTCGGCATCGACTACAACATCTTCCTCATGTCCAGGGTGCGGGAGGAGTCACTGCATTTGGGAACCCGTGCGGGCGTGCTCAAGGGACTCGTCTCCACGGGCGGGGTGATCACTTCGGCGGGAATCGTGCTGGCCGCGACCTTCGCTGCGCTCGCCGTCATCCCTGTGATGTTCCTCTTCCAGCTCGCCTTCATCGTCACCTTCGGCGTCATCCTCGACGCGATCCTTGTGCGGTCGCTCGTCGTGCCGGCGCTCGTCCACGACATCGGGCGCAGCGTGTGGTGGCCGTGGCGGAAGCGGATTCCGCGGGATTGAAGCGCGGATGTCCCCGGACTGGGCGGGTGGGTTCCGCAGGGCCGGAAAGCGGATGCCCTGGGTCTGAGCGGAGAGGTGGGAGGCAATACGATACCCCCGGCCGGTGATGAAGGGTCGTGGGGAGACCGCTTTCATCCGTGATCGCCGGGGGTTCGTGGGGGATACTCCGGTACTTCGACGAGGGGATCGTCGACGTGGCCCTAAAAGTCAGGGCCAGGTATACCATTGAACTACGATTTTGTTGACGGCGCAACAAATGTGCCGACCGACACGTCAGCTGGCAGTTCGTGAGGGATAGAAGGGCAGATGGAAGAGACGACTCCCGTCAGCAGCATGATCAGGCAGAACGGCCCGATCAAGATCGCGGCCTGGCGGTTGATGATGGAGAAATATCAGGACTTCATGACGCGGTTCGAACAAGAGTTCCGGACCCGTCACGGGCTCAGCGCCAACGAATTCGATGTGCTCATCAACGCGTCGACCTCGGCGCAGGTCAGGCACCGCGACCTGCTGCGCAGTCTGGTGATCAGCCGCAGTGCGCTCAGCCGCCTGCTCGGCAAACTCGAGGGGCGCGGGCTCGTGACCCAGGAGCCCGACCCGGAGGATCACCGCGGTGTGCTCGTCGCCCTCACCGAGGCGGGGCAGAAGCTCTGCGCCGAGGCGGCTGAGACGAACGGTGAGATCATCATCTCCGCCTTCTCCGGTCTCACGGACGCCGAGGCGGAGGAGATTTTCCAGCTTGTGTCCAAGATCTGCCCGGTGGGGTAGGGGAGCGATCCGCAGGGGAGAGTAGGCCCCTCCCCGACGGACGAGAAGACGGCTAGGCTGTGGCCATGAGCAACGTTGAGACCCGTCCCGAGCAGGTCGTCTGCAAGGCCGGGGGACTGCCCGGGCCAGCCTGTGACCAGCAGGGACGTTCCCCTGTCGAGATCATCACCTCCCGCGACGTGCCGCTGGGCGGGCCCCGCGCGATGACCGTGCGGCGGACCCTGCCGCAGCGTCAGCGTTCCCTCATCGGTCCGTGGTGCTTCGTCGACCACTACGGCCCGGCGGAGGTCTCCGTCACTGGTGGGATGGACGTCGCACCCCACCCGCACACCGGGCTGCAGACCGTCAGCTGGCTGTTCGAAGGCGCCATCCAGCACATCGACTCCGGCGGCAATGCAGGCCTCGTTCTGCCTGGTGAGGTCAACCTCATGACCGCCGGCGCCGGCATCTGCCACTCCGAGGTCTCGACCGACGATACGACGACCCTGCACGGCGTCCAACTGTGGCTGGCTCTGCCCGATGCCGCTCGCCACCAGCCCGAACGCGAATTCGAGCACTTCGAACCCGAGCCGGTGTCGCTTGACGGCGGGGAGATGCTCGTCTTCCTCGGCCGCCTCGGCGAAGGTTCGTCGCCCGTGAAAACGCACTCTCCGCTGCTCGGGGCGGAGATCCGCCTCGATCCGGGCGCAACCATCGACCTGCCCGTCGATCCGCAGTTCGAGCACGGCCTCCTCGTCGACTCCGGCGATATCGCACTGGAGAACGTCGATCTTCCGGTCGCGGCGATCGGCTACACGGGCACCGGCGTCGAGGAGCTGCGCATCGCCAACCGCGGCGACGAACCCGGCCGACTCATCCTCATCGGTGGCGAGCCCTTCGGTGAAGAGATCGTCATGTGGTGGAATTTCATCGGTCGCACGCACGAGGAGATCGCCCGGTACCGCGAGGAATGGCAGGCCGAAGGTGATCGCTTCGGGGCCGTCGAGGGATACGTCGGCAAGGGCGGGCCTGGTCAGAACGCCGATGGTATGGGCAGGCTCCCCGCGCCGAGGATGCCCGACGTGACGATCAAAGCGCGGAGGAATCCGCCCCCGCAGGTCCAGGGCGGACCCGCGGAATAAGTTCGCGCCGATTTCTGTCCTAGTCAGCGGCGACCGAATTCGCCGCGTCAGTCAGCCGGCACAGAAGAACTCGAGACCCAGCCGCCACAGCAGAAGGAGCGTCAACCATGTCGAAGACATTCGAAGACAAGACCGGGGCCGAGGTCACGGTCTCGCTGAACGAATCAACGCAGGCCTATGAGATCACCGTGGCCGATGGGACCGTCGCCGGGAGCGCGTTCTTCCTACCCGGACCCGACGCGGAGACCGAACGCATCTTCTATCACACGGTCGTCGACGAGCAGTTCGGCGGCCGCGGACTGTCGAAGTTCCTCGTCGCCGAGGCGCTCGACGACTCCCGTGAGCGTGGAGTGACCGTCGTGCCCGTCTGCCCGCTCTTCGTCAAGAAGCTGCAGGAGGCTGGCGACGACTACATCGCTCAAGGCGGAAAGTTCCGCAATGCGACGGGCGCCGACATCGACATCGTCAAGCGACAGGCGTGAGTGAGGGCATGAGCAACGCAAGTCGACCATTCATCGACAAGATCCACCCCGAGAACTACAAGGCGCTGGCCCAGGCGGCCGCGAGTTCGCGGAAGGCGTCGCGCGAAGCGGGGCTCGACGATGCGCTCATCGAGCTCGTGAATACGCGGGTCTCGCAGATCAACGGCTGCCGCACCTGCCTGAGCATCCATGCCCCGGCGGCCAGGAAGGCTGGTGTCTCCCAGCTCAAGCTCGATGTGCTGCCGAGTTGGCATGAGGCCGAGATCTTCACCGATCAGGAATTCGCGGCGCTGACCCTGGCCGAGTCGTTGACCGTGCTGGACAAGACGGAGGATCGGGACGCGATCGCCGCTGAGGTGGCGCAGTACCTGACGACCGAACAGATCTCTGCGATCGAATGGTCGACGATCCTCATCAACGCGTTCAACCGCATCTCGATCGCCAGCGATCACCCGGTGTTCGGAGCCAAGCAGGACTGAGTCCACGCGGTGTTCGGTGCGAAGCGAGGTTGACTCCTTGCGGGCGCAGTGGGACGTGCCACCTCGGCGGTGTCAGTTGATGATCTCTTTGTCATCGTCCTCGCGGATGGCGGCGAGGCGTTCGCGCCACATCTGTAGGTCCTGCTCGCTCAGGCGCTTCCAGTCGGTGACTTCGCGGACGATGCGCAGGGGTTCGGTGCTGCGAAAGGAGCGGGTGGGGTTGCCGGGGAACTTCTTGTCCGTGACGTTCGGGTCGTCGACGAAGTCGCCGACGGGTTCGACCTCGTAGACGTGCGGTTGTCCGCCATTGAGAGCGGCCACCTCGGCGGCCAATCCTGCACCGTCGGGCAGGGCCGTGAAGTAGATGTGGTTCATCGTCACTTCGGGTCGGTAGTTGGAGGCGAAGCCTGCGGTCAGCAGGTCACCGGGTGCGAGTTCGGCACGGGTGCCATGGAAGAAGGGTCCCTCATCGAGTGCGTCAGCCATGGTGTCGAATATACGCTCGAAGACTGCGAATCGGCCTCGGACTCGGCGACTAGAATGGGCCTTGAGCGGTTGATGTGGAGCGCTGCGGAACGGGTTGCAGTAGGAGCAGTGGCAAAGACCGCGGCAAGGGCTCTTCCCGGGTGGTGAGACTTCCGTCCCGGAATGTGACGACCTCGGCCATACTCTCCTGAGCGAAAGATGCCCCGTGCGAACTTCTCCGGTGGCGTCGTCGACGAACCCACGTGAAGGAGCCCACCCCGCAAATGTCCGCCGAAACGACATCGCAGACGAAGAACGCCGCCTCGGCGCCGACATCATGGGCTGGACGCCTCCGCCTCATCGGTCCGGGGATCGTGTTGGCACTTGCCAGCGTCGGAGCTTCGGACATGATCACGACGATGAACTCCGGCGCCGAATACGGTTTGGCGCTCATCTGGGTGTTCACGGTCGGCATCCTCCTCAAGTTCGTCCTCTCCGAGGCGGTGTCGCGGCTGCAGATGAGCGGCGACCGGTCCCTGATCTCCCATCTCACTCGATTCGGCGGGCGGACGTTCCCCGTGCTGTTCCTCACCGCGGAGCTGCTCGTCGGGCTGTTCTTCGGAGCCGGAGTCGTCGCGGTGACGACGACGATTCTGCAGGCGATCTTCCCGGTTCTGCCGTTCTGGCCGACCGCGATCGTCGTACTGCTTTCCGCAGCGGTGCTGGTCGGCATCGGCCGGTACGGGATCGTGGAAAAGGCCATGATGGGCTTCGGAATCATCATGTTCTTCGGCATCCTGGCCCTGGCGATCTCAGTATTCCAAGGTCAGGACGCTCAAGCGGTGGCCGCAGAGACGATCGTGCCGACGTTCCCGAACACTTCGATCATCACGGTGATGTCGCTCATCGGCGGGGTCGGGGGAGCGACCGGCATCCTCGCCTACTCGTTCTGGATCCGCGAGAAGGCGTGGCGGACCCCTGACTGGAAGCCGGTCGTCCGCCTCGACCTGTTCATCAGCTACGGCCTCGTCTTCATCTTCGCCGTGGCGATGAGCGCTGTGGGAGCCTTCATCCTCTACGGGCAGGGCTTCACGATTTCGGACAATGATGCGCTGTTCGCGATCGCCGATGACCTGGTGGGTCGGATCGGTGAGACCGGGCGGTTGGTGTTCCTCATCAGCTTCCTCGCCGTGGTGTACACGAGTGTCCTCGGCGGGTTCTCCGGGATCGCCTACGTCACTGCCGACTGCCTGCGCGTGCTGCGCCGCTACCCGCACCAGGACGAGCCGGCCAATGAGATGTCGGCGAAGTCGATCGAGTTCCGCGGCGTCCTCGTCTACCTTTCGATCGCGACGTTGGTCATCATGAGCCTCGGCAAACCCGTCACCCTCGTGCTCGTCTACGCAGCGATCAGCGCGTTCATCCTGCCGGTGCTCGCCCTGGCGCTGCTCGTCATTCTCAACCGCTCATCCGTTCCGGCTCAACTGCGCAACACGAAGTGGTCGAACGTGCTGCTGGCCGTGTGCTTGGCCCTGTTCGGGTTCCTCGCTGCCCTGCAGGTCAAGGAGTCGGTGATGGGGTTGGTGGGGTAGAGCTTCTCAGGGGCCGAGCAATGCCAGCGGCACGACGGCGATTCCATCGTTGCGCCGGTAAGCCGTCGTGCCAGTGGTGACAACCACCAGGTCGGTGACGCGATCAGGAACTTGCTCTCGGAGCCAACGTAGGTGCTTCACATCTGAATCCGAGACATCGGCAGCGAGCTTGACCTCGATACCGACGATTGCGCCGTCGACGCCTTCAACAACGAGGTCGACTTCTCGCTCACCTCCATGTAGGCGGAGGTGACTGACAGAGGCCTCTGCCGCCTGAGCCATGACCCGGACCCCCAATGTCACAAGTGACTCGAACAGAGGCCCCGCAAGATGGGCTCCTCGGGGAGACAAAAGTGATTCTGCGGTCTGGTTGAGAAGGCTGGCAGCGAGAGCGGGATCGGCTAAATGGTGTTTCGGAGCTTGCTGCAAGCGTCGGTTCGGGCTGTTGGTCGGTACCCAGCCGGGGACTGGGTCGAGAAGCCACAGTTGGCTGAGGTGGTCTCTATAAGCAAGTGTCGTAGTCTTCGCTGGTTTCGTTCCATTACCGGCTGTAGTCGTGTCGAGTAGACGTGAATATGCCGTTGTCGTTGACGAGGCAGCGGCATAAGCGGCGAGCCACCGCCGGAGCGTTTCTGGACGTCTGACAGTGAACCCCAGGTCAGGCAGATCCCTGTCGACGATCCTCTGAAGGTAGGCATCAATCATGCGGCGCCGGATTCGCAGCGGGCGATTCATGATGCCGGGGAAGCCGCTGGAAACAATGGCTTCCGCGTAGTCGGTCAGTTGCAACGTCGTTGTTCCGTCGACTGACGTGGCCTGCCCTGACAATAGCTGAGCCAATGAAACAGTCGGCGTGGTGAGTCCGCGCTCGTGCACGCCCATTGGACGCATGCGAAGGGACAGGATGCGTCCTGCACCGCTGTGTGTCCCAGCAGTGTTGACCGGTGATGCAGAGCCTGTGAGAAGAAATCGTCCATTCGGTGCACCCGCATCCACCAATCGCCGAACTGAATCCCAAATCTGTGGCAGTTGTTGCCATTCGTCGAGAAGTACGGTGCCCTTTGGGATTGACTTCAGGGAGAAGGCGGAGCGAAGGATGTCGCGTTGAGCGGGGTCGTCCAAGTACCAGGCAATGTCCGATCGGCGCGATGCTGTATCGGTTTTACCCACGCCTTTGGGGCCGTCAACTGCTATGGCTGGGGTTTCATTAAGCAGTTCGTCGAGTTCGAGATCAATGGTTCGGGAAAGGTAATCCACGTAGCCTGCCCTTGGTCGGTTACCTGCGATTCTGCCAGTTATCCGCGTGGTTCTGATTTACGACGCTACCATTTCGCAGACTCATACACTACCATTTCGCAGGTTCATACACTACCGTTTGCGGAAAACTTACGCTACCTTTTCGCGCTCAGTTCACTCTTGGCGACACAAGAGTGGGACAGACTCCTTCTCGGAGAACTGTCCCACCCGAAGCGACCGCGGAGCGTCAGCCTATGCCAGACATCACCCCACGAACGCCGTGGCGAAGAACGGCACGAACGTGACCAGTACGAGTGCCGCCAGCAGCACCAGCGCACTCGGGATCGCGGCTTTCGCCACTCCCATCACGCTCATCCCGGACATGCCCGATGCGACGAACAGGTTGAGGCCGAGCGGCGGTGTGATCATGCCGATCTCAAGGTTCATCACCACGATGATGCCGAAGTGGATCGGGTCGATGCCCAGCTCCATCGCGATCGGCAGCAGGATCGGGGCGAGGATGAGGATCGCCGAGGATGTCTCCATCACACAGCCGACGAACAGCAGCAGGATGTTGACGAGGATGAGGAACTGCCACGGCTGCAGGTCCCATTCGGTGATCGTCGTCGAGATCTGACCAGGGATCCGCTCACTGGCGAGCACGAAGGTGAAGAGAATGCCGTTGGCGATGATGAACATGACCATCGCCGAGGTCTTCACCGACGCCAGCGTGACCTCCCACAGCTGCGAGATCTTGATCTCGCGGTAGATGAGCAGCGACACGACCAGCGAATAAGCGACGGCCACGGCGGCCGCCTCGGTGGGGGTGAACCATCCGGAGTAGATTCCGCCGAGGACGAGGAACGGCAGCGCAAGAGCGAGAATCGCATCCCGGAACGCCTTCAACTTGTCCTTGTTCGACATCCGGAAGCCGACCCCGGCGTGACCGTAGCCCTTCTTCCAAGCGACGAACACAGCCATGCCCAACAGCATCACGCCGGCGAGGATGCCCGGCAGGACGCCTGCGAGGAACAGGTCGCCGATGTTCTGCTCGGTGGCGATGCCGAAGACGATGAGCGGAATCGACGGCGGGATGAGGATGCCCAACGACCCCGAGGTGGCGACGAGTCCCGTGGAGAACTCCTTCGGGTACCCGTTCTTGATCATCGCCGGAATCATCAGCGCACCGACCGCGACGACCGTGGCCGGTGAGGACCCGGAGACCGCTGCGAAGAACATGCACGCGAGCACCGTGGTGATCGCCATGCCGCCGCGCAGATGCCCGACCATGGCCGCACCGAAGTCGGTCAGCCGTCGGGAGATCCCGCCGCGGGACATGATGTTCGCCGCGAGGATGAAGAACGGGATCGCCATGAGCGGGAACGAGTTAAGCGCATTGAACAGCCGTTCCGAAACCTGGGTCATCGGAATGAGCGTGAAGTAGTAGAAGTAGACGATGCTCGTCAGACCCAAGGCGACCGCGATCGGCGCCGAGGTGACGAGCAGTGCGATGAGGACGACGATGAGGACGATGGTGGCTTCGAACATCAGCGATCGCCTCCCTTCTCGTCGGTCCCGCCATCGCCGAGGCGGTCGCCCCCGTTGGCTCCGTCCGTGCGGTTTGTGCGGTCGCTTCCGTCATCGACGATCGCGATGTCTTCGACGTCGATGCCGACGGCGGCGGCCTCCTCGGCGAGGACATCCTTGTCGAGTTCCGTCGCAGGAGTGCGCAGGGCACGGATGGTCATCTCGACGGCGCGGATGAAGAACAGAGTCATGCCCACGGCCAGCGAGAGTTCGACGACCCACAGCGGCAGCTTGAGCGCCGGGGTGATCGTCGTCCGCGAGAACGGTTCGGTGATGAGCGCCCACGACAGGTAGGCGATGAAGCCCGCGTAGACCAGAGTGGCCAGTCCGCCGAGGACGACGAAGAACTTCTTCGCCTTGCCCTTGAGCAGAGCCGGCATGATGTCGACGGCGACGTGCTCGTTGTGGCGCAGGGTGACCACCGCGCCGAAGAACGTCGAGAAGATGATGAGGTAGATGACCGCCTCCTCGGACCAGAAGAGGACGTCACCGGTGATATTGCGCAGAAGCACGGCGAAGACCGCCAAGGCGGTGGCCGCGATGAGGCAGCCGCCGGCCAGGAAGTTCTCGAGCCGACTGAGGTACTTGTCGATGGTCTTCATCATCAGCCCCTCTTCTCGTTGCGTTCGAGGAGCTCGTCGACGACCTCGGGACCGATGACGTCGCGGTACTTCTCGTATTCGGACGGCACGACCATGTCCTTGAAGGCTTGACGCTCTTCCTTGCTCGGGATGACGATCTCCGTGCCGCCGGATTCCTCGATGGTCTTCTTCGACTCTTCGTTGACCTTCTGAGCTTCCTTGCGGTTGAACTCGCTGGCCTCATCGGCGGCCTCGTCGACTGCGGTCTGCAGGTCGTCGGGAAGCTCGTCATACCAGCGCTTATTCACCGTGAGGATGTAGCCGATGTAGCCGTGATCGAGTTCCGTCACGTACTTCTGGACAGTGTGCATGTTCTGCGACTGGATGTTCGAGTAGGTGTTCTCGCCTCCGTCGATGAGACCCTGCTGCAGTCCGCTGTAGACCTCGGCGAACGCAAGCGGAGTCGGAATCCCACCCCAGGTCTCGAACTGGGTGCGTAGCACGTCTGAAGGCTGGATGCGGTACTTCTTGCCCCTCATGTCTTCGGGTTTCAGCGTCTTGTTGTTCGAGTGGATCTGCTTCATGCCCGAATCCCACAGACCGAGGACCTTGAGCCCGTTCTCCTCGAGATCGGGGTTCGCGTAGATGGCCTTGCCGATCTCGGTATCGGGACTGGCGACCTCGGGGATCTCGTCGGGGTCGTCGAAGATGAACGGCAGGTCGAGAACCTGCAGGCTCGGTGCGATCGTCGTGAACTTCGCGCTCGCCGGGGCCAAGACCTGGACGGCATTGGACTGGATGGCCTGCATCTCGTCCTTATCGCCGTAGAGTTCCGAGTTCGGGAACACCTCGACCTCGATGCGGCCGCCGGACTTCTTCTCGACCTGTTCGGCGAAGAAGTCTGCGGCCAGTCCCTTCGGTGTGCCCACCGAGGTGACATGGGCGAAGCGCAGTTCGAATTTCTGTTGGTCTCCGCTGCGTGCGGGATTGCATCCGCTCAGCAGCAGGAGGCTTATCGAGAGGCCCGCGATGAGCGGCTTCCACCTCGGTCGTCTCATTGACGTCATCGTCAGCTCCAGTCTGGTTGGCCAGGGGCGATGCCGATCGGGAGCCTGCGTGTGGACGAACTCGGCGTAGAAGACGGCTGGTCATTGCCGTGCGGAGAGTTCGTGCCGAGTCAGGTTCTCGATCGACCGTTCACGAGCCTAGAGGACTTTTCGCTGATTTCCAATATGATCGGCAATAGAATGCATTATTTGTTGAACTGAGAGTTCGCGGCCTGCCTCGAGGGCGTCAGTCCGTGTCGAAGTCGAAGGGGTCGGAGACTGCCTGACCGGTCGTCGACTCGGCCAGGCGGAGGAAGCCGTTCGTGATGTGATCGCCGAGGTGGCGCGCCGCCGCGTCCGGATCGACGTCGCGGACAGCGTCGACGATCGACTGATGTTCGGCGTGCACCTGGTCGAGTCTCTCGGGGCTGTCGAGAGTGAGGTCCCACGGGAAGGCTCGCCAGCGTGCAGCGATGTCGTCGCGCAGCGCGGGCATTCCGCAGCGGTCGTAGAAGAAGAAGTGGAACTCCTCGTTGCGGGTGTTGCGTCCCAGCGAATCACCGTCGGCGCTGGCCTCGTCAAGCGCCTCGAGCAGGCGCTCGGCCTGGCGCAGCTCGTGTCTGGAGATCCGCGTGGTCGCACGGGCGATGGCGAAGGTCTCGGTGAGCTTTCGGGTGACGAAGAGGGACTTGAGACGGTCGACGTCGACGCCGGCGACGCGTACACCGCGGTGAGCTTCGGAGGTGACGAGACCCTCGGCTTCGAGGATCCGCAGGGCCTCGCGGACCGGCGTGATGGAGGCATTGAACCAGTCGGCGACCTGATCCTGTCGCAGTCGTTCGCCGCGATCGAGCTCGCGGGAGAGGATCTTTCGGCGCAGGCCGAGGACGATGACGTCCCGTTTGGTCGATGCCGACTCCTGATCCACCCGATGCCTTTCGTTCATGCGTCACCCGCTGTTGGGGTGTCAGTTTCATGTCTCGGTGGTCCCAGTCTACAGGCGCGGGCAACAACTGAGACCGAAGAATGCATTATCTGTGAAGATATGTATGATGTGGATGTCAACGTTTCATACCTCGTCGTGGAGGGCCGATGGCCACTGCTGCACCGACGTCCGTACCGAGCCCCGCGGGCCAGGACGACGCGACCGCCTCGAACTTGCCGCTGTCCGGCATTACTGTCATCAGCTGCGAGCAGGCAGTCGCCGCCCCCTTCGCCTCACGCCAGCTGGCGGACCTCGGAGCCCGGGTCATCAAGATCGAACGCCCAGGCGTCGGCGACTTCGCCCGCGGATACGACACGACGGTCAATGGACTCTCGAGCCATTTCGTGTGGATCAACCGCAACAAGGAGAGCCTGGCGCTCGACCTGAAGAGCCCCGACGGACTTAAGATCCTGCACGAGCTCATCGCCTCGGCGGATGTCTTCATCCAGAACTTCGCTCCTGGCGCGGCAGAGAGACTCGGCCTCGGTGCCGAAGACCTTCGGTCGATCAACCCTCGGCTGATCCACGCCTCGATCTCCGGATACGGAACGGACGGGCCGTACAAAGATGCCAAGGCCTACGATGCACTTGTGCAGGCCGAGGCAGGACTGGTCTCCGTGACCGGAACAGAGGAGTTCCCTGCGAAGACGGGAATCTCGACGGCAGACATCGCCGCGGGAATGTACACGTACTCAGGCATCCTCACCGCTCTGTACAACCGCGAGCGCACCGGTGTTGGCGCCACCCTGTCGACGAGCCTCTTCGACTCCCTCGTCGAATGGATGGGCTACCCCCTCTACTTCACCCGCTACGGCGGCGCCCGTCCCACTCGGGCCGGCACCTCCCACGCCGCCATCGCCCCCTACGGCGCGTTCACCTGCGGCGATGGCACTCAGATCATGCTCGCGATCCAGAACGAACGCGAATGGGAACGCTTCGCCATCCAGGTTCTCGACCGTCCCGATATGGTCACCGACGAACGCTTCGACCGTGCCGCTCACCGCTACGCCCACCGACACGAACTCCAAGAGATCATCGAGCGAGCCTTCTCCGCCCTCACCGGCGAAGCCTGCGACGCTCTGCTCGAGCAAGCCGCGGTCGCCCACTCGAGGCAGCGCGATATGAGCGAGATCGCCGACCACCCACAGCTGACCGAACGCCACCGCTGGCACGAGGTCGAGACCCCCGCTGGTCCGATCTCCATGCTCGCACCACCGGTCGAGATGTCCGGGGTGGGCCCACGGATGGATCCGATCCCGGCGGTGGGGCAGAATTCGGAGTCCATCCTCGGCGAGCTGGGGATGGATGCCGAGGCGATCGGCGAACTGCGCCACAACGGGGTGATCTGACGACGATGAATGACGAACCCGCACAACCGACCGACGGCGGGGCCGCCTCGGCGGGGGCAGACGACTTCGCCTACTCACCTCTGCTGCCCACCGAAGGCGAGGGCCCGCGGATGCGCGGGCTCGACATCGGGGGAGTGGAGACGACCACCGTCGAGGTGGGCGGGACGTCGCGCTCGTTCCTCACCGTGGCGCCGGAGACCCTGTCCGACCTCGCCGAGGTCGCCTTCAAGGAGATCTCGCACTACCTGCGCACAGATCATCTGGCCAGCCTGCGCGCGATCATCGACGATCCGGAGGCCAGTGACAACGACGTCTACGTCGCCCTCGACCTGCTGCAGAACGCCGCGGTCTCGGCCGGGGAGATCCTGCCGATGTGTCAGGACACGGGCACGGCCATCGTCTCGGCCAAGCGCGGACCGAACGTACTCACCGACGGCGATGATGCCAGGCATCTGTCGCGCGGAATCGGCCGTGCCTACGAGGAGCTCAACCTTCGGTACTCGCAGTTGGCGCCGACGAGCCTGTTCGAAGAGACGAATACCGGCACCAACCTGCCCGCCCAGATCGAAGTGGGGTTGAGCCCCGCCGACGACTATGAGCTCCTGTTCATGGCCAAAGGCGGAGGCAGTGCGAACAAGTCCTTCCTCTACCAGGAGACGAAGGCCGTGCTCAACGAGTCGGCGATGCTCGACTTCCTCGCCGAGAAGATCTCCACCCTCGGCACCGCAGCCTGCCCGCCTTATCATCTGGCCGTCGTCATCGGCGGGCCGTCGGCCGAATTCACGCTCAAAACCGCGAAACTCGCCAGCGCCCACTACCTCGACGACCTGCCGGAGACCGGAGACGCCGAGTTGGGGCACGGATTCAGGGACCGGGAATTCGAGCAGACCGTCTTCGAACTCACCCAGAACCTCGGCTTCGGTGCACAGTTCGGCGGCAAGTACTTCTGCCACGACGTCCGCGTCGTCCGGCTGCCCCGACACAACGGATCCCTGCCGATCGCGATCGCCGTAAGCTGTTCGGCAGACCGGCAGATCATCGCCCGCATCAACGCAGACGGCGTGTTCATCGAAGAACTCGAACACGATCCGGCGAGGTTCCTGCCCGCGATGGGCCGCGTCGAGGAGATCGAATCCGGCAATGTCACCGCCATCGACCTCGACCGACCGATGCCGAGTCTGCAGGAACAGCTGTCCGAACTGTCCGTCGGCGACCGTGTGTCGCTGACGGGAACGGTCGTCGTCGCCCGCGACATCGTCCACGCGAACCTGCGCGACCGCCTCGACGCCGGTGGGGAGCTTCCCGACTATTTCAAGGACCATCCCATCTACTATGCGGGGCCGGCGAAGACACCCGAGGGAATGCCCTCGGGGTCGTTCGGTCCGACCACCTCATCGCGGATGGACACGTATGTGCGGCAGTTCCAGGAGGCCGGCGGATCGATGATCATGCTCGGCAAAGGCAACCGGTCCGCGCAGGTGAAGAGCTCCTGCGCCGAATTCGGCGGCTTCTACCTCGGATCGATCGGCGGCCCTGCCGCCCGGCTGGCTCAGGACTGCATCACCTCGGTCGAGGTCCTCGATATGGAGGAGCTCGGGATGGAGGCAGTGTGGAAGATCCACGTCGAAGACTTCCCGGCGTTCATCATCACCGACGACAAGGGCAATGACTTCTTCGACAGCACCGGTCCGCCGACGCTCGGCCTCGGCCGGACCCGCACGGTCCGCGACGGCACCCGACTGGACTGAACTTTCCAAATGACGAACGAACAGAGGATTTCACCATGGCAGTGAGCAATGAAGAGCAGATGATGATCGACCTGGTCGCCGAATTCATCGACGAACAGGTCAAACCCAGCGTCAACAAGGTCGAACACGCCAACGAATACCCGGAAGCGTGGATCCAGACGATGAAGGATATGGGCATCTACGGGCTCGCCATCGACGAGCCGTGGGGGATGGGCAAGGTCTCGACCGAGGCGTATGCGCTCATCACTCAGGAACTCGCCCGCGGGTGGATGTCCCTGGCCGGTGCCATGGGCGGGCACACCGTCGTCGCGAAGCTCCTCCAGGAATACGGCACCCAGGAACAGAAGGACAAGTACCTGCCGCGAATGGCCACCGGTGAGCTGCGCGCGACGATGGCCCTGACTGAACCCGGCGGCGGATCCGATCTGCAGGGCATGCGCACAACAGCTGCCAAGGACGGCGACGACTACCTCATCAACGGGTCGAAGACGTGGATCACGAATGCCCGGAAATCCGACCTCATCGCTTTGCTGTGCAAGACCGACCCCGAGGCGGAACCACGGCACAAGGGAATCTCGATCATCCTCGTGGAGAAAGGGGAGGGCTTCACGGTCTCCCAGGATCTGTCGAAGCTCGGGTACAAGGGCGTCGAGACCTGCGAGCTGTCCTTCGACGGTCTTCGGCAGCCGCAGTCGCAGTTGCTCGGTGATGTTGAGGGGGTCGGGTTCAAGCAGATGATGAAGGGGCTCGAGATCGGCCGCATCCAGGTTGCGTCCCGGTCGCTTGGTGTGGCTCAGGCTGCTCTTGATGATGCGGTGAAGTACTCGCAGGAGCGTGAGTCGATGGGCAAGCCGATCTGGAAGCATCAGTCGGTGGGCAACAAGCTCGCCACGATGGCGACGAAGCTCGAGGCGGCTCGGCAGCTCGTCCTCCACGCCGCTCGCACCTATGATTCGGGTGCGCGTGTGGACATGGAGGCCGGAATGGCGAAGCTCTATGCTTCGGAGATGGCCGCCGAGGTGGCCCTCGATGCCATCCGCGTCCATGGCGGTTACGGATATTCCACCGAGTACGACGTCGAACGCTATTACCGGGATGCCCCGCTGATGATCGTCGGTGAGGGTACGAATGAGATCCAGATGAACGTTATCGCCAAGCAGCTCATCGGTCGGAACAAGGCCTGAGGGTCATCGGCCTATTTGGTCACGGCGTGGAAGGTGTCAGCTCGATGAGGAATCCGGATCTCCCCTCCTGCGCCTTCTCGCCGTGCTGATTGAACAGAGTGAATCGCCGGTCGACGAAGCCCTTGTCGCCCGCGGAGACCTTACGGCAGGACAGGATCTCCATCTCGAGGGTCACCGTGTCTCCGATGCGCAGCGGTGTGAGGAACTTCCAGTCGTCGAGGCTGGTCATGGCGATCGCCGATTGCGCGAACCAGCCGGCTCGGTCCATCAGTCCGGTGAGGACGGCGATTCCCAAGGCGCCGTGCAACAGACGTCCGCCTCGGTCCTCCATGTATTCGGCATCGGCATGGACTTGGTTCCAGTCGCCCGAGAGCATCGAGAACATTGTGAGGTCGGCTTCCGTCAGCGTCCGCGCGGGGGACCGATAGACCTGGCCGACCTCGAGGTCCTCGAAGTAGAGGCTGTTGTCAGTGGTGCGCTTCTCGAGCATGGAGTTCTCCTGGGTCAGGGGCCGAAATCGGGCGCCTGTTGCCTGGGTGGAGCGCCTCTGTCATACTCAGCATACAAGAACGAACGTTCTTCCCTGCTCAATGAGGAGTGATAATGCAATCAGCACCCAACTCGCCCACCGGCCCTGACGCGACCACGTCCGGCATGACCACGACCGAACTCGAAACACCCGACGAAGGCAAAATGACCCGCCTCGCTGCCGCATCTGTCATCGCCACAGCGCTCGAGTGGTTCGACTTCCTCATCTATTCGACCGCCTCGGCGCTCGTCTTCGGCCATGTCTTCTTCCCCTCGCTCGAAGGAGCCTTGGGAACCATCGCCTCGTTCGGCACCCTCGCGGTGGGCTTCATCGCCCGTCCCGTCGGCGGCATCATCGCCGGTGCTCTCGGCGACAAGTTCGGCCGCAAGGGACCGCTCGTCGCCTCGATGATCGTCATGGGGCTCGCGACAACGTCGATCGGACTGCTGCCCAGCCACGAGACCATCGGAATCTGGGCGCCGATCCTCCTGGTGACCGCACGCTTGGTCCAAGGACTCGGCGTCGGCGCACAATGGGGCGGCGCCACGCTGCTGTTGACCGAGCATTCGCCGCTGAAGCGTCGCGGTTTCTACGGCTCCCTCGTCCAGCTGGGCACCGTCGCCGGCATCATCATCGGCAATGCCTTCTTCCTCTGCATCCTGCTCTTCGTCGATGAAGGCGCCTTCATCGAGTGGGGCTGGCGCGTGCCGTTCCTGTCGGGCATCCTCCTCGTCGCCGTCGGAATCTTCGTGCAGATGAAGATCGAAGAGACCCCGGTCTTCAAGTCGATGCAGGCCAAGGCGGAGGCCGCAACCGCCGGTACGAAGATGCCGCGTGTGTCCTTCCTGCGCGCCCTGCGGCTGTACTGGAAGCAGATTCTGCAGGCTGCCGGCGCATTCTTCGTCGTCAACGGCACCTTCTACATCATGATCTCCGGAATGCTGTCCTACGGCACCGCGAATGTCGGGCTCTCTCAGACGACGATGATCATGATCGTCTGCCTCGCCGTCGCCACTCAGATCTTCACCATCCCCTACTTCGGGGCCTGGTCCGACCGACACGGCCGCCGCAAGATCTTCCTGCTCGGCACCGTTCTCATGGCCGTGTGGGCCTTCCCGTTCTTCTGGCTCGTCGACACCGGCAATCCGTTCCTCGTTGCGGCAGCCATCATCGTCGGCCTCACCCTGCATGCCATGATGTTTGGGCCCCAGGCGGCACTGTTCGCCGAGATGTTCCCCGCAGACGTCCGGTACTTCGGCGCCTCCCTCGGATTCCAGCTGGCGAGTGTCTTCGCCGGTGGTCTCGCACCGATGATCATGGTCTCGCTCATCGAAGCGACCGGCACCTCGGCGAGTGTCTCCCTCTACATCATCGCGATGGCCGTCATCACCTTCGTCGCCGTGTACTCCATCAGGGAACGCTTCCAGACGAACCTGCATGAGACGGCCGCAGACATCGAAGAACGCGAACTTCGGGAAGCAGGCAAGCTCGATGTGGCTGCGAAATCGACAACTGCGGAGGAGGCCGAACATGCCTGAGACGACTCTGACCCTCGAAGAGAGGATCACCCGCCTCGAAGACATCCACGAGATTGGGCAGCTCCGCGCCCGGTACTGTCAGGCACTCGATGACGGTCGCTGGGAAGACCTCGCCGACACGTTCACCGAGGACGGCGCATTCGTCGGTCTGTCCACTGCACGCGGCCGTGCGGAAATGCTCGAGTTCTTCCCACAGCTCAACTCCTCGACCGTGACATCGTGGTGGCACTTCAGCTCCAACGAAACCGTGGAGCTCGACGGAGACACTGCGACCGGAACGACCTGGCTGCTGCAGCCCTGCGTCGTCGACGGCGAATCCCAGATCGCGGCCGGTCGGTACGAAGACACGATGGTCAGGACGGCACACGGGTGGCGATTCCAGGAGCGTCGAGTCTCGTTCTTCTTCTGGTCGTCGCTCGAATCCGGATGGGACGCGGCGCGATTCTCGTTCCCGCCCGCCGTCGACGCGGCCGATGCCCGAACGGTCGAACGGCTCGGATGATGTCAGTCGGAAGAGGCAGGCCGCTTGGCGGCACGGACCAGACCGAAGACGAGGTCGACCTGCAGATCGGCGAGTTCGGCGGGCGAGAGTTCACCGTCGGGCCGGTACCACGTCGACATCGAGTTGCAGAGGGTGACGACGCCGCGCACCGCCGAGCCGAGATTGCGCACCTCGCACTCTCCGGCGGCAGCAGCGTCACCGATCGCAGCCCGGAACACCGCTTCCGTCCTGTCTCTTTCGGTGACCACCTCGGCGCGGTTCTCCCCCTCGAGGTAGCGGAATTCGGTGATGCCCACCACCGAGGCGCGGGGCTGGGCCACGATGAAATCGACGTAGGCACGCACCGCGGCCTCGAGCCTCGACATCGGGTCCGTTCCCGCTGCGCCGACCGCTTCCTCGAGCGAATCGGCCAGGGTTCGCGCCGTCTCTTCGAGCACGAACTCGAGGATCTCACTCTTCGACCCGAAGTAGTTGTACAGATTCGACAAGGAAGTGCCCGCCGCCTTCGCGATCTGCCGCGTCGACGCACCGTGGAAACCCTGGGCGGAGAACACCTCGAGAGCAGCGTGGACAACCGTGTCACGGTCGATGAATCTCGGCGCTGCTCGCCGCCGGTTCGCATTGGCTGGGGTGTCCTCCATGGGCACCAATCTACTCATAAGTTCACCTGCACTCATAAGCACACCCGGAAGGAACTGTTATGACCACCCCGCTCAAACCCGGCCGAAGACTGCTCGCCGATGCTGACGCACTGGCTGCGTCAAGTCCGCTGTCGCTGGCCGACTCCGTTGCCGAGGCGATCGGTCAGGAGCTGGGGCAGTCGGTCCGACTGGTCTCGGCTGAGCTGGAGACGAACGGCGAGGCCCAGACCGACGACGGCGAACTCGTCTCCCCGTCTGCAGTGGTGACGGCCGTCCTGCCTCAAAAGGGACAGGAGCTGCAGACCGAGGTGACAGCTCACCTCGAAGGGGACGCCGCCTATTCCGCCTCGGTGCGTTTCGCCTTCGCCGAAGCCATCGATAACAGCGACGACGTGTCCGATCTGCTCTGCCCAGGCAGTGCTGGTTGGAACAGCGCATTGCGCGATCGCCTGCGTGAGGACTCCGAGTTCTCCACACTCATCGAGGCCTACGACGGAACGATCGGCATCGCCATCGGCGGTCGCCCAGTGCACTTTCGCTGCTACCGCGGTCACGTGCTCGAGGTCGTCGCCCGCTCCATCCTCGGCGCTAACTTCGTGCTCTCCATCCCCGGCGACGTCTTCATCGACCTCGTGACCGCAGAGCGCAACCGCTTCATGGAGACCGCGATGAGCGGGAGGATGCGCTCCTCCGGATCCGGGTACGAGTACCTGCGCATGACCAGCGCACTGATCCGCATCATCGACCACGCTCGAGCCATGGCCGTCACAGCCGGCTATGTCGGCTCCGAACGCGTCCTCGACACGAATCTGCAGGTGGCTTGAGATGACGACACTGAACTACACGAACGCTCCGGCAGCGACGACCCTCCGCGCTCACCAGCTGATCATCGACGACCGCATCGCCTTCGTCGAGGACTGGGGCGACATCGACGCGACGCCGCTGCTCGCTGTTCACACCGCAGGACAGTCCGGAGCCCAGTACCGTCATGTGGCGGCGGACCTCGCTGCCGTCGGCTACCGGGTCATCGTTCCCGACCTGCCCGGGCACGGCCGCACGGAGCCGGCGAAGAACGACCCGGTGACCGACCTCGGCGAATACGCACGATTCGGTCTTGACGTGCTCGACCAGCTCGGGATCGATCGGTTCGTCGCCGTCGGCTGCTCGATCGGCGGCAAGATCACGATCGACCTGGCCGTGCGCGCCGGTGACCGCATCATCGCGGCCATCGCCATGGCCGCCGGATCCCGTCCCGGTCATGTCTCGCTGCGAGGACTGACACGTGAGCTCGTCGACATCTCGACGCCGTCTCGAGGCGATCGAACCTACTGGGGGACGCGAGCCGTCGTCGGCTCGGCAATCGACGAAGAGCGGCGAGAGCTCATCGCCCGCATGCACTGCAGGGAGGACCCGATCGTGTCGAACTCTGATCTCATCGGTTGGGGCCGCCACGACGTCAGCGCGGGCCTGCCCGGTGTCACCTGCCCGACGGTCCTCGTCGCCGGTGAGGACGACCTGTGGATCGACACCGCAGCGATCCGCCGTGACGCCGAGTCCATCCCTCGAGGCACCTTCGTTCTCCTGCCGGGAATCGGGCACTATCCGATGGAGGAGATGCCGGACTTCGCCGAGGCGGTCGACTCCTGGGTGCGGAGTGCCGGCACTCGCGGTGCCGATACCGATCTTCCCGATTCCGGCGGGGCCGATTCCGGCAGCGTTGACCGCAAGACCGAAGAATTGGAGGCCGCCCGCTCATGAATTCGCCCACTACTCTCTTCGGTCATCTGAAATCCTGGGCCGAAACCGACCCACAGCGGACGGCCCTCATCGATCCGCTGCCGACCGGTGCTGCCAGCGAAGGTACCGAGTCCGGGCACGTGCGCATCAGTGTCTCGGATCTGCTGGCCCGCACCAACGAGTTCGCCGATCTGCTCGCCGAGCACGGTGTCGGCCCGAACGACTGCATCGCGGTCTGGCTGCCAAGCTGGTCCGACACCTATGCGTGGCAGTTCGCGGCTTCCGCGCTCGGTGCCCACGTGATCGGGGTGAACACCCGCTACAACGTCGCCGAGGTGGGGCACGTCCTCACCAAGGCCCGCCCGCAGGTGCTCGTCGTGGCCCACGGATTCCGCAACCTCGACTTCCTCGCTACCGCACGGAAGGCCATCGCCGAGGTGGACCAGGAAACTGCCGCACAGCAGGACCGTTCACCGGGGGAGCCGTTCACCCCGCCGAAGGCATTCGTCTGGGCGGTGCCGGGAGCTACGAGCGAACCCACGATCGCGGACTACGACCTCGGCGCCGGGGCGGTGCTCGTCCCCGCGGAGTCGTCAACCATCGATCAGGCAGCGACTTCATTCGCCGCGGCCGCACCCGAAGAATCCCGGCTGTCGGTTGCCTTCACGACTTCCGGCTCCACGGGGATGCCGAAGCTCGCGGCTCACCGGGAGTCCGCGGTCATCACTCATTCCCAGCAGGTCGCCTCTCGAATCGGCTTCACCACCGGTGACGTCCTCGTCGAACCGCTCCCGTACTCGGGCGTCTTCGGATACTCGGCGGGAATGGGAGCGCTCTTCGGCGGAGCGGCAGTCCTCCTTCACCCGGTCTTCGACGAACAAGAACTCGTCCGGGCCTGGAGCACCTTCTCCGGCTCACACTTCGTCGGAGCCGACGACATGCTCTCCCGGGTGCGCAAGGTCTGCGAAGACACGGGCACGAAACTCGAATCGTGGCGGTGGGCAGGCGTGGCCGATTTTCAAGGAATGTCCGCTGACATCGCCGAATGGGCGGCCGAACAGTTCGGCACCCGCACCGTCGGCGTCTACGGATCCTCCGAAGTCTTCGCACTCACTTCGTTCTGGCCGAACGACACCCCGGAAGAGCTGCGGTACTCGGGAGGCGGTCGCCTCGTCGACCCTCGCTACGAATACCGCATCGCCGATCCGGTCACGGACCAGCCTGTGTCCGAAGGCTCGGAAGGTGAAGTCCAACTCCGCGGTCCCAACGTCGTCGACCACTACCTCGGTGATCGGGGAGAGGGAAAGAAGAACTTCACCGCCGATGGATGGTTCCAGACGGGGGACCTCGGACGTGCTCAGGGGCCCGAAGCCTTCGAATACGTCTGCCGAATGGGTGACGTCATCCGTCTGCGGGGGTTCCTCGTCGATCCCGCAGAGATCGAGCTGCACCTCATCACCCATCCGGACATCGAGTTGGTCAAGGTCGTCGGGCGCAGCAGCGACGTCGGCGAGCCCGAAGTAGTCGCTTTCGTACAGCCAGTGCCCGGAACTACTCCCGAACCTGAAGACATCCGGCAGTACTGCCGACAGCAGCTCGCCAGCTTCAAAGTCCCGACCGAAGTCCGTCTGGTCGAAACCATGCCCGTGACCGCGGGAACGAACGGCTCGAAGATCAAAACCGCCGTCCTCCGAGAATGGGCGGCTCAGCCGGCAGTGGTCGGACAGTGATACGAATCGAAGAAGACACGAAGACCCCAGAAAGGGCAGAAGATGACTCATAAGCCGCGTCCGCGTCCGGACACTCCGCACATGATGACCGAGGAGCGCCTCGAGATCCAGGCGCTCGCCCGCGAGTTCGCCCGTGATGTCGTCCTGCCGATCGCCAACGAGCTCGACCCTGTTGAACGGCAGTTCCCGGATTCGATGGTCAAACAGATGGCGGAGATGGGGTTCTTCGGCATCCTCATCCCCGAGGAATACGGGGGACTGGGGCTCGGTGTGTTCGAGTACTGCCTCGTGGCTGAGGAACTCTCCCGTGCTTGGATGTCGGTGGCCGGCCTGTTGGCTCGCGGCAACGGCATGGGCGGTGGGTTCTCTCCTGAGCAGGAGGCCCGTCTGCTGCCGAAGGTCGCCAGTGGTGAGTACCTCGGTGCCTTCGCCCTGTCTGAGGCCGAGGCCGGGTCGGATGTCGCGAATCTGCGGTGCAAGGCCGAACGTAATGCCGATGGTGATTGGGTCATCAACGGTACGAAGATGTGGTGTACGTATGCCGATCAGGCCGACTACATCGTCCTCTTCGCCCGCACTTCGGTGGAGGAGAAGCGGCATCGGGGGATCTCGGTGTTCCTCGTCGAGAAGGAACGCGGCACCTTCCCCGAGGGGATCTCCGGGGCGCCGGCGAAGAAGATCGGGTATCACGGGTGGAAGACGTGGGAGCTGTCGTTCGACAACTTCGTCCTGCCTGCCGATGCTCTGCTCGGTGAGGAAGGACGCGGGTTCTACCAGGCGGTGTCCGGCCTCGAGGTCGGGCGTGCGCACACGGCTGCGCGGTCGATCGGGTTGGCGCAGGCGGCGCTCGAGGACTCGATCAAATACCTGAAAGAACGCGAGCAGTTCGGCCATCCGTTGGCTGATTTCCAGCATCTGCGGTTCAAGGTCGCGGACATGGCCGCTCAGATCGAGGCGTGCCGGCAACTGATGTACCACGTGTGCACGGAGATCGATTCGGGTCGTCGCTGCGACAAGGAAGCGGCGATGGTGAAGTACCTGGCCGGAGAGATGAGCGAGAAGGTCACCTCGGAGGCGCTGCAGATCCACGGTGGTGCCGGGTACACGAAGGACTTCGCCGTCGAACGCCACTGGAGAGATGCCCGGCTGACGAAGATCTTCGAGGGCTCGTCGGAGATCCAGATGCGCATCATCTCCGACGAACTCTTAGGCCGCTGAATTACTACCTGACGGCGGCCTAGCAACCTGGCGCCAGGTATCTGCGCCGCCGTCACGTAGTAATTAGCAGGTTGTGGGTGCTTTTCACGAACTACCGATTGGAATTTGACTGCGATGAGTGAGACGAACCTCCAGGACTGGGTCGGCCGCAGCGCCACCGCCACCGAAACCGCCGACGGGGAACGAGCCGCACGCCTGGCGACCCTGCTCGGCCATGACGGGGACCCGGCTGCGCCGCTGTTCCCGCTCGGGCACTGGCTGCACTTCTCCGAAGACGATGTGCCGATGAGCGACCTCGGAGCTGACGGGCACGCGGCGCTTGGTGGTTTCATGCCGCCAGTGCCGTTGCCCAGGCGGATGTGGGCCGGCAGCGACCTGATCTTCCACGCTCCGATTCTGCCCGGGCAGACGATGGAACGGACGACGACGATCGAGTCGATCACGGAGAAGATCGGCAGCACCGGTCCGCTGTGTTTCGTCGTGCTGCGTCACGAGATCACCGCCGACGGGAAGCCTGCCACGACGGACCGGCACACGATCGTCTACCGCGAAGCGACCTCGGCGCCCGAGGGATCGGCGGCCAAGCCCCCTCGGACGGATTCGCCTGCCGCGGAAGGCTGGGATTGGACGCGTACGGTCAGGCCGAACGAGGTCATGCTGTTCCGCTACTCGGCGCTGACGTTCAACTCCCACCGCATCCACTACGACCACCCGTACGTCACCGAGGTCGAGGGCTACCCCGGCCTCGTCACGCATGGTCCGTTGACCGCGACACTGCTGTTGGACGCGTTAATGTCCACCCACCCCGAGGCGGCTGTGACCGAATATCGATTCACGGCGAAGTCCCCGTTGTTCGCGAATGAGCAGATCCACCTCGTCGGGCGAGAGACCGAATCCGGCGTGCACGAGTTGCAGGCCATCGCCCCAGGCGGGAAGACCGCAACCGCAGCCACGGTGACGACGAAGAACTGAGGAGCACCACTATGTCCGATACCCGCCCCGCACCCTTGACCGGCCTCAAGATCATCGAGATCTCTGCATTCGTCGCAGCCCCGCTGGGGTCGATGACCCTCGCGCAGCTCGGCGCCGATGTCATCCGCATCGACCCGATCGGTGGGAACATCGATGCGAACCGGTGGCCGATCAGCGATGACGGCACGAGCATCTACTGGGCGTCCCTGAACAAGGGGAAGCGTTCGGTCACGCTGGATCTGAAGTCCGAGGAAGGGCAGAAGATCGCGACGGACCTCATCGCCGAGGCGGGCACCCTCATCACGAATCTGCCCGCTCGCGGGTGGTTGAGTTATGAGAATCTCAAGCAGCATCGCGAAGATCTCGTCATGCTCCGCCTAGGCGGGTGGCACGACGGTTCCCCGGCAGTGGATTACACGGTGAATGCGGCCAGTGGTTTCCCGATCATCACCGGTGACGACGAGCATCCGGTCAACAACGCGGTGCCGGCATGGGATGTCGCTGCGGGGCTCTATATCTCCAACGGGATCATGGCCGCGGAGCTTGACCGTCGTACTTCGGGCAAGGGCCAGGAGATCACCTTGGCGCTCTCGGACGTCATGCTCGCGACCGTCGGCAATCTCGGCTACATCGCGGAGGTGCAGGCGACGGGGAAGACGCGTGGTGCTTTAGGTAATGGGTTGTACGGCGCGTACGGTCAGTCGTTCGAGTGCTCGGATGGCCGGCAGGTGATGGTTGTCGTCATCTCGAACAAGCACTGGCGCGGCCTGGGCAAGGCGACGGGGCTTGCCGAGAAGCTCGAAATGATCGGGCCACTGCTCGACGTCGACCTAACCACCGAGGGCGGCCGGTTCGAAGCACGAGAGGCGATCGATGCAGTGGTGCGCCCGTGGTTTGCCAAGCACAGGTCCGAGGATGCGACGAGGCTACTTGCCGAGGCGGGAGTGCTCGTCGGTGGGTTCCAGACATTTGAGGAACTGGTGAAATCTGATCCGCGGTGTTCGACGGAAAACCCGATGCTCACTGAAATCGACCAGCCGGGTATTGGGCGGGTGCTCGCACCGCGGGTGCCGTTGACTTTCGGTGGTTCGCTGGTGGCCGATGCCGTCCCGGCACCGACGATGGGCGGGGACGCCGCTGCGGTGCTCGAATCCGAGCTCAGGCTCGATGCGGATGTTCGCGATCAGTTGGACTCGGCTGGGATCGTATGCCTGGAGGAGTGAGAGGCTCAGCCCGTGTGGTCGAATGCCTGGCTTGGCAACGATCTGTGAGGTAGATCCAACCGACGCCGCAACGCGCATTCAGGGACCACTCCCGTCAACGCAGGCCTGTCGCGGGCTCGGATGAGGGCGAAATTCTGCGTTCCCACATATAGGGACCGAGATTCGTTCGCAGACGATGATCACCCTCAGCCGTGAACACTAGGAGGCTCTCGCGAAGTACGCGGGAGAATCGTGACTAGTCTGGCCCGTAGAGTGCCTGGTTCGTTTTGCTGTCCTTTCTTGGGCAATTTGACACTGCACCAAACAAAAAATCATGGGTGCACGAGCAGGAGAACAATTCGCCGGCTGCCACTCATATTCCAAGACGCCAGTGGAGACCGAGTCTCGCTGGTCTGTGCTGTAATGAAGATAGGCATCGTCGCGATTCAATCGAAGGCAGAGCAATGGCACGAATAGGTAAGATATTTTGGAACTCGACGCTGGGGAATCCTCATCCATCTGAAGTCGAAGCTGAGCTTCGGGAAGTCAGAATAGCTGGTGGCGAAAAGCTGTTGCAGCTGAGCACGTTCGGTTCGCCAGACCGCCAATCGAGACCTAAAGTGAGCCAGACTATCCAGCTTGACAGGGAGCACGCAATGGAGTTTCGACGTGCTATTGACAAGGTATTTCCACCCGAAGAATAGAAGAATTATCTGGCTAGTTAGCAGACCCCGATGGTGAACCCCCTGGGTATTCACCCTATTTCGTAAATGAGAGCCGTCCCCGTTCAGATGGTAAAGCCACTAACGGTAACGTTCAGTTTGTTGGTATCAAATGTGCCAGCGAAGGAGCCACGGTGTCGTACGGAACGCCAGTGAACGTATTGAGAATGGCTTCGAAAATGATTTGTGCGCCCTTCGGAGGAACTGCCATTCCAATCTGTTTCCGGACGGACTCTTTGGATCCATAGAATTCAAAATTGTCGTCGAAGGTCTGCAATCTCGCACGCTCACGGTTGGTCAGAGCGCGATTCTGAGACCAATGATAAATATGGGTGCCCCCGCCTCCTGAACCTGTCACAGTGTATGAAGGCCTTTCGGGGTCGAGGCGACGGTATATGGAAGACAGCTTCGTGCGGGTCTTGATCTGAAGATGCTCGGGCATATCCGCGACCCAGGCGTTACCGCCAGCTGGGATATGGCTCAGGCGTTCGACTACCAGATCTGATTGCCTAGTCAGTTCCTGGTTCGTCGCCCACGAGGGGATGTTAGAGAGAGCAGTTTTCGCGGAAACGTCGGCGTCAGCGTATGCCGTGGGGCTTGGAACTCCGAACTCCAAGTCAATATCGTCGCGAATGCCGATTACGATCATGCGGTGGCGAGCCTGAGGAACACCGTACTCTTCGAACTTGTAATAGTGGGGATAGACCTTGTAGCCGACCGATACCATGCCAGACAAGATCTGTTTCAGTGCCATGCCTCCCTTGGCCCGTATCCCGCCGACGTTCTCGGCGAGGAACCAATCGGGCTTGAATTGGAGAAGGGCTTCTAGGCCATAGGTGTAAAGAGGACCGAATTTGCCAGCGAACCCAAGCTGTTCTCCGACAATTGAAAAGTCATTACAAGGAAAGCCGAAGGCGAGCCCATCGATATCGCCGATGTCGTGGAGCCTCTGGTAGTTCAGCTTTCTAATATCGGCATGAATGACTGACGGAGCATCAGGGGCCCCGCAGACATTTGAGGCGTATGTTCTGCAGGTGTCTTCATCGTAGTCAGTGGCCCATCGGTGAACGATCTGAGCACCTGGGTTTTTCGCTTCTTTGGCTGCCCAGCCAAGTCCTCCCGGTCCGGAAAAGAGCTCACCGAGTCTGAACGTCTTCAACTCGGTTCTGTCTGATCCCAACTCCGCGAGATGCGTAGTGGAGGAATTTGTCTGTTTCACTGGTCTCTTCTCTGGTCCGGTGCAGCGCTTGTGAACTCAAGATTACTCAATCTCGCAGCGTAGCGCTGCCTGCAGGGATACCGCAATTCGTGTAGGCGTACGACCGCCCGTTCTGCGAGTGACTCGCAAGCCGAGAAGGGTTGCAGACCTCTTCGATGCGTGAGGAAGTCAGTATCGAATGGTGCGGTCGATCTTCAACGATTCGGTTTTGAGACCAGCTTGTCATCCGGCACTGACATATCCCTCGGACAGAGGTTCGACAGTGAAAGAAGCCGGCTGATGCAGGCGTCAATACTAGTGGTGGCAAACTACCGCGAGGTGGGGACTAATTGTGTCGTGTCCGTCCGTTACGATGAGTTCTAATCAGCCAATGAAGGGAAATGATGAGCTCCAATATTGAGACTGTCCGCCGCATGGTCGACGACGCCCGCAGGGCGAGAAAACTCTCATTTGACGATGCTGTTTCAGACGTTCGGACTCTGATTTCGAGCTTCAAACCCGAGGCTCTACCTGATCTAGATGCATATGTGCGTGAGCATCAAGATGCGGCGCAGAAAGCAACGAAGCTCTCTGAAAAGACAACATCACACGCCGGGTACGAAGATGCGCGTGCCATTGGCTGGTACGTACCTCATGTTCACCCTGGCGGAGTTTGGGATGGCCTCCGGGGCCGCATGCGGTCCAGTGGATTGAGTGGTGCGGTCGATTCAATCGATGAAGCTGCAGACGCCGTGATGTCGCACTTGGCGCAGCCGATGGTCAAGAATGACAAACGCCGAGGACTGGTGATCGGCAATGTGCAATCCGGCAAAACCGCCAACTATGCAGCCGTAGCCGCAAAGGCGTTGGACGAAGGCTATAAGTTCGTCATAGTCATGTCCGGGATTCATTCGAATCTGCGTCAGCAGACTCAGCAACGGTTGGAGCGCGACCTTGGTACGCAGATCGACAAAGAAGATTGGCACCGACTGACATCACTGGATGGTGACATCGGGCGAGCTGATATCAAGAACGCCAGTGGCATTGTCAGTAAGTCAGAACGCATCTTGGCGGTCGTCAAGAAGAACTCCAGGCGATTGAAGAACCTGGTCGACTTTATTCAAGCAGTGGATTCCGCAACACTTGCAAACACCCCAATACTCATCATTGATGATGAATCCGACCAGGCTACTCCTGACTCTTCCGCGTCAAAGGAAGCCGAACCGACTGCCATCAACCAGCGTATGAAGGAAATTTGGCAGTTGGTCGGTAACGGCACCTATGTAGGGTACACAGCAACACCCTTCGCAAACGTGTTTATGGACCCGAACGACGATACCGACCTATATCCTGCTGACTTCGTCAGCGTACTTCCGACGCCTAGGGCCTACTTTGGCGCCGAAAAGCTGTTCGGGCTCTCGCAAGATAGTTCAGCCAGAGTCTCTGACCTGATAAGGCACATTGACGACAATGAGATCGAATACCTTGTTCCTGCGAGCGGGAAGAATGCTTCACCTTTCGAGCCACGAGTAACGTCTTCGCTCGAGGTTGCTGTTAAGTGGTTCGTAGTTGCGGCTGCTGTCAGAAGGCTGCGAGGGCAGTCTGCTGAGCACTCAACAATGCTTGTGCATACGACTCACCGGGTTGACCCTCATTTTGCGATGCGCGATGAGATTCAGTCGTTCCTTCAGCCTTTGCGCAAGGCTGCGTTGGACGGAGACGTTGATAGTTTCTACGAAGTCTTCCACGATGAGATGAATCGTGCGGCTGAGCTGTATACAGGCAATAGCCCTGCTCCGGCCTGGCCAGAGGTGAGCACAGAGATTCGCAGTGTTCTTCGTACTTTGGATGTTGCTGTCGACAATGGTTCTGCTGATGATGAAGATCGTCTGGACTACACGGGAGACAAGCCCAAAACGGTCATCGTAATCGGCGGTGGAACACTTTCTCGAGGATTGACTCTTGAGGGATTGTTCGTGTCATTCTTCTGCAGGACTTCGAACGCCTATGACACTCTCCTGCAAATGGGCCGTTGGTTTGGGTACCGGCAAGGATACGAAGATCTACAGCGGGTTTGGGTGAGCTCTCGATTGGACTCGGACTACCGGTTCCTTGCCACGATCGAAGCTGACCTGCGCTCGGAGATCGACAAGATGACGGCGGCTCATCGCACACCGAGGCAGATCGGACTTCGGATTCGCCAGCACCCGGGGCGCTTGGAGATTACGTCGAAGAACAAGATGAAGCATGTAGTGAATGTGCAAGTCGATTTCGAAAGTTTCCAGCTTCAGACGACTCGATTCAATTTTCGAGAGCTTGAACAATCGAATGAACCAGTCCGAGACTTTTTGAAATCGTTGTCTGGGCACCGTTTTGCTGGATCTACTGGAAACTCTGTCCTTTACAAAGACGTATCTGCGAGCCGTGTTACTGAGTTCTTGCGCAACTTCAACGTACACCAGAGCTATGCTGACCTGCTTCGGGGCGCGATCGACTGGTCCGAACACAAGCTGCCGGACACGGCATGGAATGTTGTCTTGAGCAACGGCAGTGGGCAGGAGAAATTCAGCGTTGGTGACGTGACTGTAAATACGGTCAAACGTGGCCCCCTTCGCATCGGCAAATCAACTCGAGCAGATGCCGAGATCGATATTCGTGCCCTGATGAGCGCTGGAGATCTCATCGCAGATTTGAACATCGAGGCTGTCAGTTTCGGAGCGAAGCCCGAAAAGATGAAGAACGACGCTCAAAAGGATCTGCGAAAGAGCCCAGAAGGTGCCAGCGGCCGGGGTCTTCTTGTTCTGTATCCAATCAGCCGGTCTTCAACGGACAGCAGTGAGACCAGACAGCCGATGATCGATGCTCTTTCTGCTATAAACCCAGAATTGGTATCAGAAGAACCGCTGTTCGGAATCGGCTTGGTTGCGCCCTCTGACACGATGAATATCTTGAAGGACAAGGGCGACTATGTAGCTGTGCAACCGAACTACACAGATGACGAAGAGGTTCTGGAAGAACCGCCGACAGATGACGAGAAGGATTTCGGCGGGGATGACGTGCAATGAGAGTTGACGGGGTTCTGGCCGAAGCTTTGGAATACGGCCAGGTATTGGGTGAGCATGATGCCAGAGTCGCGGCCGTGCCAGAGCTTGCTGTCGGGTCTAGAGCCTGGATCGGTGCTGACAGTGACGATCGGCATGTGGCCTATTTGGAAATTGAAGGAAAGCGATTCAGCTCTTTCGCGGTCAGTGAAGTGCTGGAAGTTTCGTGGGTTGAGACGACTGTTGGCGACGAAGTTGACTTGACCACCGCAAAGATCATCTGTCGAGATGATCGACTGAATGATGTGTTCCTTTCACTGATTGGAGACGTGGTTGCGCAACTAGGGGAGAGAGACTCTCTAGACGTGCTCTTGGGTTCGATCGCGGCCTGGAGGCGACTTCTGCAGATCGTAGACAATGGCCTGTCCGATGTTGCGGCTGCCGGGCTATACGGTGAGTTGCTGTTTCTGGAAGAGCTTGTTGTGAACAGAGGTCCTCAGCAGGTTGGTATCTGGCAGATCAGTGAGAATGATGTCCATGATTTCATCAGTGCTGACATTCGTGCTGAGGTCAAAACCTCGTCTTTTCAGAATCGGCAGTCGGTGACTGTCCATGGCTTGAAACAACTTGATGTGGTTAGCGGAGCAGATCTGATTCTTGCAGTAGCCGAAATTCAACGCCATGGGTCTGGAGAAACGATTGACGATGTCGTGAACCGTCTTTTGGACCTTGGCGTCGACATCGACGTGTTGAGCAGGAAACTCGAAGCTAGAGGCTATGTCCGAGGAATGAGCTCGGCTGCTGCCATTGAAACGACTTTCGAACTGCAGTCGTGGCGGTACTGGCCGATCACCTCAGAATCACCGGTGATATCGGCTAGCAAGCTGGGTACAGCCGCATCAGCCGCAGTCGCTGACGTTTCCTATTCACTCAGTCTCTCGGCTCTGGGCGAAGCTGAGGTCAGTCTTGACTGGAACCGTTTCTCGATCTGACACCGCAAAGGAACACAATGAGCAAGACACAGCTCAAACTCTATTCGAAGCCCCGTGGAGCAGGAGACCAGACGAGTGGTGGCCGCGGGAAGCTGCTTCGGGCAACCACCGACTTGACCAGGGTCCAAGTATTGGTCCGAGAGACTCTTCAAAATTCATGGGACGCCGCAGATTTGGACGACTGGGTCCCAGCCTATGGGGTCCACATCTATCGTCCGAGCGATGAGGCGAAGAGAGTACTGACTGACAGCATTTTCGCTGAGCTTCCACCTTCTCTCGAGGTGCTTGAGCAGAGTCTTCAGGACCCAGACATGCACGTGATGGAGATCTACGATCGAGGCACAACTGGACTGAACGGCCCCGTGCGCGCCAGCGAAGCCGCTGACCCCGACTCTCCAAACAACTTCAATGCGTTTGTCTTCGACATCGGAACTACCAAATCCGATGGAGCTTCCGGCGGAACCTTCGGGTTCGGTAAGACTGCAACATTTGAGGTCTCACACGCGCACAGCGTCGTCTATTGGTCGGTTTGTGCGACGGCTAGCGGAGATCTCGAACACCGTCTGATCGCCAGCACTCTGCATGAGCCCTACGATCAGGATGGGGCTCGTTACACCGGAGCTCACTGGTGGGGTGATCCGGACGACGCAGAAATCGTGCCGTTGCGCGGAGACGCTGCACAGATGCTTGGAGAGGCACTCTTCAAGACGACATTCGGCGAAGACGAAACCGGTACGTCGATCCTAGTGATCGATCCTGAGATGACTGACGTCAAAGACAGCGACCTCGAGACTGTTGCCGAGCGCCGGCCAGTCCGCTCAGATGCCGAAGCTGACATCCTAGTTGAAGAGATTGTTGAGGCACTTGCAGACAACGCATGGCCGAAAGTTGTGTATGCCGGCGGAGAGTATCCGCCGATGTTGTTTGAGATCTTTCGGCGTGACGAACAGCTTGAGGTCGCCGCTAAGATCCGTTCGCATTACACTCGCTACTCAAAGTCGCTGACTGAAATTCGAAAGACACTCGAACAGCTTGAAGGGCCGACCGATGAATCGGCCGATTTTCAGGTGCTGAAAAGCTCTCCTCCAATCCCGATCAATCTTCGTCCGGCACGTTCGTTCGACGCTCCGCACTCTGCCTTTTTCGGGGAGAGAACTGATTCGGTTTCCGGCTACCTGCACCTAATGTTGACTCTGGACAGCTCTGCGGGCGCCGTCGGCGGCAACAAGGATTCAGTTGGAGCCTCACCTTGCAATCAGCTCTGTCTGATGCGCTCGAAGGCAGAGTTCGTTGTCTATTACGACAAGATCGTGGATATTGAGCTCGACGGTCTGCAATGGACCGGAGTATTCAAACCCACTCCGGAGTGTGATCATCATTTCGCTTCGTCTGAACCGCCTACTCACGATGCGTGGACGCCGAATACTGCCGAAAGTGAGATATCGAGCTATGTGGTTAGGCGAACGATAGAGCAGGTTCGTAAGAAGACGCGCGATTTTCTCGAAGCTCAACAGGGGGAGATCAAGGCAGCGAACAGATCAGTCCGCGATGTCTCAGCCGCGCTCCGTAGTTTCATGCCAATTTCCGTATTCGATTCGGCTTCGGATCTGGCGGCCGACCGACGGCGGAACTCAGGATCTGGCAAGAAGGGGAGCAGCTCCCCAGAAGTCGTTGTCACATCGGTGGCTCAAGATGATCAGGCGGCATGCTATCGGGTCGAATTCGCAGTGAAGTCTCCGAAAGGCAGTGCTGTTGCGGTGAAGGCATTGCCTTCAGCTCGTACAGCGGATGGAAGAATGAACTTGGAAGACCGTGAATACCAAGTCGAATGGGCAGGCCAGACTCGGGGTATCAAAAACGAAAAGACTGTCGTGTACAGAGCCGGTGCTCACGGCGAGCTCAAGCTGAGCACTACTGCGCCGATTGCGATTGAATTGGACTTCAGGGTGGAGGCGATTGGATGAACGCCATTCGGCTCTTCCCATATCCGAGGATCGACAATGCAGTCGAATGGTCGCGGACAAGTATATTGTCGAACGGACAGCCGGTGGCGGTCGACGAATTGGCGGACCGCTGGGATGCTGACTCAAGCCTTTCTTTCACCGTCTCAGCATCGGTACCGAACGAGAAGATTGAGTCGTTCAAAGACGGCGAGCCGAAGCTCAATCTCTCGATAGGGTGCAGGGAGACTGGAGAAACCACCTACTCAAGTGCTCAGTTCTCGAAAGACTCATCAAAGTCGTATGCGACTGCATCAGTCACCTTGAATGGGTCGGCGGTAGCTGAACGACTGGAGCTCAGAGCGACAGTCACCGCCCCGTTGGGTGAAAGCGACTGGCTCAGCAGGAGAATTGTCGCAACTCGCCCGGTTGAGAAAATCAATCTGGATTCTCATCTTGTCGGCTTCCCGACCTCTGCCGTCTCTTTCAAGGCCAACAATCTAGCGCCCGCTCCTTGGGCGGTCAGGATCAATGCAGTTTCACTGAGTGATCCATGCGCCAACTCGGTCAGATTGTTGCTGAACGAGGACTATCCTCGGGTCGTCGAGCTCATTGAAGGGCGCGCTCGACCTTACGTGGAGGAGGCGCTTCAGGCAACGATCGTCCGATCACTGTTGTCTACTGTGCAAAGGCTCTCTGCAGCTGACGGCGGCGATTCTGATGTGTCAGACGTCATCGCCGAGTTTCCCGATTCGATTGCGGCAGCGGCAGAGAAGAGCTGCCGCGACTACCTGAATAGGTCATTGCCTGCCGTGCTCACACTTTTGGATCGGGAACCAGAGACGGTTGAGCACCATATCGCCAGCGCTGTGGGCTTCTTGAAGGGACGATGATGACTGACTTCATACTGTATCCACGGCTATCTCCAGATGCTGCGGATGCGATCCGTGTAGAGCTGATTCGCAACGAAAACGTTTATGAGTTCAATACTCAGAAGTTCGAGGAAGCTCTATCTGCTGCAGATGCATTTCCTGCAACAGGCGGCCGGCGGACGACCGAGAACGAGTTGATGGAACTGCGAGAAGAATGCCTTGAAGCAGTTGCCTTCTCAGAAGGCTCGAGCTCTCTCACAACTTCTCAGTTCGATTTGCAGCTGGGTCGGGTAATCTATAGTCGCTCAATCGGTTCAGTCGGTGAATTTGGAAATGCTCGTGTATGGGATTTCCTGACTCTGGTGCTACTTCCGGACATTGCCTCGGCCCGCTTTCCCGGGACGACGAGCAACCTCGGTGCTCGTTTTACTGGTGGCAATCGTCGGCATGTGCTTCAACGACTTTGGCGCCGATGGAAAGTATTTGGAGTCGAAGTCGTCGAGAGCGGGCGCCTTACAGAAGACGACTATGTGGCGTTGCTGGAGCGCCGGCTCACAAGCGAACGGCCTGCAGTTGCGGCAAAAGCAGCTGAGGCCATTCTCGGATCAAATAGGACGGGTACAAACCGGCGGGAATATGCGCGTGTATTGATGCGCCAATTGATTCAGATTTCAGGCATCGTGGAGATCGGTGACGACGACCCAGAACATATTGAAGCGTTGATGCAACATGTACGGGGAAATGTCGAACTGATGTTTCAGAACACAACGTTGTTCTGAATAAGCTCTAATCGAATCACAGCTCAACGGAAGCGTACCGCTAGCCGCCCCTAGGAGCGACTTTCATGGAAGCGTCATGGGCATCATCTGAACATGCAAGGCGTACGATGCGTGCGAACCGGCGTCGAGACACAAAGCCCGAACTGGCTCTGCGTTCGATGCTGCACTCTCGCGGGCTGCGCTTTCGTGTGGACTGTTCTCCAATGAGAGGGGTTCGGTCACGTGCCGACATCGTATTCTCCAAAGCAAAGATCGTCGTGTTCGTCGACGGGTGCTTCTGGCATGGTTGCCCGGAACATTTCATCATGCCCAAGACGAACACAGATTACTGGTCGACGAAGATCAGCCGAAACTCGGAACGAGATAGTGCAGTCAACCGGAAGCTGAAGGACGCGGGATGGACCGTTATCAGGGTATGGGAGCACGAAGACTCTAGTGCGGCCGCCGACCGTATCGAGGCCGCATGGAAACGAGCCGTGCAGTGAACCGAAGTGCAGGCTCAGTCGACGTATGTGGGCTGAGCTGATTGAGTTACTTGCCCGGACCCGTTTGAACGGCCTCCCACGCGAACGTCGCAATCCAGTGAGAAGACACGTATTCGTCTGACACCGCGGCTTCGAGACCTGGCTCGATCAGAGTTTCGACGCGTGTGAGCATGCCTTTGGCTCGGGCCATGAGTTCGTCATGGCCTGAACTCTCAGCAATCGCCTCCAGCCTCGGCGCCAATCGTATCACCGATGCCGCGACCGAGAGCCCCAAACCGTACAGGTGACTCTGGTGGCCGTCAGTCGGGTCCAAAACCGCAACAGGCGTGAGCGCCGGCGACTCCGGTGACAACTCCGATAGGAAAGCAGGCAGCCACGTCGCTAGCTCGTCGTCGGTGAGCACTTCAGCCATGAGGTCGGCCTCGCACAAGCCGGGGGAGAGGAAGTCGTGACCGCTGCGCTCCTGAGTGAAGTTCCACGCGACATCCTCGGCGAAGAAGCGACGGGCCGCTCCCGCGATGACGTCGACAACATCATGTCTGTCCGCTGCCCGGGCTCCGAGGAGGATTCGGCGCAGACCGAAGGCCGTGTTCGAGTGCACCCCATGCCGAACCGGCGCGGCCACCTTGGGCAGCCACGTCGATGCAAGATCGAAGATCGTATTCGCGAGCACCTGAGTCTTTGCGCCGAGCGCCCGCAACTCCGAAACCTCGCTGGCATTGAGCACTCGGTTGAGCTCGACCGCCCAGGCCCAGCCATACGGCCGCTCCCACGAAGGATTCTCACGGAGGAAGGCCGCCTCGGCGAACATATTCTCCTCACTCAGGTGTGAAGAAAGAACCTCAATCGCGCGTTCGCGCCAACCGGCACCCTGGGCCACCTCAGTCTCCAGCAGCGATACCAGCAGGTAGTGCATGTGCACGCTCGAATGCCAGTCATAGGAGTTCGCGAACGCGGGGTGCTTCTCCACAGCGGGCACGATGTCGGCGAGACTCCGCGCCAGATGATGGGAGGCGAACGGATATTCACGGGTGATGTTGCTCAGTGCCACCTCGGCGAAGGGGTGGACGTAGTCGTCAATCTGCGGCATGGATCCTCATCGGCTCGGGGGTTTCCACTCTACTGGGATGATCGCCGGACCAGGTGGCGAACCGCAACGGCTAGGCTGGATCGGACCAGGACCAGCCCTAGTCTCGACGTGCCGGAAAGGACCAGTGAGCAATGACGCGGATCCCCGAGGTATTCGGCCCGACGGTCGATGAGCACACTCGGTGCGTCCACTACGCCACCGAGCTCGATATCATCGCGATCCGCTTCGCCTGCTGCGACCGCTACTATCCTTGCCACCTTTGCCACTCTGAGACTGCCGATCATCCCGCGCAGCAATGGCCAGGGGAGAAGTTCGACCAGCCCGCCATCCTGTGCGGGAACTGCTGGAGCGAACTGACGATCAGCGCCTACAAAGCAACCGATGAATGCCCGGAATGCGCCGCGCAGTTCAACCCACGGTGCGCTACGCATTCCCATCTCTATTTCGCCGGTCAGTGACTAATCCGGTCAGTGCAGGAACTGCATCACCACGATCATTGCTGCCATCCCCCAACAGTCGAAAGAAACTAGAGGGCGCCTTCGGACGATGTCATGGACAGCGCAGATCACCAAGAGCACGGCGAGGACGACGACAGCCACCGTCAGGAACGTACTGATGAGCGACATGTCGCCGGCATGATGACCGTGACCGCCGGCATGCGTCGAACCGCTCATATGCGCCCCATGGTTGAGGACCTGCCACGCCATGACCGGATAGGTGATGGCGGAGAGGATCGCAGCCGTCGGTCCCGGGTGCGACTCCCCGGAACCGCTACGTTCAGACGCGGCAGATGACCGAAGCCCGCGGTCGGCCTCCGACTCCGGCGCGCCGTCCGGGCCACTCGCGACGAGAGCGGGGGACCGCCTCGGCGAGGGAACCTCGGACGACGATCGGAGGAACACTGCCAAGCAGATCCCGGCGAGGAGCAGCGCCCCCGACCAAACGACTGCCGGGACGAGGGCGGTGTAGGCCAAATCGATCATGGCAAGAACCATCACGACCGCGGCGACGATGGCCGGTCGTCCTTTCGACGCAACGGCGCCGGTGAGGCACAAGACCCCCGATGCGACCATGAGGAACGATGCCACGCTGCTCATCGTGGATTCCCCTCAGTCGCACTCGCAGGAGTGCCCGGTCTCGGTGCTGCAATGACCCGATTTCGGGCGCGGCACGTCGAGGGCGGGGTTCCTGTCGAAGAAGCCATAGGGCTTCATTGTGAACCCGAGCTTGTCGACGGGCATGATCGGCCAATCCTCGGGACGGGGGAAGTGTGTCATCGCGAACGACGCCCACACGATGATGTCGTCACCATCGACCGGTCGCTGCTGCTCGATCCACTGCGTAATGGTGCCGGCACCCGGGTTCTGATTCGGATACGTACCTGAGGGGAACCGCTCATCCGCGTCGAAGTGCGTCAGCCACATGTGCTTCGACCCGAAGTCTGCCCGCTTCGAGATCGACGAACCTTCGGCCGCCATCATCGTCGGCTCGTCGGGCACGCGCAGCTCATAGCCGACTGGGAAGCCGTGCCGATTGGTCTTGTCCGGATTGACGATGTGCCAGACCCGCCCGGCCTCACCATCGGCTGTCCGTCCGCCCTCGGCGGTGAGTCGGGTGAGCTTGCGGGTGAAGGCGTTGCCGTAGGGGTTGTCGTCGCCGAAGGGCACGCGGACAGCTTCCTGCTCGTCGACGGCGTTGGCGATGCCGTCGACCTGCATGTCGAGCCGAGCACAGAACATGTGCTGATGGAAGGGCATGCCCAGTCCCTCGTCGCCGAGGGGAGACGACCAGCGTTGCCGCTGAGCCTCGTCACCGTATACGGCCGTGTAGACGATGCCGGTGGCCTTGCACTCGAGTTCGATCGTGCCGTCGAGGTAGAGGTACCAGTAGAAGCCGTAGTCGTAGTTGCCGACGGTGATGAAGAAGGAGATGACGAGGCGGCGGTTCCGGCGCACATCGACGGCGCCGGTGAATTCGTCGGTGTGCTTGAACAGGATCCCGGCATCCTCTTCGTGGATGCAGATGGCGTTCGTGATCGTGTGCGCATGCCCCTGATCATCGGCGAGCACCGCGTCCGAGTAGTGGATCTCGCCGAGGCAGTCGCAGCCCAGTTCGAGTGAGTTCGTGTTCTTGCCCATCGAGTACTCGCCGGCGTCGAAGTAGTTCTGCCAGAAGCGCACCGGGCTGGGGTCGCCGTAGGGCACGACCATCTCCGCCACCGAGGCGCGGTAGACGATGGGGCGGCGCTCGCCCTCGTCATCGAAGCTGATCTGATGGAGCACCAGGCCTTCGACCGGATCGAAGCCGAGTCGGACCTGCCACTTCTCCCAGTCGAGGACATCCCCGTTCAGGGTGAAGCTCGCGCCCTCGGGTTGGGTGATCTCGATCGGCTTCTGCGTCGTCCGCGGCTCGGGAAGCCAGGAATCGAGATGGTAGTCGAAGCGCTCCTGGGGCACGGGCACGATGTCGGTATCGACGACCTCGACGACCTCACCGGTGTTGAGGTCGAGGTAGGCGACGAGCCCCTCGAGCGGATGCGCCCACGCGTTGTCCTGCGGGTCCGACTGAATGAAGGACGAACCGCGTACGAGGCGGCGGCCGGCCTCGCCGGGAATGTCGAAGCATCCGGCCGAGAGCGCGCAGATGCGCACGGTCTCGACATCGGTGATGCCGCGAGCCGCGACGGCCGCCCGCCACGTCGCATCGTTGCGGATCATCTGCTCGGCTTCTTCGTACTCGGTCATGGTGATCGGAGCCTGACCCTCGGCCGCGACATCGAGCACACGGGCGAAGAGGACCTTGCGCTCGGTCAGCGAGACGAGGAGCTCCGTCTGCTCCCCGGTGTCGCGATCGATGATGAGCGAGCGCACGCGGCGGTCGAGGTCGGTGGCACCTGCGATGACCTCGCGCTTATCCGGTTCGACGAGGCTGACGAGAGCGAACAGCGTCTGCTCGCTCACGTAGCCGGCATCGACGATGATGGCCCGGTTGAGCTCGATCTCCTCACCGGTCAGGCGGTCGAGGGGATGTGCAGTCGAAGTGCCGACGGCGGTCGTTGTCGGTGCAGTCATGGTCTTCACATGCCTTTCTGTGTATCGAGTTTGCTGTCGAGAGCGGGGTCGAGGTCGTCGAGCAGATCCTGAGGATCGGCGGGTGTGGGGCGGAAGACGCGGACCCGGTGCCCGCGGACGTATCCGATCAGGGCCAGCGCGGCGAGGGCACCGAGGGTGCCGAGAGTGAGGGCCGTGAACGGTCCCTGATCGACGCCCCATTCGTCGAGGAAGTTGTACTCCTGCCCGAAGAGCCGATCGAGTGTGCCGGGGAAGATCGCGACCCAGGATCCGAGCAGGATCCAGAGGAAGGCGATGCCGCCGATGATGGTGAACCCGACATTTCCGACAGGCACCTGGAAGGGGCGTTCGATACCGGGATGCTTCCACCGCAACTTGATGGCCGCGGGAATGATGAGCAAATAGCTGAGCAGGAAGGTCGAGATCGAGATTGAGAGGACGACCCCGAACAGTGCACCGGCATCACCGCTGAGCTGCATGGCCGCGATGAGGAACACCGTGGCGACGGTCCCCGAGAGCAGATTGACGTTGACCGGTGTGCCCAGTGTGCGGGAGATCTTGCCGAAGAAGCCTCCGAAGAAGGCGCCGTCGGCCGCAGTCAGTGCCTGCATCCGATCGCTCATGATCATCCAGGCCGCGCCTTGTGAGGCGAGGATGATGACGAACATCAGTGCTGCGAGCACGACCATGAAATCAGCGGCGGGACCGTAGACGGTGAACACCGTCTGCACGGCGTCGAGGAGTCCACCGATGCCGGTGATCGTCTCGGTCGGCAACACGAGCAGCATGGCGAGGACCGGCAGGAGATAGCAGAGCGCGGAGATGAAACCGGAACGTGCGATCGCGACGGGGATGTCCTTCTTCGGGTTCTTCATTTCGTCCGAGGCGCTGTTCGATGCCTCGAACCCGAGGTAGGAGAACAGCAGGAGCGGCACAAGCCCGAGGAAACCGCCGAGGCTGGGGCTGAAGTCCGAGAGGTGGAGCGGCTGAACGCCGTGCTGGGCGGCATAGATGATCGTGGTGAAGAGGAAGAACGCGATGAAGATGACCTTGAGCACGCCGCCGAGCGTGGGCAGCCACTTCGCCTTCGCCAGCGACAGAATCGCCGCGATCACCGTGATCCAGATGAAGACGATCTTGAAGATCCAGTCGCCGATCGACCCGGCCTCGAGCGGGCTGATGAACTGGTTCCATGTGCCGGTGGCGAGGAACGCCATCGAACCGCCGACCCATACGGGCTGGGTGACCCAACTGAGGATCGAGGCGATCGCGCCGAACGGCCGGCCGAAAGCCTGGCGGACCCAGATATAGGCTCCGCCCTCACCGACGAAGGTGCTGCCGGTCTCGGCGAAGACGAGCGCGTAGGGCACGAGGAAGAAGATCGCGAGGACAAGCGTCCATGTGAAGGTCTCCGCACCGAATCCTGCGGTCTCGGCGAGGACCTCGATGCTCAATACCGCCGACATGACGATGAGCACGATGTCGAATCGGCCGAGCGTCTTCTTCAGATGCTGCTTCTGTTCGTCCGCGTATGCGGTCGTGCGTTCAAGGGAAGACACCATCCACCTCCTTGTGAGTGGGCGTCCGATAGAGTTCTTTGAGTTACACCGTAAAGAATTGCACGGGCGGCCGCCGATTGACAGAGTTACGGCCATACCGATCCGCGTTTGCCTGCATCACTTCAGGAGATAATGGAGCCATGGCACGACCGAAGAATCAGGCGGGACGCCGTGCACAGCTGGTGCAGGCGGCGAAGCAGGCGATCGCGCAGCGCGGACTCAACGGACTGCGCGCCATCGACGTGGCCGCACACTCGGAACTGGGTGCCGGATCGGTGGCGTACTACTATCCCGACCTCGCAGACCTCGTGCGTGAAGTGCATGAGGACACGGTGTCGCGGTTCTATTGGAACCGGCGCGAGCAGGGGATCGCAGGTGAGACTCCGGAGGCCAAGCTGGCTCAGGTGATCCGCAGCGGCATTCCCGTCTCCTCGGACGACATCGACTTTCAGGTGCTCAACGAGCTGCACACCCATGCGTTCAGAGACAGTTTCCATGCTGGTCTCATGGCAGAGCTCTACCGGCTCGAGGTCTCCCTCTACGCCGCGGTGCTCACCGAGGGCGTCGAAGCAGGTGCCTTCACGATGACGCTGCCCGTGGAGACGGCGGCGAGCAACCTCGTGGCTCTCGAAGACGCCTACGGACTGCACTTCATGGGCGGAACACCGCTCGACGCCGACGACATCTTTCGGCTCATCGTGGCCAACGCCGAGGTGCTGACCGGGTGCAGGCTGGTCGAGACGACGTTAGGGTGACCGGATTGCACCCCATTTCTGCGCATTCTGACCTCCTGTGAATGCAGTTCGACGCCAGCTCGTGACGGAGCTGGCGCCGAGAACTGCATTGCGGCTGACAGTTGCGCTTAATAGCGGGGACTACTGAACGAGGAATCCGCCATCGACTGGAAGTGAAACGCCTGTGATGAACTCTGAGTCAGAAGACAGGAGGAAGCTGATTGCGGCGGCCACGTCATCTGGTTTCGTCAGGTGTCCCATGGGGATCGGGGCGGCGAGCTCAGCCTTTTCAGCTTCTAATTCAGCACCGGTCTTACCGATGAGTCCATCGATGAGCGGAGTGTCTGCATCTGCAGGGCAGACGGCATTGACGCGAATCTTGTCTGAAGCGTGCTGCAATGCCATCTGACGAGTGAGGTTGACGACTGCGCCCTTTGACGCAGCGTAGGCGCACTCGTCCTTGTTGACGACGAAGCCGAAAACCGAAGCGATGTTGACGATCGAGCCGCCTCCAGACTTGACGATCTCTGGAATCGCGTATTTGCCGGTGAGGAATATGCTCTTGACGTTGACATTTATCATCGTGTCCCACGCTTTCTCAGTGCAGTCCACTACCCCTCCCTCCCCGAGAGCAATCCCTGCACAGTTGACGACGCCGTGGAGTCCGCCGAACTCAGTAGTGGCCTGGGCGACTGCAGATTCGACCGCGTCGGCTTCGGTGACGTCGGCTTCCAATGCTATGGCATGACCTTCAGCGACGGCATTGATTTCTTCCGCCACCGTCTCTGCCGATTTGAACTGCAGGTCCAATACGCCGATGCGAGCTCCTTCAGAGGCCAAGCGCAGGCTGGTTGCTCTGCCCAAACCGGATCCACCGCCAGTGACGATGATGATCGCGTTCTCAAAACGTGCCATTGATTCTCTCCTTTTGATTGCAACCAGTTCAGACCGGCTCATTGTTTTCTGGACGATTGACGGAAGGGATACTTGGTGAGTTCTCATCTATGTCGGTGAGGGATCCGAGCGGTGAGCTCATCTCGTCGACAGTGGTGTCCGACTCCAGGCGATCAGCCATGCGTCGCGTTCGGCGCATGAGCACGAAATAGATGAGTCCCGGCAAGGTCAAGGCGATGATCCAGGCGTAGTCGATTCCGCCGACTGCTTCGAAGAGGAATCCGGTGAAGAACGCAGTGCTCATGAACGGGATCTCAACCAGGATTGTCGCGCCGTAGGCGATCAGTGCACGCGAATTGAATCGGCCGTATCGCCCATTGGGATCGAAGATGTCGCCGACGACGTATCGACCCTTTCGGACGAAGAAGAAATCGACGAGGTTGATGGTGGTCCACGGGAACAACATATAGCCGAGAACAAGCAGTAGGTTCTCGAAGAAGGCCATGAAGTCGCTGCTCGCCAATACGGCCACCAAAGTGGCGACGGCAAAGACGATGAGGAACAGAACCGCTCGAGCAGACAAGGTTGTTTTGACTCGTCTGAAGGTGTCAACGATTGTGGTCAGCGACATGAATGCGCCATACAGATTGAATACGTTTGTAGCAATGACGCCTATCACGATGAATATATAGACCGCGGGAGCGAGCGCGCTTGGGAAGAGCCCTGCAATAGTCTGACTGGGCTGGGAGCCGTACTCGGGGAAAATCGTCGTCAACATGGCGCCGAGCGTCATCAGCCATGTGGTGCTGACCACAAGACCCAGATAAGTGAAAATGAATGTCTGTTTTCCGCTGGTGCTGCTTGGCAGGTATCGCGAATAGTCCGCAACGTACGGGGCGAACGTCAATTGCCAGGTTGCTGTCGCAGCAATTAGCAGGAGGAACGCGGTGCCGTTGAAATTGCCGGCATTCCAAGAGCTTGACGGAAGACCGTGCTGTATCACCACTACTGTCACAGCCAGGAACCCTGCTCCGAGAATGATGGCGAACCAGCGTTCGATCTTGTGAATGAGGTCGTGACCGTAGAAGGTGATTACGAGAATCACCAGGCCTGAGATGACGATGCCCCAATTCTTTCCTATTGGTGTGCCCGCGTCGATGGCGTCTCCAGCAATAACTGAATTGCTTGCGAAATAGCCGATGTACATGATGAGTACTGCGAACAAAGGGATGGCTGCGCCGAAGACTCCGAACTGCGCGCGGCTCTGAATCATCTGGGGGATTCCGAGGACCGGGCCCTGCACAGAGTGACCGGCGACAAATAAGGCACCAAGGAAATTGCCGCAGATGATTGCGACGACGCTCCAGAACATGTTGAGTCCAGAGAGAACCCCAATACCTCCAGTCAGGGTGGTCAACACCATCATGTTGACGCTGAACCAGAGGGGAAACTGGCTGGCGGGATGCCCGTGCCGCTCGTTGTGCGGAACAAATTCGACTGATCGGAGTTCCGGGACTCTTGCACTCATGTACTGCTCACTTCTTTGTGGTCTCTTTTGAGATTGCTTATGGAGCTGTCTGTCCACGTTTCACCTTTCGCGTATGCGGGAAAGATGAGACACGGAGGGCAAAGTGGTGCTTCACCCCCACTGCATCCACGTGGTCTTGAAGTCCGAGTAGTTCTCCAGTGCATGGACGGAGAGGTCGCGTCCGAAACCGGACTGCTTGAAGCCGCCGAAGGGCGTGGTGAAGCCCAGTGCGTCGACGGTGTTGACCGAGACGGTGCCGGCCACCAGGCGCGCGGAGACTCGATGGGCTCGGGCCATGCTTCCCGTCCACAGTGCTGCTGCCAGACCGTAGGGCGTTTCGTTGGCTTTCGAGATCGCCTCCTCCTCGGTGTCGAAAGGGGTGACGAGGGCGACGGGGCCGAAGATCTCGTGGCTGTGCAGACGGTGATCGGCCGGCAGGTCGGTGACGATCGTCGGCTCGACGAAGGTGCGGCGGCCGTTGATCGCCGGGCGATTGCCGCCCTGGACGATGGTGCCGTCCGCGCGGGCCTGCTCGATGCATTCCCACACCTCGTCGGCGTGCTTCTCGGATACGAGGCAGCCGATCGCGGAGTCGGGGTCGAGCGGATCCCCGGGCTGGAAGTTCTCGGCTGCGTCCTCGAGCAGATGGACGAACTCCTCGTAGACGGGGCGTTCGACGAAGATCCGCGAGGTGGCCGAGCAGACCTCGCCCTGGTTGTAGAAGATGCCGAACGCAGCCTTTTGGGCCGCAGCTGACAAGTCGTCGGTATCGGCGAAGATGACATTGGCGCTCTTGCCTCCGGCCTCGAGCGCCAAACGCTTCATATTGGACTCACCGGCGTAGACCTGGAGTTGTTTGGCGACCTCGGTGGACCCGGTGAAGCCGAGCATGTCGACCTCCATGTGCCGACCGAGCGCGGTTCCGACGACAGACCCGCGACCGGGCACGACGTTGAGGATGCCCGCGGGCAGCCCCGCCTCGGCAGCGATCTCGGCCAGCAGCAGGACCGAATGCGAGGCCTCGACCGGAGGCTTAACGACGAGGGCATTGCCGGCCGCCAGTGCCGGAGCGATCTTCCACGTCGCGATCTCCAGCGGATAGTTCCACGGCACGATGACCCCGATGACGCCCAGCGGTTCACGGGTGACGAGCGCCGTCGACCTGGCCGGGGTCACGGGGATCTCGTCACTGAGTTTCTCGATGGCCTCACCGTAGAAGCGGAACAGGGCCGCGGCCCCCGGGGCGTCGATCGTCGAGGACTCACCGATCGGCTTGCCCATGTCGAGTGTGTCGAGGAGGGCGAATTCGTCCGACCGCGCTTCGATGAGCTCGGCCAGGCGCAGTAGCACCTCGCGTCGATGCGTCGCCGAGGCGCGCGACCACTCGCCGCCATCGAACGCGGCGCGGGCGCTCGCCACCGCCGCATCGACATCGGATCCGTCACCGAGGTGGAGCTGCGAGATCACCTCACCGGTGGCGGGGTTCGTCTTCGGATGAGTCTGCCCCGAGCGTGCATCGACCCGTTGCCCGTTGATGACTGGGCGTCCGTCGATGGTCAGAGCCGCTGCTGCGGCCTGCCATTCGGCCAGGGTCGCCGGTCGGGTCGTGGTGTCGGTCAGAGTCGCGGTCATGGAAGGTCTCCTTCGAAAGTGGTGCGGAAAGCGAGTGGGCAGTGACTGCGATCAGCGGTCGCTGGAGGGTTCGACGGGCGAGGGGCTGGGGCACTCGACGGGCGTTGCCGCCTCGGCGACGGGGGAGGCCGGTGCCTCCTCGATGTCATCGGAGTGCAGCAGGTCGATGCCGCGGGTCTCCGGCAGCGAGGCGACGGTGACGATGCCGATGACGCCGACCACGGCGAGGAACCAGCCGGGGCTGAGCGTGCTGCCGGTGGTGTCGATGAGCCAGGTGAGGATGTACGGCGCAGTGCCGGCGAAGAGTGCGGCGGTCAGCGCATAGGCGATGGACAGTCCCGTCTGCCTCGTCCGGGTCGGGAAGAGCTCGACGACGGTGGCGGCGTGGGTGCCGAGGATGATCGCGAGGATGAACGCCAGGCCGAAGGTCGAGACGAACGACGCCCACGGGTAGTCGGCGCCCATGAGGAGGAACAGCGGAACCGAGAGCACCGTGAGTGCGATCGCCGCGATCATGAGCACAGGCTTGCGTCCGAACCTGTCCGAGGCGAGGCCCGCCAGCGGGACGATGACGAGGCCGAGTGCCGAGGCCAGGGTCGACAGCAGCGCTGCCCGTCCGGGGTCGATGCCGACCGCGGTCTCCTGATAGGTGAGTAGGTAGACGAGGACGACGTAGAAGGTGACGTTCATGAACGTCTCCATCCCACAGGTCTGGAGGAACTGTTTGGGATTGCGTTTGAACACCTCACGCAGGGGTGCCTCGGCGACGGTCTCCATCTTCTGCAGGGCAGAGAACTCCGGGGTGTCCTCGATCTTCCGACGGATGTAGAGGCCGATGAAGCCCAAGGGCACGGTGATGAGGAACGGGATCCTCCAGCCCCAGGCGCTCACCTGGTCGGGCGTCAGCGCCTGGTTGAGGAGGAAGACGACGAAGGAGGCCAAGAGGAATCCGGCCAAGGAGCCCACCTCGAGCCAGCTGCAGCCGAAGCCTCGGCGCTTCGGCGGTGAGAACTCGCCGAGGAACGCCGCCGCGCTGCCGAATTCGCCACCGGCGGCCAGCCCCTGCACGATGCGGGTGACGATGAGGAGGATCGGGGCGAGCATGCCGATGGTTCCGTAGGTCGGCAGCACTCCGAGCGCGAGCGTCGACAGTGCCATGGCGAGGATGACCAACGACAGGGTGTGCTTGCGTCCGAGTTTATCGCCGAGGCGGCCGAAGATGACCGCGCCGATCGGCCGGACGAGGAAGGAGACCGCGAAGACCGCGAAGGTGGCGAGCAAACCTGCCGTGCTGTCCTCCTCGGGGAAGAAGATCGCTGCGATCGTCGTGGCCATATAGGCATAGACGGCCCAGTCGAACCAGTGGACGAGAACGCCGATGGAGCCGGCGACCACGCTCTTGCGCAGACCTTTCTGATAGGCCAGCCCCTCGGCAGCCTGTGTGTCACCTGACATGTCCGAATCCTCCTTTGGAATCGTGGTTGCCAGCGCGGTGCTGGCGGTGCGGCCGTCCGTCAGCCGCGCTGGACGCTCACATCCGCGGCGGTCCAGGCCAGAGCGGTGGCGCCGTCGATGAGTGTGCTCTCGGCCTTCTCGCCGACGCAGGACTCTGCGAACGCCGCCTGATGGTTGCTCGCCTCGCCGCCGACCCCGATGTAGGGGTGGATGGCGTCGACGATCTGGGAGACGTTGCCCATGTCCGTCGATGCGCGGTTCATCGTCGCTGCGACGGGGTCGACGTCGAAGTCCCGGCCCAGCGCGAGAGCATTGGCCCGGTAAGCCTCGAGTGCGGCTTCATCGGTGCGCATCTCCGAGTAGCGACGGCTCTCCGGGGTGATCGACAGCTGCGCACCGGTGGCCAGGGCTCCGGCCTCGAAGCAGTTGACGACCTTCTGCTCGAGGGCGATCAGCTCCTCGGTCGACTCGGCCCGCACGTACCAGCGGCCCTCGGTCTTCTCGGGAATCGCGTTCGGAGCTTCGCCGCCGTTCGTCATCACGCCGTGCACTCGGACGGTCTTCGGCAGCTGCTGGCGGAGCAGACCGAGGGCCACCTGGGCGATGAGGAATGCGTCGTTGGCATTGATGCCGCGTTCCGGGTATGCGGCGGCATGGGCGGCTCGCCCGGTGTATTCGACATGCCAGTGGGTGACGGCGAAGGGCTCGGCCTCGGCGACATCGACGGGAGCGGGATGGGCCATGAGCGCGAAGTCGAGTTCGGTGAAGGCACCGCGGTCGAGCAGTTCGATCTTGCCGCCTCCGCCCTCTTCGGCCGGTGTGCCGATGACCTCGACGGTGATGCCGAGTTCCCCGGCCGCCTCGGCGAGGCCGATCGCCCCACCGACGCTCATCGCGGCGATGAGGTTGTGGCCGCAGGCGTGACCGAGGCCGGGCAGGGCGTCGTACTCGGCGAGGAAGCCGATGGTGAACTCGCCCGACCCGAACGTGGCGCGAAACGCGGTTTCGAGTCCGAGGTAGGGGCGTTCGACGGTGAAGCCGTGCTCGGCCAAGACCTCGGCGACGGCGGCCGAAGAGCGGAACTCCTGCCAACCGAGCTCGGGGTCGTCGTGGAGGGAGTTCGACAATTCGATGAGCCGCGGGGCGACCTCGGAGATTCTGGCGGCGACTCGATCCTTGGCTGCGGTTGCCGCGTCGTTCATCGATCGTCACCGGGCACGCCGTAGGACGGCGAGGCGGCCGGATCGAGGCCGCGCGTGATGTAGTCGTCCCGCTGGGGCATCCAGATCTCGAGGAGGCGGCCGAGCTGCCCGATCGGATCCTCATCGGCCCAATCGACGCGCAGATCGGTGACCCTCCAGCCGGAGCCGTTGACCACGGACAGGCCGGCGGAGTGGACGGGTCCGGCTTCGCCGCCGGCGGCCATCGCTGCCTCGAAGGCCGCGAAGAGGCGTTCTTCGAGACGACCGGTCGCAGACAGCGCGGTCTCGACGAAGGCGTCGAGGACTGTCAAGTCCGCGAGCATATTGCCTCCGGCCACGGCGTTGGTCTCGGTGCGGGCGCCGAAGATGCCGAGCGCCTGCGCGCCCGAGTGCGCGGCGGTGTTCCCGGCGGCGTCGATGACGAGCAGCTGCCGAAAGTCGATCGCGGTGGGATCGGCAGCGGCGACGACCGCATCGAGTGCCAACTGCGCGTCCTTGCCGGAGCTCATCTCGTCGATGATGGCCGGGCCGAGCCGTGGGTCGGTGATGTTCTGGGAGTTCACCCCGCCGACCCCGTCGGTCAGACTGATGCAGCGTGCGGCGACGGCCGGCGAGGATGAAGAGATCGCGGAGCCGAACTCCCCGGTCTCGGGATCGTGGAGGAGGAGCGAGAAGGTCACTGGGCCACCTCGGTCCGTCCCGCCTCGGTGCCGTTGTTCGCAGCGGAGTTCTCGCTGATGACGGCGGTGGCGTCGATCTCGACGAGCCACTCGGGGCGCGCCAGGGCCTGGACGACGATGCCCGTCGAGACTGGGTAGACGCCCTTGAGCCACTTGCCCATGGTCCGGTAGACGTCCTCGCGGTAGCGGGGATCGATGATGTAGACGGTGACCTTGACGATGTCTGCGAGGCTGCTGCCGGCTTCTTCGAGGAGCATCGCGATGTTCGCCATCGCCTTCTCCGCCTGGGCGGTGACATCGCCGATGCCCACGGACTCCCGGGTCTCGAGGTCCTGGCCGATCTGTCCGCGCAGGTAGACGACGCCGCCGGCGACGACGGCCTGGCAGAGATCGTTGTCGAGATTCTGCTCCGGATAGGTGTCCTTGGTGTTGAACATTCTCAAGCGTGTGTGCGTCGGCTCTGCCATGGCGGCGTCTCCTCGTCGAGTGAAGCGGTCTTTGTCTGCCACCCATTCTCGAGACATTCCATTCATCTGTGAAATAGTTATAATTTAGTCAGAGCATCTACAAAACAGATTCTTCATCGCAGGGAGACGCAATGGTGCAGAGATTCGCGATCACGCTCACCCAGCTGTCCTACTTCGCCGAATGCGCGAAGACGCTCAATATGACCGAGGCCAGCCAGGAGCTGCACATCGCCCAGTCGGCTGTGTCGACGGCGATCAACCAGCTGGAGAAGGCCCTCGGTGCTCCGCTGTTCGTGCGTCAGCACTCGAAGGGCCTCGTGCTGACCTCGGCCGGTGAGAGCCTGCTCCATGAGACCCGGGAGATCTTCGGGCGGATCACCGACGCCGTCGACTCGATCCAGGCCGGCCAGCGTGAGGTGCGCGGAACCATCGTCATCGCCTGCTTCCAGACGATCGCACCGTTCCTGCTTCCGCAGCTGCTCCAGCGATTGGGCGAGCGTCACCCCGACCTGACCGTCGAAGTCGTCGAGGGAGACCACGAGGAGAGCATCGATGCCCTGCGCAGCGGTCGGGTCGAGCTCGCGCTCAACTACGACCTCACCGAATCCGACGGCATCCGCGCCGAGATCGTCGGCGAGGCTAGGCCGCACGTCATCGTCGGCACCGACCATCGTCTCGCCCGTCGGAAGAAGGTCTCTCTGAGCGAGCTCGCCGAGGATGACTTCGTCGTCCTCGACTTGCCCGACAGCCGCGAGTATTTCCTCAACATGCTGCGCCTGGCCGGCATCACCCCGCATGTGCGCTACCGGAGCTCGAGCTACGAGACCGTGCGCTCGATGGTCGCCATGGGCCTCGGGTTCTCCATCCTCAACCAGCGACCGCGCATCCGGCAGACCTACACGGGGGAGCGTACGACTATCCTCGAGATCTCCGATCCCGTCCCCACCCTGCACGTGGCCGTGTCTACCCTGGCTCGATCCGGCCAGACGGCGAAGGCCGCTGCCGTGTCCGACGTCGTCCGCGAGATCCTCGCCGAGGTGGCCCCCGAGTCAGGTTGAGAGTGTTTCCGTTAGATACCCCCAAGTGATCGACAGGCGAGTCCTGCATCTATTCATAAGATGCAGTGGACCGTGAAGAACTATTGGCATTGCCGCTTCCACCTGCGGTTTGCTGGAAGGCGTCAGGGCAACATCGAAGTTGTGCCCGCCAGCAACGAAGCAGATGCCGCCGCAGCGCGGCACCGACGGAAGGGTGTCCATGTCGAACACAGCCGCAGAAACCACCGAAGTCGTCGTCATCGGCGGCGGCCAGGCCGGTATCGCGATGAGCGAGCATCTCAGCGAGCGGGGAGTGGCCCATGTCGTCCTCGAACGCGACCGGGTCGCCGAGGCCTGGCGCTCCCGCCGGTGGGACTCCCTCGTCGCCAACGGGCCCGCCTGGCACGATCGCTTCCCCACGCAGGAATTCGCGGACACCGAACCCGACGACTTCGCCACGAAGGGACAGGTCGCCGAATACTTCCAGACCCTCGTCGAGGCCAAGGATCTGCCGGTGCGCACCGGGGTCAGCGCCACCTCGGTGACGGAGAACGCGGGAACCCGCGGATTCCGCGTGACCACCGACGCCGGAGTCATCGACGCCGACTACGTCGTCGCCGCCACAGGCCCGTTTCAGACCCCGCGGATCCCCGAGATCATCCCCGCCGAGGCGGGACTGACGCAGATCCACTCGAACGACTACAAGAACCCGGAACAGCTCGCCGACGGCGGCGTCCTCGTCGTCGGCGCCGGGTCGTCCGGCGTGCAGATCGCCGCCGAGATCCAGCGGTCGGGTCGACCGGTCCACCTCGCCGTCGGTCCCCACGACCGTCCGCCGCGGGCCTACCGCAGCCGCGATTTCTGCTGGTGGCTCGGCGTGTTGGGCAAATGGGACATGGCCACACCGCCGGCTGGAGCCGAGCATGTCACGATCGCCGTCAGCGGAGCGCAGGGCGGGCACACCGTCGACTTCCGTGACCTCGCGAATTCGGGCATCACCCTGCTCGGCCGAGCTAACTCCTATGCCGACGGCATCCTGCACATCGGTGACGACCTGCAGCGGAACATCGCCCGCGGCGACGAGAACTACCTGTCGCTGCTGCGTGAGGCCGACGAGTACATCGAACGCAACGGCCTCGACCTGCCGCCCGAGCCCGAGGCGCACATCCTCGGACCGGACCCGGACAGCGTCAGCGACCCGATCCGCGAACTCGACCTTGTCGCAGCGGGGATCCGCACCGTGATCTGGGCGACCGGCTTCGGCGTCGACTACTCCTGGCTGAGTGTCGACGGCGTCCTCGACGAAAGCGGATACCCAGTGCAGAAGCGTGGTGTCAGCCCTGTCCCCGGCATGTACTTCCTCGGACTGCCTTGGCTGTCCCGACGCGGGTCGAGCTTCATCTGGGGAGTCTGGCACGACGCGAAGTACCTCGCCGACCAGATCGGCATCCAGCGGATGTACCGTGACTATGCGCCATCGACCACCGATGCTTTCGCAGAGGCTGCGTCGTGACGGCCCTGATCGCGAGGCACCACTTCGTTCCGCCCTCGTTCTCTCGGCTCTTCGGCCGACAGGCGAAATGTGAGAGTCTGAAGACACTATGACTGAGTCGACTTCATCCTCAACACAGACCGCTTCGATTCCCCTGACCTCGCAGAACCCGCAGACCGTGCCCACCCGCACCGAGACCGACTCGATCGGCAGCATGGAGATCCCCGACACCGCCTACTGGGGAGTGCACACAGCTCGTGCGAACGAGAACTTCCCCATCGCCCGCCGGCCCATCTCCGTCTACCCCGACTTCGTCCGCGCCTTCGCCTGCGTCAAACAGGCCGCAGCCCGGGCGAACGCTGAGATCGGAGCACTCGACGACCAGCGCGCGAACCTCATCGACGCCGCCTGCGAAGAGATCAAGTCAGGCAAACTCCACGACCAGTTCGCCGTCGGCGTCGTCCAGGGCGGAGCCGGCACCTCGACGAACATGAACGCCAACGAAGTCATCACCAACCGTGCCCTCGAGATCGCCGGCCGGTCGAAGGGCGACTACGCGTTCATCCACCCCAACGACCACACGAACCACAGCCAGTCGACGAACGACACCTACCCGACCGCGATCAAGATCGCGCTGGCGTTCTCACTGCAGAACCTCCTCGGCGAGCTTCGACTCCTTGCCGATGCCTTCGCCGCGAAGGGCCGCGAGTTCGCCCATATCGTCAAGGTCGGGCGCACCCAGCTGCAGGATGCCGTGCCGATGACGCTCGGCCAGGAGTTCAACGCCTTCGCCACCACCCTGCGCGAGGACGTTCAGCGTCTCGAGGAAGCGGTCGCCCTCCTCGGCGAGGTGAACATGGGCGCCACCGCGATCGGCACCTCGATCAACGCCCCGGTCGGGTACAAGGAAGCGGTCATCAAGCACCTGCGCGAGATCACCGGGCTCGACCTGAAAACGGCCGGCGACCTCGTCGAATCCACCTCCGACACGGGCGTCTTCATCACCTTCTCCGGTGCGCTCAAGCGCAGCGCGCTGAAGATGTCGAAGATCGCCAACGATCTGCGTCTGCTGTCATCGGGACCGCAGGCAGGCATCGGTGAGATCAACCTGCCCGCCCGCCAGGCCGGATCGTCGATCATGCCCGGCAAAGTCAATCCGGTCATCCCCGAGGCAGTCTCCCAGGTCGCGTACTCCGTGGCCGGCGCCGATGTCACCGTGTCCATGGCCGTCGAAGGCGGACAGCTGCAGCTCAACGCCTTCGAGCCGATCATCGCCCACTCGCTGTTCCAGTCGATCACGTGGCTCGAACGCGCGGCTCAGACCTTCCGCATCAACTGCGTCAACGGCATCACCGCCAACGAGGCGCATATCGAGGACACCGTCGACCGCTCGGTCACCGTCATCACCGCGCTCGCCCCGGTCATCGGCTACGTCGCCGCGGCGAAGCTCGCGAAGGAAGCGCTGGCGAAGAACGAATCCATCGCCGATCTCGTCGTCGAGCACGGACTGCTCGAGCGGGATGAACTCGGCGAAATCCTTCGACCCGAACGACTGACCGGGATGCCCGCCGATGATTCCGTGGACAACACCGCCACCAGCGCCGAGGCGGTTCCCCGGGATGAGGTGACGACCGAGCTTCCGATCATCCCCGATCCGCAAGCGTGAGGCGTTCGCGCCGGACTGCACATGTCGTGTGCTCGCGCGCGTAATCTTGCAGGAGCACTGTGCACGTGGAACCACTGATTCTCCGACCGATGACAGCTCCGAGAGGTGACGCACGATGTCGATTGATGCCTATATCTTCTTCAGCGACGGACAATGCGCTGAAGCGTTCAACCATTACCAGGAGATCTTCGGCGGCGAGCTGACGATCATGCCGATGAAAGACGTTCCCGAAGACCAGCGAATGCCCGGTTCGACCGACGAGACCGTCATGCATGCCGCGCTGAAATTCGGGGATACCCTGCTGATGGGATCGGATGACACCACGGGTGATGGTGGTCCGAGGCAGGGGATCGCTCTGTCCTACACGGCCTCCGACCTCGAGGCCGCCGGCACGGTATTCGCCGGACTATCTGACGGAGGCGAGGTTCAGATGCCGCTGGGGCCGACGTTCTGGTCCGAAGGGTTCGGCATGTGCCTCGATAAGTACGGAGTGCCGTGGATCGTCGATACTGCCGCGTCGTCTGACGGTTGATGGCACAGCGCATCCTGTGACACCTGATGGCGCAGCGCACCCCGTGACGACTGACGACGGCCCGCCCATGACCGAGAACTCGCCTACATCCCCACTGGTTCTCGCCGACCTTGGCGCTTGGCGCGAGTGGCTGATCGCCAACGAAGATTCGTCAAAGGGTGTGTGGCTGCTCATGGCGAAGAAGAGCGTCACCTCGCCGACCTCTCTGAGCTACCAAGATGCCCTCGAGGAAGCACTGTGCGGAGGCTGGATCGACGGTCAGCGCCGCACCTTCGACGCGACGACGTTCGTCCAGCGCTTCACTCCGCGACGTCCGCGCTCGAACTGGTCGAAGCGCAATGTCGAGATCATCGGCAGTCTCGAGACCGACGGTCGTCTGCGGGATCGCGGCCGCGCCGAGGTGCGGTTGGCTCAGCACGACGGCCGCTGGGAGAATGCCTACCCCAGGCAGTCGGAGGCCACCGTCCCCGATGACCTGCGTGACGCCCTCGCCGAGGCGCCCGCCGCGCAGACCGCCTTCGACGCGCTCAACCGCGCGGAACGATTCACGGCCATGCTGCCGATCCTCACCGCCCGCACCGAAGCGACCAGAGCCAGGATCATCGCCAGACTCGTCGACCGCCTCGGCGAGGGGAATCGGGACTGAAGCGACTTACTCCCCGGTCCACTCCACTGGGGTCTTGGTGAGGAATCCTTCGACGGCGTTCGCGAAATCCTGGCTGCCGTAGACCTTTGAGATGACATCCGCATCGTCGACGGGTCCGCCGGCAGCCAGCCGGCGGAGGTTCTCCTTGATCGCCCACTGCGTCAGCGGTGCCCCGGACACGACCCGCTCGATGAGTGCCTCGGCTTCGGCGTCGAGATCTTCGGCGACCGCAGTGAGGAACCCCGAGGCCAGCGCCTCCTGCGCGTCGACCTTCCGTGCGGTGATGAGCATCGACGCCGTCCGCGGTTCCCCGAACGCCCGGACCAGCCGGCGCAGCGTGTTCGCGGACAGGGTGTTGCCCAAGGTGCGCGCGATGGGAACGGAGAACGCCGAGGCGGCCGATCCGATCCGCACATCCGCGCAGCACGCGATCCCCAGACCTCCGCCCACACAGTGGCCGTCGATGACGGCGATGACCGGTTTGCCGACCGTGGCCAGAGCCCCGAGCACTTCGTCGATGCGCTGCTCGTACGCGACTCCGTCCTCACCGGTGAACCCCCGGAACTGCGCGATGTCCGTGCCGGCCACAAAGGCCCGACCCCCGGCTCCACGGAGGACGAGGGCACGCAGCTGCGGGTCCGCGTCGACCTGGGCGGCCGCCTCGGCGAGCTTCTGGTACATCTCGAACGTCATCGCGTTGCGCGCCTCGGGACGGTTGAACGTGACGCGCAGGGTGCGTCCGACGACCTCGGTGAGAACATCGTCGCTCATGACCGGACCTCCTCGGTGATGGTGTCGGTTCCGGCAGGGGCGGAGTCCGAGTCGGACCCGGCCGTCCCGGTACTGCCCGCGAACTCCGCGAGCACCCGGTCGGTGTCCGCACCGAGCGACGGTCCGGCCGGACCGTGGGTCAGCTGCGAACGGGAGAAGCGCATCGGGTTGCCCAGCTGCGTCACCTCGCCGAGGCGGGGGTGTTGGGAGGCCCAGAAGAAGTTCCGCTGCTGCAGGTGCGCGTCGGTGAAGACCTGCTCGTAGTCGTTGATCGGGGCGGCCGGGACACCCACGCGATTCATCTCCTCGACCACCTCCGCGATGGTGCGCCCGCGCAGCCGATCCTCGATGACGGCGATGAGGGCCTCTCGGTTGGCGAACCGCAGAGCGGGTTCGGCGTACTTCGGGTGATGCTCGAGATCGGCGAGGTCGAAGGCCGAGCAGAACCGCGTCCACGTGGCCGGAGTGTTCGCGCCGATGGTGACGAAGCCGTCGCCGACCTCGATCGCCTGATACGGTGCCTGCGCCTGATGAGCCGAACCGTTCGGCCGACTCACCGTCCCGGCACCGAAGTACCCGCCGGCTTCCCACACAGCCAGGGACACGGCCGACTCGAAGAGGGAAACGTCGAGGTACTGGCCCTGCCCGGACTCGCGCCGCTCATAGAGGGCGGAGACGATGCCGAGCGCGACGTAGAGCGCGGTCGAGAGATCGGAGATCGGCACTCCGACCTTCGCCGGCGGCTGATCGGGGAATCCGGTGATGCTCATCAGCCCCGACCGGGCCTGCGCCATGATGTCGAGGCCGGCCAGGGGAGCCAGCGGCCCGTCCTGACCCCACCCCGAGGCGGAGGCATAGATGAGACCGGGATGATCCTCGCGCAGATCGTCGTATCCGAAGCCCATCTTCGTCAGCGCTCCGGGTCGCATGTTCTCCACGAGGACGTCCGCCTCGGCGAGCAGGGAGTGCAGGCCTGCCCGGCCTGCGTCAGATTTGAGGTCGAGGACGATCGACTCCTTGTTGCGGTTGAGCCGGATGAACGGGCTCGATTCGCCGTCGACGAAGGGCCCCGCAGCGCGCATCGGATCGCCGCCCGGCGGTTCGATCTTGATGACGCGGGCGCCCATGTCGGCCAGCTGCATCGTCGCGTACGGCCCTGCGATGAACACGCCGAGCTCGAGCACGGTCACCCCCGACAGCGGTCCTGGTGCTGAGTCGTCACTCATTGCGTCCTCTCTGATCGGTTGGTCTGCGTCATCACGCCTCGACGGCTTCGGGCAGGCGGGAGGCGCGGGCCGAATGCCCGGGCTTCGACGCCTCGCCGGTGAGCAGCTGCGGAAGCGTCATGCCGTTCACATTCGCGAGGTCCGCCGCCTGAGTGCGGCAGGAGAACCCGTCGGCCAGGTAGATCGAATTCTCCGGCGCATCCCGCAGGGCCGGCAGCAGAGCGTTCTCGGCCACCGCCACCGAAGTCTCGTAGTGGCCGGCCTCCATGCCGAAGTTCCCGGCCAGACCACAGCAGCCGGCAAGTTCGCGCACCGTCGCGCCGGTCCGCTCGAGGAGCGCCCGGTCCGCGGCGAAGCCCATGACCGAATGCTGGTGGCAGTGCGGTTGGACGACGACGGTGCGTCCCGTGAGATCGGGGACGTCGACCTGCGCGTCGACGAGGACCTCGGCCAACGTCGAGGTGGCCGCCGCGATCCGGCGAGCCCGTTCGTCATCGGGGAACAGATCGCCGAGGTCGCTGCGCAGCACCGCGGTGCAGCTCGGTTCGATGCCGACGATCGGAATGCCCTTCCGGGCGTAGGGATCGAGGATCGCCATCGTCGATTCGAGCTTCCGCTTCGCCGCGTCGAGCTGACCCGTGGAGATGAGCGTGAGCCCGCAGCAGGCCTGCTGCTGCGGCAGGAGGATCTCGAAACCGGTCGATTCCAGCAGGTCGACGGCCGTCCTGGCCCCGACATCGGAGAGGTATTCGGTGAACGAATCCGCCCACAGCAGGACCTGTTTCTTGCTCGCCGAGGTAGTGCTCACGTATTCGTCGGCGACGAGAGCGTCGCGATCCGCCGCTGAGGCACCGCGCGCCTCGGCGGGGGAGATGCGGGACTTCGCCCAGCGGGAGAACCGGCGATCATTGAACCGGACCATCTGCCGGCGGGGGTCCATGCCGCCGCCGGTCAGGACGAGCTTAGCCAGGGGACGGAACCCCAGCGCCGCGTTCGCCAAAGCACTGACCCCGGGCACCGCCGTGAGCAGACGGCCCCAGGTGGGCAGCCAGCCGAGCGAATAGTGCGCGAGGGGACGGAGCCTTCCGCGATAGGTGCGGTGGAGCACCTCTGACTTGTACTGGGCCATGTCGACTCCGGCCGGACAGTCGGACGAACAGGCCTTGCAGCTCAGGCACAAGTCGAGGGACTCGGCCACCTCGGCGCTGTCGAATGCGTTGATCAGGCCTCCGTTGGTCACCTCTTGGAGGACCCGGGCGCGACCGCGGGTGGAGTCCTTCTCATCTTTCGTCGCCAGATACGACGGGCACATGAAGCCGCCGGACCCGGAGGTGTCGGCACGGCATTTGCCGACGCCCACACAGCGGTGGACGGCGCTCGTAAAGCTGCCTTTGTCGTGGGCGAAGGAGAAACCGCCGGCCGTGCCGATCGAGATCGACTGCGGCCTGCGCAGGTCGGAGATGATCGGCAGCGGGTCGACGATGATGCCCGGATTGAGCAGGCTGTTCGGGTCGAAGAGCCGTTTGACCTCGCCGAGGGCGGCGATCGCCTCGTCCGAGTGCTGAAGGCCGAGGAGTTCGGACCTGGCTCGCCCATCGCCGTGCTCGCCGGAGGCGGATCCGCCGTATTTCGTGACGAGTCGCCCGGCCTCCATGACGAAGTCGTGGAAGACGTCGATGCCGTCGGGGCGGTCGAAGGGGAAGTCCGTGCGCATGTGCACGCAGCCGTCACCGAAATGACCGTAGGGCAGGCCGCGGACTCCGTAGGAGGCCATCAGCTCGTCCTGGTCCCGCAGGTAGTCGCCGAGCACCTCGGGCGGAACCGCGGCGTCCTCCCATCCGGTCCAGGCGGGGTCGCCGTCTTCGGTGCGTCCGGCCAGACCGCCGGCGTCGGCGCGGATGCCCCACAGGGTGCTCGCTTCTTTTCCGGCGGGCAGGATGCGGAAGTGGTCGGTGCCGGCCTCGGCGGCGATGATCTGGGCGTTCGCGACAGCTTCGTCCGCGGTGGCGCCAGCGACCTCGATGAGCAGCCAGCCCTTGCCCGCCGGCAGTTCGGGCACGGCGTCCTTGCCCTTGTGGTTGCGGACCATGTCCATGAGCCGCGAGTCGATGCCTTCGACGGCGAGCGGGCCGTGGGGCAGCACCCGGGGGACGGCATCGGCGGCTTCGAACATGTCCGGGTAGCCGAGGACGAGCACCGTGGGTGAGTTCGGAAGATCGCCGAGGCTGACGACCGCCTCGGTGATCGTCGACAGTGTGCCTTCGCTGCCGACGAGGAACTTCGCGAGGTTCGGGCCGTTCTCCGGGAGCAGATGCTCCATCGCATACGCCGAGGCCTGGCGGCTGAACCGGCCGAACTCGGTGCGGATGACTCCGAGGTGACGGCCGGCCACCTCGGCGAGTCCGGGAATGGGGTCGAGCCCAGCGCCGGCGAGGAACGAACGGCCGGTGCCGTCGAGGGCCGTCATCTCGACGATGTTGTCGACGGTGCGCCCTGCCGAGATCGCGTGCGGTCCGCAGGAGTTGTTGCCGATCATGCCCGCGATCGTCGCCCGGTTCTTCGTCGAGGGATCGGGTCCGAAGGTCAGCCCGTGCGGTTTCCCGGCCTTCTGCAGCTCGCTCATGAGCACACCCGGTTCGACTCGGGCGGTCTTCGCCGTCGGGTCGATGTCGAGGATGTGGTTGAGGTGGCGGGAGAAGTCGATGACGATCCCGGTTCCGATCGAGTTGCCGGCCTGTGAGGTGCCGCCGCCGCGGGAGGTGATGGGCACCCGATGCGACCTGGCCACATCGAGGACCGAGACGACGTCGGCCGTGGACTTCGGGAAGGCGACGACCTGTGGGACCACTCGGTAATTCGACGCGTCGACGGCATATTCGGCCAGCCGGCGGGGCGAGGTGTCTACGGTGCCTGCGATGCTGCGGGTGAGATCGGTGACGACGTCGGTGACGTCCGTGTTCGTGTCAGCAGTCGTGTCAGCGCTCATGGTGAGCTCAGCTCTCGCGGAGGATGTCGAGGGCGGCTCCGAGGCCTGCCGGGTCGATCTTCACTCCCGCCAGCTGCAGTCCCATCTGGACGCCCGCGAGGGTTCCGGCGAGGGTGAGATCGTTGAGATCGCCGAGGTGGCCGATTCGGAAGACCGTCCCCTGGAGTTTGGACAGGCCCGCCCCCAGAGACATGTCGAAGCGGTCGAGGATGATCTTTCTCAACTCGTCTGCGTCGTGCCCTTCGGGCATGACGACGGCGGTGAGGACGGGGGAGTATTCGCTCTCGTTCGTGCACAGCACTTCCAAGCCCCAGGCTTCGACTGCGGCTCGGGTCGCTTCGCCGAAGCGGATGTGTCGGGCGAAGACGTTGTCGAGACCTTCCTCGTTGAGCAGCCGCAGGGATTCCTTGAGGCCGTAGAGGATGTTCGTGTTCGGGGTGTAGGGAGTCATCCCGTTTCTGCCGGCGGCGAGCATCTCCGTCCAGTTCCAGACGGACTTCGGCAGGGTCGAGGTTTCGTGGGCCTCTAAGGCCTTGTCGCTCACGGCGTTGAAGGACAGTCCCGGTGGGAGCATGAGGCCCTTCTGCGAACCGGAGACGGTGACATCGACGCGCCACTCGTCGTGACGGTAGTCGACGGAACCGAGTGAGGAGATCGTGTCGACCATGAACAGGGCCGGGTGGTCTGCGGCGTCGATGGCAGCGCGGATCTCGGGGATGCGGCTCGTGACGCCGGTCGAGGTCTCGTTGTGGACGACGCATACGGCTTTGAAGCGATGATCGGTGTCGGCGGCGAGGGCCTCACCGATCTTCTGCGGATCGGCGCCGGTGCGCCAGTCGCCGGCGATGACTGTGGGTTTGAGTCCCCATTTCTCGGCCATCGACTTCCACAGTGAAGAGAAATGCCCGGTTTCGAAACAGAGGATCTCATCGCCGGGGTTGAGGGTGTTGACCAGTGCGGCTTCCCAGGCTCCGGTTCCCGTGGCCGGGTAGATGACGACCTGGTTCGAGGTGCCGAAGATGTCGGCCATGCCTGTGAGCACATGCCTGAAGAGTTCTTTGAATGCCGGTCCGCGATGGTCGATGGTGGGCATGGAGATGGCGTGGAGAACGCTGTCCGGAACATTGCTGGGTCCCGGGATCTGAAGGAAATGCCGTCCGCTGATTGTCATTGAAGAATCCTCTCTGATTCCACGATGCGGTACATCACTTTCATTTGACGCTACCACAATGGTTTCGAGAGAAAAATGCCTTTTCCAGGATTCGGAACGGAGATTTGCGGCATTGTGCTCGTCGGCCGAGTTGATCCTTTTCTGGCCGGTTCAGATTGCGGTATTCCATTCCTTCTGGGCTTCTGACGTGGGGTTCTGTACTGTTTCGTGCCGAATGAAGTTCTGTGAAAACCGCGGGTTGGTATACATGCTACTGTTATTCGGGAAAGTGAAGTCGAGGTCTTGACGGTTCGGAATTCCTCGGGGCAGACTTTCATAAAGTAGCAGCAAGATTTCCACATCGTGGAATGTCGGTTGCGGCAATGGGGTCGTTTCCGACTGATTAACACATCGCATAGGAGCGAATTGTGTCTTTGGAAATTGCTTCGATACTCGTCCTGGTGGCTCTGTTCGTCATCGCCACCTTTGTTTCGGTCCATATGGGTGCGCTCGCGCTCATGGCGACCTTCCTGTTCGGAACCTTTGTCCTGGGAGAGGACGTCGACACTCTGCTGTCTGGCTTCCCCGCGGATCTGTTCCTCATCCTCGTCGGCGTGACCTATCTCTTCGCGTTGGCGAAGGACAACGGGACGGTCGACTGGATCGTCCATATACTCGTCAAGGCCGTCGGTGGCCGGATAGCGCTGATTCCATGGGTGTTCTTCGTCGTCACGGCACTTCTCTCCGGCTTCGGCTCGGTGGTGCCGGCAGCCATCGCGATCATCGCGCCGATGGGGATGGGTTTCTCTCGTCGGTACGGCATTCGGCCGTTGCTCATGGGGTTGATGGTCATCAACGGTGCGACTGCGGGTGGATTCTCGCCGTTGAGCATCTTCGGCACGATCACCAACCAGGTCGTCGAGCGCAATGACCTACCGGGCAGCCCTCTGCTGCTCTTCCTTGCCTCCTTCGTCTTCAACGTCGTCCTCGGCTTCGTCTGCTTCTTCCTCTTCGGCGGGCGGGAGCTGCTGGGCAAGCGCGACCTCGGACATGGGCTCGAGGACAAGGACGGGGAACTGGTCAACGTCGGAACCTCCGGCGAGGGCGACGGCACCGATTCCGGCAGCGGCACCGGTGGCAGCGGCAGCTCGGGTACGTCCGGCTCAAGCGGTGCCGGGGTGGGCGGTTCTGGCAGCGGATCGGGCGGCTCGCCCGCGCCGTATCACGACCCCGAGCGGAGGGCGGCTCGACGATCGGTCCAGACGACGATGGTCAAAGACACCGACGAGGATGTCGAAGTCACCACTCTCGATCTCAACCGCATCGTCACACTTGTCGGACTCATCGTTCTCGCGGTCATGGTCGTGCCCCCGCTCAATCAGGACGTCGGGTTCACCGCGATCAGCATCGCCGTGATCATCTCGTTCTTCTCGCCCCGCATCAGCAAGGGCGCGGTGAGCAAGATCGCGTGGCCGACAGTGCTGTTGATCTGCGGCATCGTCACCTACGTCGAACTCATGGAACGTCTGGGCACCATCGACTGGCTCGGCGGGCAGGTTGCCGGCATGGGGGCTCCGCTCTTCGCGGCGCTCATCATTTGCTTCATCGGCGCTGTGGTCTCCGCGTTCGCGTCGACGACGGGCATCCTCGGCGCCCTCATTCCCCTCGCGGTGCCGTTCCTGCTCACGGGCAGCGTCGGCGAGATCGGACTGATCATCGCTCTGGCGATCTCATCCTCGGTGGTCGACTCCTCACCGTTCTCCACCTCTGGTGCTCTGGTTGTGGCGAACTCGCCTGAAGAACAGCGGGACAGGGTGTTCAAGCAGCTCATGGTGTGGGGCTTCTCGATGGTCGTCATCGCCCCGATCGTCACCTGGTTGATCTTCGTCGTTCCCGGGTGGGGGTGAGCCGCTCAGGTTCGTCGCTGGTCGCCTGCAGTTGCCCCGCCGTTCGTCAGCGGGGCAACTGTCATCTTTCGGGTTCTTCGACTGATCGGAAGAGTCGCGGTCGTCGCAATCGCGTCAGTGATTGGGGCGGGTGCGTGAGCCGATGGTGGCTGCGCAGGTAACTGATTGACAACTTTGCCGATACCAAAGGCGACTCAGCCGCCGGTTTCATTCCACAAAGGCTACAGTCTGAAATTGCGAAACTATCACTGAAGTGCATTTGTGGAGGAACAATGGAGTTCGAAGAACGACTGTCTGCCCTGGCTGCCAAGGTTGGAAACCAGCGAGAGGCGATTCAGACCGAAGAGGCAACGAAGAATGCGTTCATCATGCCTTTCATCTCAACGATTCTGGGCTACGACATCTTCAACCCGCTTGAGGTAGTGCCCGAGTTCTCCGCAGATGTCGGAGTGAAGAAGAACGAGAAGGTCGACTACGCCATCATGCGCGATGGTGAAGTGCAGATCCTCATCGAGTGCAAGAAATCGACGGAGCCGCTGAAGATCGAACACGCTTCCCAGCTGTTCCGGTACTTCTCCGTGACAAATGCGCGGATTGCTGTGCTCACAAACGGCGAGGTCTATAACTTCTATACCGATCTCGATGCGCCGAACAAGATGGACGACAGGCCCTTCCTGGTGCTCGACCTCAATGAGATCGACGAGACGATCGTTCCGGAGCTCAAGAAGTTGACGAAAGAAGTGTTCGACCTCGACTCGGTGGTGAGCGCGGCAGAAGAATTGAAGTACGTCGGAGCCATCAAGCGAGAGATCGCCGGGCAGTTCAAAGAGCCGGATGAGGCATTCGTACGTCTCTTCACCAGCCGTGTCTACGAAGGGCGTTTCACTCAAGACACCAAGGCGCAGTTCACCCAGTTGGTGTCCAAGGCGGCGAAACAGTTTCTCAATGAAAGGGTGAATGATCGACTGAAGACTGCGTTGGGAGCCTCTGAGACCGCAATGCCTGTGCAAGCATCGAACGGAGAAGCTGTCACCAGCGCGGAGGTAGCCGAATCGGACCTGGATCGAGACACCGAACTTGAGACAACTCTGGAGGAACTTGAGGGCTATCAGATCGTCAAGGCGATCAGCTGCAGTGAGGTGAAGCCCGAGCGGGTTGCACAGCGTGATGCCAAGTCCTATTTTGCTGTGCTCCTGGACGACAACAATCGGAAGCCGATTGCCCGGCTCCACTTCAACGGTAAGAAGCAGAAATACATTGGCATCTTCGACGCAGACAAGAACGAGTCCCGGCATCCGATCGACGGGCTCGACGAAATCTATCTGCACGCAGATGCGATCAGAGAAACGGTGAAGGGCTACATAGCCTAGGTGCGAGACCGAGGAAACATTTACTTTAGGGCCTCTAAAGTAAATATTCTCGTGGGATCTGTGAGGTTAGCCGGAGACCTTACCCCTCGAACAGCCCCTTGATGTCCGCAGCCGTGACGGTCTTGCTGAAGGCCTGACCGTCCGGGCCGCGGCCCTCATAGTTGCCGGAGTCGGACATGAGCTCGTCGAAGAGTTCGGCCTTGCGCTTCTGCAGGGCGAGCACCTTCTCCTCGATCGTGCCCTCGGCGACATAGCGGTAGACCATGACGCTCTTCGTCTGCCCGATCCGATGAGCCCGGTCGATCGCCTGATTCTCCGAGGCGGGATTCCACCATGGGTCCATGAGGAAGACGTAGTCCGCCTCGGTGAGGTTGAGCCCGAACCCGCCGGCCTTGAGGCTGATGAGGAACACCGGCGCCTCACCCGACCGAAACGCATCGACGACCGCCCCGCGATTGCGCGTCGACCCGTCGAGGACGACATAGGGAATCCCGCGAGCGTCGAGCTCCGCGGCAACATTGGCCAGGAACGACGTGAACTGGCTGAACACGATCGACCGGTGGCCCTCGGCGATGACATCGTCGAGCCGTTCCAGGAGCGCGGCCAGCTTCGACGACGGCACCTCAGCATGTTCGGCATCGACGATCGACGGATCGAGCGCAAGCATCCGCAGCAGCGTGAGCGACCGGAAGACGATGAACCGCTGCTTGTCGTACTCGCTGTCGATGAAGCCGAGGATCTTCTTCCGCTCCTTCTGCAGAATCCGATCGTAGAGTCTGCGGTGCGCAGCATTGAGCTCGACCGAGATGACCTGTTCCTGCTTCTCCGGCAGGTCTGCGGCCACCAAGTCCTTCGTCCGACGCATCATGAACGGTCGGATCCGCCGCTGCAGACGCTGCGTCCGTCCCGGATTCTCACCCGACTCGATCGGACGCACGTACTCTTCCTCGAACCGGTGAGGACTCGGGAACAGTCCGGGCGCCGTGATCGAAAACAGCGACCACACGTCCTTGAGCGAGTTCTCCAGAGGAGTGCCCGTCAGCGCCAAGCGGAACGGTGCCCGTACCTCCTTTGCCGCCAGGTGGGTCTGCGCAATGGAGTTCTTCACGAACTGCGCCTCGTCGAGGATGAGGCCCGCCCACTCCATCCGCGAGATCGGGGTCTCCTCCAACCGGAGCATCGCATACGACATGACGATGACATCGGCACTGCGAGCCACCTCGGCGAGGTCGACCCCACGCGCCCGCGTCGACTCGGCCACGACACGAACATCAAGGTCAGGCGTGAAGGAGGCCGCCTCCTTCACCCAATTCGGGACCACCGAGGTCGGGGCCACGACGAGGAAGGGCGGGAGCGTCGCATCGTCGCCGTCGAGGGATCGGTCGGCCGCCTCGGCGAGGAATTCCTGGCCACCGGCAAGGAATTCAGCCTTCGCGTGCTTGATGAGCGCGAGCGTCTGCAGGGTTTTGCCCAGGCCCATGTCGTCGGCGAGGATCCCGCCGAGGCGGCACCGGTAAAGCAGTGCCAACCACCGGAATCCCTGCACCTGATACGGGCGCAGCTTCGCACCGTTCAGGTCGGGGACCTCGGTCGCAGGCAGGTGTTCGAGGTCGGCCAACGCGCGCACGGAATCACGCCAGGTCACGGCCGGTTCAGACTCGTCGGCGAGGTCCTCGAAATCCGACCACAGACCCACATGCATGCGGGAGATCTTCGGCGCTCCGGGCTCCCATTCGGGGATGAGGTCCGCCTCGGCGAGGAGGGCCTTGAGCTTGTCGAAGATCGGCTTGTTCAGCGACAGGAACGAATCGTCGGAGAGCTTGATCTTCTTCGTCCCGGCGGCCAACGCCTTGTACAGCTTGACGAAGGGGACCGGGCGGCCGTCGATGCTGATCTGGAAGCCGAGGTCGAACCAGTCGTTCTTCTCCGACTCGACCGAGGTGATCTTCACGTTCGGCTCCCCGCCGAGCTCCCGGTACGGCTGCTTCTTCCCGCGAGTGATGACCTTGACGTGCTCGATCTCCTCGAGCCCGGGCAGGACGTTGACGACGAAATCCGCGGTGTCGGCGTCGTCGAGTTCGACATCCTTGATGCCCGGCAGGGCGGAGCCGGTTTCGTGGGTGTCGGCGAGGAGTTTGTCGACCTCGGTGACGACGGCATCTTCGAAGTCGAGTTCGCGTTGCCCCGCATATTCCCTCGCCGAGGCGGCGCTGAGCCTCAATCGATCGATGACGGGGAAGGTGCGACGGGGTCCCTGATATTCCCAGTACCAGCTTAAGGAGAGTTTGTCGCCGGCGCCGAAGGCGGCGAAGACGACAAGGCGGGGGCGACCGTACTGGGGGAAGGCGACGGTGGCGTCGCTGCTGATGACCTCGGCGCTGGAGCGAAGCTGCGGGTAGTACTCCTCGAAGAATTCTTCGGTTTCGGCCTCGGGAATGGTGATCGGCCCCGGGGACTGGAGCACGGGCAGTGCGGATTCCTTCGTCGGGGTCTCCGCGGGGGCCAGGGTGACGGTGAAACCGCTGGTGACGTCGACGCCGAAGAAGCCGTGCGTCCAGATCGGCTTGATCAGACCGGGAGCATATTCGCGTTCGTCGATGGTCGCCCGCGTCTGCACCTGCAGGCGGTTCTGGCTGCGGCGGATGTCGATGGCGGCGCGGGCGGTGTGCCCGATGCGGACTGTCATATCCGGATTGATGCCGACGAATTCGATGCCAAGCTTCTTCCCCTGCGTGAAGTGATCCCACAGCAGGGGAGTGCGGAAATCGCCGAGGTGGTACGGCGCCCCGTCGGGCGTGAAATCCGTCTTCCCGCGGGTGCGCAGCCCCGCGAGCTGGGTGAACCATTCCTGGTGGACCGGGTCGATGTCGAACTGCCGGGCCATGCGGTCGATGGTGCGCCAGGTCAGGGACTTCTTCACCCAGTTGCCGGACTCGCTGAGCATGAGCGGGCGGATCGCGAGGCTCGGATTCGCGCCCGGGGTGACGTCGTCCTTGTTGAGGAGGACGGAGTGCTGAGCTTCGAACCATGTGCGGGGGATGACCTGGACGAGCTCGAATCCCAAGGCCACGGGCGTGTGTGAGTGCGGAGCCGCCTCGGCGAGTGGGGCGAAGGCATCACGCCAGTCGGCGGGGATGGCGGCACCGGTCGTGGCGGCGGACGGTCGGGTCTCAGGCACGATGCCATCTTCTCATTGGAGGGTGACATGGGGTGACGGAGCTGTGTCAGGGGCGCGGAGTAGCATCTGCGGCATGGATGAGGACAAAGAGGTTCACAGGCAGCTCTTCGACACCTATACCCGTGCGCTCATCGATCGGGACGCCGCAGCAATCGCCGATCATTACGCGGTTCCGGCGCTCATCGAGTTCCCGAGGCAGCGGATCCTCGTCACCGAGGCGGCGCAGACGGAGAGCTTCTTCGCGAGCGCTTTCGGACAGTACTCGGGCGTCACCGAGGTGAACGCCGAGGTCACGGTGGCAGCATCGACCGACCACAGCATCTGGGCCGACGTCACGTGGAAATATCAGGGAGGTGCCCCCGACGAGCGGAACATGTATCAGCTGGTGCGTATCGAAGACGGCTGGAAAATCGCGGTGCTCACGCCGTTGGAGCTCGGATGACGGGTGAGGCGGAAGACGCTGGATTTCCTGAGCTGCTCCACACCGTCATCGATACGACCGAGCCGAGGATGCTCGCGGAGTTCTATCGACGGCTGCTCGGCTACGTCTATCGCCCGGGAGACGAACCGACCGACGGTCGCAGTTCAGGGACGAGTGCCGAGCCCGAGGTCCCCGACTGGCTGGTGCTCACTGATGCGAGTGGGAACCGGAAGCTCGCTTTTCAGCGGGTTGATCGCCTCGAACCGACGACGTGGCCGGCAACGGACATCCCCATGCAGATGCACCTCGACCTCACGGTGCCGAACCGGACCATGCTGGAACGACAGCTGCAGCGTGCCGAAGACCTGGGTGCCGAACTGCGCGTCGATCGTACCGACGATGAGGACGAACCGCTGTATGTCTTCACAGATCCCTCCGGCCATCCGTTCTGCATATTCGTCGCATGAGCGAGAACAGCGACAATGATGACGAGCGTTGGCTGATCGTCAAAGGACGCCGGTGGCGGCGAACCGACCCAGCACTGGAACCGAGCGTGATCGAGGAACTCAAGAGCCGCCTCGGCGCCGCGAGGAACGCCGTCAAGCAGGCGAAGAAGCGGGGCGATGGAAAAGATCTCGCGGAGGCGAGACGGAGGGTGGATGTCGCGAAGAACGGCCTCGGCGAACGCGGTGAATATTGGTGGGAGATGTCGCTCGAAGACCGTCGTCGGCGCGCGGAGACGGCCCTGAACGAACTGCGCTGAGTTCGAACAGGGCCGTCAGGGTGCTGTCAGGCGTGAGGAACCCGCGCCTGCGCGCTGCTGCGCGGCGTTAGACTCCGGACACCGCTGCTGCCAGGTTGCCGAGGGACGACTCGAGGTCCTCTTCGCTGACGGCCGGGAAGTCGACCTGCTTGAGCACCTCCTTGTCGGTGACCGCGCTCCAGTCATAGGTCACGGAGACCTCGGTCGAGTCATGGCTGTGGGACGTGAGTTCCCAGACCCACTCCCAACCCGGTGGCTCCTCACCGGCTGGTGCCGTCTTCCAGGCGAGAAGCTTGTTCTCCTCATAGCCGATGACGTGGTTGTCGGTCTTGTAGTCGCCGCCCATCTTGTCCCAGTGCATATTCATCGAGAACTTCTGACCGACCTCGGTGATGCGATCGGTCTTGTCATCCGACTGGACCATTCCCGAGCCGTCGATCTCGGCATGACGCTCTGGATTGGAGAGGACGTGGAAGATGTCCTCTACGGGGGCATCGATCGTGCGGGAAGCGCTGATGCTCGTCTCATTCATGCTTGTCACCTTTCGTCAGATGGTGGCGGGAGTACGGGTCGGTCGACCCGTCCCTGACGGCCACGCTATACGCTCGATCCAAGTGACGGGAGGGGGTGCGCAATCAATCACAGCAAATGCGGTCACTCTTCCGGATACTCGTTGAGGAATGCAGAATAGCCGACAGAGGTACGTGCCATCCGCGTCTCCGGGGCTCGGACCGTCAACCATCAACACGAGAACTGGGAAGAGCACAGCATGAATCGAGAAGTCGCCCAGGCCATCACCGACGCCGTCGACAACGCGTTCGATCGTCAGCTTGAGTTCACCGGTGATCTGATCCGCTGTCCTTCTGTCCGCGGCAGTGAGGCGGCGATCCAGGACCGCATGGAGCAGGAATTCGCCGACAGGGGACTGGAGACCGACCGCTGGCGCATCGACGAAGAGGACATCGAGGATCACGTGGGCTTCGGACCGATGACCGTGCCCTACGACGAAGACTTCAACATCGTAGGCAGCTATCGGCCGGCAGTCTCGCAAGGCCGATCCCTGATCCTGCAAGGTCATGTGGATGTCGTTCCGACCGGACCCTTGGAGAATTGGACTACTCCGCCCTTCGAGCCTCGAGTCGAGGACGGCTGGCTGTACGGACGTGGCGCCGGAGACATGAAAGCCGGACTCGCTGCCAACCTCTTCGCCTTCGACGCGATCACCGCTGCCGGATTCTCTCCTGCAGCCCCGATCCATCTCCAATCCGTGGTGGAGGAAGAGAGCACCGGCAACGGAGCGCTTTCGGCACTTCTGCGCGGCTACACCGGCGACGCCGTGCTCATCCCGGAACCAGAAGAGAACGCTCTGGTGCGAACCAACGTCGGAGTCATCTGGTTCACCGTTCGTGTCGAGGGGAAACCGAGTCATGTCCGGGAGATGAGCAAGGGCTTCAACGCCTTCGACGCGGCAAATGACGTGATCGCCGACCTGCGCACACTCGAGGCGGATTGGAATGGCCAGAAGGACCGGTACCCGGGCTTCGAGGATGTCGATCATCCCATCAACTTCAACGTCGGAGAGATCTCGGGTGGAGACTGGCCCTCCAGCGTCCCGTCATGGTGTGAGATCTCCGTCCGCGCCGCCATCTATCCGGGGATCGACCCGGAACAGGCGTGGGAAGAGATCCAGGAGCACGTCCGGCACGCGAGCATCGCCCGGCGCGGTCAGGACAGTCGCCTGCCACGCCTGGAGCGAACCGGCTTCTTCGCCGCAGGATATCGACTCGACGAAGGCGGAGAAGCTGAGGCCGTCCTCGGCTCGGCCCACCGGGATGTGTTCGGCCAGCCCCTGCGGTCGTTCTCCACGCCGGGCTACCTCGACGGCCGGGTGTACACGAACTATGGATCGATGCCGACTCTGACCTATGGTCCCCGATCCCTCGACATCCATGCCTTCGACGAGCGCGTCCACATCGAGTCCGTCCGCAACATCACGAAGACCATCGCTCTCTTCATCGCCGAGTGGTGTGGGTTGGAGCCGTTGAAATAGTCACTTTGGCGTTCTGCAGGGACTGCTGGCCCAGCACCCGTTCGAAACGATGCGTCAGCCGATCTGATCGGCCAGGTCCTCGAAGTCCTCGGCAATGATGTCCCATTCGCCCGTGGGTTCGAGATCGATGGTCTGATCGGGTCCATGCTCGGTGGGTCGCCGAACGAAAGCCGTGCGGAGCCCGAGGGACTGCGCCGCGGCGAGATCGCTGTTGTGCGCGGCGACCATGGCGACTTGATGCGGTTCGAGACCGAGGATGTCGGCGGTCCGCAGATACGCGTCGGGGTCCGGCTTATAGGCTCCCGCCACCTCGGCGCCGAGGATCGCATCCCAGGCAAGACCAGCACGTTTGGCGACGTCGAGAGCCAACCGGATGTTCGCATTCGACAGTGGAGCGATGATGAACTGCTCCTTCAAACGGGTCAAACCTGCGACCGCATCCGGCCACGGATCGAGCCGATGCCACGCAAGATTGGTCTCGTCGAGGACCGGCGCGGGAATCGAGTCCGGATCGACGCCGAGACCTCTGAGCACGTGCTCGAGATTCTCCCGGTGGAGCACATCCAAACGAACGAACTCTCGGTCACCGTTGCGCACCCGCTCCATCGACGGCTGATATTCGGCCCGCCAAGCGTCGGCGAACTCAAGCGGAACGAGATCGGGAACATGGTCGCGCAAGTGCACGGCCACTTCGGCGGCTACACTGCTGCGCCAGTCGACGACGGTGCCGAACATGTCGAAGACGAGGGCCTTGACCGAATCGAATCCTGCTCTCATGGTTACACGGTAGTCCGCGCACATCAGACCGTCCACGTCGGTTGTCCCGCTCACCATGTCAGTCCGTCCGCTTAGACTGAGCGGTGTTGGGAGTCGACGAGGACCTCATCGACACTGAACTACACGGCATCGGCGGAAGGACCTGACCGTGGGATGGAGCACGAGCGAATTGGCGCGGCTGACCGGCACCACGGTCAACACGATTCGGCATTATCACAAGCTCGGGCTGCTCACCGAGCCCGAACGGATGAGCAACGGATACAAACAGTACGGGGCTTCCCACCTGCTGCGACTCCATCAGATCCGGCGGATGCGCGAACTCGGCATCCCGTTGTCGGATATCGGTTCGGTCGACGACGATCACGAACAGCAGCAACTCGCCCTCAAACAGCTTGAGGTCGATCTCGGTGAGCAGATCGCGGCCCTGGAAAAAGCACGCACCGAGGTGTCCCAACTCCTCGAACACGGAGCGCCGATCGATACTGCTTCAGGCTTCATCGACATCGCCGCCCGGATGTCGAATTCCGATCGCGCACTGATGAACATCTATTCGACCCTGTATGAGGAATCGGCGCTCGCGGAGATGCGGTCCATCATGTCCGAGACCACACCGTACGACCAGGAAGTCGATGAGCTCGCCGAGGATGCCGACGACTCCACCCGCGAACGCTTGGCAGAGCAGATCGCTCCGAGCATGAAGCGACAGCTCGAAGCGAAACCCTGGCTCCTCGCGCCGACCGAGCGGATGACCGGGGACGTGAAGATGGGGCAGGCTGCGATCATCGGCTCGCTCAGAGAGCTCTACAACGACGCACAGATCGACGTCATCCAGCGTGCCTTCATCTCTGTCTTCCCGACTCTCGAGATTCCGGACGAAGATCGCGAGCGGTTCATCGCTTTCATCAAGCACGTGGCCGCAGAGGAGGAGGGCTGAGAAAGAGGACTGAAGAAGGCCGAAGAGGAGGAGAGCTGAAGACAGTGACTGGGGAAGATAGCTGAGGATCCGCTGAGTTCGACGATGAGGGCTTGACCCTGTTCTGAGAACACAGTCTGTACTGAACGTATCAACTATCAGATCCGGTTCATCCGAGCCGGGATCTGCCGATCACGTTCAGGAGGACACCATGAACCCCATCATCGAATTCTTCCAAGGTCTCGCCGCTCAGGTTCCGGGTCTGCTTCAGCCGTTCATTATCGCCGCGGCCGGGGCGATCCCCTTCATCGAGGGTGAGATCTCCTCGATCATCGGCGTGTGGGCCGGGATGAACCCCGTGCTCGCCGGAGTCGCCGGAGCCATCGGCAACTTCATCTGCGTCACCGTCATCGTGCTCCTCGGCGCACGGGCGCGCCGCGCCGTCGTGAATCGTCAGAGCGAAAAGCGTGAGCTCGCGGCCGTGGGAGTCGGCGCAGGTGTCGGCTCCGGATCGGTTGATGGCGCTGTGCCCGAGGCAAGTGCCACGCGGAATGGATCCGCCGACGTTCTCTCCCCGGATTCAGCGGCCGACGGCAATGCCGGTGACACGGCGACGGAGGGCGACCTCGGTGAGGGTGGGAAGCCCGAGTCCAAGGGACGGGTCAAGTTCAAGAAGTTCCTCACCCGCTTCGGTGTTCCCGGCGCGAGCCTGCTCGGGCCGCTGGCGATTCCCACCCAGATCACATCGACGATCCTCGTCAGTGCGGGTGTGAAGACCTCGTGGATCCTGCTGTGGCAGGGCATCGCGATCATCGCCTGGACGACCCTGACCACGCTCATCGCCACCGGATCGCTTGCCCTGTTGGCCGGCTGAAGTCGCTGGATCGCGGCTCACAGGGCTCAGACTCAACATCGCAAGAAGAAAGGACGAATCATGCGCTCGCTGTACCGCCACCGGCTGGTCCTCACACTCACAGGACCGATCCTCATCGCTTTGGGACTGCCGCTGATCGTCCCGTTCGCCGCGACCCTACTCGGCGAGACGATGCACCTGCAGATGCGATTGAGTCTGCCCGAATCGCTGCTCGGGACCTTGGGCATCCTCGTTGCCTGGTTTGTCATCTCGCGGACGATCGATGTCGTCCTCAGCGGAAGCGACATCGGCGGCAAGATGACCGGGCGTCTGGTGTCGGCTGGTGCATCGGTACTCGTGCTCGGCGGAGGGTACCTGCTGATCACCGGTTCGATTCCGTTGGCCGCGATCACCGCGGTCGTGATCAGCGGTCTGTTCTTCGCACTGAACACGATGCTCGATGTTCGGGCGATGAAACCGACAGGATTCCGACGATCCAGCTGACCCAGCCCCGGTGCTGATCTCCACGGTGGCGGTGATCCTGAGCAGGGAACCATCTGAAACGTACAATGGACTGGATGTCTGATACCGGGAGAACCCACACCTCATCGCTGGCCGTGCTCGGTGCGCTGCTGTTCATCACCGCCCGCAGCCTGGATTCCACCGGCGCGCCGGGGATCCCCGCGAGCGCCGACCCGGCCAAGCTCAGCCCCACCGACCGCGAGACCCTCGCCGAGGTGGAGTCCGCACTGACCGTCCAACTCGAGAACTCAGGGACGTCGGTGACGTCCACTCTCGCCGAGGTGGCTGCGGCGGTTGCGTACGTCCGCGGCCGGGCGGAGGTCCCAAGTCTGACCGCGAGCCGGTACGACCGGCTGCGCAAGACGGTGCTCGACGGCCTCGGAGCGACCTCGGCACAGGGGGCGACCATCTGGCCGCCGACCAGTCAGACCGCGGTGCAGAGGTTCGGGTCCTGGAACGAAGCGCTCAAAGCTGCGGGCCTGGCGACGAACAAGATCGGTCGAGCCAAGGGGCAGTTGCGCTTCGACGCGGATGCCTACGACAAGGCGATTGCCGAATTCCTCGCCGACTGCGAATCACGCGGGACCGCCGCGACTTACAAGGCTTACACCGAATACGCCGCCGAGCATAAGGGCGAGGTGCCCTCGGCCGCGGCCGTCCGGAAGTTCTACGGAAGCTGGAATTCAGCGCTCGCCGCAGTGGGGTGAGGTGTGGATCAGCGACCGTGCATCTTCCCTCCGACCGCTCACGCTATGCGATGCGCGGTCGACGGTGACTTGAGGGCTCGGTGGCTCAACACTCCCGGCATCACCGGTTAGCGGCGAACGCCTCCAACCGGTCGCACGCAGTGTTGATGGTCTCGTCGGAGACCGCGAATGTCAGGCGCAGGTAGCCCTCACCGGCCGGGCCGAAGGCCGACCCGGGAATCGTGGCGAGATTGTGCTGCTCGAGCAGCTGGGTCGCCAGCTCCCAGGAGTCCAGCCCCCACTCGGACACGTTCACCCAGGCATAGAACGTCGCCGCCGGGCGCAGCAGACTCAAGCCCTCGATGGCGTTGATGCGCTCGACCATGAGCTCACGCCGCCTGGCATACGAGGCGACCATCTCCTCGACCGCGGTCTGCGGTCCCTCGATTGCGGCGACCGCTGCCTCCTGGACGAATCTGGGCAGACTCGAGGTCAGGCCCTCCTGCAGCAGTGCCATCGGCGCGATGAAATCTTGCGAACCGATGACGAAACCGCACCGCCAGCCGGTCATGGCATAGGTCTTCGAGAAGCTGCCGATGGCCAGGAACCGATCGAACTCAGCCCCCACCTCGGCGCTGGATGGCTTCACCTCGGCGATGGAGGTGAAGACGGCATCGTCGAAGACCATCTCGTCATAGACCTCATCGGAGATGACGGTGAACCCATGCTCATCGGCCAGCGCAGCGATCTGCTCGAGGTCCGTCCGATCCATGACCGAGCCCAAGGGGTTCGACGGACTGTTGATGATCACGGCTGCGGTCTTGTTTGTGATCACCGAGCGGACATCCTCGGCGCGGAGCTTGAAATCATTGTCCTCGGTGACAGGAACGGACACCGCAACCCCGCCGAGGCGGTGCACCTGGCCCATGTAATTGGGAAAGCTCGGGTCGGGGATGATGACCTCGTCGCCTGGTGAGACCGTGACGTCGAGGGCGAAGGTGAGCGCCTCCATCGCGCCGAAGGAGACCATGACGTTCTCGGGCGCGATGCTGCGATTCCACCGAGCCGAGTACTTGCTGGCGATCGCCTGCCGCAGTTCGGGGATGCCTGCATTGGCGACGTAGCGGGTGTTGTCGTTCTCGATCGCGCGGATGCCGGCGGCCTTGATGTGCTCCGGAGTGGTGAAGTCCGGTTCGCCGACGGTGAGCTTCACAGCATCGGGGAAGTCGAGGGCGAGGTTGAACATCTTGCGGATGCTCGACGCCGGGTAAGAAGCGGCCATGGGGGAGATGCGGCTGTGCGAACTCGTCATGGCCTCAGTCTGCCTCTTCCACGAACCGGACGACAGGGGTGGGCCACAGCGTAAGACTGGGCATCGGGTTCGGGACGAGTGCGTCAGCTGGGCGGTCTTACTCGTGCCTGTCAGTCCCCGCCCCGCCTACTCGTGCAACCCGGCCAAGCGGGATCCGAATCGGGCGAGCAGGCTTGTCTTCTTCGCCCCGGTCGCTGACTCCCACGCATCGGCGAGGCCGAAGATCTTGTACATCGACCGGATGCCCAACCACCGAATCGGTTCGGGCTCCCACTGCCCGGAGAAGTGGTCGTTCCACGGCAGCGCTGTAAGCGGACTCGATGCCCCGGCAGCCCGATCGAGCAGGGTCTTCGCCGCCAGATGAGTAGCCGTCACCCCGTGTCCGGCATAGCCGCGGGCCACTCCGATGCGCTGTGTCGGGTCGAAGAAGATGCCGGCGCACCAGTCTCTGGTCACCCCGAGCGCACCGCGCCAGGCATGCGCAACCTCGAACTCGAGGTCGGGAAAGAGTGAGGACAGACGCCCGGCCAAGAGGTCGACCACCTCGGCGGGGACCTCACCGTCCCCGGGCAGACCCGACCGGAAAGCATAGGGCGCCCCACGGCCGCCGAGCGCGATCCGGCCATCGGCCGTGCGCTGGGCATAGATGAACGTGTGCGCCGTGTCGCCGAGGCATTCGCGCCCCTCCCAGCCGATCGACGCCCACGCGTCGTCCGACAGCGGCTCGGTTGCGATCATCGACGAGAACACCGGGATGACCTGCCGTCCCTGCAGGCCCGGCAGGTCGCCGCCGACCGTGTCCGAATACCCCTCGAGACACACGAAGATCGTGTCCGCGCGCACCGGCCCGCGGTCGGTGGCGACCGAATTCTTTCGGATATGCCACGCCGAGGTGGCCTCACAGATGGTTACGCCCTGTTCCCTGAGCACGTGGCCAAGTCCCCGGGTGAGCAGCGCAGGATCGATGGCGGCGGTACCGGGGAAGTAGAGACTGCCGAGCGCCCCGTCGACATTGATGCGGGCGCGAGTCGCCTCGGCGTCGAGGAACTGCATATCCTCTGGCCCGTATCCGAACTGCTCATTGCCGGCCTCAAGATCGCGCAGCCGGGACAGGCCGGCCTCCGTTTGAGCGATGTCGATATGGCCGCCGCGGATTTGGTGGGCATCGATGCTTTCAGCTTTGCAGACGTCGAGGACCTCGTCGATGGAGTCGAAGAGTGCGGACTGAAAGGCGCTGACGCTGGCCACGCCGTCGAGACCTGCCGAGCCGACCGGTCCGGTGGGATCGTTCTTCCGGGCACGGTCGACCGCCTCGGCGAACTTGGTGCGATTGCCCGGCAGCAGGGTAGAGAGCCATCCGCCGTTGCGGCCGGAGGCGCCGTAGCCGATGTGGCGGGCCTCGATGATGGTGATCGCCCAATCGGGGTGGGCCTGCCTGGCGTAATAAGCCGACCACAGGCCGGTCAGTCCGCCGCCGACGATGACGAGATCTTGTTTCTCGCGCGGCAGCGGTGCGGGGTCGATGTCGTCGGCGGGGGAGGCCGCCAACCAGTGCGAGGCTTCACCATTGAAGTAGGACACGGATCATCTCCTGAACTCGAGGCGGACCATGCGGTCGCCTACGAAAACAGTTCTATCTCACGCTCAAGGTGAAGTAAATAGTTGCGCCGATTTGTATTGATTGCTGAAACGATCTCGACAGCCTACTGATTTCTTCGTCAGGGCGGCACTTGGGTAGCTGTACTGATTACACTGTTCGCATGAGCGCAATGGAGCCGATCAATACCCGCGAATTTCCACTCAGCCACGAACCGATCGAGGACTGGCAGATCATTCCGGCCGCCTCGGCGGGAGGACCCGACGCGGTTGGGCCGGTGGGGCTGGAAGGGGCGACATCCTCGGCGGGGGAGGCGTCTGTGACGACGGGATTCGCCGAACTCGGCACCATCGGCGGCGCCGATTTCGGGCTGTGGGAGATGAACGCCGGAGCGATGCGCGATATCGAAGGCGACGAGGTCTTCCTCGTCATCTCCGGGACCGGGCGCATCGAATTCGACGAACCCCGCCGTGAGCCCGTCGAACTGGTGCCGGGATCGCTGGTCCGCCTCGTTGATGGGATGAAGACGCGCTGGTACATCGACGGAACGCCGCTGCGGAAGCTGTACATCGCGCCCAGCGAAGGGTGAGTTCCACGCTCGGGTGGGCAAGGATCGGCGGGTAACGGATTACGACGCCGAGGGAGTCGGGAAAACGTCATGGGCGCGGATCCTCTTCGTTGAGTAGTGTCGAAGACAGCCAGCTCGGACGAAAGGGATCGACGATGATCGACTTGGCCCACCCGCGCGACCTCGTCATGATCGGCGCGATCTTCGGACTCGCCGCGTTCATCTGGTCAGGCTGGGCACAGGAAGCACCGCCCAAAGCACTGGTCTGGCGGCTCGTGCTCGCCGGGCTCGGAGTCGCGGGCCTCGCACTCGCAGTGCCGAGCATTCTCGCCGCCAACGGCAACTGGTCGGAACCCAGCGCTTTCACCACCGGGACCGTCGCATTCACGCTCTACCTCATCGTGTTCTGGGCCGAGGTCAACATCGCCGCGGTGGTGAGCTTCTTCCTCATTCGAACCGGCCAGACCGAGAACATCGCTCCGCTCATCCTCTCGATCGTCGGTATCCACTTCTTCGCGCTCGCCGCCGTCTTCGGCCAGCCCGTCCTTCACGTGGCGGGGCTGCCGCTGACCATTGTCGCGGTGGTCGCGTTCATCCTGCCGCGCGAGACCGCGGCGCCGAGTTTCTGGTGCGGCATCCTCGGCGCTCCGGTGTTCCTCGGCATCGGCCTGTGGTGCCTGCTCGCCGGACGCAGCGCGCTCGCCGTCGGATGAAACTCGGACACCGCTGACAATCCCTGGTCAGGTGCTCTATCGTGAGTGAACCGGTGCGCACCGTGGTCCGGGGACGGTTTCGTCCCGCGTTGCGCAGCACGCATGGACACCCCAGCACGGACACCTCAGTATTGCCCCGAAGAGATGGACCCCGAAGAAGGAGTCGACGATGAAGACTGCTCGCCGTTTGGACAACCTCGGCACCGAGACCGCTTTCCGCGTGGCCCAGGCCGCCGCCGAATGGAAGGCGAAGGGCAACGAGGTCTTCCCGTTTCACCTCGGCGATCTCAATTTCCCCTTGGCCGGGCATATCGTCGACGCAATGGAGCAGGCCATCCGCGACGGCAAGACCGGCTACTGCCCGGGACCGGGGATCCCCGAACTGCGGGAGGCGCTTGCTGATGACCTCGGCTCGCGACGAGGAATGAAGATCGACCCCGCCGAGGTGGTCGTGACCACCGGAGGCAAGCCCGTGATCACCAAATTCCTCCAAGCCGTGATGAACCCAGGTGAAGGCGTGCTCTACCCGAATCCGGGCTTCCCGATCTACGAATCCCAGATCGAATATCTCGGCGGTACGGCCCTGCCCTACCGATATGTTCCGACCTCCGACGGTTTCGCCATCGACCTCGACCACCTGCGGGCATCGATCGACGAGAACACCACCGCCATCATCTACAACGACCTGCAGAACCCGATCTCCGCAGAGTCGACTCGGGGCGAGCGTGAGGCCATCGCCGCGATCGCGCAGGAATTCGACCTGTGGGTGCTCTCCGACGAGGCGTACTTCGAGATGCGCTATCGCGGAAAGTCCCAGTCGATCGCCGCACTGCCGGGAATGCGGGAGCGCACCGTGATCCTCTACACGTTCTCGAAGAAGTACGCGATGACGGGTTCTCGGCTCGGCTGTGCGGTGGCACCGAAGGAGGTCGCCGAGGCGATCTCGCTGATGAACACCAACGACGAATCCTGCACGAACCAGTACGTGCAGTGGGCAGGGATCGCTGCGTTGCGCGGACCGCAGGGGCCGGTCGGCCAGATGCTGGAGGTGCTGCGCAAGAGACGTGATGCCACGTGCCGGCTCCTCAACGAGATTCCCGGCATGTCCGTGGCGACGCCGGGCTCGACGTTCTACGTCTTCCCCGACGTCACCGAGGCGATGGAGGCGAAGGGAATCGCGACTCTGGCGGACTTCACCACCGAGGCTCTGCATGCCACCGGTGTCTCATTCTGCACTCGCGAGCACTTCGGGTCACCGCAGCCCGGTGAGGACCGGTCGTACATTCGACTGGCCTATTCGGGCATCGACGAAACCGCGATCACAGCCGGTCTCGGCCGCCTCAAGGAGTGGATCGAAGCGGGGCGGTAGTCCGTTTGGCGGGGTTGCTTGCAGTGGTACCGGGCTGCGGCGCCGTCGCGACCACGGCTCTGTCCGGACCGCGGCGCCGTCCCAGCCACGGCTCTGTTCGGGCCACGGTGCCGTGCCGACCGCAACTCAACGCGGACCACGGTGCAGTGCCGACCACAGCTCGGTCCAGACGACAGCTCTGTTATGTCCAGCTGCTCCAGGCGGGCCGGCGGGTGCTCGGCAGCGCGTTGTCACGGCGCCAATCGTGGATCCAGTCGGGCAGTTCGGGTTCGTTCTCCGGCATCCCGAACGCCTCGATGAGGTCGTCCCTGGTGAGCGGCCGGTCCTCGGAGATCAGGCGGGTGGCGACATAGGCTCGGGCGAAGATCTCGCCGTCGACGACCATGCGCTGTTCGAAGAACACGGTGCGCTCGTCGATTCCGCAGACTTTGGTCTCGAGGTTGTAGCGCTGCCAGAGTTTCAGTGATTTGCGGAAGCTGATGGTCTCGGCGCTGACGACGCCGGTCCACCCGCGCTCACGCATCGCCTGCCATGCTCCGCTGCGTACCATCATGTCCAGTCGTCCCAGGTCCATGATGGAGAGGTACTTGCCGTTGTTGAGATGCATGAATATGTCGATCTCACCCAGGTGGACGCGCATGGGGAGGGAGTAGGTGTCCCAGATGTCGCGCGCGGAACGTCGGCGGGACCTCAGCAGGTGCAGGATCATGCGGAAGAAGTGCATGCAATCTATGTTACTTGACAGTAGTTTGATGGGCGACCATAACCCTGCCGGGTGAATGGGGCTCTGATTGATGAACGTAGACCCGACGGCGAATGCGCCCACGGAAGGGTGCGCATCCACGGACCCGGGGAGCCGCCTCGGCGAGGGTGGGTGTCAGTCCTTCGCGGTTTCGGGTTCGCGGCCGGGGATGAACGGTGATTCTTCGGGCTCGGGGTGGCGCTTCCACTGGATGAGCATGATCGCCACACCGAGAGCGACGGCGCCGATCGCGCCCCACACGTTGGTGCGCAGGCCGAGGATGACGAAGCTCGGATCGAGGCGGATGGACTCCCAGACGATGCGACCGGCGCCGTACCACATGAGATAGACAGCGAATAGGCGTCCCCACTGGAAGAAGACCTTGCGGCCGAGGTAGAGCAGGACGAGAGCGCCGAGGCTGTTCCAGATGACCTCGTAGAGGAACGTTGGATGGAAGAGGGTGCCGGGGGGAGTGCCCAGTGGGATTGCCGGATTGCCGGGATCGATCTCGAGTCCCCAGGGCAACGTGGTGGGCAGGCCGAAGAGCTCCTGGTTGAACCAGTTGCCGAAGCGACCGCAGGCCTGAGCGAGGATGAGGCCCGGTGCCAGGGCATCGAGCAGAGTGGTGAGTTTGAGGCCGAGGCGGCGGCACATGATCCATGCACCCAGCGTGCCGCCGATGAGTGAACCGAAGATCGCGATGCCGCCCTCCCAGATCGCCCATACCGAGCCGGGTTCGAACGGGTTCCACGGGTTGCGGCCGGGACCGAAGTAATCGGTGTAGTGCGTGATGACGTGATAGATGCGGGCGAAGACGATGGCCATCGGTACGGCCAGAGTCGCGATGTCGAGCACCTGCCAGTCCTCGACACCGCGCCTGGTCAGGCGGCGGTTCGTCAGCACAATGGCGATGATGATGCCCACGAGGATGCACAGCGCATAGAAATGGATCGTCAGCGGTCCGAGTTGGAAGCTCGAGATGGACGGGCTGGGGATTGCCGCCGAGATGTCGTGTGGAATCGCGGTCGCGCTGGAAGTCACTAGGCCGAGGTGCATGGGGCCAGTCTATTTGCACCCGTCTGAGAATCTCTTATGCAGCGTCTGCTCTCTGACCGGCGAGGACCGTTTTCGGGCCGATTGCTGTGCCGCCTGCGCTCCGACTAGCGCGTAAACCCGAGTCCTGTGGGGTGAAGGCAGCCGCGACAAGGCCATTCGCGCTCACATCAGAATGGAGGCACAGCGGTGCCATTGAATGGCCATGCGCAGCTACGTGCCGAAGAGGCCGTTGATGATGTCGTCGGTGACGAATCGTGAGTGGAGGATGGGAGTGCGGGCGGGGTCGATGCTTTCGGGCGGTCGCCATGCCGGCCGTCCGTCGCCGAGCATGAACACTTCCCAGTCGGAGCGGTCCATGAGGTGGTGGTGGAAGGAGCAAAGCAGGCACATGTTGTTGATGTCTGTCTTGCCGCCCAGGGCGTGCGGCACAACATGGTTCACGTCGCACCACCCCGCTGGTGCGTCGCAGCCGGGGAACACGCATCCGCGATCCCTGGCGGTGACGATTGCGGTCTGCTTCTTGTTGGCGAAGCGCTGTTCCGTGCAGACTTCCACCGTGCGAGCCTTTTCGTCCATCAGGTGGAAGAAGACGGTGCCATCGAGGCCGCGTCGAGCGACGTCGCCCATCGGGAAGCGGCCGGCGGAGCCTGTGGTGGCTTCGCCGATGCCGTTGGCAATGTCGGACGCTTTGGCTGTGACGACCAGGGCGTAGGGCGAACCCTTGGCGGCTTCCTTCATGCTGATGCGCGAAATGAGAGTGGCGAAACGTTCGTAGATCCAGGCTTTCGCATTGGGCTGCTCGCTCATGAGATCGACGGCCGAACCATCGACGCGGACCCCTTGACCGGCATGAACGGGGCGGTCGGCAGCGGAATCGGCCGTATCCGCACCGGCGTCACCGGCAGCTTCACTGTCGGCACTGGAATCGCTGGCGGCGTCTAAGACAGCCCATGGGGGAGCGTCATAACGATCGCCGGTGAGCACTGCGTCGATGGGTTCGAACTTCTCTTCGCCGGCAGCCTGACCGAGTCCGACGTTCGGGAAGAGCGCGGGAGCGTCGTCGGCCGCGGGGCGGGCCGCTTCAGTGTCGGTGGGGCGGACGTTGTTCGATGTGGTGTCGTCGCCCGATTCTGCAGTGTTCGACGGGTTGTCACCGGTGGGTTCTGCGATTGTCGAAGTGTTGTCTTTCGCGGATTGGATCCGCGAAGTCAGCAGTCCGTGCAGTTCGGATCCCGCCACGGGGTCGAGGACGCCTTCCAGCCTCCAGTCTCCATTGCGCTTGGGCCGGGCAGTGATGAAGTAGGCGGAACGATCGCTGGGGTCGAGCGGCTCGGCACCGTCGGGGTCGATGAGAGCGAGCATCCGACGGAAGATGTCGCGGAGCTCGCTCACAGTCACCGATTTCGCGTACTTCACGAGGTCGGTCTCCACACGGGACTTCGTCTCGTGATCCACCCACGCGGGCAGTGCCTTGAGGCAGTCTTCGATGACAGTGAGGTGCTCCGCGGGCAGAGTGCCGAGGTGGAGCTGCTCGGCGACGAGCGGGTGTTCGGGCTCAAGCGATTGGCCGTCGAGCGCAACTCGTCCGCCGAGATTCTCTGCGAGCCTTGCCCGGCGGTTAGCTTCTCGCCCCGAGAGGTTGAGGCGTTCCTGGATGAGCGCCTTGGTCGACTTGGCGCCACTGTCCTTAGGCGTGCCGACACGTTCGTAGACGGCCAGTGCCAGGGTGGACATAGATTCACTGAGTCGACGCAGAGCCTCTGCTCCATCGATGACCTGCAGGGCCTCGTTCGGCCCCATCGGCCGATCGAAGGCGCGAAGACCTCCGACCAGTTCGGTCAGGGAAGCGATCGAGTCGGTGATTTCGGGAGCGCTTGCGGCCAGGTCGTTCCAGGCCGCGTCGGTGAGGATCGGGTGCATCGAGGCTGGTCGTTGAGAATCAGTTCCAGCCTCGGGCCGAGCGGCGTCGGGGTCCTTCGTAGTGGCCGAGCTGGCAGGACCAGCGGATGTGGGCTGCGCGGTTGAGCGGGCCTGCTCGTTTGCCTCAAACAGTGCGGTCGGGTCTGGACCTGCGGTCGTGTCTGTCGGGCCGTTCGGCTCGTTCTCAGTGGATGTCGCTGATTCGACGCCTTCGCTCGACTGTTCGCAACCGACAGCCGTGCCGGCTGTGTTCGGTTGTCCGGCATCGGCAGCCGACGTGTCTTCGCCTATTTGTTCGTCGTCGGCTATCGGCGCATTGTCAATCGCTGCGTCATCGTCGGTCGAAACTGGGTCAAGGGCCTCGAACACCTCGGCGAAGTGGTGTCCGCTGAGGTCGAGCCCGGCCGCCTTGAGCTGTTCGGCCAGTGTTGCGGGGGCCGATGTTTCTTCGGATTGTGCTTGCGCGGTGTCCTCGGGTGCGTGGGCATTCTGAGAAGTGGCGCCCACGAGGCCTGCTGGTGTGGTGTTCGTTGGCGGTCTTCTGCTCGCCCCACCGTGCGAGTCAGGGGCAGCGCGGCGGTCGCGCTTTCCTGACTTGCGTCGCTTGCGGTCGGGAGTGAAGGTCATCGCTGTTGAGTTCCGTTCGTCATTGAAGGTCTCTTAACTCAATTGTAGGCAGTCAGAGAATAGAAGACAATAGAATCTTCGAAAAATATTCGACTAGAAATGGCACGCAAAAATGTGAAGGCGGCTTTTGAGTTGTCTATTGGGATGTGAGTCAGTTTGAGGGCACTTTACTCGTCGGCACTGACTCGGGATCGGCGACGATTGAAATGTCGGGAGGATTCTCGGAACGGGGTCCTACCCGGTAGAGGTGGGTGATCTGTGCGATGCTTGCCGTCCGGGAAGGGTTGGAGCCTGGCCGCCTGGGAAGGGTTGACCGGTAGTGCTCGGATAGAGCCGCCTCGGCGAGGTTGGATCTGCACGCATCGCCATTGTCGGTGGGATGATGGGGAGCTATGGCCCTTGATTTCACCCTGGTGCAGTTGCGCTACTTCCAGGAGGTCGCCAGGCGGGAGAACATGACCGAGGCGGCGAAGCAGCTCAACGTCACTCAGTCGGCGATCTCGACGGCGATGGCCCAGCTCGAGCGGACCATCGGCCTCGACCTCTTCATCAGGCAGAAGAACCGATCGGTCGTGCTCTCTCCGGCAGGTAAGCGATTCCTGGCCGAAGTGACCAGCTTCCTCGAGGCTTCCGATGCGCTCGGAGAAACTGCGCAAGGGCTGTCCCGGTCTTTGAGCGGGAGTCTGACAGTCGGCGTGTTCTCGCCGATCGCGCCGACCCGACTGCCGCTGATCCACGATGAGTTCGCGAAGCGCTATCCAAAAGTGCAGGTGACTTACCTTGAGGCCGACTTGGAAGAGCTGCAGAGGGCCGTCACGGCAGGCGACTGTGATCTGGCGCTGACGTACATGCTCGGTCCGACGGGCCGATTCGACACGTTCCTCCTCGATGTCGTCGAGCCTCACGTTCTGGTGTCCCGCAATCATCGCCTTGCCGGGGGTGGGCAGCCGAAACCGGTGCGCTTGAGTGAACTCGCCGACGAAGACTACATTCAGCTCGATCTGCCCTTTTCCAGGCAGTACTACGACGAGCTGTTCCGCATCGCAGGGATTGTGCCGAAGACGAGGCATTCGTTCTCCGGCTACGAGACGCTGCGGTCGTTCGTGGCGATGGGACACGGGTATTCGCTGCTGAGCCAAAGCGTGTCATCGGGTACCTATATCGGGCTGCAGACCGTGGATGTTCCCCTGCTCGACGACTTCCCGAGCATCGACCTCGCCGTGATCTGGCCCAGCGGCGTGCGCTTGAGCCGACGCGGGAAGGCATTCTGCGAAGTCAGCAAAGAGGTTCTGGGTGCTGCGGTGAAGCAGTGACGGTCCGGGCGCCGACCACGTCTGCTCTCATTGATTCAATTGATGACAATGTTCAAAAGTATCTGTTGGACTGATTCCGATTCGCTCATCACAATAAATGGCAGGCATCACACGGGCAGACGGTGATGCTTCCGCCCCATCAGGGTGACAGGCCCGTCATGGGACAGAGCAAAGGAGCTTTGATGTCCACTCCCACCACCGACCATGAGCACACGCCCACAGCCGACGGCCGTGGCCGGTCGACGAAGATGCAGCGGAAGGTGCTCCTCGGCGGCAGCATCGGCCAGTTCGTCGAGTTCTACGACTTCACGCTCTACGGACTCTCCGCCGTCATCCTGTCCGAGTACTTCTTCCCCGACGGCGACCGGATCACCGGTCTGCTGGTCATCTTCGCGACCTTCGGAGTCGCGTTCGTCATGCGCCCCCTCGGCGGACTGTTCTTCGGAGCTCTCGGCGACAAGGTCGGCAGGCGGCAGACCCTGACGATCACGATCTTCCTCGTCGGAGCCTGCACAGCCCTCATCGGCATCCTCCCCGGTTTCGACACGATCGGGTGGTTCGCGCCGATCCTGCTCATCCTCGCCCGACTCGGCCAGGGCTTCTCTGCCGGCGGCGAATCCGTCGGCGGACCGTCCTTCGTCTACGAGCACGCTCCGATTGCCAAGCGCGGACTGTGGATCAACATCACCCTGGCCGCGACGGCTCTGCCTTCGGTGTTCGCCGGCGGCCTCATCCTCCTGCTGTCGACGGTGATGAGCGATGCCTCATTCGACTCATGGGGCTGGCGCGTTCCTTTCCTCCTGGCGCTGCCGTTGTCGGCCGTCGGGCTGTGGATCCGGTCGAAGACCGACGAATCCGAGCTGTTCAAGAAGACCGCTGCCGAACGGCCCAAGGAGTTCAGCCCGATCCGCGAAAGCTTCCGCGAGAACTGGGTCGGAATGCTCCAGGTCTTCTTCGTCCTCGGCGTCACCGCGCTCGGCTTCTACATGCTCTCGGCCTATTTCGTCACCTACATCCAGACCACCGGCGACCTCAGCCGCGAACAGTCGCTGCTGACCAACGCGATCGCCATGGCCAGCTACACGATCTTCCTGCCCATCGCCGGCCATCTCGGTGATCGATTCGGACGTCGGCCCATGCTCATCGCGGGTGCGATCCTGCTCGCGGTCACCTCGGTGCCGGCATTCGGGCTTGTGACCAGCGGACACATGGGGCTGGCATTCCTCGGGCAGACGATCTTCGTCCTCGCGCTCTGCTGCTACGGCGGCGGCTGCTACACCTTCTTCTGCGAGCGATTCTCGACGAAGACGCGGTTCACCTCGGCGGCCATCAGCTACAACATCTCCTACGCGGCGCTCGGCGGAACCGCTCCGTTCGTGGGCACGTGGCTCGTCGACATCACTGGCGTCAATACCGCGCCCGGCTATTACATGGCCGCTGCGGCCGCCGTGTGCCTCGTCCTCATCTTCGTCACGCGCCTCCCCGAGACTCGCGGACGGCTGGGGTAGGCGCGCGAACCCCACCACAGACCCGCGCAAACCACATCACCCACAAGAAAGCAGCGATCAGCAATGAACCATCAGGCACCCCCATCCTCCGACGCGGCCTTCCTCGCAGACTTCCACTTCGTCGCCACCATCGGTGCCACCGGCAACAACGGCGTCGACCGGCAGGCGCTGACGGCCGAAGACAAGCAGACGCGCGACTGGATGCGCGGCTGGGCGACGGACAAAGGCTTCGACGTGCGCGTCGATGCGATCGGGAACATGTTCGCGTGCCTCGAATTCGTTCCCGATGCCCCGTACGTCCTCATCGGCTCCCACCTCGACTCGCAGCCGCTCGGCGGCCGCTTCGACGGAGCCTACGGAGTCATCGCCGCCCTCTTCGCGGCCCTGCGCGTCAAAGAGGAACTCGCCGAATCTGGCCTGAAACCCACCTTCAACCTCGCCGTCGTCAACTGGTTCAACGAAGAAGGCGGTCGCTTCGCCCCGTCGATCATGGGCAGCTCCGTCTACGCCGGGCTCTTCGACCTCGACGAGATGCTCGCCGTCGCCGACCTCGAAGGCACCACCGTCGCAGAGGCGCTGGGCGCCATCGGCTATGCCGGCACCGACACCCCGCCCGAGGCGATCACCTACGCCGAGATCCACATCGAACAGGGCCGCATCCTCGAACGCGAAGCCACGGACATAGGCGTCGTCGAGTCCAGCTGGTACACGCAGAAGCTCGACATCGACGTCCTCGGCGAACAGTCCCACACCGGGGCTACAGCCATGGCCGACCGCCACGACGCGCTCGTCGCCGCGGCCAAGGTCGTCCTCGCCGTCGCCGAGGTGGTCGACGCGTTCGAGGAAGAAGCCCTCGTCTCCTCGGTCGGCCAGCACGTCGTCGAACCGAACTCGCCGATCGTCGTTCCCCGCCGCGTCCACATGGTCGCCGACCTCCGCTCCTCCGATCCTGCCATCGTCCAAGCCGCCCGCGACTCCCTGAAGACGCAGATCGCCGAGATCGCCCGTGCCCACGACATCACCATCAACGTCCGCGACTTCGACATCCGCGACAAGCGCCACTTCCCGACCGAAGGCGTCGAACTCGCCGAGAAGGCCGTGGCCAACGAAGGTCTGAGCATCCGTCGGTTGGAGACGATGGCCGGCCACGATTCCGTGGCGATGAATCACCGCGTGCCCGCCGTGATGATGTTCGTTCCCAGCGTCGACGGCGTTTCCCACTGCGAACGCGAGTTCACCACCGATGAGGACATGCTCCGCGGCGTCCGCGTGCTCACTTCGGTGGCCGGTGAACTCGTCCGCGGTGAGCTCGCCGATGTCCGCGACGGCGCCGTGTGGGTCGGGTCGTCCATCGCCGAGGCGCGCGCATGAGCACCGATAGCCCGCGCCCCAGCGCCGACCCGTGCCCCAGCGCCGCCGCCTCGGCCGCAGACCCGACCAGTTCGACGACCGAACCCTGGACCCTGTCCGCCGCCGAGGCGCTCGCCGCCTTCCGGTCCAAGGAGCTGTCCCCAATCGACTACCTGACCTCCTTCATCGGCCGCATCACCGCCGAAGACGAGCGCATCAATGCGGTCACCGAAGTCGTCGAGGAGGCGGTCACCTCGGCGCGGGAAGCCGAGGACTTCTACGCGAACGCCACCAGCGATGACCTCGCCGAGGCGGCCGCCACCCGTCCGCTGCTCGGACTTCCCGTGATCGCCAAGGAGAAGCACGCGCTCGCCGGCCGCGGCCTCACTCAAGGGCTGCTGCACGAACGCGACACTGTCGCCGACCATGATGCCGCGATCATCGCCCGCATCCGCGCCGCCGGCGGATTCGTCCACGCCCGAGCGACCTCTCCGGAGTTCAGCTGCGCGACCATCACGCACTCGCCTATGTGGGGCGTGACCCGCAATCCGTGGAACCCGGACCTCTCACCGGGCGGGTCCTCCGGCGGGTCCGGTGCTGCGCTGGCAGCCGGGTTCGCGCCCCTGGCCACGGCCTCCGACATCGCCGGATCGACGAGGCTGCCCGCCGCCTTCACCGGCACCGTCGGCTACAAGGCCCCGTACGGCCGGATCCCCGGCGCCCAGCCCTTGGCCGCGGACTGGTACCGCGGGGACGGGCCGATGACGCGCACCGTCGCTGACGCCGCCCTGCTCGCCAAGGTCATGGTCGGGGTCGATCCGAGCGATCACGCGACCATCGCCTCGCCCGGGTTCCTCGATGACTTCGACCCCGCCGAGGCGGCCGACCGACTCCGCGGACGCAGGGTCGCGCTGTGCCTGCGCTTGGGGGACTTCCCCGTCGGGAAAGATATCGAAGCGAATACCCTCGCGGTCGCCTCGGCGCTGGAATCGGCCGGGGCACACGTCGAGGAGATCGAACTGCCGTGGACGGCCGAGCGGATCTTCGAGACCGCGTTCACCCACTTCGGGAATCTCCTCGCCCCCGCCATGCGCGCCGCCACCCGCGGCCACGAGGACACCCTGGCCGAATACACGCTGCGGTTCATGGTCGACGCCGAGGCGGTCGCCGGCCGCCGCTCCTTCTACGACGGACTCGCCATGGAAGCACAGATCCAGGCGGAGCTGGCGTCCGCAATGGACGGGTTCGATGTGCTCCTGGCACCCACCTCGGCGGTGGCCGGGTTGGAGGCCGGGACCAGCTACCTCGACGGGATCACGATCGGCGCCGACGGCGTCGGTCGCGAAGGGGAGGGCGCATCCGGGGCGGACGGTGCGTCCGACAACAGCGGAAGAGACGGCGTGCGCCTCGATCACTACTGGCAGGCGCATATGACGATGCCATTCAACATCTGCAACCGAGTGCCGATCGTCAACGTCCCCTCCGGCATGGCCGACTGCGGCATCCCCACGGGTGTCCAGGTCATCGCCCACCCCTATGACGACGCCCGCGCCTTCGACGTCGCCGCCGCCATCGAAGCGCTGTGCCCATGGCCCGGACTGGCGCCGACGGTTCAGATAGGCTCATCGGATGGATGAGCATACCCTCGCCGAGGTGGAGCGAGCCGGAACGCAGTTCAACGCCGTCACAGCGATGACCGTCGACCGCGCAAATGCCCTCACCGCGGAATCGATCGGCCGCCGGGATTCCGGTCAGCCGCCTCGGCGATTGGAGGGGATTCCCTTCGCGATCAAAGACGTCATCGACCTCGTCGGATACCCGACGACGATGGGATCGAATGTGCGCAGCGATGCCCCGGCTGCTACCTCGGCGCCGGTCGTCGACCGACTCGAAGCGGCGGGCGCGATCCCAGTGGCGAAGACGAACTGCCAGGAGTACTCCTACGGAATCCTCGGCGACGAATCCGCCTTCGGCCGCGTCGTCAATCCTGTTGATGCGGCACTGTGCACCGCCGGGTCGAGCTCCGGATCGGCCGCACTCGTTGCCGCCGGGGTGGTGCCGTTGGCTCTGGGCACCGACACGGCCGGGTCCGTGCGCGTGCCGGCGGCCTGCCAAGGCGTGCTCGGGTTCAAACCGACCTTCGGCGTCGTGCCCGTCGACGGAGTCTTCCCGCTCTCGCAGAGCTTCGACACCGTCGGACTCTTCGCCTCCGACCTCGGCCTGCTGACCACGGCTTTCGACGTGATCGCGGGCGACGATGCGGGTGATGACCGAGGGAACAGCGCACACACCATCGATGTCAGTCTCTTCGGCGGCGACGATGGCCGAGCGCGGGACCTGCTCAAATCGGTCCCGGAACTCACGATCACCTCGGCGAGTGGGCCGGCCCTGGACGAACTCCTCGACGACCTCGCACCGATCTACGATTACATCCGCCTCTATGAGGCTTTCGAGGTCCACAGAGACCTCTTCGCCGAGCGTGCCGCCGACTACCAACCGGGTGTGGCCAAGAAGATCGAAGCCGGCCGAGGCCTCGGCGAGGCCGGATACCGCAAGCAGCTGGACGCGCTCGCCGAACTGCGGGAACGGTCGCTCGCGGTCTTCGGTGGCACTGACTTCCTGCTCACTCCGGCCATCGACGGACCCGTGGTCCGCTGGGATGAGATCGACTCCGGCACGGCGGCGAAGTTCATGCGCTATTCGATGCCATTCAACGTGCTCGGCTGGCCGGCCCTGACGATCCCGCTGCCCGGGGCCGGAGGCGGCGAAGGACCGCAGGCGGTGCAGCTGGTCGGCCGCCCCGGCGGCGACCGCGACCTGCTCGCCTTCGCCTCTCAGCTGGTCTGACTAGACCCGTGGTCGGTCTGATTTGGGGAGCAGTTCGATTGACTCGGGGATGCCTGGTCTGACTCGGTGCCACCGGTCCGATTCGGAGATCGGCCGAGTCGAGCCCACCCTCGACTAGGCTGAACTCGAACAGCCGCCGCGTCGAACGAACCGGAGCCGGGCCGATGAGACCCACGCACAGTCAGATGCTCACCCTCTCCGACGACTCGCGCGCAAATATCGCGGGAGTTCCTGCGCTCATCGTCAGCGGCATCCTCGTGTTCGGATTCGACTTCGACCCACTGGGTTCTGGCCCGAGCATGGCTGCATCGCTGGCCCTGCCGCACGAGGTCATCAACCTCTTCCTCGTCTTCTGGCCGCTCTTCGCGCTGACCTATCTGCTGTGGACCCACGCGGGACTGAGAGACCTCGACGAGACCGAACTCATCGTCCATTCCCGCTGGTCAGTGGCGAACCGCCGACGATGGTGGTCGCGGTGGTTCGGGATGGGCGGAGCAGTGTCCTGGGCGACCATGGCTGCCTATCTCGCATTCATCTTCAACATCTTCCTCGTCACCTCTGGCTCGAGCGCCAGCATCGTCGTCTCTGCGGCGCTCGGCATCGCGAATGTCATCGCCTCGTGGGCGGTGCTCGTGTATTCGTTCGCACTCGAGTTCATGCGTCTCGACCTCAGTGGCGGCGGCAGCCCGGGGGAGCGGCAACTCGAATTCGACATGGAGGGCCCACGCGAGTTCGGCGACTACCTGACCTTCTCCGTGCTGTCATCGACGATGACGGCCGCGCTCCCCGGCCGAGCGGTATCGCGAAAAGCCTGGCGACTGGTGCGCACGAACGTCATCGTCGCCTTCGCCTTCAACTCCGTCGTCGTCGCGACCCTCGTCTCGATGATCCTCTCCTACGTCATGTGACCGTCACAGGCACAGCCCCACCCCGTGAATATCGCCGAGGCGGCCCACCCCGTTCAGGGTGGACCGCCTCGGGCCTATGGGCTCCTCAACCGGGCGGGCCGCCTCGGTGGGGACAGATTCCCCAACTGGGCCGGCCGCCTCGGTGAGGTGGGAGGTCACAGCCTCCAGCAGCTGTCGAGCGGAGCCTTGCCCGCGAAGGTGCGGGTGGTGAAGGTTTCGATTCGCGGCAGCGCGGCGACGTAGCCGCCGACATGCGTGGGCCCGAGGTTGTCCTCGAACGCCACCTTGTGGCCGGCTCGGCACCACGTCGAGGCGAGTTCCTTGCCCTGATCGAACGAGATGACGTCGTCGAGGCGGCTGTGATTGACCAGCAGCGGAACATCCGGCACCTCGGCCTTGCCCAACCGCTGCCGGTCAACGATGTCCGTGAAGTTCTCGTCGATGATGTCGGTGAATGACTCGCCGTTCTTCGTCAGCGACTTCCCATCCGTGAAGGCTGTCGAGAGCAGGGCTTCGACGGTGCACTTGTCCGCTGTTTCGGCCACCATCTTCTGCCCCTTCTCGTTGAGGAAGTCGCTTGTATCGATGTCGGCCTGCTCGGCGAACCCGACGACACCGTACAGCGCGAATGCCGTGTAGACGCTCGAGAGCCCGGACACCGTCTTGTGCAGATCGACGGGCACTGCGCCGGCCGAAGCCGAGGCGATGTTGAGCTCGGGTGCCCACTCCTTCTGGAGTTCCAGGGCAGCCGTCGTGGCATGACCGCCCTGCGAGTAGCCGCGCAGCTGGAGTTTGGTGTCCTCATCGATCTCGCTGCCATCGACCTGCTGGACGGCACGTGCCGCATCGAGGACAGACCGACCCTCTTCGACGCGATCGACGAAGTGGTGAGTGCCCTCGGTGCCGAGGCCCATGTAGTCGACGACGACGACAGGATGCTTCGCGGCCAGGGCCGAGGCGACGGAGATCCCCTCGTACTCGGTTCCCATGCCCAGCTGACGGCTGGGAGCGCACTTGTCGGCGATGCCCTGAGTGCCCGGCGAGATGACGACGGCATCGTCGGCATGGCCGCTCGCGCCGTTCGGAGTGAGCAGGGTGGCGGTCGCGGCTCGGGCCTGGCCCTTCTCATCAGTGGTCTTGTACATGAAGACCGTCGACTTCGCGTCATGCTTGATGAGTTTCACCGGGTCGAGGTAGAACTCCGAGTCGGCCTGCTTGAGCACTGTTCCGTCCTCGCTCGGCAGCGAGTCCGGGGTCTGATAGAAATCTCCGGGGACTCCTGATGCCGGCAGGTCTTCCTGCGCGGCTGCGTATTCGACGTCGGCGGGTGTGAGCTCGTCGGTCTTCTCGACGGCTTTCTTCGCCTGTTCGACGCTGATGCCCTCGGGGACTGATTCGCGGTCGAGTGTGCTCGGATCCTCTGCCGCACGGTCATCGAGGAACTGTTCGGCCTCGGCATCGGTCTGCGGAACGAGTTCGGCGGCGTGGGCCGGCGCGGTGGTCGTGCACAACGTGAGTGCGAGGCCGACGACGGCTGCGGCGCTCAGGGCCTGGAGGCGACGACGGGGCCCGTGTGAGGAGGTGGTCGGCAGTGCTGTAGTTGGCGTGCTCATAGGCGGTGGTCCTGTTCTGCCATGTCTCTCGGCATTGAGAAGGTGCGGGACAGTAGTGTCGGTGCAGATCGCGGTGGAGTGCACCGTGACGGTGAGGTAAGTGTGGTGACGGGGTGCCGTCGGCCAGAGTGTTCACCGTTGGACGCCCTGATTGTGACAGGCACCACACACATTACTTGATAGTAGAACTGAGTGGTAGTTAAGTGGCTGATTCGGTCTGCTGCCGAGCGTCTGGCGTCGGTGGGTCGGCGCATCCTGCGGGTGGATCCACCCTGATTTTCATGCAAGTTTCGAGGTGGATCCGCCCACAGGGGACACGACGACGGCCGCCGGTCGGCAGCGAAGCACGTTGCCGGCCGACGGCCGTTGGAGGAGCGGAACCACCCCGCCGAGGTCAGCTGTCCGGTTGGGGCAGCGCCGCCTCGGTGAGGGTGGGGCTCACTTGCGCTCGAGTTCCTCGAGGCTGGGGTAGATCGTCTCCTTCGGGGCGACTCCGTGGTTGCGGATGAGCACGAAGTAGAGGACGAAGGTGACGACGATGCCCACGAGCCACGAGATGTCCGCGCCGCCGAGTTTGGCGACCAGCGGTCCGGTGTAGAAGGACTGAGCGAGGAACGGGATCTGGATGACGACGCCGATCCCATAGGCGACCAGCGCACGCCAGTTCCAGTTGCCGTAGCGACCGTGGCGGTCGTAGAACGCGGGGATGTCGAAGCGGTCCTTCGAGATGAGGTAGTAGTCGGTGAGGTTGATGACGCTCCAGGGCGTGAACACCATGAGCAGCGCGAGCACGAAGTTCTTGAAGTTCGCGAGGAAGTCCGCCGAGGCCAGCAGCGCCACAAGCACGGTGAGGGTGACGATGCCGATGACGAAGACCGCGCGGGTCCAGCGACGGATCGTCGCCTTGTTGCCGAAGGAGGTGAGGATCGTCAGCGTGCACATGAACGCACCGTAGGCGTTGAGCGTGTTGACGGTGAGCTTGCCCAGCAGGATGACGATGAAGATGAGGAGCGCGAAGACGCCGCCGCCGACGATGTCACCGACGTAGGCGACCTGGTTCTCGACGAATTCGTTGCCGGATTCCGTCATGGCGGCGGCCCCGATGAGCGCGCCGAGGGTCATCGACCACTGCGATCCGATGACCGATCCGCCGAAGGTGAACCAGAAGGTCTTCGACGACGGTGTCGACCGCGGCAGGTATCGCGAATAGTCGGCGACGTAGGGGCCGTAGGTCAGCTGCCAGCCCACGGACAGGGCGATCGCGGAGAGGAAGGCGGGGAAGGCGAACGACGAACCTGAGATCAGTCCGGGAACGTCGACCTGCGTGAGCACGCAGTAGGTGATGAAGAGGAACCCGAGCAGACCCGTCACCGAGGAGATCCGACCGAGCACATGGATGTACTTGTATCCCAGCAGGGCCACCAGGGCGGTGAGCGCGCCGAAGATGACGATGCCGATCCACGGGGTCTGCACGCCGATGATGAGGTTGACTGCCTGACCGGACAGGACCGCGCCGGTCGAGGCGAAGCCGATGTACATGAGCACGACGAGCACGAGCGGGATGATCGCACCGATGATGCCGAACTGGGCACGCGAGGAGATCATCTGCGGCAGTCCCAGCTGCGGACCCTGCGCCGAGTGCAGCGCCATGACGATTCCGCCGATGATGTTGCCGATGAGCAGGCCGATGATGGCCCACAGCGCGTCGGCACCGAAGACGACGGCCAGAGCCCCGTCGACGATCGCAGTGATCTGAGTGTTGGCGCCGAACCACAGAGTGAACTGGGAACGTGGCGTTCCGTGACGCTCGGCGTCAGGTACCATCTCGATGGACCGCTTCTCGATCCCCGAATTGGTCGTACTAGCCATGATTGTCTCCTTTGAACTGATGGACCTGGTTCAGTGTGGCACCACTGCACAACACCCGACGAGGTCCAGATCACACTTTCTGTCCGAAATATCGGAAAATCTCGCCGAGGCGGCCCGGAACGTCCGGACATCGGAGCGGGGGTCCGAGGAGCGACCGACTCGCCCTCAGATACCGTGCCGATCGTAGACTCCGACACGTTTCGGTGCTGTTTCGCGCCCGGTCTCCCGGCCGCACCGGCCGCTATTTCGACAGAGAGCGCGCGATGATCGTGCGCTGGATCTCTGACGAGCCTTCGTAGATGCGGTAGATTCGGGCATCTCGAACGTAGCGTTCGAGCGGAAAGTCCCGGGTGAAGCCGTAGCCGCCGTGGATCTGCAGGGCTTCATCGGCGATGTACGCGGCCGCCTCGGAGGCGGCGAGCTTTGCCGTGGCCGAAGACCGGGTGAAATCGACCCCCGAATCGCGCTGTTCGGCGGCGTCCATCGTCAGCAGCCACGCCGACCGGTACTTCGTGTACATGTCCGCGAGCTTGAACGCGATGCCCTGCAGGCGGCCCAGCGGTTTCCCGCTGATCTTGCGCTCGCCCGCCCAATCCACGGCGGCGTCGAGAGCGGCCTTGCCGATTCCCAGGCTCATCGCCGCGACCTCGATGCGACCACGGTCGAGCACGCGCATCGCCGTGGTGAAGCCCTCGCCTGCGTTCCCGAGGAGGGCATCCTCGGGGACGACCGTGTCGATGACGAATTCGAAGACCGGGCTGCCGCGCAGGCCCATCGTCTTCTCCGGGGGATTGAAATCCAGCCCCGCCGAGGCGGCGGCGGTGTCGACGATGAATGCGCTGATGCCCTTGTGGCCGGCATCGACGTCGGTCTTCGCATAGACGATGATGAAGTCCGCGAAGCCGGCGTTGGTGATGAAGCACTTCGTGCCCTTGAGATGCCAACCACCGTCGACCCGTGTGGCCTTCGTCGACATCTCCGCCGGGTTCGAACCGGCACCCGGCTCGGTGAGCCCGAAGGCACCGATGACCTCGCCGGCAGCGGCACGTGGCAGCCACGCTTCGCGTTGGGCATCGGTGCCGCCGAGGAGGATCGAGTCGGTGGCGAGGAACTGCGCGGTGACGATCGACGCGGTCGATGCGCACGCCTCGGTGATGGCGGCGACCATCTGGCTCATCGCCACCGAACCGACGCCGGGCCCGCCGAATTCCTCGGGCAGGTTGAGCCCCATGACCCCCACCTCGGCGAGGGTCTTCAGGGTTTCGTCGGAGACGCGTTCGTTCGCGTCGGCGGCCGCGGCCTGTGGGACGAGGACGTCCTTGCTGATCGTGGCGACAGCGTCGACGAGTTCCTGTTCATCGGCGGTGATGTCGAAGGCCATAAGAGTGCTCCTTTGCAGTGGGGATCGGTTCGATGGAATTGGACGGGGTCCCGACCAGGAAGATCGGCGGATCCCGACGGAGAGGCCAGGGGATTCGTGCGGAGTGCGCCGCCTCGGCGAGGTCGGCGCCAGCTGGTCAGGTCAGGGTGCGTCGGTGGGTGCGGCGAAGTCGGCGTTGTGTTCGCCGAGACGGGGCGCCGGAAGCGCGGACGCAGGGCGGGTGCCGTCGACGAGGAGCGGGTGGCCGAGGAAGGCGTGCCCGGACCGGGGGTCGGTGGCAGTGAGATCGCGATCGGAGCCGATGGGGCCGGTGACCGCCTCGGCGAAATCGAGGACGGGAGAGTTCGGGATTCCGGCGGCATCGAAGATCCCGCACAGCTCGCTCACGGTGCGCCCGGTGGTGAATTCTTCGATCTTGATGCGCAGAGCCTCGTCGTTGTCCGATCGATGGCCGTCGGTGGCGAAGCGCGGATCGGTGGCCAGCTCCGGCTTGCCGAGGGTCTGGGCAAGAGTACCGAAGAGCCGGTCGTTGGCCACGGCGATGACGAGGAGTCCGTCGGCGGCGCGATAGGTGTCGAACGGTGCCGAAACGGGGTGGCGGTTGCCGACCCGGGTGGGGGCGGATCCGGCGGAGTGGAGGGAGGCGTTCGTCGGCTGCATGGCGAGCATGACGTCGAGCATCGGAATGTCGATATGGGCACCTTCGCCGGTCGTCTGGCGGTGGAAGAGCGCCGAGGAGATGCCGAAGGCGGCGAAGACTCCGGCGGAGACGTCGGCGATGGATTCGCCGACTCGGGTGGGGGAGCCGTCGGGGAAGCCGGTCGAGGCCATGAGCCCGCTCAGGGCCTGGATGACCGTGTCGTAGGCGGGGCGTTTTGCTTGGGCGCCGTGCTGTCCGAAGCCGGAGATCGACGCGTAGACGATATCGGGCTTGACGGCCTTGAGGTCCTCATAGGACAGGCCGAGCTTTGCGGCGACTCCGGGCCGGAAGTTCTCGACGACGACATCGCAGCTCTTGATGAGATCGAGCAGGCGAGCGTGGTCTTCCGGGTCCTTGAGATCGGCCTCGATCGAGCGCTTTCCGCGGTTGAGGCCGGTGAAGTAAGTCGACCCGGAATCTGTGAAGGGTCCGAGATGTCGGGAATCGTCCCCGTGGCCGGGCATCTCGATCTTGATGACCTCGGCGCCCTGATCGGCGAGCATCGCCGTGGCGTAGGGACCGGCGAGGACTCGGGAGAAATCGGCGACCCGAACCCCGGTCAGCAGCTGCTTCGTTGCGTTCATGTTCCTCATCCTCGGCGCTGACCTGGGCGAAGACAACGGGGTCTCCGCGGATTTCGTCCGAGGTGCCGGACTGGATCGAGCGCTGACGGGCGGTCCGTCCCTGGGGTGGCTTGAGTCGGCGTGAAGGGCCGCCCGCGACAGACGCGGACGGCCCTTCACTCGGCCTGGGATGAGCTGCTGGCTCCTCGAGTCGATCAGCCTCAGGCGAGGCCGTCCTGTCAGGCCACGCGTTCGAAGACGGCTGCCATGCCCTGGCCGCCGCCGATGCACATGGTCTCGAGGCCGTAGCGCGATTCGCGGCGATCCATCTCGCGCAGCAGGGTGGCGAGGATGCGCCCACCGGTGGCGCCGACCGGGTGGCCGAGTGAGATGCCCGAGCCGTTGACGTTGAGACGCTCGGCGAAGTCGGATTCGGACAGCTTCCATTCGGTCGTGCAGGCGAGCACCTGCGCCGCGAATGCCTCGTTGAGTTCGATGAGGTCGATATCGTCGAGTTCGAGACCCGCCTGCTGCAGTGCCTTCGCAGTCGCGGGGACCGGGCCGATGCCCATCGTCTTCGGCGGCACTCCGGCTACCGCCCAGCTGCGCATGCGGGCGAAGACCCGCAGACCGAGCTCGGCGGCCTTGGCTGCGGTGGTGACGATGCACAGCGCGGCACCATCGTTCTGGCCCGAGGCATTGCCGGCGGTCACCGTGGCCTCATCGTCGGACTTCCCGAGCATCGGCTTGAGCTTCGCGAGCTTCTCGACCGTCGATCCGGGACGGATGTGCTCGTCGGTCGTGATGACCTGTTCGGGGGTCTTCCTGGTGGCCGGCAGCGTGATCGGCACGATCTCGTCGGCGAACTTCCCTTCTTCCGTCGCCGAGGCGGCCCGACGGTGCGATTCCACGGCGTAGGCGTCCTGGTCCTCCCGCGAGATCTTGTACTCCTGACGGAGGTTCTCCGCGGTTTCGATCATTCCTCCGGGCACCGGGTAATCGTTGCCGCCGGCGGTGAGGCGGCCGCGGACGAGACCGTCCTTGAGTTCGATGTTGCCGCCCTTGACGCCCCAGCGGATCTCCTCGTTGAAGAACGGTGCGCGGCTCATCGACTCGACGCCGCCGGCAACGACGAGGTCGGCGAAACCGGCTGAGATCATCGCGTGGGCGTCGGCGATCGCCTGCAGGCCGGAGCCGCAGCGACGGTCGACCTGGCGGCCGGGAACGGTGATCGGCAGTCCCGCATTGAGGGCGACGACGCGGCCGATCGCCGGAGTCTCCATGTGCGGGTAGCAGTTGCCGAGGATGACATCCTCAATGGCCTCGCCCGGCAGGTTGGTCTTCTCCAGCAGAGCTGCGAGGACCTGTCGGCCGAGCTCCTCATGCGGAACGTTCTTGAACTGTCCGCCGAATCCGCCCACGGGGGAGCGGAGAGGTTCGCAGATGACGATGTCTTCGGACACAGAGTCTCCCTTTGGGTTGTGATCGAGCCGTCCTGCTGCGGCGGTGAGGCATCGATCCCTTCGGCATCACTGCCGATGCTGATATCAATACATTCTGATTTATGAACATATCCGAATAGATCGCGAGAGACAAGAGGTCATCTCAATGAATGGGCATCCGACGCCCCGATGGCGGATGTGCCGACGGCGGACGCGTGCGCGGTGAACGATGGTGGGGTCGGTCGCGTGGGCGGCGGGTGTGGAGGTTTTCCGAACGGCGGTGAGACCGGCCGAGCTCAGCGGACTGTCGGCAGGACCGCCTCGGCGACATCGAGGACCGTGCTCAGGGCTGCGTCCTGTTGGTCGAGGCGGTATGCGAGGTGAAGCTGGGTAGCTTCGTTCGGGAGATCGAGCGGCACGGCGGTGATCCGCGAGTCGTAGCCGGCGGCGACGGAGTCGAACGTGATCGTCACACCCATTCCGGCGGCCACGAGCGCAGAGATCGACTGCGAATCGGGGGCCTCCTGGACCGTGCGCGGGCTGAACCCGGCATCGAGGCACAGGCGCATGGCGGTCTCGCGCAGGTTCGAATTCGGGCGCGCGGGCAGGAGGACGAAAGGCTCATCGGCGAGCTCTGCGACGTCGATCTTCTTCCGATTCGCCAGGAGATGTGAACTCGGCAAGGCGACACATGGGCGCTCGATCGCCACTGGGCGACCCGCGATGAGCGGAGGCCGCCGACGCCAGCGGACCAGCGCGAGGTCGAGAGTGCCGTCCATAATCCTCTCGAGGCCTTCGTCGGCATAGACCGTCGACTCGAGGTGGAAGGCGATGCCCGGATTGCGTTCGTGCGAGGCTGCCACGAGGGTGGCGGCGAGGTCCCGGGAGGATGGATGCGAGTAGCCGAAGCGCACGCGTCCGACCTCGCCGCTGGAGGAGCGGTGGACGGATTCGATGGCGGCCTGCTGGGTGGCGAGCATGTGTTTGGCCGGTTCGAGCAGAGCCTCACCGGCGGGGGAGAGGCTGACTGAGCGCGTCGTGCGTTGGAACAGTGAGGCGCCGAGTTCGGTCTCCAGGGAGCGGATGGTGCGGCTCAGCGGGGGCTGGGCCATGCCGAGGCGTTCGGCGGCGCGGCCGAAGTGGAGTTCCTCGGCGACGGCGACGAAGGCGCGGATCTGCTGCAGCTCCACTGTGTTCTCCTGTATCAGGCGGTCCGGGCGAATATCTTAATTATTGCATGAATTGACAATAATCACAGAGATATTTTGCGGATTTCGGTAATTGCTATAGCCTGCGAACCATGCACAGTGACACAGTCGTCAGTCTGCCTGAGGCCATCGAACGCTACGTCGAGGACGGGGCCACGGTGGCGCTCGAGGGGTTCTCCCACCTTATCCCGTTCGCCGCCGGACACGAGATCATCCGACAGGGAATCTCCGGACTCACCTTCTGCCGGCTCACCCCCGATCTGCTCAGCGACATGATGATCGCCGCCGACTGCGTCGATCGCCTTGTCTGCTCCTTCTTCGCCTCCGGTTCGGCCGGCAGCCTCTACGAGGTGCGGCGCCGCATCGAATCGGCCGACCCGCGGCCGCTCGCGGTCGAAGAGTACTCACACCACGCGATGACCCTGCGCTATCACGCCGGAGCCGCTCGCCTGCCGTTTGCTCCGATCGGCTCCTTCGTCGGCTCCGACATCCCCGGCATCAACCCGGACATCCGCTCCGTCGTCGACCCGTATTCGAGCAAGAAGACGTACGTCGTGCCGCCGCTCAACCCCGACGTCACGATCATCCACGCCCAGCGCGCCGACCGTCACGGCAACGTCCAGATCTGGGGCATCACCGGCACTCAGCAGGAAGCCGTCTACGCGGCCGACCATGTCATCGTCACCGTCGAGGAGATCGTCGACGACGAGGTCGTCCGCTCCGACCCGAACCGCACTCTCATCCCGGCTCACGCCGTCGACGCGGTGTGCGAGGTGCGAACCGGGGCGCACCCGTCCTATGTGCAGGGCTCCTACGATCGCGACAATGCCTTCTATCGCGAATGGACCGCGATCTCGAAGGACCCCGCCCGGCTGCAGGAGTGGCTCGACGTCCATGTGCGCAGTACCCGCGATCATACCGAGTACCTCGAATCGATCGGTCACGATCGTCTCCGCGGTCTGCTCGTGGATCCGCGCCCCTCGGGCGTGGTCGATTACGGACGCCGGACGCAACCGAGCGAAGGGAGCCTGAAGTGAGCACCGCCTCGGCGAAGGACTTCACCGAAACCGAACTCATCGTCTGTGCGGCTGCGAAGATGCTCGCCCGCAGCCGCACCGTCTTCGCCGGCGTCGGGCTGCCCACGCTGGCCGTCGACCTCGCCCACCGCACGGTGAATCCGAACATCCAGCTCATCTACGAATCCGGGGTCGCCGGCGCGCACCCCGAATCGATGGCCGAAGGCATCGCGGACTCCGTCGTCGTCTCCGGCGCCGAGGCGGTCGTCAGCATGCATGCCCTCTTCGGCTACGTCCTCCAAGGTGGGAACGTCGATGTGGGATTCCTCGGCGCTGCGCAGGTGGACCGGTTCGGTTCGCTCAACACCACCGTCATCGGTGACTGGGAATCTCCGAAAGTGCGCCTGCCCGGTTCGGGCGGCGCCGCCGACATCATGGCCAATGCCGGAGAGGTCTTCGTCGTCCTCCGCCGCCATGACCCGGCCGCCTTCCCCGCCGAACTCGACTTCGTCACCTCGGCCTCGCCCGTGCGCGCGGCGGAGCAGCCGGACTTCATCCAACCGCGCGGATTCGGCGTCTCCACCGTCATCACACCGTTGGGGATCCTGCGACGGCGTGAGCGCCTCGGCGAGCTCGAACTCAGCGAGATCCACCCGGGAGTGACCGTCGGGCAAGTGCAGGCGGCGACCGGCTGGGACCTCGCCGTCGCCGAGAATGTCACGCAGACCCAGGCGCCGACGGCCGAAGAAGTGCGCCAGCTCCGTGACGAGATCGACACGGTCCGCCTCTACCTGCGCTGAGGCGAGGGCGGGCTGACTCCTGCGCAACGGCCCTGTTTACGACGGATAGCACATGTTGCAACTAGTGCTATTGGTCGTAGACAGGGCTGCTGGCGCTATTTGGCCGAAGAAGTCGGGGACGCAGTTCTGCGACCACACAACGTGATGCGGCCCCAGTCCAATAGGAACTCGGAGCCGCACCGTTGTTGAGGCGGAGTCCTCAGGGAGTGACGGGAGCGCGCGCCGGTGCGGGTTCGGAACCCGCTCCTGTGGCGTCGGCCGCCGACACGGAATGGCTCGTGCCGACCGCGTCCGCGGAGTCGGCGGCCGGAGCGGAACCGGCGGCCGGCTTGGAACCGGTCGCACCAGGCGCGCCCGTCGGGTCGGCGTCGCGCTCGGCCTTCTCGGCGGCGAGAGCTGCGGCGAACTCCTCCTCGTCGGCGGCCTCGGCCCTCGAGTTCTCGCTGGCCGTCCAGCCGGTCTTGTTGAGCAGGATGAGCGTGCAGACGAGGGAGACGAGCGCATAGCCGGCGCTGAGGATCGCCACCGGAACGATGGATCCCGAGCTCGTGTACATCCACTGTGCGGCCGCAGCGGTGCCGCCTCCGACGGTCATCGAACACAGCTGGTAGGCCAGCGAGATGCCCGTGTACCGGACCCGCGTGGGGAACGCCCGGGCGATGATGCCGCCGATGCCGGCGTAGAACAGCGAGTGCGGAACAGTCGCAGCGGCCATGGCTGCCAGCGCGATGCCGGGATGGCCCAATTCGATCGCGAAGAACATGAGCGGCATGAGGACGAACTCCGGCAGGATGATCCAGAAGATCGCCTTGCGCATGTCCTTGACCCGGTCGAGGATGATCGCGCCGAAGGGCTGGACGATGAACTGCACGACGAGCGCGAGCGTGACGACGGCGAGGAACGTCGACGAGCTGTACGCCCAAGAGTGAGAGGTGTCCGTGGCCCAGGCCGTGGCGAACGTCGTCTTGAGGTAGGTGACCTGGATGAGCGGCAGCGCACCAGCGCCGAGGAGGATGAGCACCCAGTGCTTCCTGATCGCCTCGAAGGCGGGAACCTTGGCGACGGCGTCCTTCTTCTTCACGACCTTCATGTTCTCCGGCTCTTCGAGCTTGAGGCGGATGACGAGGCCGATGACGATGAGGAAGATCGAGGCGAGGAACGCGATCCTCCAGCCGTAGAGGAGGAACTGCGGAGTCGGCAGCAGCGCGAGGAGGAAGAACATGCCCGAGGAGATGAGATTTCCTGCCGGTGATCCCTGCTGGGCGAAGGCCGAGTAGAGGACTCCCTTGCCCTTCGGGGCGTTCTCGCTGGCGATGAGCACGGATCCGCCCCATTCGCCGCCGACCGCGATGCCCTGCAGGATGCGCAGGCAGGTGAGGATGATCGGAGCGGCGATGCCGATGGTCGCATATCCGGGCAGCAGTCCGACGAGGAACGATGCCGCGCCCATCAGCACGAGGGTGACGACGAGGGTCTTCTTCCGGCCGTACTTGTCACCGAAGTGACCGAAGATGATGCCGCCGAGCGGACGAGCGAGGAAGCCCGCCCACAGCGTGACGAAGGAGAGCAGAGTGCCGACGCCGGCAGGCAGGGTGTCGGGGAAGAAGACATGCCCGAAGACCAGCGCCGAGGCGGTTCCGTAGATGTAGAAGTCGTACCACTCGATGGTGGTTCCGATGAATGATGCGATTCCGGCTTTGCGAGCGCGTTTCGCGGTGTTGACCGAATCAGACATGCGATTCCTCTCAGGTGGAGCGTCATTGCGCCGACCGATGCCAGGCGTCGCTGACGTGGCATGGGTGCTCGTTCACCGTAAGTTGCCCTAGTGGGCCGCGCAAACACTTTTTGGTTATGTCGTCATAACCTAGAGTGATGCTATAGCTGAGTTCCCTTATGTTCTGCGGCTTACCGGGCCGTAAGACGCGAGGAGAGAATTTCTGCTGATACTGGCACAGGTAGTCGAGTAACGGATTGTTGCGCGATGTGTATCAGAGTGCGGCCATGCCGTCGCCGAGGCGGCTGTGCCCACGCGTGAAGCGAAGCGGATGCGCTCGCTCGCCGTTGCGGTGCAGGGCGGGGTGGGGCCGCCCGGTTCCAGCCGGGCCGGAGTGTCCGTGCGGCGGGGCTCGGTTCCTCAGTCGGCGACCGGGTCGGCGAGTGATTCCGAGGCGATGACGAGGTCGAGGGCGAGGTCGCCGATGAGTGTCGACTGATCCTCCCGGCGGACGGTGATCCATGCCTGCGGGGCATTCGGCCGAGTGCCGACCCGAGTGAAGATCAGTCGCTCATCGCCGTGGTAGCTGCGGGCCACCGGTGAGGGGACAAGCGAGACGCCGAGTCCGTGGGCGACCATCTCGACGGCGGCCGACCAGCTGGCTGTCCGATGGTGGATCTGCGGTTCGAAGCCGTGCGTGCGGCAGATGCCGACGACGGTATCGTGGTAGATCGGGGACGCGCTCTTGCGGAAGATGACGAACGGGGAATCGACCGCCTCGGCGATGGTGGTGATCGGTGAGCCGGCCGGAGCACACAGCCAGAACGATTCCCGGGCAGCCGGAGTGCAGACGACGCCGGGATGTTGGAGGGGCATGTGTCCGCAGGCGATGTCGATGTCGTGGCCGAGCAGCATGTCCGACTGCGCCGCCGAGGTGGCCTCCTCGGTGGTGACAAGGATGTCCGGGTGCGCTGCGGAGAAGTCCGTGATCGTCTGCGGCAGGCCGCGATGGAGGAAGGTGGCCACTGTGCCGATCGAGATCGACGTCGGCGCCCCCGTGTTCACGGCCGCCGCATATTCGTTGAAACGGTGGGCGGCTCCGACGGCGGACTTCGCATAGGGCAGCAGCGCCTCTCCGGCGGCGGTCAGCTTCGTCACGGGACTGCGGTGGAACAGCGGTTTGCCGACGAAGTCCTCGAGTCTCTTGAGTTCGGCGCTCAGCGCCGGCTGTGAGATGTTCACCGCGTCGGCGGCGAGCTGGAACTTGCCGTGCTCTGCCAAGGCGATGAAGTACTGGAGGCGCTTGAGACTCGGTTCAGCCATAACCGAAGATTATCAGGGATAAGAGAAATGTCTTTGTCAGCCCCAGGTTCTCGGGCATACGGTCGAAGAAACCATCAAAGGAGATTATCTTGCGTGAGACTGCTTCGTCGCCCGATACGACCATGACCCCCGTGCCGGACAGCTACGGCATCGACCGCTTCGCCGACGACCGGTCGCTGAAGGACCTCCTGCCGCTCTACCTAGACGAGAAGCTGCTCGCGCACCTCCGGCCAGTGTTCGAGGACCTCGGGCCCCGCCTCGGCGGAGAGCTCGACGACCTCGCTCACGATGCCGACGTCAACCCTCCGGTGCTCAAGCACCGCACCCGCAACGGCGCCGATCAGCAGTCGATCGAGATCCATCCGGCCTACCGGCGCCTGCAGGAAGTCGCCTTCGGCGAACTCGGACTGGCCGCAATGAGCCACCGGCCCGGTGTCCTCGATTGGGACGAACCGATGCCGCCGATCGTCAAATACCTCCTCGTCTACCTGTTCACGCAGGCGGAATTCGGGCTGCTGTGCCCGGTGAACATGACCGACTCGCTCACCCGCACCCTGCGCAAGTACGGTTCACCCGAACTCGTCGAGCGCTTCATCGGCGGACTGACGAGCACCGATGTCGACACCCTGACCCAGGGCGCGATGTTCATGACCGAACAGGACGCCGGCTCCGACGTCGGTCGTGCGACGACCACGGCCGTCGACAACGGCGACGGCACCTGGGCGCTGACCGGTGAGAAGTGGTTCTGCTCGAACGCCGACGCCGAACTCGCCATGGTCCTCGCTCGCCCCGAGGGTGCACAGCCCGGAATCAAAGGCATCGGACTCTTCCTCTTACCGCGCACTCTTGAGGACGGTTCGCCGAACTCCATGCGCATCGTACGCCTCAAGGACAAGCTCGGCACCCGGTCGATGCCCAGCGGCGAGATGAGCCTGCAGGGAGCGACGGCCTACCTCGTCGGCGATATCGGACGCGGATTCGTGCAGATGGCCGATATGGTCAACTCCTCTCGCCTGTCCAACGCCGTGCGCGCGGCCGGCCTCATGCGGCGGGCCTTCGGCGAGTCGAAGTTCATCTGCCGCAATCGCGAAGCCTTCGGTTCGACGTTGAGCAAGCTGCCCCTGCAGCGTCGCCAGCTCGCGAAGATCATGACGACCACGGAACAGGCGCTGTCGATCTCCCTGCACACGGCGGACGTCTTCGCCCGGGCCGATGCCGGTGATTCCGAAGCCGCCTCGGTGCTGCGCATCCTCACCCCGCTCATCAAGTTCCGCGCCACCCGCGACGCCCGCAAGGTCACCGCGGACGCGATGGAGATCCGCGGCGGAGTCGGCTACATCGAGGAATACGGCGACGCCCGCGTCTTCCGCGATTCCCAGCTCGGATCGATCTGGGAGGGCACCTCGAACATCGTCGCCCTCGACGTCATCCGCGCCGCCCACCGGGCGGGCACACTCAAACCGCTGTTCCTGCACCTGGAGACGCTCATCGCCGAGGCGGCCGACCTCTCGGCCGCGTTCCGCAGCCAGATCCAATCGCTGAGCTCGACGCTGCTGCACGCGCTCGAGTCCACGCCCGAAGGTGTTGAGCAGGCACGGGTGCGTCAGCTCGCGACCGCGACCTACAACCTCGTGTGCGCGTCCATCATGGCCTCGGAAGGCGCGCGGATCGGAGACAGCCGCGGCGACTGGTCGCGCATCGTCATCGCCGCACTGGTACTGCGCCACAAGCTGATGCCGCAGAACCCGCTCGTCCCGGTCGTCGAAGACGATGCCGTACTGGACGCCCTCATCGACGGTGCCGGCATGGGCCGGGACGAAGCGTTCGCGGCTGTCGAGGAGATCCTCGGCGAGGGTGGAGCAGCTCAGTCCGCCGAGGATGGAACTGCGCGTTCCGGAGGGAGCGGGCAGTGAGCGCGGGAGCACTCTCCGGGATCACGGTCGTCGATCTCTCGCGCATCCTCGGCGGGCCCTATTGCACGCAGATCCTGGCCGATCACGGTGCCGAGGTCATCAAGGTCGAACCGCCGGCCGGCGACGATACGCGCAGCTGGGGGCCGCCGTTCGTGGCGCCCGAGGTGTCGAGCTACTTCGCCGGGATCAACCGGAACAAGCGGATGATCACCCTCGACCTGCGCACCGAGGAGGGACAGGAGGCGCTGCACGGGCTGCTGGCCGGGGCCGATGTGCTCGTCGAGAATTTCAAGACCGGGACCCTGGCGAAGTGGGGGCTTGACCCGGTGTCGGAGATTCCGGACCGCTACCCGCACCTCGTGCACGCGTCCATCACCGGTTTCGGCGATGACGGTCCGCTGGGCGGACGGCCCGGATACGACGCGATCATCCAGGCAATGTCGGGTCTGATGTCGGTCAACGGGGACGAGTCGACCGGGCCGATGCGCATCGGCATGCCCGCCGTCGACATGGTCACCGGGCTGAACGCGGCCATCGGCGTGCTCATGGCGCTGCAGGAACGGGTGACCAGCGGGCGCGGTCAGCGGGTCGAGACGACGCTGTTCGACTGCGGGATCTCCGTCATGCATCCGCACCTGCCGAACTTCTTCGGCGGTGGAGCCGTGCCGAAGCTGTCGGGCAACGACCATCCGAACATCGCCCCGTATTCGGCGTTCGCGACCGGGGCCGGGCAGGTATTCATCACCGCCGGAAACGACGGACAGTTCGCCAAGCTCGTCGACCACCTCGGTGCTCCGGGGCTCGCCGAGGACCCGCGGTTCGTCGACAATGCCGCGCGTCTGGGAAACAGGGATGCGCTGCGGGTCGAACTCGAAGCTCTCATGGTTTCGACCTCGGCGGAGAAGCTGTCCGAGGAGCTCATGAGCATCGGCGTGCCCGCCGGTCCGATCCTCGACGCCGCCGAGGTGGTCGAGCATCCGCATACCGCGCACCGGGAGATGGTCGTGGAGATGGGCGACGGCTACCGCGGAGTGGCCTCGCCGATCAAGCTCGCCCGGACTCCGGCCAGCTACCGGATCTCGCCGGTGCAGCCGGTTGCGGAGGTCGCCGGCGGGGACGATGGCGAAGGGCAGTATGGCGCGGAGGTCGACGGTCGGGTGTACGCGGCTGTCGAGGAGTCGGCGAGGATCTGAACGAAACTGCCGGGGCTGCCTCGGTGGGAAATCTGTGTGGGTGGCGCGTGGAACCGACCAGTGCTGCGCGAGTCTCGGGGAGCGGCGAACCCGGCATCGATTCATCTATGTCCGAAATGTCGGACGGAACTTGATGCGGGCCACTTCCGCATTCTGCTCCAGTCGTCAGAATGGATGGTGTAGTCAGAGCCGACAGCGCAGGGGAGCCCACACCTCGGCGCGACGGCGAAGCGGCAGCCAAGCATCCGCCTCGTCGGACACAGCGACAAGGAGAATCCCATGACCACCAAGCCGTCGTTCACTCAGCACGACCCGTCCCGCGTCATCCGTGCCGACCGCGGAACCGAGATCACCGCGAAGTCCTGGCAGACCGAAGCACCCAAGCGCATGCTCATGAACAACCTCGACCCCGAGGTCGCCGAACGTCCCGAGGACCTCGTCGTCTACGGCGGCACCGGTCGCGCCGCCCGCTCCTGGGAAGCCTACGATGCGATCGTGCGCACCCTCGACGACCTCGAGGACGACGAGACCCTGCTCATCCAGTCGGGCAAGCCCGTCGGTGTCATGCGCACCCACGAATGGGCCCCGCGCGTGCTCATTGCCAACTCCAACCTCGTCGGAGACTGGGCCAACTGGGAGCACTTCCGCGAGCTCGAAGCCGAAGGCCTCATGATGTACGGCCAGATGACCGCCGGGTCCTGGATCTACATCGCCACCCAGGGCATCCTCCAGGGCACCTACGAGACCTTCGGCGCCATCGCCCGCAAGCGCTTCGACGGCACCCTCGCCGGAACCCTGACCATCACCGCCGGCTGCGGCGGAATGGGCGGAGCCCAGCCGCTGTCCGTGACCCTCAACGGCGGCGCCTGCCTCATCATCGACGTCGACAAGACCCGCCTCGATCGCCGCAAGGGCAAGCGCTACCTCGACGAGGTCGAAACCGACCTCGACACCGCACTGGCCAAGGTCATCGAAGCGAAGAAGAACAAGCAGGCCCTGTCCGTCGGACTCGTCGGCAACGCCGCCGAGATCCTCCCGCTCATCCTCGATCGCCCCGAGGCTGCTGAAGTCGACATCGTCACCGACCAGACCTCGGCTCACGACCCGCTGTCCTACCTGCCGGTGGGCGTGAGCGTCGACGACTGGCACGAAGAGGCCGAGCAGGATGCGGAGAAGTTCACCATTCGCGCCGAGGAGTCCATGGCCAAGCATGTGAAGGCCATGGTCGAATTCCAGGACCGCGGCGCCGAGGTCTTCGATTACGGCAACTCGATCCGCGACGAAGCCCGCAAGGCCGGCTATGACCGTGCCTTCGAATTCCCCGGTTTCGTCCCCGCCTATATCCGCCCCCTCTTCTGCGAAGGCCTCGGACCCTTCCGCTGGGTCGCGCTGTCCGGCGACCCGAAGGACATCGAGGTCACCGATCAGGCGCTCAAGGAGCTCTTCCCCGAGAATGAACACCTCCACACCTGGCTCGACGCCGCCAATGAATACGTCGAGTTCGAAGGCTTGCCGGCACGCATCTGCTGGCTCGGCTACAAGGAACGCCACCAGGCCGGTCTGCTGTTCAACCAGCTCGTCGCGGAAGGCAAGATCTCGGCCCCGATCGTCATCGGCCGTGACCACCTCGACTCCGGTTCCGTCGCCAGCCCCTACCGCGAAACCGAATCCATGCTCGACGGTACGGACGCCGTTGCCGACTGGCCGCTGCTCAACGCCCTGGTCAACACCTCCTCGGGTGCGACCTGGGTGTCGATCCACCACGGCGGCGGCGTCGGCATCGGCCGCTCCATCCACGCCGGACAGGTCTCCGTGGCCGACGGCACCGAGCTGGCCGCTCAGAAACTGGCACGCTTGCTCACGAACGACCCGGGCATGGGCGTCATCCGCCACGTCGACGCCGGTTACGATCGCGCCTCCGAGGTGGCCGAAGAGCGCGGTCAGCGCGTGCCGATGATCCCCGAGCTCGACAAGCGCGACGAGGAATCCGCCGCACAGTAAGCAGTAAGCGACGTTGCGTCGACGGCGCGGTCGCTGAATAGCTCAGAAAAAGGTGAGTAGCCCGGTTTCAAACTTGGGCTACTCACCTTTTTCTGGGCCGCGGGGAGTTCCCGACCGAGCCGGCGGGCGGGTTCACCAGACCCCCATCACTCGGCCGTCCGAAATATCGGACAAATATCTGCGGGAGAGGTTCTGCCCCGCCACCGAGCGGTCCATACTGAGAGGGAATCATTCTCGATCGGAAAGGCCCGACTCGCCATGCAGCTCATCACCGGCATCAGCGAACTCGTCGTCAACGACCTCGACACCCTCGGCGAGCTGGGCATCATCACCGATGCCGCGCTGCTCATCGACGACGGTCGGATCATCTGGTCGGGACCGTCCGCTGAGGCGGACACGGCGGTGTCGAGCCGCCTCGGTGAGAGCGTCGGAAAAGGCCTGAACGACGATGACATCGCAAACGGGGAAGTCACCTCGGCGAATGACCTCGGCGGACTCGAGACGATCGACCTCGGTGGCAAAGCCGTCATTCCCGGCTTCGTCGACAGCCACAACCACCTCATCTTCGCCGGTGATCGGTCCGAGGAATTCGCGGCCCGGATGGCCGGACAGAAGTACTCGGCCGGGGGCATCGCCACCACCGTGGCCGCCACCCGCGCAGCGACGGAATCCGAACTCGAGGCCAACCTCGTCCACTTGCTCGAGCAGGCGAAGCGGCAGGGAACGACGACGTTCGAGATCAAGTCCGGCTACGGGCTGACCGTGCCCGACGAGATCCAGGCCCTCGACATCATCAACCGGCACACCGAAGAATCGACCCTCATCGCCGCGCACGTCGTCCCGCCGGAGTTCAAAGACGAGCCGGAACGCTACGTCGACCTCGTTATCGACGAGATCATCCCGGCGGCCGAAGGTAAGGCGAAGTGGATCGACGTGTTCTGCGAAACCGGTGCCTTCACCGAGGTCCAGACCCGGCGGATCATCGAAGCCGGCAAGGCCGTCGGGATGAAACCGCGGCTGCACGCCAATCAGCTCACCGAGGGCGGGGCGCTCAAACTCGGCGCGGAACTCGGTTGCGTGTCCGTCGACCATGCGACGTTCGCCTCCGATGAGGACCTCGCCGTCCTCGCCGAGGCGGGCACCGTCGTCACCCTGCTGCCGAGCATCGAATTCTCCACCCGCCAGCCCTACCCCGACGCCCGCCGCTACGTCGACGCGGGAGTATCGCTGGCGATCGCCAGCGACTGCAATCCCGGGTCAGGGTTCTCCAACAGCATGCCGTTCGTCATCGCCATCGGCGTCCGGGACATGCACTTCACCGTCGAACAAGCGGTGTGGGCAGCGACAGCCGGCGGGGCCAACGCCCTGCAACGCACCGACGTCGGCCACCTCGGAGTGGGGGCCCGCGCCGACCTGGCCATCCTCGACGCACCCAGCTACCGCCACCTGGCCTACCGGCCCGGTGTGCAGCTGGTCGAACGCGTCTACTCCGGCGGTGAGCTCATCGTCGACAATCGACCCCGCGACTGAACCACCTACCCATCAGCACGGTGCGTCGACGGCGAGGAACCACCTCGGCGTCGACGTATGAGAACTTCACCCACGACTCAGACATCACACTGACGCACTCACAGAAAGGCACACGATGACCACATTCATCGATCTCGACCCCGATACGCTGACCTTCGCCGAGGTGGTCGACGTCGCCCGTCGCGGAGCGTTGGTCTCCCTGTCCGATGCCACCCTGGCCCGGGTGAACAAGTACCGCGAGGCCATCGACGCCCTCGCTCAGGCGGAGAAGCCCGTCTACGGAGTCTCGACCGGATTCGGTGCGCTCGCCCAGCGTCACATCCCCGCGGAACTGCGCACCCAACTGCAGAAATCCCTCATCCGCTCCCACGCCGCCGGCGTCGGCGAACCCGTCGAACGCGAGGTCGTGCGCGCCCTCATGCTGCTGCGCGCCCGCACCCTGGCCACCGGTCGGGCCGGCGTCCGCGCCGAAGTCCTCCAGACCTACGTCGACCTGCTCAACGCCGGAATCACCCCGGTCGTCCATGAGTACGGCTCACTCGGCTGCTCCGGTGACCTCGCACCACTGTCGGCATGCGCCCTCGTCGTCATGGGTGAAGGCGTGGCCGAGGGGCCAGACGGAGTGGCCGGGCCCGCCGATGAGATTCTCGCGAAGGCCGGAATCACCCCGGTCACCCTGGCCGAGAAGGAAGGCCTCGCGCTGGTCAACGGCACCGACGGCATGCTCGGCATGCTCATCATGGCCCTGACCGACCTGGAGAACCTGCTCACCGCCGTCGATGTGTCCGCGGCCATGAGCATCGAAGGACTCTTCGGCACCGACGCCGTCTTCGCCCCTGAACTCCATTACGCGCTGCGCCCGCACGACGGTCAGGCCGCCTCGGCTGCGAACATGCTCGCCTCGCTCGCCGATTCCGGCATCACTGCCAGCCACCGCGACTCCACCCACCTCGTCCAGGACGCGTACTCGATGCGCTGCGCCCCGCAGGTCAACGGCGCCGCCCGCGACGCCGTCGCCTTCGCCACCCAGGTGGCCGAACGCGAACTGCGGGCCGCCATCGACAACCCCGTCGTGCTCACCAATGGAATGGTGTCCTCGAACGGCAACTTCCACGGTGCACCGCTGGCCCATGCCTTGGACTTCCTGGCCATCGTCGCCGCCGACGTCGCCTCGATGTCCGAACGCCGCACCGACCGGATGATGGATGTCGCCCGCAACCAGAACCTCACCCCGTTCCTCGCCGATGACGCCGGTGTCGACTCCGGCCTGATGATCGCCCACTACACGCAGGCGGCCATGGTCTCCGAGGCCAAACGCGGCGCGACTCCGGCCTCGGTCGACTCAATCCCGTCCTCGGCGATGCAGGAAGATCATGTGTCCATGGGCTGGTCGGCCGCACGCAAGCTGCGCAAGGTCGTCGACAACCTCGCCTCCGTCGTCGGCATCGAACTCTATGCCGCATCCCGTGCCTGCGATATGCGCGACGCCGCACCGGCACCGGTGACCGGAGCCGTGATCGCGGCGATCCGTGAGACGGTGCCGGGGCCCGGACCCGACCGGTTCCTCTCGCCCGAACTCGCCGAGACCATTGCGAAGGTCAAGGACGGCTCGCTCGTCGCCGCCGCCGAGTCGGTCGCACCGCTGACCCACACCGTCACCGCTGCTGCCGGAACCTGGCAACCGGAAGACGGCGGACCGGCCGTCAACGATCCCGAGTTCACTGCGCTGGGCAACCTCGAAGCCGCCGCCGAGGCTTCGGGCACCTCCGCAGCCACCACCCACCAGGACTGACGCCGGGCCGGGGCGGAACCTGCGTGTGGTCCGTCCCGCCCCGCGGCTCGTCCGCACCGGACCCGACCGTCGGGCCTCTGATGCCAGGGCCGGCCGACCACGGCTCCGACACATCACCGGACCCGACCGATTTCGAACGGAGTGAACTGACAATGAGCGATGTCGTCTCGCTGCTGAGCCAGATCGAGGACAACGGCCGCGACACCCGCGGGCCGGGCTACCAGCGGCCCGGATTCTCGGCCACCGAACGGGAGCTGCGTGAGTGGTTCCTCGCCGAGGCGGACCGCCGCGGCCTCGACACGGAGATCGACGCCAACGGAATCACGTGGGCATGGGCCACCCCGCAGGGTGCGAACGCCGTCGTCACCGGTTCCCACCTCGACTCCGTGCCCGGCGGCGGCGAGTTCGACGGCCCCCTCGGCGTCGCCTCGGCGCTGGCGGCCTTCGACGTGCTCAAGGCTTCCGGCGCACTCGACCAGTCCACCCGGCCCTTCGCTCTGGCAGTGTTCCCCGAAGAGGAAGGCTCACGCTTCGGTGTCGCCTGCCTCGGCTCGCGGCTGCTCACCGGCGCCATCGACGTTGACCGCGCGCTCGGCCTCAAGGACGCCGCCGGTGACACCTTCGCCGACGTCGCCCGTGGCTATGGCCTCGACCCGGATCGGATCGGGCGTGACCAGTCTCGGCTGGCCGGAATCGGTTCCTTCATCGAACTCCATGTCGAACAGGGCGTCGGTCTGATCAACACCGATCAGGCCGTCGCCATCGGCTCCTCGATCATCGGTCACGGGCGCTGGCACTTCGCCTTCTCCGGTCAGGGCAACCACGCCGGCACGACTCCGATGAGTCATCGCGCCGACCCGGTGGTCGCGGCCTCCCGCGTGATCGGGGATATCCCGACCCTAGCGGCCGCCACTGACGCGAGCGCCGTGGCGACCGTGGGCCGTACCCTCATCCACCCGGGCGGGACGAACGTCATCGCCTCGTCCATGAGCTTCTGGCTCGACATCCGCCACTCTGACGATGCCGTCGTCAAACAGGTGCTCGAAGCGATCAGCCGACGTGCGAAGGACCACGGCGCCGATTCCGGTGTCGAGGTGACCATCTCGCAGGAGTCCTACTCGCCGACGACCCACTTCACCGCCGACCTCAACTCGCGCCTGACCTCGGTGCTGCCGGACGCTCCGCTGCTGCCCTCGGGCGCCGGACACGATGCCGGAATCCTCGCACCCCATGTGCCGGCGGCGATGCTCTACGTCCGCAACCCGACCGGCGTCTCGCACGCTCCCGAAGAGGCCTGCGAGGTCGACGACCAGAGGGCCGGAGTCGACGCGCTCGTCAACGTGCTCGCCCGCGAACTCGGCATCGAACACGCCATTGCTGACGGCAGTGCCGGAGGTCCGACGAACGGAGGTGCACGATGAGCACCCGTTACTGGTGCGAATCCGCCTGGGTCGACGGAGCCGTCGCCCACGGGGTGCTGCTGAGTGCCGATGACACCGGAACGCTCACCGCGGTCGAGACCGGAATCGACGCCGCCCCCTCCGACGCCGAGGCGGTGCACGGGTTTGTCCTGCCCGGTGGAGTCAACGCGCACTCGCATGCCTTCCACCGGATGCTGCGCGGACGCACCCACGGCGACGGCGGCACCTTCTGGACCTGGCGCGAAGTCATGTACTCCGTCGCCGCGAAACTCGACCCCCAGTCGTACGAGACCGTGGCACGCTCTGTCTTCGCAGAGATGCTCGCCGGCGGCTACACCTCGGTGGGGGAGTTCCACTACGTCCACCACGCTCAGGACGGAACGCCCTACGGCGCCGATCGTCCCCGCGGGGACGCGGCGGATCCGGTCGCCGAGGCGGACGAACACACCGAACGTCCCCGCGGGGACGCGAGCGACGCGAATGACGATGCCGAACTCCGTGCCCACGCGATGGAACGAGCGCTGGCACGGGCGGCCGCCTCGGCGGGGATCCGCATCCGACTGCTCGACACCTGCTACCTCACCGGCGCCATCGACTCCGAACTCTCGGCCGAACAGGCCCGTTTCGGCGACGGCACGATCGACGGGTACATGGACCGGCACACCGGCCTGATCGACACCTTTGCCGACGAATTCCCCGTCAAGGCTCCAGGTGAGAGCTTCGTTCACGTGGGTGCGGCGATCCATTCGATCCGCGCGGTCCCAGCCGCAAACCTGCCTCGCTTCGCCGAACTGTCCGGCCCCGTGCACGTGCACCTGTCCGAGCAGCCGGCCGAAAATGACGCCTCACAAGCGGCTTACGGAGCCAGCCCGACCGAGGTGCTCGCCCGCTCGGGCGTCGTCGACGACCGGCTCTCGGCCGTCCACGCCACTCACCTGAGCGAGGAGGACATCGCGATCCTCGGCGGGTCCCGATCGACGATCGTCATGTGCCCCTGCACCGAGGCGGACCTCGCCGACGGCATCGGACCGGCCCGTGAACTCGCCGACGCCGGAGCGGTGATCTCCCTCGGCTCCGACCAACACGTCGTCCTCGACGCCCTGCGCGAGACCCAGGGGCTCGAGGCGGGGGAGCGGCTGCGGTCGGGTCAGCGTGGACGGTTCTCCCCGGCCGAACTCATCACGGCACTCACCGAAGGCGGGGCGCGCAGCCTCGACCTTCCCGTCGGCGCGCTCGAGGTCGGGAAGGCGTGCGACTTCGTGGCTCTGCGCACCGACAGCATGCGCACCATGGGATCACTGGACGAGCAGATCATCCTCACGGCCACCTCGGCGGACGTGCATCTGACCGTCAGCGGCGGCCAAGTCCGCGTGCGCGACGGAGTGCACACCGAACTCGGCGAAATCGCCGAGCTCTACTCTCGGGCCTTCGCGGTCTTGGAGATGGAGGGCTGAGTCGTGGCTGAGGTTCCGGCACTGCGGCGGGCGATCGCGATCCTGCGGCATATGGCCTCGTCGAATCGGTCGATCACGGCCGGTGCCCTGGTCAGGTCGCTGGAGATTCCGCGGTCGAGTGCGTATGACATCCTCGCCGTGCTCGAGGAGCTCGGGCTCGTGGCGCGCACCGAATCCGGGTATGTGCTCGGAGCCGGTGTGCACGAGCTCGGGGCGTCCTACCTGCGGACGAATCCCCTGCAGCGGTTGGCGCAGCCGATCGTCCGTCAGCTCGCCGAGGATACCGCTACGACCGCGCAGCTGGCGGTCATCCGCGGCTGGGAGACGGAGTACGTGCTCAAGGAGCAGTCGCTCAAATCCGTCGCGGTCATCACCGCCACCGGTGTGCGCATGCCGAGCTACCTCACGGCGACCGGCCGGGCGATCCTCGCCCAGCTGCCGAAGTCCGAGGTGCTGGCGATGCTGCAGTCCGAAACCGAGTTCGTCACGCGCACAGGCAAGGGCCCGACCTCGGTGAAGGCGCTCAACGCCGTGCTCGCCCAGGAACGACGGACCGGCAGCGCGATCGAACACGGCGAAGTCACGCCGGGGATCTCGACGCTCGCGGCACCGGTGTTCGATGTGCTGGGTCGCCCGATCGCGGCAATCGGCCTCTCCTTCGTCACCGAGACCCTGCCCGAGGACACCGGTCCTGTGGTCGACCGGGTCAAGGCTGCCGCCGCCGAGGTGACCGCCAAGCTGCGGTGACGGTGCTCAGTTCTGGTCACGCCACCTCCTTGGGCTGCCGGAGCTGACAATCCTCGCCGACCGCTCGCGTTGCCGTCGCTGTACTGAGTTATGCGGTGAGCGGTGGACGGTAACGTGAGCGGTCGGTGTGATCGGATCGAGCGTCAGAGTCCGAGCACTCGTCGCTCGCGCGCGACCTCCTCGACGATCTGGTGATCGCTGCGCAGTTCCTTTATCAGGGCGATGCCGAGGACGACCACGATGACGGTGAACGGCACCGCCGAGAGCATCGCCGCCTGCTGCAGGGCCTGCAGTCCGCCCACGAGGAGCAGGACCACCGCGCAGCCGCCGGTGAGGAACCCCCAGGTCGCGATCACCGGACGCCGGGGCGCGAAGGATCCCTGTGAGGACAGCGAGCTGAGGACGAAGGTGTTCGAGTCCGCGGAGGAGACGAAGAACAGGATGACCATGACGATCGTGAAGACCGAAGCGAGCATGGACAGCGGCAGCTGGTCGAGGAGGCTGAAGAAAGCGGTGTCGAGGTTGTTCTGAGTGGCCTCACCGATCCTGGCCCCATCGATGTCGAACTTGATCGCCGAACCGCCCATGACGGTGAACCAGATGAAGAACACGGCGCTGGGCACGAGCAGGACGCCGGCGACGAACTCCCGGATGGTGCGGCCCTTCGAGATCTTGGCCAGGAAGATGCCGACGAAGGCGCTCCAGGACAGCCACCACGCCATCATGAAATAAGTCCAGCCGAGCATCCATTCGCTGTCCTCGGCACTGGTCGGGGTCATGAAGTTGAGCTCGACGAAGTCTCCGGCGAAGGCGCCGATGGAGCGGACGAACAGGTTGGAGACGAAACCGCTGGGTCCGGTGATGAAGACGAAGAGCCCGAGCAGGGTCGCCATGGTCAGCGTGATCTGGGAGATGTACTTGATGCCGCGGCTCACTCCGGTCAGTGCCGAACCGGTGAAGAGGAGGGTGAGCACGGTGATGACGATGATCTGGCCGATGATGGTGGAGTCGATGCCGAGGACGGTGTTGAGGCCCTCGCCGATCTGCGAGGCACCGAGTCCCAGGGACGTCGTCGTGCCGAAGAGTGTGGCGATGATGGTGAGGATGTCGATGAAGCTGCCGACCCAGCCGTCGACGAAGCGGCCGAGGACGGGGCGCAGCATCGTGGACACGAGTGCTGGCCGGCCCTTTCGGTGGGTGGAATAGCCGATGGCCAGTCCGAAGACGCCGAAGATCGCCCAGGCTTGGAAGCCCCAGTCGAGGTAGGAGAACTGCATCGCGCGAATCGCCGCGTCCATGGTCTCCGGTTCCGCCAGTCCGTGGGGCGGGGTCATGAAGTGGGACATCGGCTCGGCTACCCCGTAGCTGACCAGGCCGATCCCCATCACGGCAGCGAGGATCATCGCCAGCCAGGTGATCGTGCGGTATTCGGGGCGGGAATCGGATGAGCCGAGGCGGAGGCGACCGAAGCGGCTGGCTGCGAACCACACGAGCATCGCGATCGCGGCGAAGGGAACGACGAGATAGATCCAGCCGAATCCGGTGGACACCGTCGTCATCGCCCGCGTCATGATGTCCGACAGGGCATCGGGGGCGATCGTTGCCCACACCATGAAGGCGATGACGGCGATGACCGAGCATATGAAGACTGTCCCGACCCGGTTGGAATGTGGGGCCGCGACGGGTGCGGTCTGTGTGGTGCCCGGAGCAGGCTCGGACTCTGTCCCTGCCTCGGGTCCGGCTCCGGCGGCAGGGCCGGCCCCGGGGGCAGGGGGAGGGTCGTCCGACCCGCCCGAGGAGGTGGACGCCGTGGAGCGGTCGGAACCGCCTGCAGTGTTGCTGGCGGGTTCGGGGGAGGGTGAGTTCAGCATCGTCATCGTGGTCTCCGCGCTCGTGGCCGCCTCGGCGGCAGGCATGAGCGATCGTCGGGTCGGTCGGGATCGGCAGATTACACAACAGGCCCCGCGAACTGGGTCGTTCGTGGGGCCGTGCGACTGACGAGTCTATGCGCTCGTCGCCGAATCACCGCATGTGTGAGGGCAGAAACGGCAGAGTGTGAGTCTTCTCGCGGTGGAGCATTGACGCTGCTGGGTCACGGCGACCGCTCATGTTGCCGTCGCTGGACCGAGTCATGCGGCGAGCGGTGGGTGCTGACTCGAGCGGTGGGTGCTGACTCGAGCGGTCGGTGAGTGTCAGGGGCAGTCAGAGGTAGGGGCGAGTGATGAGCTCGAGATACATTCCCGACGGGTCGAGGAAATACACTCCGCGACCCCCGTGTTCGGTGTTCGTCTCCTGCGGGCGAGTGCGCTGTGGGTCTGCCCAGAAATCGAGGCCGCGCTGTTTGAGCAGGTCAACGGCTCGGTCGAAATGGTCGTCAGTGCAGAGGAAGGCCATGTGCACGGGCAGAATGTCATATCCCGGTGGGGGAGTGGCGAATTGGAGCATGACTCCGTCGGAGAGCATGATGTTGGCGAACGGTCCCCAGGATTCGGTGTGTTCGGCCTCGAGGATATCGACATAGAACTGCGCCGAGGCGACCGGATCCGCTGCGGCGATGATGGTGTGGTTGAAGGTTGCTGACATGATGAAGTCCTTTTCGAATGAGTGGTGGTTCGCTGATCGCCCGAGATTGTTTTCGGGCAGGGAGAACTGACAATTGTGAAAATGGCTTCGTCATGGGGAGGGCCGCGAGCAGAGCGCTCGCGACCTCTGCGGCTCAACTGTCGACCGGGTTACCGATCCGTGAGCGGCTGTTCGCCTGTCCGGTCATCGCCACCGAGCATACAACCCCAGGGGTCGAAGCGGAACAGTTTTCGCGAACGTCCGACGTCGCCGACCGCTCGAGTTACCGTCGCTGTACCGAGTTATGCGGCGTGCGCTGGGCGGTATGTCGAGCGGTGGGCGAGTGCAGGCCGAGTCAAGGCGAGCGGTCGGCGGTAGCCCGAGCGATCGGCGCGGGCACGTGGTTGTTCACCGCCGCTGGAGGAGGACCGCGGCCTCGAGGTGCTTCGTGTGCGGGAACATGTCGAAGATCCGGGCCTGAGCCACCTCGTAGGCGGGCATCCGCGCGAGATCCTTCGCCAGGGACACGGGATTGCAGCTCGAGTAGACGATGTGCTCGACACCGGAGTTCTCCAACGCTGCCGACAGTCGTGCACCGATCCCCCGCCGAGGCGGATTGACGATCACGCAGTCCGGCCGTTCGTCCGTGCTCAGGTTCTCCTTGGCGAACCCCGTGGCATCGCCGGCGAGGAACCGAGCTTCGATGCCGAGTTCGGCGGCGCTGACCTTCGCCGACTCGATCGCCTGTTCGCTGACCTCGACCCCGGTGACCCGTCGCGCAGGGGAAGCGCAGTAGAGCGCGAACCCTCCGACGCCGCAGTACAGATCCCACAGGCTCGAAGCCTCGACAGCGTCCACCCACTCGGCCACTTGGTTGTAGAGCCCGATGGCGACAGCGGTATTCGTCTGGAAGAAAGACTGCGGCCGCAGATGGAGATCGACCCGATCGAGGTTCATCCGCAGCGATTCGCCGCGCAGCATCTCTTCGCGGCTGCCCTCGAGCACGGCCTTGTGCTCGGGCAGCAGATTCACCGACACCACGGACGCATTGGGGATGACTTCGAAGAGCCGACCCTTCCGCGATCGCAGCACGTCCAGCCCGTGCTGAGTGCGGACGACGAAACGAATCATCAGCTCACCCGAAGGTGCCGCCGTGACATGGACGAACTTCAACTCCCCGCGGCGAGCAGCAACATCATAAGGCTCGAGTCCGGTAGCATCGAGGAAGTCCGCAAGCACCGGGATCACCGCCCGGATCGCCGGGGCCTGAATCCCACAGTCACGCAGATCGACACCGTGGAACTCCTGATCGAGGATGCCCAAGGTGACATTCCCGGCTGACCCACCGACGGCGAGCTTCGCCCGATTCCTGAAGTCCCGTAATCCACCGGCGAAGGTCGGCAGCCACACCCGCGGAGCAGCCTCGGCGAGGACTTTGCGGCACCAAGCTTCCTTGTCGGCGATCTGCTGCCCGTAGTGTGTTTCGATGAGCGCGCAGGAACGGCACTCCCCGCGCTCGAAATACCCGCAGTGCAGGTGCCCATGATCCGCCGAGGCGGGGGTGAGCGGCAAGGTCGTCATCCCCACATTCTAATCGGCGATGGGCCCCGGAAAATCGTTGACCCAGCCCGCCCGACAACCGTAGACTGAACCTAGCCAAATCGATTTGGCTCTGCCCTCGAAGCCCGAAGGACCCGATGACTCAGCTGCGCAGCCTCCACCAAGCCCCGACACTGCTCGTCCCGGAGAAGGTCCTCCTTCCCGAAGGCGCGCAGACCGGCCACGCGGTGCTCGTCGACGACGGCCGGATCCTCGCTGTCGGCCCCCTCGCCGAGGTGGACGCCCAGGCCCGATCGCTGCTGACCGACGCGAACGCCGCCGACCCGATTCCGAGCGCCGACCGGGCGCCCGCCGAACCTGTCCGCATCGACCTGCCCGGACGCCTGCTCATGCCCGGCTTCATCGACGCCCACCACCACCTCACCCAGACCTTCGGAAAATCCCTCGTCTTCGGCGAACCCTCCGAGATCTTCCAGCGCGTCTGGGTGCCCATGGAGTCGAACATGGACGCCGAAGCCATCGACGTCGCCACCCGCCTGGCCGCCTGGGAATCCCTGCGCGGCGGCTTCACCACCGTCACCGACGCCGGCACCCGTTCGAGCGTCGACGTCTCCGCGATCTCCGATATCACCGCCGAGATCGGCCTGCGCTGCGTGCTCGGGGTCATCTGCAACGACCTCGGTGGAGGAGTGCGTACCTCGACCGTCGCCGAGGTGGTCGCCGCCGCAGAACGCCACCTGAGCAGGTGGGACGCCGAGTCCCTCGTCCACCCGTCCCTGGCCGTGTCCATCCCCGAGGTCGCCTCCGACGAGGCGCTCGTGGCGATCACACGCCTTGCCCGGGAGGCCGGTGTGCCGTTCCAAACCCACCTCAACGAGCACATCGTCGCCGTCGAGCGCTCCCTCATTTCCGGTGGTGAGCGTCCGCTCGAAAGACTGGCCCGCCTCGGTGCGCTCGGTCCCGAGCTGCTCGCCGCACACGCCACTCTCCTGACCCCGCGGGAGATCCGACTGCTCCGCGACTCCGGCGGCGCAATCGCCTACAACCCGGTCGCCAGCTCCTGGAAGGGCAATGCCGTGGCGCCCGCACTGCTCATGCACGAACTCGGAATGCGCATCGGACTCGGCACTGACGGCACCCGCTCGGATGCCTTCCGCCTCCTTGACGCCGCCGAGACCGCGCAGCGGCTCACCGGCGGAATGGACGTCATCGACTCGTCAGCCGGCGGCGGCTGGACCTGGCTCGAACAGGGCCTGCGCGGCGGTGCCGACGCCGTCGGACTCGGCGGGCAGATCGGGGAGATCTCACCCGGTGCCCGTGCCGACCTGCTCGTGCTCAATATCGACACTCCGGAGTTCGTGCCTTCCTGGGATGTGCCGTGGGAACTCGTCCGACTGGCCAACCGTGACCAGATCGAAGCGGTCATCGTCGACGGCAAACTGCGCCTCGAGGGCGGTTGGCCCGTCGACTGGGACGGCCGCGAATTCCTCGAGCGTGCGAAAGACGTCTCCCGACGGGTGGTGGAGAACTCCCCGATCACCCGCATCGACCCGAACGCGGCCGACCACCGGGCACGGTGGATGGCCGAGCACGGGACCGCCCCGGCCAACACGCCGTGGAACGGTGGGACCGCCTCGGTGAACGCACCGTGGAACGGCAGCCCCACCTCGGCGAACGCACCGCGGAACAGCGGCCCCACCTCGGCGAGGGATGACTTCTGATGTCGATGCTCGCCTTTGCGATCATCGCCGCGGTCGTCCTCGTCTCTGCGTTCGTGCAGGGGTCGACGGGGATGGGGTTCGCGATGATCCTCGCGCCCGTCGTGACGTTCATCGACCCGAGCCTCATCCCGGTGATGTTGCTCGTGCTGATGATTCCGCTCAATCTCTACATCGCCGCGCGCGAGCGTGAGCACATCGACTGGACCGGCGTGAAATGGATCAGCGTCGGACGGTTCGCGGGCACATTCGCGGGTCTGTGGATCCTCGTCATCGTCAACCTGCACCAGCTCGCGCTGCTCATCGGCTGGTCGACGCTCATCGCCGCGGTCGTCGCGCTGCTGGCACCGAAGTTCACGCCGAACAAGCCGGTGCTCGCGACGGTCGGGCTCGTCACCGGAGTCACGGAGACCTCGACGGGCATCGGCGGCCCGCCCTACGCGCTGGCCTATCAGCACAGTCCCGGCCCGGAGCTGCGCTCGACGGTGGCGGTGTGCTTCCTCGTCGGAGAGATCATCTCCCTCATCGTGCTCGCCTTCAGCGGGCAGGTCTCGGCGGACACGATGGTCACGACCGCGTGGATGCTGCCGTTCCTCGCGGTCGGTTCGTTCCTCTCCCGATATGTCCACCACCGCCTCGACGGGCCGGTGCTGCGCTATATCGTCCTCGGCTTTGCGATCGTCTCCGGCATCATCGTCATCGTTCAGGCGTGAGGGCGGCGAGTGCCAGGTGCGGCGAGGAGTGGACGCAAACGGAATCTTGGGCTGCAAACCTAGGTCGCAATCGGATACCTTCAAGCGCGAGAATTGTCCGGTTGCGACCTATTTTCGGGCAGCGAACCTCCTGTGCAGCTGTGCCCTCGTCGGCGCCACGCAGTGAAGTAGGCTGATTCCATGTCTGACTTCCCGCGCGCGCACCGCGTCACGATCGCCGATGTGGCGCGTGAGGCCGGAGTGTCGCGGACGACTGTCTCCCATGCGCTCAGCGGTCAGGGCAAGGTCAACGCCGCCACCCGGGCCAAGGTCAAAGAGGTCGCCGAGCGGCTGAACTATCGGCCCAGCGCCCGTGCCCGCAGTCTGCGCTCGGGCAAGTCGCAGACCCTCGCCCTGTTGTCCTCGATGCCCGCGGCAGTATCCGCCGGGCCGTCTCAGCTGGGCTTCTTCACCGAACTGGCCATGGGATGTGCGCGGACCGCTCTGCTCGAAGGCTACGTCTTCGTCCTCGCTCCACCCACCGAGGCGGCTGACCCCGTCGATCTGCTCGACATCGATGGTGCGATCCTCCTGGAGCCCACCGCCGATGATCCCCTCGCCGAGGCGCTGCGTGACCGTGCCATCCCCTACGTCACGATCGACGGACCGAGTTCGGGAGCTGGCGACGACGCCCTGACCTCTGACGAGGCAGGTCCGGCGCGTGCATCGACAGCTTCGACCGGAGCCGCCAGCAAGTGGAGCATCGACCTCCACCACCGGGCGACTGCTCAGCTGTTGCTCAATCATCTCCTCGGCGAGGGAGCCACACAGCCGGCGCTGCTGGTCAGCCGCAGCCTGCGCGGAGCACAGATCGCGGCCCGCGAGGTCTATGCCGAGACCGCAGCCGCCCGCGGTTTCACGCAGCTGATCGCCGAGGCGGATGAGACCTCCGGAGAAGACGGAGCCTTCGCCGCCGCCGAGGAGCTGTTGGCCGCGCACCCGGACATCGATGCGGTGCTCGCGCCCATCGACACCTTCGCCACCGGCGCGGTGAGGGCCGCTCAGGAATTCGGCCGAACGGTCGGAGAGGACCTGCTCATCGCCACCCGCTATGACGGTCTGCGTGCACGCACGAGCCATCCGCCGCTGACCGCGGTCGACCTCGGGCTCGAGGCGATCTCGGGCGCGGCGGTCGAGATGCTCGTCACCGTTCTCGACGGTGATCATTCATCGAATGCGACCGTTGTCCTGGACGGCAGCACGGAATCCGTCGCCCGGGACGGAGGCGACGCGAAACCCGCCGCGACGAACGAATCAGGGTCGGCGGCCTCGGCGGGTTCATCCGGTCCTGTTCTCGTCGTCAGGGAATCGACGGCCGGCCATCCGCCGGACCGGAGCAAGGACGGAGCCTGACTCTCGGGCCAGTGGTACGGTGCCGCGTCGAACCTCAGATCCGGCCACCGGCCGAACCTCAGATCCGGTAGTCGGCAGGTCTCTGGTCGAGCTTGCTCGGGTCGGCGATCGGAGTCCGGGCCTTCGGGTGACGGTTGCGCTTGCCGGTGTGGTGGAAGAGCAGGTTGAGCAGCACCGAGACGAACGCGGCCATGGCGACACCGCTTCCCAGCAGGGACGATGCCGTCTGCGGCAGCTTCGAGTACATTCCGGGAAGGAGCACCGGCATGAGGCCCGCGGCCAGGCCGACGGTCGCGGTGATGAGGTTGCCCGTCTGATTGAAGTCGATCTTCGCGAGCATCTGGATGCCGAGGACGGCGATGATGGCGAAGACGACCACAGCGGTACCGCCGACGACGGCCGAAGGTACACCGTTGAGTATGCGGGCGACGGGACTGAGTCCGATGAGGATGAGGAGGATTCCGGCGATCGCGGTGACGTAGCGGCTGCGCACACCGGAGGCGCGCACGATTCCGACGTTCTCGCCGCTCGTGACCATCGCAGGGGTGCCGAAGAGGCCGCCGAGGATGGTGATGATGCCGTCGGAGCGGATGAGGCGGGGGACCGCGCGGTGCGGTTCGACCTTCCTGCCGACGATCTCGCCGTTGATGATCGTCTGTCCGGTCGCCTCGGCCATCGATGCGAGCGCCCACAGCAGCATGGGGATCGCGGCGATGAGATCGAACTTCGGCGAACCGAAAGGGAAGAGAGTCGGCACGGCGAACAGCGGTCCGTCGGTCTGACCGGAGAAGTCGGTCGCGCCCATGAACGCGCCGACGATGGTGCCGCCGACGAGCCCGACGGCCACAGAGAGTTTGCCGAGCATTCCGCGGAAGAACCGGAAGCACACGATGGTGATGAGGATGGTGATGAGGCCGAGCAGCAGGTTCTGCGGGTCGCCGAAGTCCGGTGAGTCCGGTTCGCCGACCATGAGTTTGCCGGTGACCTGAACGAGGTTGATGCCGATGACGATGACCATGATGCCGATGACCAGCGGCGGGAAGAACTTGAGCACCTTGACGAACAGCGTCACCGCGAGGATGTAGAAGACTCCCGTGAGCAGCACTGCTCCGACCGCGGTCTCGACATCGGTGCCCTGCGCGATCGTGATGAACAGGATCGTCGCGGCCCCGCCCGGGAGCATGACGAACGGCAGTCGCACGCCGATCTTCCACACACCCACCGACTGCAGGATCGACCCGAGACCGGAGAAGACGAAGACCGCCGACAGCACCGCCGAGGTGGTCTGCGCGTCCAGCCCCAGTGCGGTGGCGATGAGGAATACCGACGAGATCGGGGTCGCCACCATGACGAGCACGTGCTGGATGGCGAACGGAATGAGATTGCGGATCGGCCGCAGCTGATCGACGGGGTGGACGGCCTTGCCGGAAGTGGTAGCGTCCGCGGATGGCGTTGTGTCGGCGGCGGCGTCGGCGTCGTTGCCGACTGTGCTGCCGGTGTGGTCCGGATCGGGTGTTGCGGGCATGGCACTGCTCCTCGATGCACATCGTGATCGGCCTGAAATACAGCGGCCAAATCGATTTGTTCAATCGTGCATCGAGGGAGGGGCGGTGTCAATAAGCGGTTCGGAATTCGGACAGATCGCCGAAAAACGGGCTGAGTGTCGAGAAACGCATGTACGCACCCGTTTCTCGACACTCAGCCCGTTTTTCGACGGAGTCGGGGGAGGCTCAGGCGGCGAGGAAGCTGAGGACGACGAAGGTGCCGAAAGAGACGAACGGGGCGATCGCTGCGATTGCGATGGCGATGACGCCGGGTGTTCGGCCCCGCCCGGTGACCGCGGCCGTGATGCCCAGGATGATGGCTGTGACTCCCGCGCAGGTGCACAGGCCCTGGACGCCGACGAGCACGGTCGCCAGGGTCTGATACCAGTCCGGGGTGTCCGTGAAATAGTAGCCGGATGCTGCCTCCGAAGGCCCGACGGTGGCGCTCAGGATCACCGAGGCGGCCAGGCTGAGGACCATGGCGACGATCGAGAGCGCCACGGCCACCTTGCCCAGCGTCGGCGACTTCGCCGAGGCGGCACCGTCCATTCGGGCCGCAGCGGAGCCATAAGCATCGGCAAGATCGTCGGGATGCGGGGAGGCATAGATGGGTTGGGCAGGAGGAGTCGGGACTCGAGGCTGCTGTGCCGCGAGCTCATCATCGGTGGGCTGAGGGTACGAGAAGTCCGTCGAAGTCATGCTTCGACGCTATCGACAAGGACCGGCTGCGCCCCATCCTGCTATCCCAAGAGCGAGGTCGGGAAAACCTCCCTGCGGGCCGAGCCCGGCCAGTAGCCGCGAATTCAGGTCACAAACGGATACTTTCGGGCGCGAGGAACCTCCGTTTGTGACCCAGATTCGGGGTTCAGGGCTTGCGGGCGACGATGAGGAACCGCTTCTGTGTGACCGAAATCGGCTCACTCGACTCGGCTAAGCGTCTGAGGACATCGAGGTTGGACCTGACGGTGAACCCGGGGACATCCCACGGAATATAGGCGAGGTACTCGATGACCGCCTCGACGTCGGTGAAGCGCATCGTGCCCTGCCACTTGCGGGCCGCCTCGATCGCCAGTCCCTCACTCTCGACGTCGCTGATGCGCGGTTCGAGCTGCTGGCGCAGATCGCCCACCCCGCCGCCGAAGAGATCGCGGAACTCCTGAGCCTCCGTGCCGTCGACCTGCTGGGTGAGGAACAGTCCGCCCGGGGAGAGCACGCGGGCCACCTCGGCGAGGTCATAGCTTTCGTGGCGGTTCATCACAAGGTCGAACTCACCGTCGTCCCACGGCATCTCCGGGTGGTGATCGCTGTCGTACCGGGTGACCTCGACGCCGTAGTCCTCCAGCATCGAGGCAGCCAAGGGGACGTTGGGCTCCCACCCCTCGGTCGCGGAGATCGTCGGCGAGGGTTCGCCGGGAGGCCGGGCCTCCTCGAGGCGATCGATGAGTTCGCTGAGGCGCTCGCCGCCTCCCGTGCCCATGTCGAGGCAGCTGCTCGACTCGGCCATTGCGTCGAGGCAGATCTGGTCGAAGTCCCACGGCGGATCATCGGCGACGAGGCGTCCGGCCAGCGGGGAGAAGTTCCAGCCTGTCATCGAGGCTGTCTCGTGGATCCAGGCCCATCGTTCGTGGCGTTCGTGGGGAGTCTCGTCGCGCGTGCGACTGCTGTCGGCATATTCGGGCATGTCCACACTCCTCTGCCGGGTGGCTCGGCACCAACACCGAGCAGTTCTGCAACTCTGCCGGACGGCTCGGCACCGCGATGGCGCCGGTGCCGTACTTCGACTCTAGGCCAAAACAGGATCGAGGTGCGGGATGTGGCGAAGAATTCTCCGGACTGAGACATGGACTACGGCGTGCAGTAAGCGGGCGCTTATACGACGAAACAGAAGATGAGCACGGCGAGGCTGACGACGAGCATGCCCAGGCAATTCAGCCAGAAATCCCGGCCGATATAGCCGGCCCGCAGATGAGCGGCCGCGGCGCAGAGGAAGTAGACGACGAGGCCCGCCGTGGCCGCCGCGCCGAATCCGGGAATCCAGATCCCTGCCACCAGGCCAGCTGCGGCGAGGAACTTCACCACCGCGAGTACCCACCACCACTCCCGCGGGAAGCCGACGCCATCGAGGCAGGCGGCGATCGCCTGCGGCGGTCGAAAGGTGAGCAGGCCGTCGCCGAAGACGATGACCGCGAGGACGACGACCGGCCAGATCGGATCGGGCAGCAGGATCATCGTGAACCCCTCACAGCGAACTCCGAACGCGAGTGTGGAAGACGATGCTGGCCAGCATCGCCTCGACGGCGTCGTCGAGACTCATCGTCGTCGCCGCCCACCGGAAGAGGATGCCCAGGTATGAGTCGTAGAGTGCTGCGGCGCTGGCCCGCGCATGGTCCTCGTTGATCCCGATCGAGACCAGCGATTCGCTCAGGCGGCTCTGCAGATCCGCGGCGAGGGTGTTGAATACCTCGGGTTCGCCCTTGACCCGCATCATCGCCGCAGCGTAGTCCCGTGACAGGTCCTCGTGTTCGGCGAAGAACTCGAGGAAGGGCAAGAAGAGTTCGAGCAGATGACGCTGCACCGCCGAGGATGGTCGGGACGGGCCCGTGTCCCTGGGGCTTGCCCCAGCGCAGGCCCTCATCCCGACCGAACCTGCGGCCGTCGAGCTCCCTCGCTCCGAGAGACTCCCGCGCTCCGACAGGCTCGCTCGCCGAGGCGGTGACGTGTAGGTCCCGTCCTGCAGCTGACCGATCCACCGATCGAAGCACCGGACGAGGATGGCGTCCTTGTCGCCGACCGCCATCACTCGGCCCACCGACACCTCCGCGGCCTTGGCGATCGCCCGGATGGTCGTGGCCTTGAAGCCGTGCTCGAGGAGCAGCTCGGCTGCGGCACTGACTATCCGATCCTCGGTCTGTCGGCGCTTGCCGGACCTCAGCTGAACGTGTTCACTGGCCATGCTCGAACCTTAGGTCCTTCCGTGTTCACTTTCCAGGCCCTGTGTCGTGTTGCTCTCAACAGGAAAGTTTATGTACCTTAACTTTATGAACGTCGAACCCTCTGCATCGGTGCGCACCCGTGAGCGTGGGCGGAAGAAGCACGGCCGGAAGAAGATCTCCACCGCAGTCCTCCTCGGCCCGGCCTTCGTCGCCGCCATCGCGTATGTCGATCCGGGCAACGTCGCGGCCAACCTCACCGCCGGCGCGGAGTACGGATACCTTCTCGTCTGGGTGCTCGTGGCCGCGAACCTCATCGCCGTTCTCGTCCAATACCTGTCCTCGAAGCTCGGACTCGTCTCCGGGCAGTCGTTGCCGAGCCTCCTCGGTGATCGCCTTCGGAAGAGGTCCCGCCTCGCATACTGGGGGCAGGCCGAGGTCGTCGCCATCGCCACCGATCTCGCCGAAGTCATCGGCGGCGCGATCGCACTGAAGATCCTCTTCGACTTGCCGCTCCTGCTCGGCGGACTCATCGTCGGGGTGGTGTCGCTGTTCCTGCTGTCGATCCAATCCACTCGCGGTCAGCGTCCCTTCGAATTCGTCATCATCGGATTCCTGGTCATCATCGCCATCGGCTTTCTAGCAGGCCTGTTCGTCGGGGATGTGAATTGGGGGCAAGCCGCAAGTGGAATCGTGCCACGGCTCGAAGGCACGAACTCCGTGGTGCTGGCCGCGAGCATGCTCGGCGCTACCGTCATGCCCCACGCGATCTACCTCCATTCGGCGTTGTCGGTCGATCGTCATCGTGACAATGCGACCGCCTCGACCGGGCAGCTGCTACGCGCCAGCCGCTGGGATGTCGTGCTCTCCCTCGTCGTCGCCGGATCCGTGAACATCGCGATGCTGCTGCTGGCCGCCGCAGCGCTGCGCGGCCAGACCGGCACCGACACCATCGAAGGTGCCCACGCGGTCGTCGCGGCCAACCTCGGCGAGGTCGTCGGCCTCTTCTTCGGCATCGGACTCCTCGCCTCGGGGCTGGCCTCGAGCGCCGTCGGATCCTATGCGGGCGCCTCGATCATGCAGGGCCTGCTGCGGGTGAACATCCCGATCGTGTGGCAGCGCGCGTTCACGATGATCCCCGCGCTCATCGTTCTCGCCATCGGCGTCGACCCGACCTGGGCGCTCGTGCTCAGCCAGGTCGTGCTCAGCCTCGGCATCCCGTTTGCGATGATCCCCCTGGTCAGGCTCACGAGCAGCCGCCGCGTCATGGGCGAATTCGCGAACGCACGCTGGATCACGCTCATCGCCGTGGCCGCCTCGGCGCTCATCATCGTCCTCAACGTCGTCCTCATCGTTCTGCTCGCGCTCGGCGTCGACTGACCTTCGCCGAGGCGGAGCGGCCGGCTTGGGTCGATGCGGATCGGACTCGTGTATTCGCGCGCTTACGGCGCATCGCTGCCAAGCGACGACCGATGAGTCCATGTCGAGGAGCGAAGAGATAGACGAGAGCGAAGACCGCGCCCTGCGAAAGCACCACCATCCCTCCGGAAGCGGTGTCGAGGTAGTAGCTCGAATAGAGACCGATCACCGCGCACAGAATCGAGATCGCAGGCGCGATGAGCAGCATCCGCTGAAACCTGTCCGTGAGCAGGTATGCGGTCGCACCGGGCACGATGAGCATCGCCACGACGAGCACGACCCCGACCGCCTGCAGTGCGACCACGGAGGTCAGGGCGAGCAGCCCGAGCAGGGTGGCGCCGAGGAAGCGCGGATTGATCCCCAGCGCATGTGCATGAGTCGGGTCGAAGGCATAGAGCGTGAAATCGCGGTTCTTGGCTGCGAGCACAAGCAGGGCGATCACCCCGAGGATGGCCACCTGGACCAGTTCGGAACGCGAGACGCCAAGGAGGTTGCCGAAGATGATGTGGTTGAAGTCGACGTGCGAAGGGGTGACGGAGATGAGGACGAGGCCCAGGGCGAAGAGCGAGGTGAAGACGATGCCGATCGCCGCATCCTCCTTGATCTGGCTGGTATCGCGGACGGCTCCGATGAGTCCGACTGCGAGGAATCCGAAGACCACCGCACCGAGGGCGAACGGCGCGCCGACGACATAGGCGAGAACGACTCCGGGCAGTACTGCATGCGAAACGGCATCGCCCATGAGCGACCAGCCGATGAGCACCAGCCAACAGGAGAGAACGGCGCACACAACCGAGGCGATGAGGGTCGTCGCCAAGGCGCGGAGCATGAAGTCGAAACCGAAGGGCTCGAGCAGGAAGTCGATGAGAGTCATGCCGTCTCTCCTTCGATGCGGTCGGCTCGGCCCGAGTTGGGACGCTCACTGTCCCGGGGTGTCTCGCTCGCACCGGACGGGTCGAGGCCGAACGCCCGGGCGAGATTCTCCGGTCGGAGCACCTCGGCGGGAGAGCCGTGGAGGAGGACGCGGCGCATCAGGAGGATCGCCTCGTCGGCGAGTGCGGGCAGCGCATTGAGGTCGTGAGTGGACACGAGCACCGTCGCCCCCGCCTCGGCGAGTTCCTTCAGCAGGCCGGTGATTGTCGCCTCGCTGCGTTTGTCGACGCCGGCGAAAGGCTCATCGAGGAGCAGGATCGTCGCCCCCTGCGCGAGTCCGCGGGCGACGAAGGCCCGTTTCTTCTGCCCGCCCGAGAGCTGACCGATCTGCCGGTCGGCGAACTCGGTGAGTTCGACGCGGTCCAGAGCGCTCTCGACGGCCTCGCGATCGGCTCTTCGGCTCATCCGGAGCGGGCCCATGCGGCCATAGCGACCCATCATCACCACATCGCGGACCGAGAGTGGGAAGTCCCAGTCGACGTCCTCGCTCTGAGGGACATAGCCGAGTGCTCCGGCCCTGCGGGCCCGCCGTGTCGGGCCGCCGTCGATGCTCACCCGCCCGGAGTCGGGGTCGACGATGCCCATGATCGTTTTGAACAGGGTCGACTTGCCCGAGCCGTTCATCCCGATCAGCCCGCAGATGCGTCCCCGCTCGAGCGTCAGGGAGGCGCGATCGAGAGCGAGCGTGTCCCCGTAGTGGACGGTCACCTCGTCGACGGTGATCGCCGGCGGTGCATCGCCGGCCGGCCCGACCGTGGAGCTCGTCTGTTCGGTCACGGAAGCGGGAGCTACGGAACTCACGATTCGCTCCCGGTCAGGGCCTCGGCGATGACCTGCGCGTCGTGGCGGATGAGGTCGAGGTAAGTGGGCACGGGGCCATCGGCCTCGGACAGCGAATCGACGTAGAGCGTGCCGCCGAATTCGGCCTCGGTGGCTTCGACGACCCGATCCATCGGCGCCTGGGAGACCGTGGATTCGCAGAAGACTGCGGGCACATCGTTGTCCTCGACGAAATCGATCGCCGAGGTGATCTGGCCCGGTGTCGCCTGCGATTCGGCATTGACCGGCCAGATGTACTTCTCCCTCAGTCCGGCATCGCGTGCGAGGTAGGAGAACGCTCCTTCGCAGGTGACCAGCGCCCGTTGGGACTTCGACAGCGTGGAGAGGTCCTCGACGAGGTCGTCCTGCACCGTCTGCAGCTGTTCGCTGTAGTACTTCGCGTTGGCAGTGAAGTCATCGGCATGGTCCGGGTCGAGGTCGGCGAAGGCGCGGGCCATGTTCTCGGCGTAGATCTGGACGTTGAGCGGGCTCATCCAGGCGTGCGGGTTGGGTTTGCCGGCGTAGGCGTCCTCGGTGATCGAGAGCTCGTCGACCCCCTCGCTGACGACGGTGTGAGGGACGTCGACCTCGTCGACGAACTGAGAGAACCACTGCTCGAGGTTGAGCCCGTTGTCGAGTACGAGATCGGCCTTCGCAGCCTTGCGGATGTCGCCGGGAGTGGGTTCGTAGCCGTGGATCTCGGCCCCGGCCTTCGTGATCGACTCGACCTCGAGGTGCTCGCCCGCGACATTGTCCGCAATATCGGCGAGCACCGTGAAGGTCGTGAGCACGACCGGTTTGTCGCCGGCGTCCTCGGCCGTCGCGGCGCTGCCGCAGGCGGCCAGACCGAGGGGAAGGGCCGCGGCCAGGGCGGCAGTGAGTCCGCGACGAGAGCGAGAAATCGGGTGCCCGGTGGGGGCGTTTCCGGGTGCAGATGCGGCGTCGGCGGCGGTGGTGGAATTGCTGTGCTCAGACACGAGGGGCTCCTTGTCGTCGGGGGTCCCGAATAAAAGTTAAGGTACGTTAACTTTATGCCCTGAGCTGAGGAAAGCCAAGTCGTTGGGCACTGCCGGAACGGCGGTCCATTCCGCTGACGGAGGAGTGTGGAGGGTGGTGTTGCGATGGACCTTCGCCGAGGCGGCTCGCAGTTCCGAGGTCACCGACGTGTCCTTGTGGAACGGAGAATCACCTCGCCGAGGCGGCTCGTCAGTCGGGGAGGATCCCCGACCGGGCGAGGACGGTGAGCCTGCGCGCGAACTCGGCGGCCTCCTCGGGGTCGGTGCCGTGCAGGCGGAAAGCCGGTCGATCCCGGAACTGCACAACGGCGGTTGCATACCCGTGATCGACTCGAGTGCTCGCCCCGACCAACTGATTCGGTGCCGCCTCGTCGATGATCTCCGTATTTCCTGAGGTGGTCGGGCGGGTGTGGATCAGGCGGGAAGGTGTGACGAGGAGGTATTCGGCACCGCGCGGATTGCTGTTGCCGAGCTTCAGCCACACGGGCTCATCCCGGTCGAGGGCGTCATAAGGCGGCGGGGTCGGCCCACGGCGGCGGGCTCGCGCGGAGAGCTTCTCCTCGCCGGCGCTGCTGAGGGTCATCCGGCGGGCTCCGAGCAGAATGATGACGGAGACCGCTGCCAGCGGCACGGTGATTGCCGCGGCGATGACCGTGTTCGCGAAAGAGAGCCAGGCGAACAGTGCCCCTGCCCCCATGCCGAGGATGACGTTGCCGGCCACGAGCCAGAGCGCCAGGCCGGTGCGGCTGCGCACCGCCACCGTGATTCCAGCCATCGCCAGACCGAAGTTCGTCGAGGCGATGGCTGCGGCGCACAGAACGAAGAACGGCAGGGGCGAGCTCGTGAAGTCACCCCATACGGTTCCAGGAGCACCGGCTACGGATGCGAAAGAGTGCCACAGGAGCGCAGCCAGACTGAAGCACAGCCCGAACAGCGGTCCGATGCTCGTGACAGCGATGAGCGGGTCGCGGGTGAAGAGCGTGAGCGATCCGCGTGGGACTCCGTTCAGTTCGGATTCGAGTCCTTCGCCGCGGTCGGATCCTGTGAAGAAGATGATCGCCACGAAGGTGATGAGTCCGATGAAAGCGAAGGTCAGCGGTCCGGCCGCCGCAGCATCGATGACGACGTCCGATGAGCTGGATGCGTGTGCCAGGCCGGTGTTGACGACGAAGAACACCACAGTCGCAACGGCGCTGAGGGCGAGTGCACCGGTCAGCCCGTGGGACAGTGCCCGCTTGTGGGTACTCATGGATGGTCAGTTCTTCAGTGGGCGCATCGTCGGTCAGCTCTGTCGCAAGTCTATCGGCCGGACGAGGATGCGCGGGTCCGAGCGCACCCACCACGGTTTCGGTTCTCCGGCAGCGGTGGCCGCCTGCCGTTCGGTGCGGGTGGCATAGCGGTAGGTGAAGACGCGGACACGGATGAGGTCCGGGGCAGCACCGTCGAAGGGGTCGAGGCCCATCAGTCTGCGGATCTGCGGATCTCCAGAGCCGATCGCGCGCAGCAGTGCGGTGAACCACGTCTGCCGATAGTCGCCGAGCGCGGCGAACCACATAAGCCAATCCAGCCTGAGGTGATAGGGCGCGACGACCGGCCCGCGACGAAGAACGTCACCAGGTTTGCCCTTGAACCGATACTCGCGCCAACCGTTGTCGATAGCAGCCGCGCCGTCAGTGTCGCCACCCGCATCCGCGCCGCGATCGGCGCTGCCATCCTCGGGTGCGATCCACCCTTCGATGATGATCTCGTTCCGGGTCTCGGTCATCGACCCGAAAGCACCATAGGCATTGCCGAGCCCGAGCCGATTGAAGCTCGCATTCATCAGCTGATTCGGTGAGAAGAGATTGCGCAGAGCTGGCACGTTCAACCAGGCCTGCCACGCGACGAATACGAGGACGATGATCAGCCACCAGACCGGCAGCGTCTCGACCGGATCGGGGACAGCGACGAAGTCGGCCGCCTCGGTGGTGGGATCGGTGAACACACCGACATTCCATCCCCAGTCTGGGAACGGGCCGCCGACGATCCACCGGAAGAAGGTGTCGCTGATTCCGGAGCAGGCGAGCAGGATCGTCGCCCAATTCAGCCACGCATAGTTGCCGCTGATGACGAGCGCGAGTTGGGTGATGATGATCGCGACAGCGGCGAACGATGCGATCGGCTGGGGCAGGAACAGAAGCCACGGCGCGGCGAGCTGGACGATATGGCTGCCCAAGGTCTCAGCCTTGTGCCACCAGCCGGGCATGAGGTGGGCGCGGCGGGAGAGCGGGTTCGGCATCGGCTGGGTCTGATGGTGATAGTCCATCGCGGTGAGGTCCCGCCACGAGGAGTCCCCGCGCATTTTGATCATGCCCGCCCCGAATTCGACGCGGATGACGAACCAGCGCAGCAGCAGGATCATCGGCAGAGTCGGGGCCACCTCGTGAGAGCCGAGGAACCCGATGAGGAACCCGGCTTCGAGCAGCAGCGATTCCCAACCGAAGCCGTAGAAGCGCTGCCCGATCGAGACGATCGAGAAGTACAGCGCCCACATCGCGAGGAACACCGGGATGGGCACCCATGCGGGCCCGGCTTGGGGCAGACCGATGATCGCCGAGGCGGCCAGGACCATTCCGATCACGCAGACGAGGCGCAGCCGTCGGTCCGAATACGCAAACCGCTTCCAGCGGAAGAGGCTCGGCGCCTGTCGGGCCGAGGTCAGAGCGATGAACCGCGGGGCAGGAGTGAGTCCGCGTTCGCCGAGCAGGGCCGGGAACTGGTTGAACGCGGAGGCGAAGGCGATGAGGAAGAGGACACCGAAGCCGCGCTGGATGATCTCGCGGGAGATTGTGTGGTCGCCGGCGGTGAGGAGGGCGACCACCTGGCTGAGGTCCATGGCTTAAGTATCCTCCTCCTGCGGAAGACGGCCGGTCGTGGCCAGAGAGGTCAGTGCCTCGGCGAACTTGTCTGCCTCGCTCGGGTCCCCGCCGACGAGTTCCATGTCCGGGCGGTCCCGGAAGTGCGCCGAGGTGGTGTGCCCGGCCGGGCGGAATGCTGTGCTGGCGCCGCGCAGCTGTCCTGGATGGGCCTGGTCGAGGATGCGGATCTGCCCCGGTCGTGTGGGTCCGGTTCCGGTGCTGGCGGGTGCGGCCAGGAGGAGCCGCTGGTTCGTGGCGGCGAGGATCGGTTCGGCAGGGTTCTCACGGTCGGCGAAGTGGAGCATGAGGTGCTCGCCCGGGGCGAGGGCCATCAGCAGAGACTGCAGACGAGCTTCGTGGGCAGCATCGATCCGGGTGGTGACGCGTGCTCGGGCGACGGCGAACAGGCGGGCCGGGATCAGGGCGGCTGTGGTGACGATGAGGCAGATCGCCGTCATCGTCAGCGCCACCGGAGTTGACAGGGTGAGAATGTTCGAGGCCATGACGCCGATGGTGATCGCCAGAATCACGATGAGCACCGAGACGACGAGGAAGACCGCCCAAAGTGTGCGGTGGAAGGCATCGGCGATCGCGCCGAGCGCGAGGCTGAGGTTGGCGGTGGCCCACAGCCCGAACAGCAGAGCGAAGGCCGGCAGCGGGGATGTGGTGAGGTCGCCCCAGACGGTGCCGGGATTGCCGGTGTCCATCGCGAAGGCGTGCCAGATGAAGGCGGCAACGGCGGAGAAGAAGAACAGAACCAGTATCCCGATGCCCGGTGCCTGGTCCGGGTTGATTCCCCGGAACCGGTGATTGCTGATCGGGTTGATACCGGCATTGGCGAGGAAGAAGGCAATCGAGGCGAAAACGGCGAACCCGATCCCGAACACGAGAGTAGTACTGCCCCTGGAGCGACTGTCCCTAGTCATGCCTCCATCCTCGCAGGAACTCTGCGAGCCGTGGGTGCTGTGATGTTCCGGATCCGTTGCGTCGGAGTCACGGGAGAATGTGGAGTGCCGCGTCGGATCAGCGAGGAAGGCGACCCGTCCGCGCGAGGACGGTGACCGCCTCGGCGAAACGGCCGGATGCCTCCGCGGTTCCTCCTGTGACGCTCATCGGCTGTCGACCATTGAACAGCACCGTCGTGATCACCTGGTTGGTGCGAAGCTCCGATGCGCCCCCACTCAACTGACCGGGTTCGGCCTGCTCGAGAACGAACGTGCGCCCAGGTGCGATGATCGAGGCACGGAAGATCCGTCGGTCGGTCAGCACCAACATCTGCGGGTCGGCGGTGCCGCCGTTTGCACGGGAACTCGGGGTCTCACCGAGGTAGCTGGTGAGGATCCGCTCTCCCGGCTGGAGGGCGTCCTCGGGCGGTTGAACGGACCGGCCGGGACTTCGCCGACTGCTGGCAGATGGCCGTTCACCGGAGTCGAAACGGTCGACTCGTCTGATCGCCCACCACCTGAGCGGGATGAGAAGAGCAGTCGAGACGATGAGGCAGACCACGCCGAGCAGAAACGCGATGACTGTTGGAAGTGTGGCGAGACCGAAGAAGCCGAAGAGACCGGCCGTCAGACACCCCAGGCCGAGCCCGCAGGTGAGAATCGTGAGAGAGCCCGGCCGGTGATCTCGATTGAACGCTTCGGCAAGAGACGACCAGGCGAAGGACATGTTCGTTGTCGCCCAGCAGAGGAACACGGTCGACAGAGCGGACAGCGGGTTGCCGGTGAGGTCTCCCCAGACGGTTCCCGACAAGCCGGGGTCCGCAGCATAGGTATGACCGATGAACAGTGCGACCAATGCGCAGACCGCCCAGATCGGACCGACGAGGAGGACCCGAGACAGCGGAGCGTGGACGAACCGGGTGATCGACTTTGGTTGCCATGGAGTGTGCGGGTCTGCCTCGGCGTGGTCGGGATGATCGTCTCCGCTGATGATGGCCAGCGTCGCGTGCGCGACAGCATGTGCTGCGAGGAGGATGCCGAAGAACACGGACGGCGCCAAGTACGGGTCGCCGCCGAAGTCGCCGAGGTCGGCATCGATGATGTGCCGGTAGTGGTCCTGACACATCTGAGCGGTTCCCGGTCAGATTCCCCGTCCCGACGCAGAAGGAGCGGTGACCGTATCGGTCACCGCTCCTTCTATCGCTGTGCTAACCCCGTCACCGAGGCGGCTGTGCACGGGCGGGCACGGCCGCCTCGGCGAGGGGTTTCACTCAGTGCTTCGGTTCCTCGATGTTCTCGACATCGTCGGCTTCAGTGGGCACCGCCGGAATCGAATCCGTGGTCGGCGGTGTCGGTGGAGTGACGACCGACTGGAACGAGTGCTCGTGCGAGTAGGCGAGGAACGACAGATGGTTCTCGTACCGGTCGAGCACGTCATCGATGATCTGCTGTGAGCTCAGACCCATGAGGTCGTATCCTTCCGAACCGGTCTGCGTGAAGACCTCGATACGGAAGTACTTGTCGTCACCTCGTGGGGCGTTGCGGGCACCGAATGACGGCACATTCGCCTCGATGGCTGCGGCCTCGTAGTGGAAGTCGCGCTGCTCGCCCATGTCGACATTGAGCGTGTTCGTCGTGATCTCGGTGTCTTCGTCGAGGGTCTGGATGTGTTCGACGGTGTAGCCGAGTTCGCGGAACTCCTTGGACACGGCTTCCAGGGACGGTCCGACCACCTCGGCGACGAAGCGTTCGACGGACTTCTTCGTCGGGTAGGAGCGAAGGGTCGCCAGTCGCTGACGCCAGGTCTTCTCCGGAGCACGTCCACCGTGGGCGGCCGTGGTGCGGCGACGACGGGTCCGGCCTTCGCGTTCGGCGCGCTCCATGCGCAGCACCTTCGAGAACGAGGCCATGACGAGGTAGGCAATGATCGTCACCGGCAGGGCGAAGATCAGCGTTGCGTACTCCATCGTCGTCACGCCGCCGGCGACGAGCATGGCGATTGTGAGCACTGCCGTGACCAGGGCCCAGAAGATGCGCAGCCACTTGGCTCCGTCCTCTTCCGGATTCGGAATCGAGGAGGAGAAGTTCGACATCACCATGGCACCGGAGTTCGCACTCGTGAGGTAGAAGAGCAGTCCGGACAGAGTGGCCAGGCCGATGAGGAACGTCGCTCCCGGGAACATCTCGAGTAGGTCGTACCAGCCCTGTTCCGGGGAGGCGATGGCCGTCTTCGCGAACTCGTCGTTGCCGTTGAAGACCTCGGACAGGGCCGAGTTGCCGAAGATCGTGACGATGATGAAGTCGCAGATCACGGGGGCAGTGATCGCAGCGATGACGAACTCACGCAGCGTGCGGCCGCGGGAGATGCGGGCGAGGAACAGCCCGACGAAAGGACCCCAGGCGAGCCAGAAGGCCCAGAAGAACAGGGTCCAGCCGCCCATCCATTCGGAGCCGCCGTCGACATAGGCGAACGTCGACAGCGTGCGTTCGGGCAGGGTGAAGATGAAGCGGCCGATGTTCTCGACCATGGCGTTGAGCAGGAAGGCGGTCTTGCCGGTGACGAGGATGTAGAGCATCATCGCCGCACACGACCAGAGGTTGAGCTCGGAGACGAGGCGGATGCCCTTGTCCACGCCAGAGGTGCAGGCGGCGACGGTCATGACGACGGCCACGATGACGAGCGCGATCTGCAGGGCCAGCCCGGTTTCGAGGCCGAAGAGAGTGGCGAACCCGACGTTGAGCAGGACGACGCCGATGCCCATCGAGGTGGCCACGCCGAAGACGGTGCCGACAAGGGCGAAGATGTCGATGACATCACCGGTGGTTCCGCGCACGCGCTTGCCCAGCAGCGGGTAGAGGACCGCACGGATCGACAGGGGCATGCCCCAGCGGTAGGCGAAGTAGCCCATCGCCATGCCGAGCAGCGAATACATCGACCAGCCGGCGATGCCGTAGTGGAACATCGTCCACACGACGGCGTCCTGAGCGGCTGCCGCCGATTCGGGGGAGGCGTTGACCGGGTGGAGGTACTGGGTGATCGGTCCGGTCACCGAGTAGAAGAGCATGTCGATGCCGACGCCTGCGGCGAAGAGCATCGCGACCCAAGTGAAGAGGTTGTACTGCGGGCGGGAGTGGTCCGGGCCGAGCCTGACGCCGCCTTCCTTGGACAGTGCCACCCAGAGGACGAAGCCGATGACGACGGTGACGGTGACGACATAGAACCAACCGAGGTTCTCTGCGATCCAGTCCACAGCCGTCTTCATGGTCGACTGAGCCGAGTCGGGCATCATCATCGCCCACACGGAGAACGCGAGGATGATGAGAGAGGCGACGATGAAGACTCGCCAGTTGACCCGGGAGCCGCGTTCGTCGGAGAGCTCCTCCGGGCCCTTGCTCATCTCCGTGCTGTCGATCGGAGCGCGCTTCTCGGGGTCGACGTCCCTGCTGATTCTCGTAGCTCGGTCGGTACCGCCGAATCGCTCACGCTCGACGACTGGGCGCTTCAACTTCTCTTCGTTCGGATCCTGCACGCATCGACCTCCGGTAGACAAAAGTGGACTGGGCCCGAAAATGGGCCCGATCTATTCTACGGTTGGAGGATTTTCACAAAGACAGCACCCCCTCTTTTCAGGAAGTTGACTAAGCTGCCGGGTTGTCCAGCCGGGCCCGGCACGGGAGCCGGATCGAACGGGCCCGAAGGGTGGAAGGGATCATGCCCGGGAGCGAGCGGCCACCTCGGTGAGAGTGTCGACGAATCGCTGCGCCTCGGTGGGGATGGTCTCCTCCAGCCGCATCGACGATCCGACGTGCAGCTCTACGGTCACGGTCGCGCGTCCGCGGAAATCCTCTGCTTGAACGGCGCTGACCTGCCGAGCGGCCGCCTCCGAAAGCTGGGCGATGGAGCCCTGAGCATCGGTGCGCACCCGCATGATCCGTTGGTCGGTGAGGATGAGCAGATCGGTGTCGAACGGCGGCAGGCTCCGCAGCCGCACGTATTCGATCTCGCCGGGGCGGAACAGGCCGGTTGCGTTGATTCCCTCTGATCGTGTTCGCGGGTTGTCCGGGGTCGTCGGCCCTCGCCGTGCTGTTGGTCGGGATGCCGGCTTGCGGGCCTTCGCCCAGCGGCGGAGCGCACGGAACGGGGACCAGCCGTCTGTGAGGGAGGGGCCGTCGGGGATGGCGGGCCGAACCGACCCTGTTTGGTCGGCGTTGTCGGTTGGGTGAACCGAGTCGGAGGGGATGGGCTGGGAGGTCATGATTGAGATTTTGTCAGGGCCGCCTCGGCGATGGGGTGGGTCGGTGGTAATCGTTTGGGAACATCTGTGTCCGATCTCCCACTTCGGGTGAAGTGTCGACGCGCGGTGACGCGTCCATGGGATACTGGGGGCATGCGTGCAGGTGAAGTCTCCGAGGTCAGCCAGGACTACCTCAAGGCCATCTGGTCGGCTCAGGAATGGGGCGGCGACCCGATGACGGCCACCGAACTTGCGAACCGATTCGGCACGACGAAGGCCAATGTCACCGAGGTGCTCAAGCGTCTCGACGAACTCGGTCTCATCACCCGCGTCCCATATAAGCCACCGGTGCTCACCGAGCAGGGCAAGGCGATCGCCCTGTCGATGGTGCGCAGGCACCGGCTCATCGAGACGTTTCTTGTGAAGTCGCTCGGCTATGGCTGGGACGAGGTTCATGACGAGGCCGAGATCCTCGAGCATGCAGCCTCCGATCGGCTCATCGACCGCATCGACGCGTTCCTCGGCCACCCGACGTCCGACCCGCACGGCGATCCCATTCCGGGTGCCGACGGTGCCGTCGATTCCCATATTCCGACCCTGCTCGCCGAGGCGGCAGCCGGATCCTATGCGGTGCTGAGGGTCTCCGATGCTGATCCTGTTGTTCTCGGGAAGCTCGCCGAGGCGGGGGTGCTGCCCGATGTCGCGCTCGACGTCGTCGATCACACCGATGAAGTCGTGACCGTGGATATCGGAGGGAAGCAGGAGACGATCGACTCCGCGCTCGCCGCGGCCGTGTATCTGCGCGTGGCTTCCTCGGCGAGCTGACCGAGTCGGATCTGTTGATCCGACCGGCAGTGGTGTTTGGGTTCGGTGAGGTCAAAGACCCTCTGCTCAGTTGTTGCTTCGCGGGCGTGGGAAATTCGGTTCAGCACGCAGCAGGATCAGCGTCGTGGCTGCGTGAGCGTCGAAACCTTCGGCGAGGAAGAGCTTCGGCCAGTCGCACCAGAGTTCTGATTCATACGGGGTGCCGGGCAGGTAGGTTCCGTGCCCGTTCTGCCGATGTCCCGGGTGGGACCGGAATGCCGTTCTGGGAATGGATTGCAGCGTGTCGAACAGGGTCTGATAGAGCACCGGTGTGAAGCCATCACTGCGAGCCGCATCGGCAGTGCTCACCCAGCCGGGTCCGGCAATCGGAATGCCCCGTTTGATCGCCGAACTCATCTGAGCTTTGATGCCGGCGCGTTGCGGGTCAGGGGAGTGGTGGAGTAGAACTTTCGACCAGTGCAGGGCAACCTCGGGTTCGAAGCCCGGCCACTGTTCGGCGGCCCTGCGGCGGTTCTCGGAGTGGTTGTGGGAGTCGGCGGAGTCGTTGAAGTCTGCGGACATGGCAAACCGTCCTTCTCGGGCGCGCCTGCGCAGCGCTGACCCGGATCGAAGCTTGCCCGAGCGGTCGGCGCGGGCCCGTTCTTCCCCTGGGGCACCCGGTCGATGACGGGTTGCCGTGTGGCCGGCCAGGTACCGATGGCCACAGCTCGCGAACGTGATTTCAGTGTAGATGGAGGGTCTGACACGACCTTTGCGTTGGTGACCTCCGTGGCCGGCGGAGGAGGAATCTAGACGAGTCCTTCTTCATCGGCGTCGGCGGCCGATGACCAGAATCGGGGGTCGTGGTCCTCGACGGTTTCCCCACAGTCGACACAGGTGCGGAATTCGATGGTTCCGTCGGAATTGAGTCGACCCGGTGTCAGGCTGCTGCTCTCTTCGCAACCAGGACACCACCCATTGATGAAGCGTCTGATGTGCGTGCCGTGTTCATTGTCCATTCCGGCTGACCTCTCGACCGAATGCGCAGTGCGTGGACCTGCTGTTTTCAGTCTACGAGCGCCGGCAGTCGGCGAAGATGAACTTCCGGAGAAGACGGAGGAGTCGCCGGTGTCGTGGTCCGTCGGCGCATCGGCATGGAGGAGCACGGGCCGGACAACGCTCCGGTCCGACGGGGAAACGTCGGACCGGAGCATCGGGGACTCACCTGCGCGGCAGGTTCCACCTCGGCTGGGGCTGCTGCGGTTTCTGATGCTGATTCATGAAACCGCGTTCGGCCTGCAGATGACCCTTGTCATGGCTCTTCGCCTTCGGATCGGTGCCCGGGATGGAAGCCTGTAGCTTCTCGGTCGCCGGTTTGGCGCCGACGATGGGCATCTCCCCGGTGATCAACGGTGTCTGCGGGGCCGCCTCGGTGATGGGGTTCTGTTTGGGTGCTTTGCTGTTTCGCATGGTCTTTCCCTTCTTCGCATCCTTGTGATCTGTTTCGGTGACCAGTTCGGTGAACAGTCCGGTCCACTGGTCGGGGGTGAGATCTTTGGGCAAGATGTCTCCTCTGATGTCGTTGCGGTCCATGGTCGATTGCAGAGTGCGATGATCGGTGATGCTCATCTTCGAGAGGATTCCTTTCATTCCTCGCCCGCGACCGGTGAAGACCGAACGGACGAACTGTTGATATTCGGATCGAGCATTGTCTGGAATCGATCCGGTGGGACAGCGATCGATGGTGAGGATGCCGCCATCGACGCTGGGCTTCGGGGTGAACGCGTCGGCGGGGACGCGGGTGACGAGGCGGAAGTCGAACCATGGGGTCCATTGCGCGGTCATCATGGTCGATCCGCCGATGCCGGCGCGTTTGCGGGCCACTTCCCATTGGGTGAGCAGGATCGCCCGCTGCCAGCGCCCGGAACGCAGCAGTTTGCGGAGGATGGGGGTGGTGAGGTGGAACGGCAGATTGCCGACGACGACCGGCCGGTCGAGCCGGGTGGTCAGGATGTCGGCGTGCCGGACCTCGGCCCGCGGGTACGTGTCTTCAAGGTGATCCAACCTCGTTTCGTCGAGTTCGACGAGTGTGAGCTTTCGACCGAGCCGGTAGAGCTCGGAAGTGACTGCCCCATCCCCGGGACCGATCTCCATGATCGGTCCGGAGGTGGAACGAGCCAGGCTCGCAATCGTGTCGATGGTGGTGGGTGAACGCAGAAAGTTCTGGCCGAGTTCATGCCGCCCGCCGTGCTGTGACCGCGGGGCCGAGAGCGAATGGGACTGACTGCGTGTCGAACGGTGTCGTGACGTGTGGGGTCGCAATGGGATGTGCTCCAAAAGGAAGATGGAGGCACCCGAGGCAGCGCAATGATGGTGAGTCTGATCGATTCGTATAGACCCGGTCGATCATGATGATCGAAGTGGTCAGTGAATCGGAAAGGGATCAGCCGATTGTCGCATCGCCCGGATGCCGATGGCTCTCCGGGAGGACAACGCGCTTGCAGAGCAGATCAGGGTGACTGTCGTCGGTCAGCCGATCGCAGAAGAATTCGTCAGGCGCGCTGTCAGGCGCTGCGGTGACGAATAAAGAAGCAAGGCGCAGTCATTGCGCTGCTGTTCAATGTTCCCATGCGGAACAAGATAGCACAGGGAGCTTTGCCGAGACCAGGGTTCGGACAAAATCGCCCTGCCGACTTCGTGTGGAAGTCGGCAGGGCGGACGTGCGGATGCGTTCGAAGCCGTGTGTCGAACGGAGTCCGGCGAACGCGTGTGAGCGTTCGTGCCAGTGGGTCAGCCCATCATGGTGCGCAGGGCGATGACGCCGACCGAACCGATGACCGCTGCGGCCGGAAGGGTGATGATCCAGGCCAATGCGATCGGCTTCATGAGCTTCCAGTTCGCCGAACGGTTGACCAGGCCGACGCCGATGATCGCACCGATGAGGATGTGCGTCGACGACACCGGCAGGCCGCTCACCGAGGCGGCCATGACGATTCCCGCGGCAGCGAGTTCGGCGGCGAATCCGGAGGCCGGGTGGATCTCGGTGAGGTTCGTGCCGACCGTTGCGATGACCTTGCGGCCGATGAACCAGAGACCGACGATGAGGGCGATGCCGCAGGTGAGCATGGCTGCGAACGGCACGCTCGCCTCGCCGCTGATGCTGTCGGTGCGGAGCACATCGAGGACGGCGGCGAAGGGGCCGACGGCGTTGGCGATGTCGTTCGAACCGTGGCTGAAGGCGAATGCTGAGGCGGTGAACACCTGCATCCAGGAGAACAGGATGTACGTCGCACGGGGCACAGTCTGCTTGCGCAGGGTCTTGGCGAAGACGAACACTGCCAGCCACACGGCCGCGCCGATCATCGCCATGATGAGCAGGCCGCCGACCGTGGTCACGCTCATGTCGAGGTTCTTCAGTCCCTTGAACAGCAGCATTGCGGTGATGATGACAGCGCCGACGGCGGCGATGAGGGGAACCCACCGCTGCAGGGCCGAGTGCGTGCCGATCGATCCTCCCTCGACGGGGGCATCCTCGGCGGCGGCGTCGATCTGCGCGTCGACGGGTCCCTCGGCTGCGGAGACCGGGGCGAGCATATGCGGCTTCAGCGTGTGCGACAGCGACTTGCCGAGCACGTATTTCTTGATCAGCCCGTAGATGACGAACGCGGCGAGTCCGCCGAGGGCAGGAGACAGCACCCAGGAGATCGCGATCTGGCCGACCTCGGACCACTGCACCATGGTGAATCCGCCGGTGCCGGTGACGAATCCGATCGTCAGTGATGCACCGATGATGCCGCCGATGATGGCATGCGTCGTCGACACCGGCCAGCCCATCCGCGTCGCTACCAGCAGCCACACTGCCGCGCCGAGGAGGGCCGCCATCATGATGAACGCGAAGTCCATCGGGTCGATCGCCACCCCGCTGAGGTCGACGATTCCGCTCTTGATCGTGTCGGTGACATCACCGCCGGCCAGAAGCGCGCCGCTGACCTCGAAGACCGCGGCGATGAGCAGTGCCTGCTTCATCGTCAGGGTGCCGGCGCCGACGGAGGTGCCGAAGGCGTTGGCGACATCGTTGCCGCCGATGTTGAAGGCCATGAAGGCGCCGAAGATGACCGTGGTGATGAGCACCATGCGGGGTGCGTCCCGGCCCACGAAGTCGAGCGACCACAGGGTGAAGGCGATGAGGGTGATCGCCATCAGGCCGCCGAAGGCCAGATGCCAGAGGCGGTCGTTGCTGCGGCCGACGGCAGGTGGCGGAGTGTGGCGCTCCGGTGCCAGAACCTGGGTCATTCGTTCTCCTCGCGAATTTCAGTCGATGTGGCAGTGTCTGTCTGCCTCCATGATTCGCAGGGCGGATGACCGCCAGGTTACGGAGAAGATGAATGCACGGTTAACTCCGATTCCGAGCGGTGCGAAATGCTCATGCACACTCGGTACTTTTCGCCTTCCGTTCACGCAATGTTCCAGGTCAGATGCTATTTGGGCGGATCGTTGCGGGAGGCGGGCGCTTGGGTGTGGCGGAGACGGAAAGTCATGTTGTGACAATGACCACTTCGGGCCGACTTTGGTATGTGAATTGGTGAACAGCGGGTACGTGACAGAGCCCGGACCCGCAGATGTGCGGATCCGGGCTCTGTCGAAAGGGGAAAAGCTCGCCGAGGCGGCTGGAGTCAGTCGATGATCTCCCCGCGGATGACATCGCCGCCACCGTCGTCGTCAGGACGATTGCGATGCGGATCGGACTTCATCTGCCTGTCGACCTTGCGCAGTCGACGGCCCAGAGCGATGAGGGCGATGCCGACGAGGATGATGAACCCGGCGAGGGTGAAGATCAGCGCGGTCACTCCGGCGCCCGGGGCGAAGAGGAAGAAGCCGCCGAGGATGATGCCGAGGACGCCGATGACGGTGAGTGCCCACCAGGTCCTGACTCCCATCCGGCGGATGAAGAAGGACATGGTGAGAGCGAGGAAGCTGAAGAAGATGATGGCGAATCCGGTCAGCACGGTGACCATGGACGCGAACAGCATCGGGGTGAAGAAGATGAGCGCACCGAGGAGGATGAGCAGGACCGCGCGTGTGACCATGCTGCCGGTGCGGCCTCCCTGCGGTGCGAAGACGAGGGAGGAGATGGCGATGACGGCGAGCCAGCAGGCGAAGATCCGCACAACCACCTCGGCGGAGGTGCCTGGCCAGACCATCATCAGCGCACCCATCACGAGGGCGATGACGCCGTTGACGATGAGTGTTCTTCCAGTGCGCTTGAGGTCCATGCCCACAGCCTAGTCCTCCGGTTTGGACAGACGCTGAAGACGGCGCCGGGGGCGGTCGGTGGGCGGATCCAGGGCGGTCACAGGCCGGGGTGCGACGGTTCAGGCGTGCCCGAGGTGCTCCTCCTGATCGGCGGAGTCGGATCGTGCGGCCGAATCCGAGGTGGTCCGCTCCTGCTCCGGCATGTCCGAGGTGACACGCTCCTGCTCGGGCATCAGCCCGGTGAGCTTGAGCGATTCGGACATGGCTTGAACGATGGCGTCGAGGTCAGCCGGGGCACTCGACGTCGTGTCCGATCCGGACCGGTCGGCCGCCTCGGCGGGGGTGTCCGTGGTGGGTGTGACTCCTGCTTCCGTGGTCGACTTCGCGCCCGCCCCGGTGGTGGGAGGAGCAGTCGGGGTGTTGTTCTCGAGGAAGCGCAGGAGCTCGACGGGGAAGGGCAGGACCAAGGTCGAATTCCGTTCGGCGGCCACCTCGACGATGGTCTGGAGCAGACGCAGCTGCAGGGCGGACGGGGTGTGGGCCATGGCCTCGGAGGCCTTGGCGAGCTTGTTCGAGGCCTGCAGCTCACCATCGGCGATGATGACGCGGGATCGGCGTTCGCGTTCTGCTTCGGCCTGGCGCGACATGGAGCGTTTCATCGTCTCCGGCAGGGCCACGTCCTTGATCTCGACGCGGTCGATGTGGACGCCCCAGTCGACGGCGGGGCTGTCGATCATAATCGCCAGGCCCTGGTTGAGGCGCTCGCGGTTGGTGAGCAGATCGTCGAGTTCGCTCTGGCCGATGATCGAACGCAGCGAGGTCTGCGCGACTTGGCCGACGGCGAGCTGGTAGTCCTCGACGTCGACGACGGCCTTGCGCGGGTCGACGACCTTGAAATAGATGACGGCGTCGACGCGGACGGTGACGTTGTCGCGGGTGATGCCCTCCTGCGCGGGGATCGGCATGGTCACGATCTGGAGGTTGACCTTCTCGAGTTTGTCGACGAAGGGGACGATCGCGGTCATTCCGGGCGGACGGGGCTCGGCGTTGACTCTGCCGAGGCGGTAGACCACCCCGCGCTCGTACTGCTTGACGATCTTCAGGCTGTTACCCAGCGTGATTGCTCCGAGTGCGACAAGTGCGGCGAGGATACTGAGCGCCAACATGTCGAATCGCCTCCTTTGACGATTGACTGTCTGGTCTATTCTACGCCGTTATGGCGCGGAAAGACCCGGCTCGGAGGGAACGCGGAGGAGGCGGAGTCAGCCAGCTGAATGCGAAGACTTGAGTTGCCCCAGGTCATTGGAAATTGACTCTGCGCATTGCCGAAGAGTTCTTGCGGCGTTGCTTTCGCGATCTGCTGGAAGCAGGATCGGTGTTCCGACGACGGCGACCGTGGCGCGCAATGTTGTACCGGACCAGATGGGGGCGGCGACAGCGACGTACCCTGAATCGTTGAGCGCTCGCAGACCCAGTCCGGAGTCGCGAGCTTGTTCAATCAGTGATTCGAGCTCAGTTCGATGCGACTGGGGGAGCATATTGATGACTCTGTTCGCGGCGATCTGATCGGCTCCGAACGCGACCCAAACTTGAGCATGTGCGGAGAATAAATCGAGCTGTGTGCCGAGCGGAACAGTCAGAAGCACTTCGTTCGAGCGATTCTCCTCTACGTGGACGACCACGGGGCCGTTCGCTCCGTAGACACTCAGGGCGCTGGTGAGAGTTGTCTGGCGGACGAGTTCCGCCATTTTCGGGGGAGCGACCGACATCAGCTGCTTCTTCCCGAGATGAAAGGACGACAACTGCGAGAGCAGCGGACCGCTCGTATAAGTCGACCCATCTCGTTCGAGAATCCCAGCTTGCTCCATCGACGACAGGTATCGATGAGCGGTAGTCCGATTGAGTTTCGTTAATTCTGCGGTGGACTGAGCGGTTAGATGTTCGCGATGCGGACCCAGTAAAGCAAGTATCTGCGCTGTGCGGCCAACCGCTTGGATGTCGGTAGGGCCGCCGGCCTGCGGGTCTGCTCCGGGAAGAGCTGTGTGGGTGTGCGCTGAGGAGAGAGAAGTCCCCTTTTCGTAATTCGTCATAGTGTTCATTATTCGCACATTATTCTGCCAGTCAAGGGCAAAATGATTCGATCCTCGCTATTGACGTGTGCATTGTGAACTGGCTAATCTCAATGTGAACATTTTGATCAACGCGATGGAGCGTGGAGGACACAATGGTTATGGCTGAACATCCAGCAGCGACATATGACCCGCGAGCGGACAGACACGATGCCACTGCATGGAAGCAGTCGCGCAACGGTCTGGTGCCAGCTGTGGTGATTGGCACCACGCTGGAATGGTACGACGTGATGATCTATGCCCAAGCGGCAGCGATTATCTTCCCCACAATCTTCTTTCCTGAGGTGGGAGCAGCAATTGGCACGATTGCCGCTTTCGCCACATACGGAGTCGGTTACCTCGCCCGTCCGCTCGGAGCTGTGGTTTTCGGGCACATCGGTGACCGCTTTGGGCGGAAGGCCGCATTGGTGAGCACACTTCTGCTCATGGGCGGCGCAACCACGATGATCGGCATACTCCCGACTTTCGCTTCCGCAGGCTTGCTTGCGCCGACCCTCCTTATGGTGCTGCGCCTACTTCAGGGGCTGGGCGCGGGAGCAGAATATGCCGGCGCGTTCGTGATGATCGGTGAAATGGCTCCCGCAAATCGACGCGGGTACTGGTCATCAATACCCGGGATCGGGATTTACGCAGGAGTGGTACTGTCCGCGCTTGTCGCCACTGTCGTATTTTCCGCACCCGCCGAATGGGTGGAGAGCTTCGGGTGGCGTGTTCCATTCCTGGTCAGCATTGCGCTTGTCTTCGTCGGACTCTTCTTCCGTATGCGCATTTCGGAATCGCCTGTCTTTGAGAAGCTCGAGCATGAGAGGACCGCTCGTTCTCTCCCGTTTGCTGAAGTGTTTCGGAAAACTCCTAAGCGTCTGATCCTCGGAGTACTTCTGACCGCGCCTATCGGATGGAACGGATACGTCAGCTTGACGTACTCGATCAGCTACGCAAAAGAAATCGGCTACAGCAGCGAAACCGCAATTCTCGGCACGCTGGTCGCCTCGGCCCTGGCAATCGTCCTAGTTCCGATCACCGGTTGGCTCACGGATAAGGCCGGCCGAAAGCCGATCTACATCATCGTCTCGATTCTCGGAATTGTCACGGCTTTCCCCTTCTTCTGGCTGCTTGATTCGGGATCGGTGTTATTCCTCTACTGCGGCCACATCCTCATGGTCTTCGGTGTCTACATTGTCACCGGCGCACAAGCTGCCTATCTCACCGAGCTGTTCCCCGCTGAATTCCGCTATACCGGAGTGGCGCTTTCCCGCGAGATCTCGACTGCCTTGTTGGCTGCGCCTGCGCCGGCTGCCGCTGCTGCACTTTACCTGTGGTCAGGTGGGCCATTGTGGACGGCAGGAATCATGGTTGCTTGCAGTGCCGCTTGCCTCATCGCAGTGTGGGTGCTCCCCGAAACCAAGGGAATCAATATGAACTACACCGCCGATGATCTCGGCCGTGCCAGAGCGTGAAGCTCCCAGCTACTGCACGAACTGAACGGTCGGCCGCGATGAGCCACCGACCGACTTCACCGCGACAATGCGGTGAACTATCGAAGGGAATGTCAATATGACCAATCAGCGAGTCTTTGATCTGCTCGACGGCTTGATCGACCCACACTGCCATCCCGCTCCGTCGGCGATGCCGCGCGAGTTCGATGCCGCAACCGGAGCTCGAGACGGATGGGACAGGCTGCGGATGCGGGCGATGGTTTTCAAATGCCACCACCACAATACGCAGATGGACGTAATCGCACAGAGAAGTCTGCTCGAGGACGTGCCGACGGAGGTCATCGGTGCCGTTGCTCTCAACTCGAGCATCGGCGGACTCAACCTTGCGCAAGTTCAAATGTGTCTCGGCTTGGGCGGCAAGGTCGTCTATCTGCCGACAGTCTCGTCGGGGCGGCACATAGACAACCATGCTGAGTCCCAAGGATTTCCGACGACAATGGTCGAAGTCACGACACATCGCATCGAGGTCGTTGATTCTGATGGAAACGTGGTGCCAGAGCTGTTGCCGATCTTCGACCTCATCGCTGAAAAAGACGCAGTTCTCAACGGCGGGCACTTGCATCCGGACTACATCGAGGCCTGCTTTGCCGAAGCACGCAAGCGCGGCGTCAGGAAATTTGTCGTTTCCCACCCCGACTTCGTTATCGGAGCTGAACCGGAACAGTGCAGAAAGTTCATCGACATGGGTGCCAAGGTCGAACACGAACTTCACATGTACGACCCGGGAGCAAAGATGCGATGGCCTCTCGAGCAGCTGCTCGAATGGATCACGGTCCTCGGTGCGGAGAACACTCTCCTGGGATCTGATCTCGGCCAGAAGGGATTCCCTTGGCCAGTCGACGGGTTCATCCGAGTAGCAGAAGGACTACTTGACCTGGGATTGCCGGAGGACGACCTCCGGGCGATCGTCCACACCAACCCGCGCACGCTGTTTGGCATCGACGACTGAGGAGAACCACTATGTACGACACATCCGATCCCCGTTCTCGCCTGACGCAAAAAGCAGCTTCGCCGCTGGGAGGCGAAAATATCGCTGCTCCGGAGACGCACCTGTTCCGAGACTCGAACACAGCTGACATATCGATTTCCGGAGTCAAGATCTGGGCAGCTCGCGGACAGAACTTCCTCGTCGAATACATTGAGATGGACGCTGGAGCCGAGCTTGAACTCGATCGAGAGCGTGGATGCGTCCTCATCGTCGACGACGGTCCGGCCCAGATCGACGTTGCGATTAAGCAGACCAGCGTTCGCCTCGGAGAGCGCGGAATTATTGTTGTTCCACGTGGTCGAGCGGCAGTGTCGGCGAATGAACAAAGCACTATCGTGGCGGTCTCAGACATCATGACCGATGAAGCACCGGCAGCAGCCAACGCTGAGTCCTACGCTCAGCCGCATCCGCGGGTCACTCGCCTTTCAGAAGATAGCCCAGCCCCGAGGGAGCTCAAAGCCTATCCGCTCTCCGAATATCCTCCCGAAGAAGGTCGCTTCGGCACGATCTTCAGGACACATACTCTGATGATCAACTTCCTCGATGATCAAGTCGGGCCGCGCGATCCGGAAAAATTGTCGCCGCACCACCACGATGACTTCGAACAAGGTTCGCTCACACTCACAGGAACGTGGAAGCACCACATCCGAACACCTTGGACGACGAAGCAGAGCCAATGGCGGGACGATGTGCATGTGACCGTTGACGGCCCGTCTCTGACGATCATTCCGCCGCCGACAGTGCACACCAGTCGTGCAGTCGGGGAAGGGCTGAACCTCATGATCGACCTCTTCAGTCCGCCGCGCGATGACTTCGCCGACAATGGCTGGGTTGTCAATGCTGAGGACTTTCCTCGATGAATACGCTGAAGAGCCGCCTCGGTGCCGAAGTCGAGGTGGGAACGTTTCTTAAGTTCCCCGTCATCGAATCTGTCGAGCTTATGTCAATCGCTGGCTTCGACTTGGTCGTCATCGACCTTGAACATTCGCCGATGTCAATCGAATCCGCGGCGCGACTTTTGGCAATGGCAAAGGCACTCAAGATCGAATCGCTGGTTCGGATCCCCTCTCACGGCTACGAGTGGGTTCAGCGAAGTCTTGACGCTGGTGCTCGGGGAGTTCTGGTGCCACATGTCGACAATGCCGAGCAGGCGGAACAACTCGTAGCCGCAGCGCATTTTCCGCCTCGGGGTCATCGCGGTTTCGGTCCGACGACTCGTGCCGGGGGTTGGGCAGTCGATCCGGAAACTGACTACCGGTTGGAAGCAAACACAGCTGCGTTGGTCGTGCAGATCGAATCAGGGGAGGGCGTCGCCGATGTCGAAGGAATACTGGCCGCGGGAGTCGACTCGGTGTTTGTCGGGCCCGCGGATCTGTCAGTTGCACTTGGTGTGGAACCCGGTAGTCCTGAACTCGCACGAGCCAGCCGCACCGTGCTGGACGCCGCGAAGGCTCATGGAATTCCGTGTGGAATAGCAGCGGGCTCGGGCGAGCGGGCTCGACAGCTCGTCGATGAGGGTTACGACTATGCCGTCGTCGGAAACGACGCCACAATGCTCGGTTCCAGCGCGAGTGCGATGGTGGCCGCTTTCCGCCGCTGAGTAACCGTAGCTCAGGCCTCTCGGGCGAGCAGTCGTTTGCCGGCCGGGTAGGCATCCAAGGCCTGGGGGAGGCTGACGCGTCGGCCGGACGCGAAGGTCGCGAGCACGCGTCCGGTGCCGGGCTGATCCTCGCCGACTCCGGCGGGTTCGAGGCCGATGCGGCGCAACGTCTGTTTGGCCACCGGCATGGGGGAGTCGAAGACGGTGAGGGCTCCGGCTCGGGCGGCCATGATGCGGTCGGCGACGAGTCCGTAGTGGGTGCAGCCGAGCACCACGGTCTCCATTCCCGGTCCCATCCGGGTGAAGGCATCCTCGATGGCGGTGTCGATCTTGTCCAGATCGGCGGCGTTGATGGCCTCGGCCAGTCCGGGACAGGCGATCTTGGCCACGTGCAGGTCCGCGGCGAAGGAGTCGATGAGGTTCTGCTGATACTCACTGCCCGTGGTCGCCGGTGTCGCCCAGATCGCGAAGTCCTGGCCGGTGCCGGCGGCCATCTTCACCGCAGGCACGGTGCCGATGACGGGGATGGCCGGTTCGTAGCGGGCGCGGACGGCCTCGAGGGCCTGCACCGAGGCGGTGTTGCAGGCGATGACGATGGCGTCGGGTTCCCATTCGGCGAGCACTCCGGCCGAATGCAGGGCCCGCTGTTCGAGGGCCTCGGTGCTCAGGCTGCCGTACGGGGTGAAGTCCGGGTCCATGGCGAGGACGAGGTCAGCGTCGGGGGCGAGGTTGAACAGCGCGTCGGCGGTGCCGAGGAGTCCGAGTCCGGAATCGAGCAGGCCGATGCGCGTCATGAAGTTCCCTTCGGGTCGGATGTCGTCGGATCGCTGGTCTTTGGGCCGCCGAGCTTGGTGTCGATGGTCCTTGGAGCGTCGGTCTTGGGGTAGGCGAACTCCCGGATCTCCTTGAGATGGGCTTTCGTCAGGCCGTGGGCGAAGTCCGGGGCGATGAGTTTCAGGCGGTTGGGCGAGTAGTGCTTGAGGAAGTAATCGCGGGTGGCCGGCCACGCCAGGTCGTCGTCGATCCAGATCGCACGCCCGTGCTCGTGGGTGGCCAGCCAGTCCTCCATGGCACGGGCCTTCCACCACTGCTGCGGATCGTGAGCGAAGCGGTTGTGCGTCTCATCGGGCATTTCGATGACGTCGAAGGAGTTGCGCAGACCGAATTTCGGTTCGAGTTCGGACTTGCATCGCTGCGACCAGGTCGACAGCCAGACGACGTCGACCTCATGGGTCTCGACGATGCGGTCGAAGAATTCGACGACGGACGGCCGGTAGTGGAGTTCGTAGTGCCACGCGTGCAGCTTCTTTCGCCCCTCGGCCATGCCGCGCAGCTTGGGTACCGGGTAGGAGTTGAGGACGCCATCGACATCGAGGAAGACAGTGACATGGCGAGCCTGCCTGCGCGCCGATACCGGCGCCGAGGATGCTGCAGCCATCATTCCTTCCCGTGAGCTCAGTCGTGCGGCCCTCTGTTGGGGCCATTCGCGCGCTATTCTGGGGGCAGATCGCGCCGCCCGCACCAGATGAACACAGACGAGTTTACCGCCGAGAGCGTCAGGAGGCCGAGTCCGTGTACCGCGAAACCCGGATCCCGCGCCTGCGGGCGAGCCTGTGGGTCTCCGTTCCCGACAAGGCCGATTCCCTCACCAAGGCGGCTGACCCTGACCGGGGTAACCTCGCCTTCGGGCCGGACGCCGTGCATGCTCCAGCTCCCTCGCTCATCGTGCCCGACGGGTGTATGGACCTCATTGTCATCGATTCGCAGATCCATATCGCCGGTGCCGATTCCACGGCACGGATGTTCCACGGTTCGGCCACACCGACGGTGGGCCTGCGATTCGACTCCGGCGTGCTTGCGCAGCTGTTGACCACCTCGGCGGGGGAGCTGGCCGATCGGGTGACGCCCCTCGACGCTGTCATCGGCGGCAGGCATGCCGAGGTCGGGGATGCCGGTGAGGGCGGGGCCGCCTCGGTGACGGGGTCTGCCCGGGTGCTGCTCGACACGGCCGGCGGTCTGGCGGACCGAGCTCCGCTGGATCCGCGTCCGATGGCCCTGGCTCGGGCCTTGGATGTGCGCTCAAGTTCGCCGGCCCAGACCGTCACCGAGGCGGCCGCGGAGTTCGCGTATTCACCGCGCCAGCTGCGCCGGCTGAGCGCGGAATGGTTCGGTTACGGGCCCAAGCACCTGGCGAAGATCCTGCGCTGGCAGGCCGCGCGAGACCTCATCGATGCGGGGCGGTCGCGGACAGCGGCCGCGGCCGAGGTCGGGTATGCCGATGCCGCTCACCTGCGGCGGGACGAGCGCTCGCTCATCGGGTGAGGGCGCACCCGGCGTTCGTCCCGTAAGTTCGTCCCCACCCAGAACTACCCGACGGCGGCCCAGCAACCTCGCGCCAGGTTGCTGGGCCGCCGTCGGGTAGCAATTAGGAGTTGAGGGCGGCGAAGAGGTCGACCGTGTTGCCGTCGGGGTCGGAGACCACAGCGTAGCGCTGTCCCCAGAACGCGTCCCAGGGTTCGTGAACGATTCCTGCCACGGGATCGCTTCCCCCGTCGCCGCGCCCGGTGAGCTTGGCGAATGTCGCATCGACCGCCTCGGCGGTGGAGCAGTCGAAAGCCAAGGACATCTTGTTTCCGCCGGTCGGGCGGGTCCATTCGGGATCGATGCCGAGGACGACCGCCTCGGTGTCGAGGAGGATCCGCAGGGATCCGGAGGAGAACTCGGTGTGTGGGGCGTCCGGGCCGCCGTCGGCGAGTTCGAGACCGAGAGCGGAGTAGAAGGTGATGGCGGCGGGCATGTCTGCGGTGATGATGGAGATCGCGTCGAGTTTCATGACTTCAGACTATGCGGACGGTTGGTGGCGCGGCTTGAACGAATCGGCCATGGTTGCGCGGCCAGGTGTCAGCGTGAATCGGTTCGCTCCTCAGTCCTGAAGGTAGGGTTCGAAGACTGCGCGCAGCTCGGGCGTCAGCGGAGTGGGCTTCTGCGAGTCCCGATCGATGTGGACGAGCACACAGTCGTGGTCGAAGACCTGACGTCCGTCCTGGTCACCGCGGGTGTTGACGGTGAACGAGGAGTTGCCGAGCTTCTTCACCGTCACCGTCATCTTCAGTTCGGGGCCGTACATGACGGGCACGAGGTAGTCGATGGTCTGGCGGGCGACGAGCAGTCCGCCGCCGGTGATGTGTCCGGCCCGGATCTCGTGCATCCAGCGCACGCGGCATTCCTCGATGAGGGTGATCATCCGTGCGTTGTTGACGTGGCCGAGCAGGTCCTGATCCGACCAGCGCACTTCGGGTGAGAGTTCGAAAGTGGCCATGACTGCCTCCAGGAGCTGATTGGGAACGAGGTCTGAACGATCGTTCCATAGTTAATCAGGTGCTCGGTGGCAACGGAAATCTCGCGTCTGCCGTTACGGGGAAGACTAAGCTATGAAGCGAACGCAGGAGTCCAGGTGCGGCCGACTGAGCCGGCCGTAAGGGAATGGTTCGGTATGGAATCGAAGAACGCACTGGTCATCGAAGACGATGACGATATCCGCCGGCTGCTCGAGGTCGTGCTGGAGCAGAGCGGATACAGCGTCGAATCGGTGGCGACGGGCAAGCTCGGACTCGAACTCTTCGACGAAGCCGAACGCACACTCATCACCGTCGACCTCGGACTGCCCGATATCGACGGTCTTGAACTCCTGCGGCAGATCCGACCCCGCACCGTGGCGACGATCGCGGTGATCAGCGCCCGGGCGACGCAACGTGACAGCGACGCCAGCCTCGAAGCCGGAGCCGACGCGTTCCTCACAAAACCGTTCAAACCACGCGAGCTCCGCGAGTTCCTGCAGGCGATGGACGAAGAGTGAGTCGACCGCGCTGATCGCCCGGTTCAGTGGCTGGGTGCCGGTGGGCAGCGCAGCCCGGATCTCAGTGCTGACCGCGGGTCGGCAGATCGAGGAAACGGGAGCGGATCTCGACGATCGTGTCGTCGCCGACCCGGGACAATCGCGGCAGTGCAGCACGTGCGGCATCGAACTCGCGGCTCTCGACCAAGGTTGTGAAGTCTTCGGCAGCCACCTGCAGTCGGCGTGCTCCGACCATCGTCGACGACACCCGGATGCTGGCGATCGCATCGCTGGTGGCCAGCACGTCCTCGGCGGCCACGGCCTGCTGCAGATTCGCCAGACGGCGCGGCCAGATGAGGGCGAACCGGGACACGATCTCCTCGGCGTACTCGTCCCTGCCTTCGAGCTCCTCGGCGAGTTCGGTGAGGCTGTTCTGGTCGAGCAGCGGAACGACCTGCAGTGCCGCCGGGGTGAAGGTCGAGGTGACGAGCACGTCGTCGGCGTTGCGCTTCGTCTTCGCCCACGAATTCCGGCCGGTGACCATGCGGGCGATCGCGCGGGGATAGTAGAAGTAGGTGAAGTAGACGTAGACGAGGTACCCCAATCCCAGCAGCACCGAGGCGGTCCGACCGATGGGTTCGGGCCCCCACCGTCGGTAGAGCGGGCCCCACAGGGCATAAGGGAGAACGACGAAGACGAGCCCGGTGAGGACGATGATCCAGGTCGCGGCATCACTGACGAATCCGAAGAATCCTTGGGCGATCGCGACGGCTGTGACGATCGGGATGAGCAGGAGATTGAGCATCATCAACCACGGTTGGCTCATGAAATAGTGGATCTCGACGAACCCTGGGAACCTCAGGACGCGGCTCCTGCGCAGAGCAGGCAGATTAGATGCGCACTCCATGATTCCCTGTCCCCACCGCGTGCGTTGCGTGAGGAGTCTGCGGAAATGGGGCAGTGCCTCCTGGGACACATGGGCCTGCGGGAAGTAGCCGTTGCGGAATCCGCGGGTAAGGATATTGAGCCCGAGCTCGTAGTCCTCGCTGAGCTTGTTTCCCCACGGTTCTCCATGGTCGTCGGTGAGTGCGTCGAGGACGGTGAGGCGAGTGAACTGTCCGTTGCCGCCCATGCCGACGGTCCCAGTAGTCACCCGCAGCTGCTGCATCGCCGAGTTCGAGGTGCGGAACTCGATGTCCTGCATCCGGATGAGGAACCGGCCGAGGAGGTTGAGGAACCAATTGCGTCCTGGACGCGGCCGCTTGTCGCCGCGGTTCTTCATCCACACTTCGAGCTGCGCCGCGCCGAGGGTCTCGTCTCCGAAGCCAGCCGGGCCCGAGAGCACTGACAGGGCGTTGTCGGAGAGGAACCCGTCGGCGTCGAGGACTCCGATGACGGCGCGGGCACGGTCGGCGGAGTCTGCGCCGACGAATCCGGACACCGAGCGATAGGCCGCGTTGAGCGCCTTCCCCTTGCCCGTCCGTGCCTCGGGCAGAACTCGGGAGATGAGGTGGGTACGGTCGTCGACGTCCATGATGTCGGTGACGATGGCGGCGGTGGCGTCCTCGCTGGCGTCGTCGATGACCCAGATGTGCGCGGTGGGGAAGGACGTCCGTGCGGCCGAGACGGTCTCGGCGATGACGGACTCCTCATCGCGGCAGGGGATGAGGAAGTGCCAGGTGAAGTCCGTGGGGTCGCCGGGGTCGACGGTTTTCTGCCGGACATAGGAGATGAGCAGCAGGCTGACATAGGCCAGTGAGAGCGACGCCGTGATGGTGATGGTGATGAGCGCGATGTCGAACCACCAGTACTCGCCGAGGCGCCCAAACGATCCGGAGAAGCAGAAGATGTAGGCCGCGAGAATCCCGTAGACAAGGGAGAGCAGCACCGCGATCGGACCGATCTGTCTCGTCGAGGACTGGCCGTCGTCTCTGGTCACGGTCGGGCTCCTTCGTTTCGGGTCACGGTCGAGTTCCTTCGTCTCGGGAGGGGATGCGGACGCTGAACGTGCTGCCGGCGCCTTCGATCGAGGACACCGTGATCGTTCCGGCGTGTGCGTCGACAATGCCTTTGACCAGGGAGAGTCCCAATCCGACGCCCCGCTGGTTCGAAGCTCGGGCGGCAGCGCCGCGGAAGAACGCCGTGAAGAGCTGATCGACCTCGCGGGCAGGCATTCCTGCTCCGTCGTCGACAACGTCGAATCCGATGCCGAGCGCATCAGAGCGGGTTCGGACGGTGACGCGATGTCCGGGGCCGGAGTATTTGATGCCGTTGACCACGAGGTTCGTCAGCACCTGCGTGATGCGCTTTGAATCGGCCGAAATCGTCGGGGAACCCGCGGACTCGACGGCGAGTTCGACTTTCTGGTCGGCGGCCGTCGAGCGAAGCTGTTCGACGACGTCGTGGATGAGCGGGGCGAGTTCGAACTCGGTGATGTTCAGTTCGAAGCGGTTCGACGGTGTCTGCTGGGCGCTGAGAATGTCCTCGACCATGGCGAGCAGCTGATCGGAGTTCCGTTGCACGACGGCCAGATGTGAGGAGATCGCCGAGGCGGCTGCGCGGGAGCCGTTCTCGAGTTCGTCGAGAGCGAGGTCCGTATACCCCATGATCGAGGTCAGCGGCGTCCGCAGTTCGTGCGAAACCGAGGCGAGGATGCGTTCGCGGGCCCGGATGAGCTGCTGGGTGGATGTCACGTCCTGGGTGGTCACGATCGTGTGCGGGGCGATGCTCGGGTGCCCCTGCCAACTCACCGAGGAGATCGACAGCGCCAGCTGATCACCGCCTTGCGGGCCGACCCAGATGAGTTCATCGGCGAACCGTTCACCGCGGCGGGCACGGGCCACCGGTGACTCCCTCGGGTCGATTCGGGTGTGCCCATCGGCGCCGAACATGTCCCCGTCGGCGATGGCGGACTCGTCGATGACAGAGTCTCCGGCGGCGGAACTGCCGATGGTGGTGTCTGCGTCCCCGGGACCATTCGAGGTGGTCCGAGCGCCGGCCAAGCGTTTGACCGTCGCGTCGAGGTGGGAGGTGAATGCGGGGTTCTTGAACGCGGTGTCCCCGTTCTCGTCGAAGACGATCAATCCGACGTCGACGCTGGCACCGGTGCCGCGCAGCAGCGCGCTTGTCTTCTGCAGATCGCTGGTCAGGCTCTGCTGCCGCTCAAGGGCCGCAGTCAGGCGCGTGTTCATCGAACGCAGGCGCGTCTCGAACCCGATGGTCAGCCCGGAGACGAGCACGACGGCCACGGGCAGGATGAGTGCGAGCACGATCCGGGCGGCATCGACCGGAGCATCTCCGCCGAACAGGCTCACTGGGGTGAGGGTGATGAGCACTGCCCCGAGTGCGATGACGGCGCCGCGTGTGCGGAAGCTTGTGACCAGCCAGACGACAGGGGTGAAGGCGAGGATCGACAGGCCCGCCCCGTCGGGGTAGGTTCCCAATCGGCACAGGCCCAGGGCGAGGAAGTCGAGCAGTGGGATCGCGAGATTCGGCACCCAGGGGCGTAAGAACTTCTCCGAGTAGACGGCACCGAGCGTGGCGATGACGAGCAGGACGGACCCCGATATGAGCCACTCGTGGCCCACTGCTGAATCCGGTCGCAGGGCGCTGAGCAGGGCTGCGCTCGCCCCGAGCAGGATCGCAAATGAGACCTGGTGGATGATCGTGAAGGCTTTGGTATCGCCGGCGATGAAGCCGAGGTAGGCGATGCGGACGAGCCGGTTCACCGCCGATCCGCCGATCGTGTCGAACTCAAGTGGACAGAGCGCACGACAGCCGCCTTTCGCCGCTTCCTGGAGACCCCCATTTGCGGAGGTCTTTGAGGAAACTATAACTGCGCTCAGCCGCGACGGCGGACGATCTCCTCGTTGACGGCTCCGACCACCTCGTGGAGGTCGCCGATGATCGCATAGTCCGCCCGCTGGACCATCGTCGATTCTTCATCGGTGTTGATGGCCACGAGCGTCTTCGCCCCCTCGATTCCGGCCATGTGCTGGATTGCTCCTGAGATCCCGCAGGCGATGTAGACTTCGGGGGAGATGCGGCTGCCGGTCTGGCCGACCTGCTCGGCGTGCGGGCGCCAACCCAGGCCCGTGACCACGCGAGAGACGCCCAGGGCACCGCCGAGGTGGTCGACGAGTTCGAGGACTTCGACGAATCCGTTCTCCGAACCGACCCCGCGACCGGCCCCGACCACGGCCCTGGCCGAGGTCAGTCCGGACGCATCATCGGCGGCCTCGACCTCGGTGCGCTGGACACGGGTGGCCAGGTCCGCCTCGGCGACGGTGAGGTCATAGGCGTAGACCTCCGGGGTGGTTGGGGTCGTCTCTTCGGGAGTGCAGGCGTGACCGGCGATCGTGAGCACCTGCAGATCCCCGTCGAGGCGGAGGCGTTCGAAGGTAGTGCCGCCGTGGACCTGACGCAACAGGCCCTCTGCGTCGGCGGCGATGACATTGGCAGCCATGCGGGCGCCGGTGCGGACCGCGGCGTGGGCCATGAGCTCCATGCCACGCGGGGTGCCCGAGGCCAGCAGCGTGCCGGCCTCCGGAGCGACGTCGACGATCGCCTGCGCCCAGGCCGCTGCCGAATACTCCGCGAGATCCGGATGCTCGAGATGATGGATGACGCCGACCCCGAGCCGCCCCAGCGTCTCAACCGCAGCATCACTGAGCGGGCCGATCACCACCCCCTCCGTGCTACCTGACGGCGGCCCAGATACCTCGCGCGAGGTTGCTGCGCCCCCGTCAGGTAGTAATTGGGGGTTTTTGCGGGCGAAGGTGATGGCTTCGGCGGAGGTGAGTGTGACCTCACCTGCCGGGTCCGTTTCGACGAAAACCATAGTCATGGCCGGATCACTCCGATCTCCTCGAGCACATCGACCAGGGCGGGAGCCGCTTCGGGGCCCTCGCCGAGGATGGTCACCGAACTCGCCTTCACCTCAGGCAATTCGAGCCGGATCCGGGGGCTGCCCGTCCCCGGAACGGGTGCGTCGTATTCGACGACCTGCGCCTTCTTCGCCTTCATCCGCCCGGTGATCGAGGGGTAGCGCGGATCGACCCCGCCCTCATGGACTGCGACGACCGCGGGCAGATCGAGGGAGAAGATCTCCGTTCCCACCGGCCCGATCCCGCGCGCCTCGATCCGCCCGGCGCCGCGCTCGCCGCCGGGTTCGCCGCCTCCATCCGCCCCGCCGACACTGATCGTCTGGATATTCGTGAGCACCGGGTACTCGAGGTCGTAAGCCAGGCGGATCCCGACCTGGAAATCGCCGGTGTCGGCGGCATCGTCACCGGTGAGGACGAGGTCGAAGGTCTGCCCCGCCTCGGCGCGATCGCGGATGACATCACCGATGACCTGCGCAATATCCTCGGGGGCGAACACGGACGGGTCGGCCGCCTCGACGAGGATGCCGTCGTTCGCTCCCACCGCCACGGCCGCACGCAGCTGCTCGACCGCCTCGGCGGGACCGAGAGTGAGCACGGTGACGGTCCCACCGGCCTGGGCCGCGGTCTGGATCGCAAGCTCGACAGCGCACTCCTCGTGTGAGGACATGGTGTGGCCGAGCCCGGATTCGTCGATCCCGGTGCCCGCGTCGTCGAGAGTGACGGAACCGGCGATATCGGGGACACGTTTGATGCAGACGAGGATGTTCACGGCTACCTCCGGATGCACTCGTTGTCAGGGTCGAACAGCGGCGTCGAATCGACCGATGCCACCGTCACCGGATAGAACTCCTCCATGTACACGACCTGCAGACGGTTGCCCAGCACCGCCTCGGCGGGTGGGAGGAACGCCATGAGCACGTGTTTGCCCAGGCTGGGAGCCGATCCCGCCGAGGTGACATAAGAGTGGCGACCGTGCCCGTCGATCAGCGGATCGCCGTCCGCGGAGACGATGGGTTCCCCGCCGAGCATGTACCGCTTCTCCCCGCCGGCGCTCGTGTGATCGTCGACGGTGAGCGAGCACAGCACCGTCTTCGGCTCCTCCTCGCGGTGGCGCAGATACACGGCCCTGCCGACGAAGTCCTGGGACTTCACCTTCGGTCGGGCCATCCCGACCTCGACGACGCTGCGCTCGGAGTCGAGCTCGGCCCCGAATGCGCGGTAGCCCTTCTCGATCCGGCCCGTGGTGCCGTAGACGCCGAGTCCGACGGGGAGCAGTCCGTGCGCGTGGCCGGCGTCCATGAGCGCATCCCAGAGCTTCAGCCCCGATTCCATCGGCACGTAGAGCTCCCAACCGAGGTCACCGACATAGGAGATGCGGGAGGCGAGCACCTCGAGCGAACCGATCTCAATCGTCCGGGCGGTGCCGAACTTGAACGCCTCATGGGAGACATCGGAGCTGGTGAGACCGCCGAGGATGTCGCGGGCTCGCGGTCCCCACAACCCGATCGTCGTCCACGAACTCGTGAGATCGGCGATCTGCGCCCCCATATCGGGCAGTCGGTCGGCGAACCATTTCAGATCGACCATTCCGTGGGCGGCACCCGTGACGACGCGGAACCGGTCGTGCGCCAGACGCATGATCGTCAGGTCGGAACGGAACCCGCCGTTCTCATCGAGGATCGGGGTGTAGACGACCCGACCGATGGCGACATCCATCTGAGCCAGGGCAATGTGCTGGACAGCGTCGAGAGCAGCCGGACCGAACACATCGAAGATGACGAAGCTCGAGAGGTCGACGAGCCCGGCACGCTGCCGCATGGCGAGGTGTTCGGCGTTGATGATCGGTGACCACCAGCGGGAATCCCATTCGGCGCTGCGGTCCATGACCGCGTCACCGAACTCCTCGAGCAGACCGGCATTCGACTGATACCACTGCGGCCGCTCCCACCCGCCGGCTTCGAAGAACACGGCCCCGAGATCGGCCTCGCGATGCCACATCGGGGATCGGCGGACGTCACGGTCGCTGGCCCACTGCTCGCCGGGGTGGACGATGCCATAGGTCTTGTTGAATGCCTCCGAGGTGCGGGCGCGCACGTGTTCGCGGGTGCGCTGATGGGAGTGGAATCGAGCGATGTCGGCACCCTGCACGTCGATCTCCGGCAGTCCGTGCGTCATCCACTCGGCCACCGCCCGCCCGACGCCAGGACCTTCCTTCACCCACACGGCCGCCGCCGACCACAAGCCCTTCACCTGGGGTGATTCGCCGAGGATGGGCGCCCCGTCCGGAGTCAGCGAGAGCAGTCCGTTGATCGCGTAGCGGATCTCGACGTCCGGATTCGACAGCACCTCGGGCATGAGCTCGACGGCCTGTTCGAGCTGCGGGTCGAAGTCATCCTCGGTGAACGGCATCTCCGTGGGGGAGAGCTTCGCCGCCTCGATCGAGGGAATCTCATCAGGGTCGTGGAGGATCGGCCGGTGGGCATAGGAGCCGATCTCCATGTCCGAGCCGTGCTGACGTTCGTAGCAGAAGGTGTCCATGTCCCGCACGATCGGAAACGAGATCTCGCCGGGACGCTCGGCAAGTTGCGGGACGGGCCCGACGCTGATCATCTGGTGGACCGCCGGAGTCAGTGGGATGGCCGCACCGGCCATGGCGGCGATCCGCGGGGACCAGACACCGCAGGCGATGAGGATGCGGTTCGTCGCGATCTCACCCTTCGTCGTGTATACGGCTGCGATCTGCCCGTCCCTGACATCGATGCCGGTCACCTCGGTGTTCGGGGACACGGTGAGCGCTCCCTTGGCTTCGGCGGATTCGCGCATCATCGTGCCCGCCCGGACCGAATCGACGACTCCGACCGTCGGGGTCCAGAATGCACCGAGGATGGCCTCGGGATCGAGGAACGGCACCTTCTCGGCGACCTCGGCGGGGGTGACGAGGGAGGATTCGATGCCCCATGCGCGTGCCGAGGCCATGCGCCGCCGCAGCTCCTCCATGCGCTCCTCGGTGCGGGCGACTTCGAAGCCGCCGGACTCGGTGAAGACCCCGAGTTCTTTGTATTGGCGCATGCTGTCGAGGGTGAGGTCGGTGATCTCACGCGAGTGGTCGACGGGGAAGATGAAGTTCGAGGCGTGCCCGGTCGAGCCGCCCGGATTCGGCAGCGGGCCCTTGTCGATCTGGACGATATCGGTCCAGCCGAGCTCGGCGAGATGGTGGACGAGGCTGTTGCCGACGATGCCGGCGCCGACAACGACGACGCTGGCCTGGGCGGGGACGTAAGCCATGAGCAGGCTCCTCTCTGAAAGCATCTTCGCCTTCACCGGCATCGTTGCGAATTATGCAACGATGCGCGCTATGTGGAACTGCGTACGATGATCGTCCTCCGCCGAGGCCGGAGTGTCAAGAGGTCGCTTGCGCGGTCATTGCGCGGTCGGACGATCGCGTCGAACGATAGCGTCAGGGCTGAGCGGTCAGCTCCCGGAAATACCGCTGAGCGAACTCGGCGAATCGGGGACAGGCCGAGTGGGCGCCGCGGGTGTTCCACTCGATCGTGACGTCGACCTCGGGCGAATCGACGATCTCGCGATAGACCACCTCGGGGTGGGAGTAGGTGAATGAGGTCGCCGCCGAGGTGACTCCGACGGCCTTGTCGAGGACGACGTTGACCAGCCATTCGTCCGTATTGCCCGCCATCAGCGGACGAGGCGCGACAGGTCGGTCGTCCCAGAGCCGCAGACTCGCCGTCGGCGAGACGGAGCACAGCGCCACCGTGCTGTGGGCGATCTGGTCGAGGCTCAGCTGAGGGCTGGCCGCGAGCGGGTTGGACACGGAGACGGCTGCGACGAGGGACTCGCGAAAGAGCGGCCGGCACTCTCGTCCCTCGGGTGCTTGTGGTTCACCGACGGCCCGTTTCACAATGGCGATGTCGATATCGGCCTTGGCCAATGCAGCGTCCAGATCGTCGGGTCGACTCGCATCGATCGGTGTCTGCGAGGTGGCCTGCCATTCCCTGATGAGCCCGTGCGTGTGCTTGCCCAGTCCCGCCCATGCCCATCCGAGCCGGAGGGGTTCGCGATCGTCGCCGAAGCGTTCGAGCAGCCGGTCGAGCCGGCCGACGAGGGACGCGGCCTCGACAGCGAACTCCATTCCCCGCTCGGTGAGCACGACGCTGCGGGTGGTCCGCTCGACCAGCGTCGTCCCCACAAGTTCCTCCAGCTGCGAAATGGTCCGCGACAGAGTCGGCTGGGTCGTGCCGAGGAGCGCAGCGGCGACCGTGAACGAATGGGTCTGATCGATGGCGACCAGGGCGCGGAGATGACGCAGCTCAACACTCATGCGCTCAGCGTATAGCGACCGATCTGGATTCTCCAGGCCGCGCGGAGAGGCGGAGTCCTTGGGAAGACCGAGGCACCCAGGGGGACCAGCCGTTCTGGCGGAGCGACAGCCTTTTCATGCGTCTCAGACATGAATATCCGCACAGAAGTATTTCTCTTCGCCTCCGAACGTGCCTAGGCTCGCAGCAGACCACCACACCAGCGAGACGAGGGAGACACCATGAAGGTACTCATCATCGGAGCCAAGGGACACGTCGGAACCGCGGCCGTCCGAGCGCTCGAAGGCAAGCACGAAGTCATTCAGGTCGGTCGGAGCACGGATCCGGCGGTCGATCTCGACGATCCGGCGACGATCGAGGCGCTGCTGAACGAGGTCGGTGAGGTCGATGCCATCGTGTGCACGGCCGGACACGTCCCGTTCAAACCCGTCACGGAACTGACCCGGGAGGACTTCGAGTCGGGGTTCTACGGCAAGACGCTCGCCCAGCTGGATCTGGTGCGCATCGGCCTGCCCCATGTCAGGGACGGCGGTTCGATCACCCTGACGACCGGGGTGACGGCCCGCGCCGCGATCCCCACCGGATCGGCGGCCGCGATGGCCAGTGGAGCCATCGAATCATTCGTCATGGCCGCCGCCGGTGAGATGCCGCGCGGCATCCGCATCAACGTCGCCAGCCCGACCGTTCTGGAATCGGCCACGCATTTCCACGACTTCTTCCCCGGGTTCCCGCCGGCCTCCGATGAGGCGGTGGGCAATCTCTACCGCCGCGCCGTCGAGAGCATCGACACCGGCACCACGTACATCCTCGACTGACCACCTCCCCGAGGAGGAGGACCACACCCACGCCGAGGCGGGACCCCAAGAGCGCGTCCGTGCCGATTTCGTGGGGTACCGACGTCGCGTGGCTCAGTGTTCGCGCCACCCGAGGCGGGCCGAGATGTCGGCGGCGGCCGAAGTGAGCAGGTCTTTCGCCGAGGCGACCTTGTCCTCGGTGAAGCGGAAGCTCGGTCCCGAGGCCGAGATCGACGCGATGACGTCCCCGTGAGCATTCCGCACGGGAGCGGACACTGCGGTCAGCCCGACCTCGAGCTCATCGACGACGAGCGAGAATCCGGTGGTGGCCACCTCGGCGATCTGGGTGAGCAGCTGCGCAACCGAGGTCACGGTGTGCGGGGTGTAGCGGGTCAGCTTCGCGCCCAGGGTCCCACGGATGCCGGCCTCGCTCAGGCCGGAGAGCAGGACCTTGCCGTTGGAAGTCGCGTGCAGCGGAATGCGCTGCCCGACCCAGTTGTGGCTCTGCACCGAGGCAGTCGACGAAGCCTGATCGAGGTAGAGCGCGGCACCGTCGGAGAGGACGGCGACGTTGATCGTCTCGCCGGTCGCCTCGGCGAGCATCTTGGTGATCGGGCGGGCTTCCTGGACGATGTCGAGACGCGCGGTCGTCGCTCCGGCGAGGCGGAGGATGGACAGGCCCAGACGATATCTGCCTCGGCGATGGTCCTGCTCGACGAGTCCGCGGGCTTCGAGGGTGGAGACGATGCGTGAAGCAGTCGACTTGTGCACGCCGAGTTCACCGGCGATCTCGGTGATCCCGGCGAGCCCCGTGCGGGCGATGATCTCGAGGATCGTCACGGCTCGATCCACGGATTGGACGCCGCCCGAGCCCGCATCTTTGTTGCTCATTTCGAAACTGTAACTCACGACGCGCAACCCGGCCAGAGTCTGAGGGCGTGGGGTAGGGTGAGTGCGGTCGGTGGGCCTCGATTCCGCCGACCCCCTTTCCCCGACGGAGCTGAGCACGATGAGCAATGGGACCCAGTCGATCGACCGGGCGGCAGAGATTCTGTCGTTGGTCGTGAGGTCCGACGACCCGATCTCCTACACCGAGGTGGTCGAAGAGACCGCATTGGCTCGGTCGACGGTCTCGCGCCTGCTCTCCGCCCTCGAACGCAACGGTCTGGTCGAACGCGACGGTGACGGCCTCTACCGCGGCGGATCGCTGTTCGCGACCTATGCTTCCCGCTTCGACCGAGTGGAGAACCTCGTCGCCGCAGCCGACCCGACCCTGCAGCGCCTCAGTGAGGAGACCGGTGAGACGGTCAACCTCGCCATGCCGGGACCCAAAGGAGTCGTCCAGGTTGCCCAGGTCGATTCGACGTTCGTCCTCGGCGCCACGAACTGGGCGGACGTCGAGGTGCCGCCGCACTGCTCGGCTCTGGGCAAGGTCATGTTCGCCTATGACGTCATCCCGCTGCCGACCGGCAGGCTGGAGCGGCGCACCGAGAAGACCTTGGGCTCACGCAAGGAGCTCACCGACGATCTCGACACGGTTCGTGATCGCGGATTCGCCATCGTCCACGAAGAGTTCGAGATCGGACTCGACGCTCTGGCCGCACCGGTGTTCGGCATCGACGGAGACGTCGTCGCGGCCGTGGGAATCTCCGGACCGACGATGCGCATCGCCGAACACCACGATCGCCTCGGTGCGCTGCTCGTCGACGAGGCGGGACTGCTCTCGCGCAGTCTCAGACGCAAGGTCACCCACCGGTAGGGACGGTCGGACCCGGTGTCATGACACAGGATCGGTGCGCATCCGTTTCAGTTTGTCCGGGTTGTTCACTTGTCGCAGGCCCATCACGCGGCCGGTGTCGTCGACCTCGACGGCCAGCACTCGCAGATCACCGTCCTTGACGATTCCGATGCCCGCTTCGCCGTTGACAGCGATCACCCCTGTCACCTGCTGGCTGCTGGGATCGCTCGGATCGAATACCGCGGCGAAGAATCGGATGATCCGATCGATGCCGAACAGCGGATTCCGAGTGGCCGGGACCTTCCCTCCGCCGTCGCTCCAGAAGATCGCATCGTCGGCCAGCAGCAGACGCAGCGCCGAGCTCTGATCGCCTGAGCGGATTGCGTCGACGAGGCGGTCGATCACCTGCCTGTTGCCCGAGCGCGGTAGGTCTCTGTCGAGGTCGAGCCGTCGTTCGGCTCTTGAAATCATCTGCCGGACAGCGGCGGCAGATTTGTCCAGGATCGAAGAGATCTCGCTCGCGGGGACGTCGAATGCTCGGGACAGAACCACGGCTGCCCTGGCTTCGGGAGTGAGCTGATCGGCCAGATGCAGCAGGGTCACCGACAGCAGCTCTCTGTTCGCCACGGCTTCATCGGGCAGTGCTTCGGTTGCAATCGGTTCGGGGAGCCACGACCCGGGGTACTCCTCTTTGACGCTCTCGAGATGCCGAGCCTGGTCGATCGACCGGCGGACGCAGACCGTCGTCAGCCACCCCGGCCAGGAACGCACTGTGCGGGTCCTGCCGGGGCCGGCGGACGGCTGAGTCGACGTGCCGGAAGGCGGCTGAGTCGAATGGCCAACGGCACCGTCGGAACTATCGGCGGCACCCTTCCGCTCTTGGACGACCGCTGCGATGCCGACCTTGGAGACGATGTCCTCGGCCAGCCCGACGTCTCCGAGCATGCGGTAGGCGATTCCGAAGAGTCGCCCCCGGTGCTCTTCCCAGGCGCGGGTCGCCGGTGATTCGGTGTCAGGCGCGTTCACGTGCACCAATGTAGACCACCGTGGATTCTCAGTGGCGGCGGCTCACGACTGCTCGCCGTCTGCCGGTGCTGCAGCAGACTCTGCCTCGGCCGGTGGGACTGTTTCGGTGCTGATCGCCAGGCGGTTCCACACATTGATCGTCGAGATGCCGAGCAGGAGGTCTCCCAGCTGCTCATCCGTGAAGTGGCGCGTCGCCTCTTCCCAGATCTCGTCGGTGACGGAGTCCGGTCCGATCTTCGTCACGGCGTCGGTGAGGGCGAAGACGCTGCGCTCGCGGTCGTCGAAGAGCGACCCGGTGTGCTGCCAGGCGGCGACGTTGACGACCTTGCGCGAGGAGACTCCCATGGCGATCAGGTCGCTGGAGTGCATGTCGACGCAGAATCCGCAGCCGTTGACGATGGAAGCGCGCAGCTTCACGAAGTCGTAGAGTTCTGTGCCGAGGGCTCGCCTGCAGTAGGAATCCATATGTGCGACGGAGGCGTAGGCCTTCTTGTTCATCTGGTCGAGGCTGATGCGTGCCATGGGGTCCCTTTCACTTGATGCTTTTGCGGCGGGTGACTCTTCGGCCCGCCACCTACTGTGTCGGATGGGGATCCCATTGTGTGACACCGGAGCGACATCGGGTGATCGAATCGGCCCGATCGTCGCTTCTCACCACCCGATCACCACGCGGTCGAGACCTCTTCGGCGCCGCCGAGGGCCGCGAGCTGCTTGCGGCGCCAGACCTCGGTGTCCTTGATCTGATTGAACGTATAGATGTGCAGACCGGCGACGCCCATATCCTGGTCGTCGAGGACCGGGCCGATCTTGTCGAGGAACTTCCGCGGGTTGTATCCGCCGGGCTTGGCCATCCGCGTGAAGGTCGCCGTGTTCTTCCGCAAGAACCGCGTGGACTCTCCCACCCCGATCTTCGTCGCGACCCGGGCGAGCTTCGCTAGCTCCACCTTGCCGGCAATACCGAGGACCAGCGGCAGTTCGACGCCCCGTGCGCGAACCCTGGGCACCCAGGACGCGATGAGCGCCGGATCGAAGCACAGATTCGACACCAGGTGCGTGGCGTAATCGCGTTTGTCCCACATCGCCTGGATCGTCACATCGTCGGGGATGATCGGATGCGATTCCGGATAGGCGCTGACGCCGATGTGCTGGAACGGTGCGGCCATGGATGAGAGATCGACGAGGAGGTCGTGCGCACCGACGTATCCGCCGGCCGGGGGAGTGGCGTCTCCCGCGGGGACGAAGATCCGGTCCACAGCCGCCTCGGCGAGGCGATCGACGATCTCCGTGAGCTCGGGTCTGCCGTGGATCATCCGTGCGGCCAGGTGGGGCACGGCGCGGAAGCCCAGGGCCTGGAGCTGTTCGGCCGTGGACAGCGTCGCCTCGAGGGTCAGCCCCGTCGACGCGGTCACCGTGATCTCGCGGCCCGGTGCCACGTACTCCTCGATGCGTTCGACGATCCCGGCCGTGGGCAGAACCTCGTAGCGGGTGGTGCTCAACAGACTGCGCAGCGTTGACTGTGACATCCTCGTCTCCTTCTCGGAGGTCGATTCATGAAACTCGCATGTGCGAGTCCCTTGCGTCCCGGTGTGTCCGATCCTACACTCATTGTACCCATGATATGGGAATCAAGTTCCATAATATAAAACTGTGCAAGCAGGGGGAACACCATGGACAACAATGTCCCGTCAGTGGACCAAAGCCACAGAGAAGTCCCGATCAACCTTCGTCAATCCGGCCCCACCCCGGTCGAAATGCTCATCGACACCCGCGTCCGTAAGTCGCCCTATTGGGAGCTGTCTATGCAGCAGGGCTGCTGGCGGGCGTCGATCTACAACCGGATGTACCATCCACGCGGCTATATCCCCCGCGACGAGGGCGGCATGATGGCCGAGTACCAGTCTCTCGTCAACGATGTGACCCTGTGGAACGTCGCCGTCGAACGGCAGATCCAGGTCAAGGGTCCCGACGCCGAGGCGTTCGTCAACTTCGTCATCACCCGTGACGCGACGAAGATCCCGGTGATGCGCGCCCGCTACGTCATCCTGTGCAACGAGGCCGGCGGCATCCTCAACGATCCGATCCTGCTGCGGGTCGGCATCGACGAATTCTGGTTCAGCCTCTCCGACACCGACCTCATGCTCTGGTTGCAGGGAGTCAACGTCGGCGGCCGGTTCGACGTCACGATCGCTGAGATCGACGTCGCACCAGTGCAGGTCCAGGGCCCGAAGTCCGTCGACGTCATCGCCGACCTCGTCGGGGAGGAAGGACGCACGCTGCCCAGCTACGGACTCATGGAAGCTCAGGTCGGCGGCCGCGACGTCATCATCTCCCAGACCGGATTCACCGGTGAGAAGGGTTACGAGATCTATCTCAAGGATGCGACGAAGTACGCCGAGGATATGTGGAACGCCGTCCTGGAAGCCGGCGAGCCGTACAACATCAAGGTCGTCGCCCCCAGCCACCACCGCAGGATCGCCGCGGGCATCCTCTCGTGGGGGCAGGACATGGATTTCGAGACGCTCCCGTTCCAGGTCAACCTGTCGTACCAGGTACCACGGAAGAAGGAGGCCGACTATATCGGCAAGGCCAGACTCGAGGAGGTGCGCGGGCTGATCGAGGCCGGTACCCCGCCGTATCGCACGCAGCTGGTGGGTCTGCTGGTCGGCGGGAAACCGATCACAGATTACGCGCCCGACTTCTGGCTCGTCTCCGCCAGCGCTGACGGTGAGGCGGTTGGGTACGTGACCTCGCCGTGGTATTCGCCGGAACTCGAAGCGAATATCGCGATGGCCCATGTGCCGGTGTCGGCGACCGAGCTCGGCACCGAATACTGGGTGCATCTGCCGGAGCCGTTCGCAGATGATCCCGAAGTCCCGGTGCGCGCCGAGGTGGTCGAGATGCCGTTCCGCCCGAGCGTGAACCCCAACCAGCGTGAGCGCCTGAAGATGCGCGGCCTCGACGCAGCCGTCTGAGCCGACGCCCGCTCCCCGAGACCGAGCGCGGTCGCCGTTGCGCAAAGCCGGCGGCCGCGTTCGCATGTTCGGATGCGCTCGGATATTCGGGCGCGATAGTCGGCTCAGAGCAGCGGCATCACACACCGTCGGTGCCGAATCCTCCCGTTGGCAATGCCGGCATCCCTCACCCGGAGTAGCTTCTCCTGCAGGTAGCAATGCACCCCTCACCCGCAGCGGCTCACCACCCCGGTGCAGAGGGGCGATAGGTCGCTGAAGGTGAGGGATGCGACCCCCGGTGCGGATTGCCACTAGTGGTGCGGGATGCGACTGAAGGCGAGGGGCGCGCGAAGGTGCTGCGCGGCGGCTCACAGGTTCACTTTCCGCGGAGGGCCCTGACCTTCGCGAGGAGTTCGTTCTCGGCATTCGGTCCTGCTTTGACGCCGCGCGGCAGCCGGAACATGAAGACGATGCCGATGATCAGCCACAGGCCGAACATCGCCCACGACTGCCATGCGAGCTGTGCGGAGACCGGCGTGATCGGCAGGTAGAGGACGAAGAGGACGAGTGTGAGCACGGCCGAGATGACACCGATGGCGAAACCGGAGTTGCCCTTGCCGCCGATGCGCAGCGGGCGGTCCATCGCAGGTTCGCGCTTGCGCAGGACCAGGAAGGCGACGCTGACGAGGAAGTAGGCGATGACGATCGCGGGCGAACCCGCGTCGACGATCCACCCCAGGGCCGCCGAACCCAGGAACGGTGCCAGCGCCGAAAGCGCTCCGATGAAGAGGATCGAGTTGACCGGGGTGCGGTAGCGCGGGTGCAGCTTGCCGAACCAGGCCGGGATCATTCCGGCCACGGCCATCGCCCACATGAGGCGGGACGAGCCCATGAGGAAGGCGTTCCACGAAGTGATGATGCCGGCCAGACCGCCGGCGATGACGAGTTTGCCCCAGATCGCCGAGTTGAACATGACCGTGAGGGCATCAGCGGTGACGAGGTCGTGCGTGGCCAGTTCCGAGGCGGGCATAGCCAGGGACGTCATCCAGATGATGATGACGTAGAAGGCGATGGCCATGAACACCGAGGCGACGACGAGTTTGCCGATCTTCGCCGGCGGCAGGTTGATCTCCTCGGCCGACTGCGGGATGACGTCGAAGCCGACGAAGAGGAACGGCACGACCGCGACGACGGCGATGAAGCCGGAGCCGCCGCCGGTGAACAGAGGTTCGGCGTTGGCGGCCTCGCCGCCGACCAGCCCGCCGGCCAGGAGCATGAGGGCGACGATGATGAGGAACGAGACGACGAAGGTCTGGACGAGGGACGCGACCTTCACTCCGCGGATGTTGATCCAGGAGATGATGATTGCGGTGACCGTGCCCACGAGCGCCCAGGTGAGGTACACATCGAAGTCGGCGATCGTCCACAGTTTGACGAACTCGAGGTCCGGGAACAGGTAGAGAGCGGTCTTCGGCACGGCGACGGCTTCGAACATGACGACGCTGATATAGCCGCCGGTGATCGCCCACGAACCGAAGAGAGACACCTGTGGGCCCATCGCTCGGATGAGGTAGTTGTGCTCACCGCCGGCATGCGGCATGGCGGCGACGAGTTCGGAGTACACGGTTCCGACGAAGCACATGATGATGCCGCCGACGACGAAGGCGAGGATGGCGCCCATGGTGCCGGCGCCCGACAGCCATTCTCCGGTGAGCACGACCCAGCCGAAGCCGATCATGGCGCCGAATCCGATGAAGAGAGCATCGATCGAGCCGAGGGCTTTGACGAAGCCGTGGTCTCGATCCGTTGTTGCTGCCTGCGGTTGACTCATGAGGTTCCTCGACACTTCTCTGTGGATGGACGAACAGGTGCTGGGCCGTGCCCCGGGCATGAGCCGAATCACGGCAACTCCGATAAGGCAGAGTAGCAGGATTCTGACCGTTACCGGTGAGTTGCCTGCGGGTGACGCCGAACCGTTGCGATGGTGCTACATTTCGTCTGGTGCACAGCTCACATCGCTCAGCGATCGTCCGCGTCATCGCGGGCTACCTGGCAGCGTTGGTCACCGGAACCACTCTGCTCATGACCCCGGCGGCCACGGTCGCCGACGGCGGCATCTCACTGCTCAAAGCCCTCTTCACGGCCACCTCGGCGCTCAGCGTCACCGGACTCGTCGTCCTCGACACCGGTCAGGACTTCACGCTCTTCGGTCAGATCGTCATCATCTGCCTCATCCAGGCCGGCGGTCTCGGCGTGCTCCTGCTCACCGCACTGCTTGCCCTGCTGCTGGCGGGAAAGGCCGGTCTCCGGCTCCGCCAATCCGTGGCCTCGGAGACGAAGAGCGATGCGATCGGCGGCGTCAAGCCTCTCGTCCTGCGCATCACGGCACTGACCTTCGGCACGGAACTCGTGGTCGCCTCGGCGCTGTTCCTCCGATTCTTCCTCCACTACGACGAACCCGTCACGGCCGCGATCTGGGATGCGATCTTCCACGCGATCTCCGCGTTCAACAACGCCGGATTCGGGCTCCGTCAGGACAACCTCGTCGACTACGTGGCCGATCCCTTCATCTGCGGTCCGATCGGACTGGCGGTCATCCTCGGCGGGCTCGGCTATCCCGTCCTCATCGAACTCGTCCGGCGCTACCGAACTCCGCTGAAGTGGGGTCTGACCACGCGGATCATGGTCGTCATCACCCCGTTTCTGCTCATCGGCGGCACTGTCTTCATTGCCGTCATCGAGTGGAACAATGCGGCGACGATGGGCCATCTCGACGCGTGGGGGAAGATCCAAGCAGCGACCTTCCAATCGACGATCACGCGCACGGCCGGGTTCAACTCGATCGACATCAGCCAGATGCACACGGTGTCCTGGTTTGGGATGGACGTCCTCATGTTCATCGGCGGCGGACCGGCCGGCACGGCAGGCGGCGTGAAGATCACGACGATGGCGGTGCTCGCGGCGACGACGTGGACGGAGATCAGCGGCGGACGATCCGTGACCCTGTTCGGTCGCCGCATCTCCCGTGACGTGCATCGACAGGCGACGACGGTCATCGTCCTCGCGCTCGGCTGGGTGCTGCTGGCGACGATGGTCATCCTCCTCTGCGACCCGAGATTCGGCCTCAGCCGGGTCCTCTTCGAGGTCATCTCCGGATTCGGCACGGTCGGTCTGTCGACCGGGATCACCGCAGATCTGTCCGCGCCCAGTCAGATCGTCCTCATCCTCACCATGGCGCTCGGCAGGCTGGGTCCGGTGACCGTGGCGTCCGGTCTGGCACTGCGCGAGCGCCCCATCCGCTACGAACTGCCGAAGGAACGGCCGCTGATCGGCTGATGGCAGGTCCATCGAGAGCCGAATCAACGACTGCCGACACCCCCGCCGAGGCGGCTCAGAAAGGAAAAGACCATGAACGAGAAGAAGAACTGGATGGCGCGCTCCGCGTCGTTCTTCACCGGCGACCCCTCGCCGCTGGCGAAGGACGGAGCGGTGGCCGTGATCGGGCTCGGCCGCTTCGGCGGATCCCTGGCGCGCGAACTCGCAGAGCATGGAGTCGAGGTCATCGGCGTCGACCGTGACGAGTCGGTTGTAGCCGAGTTCGCCGATGTCCTCGCCCACGCCTCTCGCGCCGATGCCACCGACGAGGTGGTGCTGCGACAGTTGGGCATCGACGAGGTCTCCCGCGTCGTCATCGCCATCGGCAGCGACCTCGAGGCGAGCATCCTCGTGGCCTCGCGGATCCTCAAGCTCGGCAATCGGCACATCTGGGCGAAGGCGATCAGCGAAACCCACGCCGAGATCCTCCATCAGCTGGGCATCGGCAACGTCATCAGCCCCGAGAACGACATGGGCCGGCGCCTGGCCCACCTGATCAGGGGGCATATCTCGGACTTCCTGCCCATCGACGAGGACTTCGTCCTGGCGCGCACCACTCCGCCGGTGCGCACGACCGACGTGCCCTTGGCCTCACTGGGGCTGCGCACGAGGTACGACGTCACGATCGTCGCGTTCAAACGCCGCGGCGGCACCCACTGGGACATCGCCGATCGAGACGTCACGCTCTACGCCGACGACGAGATCCTCGTGGCCGGCAGCCCGAAGAAGGTCGAAGCCTTCAGCGAATTGGACAAGGACGCCGACGCATAGGTCGACGTCCTTGGACGATTGGCATTCCCTCGCCGAGGCGGCACTTGACGTTTCAAGGTCTCCTCGCCGAGGCGGCGCAGTGTTTGGGCGCGTAAGCTCGGGGCGCTGCTGAGGGCTTCAGTCGCCGAGGTCGACGACCTCGAACTCGAGGAGGTCCGCTTGCTCGGAGACCGGCTTCTTTCCGCTGGACTCGTGGGCGGATGAGCGGTTGGCGCGCCAGTTCTCGAAGTCTTCGCGGGTCGCCCACTGGGTGTAGACGAAATACTGGTCCCCGCCGGCCACCGGGCGCAGCAGCTGGAAGCCCTCGAAGCCGGGAGCCCCGTCGACCGAATGCTTGCGCTGCGCGAAGCGCTTTTCGAGTTCAGCGCGAGCTGGTTCGGGGACGGAGAGCGCATTGATGGCGACGACTGACATGGTTGCTCCTGTTCGAGTTGGCAGCTGAGTCACCTCGACCCTACGTCGTTGATCCGAGCGCTGTCTGAAGAGTCCGATTGTTCGCCCGCAGAGTCTCAGATCCGACGTCGTGCAGCGGTGCAGGAGCATGGAGGCGATTGTTGGGTCGATCCACGGTGTTCTGGAGGTCGAAAGCACCGTGGATCGACCCAACAATTCAGTCGGAAGGTACGACGGGGCGGTCTTCGGCTGTCACGTCGCCGCCGGGCGCTATTCGCCGTCGACGACCTCGAGTTGGGTGAAGATCAGTCCGGGAGAGTGGACGTCGGCGGCGCGACGGATGCGTTCGGCGGTGAGTTCGCTGATCGTCGGGAACTCGGCGTCGCCGGCAGCGGTCGCACCGTCTGTGCCGCCCGCGCCATCGCTGCCAACAGCCACCACGGCCCCGCCGGTCCGCTCGGCTCCGCCACCAGCTGCCGTCACCACGGCCCGGGCAGTCTTCGACCGCAGCGGTTCCGGGGTCTGCACGAGCACGAACGACCGCGACCCCTGATCCCGTTCGTTCGCGGCCATCACGGCCTGTGCCGTGGTCCCGGATCCGGCGAAGAAGTCGAGGACGATGGCATCGGGGTCGAAGAACGTCTGCGAGGCCACGAGCGCCTTGACCAGCTCGACCGGCTTCGGATAGCTGAATACGCCCGCCAGGCCCAGCAGCTCCAGATCGTTCTGCCCGCCGAGCGCCTTGATGATCGAGTACAGCTTCGAACTCGCATTCTCCGCCGGGGTCACCCGCACCACCGCATGCTTGCCCTCTGTGCCCCAGGGCCGCAGGATGTACTCGCCCGATGCCAACTTCGCATCCACATCGGCGAGTTTCCCCTCACCCTTGACGGCGACGATGTCCTCGTACATCAGCCGCCGCTCGGACCCGCGGGCATAGCGGCCGAAGCCGGCGCGCAGCACATCGGTCTCCACGAGCATCCGCCTGCCGTTGATGACCTCGAGCTTCGCCGGTGACTTCTTCTCTGTGAGGAACGGCCCGACCTGATTCGCATCGCGGGCCCACACGTGCACATAGTCGTGCCCGCGCACGAAGGAGCGGGCGTTGCCGCCGCCCTTCGCGCGCTGATGGATGAGCGTGCCCAGCGAATTGTCTTCACCGAAGATCTCGTGCCCGAGCAGCTGAGCCCACGCGCTCTCCTTGTCGTCGAGATGGAGGAAAAGCACCCCGTCCTCACGCATGAGCTCACGGGCGAGCAGCAGTCGCGGGGTCATGAATGACAGCCAACTGGCGTGATCGTGCCCGTGATCTTTGTAGGTGTGCGCGTTGCCCGTGTTGTACGGCGGATCGATGTAGACGACCTTGACCTGCCGGAGGTGCGTGGCCAGCAGGGCCGTCAGCGCGGGCAGATTGTCCCCGACGACGAGCAGATTCTCGTGTGGATCGGGAACGTGAGCGGTACCGTCGACGTCCCGCAGATGCGGACGACCATCACCGAGATGGCCCTCCCGTTCAGGGTCACAGTCCACGAGGCGGCGACCGAGGTCGATGGCGGCGGCCTTGCCGGTCCACTCCAAGACGGTCGTCATCCTTCTCCTTCATCCCGAACGGTGCCAAGATTGCTGTATGAGTATTTCACGAGTGGCCGTGGTCGGTGCCGGTATCCTCGGTGTCGCCGCCGCCCGCGAAGTCACCAAGCGGTTCCCCGACGCCGAGATCACCGTCTTCGACAAAGCTGAGAACGTCGCTGCACATCAGAGCGGTCACACCTCCGGAATCGTCGACTCTGGTCTCGGCCAGAAGCCCGGCTCGGCGGAGGCGAAGCTCACCCGCCGCGGCCTCGAGCTGCTCATTCCCTATATGGCTGAGGCAGGCGTTCCCTACCGGGAATGCGGGCAGCTGCTCATCGCTCAGAACACCGATGAGGCCGAACGCCTCGAAGAGATCTTCGCCCGCGCCAAAGACAATGAGGTTCCAGGCGCCAGACTGCTCGAGCGTCACGAGATCGGAGCCGTCGAACCGGCCGTCAGGGGAGTCCTCGGGCTCTTCTCACCCCATGCGGCCATCGCCGACTTCTCGGCGCTCACCGCAGCGCTCGCCTCCGATGTGCGCGCCGCCGGAGGGACATTCCGCTTCGGAACCGAGGTCACCGGATTCGACACCATGAGCAACGAAGTCCGACTGCGTGGGCGCCCGGTTCCGCCAGAAGACTCGCCGGCGGGGGAGGGAGCCCCAGCCGGAGAGTCCGATCAGGCCGACCGTGGTGCGAACACGGCCGGCGATCGGGTCGGGTCGGGTAAGGATGCCGTCGATGACCGCGACCGACGCGACGATCAGGCCCACGACCGCGACCAGCGCGACGATCAGGTCCATGACCGTCCGCGCACCTATCGCGGAGAAGAGGGCCGCGAACCCGTCATCGGCATTGCAGACGAGCTGCGCGATCGCTTCGGACAGAAGGACTGGTTCAAACAGGCCGAATCGACGCTCGGTGAGTGGACGCAGAAGGTCTCCGACGCGTGGGCGAACCGCGACGGCTCACGCCTCGGCGACTCTGGCTCACGCACCGGTGACGCTCCCAGCGGCAGGTCGCGCAGCGAAGCGCCAGCCGAGGAAGTGCTCGGCACCTTCGACATCGTCATCGTCTGCGCCGGTCTCCAGACCGATCGCCTCGCCGTCTCAGCGGGACTCGACGCCGAACCGAGGATCGTACCCTTCACCAGCGACTTCTACCGAAGCCCGGCCACCGACACCGAGGTGGTCCGCGGCATCATCGGGTCCGTTCCCGACCCGCAGTCCCCGTTCGCCGAAACCTCGATCGTCCGAGGACTCGACGACGGGCTCATCCTCGGACCGAACACCTTCGTCGCCCTCGGCCGTGAAGCCTACGATCGGCACGGGTTCGACCTCGCCGACATCACCTCGACCGCCCGCTCCAAGGGGTTCTGGAAGTTCGCCGCGCAGACAGCGAAGACAGCGGCCCGCGGAGTCAAACCCCTGGTGAGCAAGACTGCTTTCGTCGACGGAATCCGCCGCTTCGTTCCCGAGCTCGACCAGAACGACGTGGCGCCCGGGGCCCGCGGTGTCCGAGCTCAGGCGATGACCGCCGAAGGCGAACTCATCGACGAACTCACCATGACCAGGCGCGGCAGGCTGACCGTGGTCAGGTCCGTGCCGAAATGGGCGGCCACCTCGGCGCTGGCGATTGCCGAAACGATCGTCGATCGGGCCTTCGAGAACGCGGCCCGCTGAGATCGCCCCGCCGCGGACCGTGCCGCGCTGACGTTCCCAGCTGACCTGCACCGCCGCTCTGGGACGCAGACAGCTGCTATGGTAATTTAGCTTAGGCTAACCAAACTATGAGCGAAAGTGACGATGCCCGTGCCCGCGATTCGACCCGCCTCCACCTCGACGTCTCCGACATTGGCGGTCCGCCGGCGCCGATTGCCGGCACTGACCTTCGCGTTCGCCCTCGCGCTCACCGGGTGCGGGGGAGGCTCCGCCGACGGGACCGATGCAGAACGAGCGAGTGCAGGCAGCGTCGACGACGCCTTCGGCTCCGTTGACATTGGGAAGGCCGAACGCGTGGTCGCTCTCTCCGTCTCCGATGCGGACGCTGCTCTTTCCGTAGGTGTGGTCCCCGTGGCGATGACCGAAGCTCCGGTCGAGCCCGTGATGCCGTGGGCGGAGGAGACGATCGATGAGCTCGGCGGCGACGATCCGGAGCTCTTCCACTGGTCGACCGAAGACACGATCCCCTTCGAGGACATCGCGGCGTGGGAGCCCGATCTGATCCTGGCGACCGGGACCATCATCGGCAAGGAAACACACGACCAGCTCAGCGAAATCGCGCCGACCCTGGGCACGGCCGAGGAGAATACCCCCGACAGCTGGCAGTCACAGGCCGAGCGGGTCTCGACCGTTCTCGATGCGAAAGACGAAGGGGAGGAAGCGATCGAAGCGGCGCAGACAGCGATCGACGATGCGGCAAAGGACCACCCGGACCTCACCGACAGGTCCTTCCTCGTCGGGCTCTTCCACAGCCCCGACGAGGTGGGAGTGCTGACCGATCGGGACTCGGCCACCGTCCAATTCTTCAGCGAACTCGGGCTGACGCTCGACCCCGTGGCTGACAAGATGGCCGACGGGTCGGTCCCCGACAGCCTGTCCCTGGAGAAGCTCGACGTCCTGCAGAGCGATATCCTCGTCGGCTACTTCCCCGATCCGGAGCTGCGGAAGAAGTACGACGGAGTCCCCACGTTCTCGAGCCTGCCAGCCGTTGAAGGTGGCCACTACTACCAGCCGACCGATGAGGAATGGCGCGGGCTGCGCTCCGTCTCCGCGCTCGCGCTGCCCGAGATCGTCGGCCCCATCGCAGAGAAGCTCGACACGGCGGCGGTCGGATCATGACCGGGACCAGCGCGATCAATTCGTCGGCGGAGCAGACCGGTTCGGCCTCTGCTCTGTGCACGTGGACCGAGATCGGCCCGGACGAGAGCTGGAGGCTGCAGGTGGAACTTCCGGCCACAGCCATCCCCGCCGAGGCGGTCCCCGGAGACGAGCAGGAGATCTTCGTCGACCTCAACGGAGTCACCGACCGACGGAATGTGCCCGGCGGGATCATGACCCTGCGCCCTGCCCGGGACGAGGGCGGCGACAGTGCCGACGGTGCCGACGCGACGAGGTATTCGATCGAGTTGCCGGTTCCGCGAGGGTATCGCGGGGCGCTTCGCTTCCTGCCCGTGCCACGAGGACTCCAAGTTGCCGACCGTCCGACATGGCTCGATGTCCTCGAACGGGGGTTCGTCCCCGCCGGTGACCATGATCTGCTCACGATCACGGACATGCGCAGGAAACAGGTCCTCGAGCTCGCCGCACCCGATGCCCGGCCCCTGATCTGGACCGGTGGGGACCGGCCGGCGACCGACTCCCGCAGCGGGGCAGGCGAAGGTCGGACCGACGTCGACGAACAGGTCATCACCCTCGGTTCCGCGCCGAGGCGGATCTGGACCCACCGGCCGCAGCGAGGTCCCGCCTCGGCGCCGGTGCTCGTCGTCTTCGACGGGGAGAGGTTCATCCGCGGGGGACTGCTCGCAGCGATCGACGAGCTGGTGTCCCCGCCGTCAGCGGTCATCGCCATCGACCATGCACCCGTCGTGGACGCCGGCCCCGACGAGGACGCGGCCGTCGGCCAGCGCGCCGACGACCTCGTGATGAACTCTCGGTTCTGCGACGACGTGCTCGCGCTAGTTCGTCAGATGGCGCCGGAGGTCTCGGCCCGCACGATCGTCGCGGGCGCCTCCTACGGCGGACTGGCCGCGGCGTACTTCTCCCTGCGGCACCCGGAAGCGTTCCGCGGGATCTGCCTTTCGCCGTCGTTCTGGGAATCCGACGATCAGGGGCGCAGGATCTGGGATCTCGCGCCGAGCAGCACCGACGACGGTCCGGACGGACGCGCAGGGGCGCCGGAGTCTCGGACGGTGGAAACCCGGCCGGCGACCGCCGCAGATCCGACGTTCAGTGTCGACCACGGGATCCTCGAGACTGTCATTGCGGACTCTGTCGCCGAGGCGACCGAGGAGTTCGCGGCTCGCGGCATCGACTTCGTGCCCCGACCGTTCGTGGGCGGGCACGAGTATCTGTGGTGGCGCGAACTCATGCTCGTCCGCCTGGCCGAAGTCCTGGCGGAATGACCCAAACGTCAGTCAACGTGGGTCGGGGAGCACCCGAAGTGGGGGAGCCGCCTCGGCGAGGGTTTTCTGCACCGTCGATCGATGTCGACGATCAGTCGGAATGGCGTTCGAGGAACTCGTAGACCTCGGTGTCGTCGACGCCGGGAACCGCTCCGGGCGGGACCGCGGCGAGCAGGGAGGCGTGCATGCGGGCCGACGGCAGCGCCTGATCCTCCCATTTCTCGGCCAGGTCATCCGGGGCCTGCCGGCAGCAGGACGGATCCGGGCATCCGGACTGCGAGCGGATCGGTGACTCCCGTCCTTCGAACCAGCGGACGTGGGAGAACGGGACGCCGACGCTGATGGCGTAGTCGCCGCCGGGCAGCACGCGTGCGGTGCACCAGAACGATCCGTGCGGGGTATCGGTGTACTGGTAGTAAGGGCTGAATCGGTCGGCGACACGGAAGACGGTGCGCGACGTGAAGCGCTTGCACGCGAACTGTCCCTCGATCGCGCCGAGCGGATCGGTGGGGAACGGCAGCCCGTCGTTCGAGTACGCCTTGTGGATCGTGCCGGAATTGTGGACCTTCATGAAGTGCACGGGCAGTCCGAGGTGCTCGGTGGCGAGGTTCGTGAACCGGTGGGCGGCCATCTCGTAGCCGACGCCGAACATATCGCGCAGATGCTCGACGGAGAGCACCCGCTTCTTCTTCTCCTCCTCGAGCATCGGCACGGCCGCGGACTCGGGCAGCAGGATCGCGGCCGCCAGATAGTTCGCCTCGACGCGCTGCTGGAGGAATTCGTGGAAGTCCTTCGGGGAGTCATAGCCGAGCACATGCGGAGCCAGGCTCATGAGCAGGTGCGACCGCGGATCGAAGGCGGCGTCGGCGTTGGGCAGATACAGCCGCTTGTTCGCAGTGTCCGAGATCGACCGGGTCGATTCGGGCAGGTCGGAGACGTAATGGAGACTGAAGCCGAGCTTCTCGGCGATGAGCGCCGTCTGCCGCTGTGACACCGTTCCGGATTCGTAGCCGACGAGGTCGAGCAGCTCGGCAGCAGTGGCCTCGAGGTCGGCGAAGTAGTTGTTCTTCTCCTTCATCCGATCCCGCAGCTCACGGTTGGCCCGCCTGGCCTCCTCCGGGGTGGCCGCACGCCGTTCCAGGGCCTCGCCGAGCTGGCGTTGAAGCCCCACGATCGCCTCGAGGGCATCGGCCGGCAGCGACTTGATCCGCACCTGCGGCAGGCCGAGGGCCGAGTACATGGGGGAGGCCTGATTGCGTTCGGCCTCCAACTCGAGGGCCTGTCGTTCGTCGATCGGAGCGGGGTCGATGAGCTCGGAGACATCCGTCTTCAGCGCCTTAGCAATCGCGGCCAGGAGCGTGACAGAAGTTTCTCGCTTGCCGTTCTCGATCGTCGAGATCTGCGAGGCCGCACGCCCTACTTCCTGCCCCAGCTCGTTGAGGGTCAAACCGCGCTTCTTTCGAAAAAAGCGGATTCTTCTGCCGATGCTGAGTGGGTCGGTCTGCTGCTCTTCGCTCTCGACTTCCGCGCCAACGCTGTTCAAGGCGCCTCCCTTGGTTTCTGTGTGCTGGTTCACATGGTTGAAAAACAGTATGACAGAACCGCGAAATTTCTGAAACCGGAAATATCGAGATTATTCATCCAGAAATTCAGTGCGAGAGCCCTTGCGGCCCCCGCAGACTGGATACATCAACAACCCCGAGAGATCGAGAAAGAGAAGGACAATGACTGAGAACACCACGCAGAACAGCTTGCACGATGCTGAAGCCATCCGCCGCGACTGGGCGACCAACGCCCGCTGGTCGGGAATCGCTCGCGACTACGAGCCCGAGGATGTCGTCAAACTGCGCGGTTCGCTGATCGAGGAGCACACGCTGGCCCGTCACGGAGCCGAGCGCCTCTGGAACCAGATCACCGCCGGCGACATCCACTCCGGTGACTACGTCAACGCCCTCGGTGCGCTGACCGGCAACCAGGCAGTCGAGCAGGTCAAAGCCGGCCTCAACGCCATCTACCTCTCCGGTTGGCAGGTCGCCGCCGACGCGAACGCCGCCGGCCAGACCTACCCCGACCAGTCGATCTACCCGGCCAACTCGGTGCCGCAGGTCGTCCGCCGCATCAACAACGCTCTGATGCGCGCCGACCAGATCGAGACCTCGGAAGGCAACAAGCAGGTCGATGACTGGTTCGCTCCGATCGTCGCTGACGCGGAAGCAGGCTTCGGCGGCACGATCAACGTCTACGAGCTCATGCGCTCGATGATCGCCGCCGGCGCAGCCGGTGTGCACTTCGAGGATCAGCTCGGATCCGAGAAGAAGTGCGGCCACCTCGGCGGCAAGGTCCTCGTTCCGACCTCGCAGCACATCCGCACCCTCAACGCCGCCCGCCTCGCGGCCGACGTCGAGAACGTGCCCAGCCTCGTCATCGCCCGCACCGACGCCGAGGCAGCCACGCTGATGACCTCGGACATCGACGAGCGCGACCAGCAGTTCGTCACCGGTGAGCGCACCGCCGAAGGCTTCTACAAGATCACGAACGGACTCGAAGCCGGCATCGCCCGCGGCCTGTCCTACGCTCCCTACGCGGATCTGCTGTGGATGGAGACCTCGACGCCCGACCTCGAAGCTGCGAAGAAGTTCGCCGAGGCGATCCACGCCGAGTACCCGGACCAGATGCTGTCCTACAACTGCTCGCCGTCGTTCAACTGGCGCAAGCACCTCGACGATGCGACCATCGCGAAGTTCCAGCGCGAGCTCGGAGCCATGGGCTACAAGTTCCAGTTCATCACCCTGGCTGGCTTCCACGCGCTCAACTACTCGATGTTCGATCTGGCTCACGGCTACGCCCGCGAACAGATGAAGGCATACGTCGACCTGCAGGAACGCGAGTTCGCAGCCGAAGAACGCGGATACACCGCGACCCGCCACCAGCGCGAGGTCGGCACCGGATACTTCGACCTGGTTTCGACCGCGGTCAACCCGGAGTCCTCGACCACCGCACTGGCCGGCTCCACCGAAACCGCTCAGTTCCACTGAGCCGCACCGGGTTCACGCCCCGCTGACCAGCGGGGATGAACCCACCCAGAACCCGGGGCGGATCGGCAGTGTTTTCACGGGGTTTACATTGTCGATCCGCTCCGTCACACCACAGACGCATCGAAACCCCGCCACGATCCCAACGCACGGCTCACGACTTACGGCAGAGCCGCCTCGGCGAGGATCACCCACAGAACCAGCCACACATTCCAGGCACACACTACGACGGGTGAGGAGAAGCCCATGTCTTACATCAAGATCAACGCGCCGCTCGAAACCGGCTTCGGCACCGTCCTTTCGGAGCCTGCTCTGACGTTCATCGCCAAGCTCCACGACGAGTTCGCCGGCACCATCTGCGACGTGCTGCGCACGCGCCGGGCCCGCGCGGCCGAGATGAACGGCGGAACCCTCCCCCGTTTCAAGCCCGAGACCGCACGCATCCGCGCCGACCGCTCCTGGTCGGTCGCCGGATCCGCCGGCGCCCCCGGCCTCGAAGACCGCCGCGTGGAGCTCACCGGCCCGGTCACCGAGGATGAGGTCGTGGCGGCACTGAACTCGCAGGCGAAGGTGTGGCTGGCCGATCTCGAAGACGCCACGAGCCCCACCTGGGCCAATGTCATCGGCGGACAGGTCAACCTCTTCCGCGCCATCCGCGGACAGCTGCCCGGCGTCAACAACGACAACCAGCCGACCATCGGACTGCGCCCCCGCGGTTGGCACCTGCCCGAGAAGCACCTGATCTACGTCGATGACAACGGCCAGGAGTTCTCGACCTCCGGTGCTCTCGTCGACTTCGGTCTGTACTTCTTCCACAACGCCCGCCACCTCATCGACAACGGCTCCGGCCCGTACTTCTACCTGCCGAAGCTCGAGTCCTCGCAGGAAGCACGCCTGTGGAACAAGGTGTTCGTCCTGGCGCAGAACATGCTGGGCATCCCGCACGGCACCATACGGGCCACCGCTCACATCGAGACGATCACCGCGGTGTTCCAGATGGAAGAGATCCTCTTCGAGCTGCGCGAGCACTGCGCAGGACTCGAAGCCGCCGGCTGGGACTACCTGTTCTCCGTGGTGAAGAACCTGCGCAACACCACCGACTACGTTCTGCCCGACCGCGAACGACTGACGATGGACCTGCCGCTGATGAAGGCCTTCACCGACCGGCTCGTGGCCACCTGCCACCGTCGCGGAGCACACGCGATCGGCACGATGTCCAACCTCATGGCCGATCACCCGGACCAGGAGTTCGTGGCCGCCGAGTTCGAGCGCATGCGAGAGGACAAGGCCCGCGAGGCCTGGCAGGGCTTCGACGGCACCTGGGTGGCCGACCCGGCTCTGGTTCCGGCGGCTCTGGCCGTGTTCGACGCCGCCCTGGGTTCGCAGCCGCACCAGCTGGAGAACAAGCGTCCCGATGTGCAGGTGACCAGCGAGAACATCCTCGACATCACCGGCCTCGAACCGGTCGTGACCGAAGAGGGTGTGCGGGTGAACATCCGCGTGGCCATCGGGTACATGAACGAATGGCTCGGCGGCAACGGGCACGTGGCTCTGGAGAACCAGCTCGAAGACGTGTCGACGGCTGAGATCTGCCGCTCGCAGATCTGGCAGTGGATCCGCCACGAGGTGACTCTGGACAACGGGCAGCAGCTGACCTCGCGTCTGGTGGAGCGCTACCTCGGCGAGGAGCTGGCCCTAATGGAGCGCACCGCCGATGATCACTTCGATGAGGCCGTGGAGATCTTCCGCGAGACGGCGCTGGGCGAGGAGTTCGCCGAGTTCCTCACCATGCCGGCCTACACCGACCACCTGGTCGACCGGGTGTCCAAGGCCAGCGAAGCCTTCGTCGCCTAACAATTGCTACCTGACGGCGGCCCAGCAACCTCGCGCGAGGTTGCTGGGCCGCCGTCAGGTAGTTTTGGGCGGGATCGTGTGGGGACTCAGCTCCAGTCCATGCCCTCGGGCGGCCACGGTTCGCCGTCCGCCTGAGCGTTGAGCTGGTAGGCGATCGCGCCGTCGATCGATTCGCGGATGATGTCAGCGTGGCCGGCGTGGCGGGCGATCTCGGTGGCCAAATGCCACAGGATCCACCGCACGGTCATAGTGAAATCGTTGGGCATCCACGGGTTGTACGGCATCGGAACTTCGGTGCCGAGGTCGGTCCCCGCGTCGTCGACTGCGGCCCTCGCGTCCTCGATCCCGTCGATGACCTTGTCGAAGATTGCGACCGCCTCGGTGATGTCGAGGTCGGGGAGAGCGGACCCGTCGAACATCGCTGTCAGCCCCAACTTCTCGTTGACCGTCCGGTAGTCGTCCTCGCCGACCTCTCTCGTCGGATCCTTGACTTGAATGAGCCAGTTATTGACCACCTGGGCTCCGTGAACGATGAGGCCGGCGATACTCAAACCACTGGCCGTCGGCGTGCTGCGGGCCTGCTCATCGGTCAGGCCCTGCGCCGTGAGCTTGAGCTGGGTGCACTGCTGGGTGAGGTAGGTGAACGCGGCGTCGGCTTCGCTCGTGACGGAAGGGGTGAAGAACGGCATGATCTCTCCTTTGCAATGTCCGCCGCGGCCGGATGGCTGAAGCGGTGATCCTATCGTCAGGTGCTATGCGGACATATACTGTCCGCATCAATAAGTCGGGCGAAAGTTTCTCATTCGGAGGTGGAATGCGGTCGGAGACGCGACTCTTGAGCCTGCTCGGACTGTTCGCATCCGGCAGGAGCTGCACTGCCCTCGAGCTCGCCGCCCGCTTCGACGTCACCCCACGTACCATCCGTCGAGATATCGCCGAGTTGCGCGATCTCGGCTACATCATCTCCTCGGCACCGGGCCTGACCGGGGGCTATCGCGCCGAATCCCGGACGATGCTGCCGCCTCTGCAGCTCGAGGCAGGCGAGGCGCTGGCCACCGCGGTCGGCCTGGCACTCCTGCGTGGGGCCGGCCTGGACACCGAACACGCGGAATCGGCGACGACAAAGCTGCAGACGATGCTCCCGGCCGCGATGCGCGCGACCGTCGCCGAAATCTCGACGGCTGTGTCTGTGTCCGAAGGCCACGCACCCGGAGTCGACATCAGCGCGGTCATCACGCTCGCCTCGGCGATCAATGCGTCGACGATCGCGACTTTCGACTATCGGAAGATGCAGCGCCATGGCGTCGACGACCCCACCGTCACCGGGCCGGCCGGCGCCCTGACCACCGACGCGTCCGGCACTGCGACTGCCGAACTGTCCGCAGGCCCGGACGACGACCACTCCTCGACGGCCCGCCGCGTTGAACCGATCCGTCTCGTCGTCTTCGGCGCGCACTGGTACCTCTTCGCGTTCGACCTCGACCGCGATGACCATCGGGTCTTCCGCCTCGACCGGATGAGCCGGGTTCACGCGACGACATTGAGCATCACCCCACGTGAGCACCCCGACGCCGAGGCGGCTGTGTCCGCAGCCGTGACCACCACCGCGTATCCGCACACCGTCGTTCTGCGCACTGCCGCCTCGGCGCGGGAAGCGAAGGAATGGTTCCCCACCCGGAGCGCCACAATCACCGAGGCGGCCGATGGGGTGCGCATCACCTGCGGATTCTGGGATCTCAGGTGGGTCGCGGCCACCCTTGCGTCCATCCCCGCCGAGATCGAAGTGCTCCACCCACCTGAGCTCATCGACGCCCTGCGCGACCACGCAGAGAGGGCGCAAGCGGTCGTCGAAGCATCAATTACTACCTGACGGCGGCCCAGCAACCTCGCGCGAGGTTGCTGGGCCGCCGTCAGGTAGTAATTGGGGCAATGGGGGTTGCGGGTTGCTGACCGAAGCGTGATCCCGAAGTGAACGAATCATGGATGAGTCCATATACTGGGGGCCATGACGATTCTCATTGGCTACCTACCCGCTCCCGAGGGTGAGGCTGCTCTGCGCGCGGGATTCGCAGAGGCCAAACTGCGGTCGAGCGCTGCCGTCGTGATCAACTCACAGCGACGAGGTGCCAGTGGAGCTCCGACCGAGATCGGTGAGGACGAGATCAAACGGATCGTCGACCTCGGCAAGGAATCGGACGTCGACGTCGAGGTGCTCCAGCCCGATCACGAAGACGATCTGCCCGGCACGCTCAACGACCTCGCCGAGGAATACGAAGCCCAGCTCATCGTCATCGGCCTGCGCAAACGCTCGGCGATCGGGAAGTTCATCCTCGGCTCGCAGGCACAGCGCATCCTCCTCGAAGCCGAGGTCCCTGTGCTGACGGCCAAGGCCTGAAACCTCGCCGAGGCGGCCCTGACCTCGGGTTCATCGCCGCGGTTGCAGCCCCCATCCCCAGGCGAGGAGCTCGGCCAACGATACGCCCTCGGCGTCACTGAGATCCGCAATCTGAGTGCGGCACGAATACCCGTCGGCAAGAACCACCTGCAGCCGGGTGTCTGCACCTGAACTCGTCGCACGCTCCGGTGACACATCGGTACCGGACCCTGTCGCACCGGTCGGCGAAGCATCGACTCCTGAACCAGTCCGAGACCCTACGCCGGCGGCCAGTCCCCGCCTGCGCAGCGCCGGCAGCAGGGCCACCTCGGCGACGGCGACCGAGGTCTCGAAATGGCCGTCTTCGACGCCGAAGTTCCCGGCCAGACCGCAGCACCCGCCGAGGAACTCCGTGTTCGCTCCGGCCCTGGCCAACAGCTCCTTATCTGCCGCGTTGCCGAAGATCGCCGACTGGTGACAATGCGGCTGCACGAGCGCTTCGATCCCGGACAGGTCCGGCAGTTCGGCGCCGATGCTCAGCAGATACTGGGCCAGAGTCTGCACCCGGTCGGCCACTCGGTGCGAGGCCTCATCGGCGACGAGTTTGAGCGAATCATCCTTGAGCGTCGCCAAACACGACGGCTCGACCCCGATGATCGGCACATCCCCGGTGGCATCGAGAGCCGTAACCGTCTCCGAGAGATTCGCCTTCGCCGCATCGAGCTGACCGGTGGAGATGAGCGGCAGCCCGCAGCACACGGTCTGATCGATCACCCGCACACGCACACCGGCCTGCTCGAGCACAGCGACGGCCGCGGCGAGGATGCGCGGAGCGAAATGGTTCGACCAGGAATCGGCGAACAGCACGACCTCAGCGTTCGGTCGCAACGAATCCGAGGCGGGCGACGACGCCTCGGCCGGCGTCTTGCCGTTCGAGTGAGACTCGGCAATCGCACGCGATTCTGGTGCCGCCTCGGCGGTGGTGGTCCACCATTTCCTGAACGTCGTGGACGCGAACTGCGGGATCGAGCGACGAACGTCGATGCCGGCCAACTTCTTCGCCAGGGTCGTCAGTCCCGGCAGCCCCGACACCCGGTTGACGACCGGTGCGAGCGGGGTGACCAGGCGGGCGAGCTGCGGAAGGAACCCGAGCGAATAGTGCTTCATCGGCCGCAGCCGTCCCTGATAGGTCTGGTGCAGGACCTCGGCCTTGTACGTGGACATGTCGGTGCCGGTCGGGCACTCGGTCCCGCAGGCCTTGCACGACAGGCACAGGTCGAGGGCTTCGTGCACCTCGGGGGAGTCCCAGCGAGGCTCGAGCAGGGGCCCGGACACCATCTCCTGCAGCACGCGTGCCCGACCCCGCGTCGAATGCCGCTCGTCCCGGGTGGCCTGATACGACGGGCACATGATGCCGCCGCCGGCGGCCGAATCCGCGCGGCACTTGCCGACTCCGGTGCACCGGTGCACGGCCGAGGCGAAACCGGCGGATTCGCCTTCATAGGCCATCGCCAGAGTGCCGGGCAGCTCCTGACGCAGTGGCAGCTGAGTCAGACGGATCGATTCGTCGAGGGCATCGGGGTCGACGATGACACCCGGATTGAGCAGATGCTGAGGATCGAAGAGGCGTTTGACCTGGGCGAACAGATCGAGCGCTGCCGGGGCGTACATGAGCCGCAGCAGTTCGGAGCGTGCCCGACCGTCCCCGTGCTCCCCGGAGACCGACCCGCCGTAGCGGGCGACGAGCTTCGTGGCCGCGACCATGAACTCGCGCATCACCTGCCCGCCGTTCGGATCCTCGAGCGGGAAGTCCACGCGCATGTGCAGGCAGCCATCACCGAAGTGCCCATAGGGAATGGCCCACAGCCCGTGCTCCTCGAGCAGGTTCATGAGGTCGTGCAGATAATCGCCGAGGTGGTCCACCGGAACCGCCGAATCCTCCCACCCCGCGTGGGCGTCGCGCCCATCGGGTGTGCGTGAGACCAGGCCGGCACCATCGGCGCGGATCGCCCACACCTCGGCGGCCGCCTGGGCGTCGAGGACCGCGGAGTCGAGTGACTTCGACTCTGAGATGAGGCGCTGGGTCTCGGCCTCGAGCTTTGCCTCGTCCTCGCCGGTGAGCTCGACGACGAGCCAGCCCGCGCCCTCCGGCAGGGGAGGGACCGCCTCGGCGCCCTTGGTGTCGATGACCCGGTCGAGCATGCGCGAATCGAGTCCTTCGCAGGCGGCGACGGGGAAGTCCTTCAGCAGCGGCGCATCGTGGGCGGCGGCGACCATGTCCGCGTAGCCGAGGACGACCGCCGAGGTGAAGCTCGGATCCTTGACCAGGCGCATCTTCGCCGCCAGGATGACACCCCAGGTGCCCTCGGTGCCGGCGAAGGCGCGCCGGACGTCGAAGCCGTTCTCCGGCAGGAGCGACTCGAGCCCGTACCCGGAGACCTGGCGGGAGAATGTGCCGAAGTTCGTGCGGATGGTGCCGAGGTTCTGTGCCACGAGTTCGTGCAGCCGCGGGAACGTCGTCGAGGCATCCGAGTCATCGAGGGTGACGACGGTGCCGTCGATGAGCATGATCTTCAGCGCCAGGATATTGTCGCCCGTGCGGCCGTAGCCCAAAGCTCGCGGGCCGCAGGCATTGTTGCCGATCATCCCGCCGATCGTGCAGCGGGTGTGGGTGGACGGGTCCGGGCCGAAGCGCAGACCGTGTGGTTTGGCCTGTCTCTGCAGGTGGGCGTGGACGCAGCCGGACTGCACCCAGGCCGACTGTTCCTCCGGGTCGAGATCGAGGACCGCGTTCATATGGAGAGAGAAGTCGAGGACGATGCCGCGGCCGATGGCATTGCCGGCGATCGATGTGCCGGCGCCACGGCTGGTGATCGGCACGCCGAGGCGGCGGGCAACGGAGAGGACCCGCGCCACTTCGTCTTCGTCGTGAGGGAAGACGATGGCGGCAGGGACGAGCCTGAAGAGCGAAGCGTCGGAGGAGTATGCGGCGCGATCGGTGTCGTCGATGCTGAAATCACGGATGCCCGCGGTGCGGAACTGTTCGGCGAGTGCGGTGGGAAGCGCTGTCTGGGACTCGTCTTCGTCGACGGTCGCCCGATTCGCTTCGCTGGGATGGGCCATAGTCGTCATGTCCGCATTGTGCCACTTGGGTTGCTGGAACATCGATACCTTCCACGGCGGGGAGTGGCGAGCGAGAGTCATCGTCGCGAACCAGCGAAAGTTATACATTCGTTATGACACATGCTCAGAACGGTGCTAGTCAGTAGCCTGAGTTCCTATATCCGGGAATTCTTGGCGTCTTGACATATTCATGGTATCTAATGGGACTACACCAATTCGTGGCAACGGGCCACTACATGAATGCAAGGGAAGAAACCATGTCTCGTCGAGCTCGTGAATTGACAGTCGACCAAGCCGCATTAGTCGGGGCGGTCCGAAAGGTCGCGCGGCAGCGATTGAAAATCAACACCGACTATGTGATGGCGATTCTGCGCGCCCGCGAAGAAGGCGCGACCTTCGGTGCGATCGCCGAGGCGGCCGGCACCTCCTCGCAAGCCGTTCAGGAGATCGTGCGCAGGCACGGACCGGTCAAGCGCAGTGAGCCGAAGGCCGGAGTCGCCGACCCCGCCTGATCCCAGAGAACACAGGGGCAGAACGGCGTTCGCCGGTCCCCTCTGTGTTCGTACTTCCCGCGCAAAGACCAGGGCGGTGATCCATACTCGATATGGATCACCGCCCTTGTGCGATTCATGGACGTCTTCTGACGATTCCGTGACCGAATCTTCGCGGAGCCGGAGGCGGGAATTCCCCGAACGAAGACAACGGGGCTGATGGGCTGAGAAAGCCTTCAGGAAAATCCTGCCCTGCGTGCGGAAATCGCTTCACGATTCGACTCTTCGACTGTTTGTGAAATATCAGATGCTGAAGTGCCCTGCCGACAACCTCAGGTGCGTTTCCAGCTCGGTGGAAAAGCCGTGCAATCGGAGTTCCCGACCTCCTTGGACGGCTTAGATACAAGAAGTACATATTCGCCGGTGTATTGCAGTCTTGTTACACGCGTCGCGGATCTGAGTGGTTCCCGGCCGGCGGCGGACACCCGGGCGAGATGCGGAGAGGGTTGTCTAGAGTGGCCGTATGAACTCCGAGCTCGAATCGCTGCCCGCTGAGATCGTCGACCACCCTCTGATCCGCATCGCCTCCGACCTCTCACTCATGGCGTGGGAGCAGATGCTCGCCTGGAGGCCGCTGCTCGGCGCGAGCCTCGACGCCAGTGTCGTCGACACGAAGACCTCGCCGAATGACCTCGTCACTCGCGCCGATGCGCAGATCGAGGCGCTTGTGCGCGGCTACCTCAACCGAGTCAGGCCTCATGACCTCATGGTCGGCGAAGAGGGTTCGGAAGCCCTTGATCCGGTCGAATTCTTCCCGGCGGACTTCCTGCTCAAACTCAACGCTTTCGATCCGGAGACCGGTGCACTCAACGAGGCTGCTGACGAGGGTCCGCGTCTGGAATGGCATGTCGACCCGATCGACGGCACCGTCAACTATGTCCGCAACATCGAACACCACGCGTTCTCCGTCGGAGTCTGCGCGGCCGCAGGTGAGGCAGATGCCGGCCTCGGACTCGGCGACTGGCAGATCGGACTCGTCGCCTCGCCGGGGTTGGATGCCACATGGCTGGCGGCTGCCGGTCGCGGTGCCTTTCGGGTCGACGGGCGCTTGGCCGACCACCGCGAGGCCGGCTCCGCCATTCCGGCGCGACGACTGCACGGGACTCCGCCCGGGCTGTCCGGCAGGCTCCTGGCCACCGGATTCGCCTATGCTCTGAGGAACCGCGGGGCCCAACTGGCCAAGCTCGACGACCTCATGACCGGCTACGACGATATCCGCCGCTGCGGATCGGCGGCACTCGACCTGTGCATGGTCGCCGAAGGTCGGGTCAACGGCTACGCCGAACGCGGACTGGGCATCTACGACTACGCCGGTGGGGCTGTCATCGTCGAAGAGGCCGGACTCAAGGTCAGTCGCGGAGGATCCGGCGGGCCGACCGCCGCGGCAGATACTGAAGAAGAGGTCGACCGCCTCATCGCCGCTATCTGATCCGAGGCCCACCGCGCACCCACCCCGCCGCGCGCCCATCCGATCTCACTTCAGATGTGATACAGATAACGTCATACTTTTTTGACTTTATTTTCAAAGCATAGGCTAAGCTTACTTTCAGTGTGCGCACACGTTTTTCTCATACGTACATTCCTGAAAGTGGGACCCCATGGTTTCGACTCGCCTTCAATTGAGCGCCCTGGCAGGCGTTGTCGCTCTGACTCTGGCCGGCTGCGGCTCGGCAGACTCCGATTCGGCTCAGGCCGAAGACTCCGGATCCACGATCGAGGTCGAGGACAACAACGGCAAGCAGACCGTCGCCTCCCCGCCGAAGTCCGTTGTCGCCACCGACAACCGCACGTTCCAGACGCTCAGCGACTGGGGCATCGAACTCAGCGGCGGCGCAGTCTCCCTGATGAGCGACGACCTCGACTACACGCAGGATGATTCCATCCTCGACCTCGGCAGCCACCGCGAACCCGACCTCGAGAAGGTCGTCGAGGCCAAGCCCGATCTCATCGTCAACGGCCAGCGATTCGCCCAGTTCCATGACGACCTGGCCAAGCTGGCCCCCGAAGCAACCGTGCTCGAACTCGATCCCCGCGACGACGAGGACTTCGATGCCGAGCTGCGCCGCCAGACCGAGGTCCTCGGCGAGGTCTTCGGCAAACAGGATGAAGCGAAGAAGCTCGTCGACGACTTCGACGCCTCCATCGAGCGCGCCCAGAAGGCCTACGACGACAGTGACAAGGCCATGGGCCTGATCACCTCGGCCGGCGACATCGGCTATGCCGCACCGTCGGTCGGCCGCACCGTCGGCCCTGTCTTCGACATCCTCGACCTCGACCCGGCCCTCGAGGTCGAAGAAGGCAGCGAAGACCACCAGGGTGACGACATCTCCGTCGAAGCCATCGCGAAGTCGAACCCCGACCTCATGATCGTCCTCGACCGCGACGCCTCCTTCGCCCCTGAAGAACGCGACGAAGGCTCGGCCCCGGCCGCCGAAGTCCTCGAAGACTCCGAAGCACTCAAGGATGTTCCTGCGATCAAGGACGACAAGATCGTCTACTTCCCTGAGGACACCTACCTCAACGAAGGCATCCAGACATACACCGAGTTCTTCAACGACTTCGCCGACAAGCTCGAAGCTCAGAAGTGATGACCCTCGCCGAAGCGGCCCGACGTCGGAACGAAACCCGACGCAACCGGACGGCTGAGTCCCCGCAGAGAACGGTCGATCCGTCCCCCAGCGGGACGGCAGTTTCGTCCGCACGTGGGGCCGCCTCGGCGAAGGCACCTCTGTTCGGATGGCCCCTGCTGTTGGGCATCGTCGGGGTCGCCATCCTCCTCGCGCTCTCGCTGCTCACTGGCGTCTACGACATCTTCGGCGGTGACGGCGGGGCCGAGATGTTCCAGATCACGCGGATCCCGCGTACGATCGCCCTCGTCCTGGCCGGCGCCGCCATGGCTATGTGCGGACTGGTCATGCAGCTGCTGACCCAGAACCGCTTCGTCGAGCCGACGACGACCGGCACCACCGAATGGGCCGGACTCGGCCTCATGCTCACCGTCATCGTCTATCCCGACGCCTCGATCGTCGCGCGAATGGTCGGCGCGATCATCGCCGCGTTCGTCGGCACCCTCGTCTTCTTCGTCTTTCTGCGTCGCGTCTCTCTGAAATCCTCGCTCATCGTACCGATCGTCGGCATCATGCTCGGCGCCGTCGTCGGCGCCGTCTCGACATTCATCGCGGTGCAGACGGATATGCTGCAGTCGCTGGGCATCTGGTTCGCCGGCAGCTTCACGTCGATCCTGCGCGGCCAGTACGAGACCCTGTGGATCGTCGCGGCCGTCGTCGTCGCCATCTTCATCCTCGCCGACCGCTTCACCGTGGCAGGGCTCGGCAAGGAGATAGCCACCAACGTCGGTCTCAACTACAACCAGATCCTGCTGCTGGGCACTGTGTTCGTGGCGATTGCGACCGGAGTGGTCACCGTCGTCGTCGGCAACCTGCCGTTCCTCGGCCTCATCGTGCCGAACATCGTCTCGCTCATCCGCGGCGACGACCTGCGCTCGAACCTGCCCTGGGTGTGCCTGCTCGGCATCGCGATCGTCACCATCTGCGACCTCATCGGCAGGATCATCGTCATGCCCTTCGAAGTGCCTGTCTCCCTCATCCTCGGCGTCGTGGGGGCTGCCGTGTTCGTCGCCCTGCTGCTGCGTCAGCGGAAGGTCGGGTGAGTTCCGGTGCGCGCGAAGGACGAATCCCCGGCTCACACCGGCACCGAGGCGGCCCACCCGACCGCGGTCACCGACGTTCCCGGTGGGGATCGTCTGAGCTCCGCGAACGAAGACAGCGGAGATCGCTCCGGTGCAGGAGTACGGGACGGTGGGCTGCCTCGGCGCGGGTCTGCCTCTGTTCGCAGGTCGTCGGGTCCGCTGCCGACGGCGAAGTCGGCGCGTCGCTACTGGACGATGATCATCGTTCTCTCGGTCGCTTCGGCGGGGATCGCTCTAGGCATCCTGGCCTGGGACAATCCGATGCCGATCACGGACCCGGGATTCTGGCTGATCGCGGAGCTGCGGCTGACGAACCTCGTCGTCATCGCCATGGTGGCGCTGTGCCAGTCGTTCGGCACGGTCGCCTTCCAGACGGTGACGAACAACCGGATCATCACGCCCTCGATCATGGGATTCGAATCCCTATACGTGGCGATCCAGACCTCGGCGATGTACTTCTTCGGCGTCACGGCGATCGTCGAACTCAAGGGACTCGTGCCCTTCGTCGTACAGCTGGTGCTCATGGTCGGGCTGTCGCTGGCACTCTACGGATGGCTGCTTTCCGGACGGCATTCCTCGGTGGCGCTCATGCTGCTCATCGGCGTGGTCATCGGCGGCGGACTCGGATCGGTGGCGACATTCATGCAGCGGACGCTGACGCCGAGCGAGTTCGACGTCCTCTCCGCCCGCCTGTTCGGGTCGATCTCGAATTCGGATTCGAGCTACCTGCCGGTATCGATCCCACTGTGCGTGCTGGCCTGCCTCGGGCTCTACCTCTGTTCCTCACGCTTGAATGTGATGGCGCTGGGACGGGACATGACGAGCAACCTGGGACTCAACTACAAGGGCGAGCTGCTCAAGGTCCTCTTCTTCGTCTCCATCCTCATGGCGGTGTCCGTGTCGATGATCGGACCGATGGTCTTCCTCGGGTTCCTCGTCGCGATGCTCGCCTACCAGTTCGCCGACACCTATGACCACAAACGTCTCTTCCCGATGGCCGCGCTCCTCGGCTTCGTGGTTCTGGGTGGGGCGTACTTCGTCATGAAGAACATCTTCTACGCCGAGGGGGTCGTGTCGATCATCATCGAGATCGTCGGCGGCGGCGCCTTCCTGCTCGTCATCCTGAGAAAGGGACGCCTGTGATCACACTCGAATCGGTCCGCAAATCCTACGACGACGAAGTCTCGATCGGGCCCGTCGATCTGCAGATCCCGGCCGGGGGAGTCACCGCCCTGGTCGGGCCGAACGGCGCCGGGAAGTCGACGCTGCTGACGATGATCGGGCGGCTGCTCGGGATGGATTCCGGTGCGATCTCGGTCGCCGGCTATGACGTCAGTTCGACGAAGTCGAAGGATCTCGCGAAGATCGTGTCCATCCTGCGCCAGGAGAATCACTTCATCACCCGGCTGACGATCCGCCAGCTCGTCGGCTTCGGGCGCTTCCCGCATTCGAAGGGGCGACTGACGACCGCCGATGAGGAGATGATCTCGCAGGCGATCGACTTCCTCGAGCTCGGGGAGTTGGAGAACCGGTTCATCGACGAGCTCTCCGGCGGGCAGCGGCAGCGGGCGTATGTGGCGATGGTGTTGGCGCAGGACACCGACTACGTGCTGCTCGATGAGCCGCTCAACAACCTCGACATGAAGCGGTCGGTGCAGATGATGCAGCACCTGCGCCGGGCCGCCGCCGAGATGGGGAGGACCATCGTCATCGTTCTCCACGACATCAACTTCGCCGGTCACTACGCCGACCACATCTGCGCGGTCAAAGACGGCGCCGTCATCGAATTCGGTGCGCCCGAGGAGATCATGACCGGTGAGGTGCTGTCCAGGGTGTTCGACACCCCCGTCGACGTCATCGACGGACCCCGCGGCCCCTTGGCGGTGTACTTCTGAGCCCAGGCCGGTCGGTGGGAACCGCTGTCCGTGTGTGAGTGCTGCTGGTAGCGGGGGCGGGGACGGCTCAGTGCGTGAGTTCTGCCCGTGCGGTGACTGGGGCGGCCGGCAGCTGCGAGCGGCCGGTGTCCTGCCCCGGCGAGGGCGGTCGCTGCGACAGGGCGCGGTAGGAGCAGGTTTTCTGCGCCGAAGGAGCGTTGAACGACGCCTCGAATGCGCGTTCATCGCCTACTGAGGCAACTTTCGGGCGCTCATCGCCTTTTGATCGAATCATCGAGTTCGAACCCGATGCATCGATCAAAAGGCGATGACGGTTCGGACGAAAGTCGATAACTGATGGCGCAAAAGGCGATTACCGGGCAGGCGCCTCCGTGGACTGAGTTCTCACCCGCGCACCAGACTCTGTGGAAGACCTGCTCGTTCAGCGACTTGCGAGAATCCAGACAGTCGGTGCGAACTTCGGTTCCAATGGGCGAACCCACCTCAGCGGTGCTCATCAGGTGCGTGAGCTCAGAAGTTCTTGTGCGGAGACGTTCATCAGCGGCCTGTGGAGAAGACCTCGACTCGACCGTCGTTGACTTGTGGACAGCGAAGCGCCGTCCACAACCCCGGCGCCAGGGGTTTTTGCGGAAGTGTGCTGATGCCGATACTCGCCAGATGAAGAATACGATCTATCGCGAAGAATTCAGTGCCGCGGGCATCTCTTCCAAAACGATCAAGAGTGCGCTGGGCTGTTGTCTGATTCGTCTTTGCCGCGGAGTGTACTCTGTGATCCGCGAGTGCCGGGTGAAAGACCACAGCCGAATTGCGGCATTTATCGGCGACGTCGACTGGATCAGCTTCCATGTCGACAAATCTCCATCCGACTTGAAGCAAGATTTCCGGTACCAGACCCAGCTCCGAGCACTTCGTATTCGCAACTATCGCTGGTATCGACCAGAGGATGTGATCGTTGGCAAGTCGGCAGCGGTCCTGCACGGAATCCCTCTGTACAAGGACGAATCGAAAGCGATAACGGTCAGACACCCGAGGAGCAATTCGCACACGAAGGAGATCATCCGCGTGAAGGGAGAGGTCCCCGCAGAGGATCAGGTGGGATTCGGTCATCTAACGGCCACCTCGGCGGTTAGGACGGCCTTGGACCTCATTCGGATTTCGGGACAACGCGAAGCTTTTGCGGCAATGGAATGGGTGCTGCGTCAGACTACGGCCGCTCAATTCCCTGGCTTCAATCCGAGGTTCGGGTATACGGAGAAGTTTCAGGCCGAGGCACGTCGAATTGTCGCGACGGCGTTCTACCCTGCGGTTGCTCGCATGCGGTCGGGCCAGGTCACCGCGCAGCGGATGGTCGAGGCGATCGATCCGTTCTCGGAGAGTCCTGCTGAGAGCAACTGCCGATTCAACCTCATCGCATTGAATCTGACGGGGTTCGAACAGCAGATCGAAGTCCGAGACGACAAAGGCTTCATAGCGCGAGTGGATTTTCTCAACGAACAGGCGCGAACGATTCTCGCGGTCGACGGAAGTGAGAAATACGTTCTGGTGGGGCCCTCGCTGATTCGGAGAGAAGGCGAACAGCACAACCGGCTTCTCAGTATGGGCTATAAGGTCATCCATCTGAGCTTCGATGACGTGCTCAGACTCAACGACTTTCGGGACAAGATCTTCACGCAAGTGCCGGAGCTGAAGCAGTTGGTCGGGCGTCCGTGACGTAGAGCTCGCGTATCGGGTTTTGTGCCGCTAGTCATCGGGTTTTGTGCAGTTGGGTATCGAGTTTTGTGCGGCGCATCGAGTTTTATCCCGATGATCTGATCAGAAAGCGATTATTCGCCGAGGAGGCCGCTGAGTTACCACGCCTCGGCGCTCGGCGAGGGAGGCTCTTCGGCTCGCGGAGGTGGGTGAAGGCGATTCCAGGCTTTCCTCAATCAGGTGAGGACGCGGAAGGCGGCGGTACTTACGGTCTGAGCTCGGCGTCTCCCGGACCTGATGGGTCCGTCCCGGGACGGCGTCTCCCGGACCCGATGGACCCGTGCCGGGGGCGTCGTTCCGGTGGTGTTCGTCACCGACCGGAACCGGCGCGTACAGCGGGCTTGACTGCCCCCGACCGATGGGTAGAGTAGCGAGCATGAGCGCATTCTCGCGGGTGAGAGGCCGAAATCCGGCATAGGAGATGTCGGTTGCGAATCGGGTCCGAACCACCCGGCACGACGCAGGCATTCCACTTCATCCGAGCGAATCGACGCTGTCCAGCCGATGTCACCGGGAGTAGCAGTGTTTCTCAGTCTGTATGAACAAGAGCGGTTGATGATCTACACCGCCGGAAAGCTTGCGCTCGAGCGCAAAGAGCGTGGTCTCAAACTCAACCTGCCCGAGGCGACCGCGATCATCACCTCGTACCTGCTCGAAGGAGCGCGCGACGGCAAGTCCGTCGCTGACCTCATGGAATCTGGCCGCCATGTGCTGGCCAAAGAAGATGTCATGGAAGGGGTTCCCGAAATGCTCACACAGGTCCAGGTGGAGGCGACGTTCCCCGACGGAACGAAGCTCGTGACGGTGACAGGACCGCTGCAATGATGAGCAACGAGAACGCCCCCGGCGAGCAGAACGAGGACATACAGCCCCTCGACGACAATCCCTTCGAGAACGTCGAGCTCCAGCCCGAGGAACGCAGCCTCGAGGCAGAACACGCCACAGACGACCCCGGCCGCGAATACGACGAGGCCGAGACCACCGTCATCGATGAACCCGGCATCGACGACGACCGCGAACGCCACCCATCCTCCGGTGAGAGCAGCCCGTCGAGCCCCCGCCGTCCCGGTTCCGGCACACGTCAGGCGCCCCGGCAGGAACACGACGCTCCGGTCACCTCGGCCGATCGCGTCATCCCCGGCGAGATATTCCTCAAGGACGAACCGGTCGAGATCAACGCCGGATTGGCTGTGACCGCGCTGCGCGTGGCCAACACCTCGGACCGTCCGATCCAGATCGGATCCCACTTCCATTTCGCCGAGGTCAACCCCGGCCTCGAGTTCGACCGTGCCCGCGCCTGGGGCAAACGCCTCAACGTGCTGTCCGGCGGCGCCATGCGCTTCGAACCCGGAGCCGATGAGGAAGTCGAACTGATCCCGATCCAGGGTGCGCGCATCGCACTGGGATTCCGCGGAGAATGCAGAGGAGAGTTGGATGGCTGAGATTTCGCGTTCGGAATACGTCGCGTCGTTCGGACCGACGGTCGGTGACCGGGTGCGCCTGGCCGATACCGACATCGTCATCGAGATCGAGAAGGACTACTGCGCAGGCGGCGACGAGGTCGTCTTCGGCGGCGGCAAGTCCGCCCGTGAGTCGATGGCGCAGTCCTCGCGCACTCGCGCCGAAGGCACCCCCGACCTCATCATCACCGGTGCGATCATCCTCGATCACTGGGGCGTCGTCAAGGCCGACGTCGGCATCCGCGACGGCAAATTCGTCGCCATCGGCAAGTCCGGCAATCCGGACACGATGAACGGTGTCCACCCGGACCTCGTCGTCGGCCCCAACACCGAGGTGGCCAGCGGCAATGGTCTGATCATGACCCCTGGCACCATCGACACCCACATCCACTTCGTCGGCCCCGACCAGTTCGAGGTCGGCCTCATGGCCGGCACCACGACGATGGTCGGCGGCGGCACCGGACCCACCGAGGGTTCGAAGGCCACCCTGGCCACGCCCGGCCCCTGGTGGCTGGCCCGGATGTTCGAGTCGATGGACCCGTGGCCGGTCAACGTCCTCTTCCTCGGCCGCGGCAACACGATGAACGAAGAGGCGCTGTACGAGCAGCTGCGCGGCGGAGCCGCCGGCTTCAAGATCCACGAGGACTGGGGTGCGACCCCGGCCGTCATCGACAAGGCCCTGTCCGTGGCCGATGACACCGGGGTGCAGGTCGCCATCCACTCGGACACGCTCAACGAGGCCGGATTCGTCGAAGACATGCTCAAAGCGGTCGCCGGCCGGACGTTCCACTCCTTCCACACCGAGGGAGCCGGCGGCGGTCACGCGCCCGACATCATCAAGATCGCCTCGGAGCTCAACGTGCTCCCGGCCTCGACGAACCCGACCCGCCCGTTCACGGTCAACACCGTCGACGAGCACCTCGACATGGTCATGGTCGCCCACCACCTCAACCCGCAGGTGCCCAACGACCTCGCCTTCGCCGAGTCCCGCGTCCGCGCCGGCACCATCGAGGCCGAGGACGTGCTCCAGGACCTCGGTGCCCTGTCGATCATGTCCTCGGACGCGCAGGCGATGGGCCGCATCGGCGAGGTCGCCATGCGCACCTGGCAGACCGCGCACCAGATGAAGAAGCTGCGCGGCCCCCTGCCCGGCGACGACCGCGCCGACAACAACCGGGCCCGCCGTTATATCGCGAAGTACACGGTCAACCCGGCCATCGCCCACGGCATCGACTCCTATGTCGGTTCGATCGAACCGGGCAAGCTCGCCGACTTCGTGCTCTGGCAGCCCTCGATGTTCGCCGTCCGCCCGCACACCGTGTTCAAGGGCGGAATGGCCGCGGTCGCCGCCCTCGGCGACCCGAACGCCTCGATCCCGACCCCGCAGCCGGTGTCCGAACGACTCGGATTCAACTATCGGACCGCCTCGGCGGCGGCCACGAGCCTTGCGTTCGTGTCCGAGCAGGCCATCGAGGACGATATCGCGGGCAAGCTCGATCGCGTCCAACGCGACTTCGTGCCGATCACCTCGACGCGCAAGGTCACGAAGGACGACATGATCGGCAACTCCGCTCGCCCCGACATCGAGGTCAACACGGACACCTACGCAGTCAAGATCGACGGGGAACTCGTCGAACACCGACCCGCCGACTTCGTGCCCATGGCCCAGCGCTACTTCTTGTTCTGAGGCAGAGCTTGAGATCTCGTTCCGCACTGCTCGTCCTCGCCGACGGGCGCCTGCCGACCGGCGGGTACGCCCATTCGGCGGGGCTCGAACAGGCCATCCGCCAAGGCTGGGTCACCGACATCGCCGGGCTGCGCGACTTCCTGCGCGGTCGCCTGCACACCACGGGGCTGATGACCGCGGCCTTCGCCGTGGCCGCGTGGAATGCCGTGGATGAGTCCATCCTCGCCGAGGCGGCCCCCGCCCGATCATCGAACGTGGAGTCGACCTCAGCATCGACCTCCGGCACGGCATCGACGACTTCCACTGCAGAGGCCCTGCTCGATCTCAACGCCGAACTCATCGCGCGCACCCCGTCCCCGGCCCTGCGCCGGATCGGAGCCTGGCTGGGCACACTGATGCTGCGGTCGATGCGCAGCATCCACCCGCACCCGCTGTTGGAGATCCTGCCCAAGGACCTGCAGCAGCCGCTCGTCTACGGGGCAGTCGGCCGGGTGCTGGGCTTGTCCGATGCCGACACGGCCGCGACCATCCTCCACGAGGCGGTCACGGGACCGGCGACCGCAGCGGTCAAGCTCATGCACATCGACCCGTTCCAGGCTCATGGAGCGATCATCGACCTCGCCGCCGACCTCGACGACGCAGCTGAGCGTGCCACCGACTTCGGCCGCGGCGACCCGGCCGAGATTCCGGCGCTGAGCGCACCGCTGTCGGACTTCGCCGCCGAACTGCACGAGGGGGACAATGTTCGACTCTTCGCTTCCTGAGACCTGGGCGCTCAACCCGACGGGCTCGGCCAGCGGCATGACCTGCCGGGCCTCGGTCGCAACATCCACGGACGGCACCGGCTCGAGTGGCCGCACCCGCTCCCGCATCGACGGACTGCGTCGCCAGGCCCCACTCGTCCCGCGCCCCACCGGAGCCAGCGGTTTCGAACCCTTTGTCGACGGCGATCCGGACATCGCCCGAGTGGCACTGACGACAGCGGCCGCCGGCCCCCTCGGCGGGGACCACTACATCTTCGACGTCCACGTCGGCGCAGGCTCGACCCTGCTGCTGCGCGAGGTCTCGGCGACCCTGGTCCTGCCCGGAGCCCACGGCGACCCCTCGCTCATGCACTGCCGCGTCACCGTCGAAGCAGGCGGCACCCTGATCTGGGTGCCCGAACCCGTCATCGCCGCCCAGGGCTGCCACCACACGCACCGCGTCGACATCGACCTCGCCGAGGATGCCCGCCTGTTCTACCGCGAAGAGCTGCTGCTCGGCCGCCACGGTGAAGAACCGGGAAGCCTGAGTTCCCGACTCAATGTTCGCCGAGGCGGCCGCGCCTTGAGCATCCAACGCTTCGACCTCGGCCCCGCCGGGAAGGGCTTCGACACCCCGTCCGTGGTCGGAGGAGCACTCGGCGTCGGTTCGGTCGTCATCGTCGAACCCGACGGGGGACTGCCGGAAGCGACCGCGATCGCCGACCCGAAATCGGCTCTGCTGCCCATCGACGACACCTGCGTGCAGGTCAACTCGCTCGGCGATGACGGGCTGGCTCTGCGCAAACGCCTCGATGCGGCACTCGCCGCTCTCGGCGAACCCTGGGGCAGGGAGACCGGCTGGTCCGCGGTGCCCCGATGACGGATACCGAGGTGACGGCCCACCGGCCGCCCACCTGGGCGAACACGGAATCGCCGGGGCCGCCTCGGCGAATCAATAGGAATCTTTCACCGCACACGACAATCAGGAGGAGAACATGAGCAACGGAAAGCGCGCACTGCGCCTGGGAATCGCCGGACCCGTCGGGACCGGCAAATCCTCGTCGATTGCGAACATCTGCACGGCCCTGGCCGATGAGTTCCGCATCGGCGTCATCACCAACGACATCTACACCGACGAGGACGCTCGCTTCCTCAAGGCCGCCGGCGTCCTGCCCGAAGAGCGCATCCGCGCCGTCGAAACCGGAGCCTGCCCGCATACCGCGATCCGCGATGACGTGAGCATGAACCTGCTCGCCGTCGAGGGACTCGAAGAGGACTTCGACCCGCTCGACATCGTCCTCGTCGAATCCGGCGGTGACAACCTCACCGCGACCTTCTCCCCGGCACTCGTCGACGCCCAGCTCTTCGTCCTCGACGTAGCCGGCGGCGGCGATGTGGCTCGCAAGGGCGGACCGGGAATCGGCCGCGCCGACCTGCTCGTGATCAACAAGATCGACCTCGGCGAGCACGTCGACGTCGACGTCGAGCAGATGCTCGCCGATGCCCGGGAGGCGCGCGAAGGCCACCCCGTCCTCGGCGTCTCCCGGAAGATCCCCGAGACCGTCGAGGCCCTGGCCGACTGGGTCCGCGAGGTCCATGCCCGCTTCGTCAAGGGCGACCACACTCCCGTCGATCCGGGCCCGATGGCTCCGCACTTCCACGCCGACGAAGACGCCGAGGGCGGCGGCTACATGCACACCCACGACGAGGGCGAAGCCGCGCACAGCCACTGATGGCACTAGCGCCGAGGTGGGGGTCGGGTCCCGGCCCCCACCTCGGTGCGTCGACACGAACAGGAAGGACGGCCGCTGTGGTGGCCGGTGAACGGATGAAGATGCGGAAGGCGACGGCCTGGACGGCCGGTGCGGGAGCACTTGCGCTCCTGCTCAGCGGCTGTGAAGCTCCCAGCGGGGGAGACTCGGACCTGGTCATCGGCACGGAGAACCTCGGCGGGTACAACCCCGTCAACGGCTACTCCGTCGACGGCAACTCTCCCTTCTACGACGGCCTGCTGCGGTTGCAAGAAGACTCCGGTTCCGGGGAGATGCCCGAACTCGCGCCCGCGCTGGCCGCAGAGAATCCGCAGCCGAACGACGATTCGACGAAGTGGACGGTGAAGCTGCGCGACGACGTCACCTTCTCCGACGGATCGGACTTCGACGCGAAGGACGTCGCCGCCACCTATGAGGCCATCGTCGATCCCGAGGTGGCATCCGAATCCGTCGACGCCTTCCGCATGATCAAGACGGTGAAGACCCCCGATGACCACACGGTCGTCTTCGAACTCGACGAACCGACCCCCACCTTCACCTCACGCCTGGCCGTCGGCATCCTGCCCTCCGACGCCATCGAAGAGGGCACCCCGGCCGCAGACTGGAAGGTCAACTCCGAACCCGTCGGCACCGGTGCCTACACCCTCGACTCACTCACCGAGGACACCGCGGTGCTCAAGGCCCGCGACGACTACTGGCGGACGACTCCGGAGCTGAAATCCGTGACCCTGCAGGCCTATGCCGACACCTCCGCGCTGGCAGCCGCGGTCAAGGACGGCAAGGTCTCCGGCGCTGCCGTGCCGCCGCGCTCGGTCGACCAGATCAAGGGAGAGGGGCAGGAGATCTATACCGCCCGCACCGCCGACTGGCGCGGACTCACCCTGCCGAGTGACAACCCGTTCACCAAGGACCAGGCGGTCCGCAAGGCCCTCAACCTCGCGATCGACCGGGAGAAGCTCGTCGACGAAGTGCTCGGCGGACACGGCACACCCGCCTCGACGCCGGTCGGCGAATTCTACGGCGACGCCTACGACCCAAGTGTCGAGTTCGATTTCGACCTCGCTGAGGCGAAGAAGCTGCTCGACGAGGCCGGGTGGAAAGCCGGCTCCGATGGAGTGCGAGCCAAGGGCGGGAAGAAAGCCGTCATCGATGTCACCTACCCGGCCGGAGACACGGTGCGCGGTGACATCGCCGCCGAGATCTCCGCCCAGCTGGAACAGCTGGGTGTGAAGCTCGAGATCAAGGGCCAGGAATGGGACGAGATCGAAAAGGACCTCGCCGGACAGGCCATCGTCTACGCCGGTGGCGAGCAGCCCTATAACATCGACCACCAGATCAGAGCCTCACTGCACACGCAGACGAAGACCTCCGGAGTCTTCGACAACCCCGCGAACATGGCCGTCCCCGGCGGGGACGAGCTGCTCGACCACGCCGCCGTCGAAACCGACGAGGCGAAGGCCGATGCCGATTACCGTGAAGTGCAGTCGAAGTACATGGACGCGCCGAGCTACCTCATCGTCGCCTTCCTCGAACACACCTACGTCGCCGACACCGAAGGCTGGAACATTCCCGACACGACGTTCGAACCGCACGTCCACGGCTCCGATTGGGGACCGTGGTGGAACCTGGCCGACTGGAAGAAGAACTGACGTCGCACCCGACCGGTTCCGGGTCGTCCCGGTTCCGGCACATCCTTCGCCGAGGCAGCATCGTCCTCGGCGGGATGATCCTTGCCGGATTGGCCGGCGGGGCCGGGGTGTTCGCCCTGTCCGCGGTGTCCCCGTCCAACCCCTTGGCCCACACCGTCGCCGGGTGGGAGTTCGCATCCGCCGAGGCTCGTGAGAATCTTGCCGCCGCCTATGACACCGGCGGTTGGCTGGGTGCCTGGTGGCAGTGGCTGCTCACGTCCGTGACCACGGGAGATCTGGGGTATTCGCGGCTGCTGCACACCTCCGTCGCCGAGGTGGTGCTCGGCAGAGGTCTCAACACTGTGGCCGCCACCCTGTGTGCCGTGGCGATCACCGCGGCCATCGTGGGCATCGCCTCCGTGCTTCTGGCGAGGTTCCCCGGCCTCGCCCATCATTCGGCGACTTCCGGGCTCATCGGTGCCTGGCTGGCTGTTCCTTCGTTCCTCATCGCGCTCATCATCGTCGTCCTCTTCGGCCGGCAGCTGCCGAACCCGGCCACGAGCGCCCCGATCGCTCTCATTCCCTCTGTAGCGGGGACGATCGCTCTGGCATGGTCGGCGATGCTCATCGCCGCCGCGCGGTCCGGGGCCGCCGAGGTATGGTCGACTCCGTGGGCGCGAGCCCTTATCGGCCGCGGATTCTCCCCGATGGCCCGGGTGCGCACCGTGCTGCCGTCGATCCTGGCGGCCGTGCGGGCACCGGCGGTCATCTACGTGCCGGTGGTCATCCTCGGTGAAGCCGCTGTCGAGGCGGTCCTGTCCTATCCGGGACTCGGCAATGCCCTCGTCGAGGCGGCTGCCGGCGCCGATCTGCCGCTGCTGGCCACGGTCACGGCGATCGCCGCGGCGGTGACGACCGGGCTGGTGCTCGGTGTGCGGTCGTTCGGGGCCGGCGGAGATGACCGGCACCTGGCCGCCGGTGCCGGTGTCGGTGGTGGCCTGGGTGCCAGTGCCAGTGCCAGTGCCAGTGCTGGTGCCGGATCCGGCGCCGGTGTGCTCGGGAAGATGCACGCATGAACCGACGAGTGTGGGGTGCCGTCATCCTCGGAATCGTGCTCGTCCTGCTCATCTGCGGACGATTCCTGCCCGGCGAGGGCACCGACTTCTCACGCGCACTTCTCCCACCCGGTGCCGGCGGCCTGCTCGGGACCGACCATTTCGGTCGCAGCGTGGCCATGACCGTCTGGGATGCCGCGGGCGGTTCGGCCCTGGCCGCGCTCATCACCGCAGTCGTGACCACCGCGATCGGAGCGGGAATCGGTGTGGCCTCGACCTTGTCGAACGCGCTGTCGAAGATGTCGACGGGACTGCTCATCGCGACCTTGGTCGTGCCCTCGATGCTGTTCACCTTCATCGTGGTCGGCATCCTCGGTGGGGGTCGCACGGCGATCATGGTCACCGTCGCGCTCACGCATTGGCCGTTGGCGGCTCAGCTCATCGGGCCGAAGGTGCGGGAGGAATGGGACTCCGGGTGGGTGCGGTTCGATCGCCGCCTGGGTGCGGATCGGTGGCAGATCCTCAAGTGGCATGTGCTGCCGGCGGCGGGGGGACGGGTGGCGGCGGCGATGGCCGTGATCTTCCCGTCGGCGGTCGTGCATGAGGCGACGACGGCGTTCCTCGGCATCGGCGTCGACCCTGCAGCGGTGTCGTTGGGGCCGCTCATCGCCTGGGGGCAGTCGGATATGACGGTCGGGGCGTGGTGGACTCTGGTCGTGCCGACGTGCGCGCTCATGGTGCTGCTTCTGCCCCCGACGATCCTCGCCCGCCGCCTCGGAGAAAGGCCGAGATCGCTGTGACTGCTCTTCATCTCCGTGACATCGCGCTGAGTCTGCCGGGCACCGGCGAGGTCCTGTCTTCTCTCGACCTCGAGATGCGCGTCGGCGGCATCACCTGGCTCGTCGGCGAATCGGGGGCCGGGAAGTCCACGCTGTGCAATCTGCTCGCCGGCCTCAGCCCCGTCGATGCAAAGGTCCGCGGAGTGCTGGATCTCAGTGAGATCGTCGCGGTCCGTGATGGGTTTGGTGGTGCCAGTGAGAAGCGCGACATCGCCGAGGCGGCTGTCCCCGGAGACGGTCGCATCGACCTCGGTACCGGGCGAGGGAGTCGGGCGATGGCGACGATGCGTCGTACCGGTCTGATCGCTTGGGCTCCGCAGAATGCGATGGACACATTCCCGCCGACCATACGTCTGACTGACTGGTTCGCACGGGCAGGGATGGAAGGTCCCGACCTGACGGTGTATGGCCTGGAGAACTCGATCCTGCGCAGGCGGCCTCACGAGGTCTCGGGAGGTCAGATCTCCCGCATCTCCTTGGCCGCAGCCGTGGTGAAGTCCCCGCGGCTGCTCGTCTGCGATGAGCCGACTGCGGGACTCGATCCGGAACAGACCGACGCCGTGGTGGACGTGCTCAATGAGCAGGCAGTCGCCAGTGACCGAGCAGTGCTCGCAGTGACTCATGACCTCTCTGGTCTGCAGCGCAATGCCCGTTCCCGCGATCGAGTGGCCGTGGTCTTCAACGGGCATATCGTCGAGGACGTTTCGGCGGAGGACTTCTTCGCCGGGCAATCCGCGAATGCCTATGTCCGGGCGCTTGCCGCGGCGGCTCCGGCGGCCGGCGCGCATCCGTTGCAGGTGGCCGATGGGGCTCGGCCGACGCCGTGGGTGTACCGGGATGGGGACGAGTTACGCCGCCTCGGTGAGGGTGGACTTGATTGTGACTGGGGCGGTGAGGAATCGGTTCGCGATGGGTCGGTTCGCGACGGGGAGGACCGCGATGAGGCTGACTGATGTGGTCATCGACTACGGTTCCACGCGCGTCGGCCCGGTCGACGCGGACGTCCCCGCGGGGACGGTGACGGTGCTGCAAGGTACGTCGGGCAGCGGGAAGACCAGCCTGTGCTTGGCGATGACGGGATTCCTCACGTCGAGCAGCGGGCAGGTCGAGGGGGACTTAGGAGTTCTCGTGCCGCAAAATCCGCGCGAGTGGCTCAACCCGCGGCATACCGTCGGCGAAGTCATCGAACACACCTGGGCTGCGCGCCGAAATGGTCGGAGTGCCAAGTCGGAAGGGCAGGTGGCCGGCTCTGGCGGCAGGTCAGCCAAAGGCGGCAGTGCAGGTGCCGACGCTTCATCTGGCACCTCCGCCACAGGAGAATTGGCTACGTTGCTCTACCGAGCCCTGCTGAGCCCGGAGTTGGCCAGCCACCGCTGCGGAGAACTCTCCGGCGGACAGGCAGCCCGGGTATGCATCGCCCGTGCCCTGGCCAGCGGCATCGATACAATCGTCTTCGATGAGCCGACTGCGGCCCTCGACCCGTCGAATGCCGCGCGCATCGCCTGGCTCATCAATGACCTCTCCACGGCGGGAAAGACGATCGTCTGGGCGACCCACGACCGCGACCTCGTCGCCGCCACCGACACCGGCTACTCGTACATCACGCTCTGAGCCCGCGGTTCACTCCGGGCATGCCGTATTCAGAACGTCGTCTCTGCACTGAGCCGATGCACCGCCATATTTCGTGTGTATTGGTTAGTCAATGAGGTCCGTAACCGGAGCTTGCTCGCCCGGAAACTAGGTGTTGTAGCTGTTTGGTGGGAGCATTTTAACTATGAGCGATGAGGTTTGGAGAGACGACCCTTTGGTCCAAGGCAGCCAGGATGCGTTTGGGCGACTATCCTACGCGAGAAGAGCCGCTGAGCTCATCGGGAATGTGCATTCGTTTGATTCGAGCGCGGTTGTTGGTCTTAGCGGGCCGTGGGGTAGCGGGAAGACTTCACTCATACACATGGTGATTGAAGAGCTGCGAGCCAATGGTCAGAACTGGTCAGTTTCGTGGTTCAATCCTTGGGCAACGAGTGACGTGACAGGATTGCTGAGTGAGTTTTATGCTTCACTTACTGAGGCACTCCCTGCAAAAAAGTCGAAGAATGTGAAAAGAGCTTTGGCAGTTACTGCGTCGGTTGCTGCACCAGCGTTGGATGGAATACCCGTCGTGGGAAAACCCATCGGAGAGGCTGTTCGGCTCGTCCGAGATAAGACCAGCCAGCCAATGCCTTGGCAACGAGCCTTTGCTGAGGCATCGCATCAACTTCGCGAACTCGAGCAACCAATCCTGATTGTGATTGATGACGTCGATCGGTTGCAAGGAGACGAGCTTCTAACTCTGTTAAAAGTAGTACGACTGCTTGGCAGATTTAGTGGTGTTCAATACCTGCTTGCGTACGACGAAGAGACGTTGCATAGAAATCTGGTCGGAGCGGGTGTGGTGAGCGATAGCGGGACAGCTGAGCGGTTTATGGAGAAAATTGTGCAGTATCCGCTGTACCTCCCCCCACTCACAGAACATCAGCAGCTGGCTCGGTTAAATGCCGGCCTCGACCGTGTCGCTCGCTTCACTAGCGATGATCTGGCAACGAACCGTCGTCTCGACGGATTACGTGACTGCTTTACAACTCTCCTGACTACTCCTCGCGCGATCGACCGCTTCATTGCACAGTTGGGCCATCACCTACCCCTTCTGCCGCCGGATGAAATCGATGACGAGGACATGCAGCTACTCATTCTCATGCGTGTTGCTCTCCCGGACCTGTATGCAGTCATCCCTCGTTTTAGACGCCAGCTTCTCTCAGGCGCCACCGGGGAACTGAAGAGGGATTCGCAGTCCGATTTTGAGTATGAGCCGTTCGATAAAGAGGTGTTGGTCGAGCTTGTTGATGTGAAATACCGCGACACGGCGCGCAAGCTGATCGTTTCGCTGTTTCCGAAAGTTCGATTGAAGAGTGAGTCCGTGTCGTACTCGAGTGTTCGACGGCAGAGTGTGCAGAACGCCGAGTACTTTGATCGCTACTTTGTCATGGGAATACCCGATCACGATGTGAGCGACGAGTACGTAAGGGTTGTGTTCGCAAACGCTCTCTCCGGACAGCCATTGGGATTAATTGGTCTATTGACGGAAAAGGATATTCATCTGAGGAGTTTGGCAATCGGCAAGTGCATTGCTCTTGCAGCTGATTTGCCGACAGGCTCCAGTCGGATTACTATCGCAGACTTACTGGTTGGTTTAGTTAACAGATTCTCGCCAGACTTCTCCGAGTGGTCAAATGACGATCGTCGAATCCTTGAATGGATCGGCGACATGCTCAATTCAGTAAAGGATCATGGTGAATCCGGTCTCCACCTGGACGTCTATAGAAAACTCACGAGGCTTAGTGTGCAACTATTGCTTTGGGAGAATGTGACTACGAAATTAGATCGATTTGGGCGGGGCGAGAAGCCTGCGTGGTACGAAGGGATGGCGTCTGATCTTTTAAGGCGAGCTACTACTGATAGTTTGGAACATCTGAAGTTAGGGGATGTGGCTGATAGCCAGGCGGCAATTGCGTACCAACTGCGCTTTGTGCTGAATCTCAATCCGGATCCGCTCCGCACTGAGATTGCTGATCTTTTGGCCCGACAAGTCATCGACCTCGAGACGATTGCGTCGAGGATGGTGTCTGCTAGGACCATGCTCGGAAGCGCTCCCGACTGGCAAATCTCAGACGACATTGACCAGCAACTATTTGAACGCCTAGTTCCGGCAGCGGATGACCCCTGGTATCACCAAACCGCGAGTGATGTCGACCGGCGAGACTTGAGCTGGGAAAATAAGAGGCGGTTTGTCGTCGGTCGCATAAAACAGCCTGCTGAGAATTCCTATATCGATTGGGACAGTTTTTAGGTGAATCAAGGGGTATGCAAATAGTTGTTCAAGGATCGGTTCATCGACGGTATAGTCGGCACTCTGGTGCTGAGAGCATAATGTAGTGCGACTAAGGGCTTGCTGTGAGAGTTGTATCAACATCGGAGAGGCGCACGTCCGCGATGAAGGCCTTTATCTTGCGCAATTGTTTTCTGTCAGAGCATGCTCTTTGTTTCGGTCGGACGTCCTCGGCGGCATGGCTGCTACGTCTACATTTGGTCGCACTTTGCACCCTTCCACTAAACAAGCTGAGAAGAATTTGATCAAAATGTGTTTCTGCGCCACGGCCAGCCGCTTTAACTAGTTTAGTTAGAGAGAGCATCTTTACAGCAGAGACTTAGTGTCTGATTAATGCAAGGTTCGATGCCGAGCTTGGTCCAGTGGTATCGATGACGGGTGTCGGGCACTCCAACGTACCCGCAGATGCCGTGTTTGTTGGCGCTTGGTTCGGGCTCCGATTGGACAATGAACCTGGCTGAAAGAGACTCGCTAATATATTTCGAACAGGTTGTGCGAAAGAAGTGCGGGCTGGAAAGTGAGAGGGGCCAAGACCAAATGTGCTGGCGGAACGCACGGAATGCGGTAGGGCGGATTCCTTGTGTAGGCTGCCGTCGAACGTTGGCTGAAAGTTTGTTGCAATGGGCGAAAAGCGAGGGGGCGGCGCTCGACGGCTTCATGCTTGCACGTCACCCAGGGGCCGTGTCCGCGCCGACGGCCGGACGGATCAGCACCCAACGGCGCACCGCCAGCACGAGTGCGGCAACCAGCCCCACGATGAGCAGTCCGTCGGCAGCGATGTAGAGCAGATGCAGGGACGACCCACCGTCATCGACTCCCGCGAGAACCGCATCCGTGCGCTGATTGAGCAATGGCCGAATGACGACGACCTTGATGATGAGCACTCCGATGAGCCCGCACGCCACACTGCGGTAGACACGATCGACACCCGACTTCAGCAGCGCCCACAACAGGATCACGGCGATGACGAGCTCGACCCAGTTCATCACTCCGAACACCAGCCGACCGATGCCCAGCCCCAGCGGGATCGTGATTCCGGGGGCTGTGAACTTCAGCGGCGCCTCGATGAGCGAGATGCCGATGATGAGCCCGAGCCAGACGGCGGGCAAGATGATCCGAGCGCTCGCCGCCAGCCGCGAGTCATCGGTGCTGAAGAAGTGAGTCATGCCTTCGATTCTACTCCTCGTAGAAAAGACCGGCTGCGCCCTCAACTTCGACCCCAATTACTACCTGACGGCGGCGCAGCAACCTCGCGCGAGGTATCTGGGCCGCCGTCGGGTAGTAAGAAGGGATGGTGATCGGCCCACTCAGCGACTTCGCCGCACCCGCTCTAGACTGGTGTCCATGCGTCTGTTCTCCAACGCCGTGGTGCGCACTTTCGCACCCCAAGCCGCCTCGAGTGCCCCCGACTCGAACACCCCTGCGTCGATCGCGTCCGACCCGAGCGAATCGAACACAGACAAGGTCCCCGACCCGACCTCCACGCCAACCTCCGACCTCACACAGGCGGCCCCGGATGCGATCCTCGTCGATGGGGAGACCATCGTGGCCATCGGCGCCCGGGCCGAACTTCTCGACATCGCCGCCGCGGAATCGTCGACGACGGCGGCGCTCGCCTCGGCGGGTGGGGTCGGTGCCACCACGGTCATCCCCGGCCTCGAGATCGATGAGGTCGACTGCAGCGGGCAGGTCATTCTGCCCGGATTCGTCGACGGACACATCCACTCGATCCTGTACGCCGACTCCCTGACCGACCTCGATCTGTCCCAGACGAAATCCCTCGCCGAGGCGGTCGCCGCCATCCGTGCACGCGCCGATTCCCTCCCGGTGGGCACCTGGGTGGTCGGCTCCGGATGGGACCTCAACAAGTGGGAGGACCCGAGCTACCCTGACCGGGAACTCCTCGACGCCGAGGTCCCCGACCACCCCGTGGCGATGTGGTCCCTTGATCTGCACACCTTGTGGGTCAACGCCCACGCCCTCGAGATCGCCGGCGTCGACGAGGCGACCCCCGACCCGTCGGGCGGCAGCTTCGTCCGTGAAGACGACGGAGAGCTCACCGGTCTGGTGCGCGAGGACGCCACCGACCTCGTCGCCCGCTTCATCCCCGAACCCAGCCGCGAGGATCAGGTCGAACGCCTCGCCGCCACCCAGGAGCTCTTCCTGTCACAGGGGCTGACCGGGATCCATGACTTCGACGGCATCGCCTCGACCTTGGGCTGGAACGACTTGCACGCGGCCGGTCGCCAGGACATGCGCGTGACCTTGTTCCTGCGTTCACCCGAAGTGCCGTGGGCGATCGAAACCGCCTGGCACACTGGTGACGGCGATGATTGGCTGCAGTGCGGCGGGCTGAAGCTGTTCTCGGACGGGGCGCTCGGCTCGCATACCTCGCACATGTCCTCGGCATTTCCCGCGATCGACGGTGAGGACGAGAACTTCGGTGTCGTGCAGATGACCGAGGACGAACTCTTCGACCAGGCACACATCGCCACCGAGGCGGGAATCTCCGTGGCCATCCACGCCATCGGCGACCAGGCGAACCATCATGTGCTCGCTGTCTACGACCGCCTGCGGGAGACGACGAAGGCCGCGGAGGAGAAGTTCGGCCGACCCGTGCGTCACCGCGTCGAACACGCCCAGTTCATCCAGCCGACGGACGTTGCCCGGTTCGCGGAGCTCGGGGTTCTCGCGTCCATGCAGCCGCGCCACTGCATCTCCGACCTGCACCTGCTCCACCTCATCGACGAGTCCGCTCAGCTGGCCGCCTATGCCTGGCCCGACCTGCTCGACGCCGGGGCGCACGTGGTCTTCGGCTCCGACGGTCCGGTCGAGCATGCGAACCCCTTCGCCGCGATCTATGCTGCGATGACCAGGGCGAACATCTCCGGTGACGCGTCGACGACCTTCCAGCCGCACCGTCGCCTGAGTGCCGTCGAGGCGATTCGCCTGCACACTCAGGGACCGGCCTTCGCCGCCGGGCTCGAGGACCGGCGCGGATATCTGGCGCCGGGCATGGACGCCGACTTCATCGTCGTCGACACCGATCCGTGCGCGGCCGAAGGGCTCAACGTTGACCACTCAAGTGTCGCCGCGCCAGAGCGCGACGGCCTCCTCGGCTACGATTCCGAAGAAGCCCTGTTCGCCCACGCCGAGGCGATCCGCGACACCCGAGTCGCGCTCACCGTCGTCGGCGGCGAGGTGAAATACCGGGCCTGAATCGCCGAGGTGGACGACCGCCTCGGCGATGGGCGGGGCCCGCACTGCCCGCTCCCTAGACCAACTGCTCCGTCGATCAACCGACAAGGACGTCCCCGCATGCCCCGCTCGTTTCTGGCCCAGGTCCGCAAGGTCGATGAGGCGACCCCGGACTCCCGCAGCCGCGAGGTCGACTTCCTGCGCGCTGCGGCGATCACCGTGGTCGTGCTCGGCCATTGGACGATCATCGCCGTCAGCGCCACCGGCGGCATCGAACCACACGGACTGCTCGACCAGGCCAGATGGACGCACCCTCTGACCTGGGTGTTCCAGGTGATGCCGATCTTCTTCCTCGTCGGCGGCTATTCCAACGCACTGTCCTGGCGTTCGGCCAGGCGGCGACAGACCGGCTACGCCGAATGGCTGCGGGCGCGCCTGCGCCGCCTCGGGCTTCCGCTCATCCCGCTGCTGCTCGTCTGGCTGGCCACCTGCGTCATCGCCCTGGCCGCCGGCGCCGAACCCGCCTCCGTCCAGCTGGCCTCCCAGATGGCACTCGTGCCGACCTGGTTCCTCGCGGCCTATCTGCTCGTCGTCATCGTCGCGCCGCCGTGCCTGATCCTGTGGGAGAGATGGGGCTGGTGGTCGATCATCGCCGGCATCGGCTTGGCCGGCATCATCGACTTCATCAGCATCGCCACCGAGAGCACGCTCGCCGGCTACCCGAACTACCTGCTCGTCTGGGCGAGCTTCCACCAGTTCGGCTATGCCTGGCTCGACGGCCGACTCTCCAGCATCAGACGCTGCCTGCTGCTCTTCGTCATCGGCGCCGTCGGGCTCGGGTTCCTCGTCGGCTTCGGCCCTTATCCGGTGTCGATGATCACCGCAGGCACCGACACGATCTCGAATTCCGCCCCGACCCGTGTGACCATGGCCTTCCTCGGCATGGCTCAGGCCGGAATCGTGCTCATGCTCCAGCGCCCACTGGCGACACTTCTGCGCAGCCCCGGACTGTGGTTCTTCACGGTGCTCGTCAACCAGCGCATCATGACCTGGTTCCTCTGGCATCTGACCGCACTGACTGTCCTGGCCAACGTCCTCATCGGCCTCGACGCCGATGCCCTGCTGCCGACTCCGCTGACCGGAATCTGGTGGCTCACCCGTCCGCTGTGGGCACTGGTTCTGCTGGCGATCACCGGGGTGCTCGTGGCGATCTTCGGCCGGTTCGAAACTCCGTCCCCCGACGACCGTCCCGCCCCTCCCATCTGGATGCCGATCGCCGCCTCGGCGGCCATCTGCGCGGGCCTGGCCATCATGGCCGACACCGGAATGGTCAACGACAGGGGCGTGACCTGGATCTGGCCGGTGCTGCCGCTCATCGGCATGGTTGCCTTCGGTGTCGTCCGCCTGCCCGGTCGGCGAACTGCCAAGAGCTGACCCTCGCCGAGGCGGCCGGACCGTCACGCTGAAACGTTGCCGCGTCGGACGCGGAGATACGGAACGACAACGGCCCGACGTCCCCGCGGGGACGTCGGGCCGTTGCCCGCGGTGGTCGGTTGACCCGCCTCGGCGAAGGAGTGAGGGGATCGGATGACCCGTCTCGACGAGGTTGGACGCAGCCGTCGGGCCGCCTCGGCGAGGGCGAACTCAATCAGATGTGGCGACCGCCAGAGATCTCGGTGACGGTGCCGGTGAGGTAGCTCGAGAGTCCGGAGGCGAGGAACAGCACCACGGAGGCGACCTCTTCGGGTTCGCCGGCGCGGCCCAGCGGGATGTCGGCGAGCTTCGAATCGATCGCGTGCTGCGGCATGGCCGCGGTCATCGCGGTGTTGATGAAGCCGGGCTGGATCGCATTGATGCGGATGTTCTTGAACGCGACTTCCTTGGCCACGGCCTTCGTCATGCCGACGATGCCCGCCTTCGCAGCAGAGTAGTTCGACTGTCCGGGGTTGCCGACCTTGCCGCTGATCGAGGACACATTGATGATCGAGCCGCCGCGGTCCTGTTCGCGCATGAGGGCGGTCGCGACCTTCAGCCCGTTCCACGTGCCGCGCAGGTGGACGGAGATGACGTCGTCGAACTGCTGCTCGGTCATCTTCCGGATCGTCGCATCGCGGGTGATGCCGGCGTTGTTGACCCAGATGTCGATGCCGCCGAATGCGGTCGTGGCCGCCTCGGCGAGCTTCTCGACGGCCTCGAGGTCGGAGACGTTGCACACTGCGCCCGCGGCGACGCCGTCTCCGCCGAGTTCGGCCACGGCCGCCTGCAGGCTCTCCTCGTTCATGTCGGCGAGGACGACCTTTGCGCCGGAGTGAACGAGGCTGCGCGCCATCGCCAGGCCGAGGCCCTGTCCACCGCCGGTGACGACGGCGACCTTACCGTCCAGCAGGCCGGGGATGGCGGTGACTCCGCCGGTTTCGGTGACGGTGATGCCGGAGTTCGCGATTGTGGATTCAGTCATGGGATTCCTTTCGTTGGTGAGGTCAGAAATGCCGGTCAGAGGTTGAACTGCGGTTTGTGCGCGCCTTTGAGCAGCTGCTTGGCGACGACGACGCGTTGGACCTCGGAGGTGCCTTCGTAGATGCGGAACAGGCGTGCGTGGCGGTAGAAGCGTTCGACCGCGGACTCGCGCATATAGCCCATTCCACCTTGGATCTGCACGCCCTTGTCGGCGATGCGGGCGAGTGCTTCGGAGGCGAAGAGCTTCGCCGAGGAGGGGCCGAGCTTGCGATCGGTCTCGGCGTCCCAGCGCTGTGCGGCTGAGAGGACGAGGGCCTTGGCGGCGGCGACGTCGGTGTAGATGTCCGCGAGCATCGCCTGTACGAGCTGGAATCGGGCGATCGGTTCCCCGCCCTGCTTCGCCTCGGCGGCGAAGCGCACCGATTCGTCAAGGATGCGGATCGACTGGCCGACGCAGATCGCGGCGATGTGCAGGCGTCCCTTGTTGAGTGAGGCCATGGCGGCGTAGAAGCCCTTCTCCTCCTCACCGCCGATGAGGTTGGCGGCAGGCACGCGCACGTCGTCGAAGAAGATCTCCGAGGTCCAGGCGCCGGCCTGACCCATCTTGTGATCGTGCGGGCCGACGGTCACGCCTTCGGACTTCGTGGGCACGAGGAAGACGGAGATGCCCTTGGAGCCCGTGGCATTCGGGTCGGTGCGGGCGAAGACCATGAGGACGTCGGACGCCTCGGCGTTGGTGATGAACCGCTTGGAGCCGTTGATGATGTAGTCATCACCGTCGCGTGTGGCCTTCGTCCGCAGACCTGAGGGGTCGGAACCGGCTTCGGATTCGGTGAGGGCGAAGGAGGCGACGACCTCTCCGGAAGCCAGTCGAGGCAGCCATTCGGACTTCTGCTCATCGGTGCCGTAGTTGACGAGCACCTGTCCGGCGATGCCGTTGTTCGTGCCGAACAGCGAGCGGAACGACGGGGTCGTGTAGCCGAGTTCCATGGCCAGCAGTGCGTCCTGTTCGGCATTGAGGCCGAGGCCGCCGTATTCCTCGGGCAGGGCCCAGCCGAAGAGTCCCATCTCGGCGGATTCTTTAATGATCGCCTCGGGGAAGGCGTCCTCGTCCTCGACCTGGGTCTCGAGGGGGACGACCTTCTCGCGGACGAATTCTCGGACGGCAGACAGGATGTCGTCGAGTTCTGAGTTGTCCATTGCTGTGTCTCCTTCAGGTGGATGCTGTGCAGAAGTCTGCGTGCAAGTGTCGGGATTGCGGTTCGGTCGGGATGAGTCCGAAACGGTGCGATCTAGAGGCTGTCGAGCCAGGCGCGGACCTGATCGGAGTCGGCTCCGAGTTCTGGGGGAGCGAGGTCGTAGGAGACCTGCGACTTCGACAGGGTGATCGGGTTGCGGACGGTCGGGATGATGCGGTCGCCGCTGCCGGTGTCCACGACCGGTTCCAAACCGAGGCTCTTGGCGTGTTCGACGCCTTCGGCGATCGTGTTGATCGGGGCGCAGGGCAGGCCCGCGGCCGAGAGTTTGTCGAACCATTCCTGTGCGGTGTGAGCCTGGAGGGCCTCGAGAAGTTCGGGCTCAAGGGAGTCGCGGTTGGCGTTGCGGTTCTTCGCCTGGGCGAATCGTTCGTCGTCGCACCAATCGGGGCGTCCGACCACCTCGGCGAGGATCCGGAATTGGCCGTCATTGGCCGCGGCGATGATGATCTCACCGGACTTCGCGGCCATCGGCTGGTAGGGGTAGAGGCTCGGGTGGGCGTTGCCCATCCGCGTCGGATTCACCCCTGCGGCCGCGTAGGCACCGGACTGATTGGCCAGGCCGGACATCGCCGAAGACATGAGGTTGGTTTCGACGAGCTGGCCCTCGCCGGTGAGCGTGCGGTGTTGGATCGCGGCGAGGACGCCGATCGTGGTGTGCAGACCGGTCATCACGTCGAAGACGGCGACGCCGGCGCGGTACGGCGAGCCTTCGGGGCTGCCGGTGACCGACATGAAGCCGGACAGCGCCTGCATGAGGAGGTCGTATCCGGGCAGCGGGTTCTGCGGCCCGAACCCGGTCACCGAAGCATAGATGACCGTCGGGTTGGCAGCGGAGACGCTGTCGTAGTCGAGTCCGTACTTCGCCAACCCGCCCGGTTTGAAGTTCTCGACGACGATATCGGCTTCGGCCGCGAGCTTCTGTGCGGTGGCGAGGTCATCGGGGTCGGTAAAGTCGAGGACGATGTCGTATTTGTTGCGGTTGATCGACAGATAGTAGGTGGCATCCTCGTTGCGCACCGGTGGTGCCCAGTGTCGGGTGTCATCGCCTTTGGGGCCTTCGACCTTGATGACGGTGGCGCCGAGGTCGGCGAGCATCATCGTCGAGTACGGTCCGGCCAGCACGCGGGAGAAGTCGACGACGATCTGTCCCGACAAGGGACCCGAGCCGGCGCGGGGGAGGAACTCCTCGAGGCGGTCGTGGGCAGGCGACCGATGGTGATCGCGTCCGGAGCCGCTGTCGTGGTGCTCAGAAGTGGTCGACTGCTTCATCGTCGAATGTCTTCCTCTCGTCGGGCCGCCGGCGCTGCTGTGTGCTGTCGAGCTCGGCATTCTGGGCCCGTGCTTGAGCAGCGGGCGCGTGGTCCGTCCCACCATATAACAGGATCAGCAATAATGTACATGGATTATTATCGGAACAGGTATTGGCTGGGATGTCGGTCGGGGCAACGGCAGAGGCTCCAGCGCGGATTCGGAAAAGGAGCAGTCGATGGAGATTCAGCAGGTCAAAGCGTTCCTCGCAGTCGCCGAAGAGCTGCACTTCGGTCGTGCGGCCGAACGGCTCGGAATGCTGCAGCCGCCGCTCAGCCGCACGATCCGCGCGCTCGAGGACCACCTCGGCGTCGATCTGTTCCGACGCACGACCCGCAATGTGGCGCTGACCGCGGCGGGAGAGGCGCTGGTGGAGCCGGCGCGGAAGATGATCGAGTACCGAACCTTGGCCGCCGAGGCGGTGCGCCGGGCCGCCGATGGGCAGACCGGACACATCGAATTCGGATTCGCCCACTCGTCATCGCGCAGACTGGCCGCGGCGCTCGTGACTGCATCCACCGCGCACAGGCCGGGGGTCAGCTTCGGGCTCCACTCCGATGTCTACGCCGAGGAGGGGATCACCCGCCTCGTCGACGGCTCGCTCGACCTCGCGCTTGTGAGGTGGGCGAAGCAGCCACCCGGGGTCACAGGTCGGCCGGTGATGGTCGAGCGTCTCTCGGCAGCCCTGCCGGTGGGTCATCGTCTGGCGGGACGCGCCTCGGTGCGGGTGGACGAGCTTGCCGACGAGGATTTCATCGCTCTTCCCGAGCATCCTTCCTCGACGTTGCGGGAGGCGACGCTGCGTCTGTGCCACGAAGCGGGATTCGCACCGCGCGTAGTTCAGAGCGCGCCGGATTCGCAGACGATCGGCGCCCTGGTCGCGGCCGGCCTCGGCATCTCGATCACCTTCGACTCGGTGTCCGCCTCCACCCGTGAGGTCGGCACCATGGCCGTGCCCCTCAATATCCCCGAGGAGCCCACGAAGCTCTACCTCGCCCACCGCACCGACCACGGGAAGGCCTCCGTGGAAGCGGTGCTCACCCTCGCCGAGGAGGTCCTGCCGACCGTTGGATGATGGCGGTGGCGGGCCGGTTCACAGCTGCTCGTTCCAGGTGTCGAGGCGGTGGCGAAGATCCTCGGCGGTCATGTCGGTGAGGCCGATCCCGTGGTAGTTCGGCAGCCAGGTCTCGACGCGATCATGGGCACGTGCCGCAGCTTGGACGTCCCATGCGCGGATGTCATGGATGCGGCGGCCGAGGAGTCGTTCGTACTCGTCGAGAAAGTCGGCGGCCGCCTCGGGGGAACCGAGCAGCACGAGATCCTGACGGCACCAAGCGAGGTCGACTCCGCGAGGTCCGCGGCTCGCGCCCGACCAGTCGACGACTCCGGTGAGGCGCCCGCCCGTCCACAAGGCATTGCCTGCCCAGAAATCGGTGTGCGTGAGGACCTCTTCGTCGCGGTCGAGGTTCGCCCACTCCCGCTGGGCGCGAATTGCGATGGCAGAGTCTCCTGGCGGCGGGGACTGCGGAGTCTGAGGCAGGCCGGTACCGTCGAGTTCGTGGACGCGCACCAGTGCCGCGGCCATCTCGCGGGCGATGGTGGTCAGAGGCGTCGCCGGATCCGGTGGTGAGCCCGGGGCACGGGTCGTGACGATGACCGGATCGTTGGTGTCGGCATTGTGGGCGATGAGGTGGGGGACGAGATCACCGAGCGGGCTCAGCCGGTCCAGCAACTCGGCTTCCCTGATCGCCGCATCATGGCCGGCGGGGAATGCGCGGACGACTAGCTCCGCGTCTCCGTCGCGGGCTGCTATGGTCAGCGCGTGCTGACCGCCGGCAAGGGTCTCTTTGTAGCTCAGCTCTCGGCCGATCAGGGCCGAAGCTGTCGTGAGGGCGCGTGCGCGGCGGCTTCGCTCGGCCGTCCTGAGCTGTCTCTTCAGCCCTTCGGCATAGCGCCGGGCCATCAACTCCTGGGCCGCCACGGTCACCGGAGCGCCCAGACGGAGGAGAGGAAGTGCTGGGACGGAATCGGCGCTGATGGTCACGCCGAGGCGGCCGTCAGTGCCGATGGATACGAGGAAAGTCTCCTCACCGTTCTCGAGGTGGCCCGGCAGGGTGCGATAGGTGAAACCGGCGCGATCCTTCTCATCGAACACCCGTGTGACGACGCACGAACCCACGGGCACGAGCAGATCGCGACCGCGCAGCCGCCTCGGTGGGGCGGGCCATGCGGGATTGAGTCCCAGGTCGACGATCTGACCTTCGGATACGCGACGGCTCGGACGGACCACCACGCCGGCGAGTTCCTGCAGCATCCAGGAGAAGATCGCTTCTCGGGCGAGCGGGAACTGGTCGCCCGAGCCGAGGTCGAGATGGAACTCGAGATGATTCATGACTCCATTCTCGTCTAGTTCACTCGTTCGATGGCCGTAGTCCTTGTCTTCCTCCGACGGCTGGGCCTACGATGAGAACTGATCGCTGAACGAACGCTCGCTTCAGGGTGATTCGCCAGGTCAGCGCCGAATGACCATGTCAGAGCACGAACACTGGAGTTCATCTATGTCAGACAGCACCTCCGCCACTCAGTCGGCAGCCACCTCGGCGGCTCCGAAATCCGGTCGCCGCTTCGAAGGACAGGTCGCTGTCATCACCGGCGCCAGCCGTGGCATCGGTCTAGGAATCGCTCGGCGGCTGAACGCGGAGGGGGCCACCGTCGTCCTCACCGCGCGCAAGCCCGAAGCGCTGGGTGAGGCGGTCGCCGAGTTCCCCGAAGGCACGGCGCTCGCCATTGCAGGCAAGGCCGACGACCCGGCTCACAGGGCAGAGGTATTCGACACGGTCGCTGAGAAGTTCGGTCGCCTCGATGTGCTCGTGGCCAACGCCGGAATCAACCCGGTCTACGGCCCGCTCGTCGATATGGAGCTCGACGCTGCGCGGAAGATCTTCGACGTCAACGTCCTCGGCACGCTGGCCTGGGTGCAGGACGCCGTCCACCATGAGGGCCTGAACTTCCGCGAGAACAAGGGCCGCGTCGTCACCCTGTCGTCGGTCGCCGGCCAGATCCCGAGCGAAGGCATCGGCTTCTACGGAATCTCGAAGGCCGCGGTCTCGCATCTGACGAAGACGCTCGCCGTGGAGCTCGGGCCCGATATCCGCGTCAATGCCGTCGCCCCGGCCGTGGTCAAGACGAAGTTCGCCACCGCGCTCTACGAAGGCAGGGAAGAGGAGGTCGCCTCCGCATACCCGGTCAAGCGCCTCGGGACTCCTGAGGACATTGCCGGTGCCGTCGCCTATCTGGCCTCGGACGACGCCGACTGGATCACCGCGCAGGTGCTCACCGCCGATGGGGGAGTCGTCACCGCCGGCGGCAGCGCCTGAAACCGAGACTGAGCCTGCGGCTGAACCTCGGTTGCCGATAACCGGCAGCCCGAAATCAGGTCGCTTTCGGACATCTGCACCTGAAACTAGGTCGCCATCGGACACTTCTCTTGACGGAAAGTATCCGATGGCGACCCAAGTTCTTCTGCTGTGCTGGAGGTGTTTGCGGGCGGCAGCGCCCGAGGTGCCGGCCTTACTTCACCGGAAGGCCGGCGGCGTGCGCGCAGATCTCGCCATAGCGTTCGGCCACACCGGCCGGGTCGAGTTCGCCGCCGGCCCGGTACCACTGCGAGACGCCCGTGCAGATCGTCGTGATCGCTCGTGAGGCGTCCTGCGGGAACTCCGTGGTGAAGCTGCCGTCGGCAACGCACTCCTCGACAACCGCGTCGAGGAGTTTCTGCTGCCGGTCGCGAGCAGCGATATGAGCATCCCGGTGCTGATCCTTCAGCGCTCGGATCTCGCTGAAGGCGATGAAGGCGAGATCGGACTGGTGCGCGTGGAAGAGCAGCAGGCATTCGATGAGTCGGTCGAAGCGTGCGGTCGGCTCCTGCCCGCCGTCGGCGAGTGCCGCGACGCTGCGCTGCCACAGATCCTCCATCGCCAGACGGTCGATCTCGGCGAGAATCGCATGCTTCGACGCGAAGTGGTGATAGAGGCCGGGCACTGACAGCCCGGCTGCGCCGGCCAGCTGGCGGATGCTCGTGCCGTGGAATCCGCCCGTGACGAAGCTGTCGAGAGCGGCCTGGAGGATCGGCGAGAGCAGCGGGGCATCGTAGTCCCGCCAATCGATCATGGGTGCATTGCTCACGAGTTGTCCCTGCCTGCTCCGTCTCACTGTCTTCTCATCCCTAATCTACGGCCATTCGTGCCCCGCGGTTTCATTCGACCCCCGAAGCGTTCCTCCATTTCTGAGTTCGATCGCTTTTCTGCCCGAACGGTTGACAGTCAGGCCCGGCCACCCTTGCGCCCGGTCATCGTGTGACCTACGATACAGAACTAACCGAGCGAGCGCTCGGTCGGCCGAAGCGGAGATGCTCCGGTCCCGACACGATGAGGGGCGACAGTCAGATGGCAGCCGACAGAACTTCCACCACCACGCAGCATGTGTGGACGCGGCTCTACCCTGCCGGAGTCGGTGAGATGCCGGAGATCCACGACGCATCCACGGCCCATGCGTGGAACGCCCGTGTCGAGGCGGCCCCAAGTCAGATTGCCGTGACCTACCGTGGCCGCAGGTTCACCGCCGCCGACATCGACCGTGAAGCCGAGGCGCTCGCCGCCGGGTTCCTCTCCCGCGGCCTGCAGAAGTCGAATATCGTCGGCATCTACCTCCAGAACGTCCCGCAGTTCGCCGTGGCACTGCTTGCGGCCTGGAAGATCGGCGTCGTCCCCCTCGTCCTCAACCCCATGTACCGCGGCCGCGAACTGCGCGCGCTCATCGACGACTCGGCCGCCTCGGCGCTCATCTGCGACGAAGCAGACCTCGGCCAGGTTCGTGAGACCCTCACCGGCGGCTCCCTGACCTGGGTGCTCATCACCGATGACGACGAATACGATCGGGACCCCTCCGACCTCACCGGCGACGCCCAGACCGCAGCTGTCCGTGAGTCAGAAACCACTCCCGCCGAGGCGACCCCCGCCGAGTCCGGGATCGCCGTTTATTCGTGGGGTCCCTTCCTCGCCTCCAAGCGCACCGACGCGCCCGATCACCGCACCGAACTGCTGCCGGGCCTCGACGACGCCGCCCTGCTCACCTACACATCGGGCACGACCGGGCCGGCCAAAGGCGCCGTCGGCACCCACCGCAATGTTCTCGCCGTGGCCCGGTCGTACGGAGATTGGCTGAACCTCGACGAAGGCGACGTCATGCTCGCCATCGCCCCGCTCTTCCACATCACCGGAGCCGTCGCCTGCGCGGCGACCTCGCTGATCTTCCCGATCACGCTCGACTTCATCGGCCGCGTGAACGCGGACAAGATCGTCGCCGCCATCCGTGATGACAAGGTCACCGTGACCATCGGCTCGATCACCGTCTACAACGCACTGCTCGAACACGAGTCCGCCACAGCCGAGGACCTGCAGAGCATTCGCTACCTCTATTCCGGTGGAGCCCCCGTGCCGCCGGCCACGGTCGAGCGTTTCCGGAACCGGTTCGGCCACTACATCCACAACATCTACGGGATGACCGAAACCGCCTCCGCGGTCATCGGAGTCCCGCCGAACACGGAGGCGCCCGTCGACCCGGCCACGGACACCCTGGCCATCGGCGTGCCGTTCCCCGGACTCGAAGCCCGCATCGTCGACATCGCCGACGGGACCGTCATCACCGATTCCAGCGCCGGCGAACTCGAGTTGCGCGGGCCTCAGATCACGCCCGGCTACCTCGGCAAGCCCGAAGCCAACGAGGCGGCCTTCGACGAGGGCTGGTTGCGCACCGGCGATGTCGGAGTCATGGACGCAGCCGGCTGGATCTATCTCGTCGATCGGATCAAGGACCAGATCAACGCCTCCGGCTACAAGGTGTGGCCGCGCGAGGTCGAAGACGTCCTCTATGAACACCCGGCCGTGCTCGAAGCCGCCGTCGTCGGCCAGCCCGACGACTACCGTGGCGAGACCGTCGTCGCCTACGTCTCCCTGCGCACCGGCCAAGACGTCAGCGCCGAGGAGCTCATCGCCTTCGCGAAAGAACGCCTCGCAGCGTACAAGTACCCGCGCACCGTCCACGTCATGTCAGACCTGCCGAAGACGCATACCGGAAAGATCCAACGCAGGCTGCTGCGAGACTCCGGAAGAGAAGCAGCGTCAGATAGATAGGCACCACTGACCGGCAACCATTCAAGACAGGAGAGACATTGAGCGAATCAACGAACGGACGCCGTTTCGAAGGGCAGGTCGCCCTCGTGACGGGATCGAGTCGCGGCATCGGACTCGGCATCGCCAAGCGGCTGCAAGTCGAAGGGGCGACCGTCGTCCTCACCGCCCGCAAGCCCGCACCGCTTGCCGAGACTGTCGCAGAATTCCCCGACGGCACCGTGATCGGCATCGCGGGAAAGGCCGATGACTCGGCTCACCGGGCCGAGGTGTTCGACACGATCGCCGAGAAGTTCGGCCGCCTCGACGTCCTCGTCACGAACGTCGGCATCAACCCGGTCTACGGTGACACTATCGACATCGAGCTCGATGCCGCCCGCAAGATCCTCGAGGTCAACGTTCTCGGCACTCTGGCCTGGATCCAGGGGGCCGTCCATCACGAGGGACTGAAGTTCCGGGAGAACAAGGGTCGGATCCTGTCCATCTCCTCGGTCGCCGGCCAGAATCCGAGCAAGGGCATCGGCCTCTACGGCGTCTCGAAGGCCGCCGTGGCCCACCTCGTGAAGACCCTTGCCGTCGAACTCGGACCCGATATCCGCGTCAACGGAATTGCCCCTGCCGTCGTCAAGACCCGCTTCGCCACCGCGCTATACGAAGGCAGAGAAGCCGAAGTCACCGCCGCCTATCCGGCCGGCCGGCTCGGCACTCCCGAGGACATCGGCGCAGCTGCGGCCTACCTCACGTCGTCCGACTCCGACTGGATCACCGCCCAGATCCTCACCGCCGACGGCGGACTCATCACAGCAGGAGGCACAGCATGAGCCACATTCCAGCAGACGTCGAAGAGCTGCGCCAGCGCACCCGCACCTTCATCCGCGACGTCGTCATACCCGCCGAACCTCATCCCGGGGACTACCTCGACGAAGGGGTTCTGACCGACCTCAAGGCCAAAGCCAAGGAGGCCGGAGTCTTCGCTCCACACGTGCCTGCCGAGTGGGGCGGCCAGGGCGTGCCGATCGAGTTCTGGTCCCCGGTGTTCCAGGAGGCAGGCTACTCGCCGATCGGGCCCGCCGTGCTCAATTGCATGGCACCCGATGAGGGCAATATGCACATGCTCGCCCAGATCGCCACGCGGGAGCAGAAGGAGCGGTTCCTCGCCCCGCTGGCCGCCGGCGACGTCCGCTCCTCCTTCGCCATGACCGAACCACATCCAGGCACCGGCTCCGACCCGTCGGCGCTGGCGACCCGCGCGGTCAAGGACGGTGACGAGTGGGTCATCACCGGTGACAAGCGCTTCATCTCCGGAGCTGAGCTGTGCAGCTTCTTCGTCGTCATGGCCGCCACCGACGCCGAGGAGTCGGCCGCTGCGACCGAGGGCTCGGGTTCCGCACAGGCGAAGATGGGCCAGGCGGCCACGATGTTCCTCGTGCCAAAGGACACCCCGGGTGTCAGCGTCGGGCGGCCGATCCACACCGTCGATCGCACGATCGCCGGCGGCCATCCCTACGTCCACTTCGACGATGTTCGCGTCCCCACCTCGGCGATCCTCGGCGAACCCGGCAAGGGATTCGCCTACGCCCAGGTTCGCCTGGCACCCGCCCGCCTCACGCACTGCATGCGGTGGCTGGGACTGGCCCGCCGGGCGCTGGACACGGCTCTCGACCGTGCCGAACATCGCGAGGCATTCGGCGACGTCCTCGCACGTCAGGGCCTCGCGCAGGAGCTCATCGCGCAGTCGGTCATCGACATCGAAACCTCTGACGCGATGATCACGAAGACCTCCGAAGTGCTCGCCACCGACGCGAAGGAAGCGAACTCCAGATCTTCGATCGCGAAGGTCTACTGCTCCGAAGCCGTCTACCGTGTCATCGATCGGGCCATCCAGCTCACCGGCGGAGACGGCGTCTCCGACCAGCTGCCACTCGTCCAGTACCTCAACGACGTCCGTCCGTTCCGCATCTACGACGGCGCCACCGAGACGCACAAGTTCGCGATCTCCCGTCGTGCCTCATCGAAGCGGCGCAAGGAAGTCGCCGCGGGAGCTCCCCGCCTCGACATCGTGAGGGAGGCGCGTTGACCGAGAAGCTCATCGACGTCGTCGACACCGCGGCCGAGGCGCAGGCACTGTCCGTACCGCCGTTGCTCATCGTCGACGTCCTCACCGACTACCTCGACACGCATGGCCTCGGGTCCGGTCCCGTCCGCTGGGATCGCATCGGCGAGGGCCAGTCGAACGTCACCTTCCGGATCCGGCGTGATGACCTCGATGTGGTGCTGCGCCGCGGACCGCGCCCGCCGATCCCGAAATCGACTCACGACATGGTCCGGGAGGCGAAGATCCAGAAGGTCCTCGGCGCTCAGGGAGTGGCCGTGCCCACGATCCTCCACGTCTGCGAGGACGAATCGGTCCTCGGCGTGCCGTTCTACATCATGGATTTCGTGCCGGGCACCGTCGTCACCGACACACTGCCCGATTTCCTCGCCGAGGCGGCCGACCGTCGAGCTCTCAGCGAAGCCCTCGTCGACCGCCTCGTCGACCTCCACTCGGTCGACGTCGCAGTTCCCGAGGTGGCCGCGCTCGGTCGTCCGGACGGGTACCTGGAGCGCCAGGTGAAGTTGTTCGCCTCCCTCTGGGGGAAGAACACTCAGCGGTCGCTGCCCCAGGTCAGCCGCCTCGGTGAGTGGTTGGCTGCGAGCATTCCGGCCACTCAGCGGCACGCGGTCGTCCATGGCGACTACCGTGCCGGCAACGCGATGATCGCGTCCTCGACGCCGGTCGAGGTCGCAGCGATCCTCGACTGGGAGATGTCGACCCTCGGCGATCCGCTCGCCGACCTCGGCTACTTCCTCGTCACCTACACCGACCGCGAGAATCCGCGCACGGTCATGGACCTCACCCCGGTCACTGCGGGGGAGGGGTTCCTCACCCGTTCCGACCTCGCCGAGCGCTACCAGCAGAAGACGGGCCTCGACCTGTCCGTATTGCCTTGGTACGAGGCCTTCGCGCTGTGGAAGGCCGCGATCTTCAGCGAAGCCATCTACACCAGATGGCTCAACGGAGAGGCGCCGTCGGCCGGTAACTTCACCGGCAGCCTCGAGACCGGGGTCCCCGAACTCATCGCAGCCGCCGAAGCCGTCGCCTCCACCGTCGTGTGACGGCGAGCGAGATAGGAGTATCCGCACCACCGAACACCACCACAGAGATATACAGCATCACCACCTCCAATGAAGCAGTGGAAAGGAAGCCATGACCGATACGATCGCAGAGACAAAGGTGCCTCTGCAGCTGAAACGGCGATCCGTCGTCGCGAGCACCATCGGCAATATCCTCGAATGGTACGAGTGGAGCGCCTACGCGGTGTTCACGCCCTTCATCGCCGCCGCGATGTTCAACAGCGAGGACACAGTCTCCTCCGTCCTCGCGACCCTCGGCGTCTTCGCCGTCGGGTTCCTCATGAGACCCCTGGGCGGCATCGTGTTCGGGAAGATCGCCGATGTGAAGGGGCGCAAGTTCGTTCTCATCGTCACGATGCTCATCATGGCAGGCGGTTCGTTCCTCATCGCCGTCCTGCCGACCTATGGTCAGATCGGCGTCTTCGCCTCACTCATCCTCCTTCTCATCCGAGTGGCACAGGGCTTCGCCCACGGAGGGGAGTCGGCAACGGCGAACTCCTATATCGCTGAGATCGCTCCGGCTCACAAGCGCGGTTTCTGGGGCTCAATCGTCTTCGTCGCCATCTTCGGCGGTTCGGTCGTCGCTTACACGATTGGGGGCGTGATCACGAACGTCTTCTCCGAGGCGGCAGTTTCCGACTGGGCATGGAGGATTCCGTTCGCGCTCGGCGGTCTGCTCGCGCTCGTCGCGCTGTGGATGCGGCGCGGAATGGTCGAAAGCGATGTCTTCGAAGCCGATGAAGCGGAAGAAGTTGTCGACCCGACCCCGCTGGATCGCGGCCGCGTGGCCCGTGCGATCGTCCTCGTCGTGCTCATGACCTCCGGTATCACCGCGGCTCACTACACCTGGACGTCGTACGCGTCGACCTTGGCGATCACCGAGCGCGGTATGGATGCGCAGACCGCTTACTGGGCGACCGTCGGTGCGCAGATCATCGCACTCGCGTCGCTGCCCTTCTGGGGATTCCTCTCCGACCGGATCGGTCGTCGGCCGGTGCTCATCGGCTTCGGAGTGCTCATGGCGATCCTGCAGTATCCGCTCATGGGCATGATCACGGACACCGGCTGGACGTTGTTCGTTGCGTCGACGCTGGCACTGCTCGTGGTCTCGATGGCAGGAGCCTTGTTGTCGGCAGTCCTGTCCGAGGCCTTCCCGACGAAGGTCCGCACCCAGGGAATCGGCTTCGCCTACTCGGTCTCTGTGGCTGTGTTCGGCGGAACGGCACCATATCTCAATGGACTGTTCAACTCGCTCGACCTCAGCTGGCTCTCCAGCGGCTGGGTGGTCCTGCTCTGCTTGGCAACGATCGTCGCCGTGGTCAAGCTGCCCGAGACCAAGGGCAAGGACCTCAACGCGATCTGAACATCGCGGCGGGACCGCAGCGCCGCCTCGGCGAATCTAGGTCGCTAACGGGCTTCGGCGCCCGAATCTAGGTCGCTATCGGATACTTCTGAGCAAGGAAAGTATCCGATAGCGACCTATTTCTGCATTGGAGTCACAGAGGATCTGCCTTGGGGAGCTGGTCCTCGCGGCGGTTGGAAGAGTGGCCACAGCGAGGGGGCCAGCAGGGGGTTTGTCGGGGGTGATTTCATTCACTAGAATCGGAGGCGCAGTCTCAGCCGGGGGCTTCAGAGGCCCAACTGGTTCTGCACATAACTTCATACGCCGCTAAGACAAGACGTGGGAGAGCTGCCGCAGTCGGGCCGAATCGAGCCGGACTTCCGGGCAGCGCCGTAGGTGCAATTCCCTCCCCGGGAAACTCTCAGGCCCAGTACCACCGATTGCAGGCATATCTGAAGGACGCGAGTTCGCCGCACACGTGCGGTGCGACCACACATCCGACAGATCGGGGAGGACACTCAGCGATCGCTGCGTCCTCCAATTCGGTGGGCGCGACACCGACCCAAGGACGGCAATTGACCAGTTCACTCGCCCATACGACGCAGGCAACAGGGGACACCGCACGCCCCTTCTCCGACCGCCATATCGGCCCCCGCGCCGACGACGTGCAGGCCATGCTCGCCGAACTCGGCTATGACTCCCTGGAAGCGCTCTCTTCCGCTGCCGTCCCGGAATCCATCCAGAACGAAGAGCTCAACCTGCCCGCCGGGCGCTCCGAATTCGATGTGCTGAACGACCTGCGCGACCTCGCCGACCAGAACGTCATGCGCACCCAGCTCATCGGCCAGGGCTACTACGACACGATCACCCCGGCCGTCATCCGCCGCAACCTCGTCGAGAACCCCGCCTGGTACACCGCCTACACCCCGTACCAGCCCGAGATCTCCCAGGGCCGGCTCGAAGCGCTGCTGAACTTCCAGCAGGTCGTCCAGGACCTCACCGGCCTCGACATCGCCAATGCCTCCCTCCTCGATGAGGCCACCGCCGTCGCCGAGGCGGTCCTGCTCATGCGTCGAGCCGTGAAGAAGGGGACAACCGTCGTCCTCGACTCCGAACTCCACCCGCAGACCATCGCCGTCGTCCGCGCCCGGGCGAAGGCTATGGACTTCCGCGTCACCGTCGCCGACCTCGCCGAGGGCCTCGTCGGCGAAGACATCTTCGGCATCGTCTGCGCCCAGCCCGGCACCACCGGAGCCATCCGCGACTTCACCGAAGCCGTCGACGGAGCACACGACCGCGGTGCGCTCGTCACCTTCGACGCCGACCTGCTGGCCCTGACTCTGCTCAAGGACTGCGCCTCCCAGGGTGCGGACATCGCCGTCGGCTCGGCCCAGCGCTTCGGTGTGCCCCTGTTCTTCGGCGGCCCCCACGCCGGCTTCATGGCCGTGAAGTCCGGACTCCAGCGCCAGCTGCCCGGCCGCCTCGTCGGAGTGTCCAAGGACGCCCAGGGCAAGCCTGGCTACCGCCTGGCCCTGCAGACTCGCGAACAGCACATCCGCCGCCAGAAGGCGACATCGAACATCTGCACCGCGCAGGCCCTGCTCGCCAACGTCGCCTCGATGTACGCCGTTTACCACGGCCCGGTCGGCCTGACCCGCATCGCCTCCCGCGTCCACCGCCTCGCCCACGCGTTCGCAGGTGCCGCGGACACCGCCCCCGGCGCCGAGGTGCTCACCTGGGAATTCTTCGACACCGTGGCCCTGCGCGTGGCCGATGCCGAAGCCGCCCGCTACGTCGCCGACCAGGCCGGATACAACATCCGCGTCATCGACAACACCACTGTCGGCGTCTCCTTCGGCGAACCCCACACCGTCGCCGATGCCAACGGCCTGCTCGAGGCCCTCGGCATCCTTGCCCGGGTCGACGCGGACGACTTCGAAGCCGCCTCGGCGGGAACCTTCGGAGCCAACGCCGTGCCGGAACCCGCATTCGCGGCGTCGTTCCACCGGGACACCGAATTCCTCACCCACCCCGTCTTCAGCGCCCACGGCTCCGAGACCTCGATGATGCGCTACCTGCGCACCCTGGCCGACCGTGACCTCGCACTCGACCGGACGATGATTCCGCTGGGTTCGTGCACGATGAAGCTCAACGCCGCCGCCGAGATGGAACCCATCACCTGGCCGGAATTCGCCTCCATCCACCCCTTCGCCCCCGTCGAACAGACCAAAGGTTGGCGCGCGCTCATCGGTCGCCTCGAGGACTCCCTCGTCGAGGTCACCGGCTACGACCGTGTGTCCCTGCAGCCCAACGCCGGCTCGCAGGGTGAGCTGGCCGGACTGCTCGCCATCCGCGCCTACCATGTGGCCAATGGGGACGATGCCCGCACCGTCGTACTCATCCCGCAGTCCGCGCACGGCACGAACGCCGCCTCCGCGGTGCTCGCCGGACTCCAGGTGCAGGTCGTCGCGACGGCCGATGACGGCTCCGTGGACATGGGCGACCTCGATGCGAAGATCGCCAAGCACGAAGGCAAGATCGCCGGCATCATGATCACTTACCCGTCGACCCACGGAGTCTTCGAACTGCAGATCCGCGAGGTCTGCGACAAGGTCCATGCCGCCGGCGGGCAGGTCTACGTCGACGGTGCGAACCTCAACGCCATGGTCGGACTCGCCAAGCCCGGCGAATTCGGCGGCGACGTCTCCCATCTCAACCTGCACAAGACCTTCTGCATCCCCCACGGAGGAGGCGGCCCTGGAGTCGGCCCTGTGGCGGTTCGCGAACACCTCGCTCCGTACCTGCCCGGCGATGCCACGCTGCCGGAGCTCGTCGCCGGTGACCCGGATGCCAAGGAGCTGCCGATCTCCGCATCGATGTTCGGCTCCGCAGGAGTCCTGCCCATCAGCTTCGCCTACCTCGAACTCATGGGTGCCGAAGGACTGCGCGAAGCCTCGCGCTCGGCTCTGCTCGGTGCGAACTACCTGGCGAAGAAGCTCGGCGACGTCTACCCGATCCTCTACTCGGGTGAGAACGGACTCGTCGGCCACGAAACGATCCTCGACCTCCGCGCGATCACCTCGGCGACGGGCGTCACCGCCGAAGATGTCTGCAAGCGCCTCGTCGACTTCGGCTTCCACGCCCCGACCCTGGCCTTCCCGGTGCCCGGCACCCTCATGGTCGAACCCACCGAATCCGAGGACAAGGACGAGCTCGACCGCTTCATCGAGGCCATGCGCACCATCCGCGCCGAGATCGACGAGATCGGCAAGTCGTATACCTACGAAGAGTCGCCGCTGGCCCTCGCGCCGCACCCGGCGACCGCGGTGATGGACGACTGGGACGGCAAGTACAGCCGCGAGACCGCGGTGTTCCCCGTTCCCGGGCTGCGCCTCACGAAGTACTTCCCGCCGGTCAGCCGCATCGACGGAGCCTACGGCGACCGCAACCTGGTGTGCTCCTGCCCGCCGCCAGAGGCCTTCGAAGAGTTCGAGGAAGAGGACAAGTGATGACCGATAAGACCGCGAACACCCCCAAAGAGACCCCGCTGCACAGCATCCACGCCGAGCTCGGTGCCTCGTTCACCGACTTCGGCGGCTGGGACATGCCGCTGAAGTACGGTTCGGAACTCGCCGAACACCGTGCCGTGCGTGAGGCCGCAGGCCTCTTCGACCTCTCCCACATGGGAGAGGTGCGTATCAGCGGAACCGACGCCGCAGCCTTCCTCGACTACGCGCTCGTCGCGAAGTACTCGAAGATGAAGATCGGCAAGGCCAAGTACGGAGTCATCGTCAACGAGTCAGGCGGCCTGCTCGACGACCTCATCACCTACCGCATCGGCGACGAAGAGTTCCTCATCGTCCCCAACGCCTCGAACACGCCCACCGTGGTCGCCGCGCTCAAGGAACGCGTGCACCAGTTCGTGCAGACCGTCGCACCCGGCTCCGATGTGCACCTGACAGACGAATCCGACGCCACCGCGCTCATCGCAGTGCAGGGACCGAACTCGGAGGCGATCATCCTGCGCGCCCTCGACGAGTCCGGCCACGGCGAATTCGGACCCCGCACCGGCGCCGGTGACCAGGCGAAGGCCCAGGTCACCGACGATGCCAACGGGGGAGCCACCTCGGCGGGGGATGCGAAGATCACCATCGGTCAGGCGGTGCGCGAACTCAAGTACTACGCGTGGATGCCGCTGACGATCGCCGGGATCGACCTTATGCTCGCCCGCACCGGATACACCGGTGAGGACGGGTTCGAGCTCTACGTCCCCAACATCGGCGCCTCCCGCCTGTGGAACACGCTCGTGACTTCGGGTGCGGACTACGGACTCGTTCCCTGCGGTCTGGCTGCACGCGATTCGCTGCGTCTCGAAGCCGGAATGCCGCTCTTCGGCAACGAACTCGATCAGAACACCACCCCGTACGATGCGGGAATGGGCCGGATGATCGGGTTCAACACGAAGGATGACTTCTTCGCCCGTGAGGCGCTGGCGAAGCTCGGAGAGACCGAACCGCCGCGCGTGCTCGTCGGCCTGAGCTCGGAGGGACGCCGTGCCGCCCGTTCCGGTGCCGCCGTGTCGATCGACGGCGCTGAGGTCGGCACCGTCACCTCCGGTCAGCCTTCGCCGACGCTCGGCCACCCGATCGCCTTGGCCTACATCGATCGGGACCGCGCCGAGGTGGGCACCGCCGTGACCGTGGACATCCGCGGCAAGGCACACGACTTCACCGTCACACAGCTGCCGTTCTACAAGCGCCAGGCCGACTGAAGCTCTCACCCACAATTCATCCTGGTGGGGCCGGCGACTCGTAGACTGGTCCCACCTGGCACAACAACGTCGTGACCGCCCCTTCCGGCGGCAGTCACAGTAAGGAAGACATATGGCACAGCTGCCCCCGCTCCCGCAGAACTTCACCTACTCCGCCGAACACGAATGGGTCGACGGCGCTGCCGATGAGCTCGTCGGCAAGACCGTCAAGGTCGGCATCACCGCCGTCGCCGCCGATGCCCTCGGCGAGGTCGTCTACGTCGACCTGCCAGCGGTCGGCGACACCGTCACCGCAGGTGAGACCTGCGGTGAGGTCGAATCCACGAAGTCTGTGTCCGACCTCTACACCCCGGTCACCGGCGAGGTCGTCACCATCAACGAGGCGGCCGTGGACTCACCCGGACTGCTCAACTCCGACCCCTACGGTGAGGGCTGGCTGTTCGAGGTCGCCGTGACCGAGGTCGGCGAAGTCATGGACGCCGCCGGCTACGCCGAGGCGAACTCCCTCTGAGCCTCATCCTCCGGGCGGAGGATATAAACCCTGAAGCGGGGTCGGTCGAGGTCGGTGCCGACACATCGTCGGCATCGGCTCGCCATGCACGTGAGTGCACGGCTGTTCGGTCGGCCCCGTCGTCATCTCATCAGAAACGAAGTGATTGCCATGCCATTGAGTGTCTTCGACCTCTTCACGGTCGGCATCGGACCGTCGAGCTCCCACACCGTCGGACCGATGCGTGCCGGCGCGAGCTTCATCGACCTCCTTAGCGATTCGCTGAGCTCCGTGGCGGATCTGCGCGTCGACGTGTTCGGTTCCCTGGCTGCCACCGGCGCCGGTCACGGGACCTTCGACGCCATCCTCATCGGTCTCGAGGGTTGCCGCCCCGATCTCATCGAAGCCAACGAACTCACCGCCCGGCGGACACGGATGTCCGAGACCGGGACGATCATCCTCGGCGACTCGACCGGCAACGGCGTCGAACTCAAGTTCACCGAGGATGACATGGTCAAACGACCGCTGACCGTCCTCCCGCGCCATACGAACGCCATGACCGTGACCGCCTACGACGCTGCCGGGGAGACTCTCGCCGAGGAGACCTATTACTCCGTCGGCGGCGGATTCGTGACTTCGGAGACCGAATTCCTCGAGAAAGAGAAGACCGCCGAGGATGGTGCAGCTGCCGACGGCGGCGGTGCAGGCGCGGGTGTCGAGTTCGCGGTCGCGGATTCTGTCGTCGACGCCGAACTCGAGTCCTACGACGAAGAGCTGCCCTACCCCTTCCACTCCGGAGTCGAGCTGCTTCAGCGCTGCCGCGAGAACGATCTGTCCATCGCCGAGATCATGCACGCCAACGAACTGTCGATGCGCGACGAGGATGAGATCCGGCACGGACTGCTCCACATCTACTCGGTGATGGAGGAATGCGCTTCGGCGTCCCTGGACCGCTCCGGTTATCTGCCCGGAGGGCTCAAGGTCCGCCGCCGCGCACACGACTGGTACCTCAAACTCAAGGCCGAGGACCCCGGCCGGGATCCCGGCTACTACCTCGAATGGGTCAACCTCATCGCGATGGCCGTGAACGAGGAGAACGCCTCGGGAGGCCGCGTCGTCACCGCGCCGACGAATGGGGCGGCCGGCATCATCCCCGCCGTGCTGCACTATGCGCTCAACTACGTCCCCGCAGTCAAGGAAGGCGGCGAGTCCGCGAAGCATCGAGCCATCGTCGACTTCCTGCTCACCGCGGCAGCCATCGGAGTCCTCTACAAGGAGCGGGCGTCGATCTCCGGCGCCGAGGTGGGCTGTCAGGGAGAGGTCGGATCCGCCTCGTCGATGGCCGCCGGGGGACTGGCCGCCGTGATGGGCGGAACACCCGAACAGGTGGAGAACGCTGCCGAGATCGCGATGGAGCACAACCTCGGCCTGACCTGCGACCCGATCTCCGGACTCGTGCAGGTCCCCTGCATCGAACGCAATGCGATCGCCGCCGGCAAGGCCATCAACGCCTCCCGCATGGCGCTGTGGGGCGATGGCCAGCACCGGGTCAGCCTCGACGAGGTGATCGAGACGATGCGTCAGACCGGCGCGGACATGTCCTCGAAGTACAAGGAGACGGCGATGGGCGGCCTCGCCGTCAACGTCGTCGAGTGCTGAGGTCAGTGCGTCTGAGGTTCGGAGCCAGTCAAGCGGCGCTCACCTGAGTCGCGGCCTCTCGAGCCGGCTTTGCGCACTCATCTACTTCCGTACCTCTGCAGCGGCCTGAAGCAGCGGGGAGAAAGAGTTAAGTGTGCGAAGAATGCCGAAAATCGGCCTCAAGGCGACATTCTTCGCACACTTAACTCGTGTCGGCGGCGGCAGGCGCGCAGCATCCGGCTGATGGCGGCGCTGCGCGAACACCTTCGCGCCTGCGCGAACTACCTCGCAGCCGCCTCGAACCCGCCCGCAGAGCCTCAGACGGCAACCTCGGGCAACAGGACACCTTGCTATCCAAATTCAAGCGAAGTGACATGGAACACGTGGAACCCTTGTTCCAACTCCAGTCAAATGTAACGAAACGATAACGAACCTCTGGCGCGGTATGAGCGCGAAGGAGCGCCCCGTCACATCCCAGAGATGCCATGGGGAAAGCCGGGTCCGTTACATGTCGGTAGCTCGGGAGGATCGTTGCGGAAGTACCCCGGAATCGGCACTTTCGAGGTTGACGCTCGATCTCAGCCCGTTAGGTTTGTTGGCGTGATTAACGCACTCGCTGAACCGAAGACGCAAATCGACGTCCGGACTCCAGAACTGGAGGACGGACAACATCTATGGCGGCTCGCGAAAGACACAGCCGTGCTCGACCTGAACTCCTCGTACTCGTACCTGCTGTGGTGCCGCGACTTCGCGGACACCTCGGTGATCGCACGAATCGACGGAGAACCCGCCGGCTTCATCACCGGGTACACCCGTCCGGAGAATCCGGACACCCTGATGATCTGGCAGGTCGCCGTCAACGAGAACTTCCGTGGACACGGACTCGCATCGACCATGCTCCATGAACTGGCCGACCGGACCGGCGCTCTCCGCATGGAGACGACGATCACCGACGACAATGCGGCGTCCAACCGCCTGTTCCAGGCGTTCGCTGAGAAGCGCGGCGCCGGATTCGACCGTCGCCCGCTGTTCACCCGGGACCTCTACCCGGACGGCCACGACACCGAGTACCTCTACGAGATCGCACCCCTATAACGAGCCTCACCCCGGCGCCGCGCGGCCCCCTGTTCCAAGGGCGTGGACGCGCCAGGTGCCAGGAGGCGGAAGAGATCGCTCGCACTGAGCGGCAGTGGCCACCGCCTCGGCGACTGCATCCGATGCAGACGCAGAACTTAAAGAAGTCGAAAGGACTTAAGTCATGACTGAAAGCGCTAAGCCCACACCCACTGACAAGCCCGACATCTTCGAAACTCGCGAGTCTGCCGTGCGCAGCTACTGCCGTTCCTGGCCCGCGACCTTCGCCCGTTCGCAGGGCGCAAAGCAGTGGGACGAGGACGGCAACGAGTACCTCGACTTCTTCTCCGGAGCCGGTGCCCTCAACTACGGCCACAACAACCCGGCCGTGATGGGCCCGCTCATCGAGTACCTGCAATCGGGCGCCGTTCTGCACTCGATGGATATGAAGACCCCGGCCAAGCGTGAGTTCCTGCAGACCTTCCAGGACCTCATCCTCAAGCCGCGCGGGCTCGACTACTCCGTCATGTTCCCCGGGCCGACGGGAACCAACACCGTCGAGGCGGCTCTCAAGCTCGCTCGCAAGGTGACCGGCCGTCAGCACATGCTCTCGTTCACCAACGCGTTCCACGGCATGACGCTGGGATCGCTGTCGGTGACCGGCAACTCGATGAAGCGCGAAGGCGCAGGCATCCCGCTGACCAACAGCTCGAAGATCCCGTACGACGACTACTTCGACGGAGAGGTCCCGGATTTCCTGTGGCTGGAGAAGGTCCTCGAGGACTCCGGCTCGGGCGTTGATAAGCCCGCCGCTGTCATCGTCGAGACCGTGCAGGGCGAGGGCGGACTGCGTGCCGCTCGCGCCGAATGGCTGCGCGCACTGTCCGACCTGTGCAAGAAGCACGACATCCTCCTCATCGTCGATGACGTGCAGGCAGGCTGCGGCCGTACCGGTTCGTTCTTCAGCTTCGAAGAGGCTGGTATCGAGCCCGACATCGTCTGCCTGTCGAAGTCGATCTCCGGTTCGGGTCTGCCGCTGGCGCTGACCCTGTTCCGTCCCGAGCTCGACGTCTGGGAGCCCGGCGAGCACAACGGCACCTTCCGCGGAAACAACCCCGCGTTCGTGACCGCGACCGCCGCCATCAAGACCTTCTGGGCCGACAACGAGTTCCAGAACCAGCTCGCCGACACCATTGCCGAGCTGCACCAGCGCCTCGACACGATCGTCGAAAAGGCCGAAGGCGCTTCGATCCGCGGACGGGGCCTGCTGGCCGGCGTCTGCTTCGAGGACCTCGAGGTGGCCGAGAAGGTTGCCGCCTATGCCTTCGAGAACGGTCTCCTGCTCGAGACCTCGGGCGCCGATGACGAAGTCATCAAGATCATGCCCCCGCTGACGATCGACTCGCGCGATCTGCAGGCGGGCCTGGACATCATCGAGGCCGGAGTGCTCAAGTTCGCTCCCGCCGCTGCGAAGGCCGCACTGGCCTGACCCACCTCTGCCGGGCCGGCGTCGCAACTGTGGCGCCGGCCCGAGCTTTGGGCGGATTCGAGCTCACCTGTTCGATCGCCCAACCGGGCCGACGGTAGCCGTTGAAGTGAGACGGAGACCCGCGGTCCACCCTGAACACTTTCACCGACCTTCTGCGAAAGGACCACAGATGTACGTAGTCAACCGCGATGACCTCAACGACACCAACCGCGATGTGAAGTCCGAGACCTGGCGCTCACGCCGAATGGTGCTCGGCAAGGAACGCGTCGGATTTTCGTTCCACGACACCGTGATCTACGCCGGAACCACCTCGACGTTCCACTACCAGAATCACGTCGAAGCCGTGTACTGCGTGCAGGGCAAGGGGACGCTGACCGACGAGGAGACCGGCAAGGTCTACCCGCTCCACGACGGCGTCATGTATCTGCTTGACGGAAATGAGAAGCACACCGTCGTGGCCGAGGAAGAGCTGCGCATGGCCTGCGTGTTCAATCCGCCGGTCACCGGCCGTGAGGTCCACGACGAGAACGGCGTGTACCCGCTCATCCTCGAGGATGAAGCGGCACCCGCGAACTGAATCAGTTCCCCTCGCCGAGGCGGCCCGAGCATTGCGCTCGGGCCGCCTTTTTCGTGTGGTTGAGTTGTGCGCTTGGACGGCAAAGTTGAGCCGAAGCCGGTCGCACTGCAGGTGTGATAATCTTCGGTCATACAACTTTCAAGCTTCGTGACTTCTCGTTGCCGACTGCACATTCGTTGACTCCGACTCAGGCATCCTCTTTCATCCCATCTTCAGTTGGAGTCTCCATGAAGTTCCTCAAGCGCGCCCTCGTCGCGTCCGTTGCCGCTCTTGCTCTCGCCATCGGTCCTGCCGTTTCCACCGAGGCGGCGAGTTCATCATTCGACGTCACAAAGCTCTGGGGAGACAGCGTCGTTGTGTCCGACTGGAACTGCAAATATACAAACGTCTACATGAAGCATAAGAAGTCCAGGATTGATGACTGGGACGTTGACACTGATGTCCGGGGTCGTCACGGCTGGGCCGATACTGCGTGGTTCTCGGACTACAGCGGCTCCAAGAAGGATCGGATCATGATCTGCCCATCTTCAGATGGCCTGGGTAAGTACACCCTCGGACCTTCAGAAGTTCGGGCATATTACTACGGTGGCTCAAGCTATAACGGCTACGGCGAAGTCGAGCGTGCCGACTACACGAAGGGCTCCTTCTACGTCCGTGGCAAGTCCTACGCTTCGCTTTCTACAAAGCGCAAGGGAAGCACGGTCACGCTGACTTCGTCGTCGAAGGTCTATCACCCGGAGCACTACGGGAAGATCAACTACAACCCGAAGGTGAAGTTCCAGGTCAAGTCCGGCAGCAAATGGAAGACCCTGAAGACGGTCACCGCGAAGAAGGGCAAGGCCGTCTACAAGGTGAAGTCGAAGAGCAAGAAGACCTACCGCGTCACCTTCGGCCAGGTCAGCTGGGCAACCGGAGCGACCTCGAAGTCGGTCAAGCGCTGAGCAGTCCCCAATACGAAAGGCGCCTTCGGTACAATCCCGTGAACGGGAATCGTGCCGAAGGCGCCCTTTGTTTGTGCGGCCAGTGGCGGCAGCCTCACTCGTTGTCGGAGCGAACCTTCTTGCCGCGGTCATGCCAGAACTTCGTTGTGGTCACCTCGTCGGTGCCGTCCCAGGCATCGACTTCGGTGTTGATGCGCCGATAAGTCGGCAGATCGCCGCGTCGGAACACCGGTTCGAAGCCGGCTTTGCGCTGCTGCTGGTAGTTCTTCAGCAACGAGAACACCAGCGGCGAGAGCATCAGCAGAGCGAAGAGGTTGATGAGAGCCATGATCGCCATGAAGATATCGGCCGCGGTCCACACCAGGTCGAGGGCCGCGATCGCTCCGATGAACACCGAGACCATGACGATGACCTGATACACGCGCAGCGCGACGCGGTTCGTCGTCAGGTGCTCGATATTCGCTTCGCCGTAGTAGTAGTTGCCGAGGATCGACGAGAACGCGAAGAGGAAGATAGCCAGCGTGAGGAAGTGGATCGCCCACTGTCCGAGCTGACCGCTCAGCGCCGTCTGCGTGAGCTGGATGCCCTCGGCAGAGCTGCCGTACTCCGGATTCGACAGCAGGATGATGAACGCGGTGATCGAGCAGACGAGGATCGTATCGAAGTACACGCCCAGCGCCTGCACGAAGCCCTGCTTGGCCGGGTGCGACGCCGAGGCGGTCGCTGCCGCGTTCGGCACCGAACCGATACCGGCCTCATTGGAGAACAGGCCGCGCTGAACACCGATGAGCATGATCGATCCCAGCGTTCCGCCGGCGATCGAATCCATGCTGAACGCGTCGGTGACGATCGTGGCGATCATCGACGGCACGGCACCGATGTTCATCACCACGACGATGATGCCGACGATGAGGTAGAGGCCGGCCATGATCGGCACCAGGTACGCCGAGATGTTCGAGATGCGCTTGGCGCCGCCGGCGAAGATCGCGAAGGCGGCGACAGCGATGATCGCACCGGCCACGGCAGCGAAGACGCCGTCCGAACTCTCGACTCCGAAGGAGGCCCCGACGGCGTCGACAATGGAGTTCGACTGCACCGAGTTGAACACGATGCCGTAGGTGATGGCGACGATCACGGCGAAGACCAGTCCGAGCCACTTCATGTTCAGCCCGTGCTTGATGTAGTACGCCGGGCCGCCGCGGAAGTTCGGGCCGTCCTTGAGCTTGTACAGCTGTCCGAGAGCCGATTCGGCGAAGGCCGTGGCACCGCCGACGATGGCCGTCAGCCACATCCAGAACATCGCACCCGGTCCACCGAGCGAGATCGCCAAAGCGACACCGGCGATGTTCGCCGTTCCCACCCGCGAGGCCGCGGAGATCGAGAAGGCGCGGAACGGCGAGATGTTCCGGTTGCCCTCGGAATCCCGTCCGCCCGGCTCCACCAGGGTGCGGAACATCTCGGGCAGCAGGCGGACCTGCACCGCTCCCGTGCGGATGGTGAAATACAGACCAGTGGGGATGAGAACAGCCACGAGGATGTACGACGATACGGTGCTGACACTGTCGAAAGCACTCTGGAGCATCTCCATCGAACTGCGCCTCCTTCGGCAATTGTGCTGGAGAGGATCGGAGGTGCGGAACGCGAGGACTCCGTCCGTGGTTACTCCCAGTCTGCCACCTCCGTCTCTGCAGCTGTGGCAGTGGCCCCTGCTTGAAGGTCACCGTCGGCCTGCGGCCGAGTCAGCATCGGCCCAGGCGACGGCCAGTGTCGACACCGTCAGGATTCATGTCCCGTCCACTCGCGCATCACCCGGAACTTGCTCGGGCCCCCTAGTCTGGGCGGCCTAGTACTCATCGTTCGGCCTCCGCGCAGCAGTTGGATCCGGCGCCCGAACGCCACCCGCAGTCTCCGTGGAGGAGTTCTGAAATGCCCATCACCCTCGCCACCCCCACCTCCGATCACTCGCCCCGCGACCTCAGCGCCGGCGCGGCCGGCACCGTGATCGACCCCGCCCGCGTTCGGGTCCCGCCCCTGGTCATCGCACACCGAGGTGCGTCCGCCGATTGGCCGGAGAACACGATCCCCGCGTTCATCGCCGGCATCGACCAGGGCGCAGACATGATCGAAACCGACGTCCACATGAGCGCCGACGGTGAGCTCGTGATCATGCACGACACCACCGTCGATCGCACCACCGACGCCCGCACCCTGTACCCGAATCGTCAAGACCGCAGCATCGCCGGCATGAACGCCGCCCAGATCGCCACACTCGACGCCGGAAGCTGGAAGGGCGAGGAATTCGCCGGTGTCCGCGTGCCCCGCCTCGCCGAGGTGCTCACCCTCGCACACGACACCCGCACCGGCCTGCTGCTCGAGGTCAAGCACCCCGAGCTCTATCCCGGAATCGCCGAGGCGGTCCTGTCCGCCCTGCGCACCTTGCCGAACTATCTCGACCGGGCTTTGGCCGCCGGTATGCTCGTCGTCCAGTCCGCGAACTGGGCATTCGTCGAAGAGTTCCACGCGCTCGCCCCGGAGATCCCGGTCGGCGTGCTCGGCCGACCCTGCCCGGACGAGCTCCAGGACTTCGCCGACTGGGTCGACCAGGTCAACCCCGAATTCTGCGCGGCCGACGAACACTTCCTCACCGCCATCCACGAGCTCGGAATGACCAGCTTGGTGTGGACCGTCGACGATCTCGGCGAGATGGAACGAGCCATCGACGTCGGCGCCGACGGCATCATCACCAACGCTCCCGACCGCCTCGTCGAGGTCGTCGAAGCTCTCTAGCGGAGGCTCAATAGGCCCCGCGTCGGCTCAGGCGTGGACGGGCCGACGGATGATGCGGCCGCGGGACATGACGAAGTCGACGTCACCGGTGGCCGAGATATCGGTGAGCGGATCGCCGGGCATAGCGACGATATCGGCACAGGCGCCGGTGCGCAGCCGTCCGAGGTCCTCACGCTGGAGCATCCGCGCGGCGGTCGAGGTTGCGGCCTTGAGCGCACGCAGCGGGGATAGTCCGGCGTCGACGAGGGCGACGAATTCCTTGACCCCGTGGTCGAAGGGGAACATTCCGCAGTCGGTGCCGAACACCACCTCGGCGTCGCCTGAGGCGACGAGCCGCTGGGAGGCCAGGATCTGTTCGGAATCGCGGGAGAACTTCCAGACCGCCTGATCGGGCAGGGTGCCGTCATTCAGCTGCTGGAGGTCTTCTTGGGTCATCTGCATCGTGGGCACGATGAACACCCCCGCCTCGGCGGCCATGGCCACGCCCTCTTCGTCGATGAGGTACGCGTGCTCGAGGCTTCGGACTCCGGCGCGGATGGCCTGCTTGCAGGCATCGGCGGCTCCGGTGTGCACGGCCACGGGCATGCCCAGTTGGGCGGCGGTGGCGCACAGGGCTTCCATTTCGTCGTCGAACCAGGTGCACACGGCGGGGTCGTCGCCGGGGCTGAAGTAGCCGCCGGCGTTGACCGTCTTGATCCAGTCCGAGCCGATGGCGTGTTCGCGGCGGACGGCGGCACGGATCTCGGCACGATCATCGGCCTTGGCGGAGACGGGGATGTCCCAGCGGGTGGGGTAGAAGCCGCCGATGTCGCCGTGTCCGCCGGTCGGGGAGATGATGTGGGCGGCCGCGAGGATCCGGGGTCCGGTGACGAGGTCGGAGTCGATGGCGTTGCGCAGGTCGAGCGTCGGGGTCTCGGGGTCCATCGCGCCCAGGTCGCGCACCGTGGTGAACCCCGATTCGAGGTAGCCCTGGGCGATGGACAGCCCGGTCAGGGCTTTCGTCGCGGTCGATCCGAGCGTCTGCATCGGCAGGTGAGATGCGTCCATGGTCAGGTGGACGTGAGTGTCGATGAAGCCTGGCGAGACGGTCCGGTCGCTCAGGTCGACGACCTCGGCGTCGGTGGGGTGATCGACAGCGGGGCCGATGTCCGTGATGAGTCCGTCTTCGACGAGGATCTCCTGGTTATCGAGGAGCTCGCCGGATTCGCCGTCGAAGAGTTTTCCGCACTTGAGCACTGACGCAGTCATGCTGTCATCGTTTCACAGAGCGGATGATGAGGACAGAGAGCAGCACGCTGGACATGATCGTTCCGCCCATCCCGACCGGTCCGGCGATCGGGCCGAAATAGAGGGAGGCTACGTCGCCGAACATCCTCGCCGCAGAGACCATGAACGCGGCCATACCGCAGACCACGGTGACTGCAGTCAGAACCTGGGCGATCCTCGGCGGGGGAGGGGATCCCGGTGCTGAGTCGGCGATGCAGTTTCGCGTCAGGGAGTACAAGCTGTAAAGGCCGGCGGTCGATGCTGTGAGACTCGCGCAGGCGGTGAGGAAGGCGCTCGAGGCAGGGACGTCGGCGAAACTGCCCCCGGACGGTTCGAAGGCGAAGGTCACCGCAATGATGAGAGCAGAGACGATGAGGACGATGGCTGTGACCAAGGAGGCGTGGCGATGGCGTGGGAGATGTGGAGTCGGTTCGGCCGCCTCCGTGTGGGGATTTGCAAGGCCGGCGGATTCTGGGACTCGACCGAGGATCGTCGCCAGCACACCGGCAACGATGAGCGGATAGGCCACGATCGTCAGCGGGCGCAGGAGCCACAGGTACGCGGTGATCATTTGCCCGACATCCGAGTCTCCAGCGGCAGTGGAGACGAGCGAAGCCAGGCCAGATGGGACGAACAGCAGCACGGTGATCACGCTGAGCACAATGCGCGGATGAAGGGGCAGGGTCCGGAGAAGGACGATCCCCGATGCGCCGGCGACGAGCAGGGTGCCGAGCTGGGTCCACGCGCGGACCGGACTCGTCGTGAAGTACACATCATCGGCGCTGATGAGAAGCGCGGCGCCCGCCCACGACAGGCAATGGACGAGAAATGCCACGACCGTCAGTGAGAAGGCTCCAGGCCTCAGTGGTGCAGGTCGTTCGGCAGAGTCTCCGTCGGCGACGGCCTCAGCACCTTGCCGTGCGGCGGTGCTCATGACCCGTTGCTGGGATTGCTGCCGCTGCCGCCGACCTCAGTGCTGTCGTTGGCCACATTGCTGTCGTCCGCCTGGGTGGTGTCGTCGGGCTGGGCACGGTCACCGGGTTGGGTGACGTCGTGGGTCGGAGCGCAGTTGAGTGTGCGGACCGCGAGCACGAGGCTGCCGAGGACGAGGCCGAACATGGAGACGACCCAGCCCGTGTATCCCAGGCTCGAGACCGGTGGATAACCGACGGCGAGCAAGGTCGATTCCAGGCACAGAAGCAGTCCGCAGGCGACGATTACGAAGGCCAGAGTGCGAGCAGATCGCGGTGTGGTGCCGGAAGAAGATGAGCCGAGGGCCGGCTCATCGGCCGGCAGCGACCGAGACTCGGCGACGACCCGCAGGGCGGCGATGGCGGAGACGAACCCGACCGCTGCGCCCAGAGCATTGAACGCATCACCGTACTCGAACAGGAACATGGCGTCGACGAACATGGTTCGCAGCAGCCAGACGAGGAGCACGATCCCGGTCGCAGCGAACAATCCGAAGGCGGCGGCACGTGAACGGCGGCAGAGGACTGCTGGAGCGGCCGCCTCGGCGACGGGAACAAGTTGGGCCGTGACTGCGGCCAGGGCGAGTGCCACAACGATCGGGAAAGCCACCGCCACGATGAGGCTCACGGTGACCAGGGCTGTGGTGAGCGCGGGATTGTCGGCCAATACGCCGGTGTCGGCGCCGAACGTGTCGATGGTGAAGATCGACTTGAGCGCTTCGACGGCGCAGAGGAACACAGTGATGACGATGAACACGTTGCGGGGGATCGGGCGAAGTCCGCGGGCGATCGTGATCGCGGCGGCGCCGGAGACCGCGATGAGCGCGAGGCGCAGGAGGCTCGGACCGGGTGACGACACGTAGGAGTCTTGAGCCTTGACTTCGAGGAGCCCGGTGCCGATCCACGTGACGAGGAAGGTGACGGCGGCAACGATGGTGATGGCCATTCTGCGGCTGTCGAGGCCGATTCTCGGGTCATGGGCGTCCGTGTTCGGTGCGGTGGTCATGGCCCCATGCTCCCATAAAAACCAGCCTCCTTGTCGGTTCGTGTGAGAAGAACTCGGTCGGCCGACGGGAGATGACCTCGCACGCGATCGCTCGAAGTGAGACGCTGGGGGCATGCCGAACGAACTCGCCGACTCGACCAGCCCCTACCTGCGCGCGCATGCCGACAATCCCGTGGACTGGCGGATGTGGACGAAGGAAACTCTCGCCGAGGCGGCCCGCCGTGACGTCCCCCTCCTCATCTCGATCGGCTACTCCACCTGTCATTGGTGCCACGTCATGGCCCACGAATCCTTCGAGGACGAAGCGGTCGCGGCGATGATGAACGACCGGTTCGTGCCCGTGAAGATCGACCGGGAAGAACTGCCGGACATCGACGCCTACTACATGAATGCCCTGCAGGCGATGACCGGCCAAGGTGGTTGGCCGATGACGATCTTCGCCACACCTGCCGGCAGTCCCTTCTATGCCGGCACTTACTTCCCGCCCGCGCCGCGGGGCAATCTGCCTGCGTTCACGCAGGTGCTCTCGGCCGTATCGGCGACGTGGACTGAACGCCGCGACGAGGTCAACCAGATGACGGCCCGGATGGACCGCGGGCTGGCCGAGATGGCCGATGCCGTGACCAGTGCGCTCCCCGCCGAGGCGGCCGCGGAGTCCCTGACCCCCGACGAGCTCGATTCCGCCGCCGCAGCGCTGCTCGATTCGTACGATCCGGCCTGGGGTGGGTTCGGAGGTGCCCCGAAGTTCCCGCCGATGATGAACGTCCTCCAGCTCCTCGCGGCGTTCGTGCGCTTGGGTGGGACCGCCTCGGCGGGTGAGGGAGCGAACGACGGCGCTTCGGCGCGCCCGGGAACGGGCGGGACCGCCTCGGCGAACGGGGGAGGGGCCGGGGAGCGCCCGATGGATCGGGTCCGGGCCGAGGGGCGGCTCGGCTGGCTCGGCGCCGACGGGCACCTGACCGGCGAACTCGTCCTCGATTGCCTCATCGCCGTGCGTTCGACGCTGGCGCGGATCGCTTCCGGTGGCATGCGCGACCAGGTTCGCGGCGGGATCGCCCGCTACAGCGTCGACCGGCAGTGGTTCGTGCCGCACTTCGAGAAGATGCTCTACGACAACGCCCTCTATCTGCGCGCTGTCGTCGCCTGGGCGAAAGTCGAACGCGCCCTGGATTCGGGGTCGAAGTGGCTCGCCCTGGCCGAACGTGAGATCGCCGATACCGCGAACTTCCTGATCAGGGACCTGTCGACCGATGACGGATTCATCGCCGCCCTCGATGCGGATTCGCTCAACTCGGCGGGAGTCTCCGAGGAGGGCGCGGCCTATGTGTTCACTCCCGAAGAATTCGCGGAGGCGGGGCAGGCTGGTCTTCTCGGACTCGTCGATTCGCCGGCAGGGGGAGAGCTGTCCGGCCAGGTGGTCGCGGCCGTGCGCATCATCGACTGGCTCGGTATGGAGGACGTGCCCTTCGATGCCGAGCACCCCGCGCCGTGGGATATCGAGGCGACGAGGCATCAGCGCGAGGTGCTCGAGCAGCTGCGCGCTCGCCGTTCCCAGCCGGCCCGCGATACGAAGATCATCACCGAATGGAATTCCTTGGCCGTCACCGCCCTCGCTGAGGCAGCCTTGTACTCCGGCGCGGGAGCTGAGGATTCGGGTGGTGCAGATTCGACGGGAAGTGCGGACCCGACTGGTGGTGCGATTACAGGGAACGCCGAATCTGCAGATTCGGCGCGGTGGGCAGAAACCGCCGTGCGATTCTGGACGGCGATGCATGACCGACTCAAGCCGGGCGGTGCACCCTCTTCGGGGGACTCGTCCGACTCGGCTGCGCTCGATGTGCGGCGCTCCTTCACCGGCGGAGTTGCCGGCCCCGGGCGAGGCGGGCTCGCCGATTGGGCTCAACTCGTCACCGCTGGGATCACGGTCCGACAGCTCCCGGACGGAGCCGCCTCGGTGAAGGTGGAGGACCTGGCCGATCTCGGTGCGACGATGCTTGACCTCTTCACCTCCGAACGGGGAGACGGGGTCCTCGAAGCGGTCGATTCGCTCGGTGACGGGATCATCGACGTGAAGTCGGCGGACCCCGTCGACAACACCGTGCCGTCGGGACGATCGGCGGCTGCCGAGGCAGCGCTGCTGCTCGCCGAGCTCGGCGTCGAGGCTGCGACATCTGGCGGGTCGGAATTCGGTGGCTGGGAGCCATCCGGTGAAGCGGCGTCCCCGGGTAGGGGCGCCGAGCTGGATACGGGACGGCTGTTGGAGGTTCGGGATCGGCTGCTCGGGGTCTATCGGGCGCTGGCCGGGCAGGCTCCGCGCGGGTGCGCACACGCGCTGTGGCAGGCCGAGCGGGCCCTGTCTCCCGTGCGGGTGGCCACCGTCGACGATGCGCTGCGAAACATCGCGGCCAGGCATCCGTCGCTCACTCTGCTCACGGCCTCGACAGGCGTCCCGGGACCGGACGGTCGGGAGGTCGACGTCCCCGCGGGGACGGCGATTGTGTGCCGGGGAACGCAGTGCTCCCTGCCGGTCGGCACGGCCACGGAGCTTGTTGGGGTGCTGGACGGGTAGGACTGTTGGACCGTTCGGGCGCGCACGTCAGCGGTGGTGTTGGGCCGCCTCGGCGGCAGATCGGGAACTGTTCGGGAAATCACCACATTCCATCGGCGACGGAATATTGAGTTGTCCCGGATAGTCATGGTGGCAAGTCACTTCACGGAAATTCAGCATTCGAGGCTCAAGCCCCGGTAGCGGTTGAGTGCGGCGGCGATCTCCTGCCGTCGCGGCCGGGTCAGGTGGCCCGGATGGTCGCGGTGCCCCGTGATTCCGTCGAGGCCCTCAGTATCGAGCATGTCCACGACCTCGGTCAGCGCCTCTGTCAGGGAGGTGCGTCCGTCGAAGATCTCCGCGAGGTATTCGAGAGCTTCGGCCACTCCCGACGCCTGCTGAGCGTCGACGAGCTGAGCGATGGCGATGAGGTCGATGAAGTCGCGGCCGAATTGGATCCGGTCGGATCCCTTCGCCCGAGCGGTCTTCGTCTTCGACGCCGGCCGCAGCGACTTCGCCGTCGGCACACGCGGTGCGGCGGCGAAAGCGGGGGAGGCGAGGGAGTCCGAACCGGTGTCCGGGTCGCTGCCGGTTGGAGCCGTTTCGAGGTCGGCGGCGGTGACGCCGACGAGGTCATGCGCCTGGTCCGTGACTTCCTTGGGCACATAGGCGTCGAGCGCGATGACGTGATCGGCGACTTCGAAGAACGCACTCGACCCGCCGGCGACGAGCACCGTGGACACGCCCTGCTCGGTCAGCAGCGGACGCACGCGGTCGACGAACGGGGTGATCGGTTCCCGCTCGGCGGGGATGAGCGCACGCATGCGTTCGTCGCGGATCATGAAGTTCGTCGCCGACGTGTCCTCGTCGATGAGCAGGGTGTTCGCGCCCGCCTCGATCGCTTCGACGAGATTGGCCGCCTGCGAGGTCGACCCGCTGGCGTTCGTCGTGGAGAAGAATCTCGTGTCAGAGCCCGAGGGTAGGTTGTTGATGAACGCCGAGATGTCGTCGCCGGTGACGGCGCGACCGTCCTCGGCTCGAATGGAGGCGGCAGTCGGGTCGCTGATGACCCATTCGCGCCCGTCGCCGGCGATATGCGGGTAGACGCCGCGTTCGAGCGCGCGCAGAATCGTCGACTTCCCGTGATAGCCGCCGCCGACGATGACGGTGACCCCGCGAGGGATGCCCATGCCGGTGACGGTGCGGCCGCTGGAGAGTTCGACAGTGTGCTCAAGTTCGGGAGGGGAGGTGAAGGCAACCGCATCGGAGGACTTCATCGGCAGGTCCGAATCCCCGGACGTCCGCGGGAGAATCGCACCATTTCCGACGAGACCGATGAGTCCTGCTTCGCCGAGGTGGCTGCGCAGTTCCAGCTGATCCCGGTGCAGTTGGACGTGGTCGGCGAGCCCCTCGGCCGATGGGCCGTGAGTGTTCCCTCCTCTGCCTGCTGGGGCGTCTGACCAACGGTCGAAGAGGAAGAGCCGTTCGGCGAAATCCGGCAGATCACGGGTGAGGATGTCCGCTGCCTGATGGCCGAGGATGCGGCGGCCGCGTGCAGGCAGATTGACGAGCAGTCGTGCCTCGACCCCGGCGTCATCGATGAGGATGTTCGTCCGCTCGAGGACCTCCTGCCCGGGACGGCCGAGGATGAGTGCGCGCTGACCGAGCTTCGCAAGCACCTCGTTGCCGGCCCGGAGCAGATAGTCGGCGGCGGCGATGCGATCGGCCCGATCAGTGGTGAGGTCGAGCGGGAACTTCGCATCGGCACGGTCGACGCGCACCCGAACCTTCGACGGTGAGGCGAACGGATCGGCCTGGACTCGGTCGATGAACACGGTGACCGGTCCGAAGCTGTAGCGGCCGCGGATCTGCTTGAGATTGCCGTAGCTGCGACCGTCGAGGCTATGCAGAGTGGAGGCGAGATTCGACTGACGTGAACTCATTTCACTCATGCTAGTGGCCGGAGATGAACGTCTACTCAGCGGATGCGGACTCGACGCCGTAGAACCGGGCCGCATTGGACCAGAACACGGCGTCCGCCTCGGCGGGGGTGAGTACTTGACGAAGGAGTGCGAAATCAGCATCGGCGAAGGGGCGACGTGCCCGCGTCGACGGCAGGTCCGTCCCCACCATCAGCGCGGTCGGGTCGGTGTCGACGATGCGACGGACCGCCTCGGCGGGATCGAGCTCCACACGGCCGAAACCGGTGGCTTTGACCTTCACTCCTGCCTCGACGAGGCGCAGCAGGGTGGACAGCCCGTCCTCGTGCATGCCCAGATGATCGATGCTCACCGCCGGCAGTGAGACGATGCGTGCGGCGAGATCCTCATCGATGGAGCGGGCGTCGATATAGAGCTCGGCGTGCCATCCGGCGAGGTCATGGACCCGTCGGGCAAAGCTGTCGAGGGCATCGAGGGTGGCCGAACCGCCGCGGGCGATATTGAATCGCAGTGCCTTGATGCCGGCCTCGTCGAGGCGTCGGATCTGATCATCGGTGGTCTCATCCGGCAGCTGGGTGACGCCGACATAGTTGTCGCCGAGCTGGCGCAGCGCCTCGATGAGGTACCCCTGGTCGAAGCCCTGGAACGAACCGGACACGACGGCTCCTCCGGCAACCTCGACTCCCATATCGGGGAGGCTCTGCAGTCGCGCGCGATAGTCGGCGACCGTGAACGGATCGGGCAGATAACCGTTGTTCTCGATCAGCGGATGGCTCGGATCGATGATGTGCAGGTGCGCGTCGAAGGCACGCTGGAGTTCGCTCATACCGTCAACCTACATCGTCTCCGAACTGCTCATTCAAGGCGTGGCGCGTCTGTCGATCTGTGTACAGTCCAGTAGGCGCGCTCCGCCTTGATCGACGCTGACGAGGAGCGGAGCTCCACGCTTCGCATGGCGGGCAGCGCGGCCCGCGGCCAGGATTCTCCGGGGCCCCCGTTCCTCAGTTGTTCTGAGGGCCGACGGGCGGGATCCGGCCCGGAGCCGGACTCAGCCTTCCCGCAGGCCGACGGTCGGATCGGGCAGGCAGACCTCTCCGCCCGATGTGAGGAACTCGCGGCTCTTCTGCTGCATTCCCGCCAGGGCCTCCTGCGCCTCGGCGCTGCCGTAGGTGTCGCGGATGTCCTGGGAGATGCGCATCGAGCAGAACTTCGGACCGCACATCGAACAGAAGTGCGCGGTCTTCGCCGGTTCCGCCGGCAGCGTCTCGTCGTGGAACGCCTCGGCGGTCTCCGGATCGAGGCCGAGGGCGAACTGGTCCCGCCACCGGAATTCGAATCGAGCCTTCGACAGCGCATCATCGCGGGCCGTCGCCCCCGGGTGGCCCTTCGCGATATCGGCGGCATGCGCGGCGATCTTGTACGTGATCACCCCGGTCTTGACGTCGTCACGGTCGGGCAGCCCGAGATGCTCCTTTGGGGTGACGTAGCAGAGCATCGCCGTGCCGTAGCGGGCGATCTCCGTCGCCCCGATCGCCGAGGTGATGTGGTCGTATCCGGGCGCGATATCCGTAACCAGCGGACCCAAGGTGTAGAACGGCGCACCGTGACAGAGCTCCTGCTGACGTTCGACGTTCTCCCGCACGAGGTGGAGCGGAATGTGCCCGGGCCCTTCGACCATCACCTGGACGTCGTGGGCCCAAGCGCGTTCGGTGAGTTCGGCGAGAGTGTCGAGCTCGGCGAACTGGGCGGCATCATTGGCATCGGCGATAGAACCCGGCCGCAGTCCGTCGCCGAGCGAGAAAGCAACATCGTAGCGAGCGAAGATCTCGCAGAGTTCATCGAAGTGGGTGTAGAGGAAGTTCTCCTCGTGGTGGGCAAGGCACCAGCCGGCCATGATGGACCCGCCGCGTGAGACCATCCCGGTGACCCGGTCAGCCGTGAGAGGAACGTAGCGCAGCAGCACACCCGCGTGCACGGTCATGTAGTCGACACCCTGCTCGCACTGCTCGATGACCGTGTCGCGATAGATCTCCCAGGTCAGTGCGTTCGCATCGCCGTCGACCTTCTCCAGCGCCTGATAGATCGGGACGGTGCCGATGGGGATCGGCGAATTGCGGATGATCCACTCCCTGGTGGTGTGGATGTCATTGCCGGTCGACAGATCCATGAGGGTGTCGGCACCCCACTTCGCGGCCCACCGCAGCTTCTGCACCTCCTCGGCGATGGAGCTGGTGACCGCGGAATTGCCGATGTTCGCGTTGATCTTGACGAGGAACGCCTTGCCGATGATCATCGGCTCGGATTCGGGGTGATTGATGTTGTTCGGAATGATCGCGCGACCGGCGGCGAGCTCGGCGCGCACGAGTTCGACATCGCACTGCTCGCGAAGCGCCACTAACCGCATCTCCGGGGTGATGATGCCCTGCCTTGCGTAGTGCATCTGGGTCACCGTGCGGCCGGACTTGGCCCTTCGCGGAACCGGTTTGCGTCCCTTCCACTGCTGTGACGGGGCACCTCGGCGAACGGCGGCACGACCGTCATCGGCGATGCGGTGGCCGCGGGCGTCATACGTCTCAGTGTCGAGACGATTCTCGATCCACGGGAATCGCAGAGCGGGCAGTCCCTCCTCCGGAATGCTGCCCGGTCCGACAGTGCGGTACACGTCGACGGGATCGTTGTCCCGACCGTTCGCGTCCTCGAGCTCGATGCGGGTCACGGGAACGCGGATGCCGTGTTCCTCGTCCTCGACCCACGCCGGCGAATGCGTCGGATACTGCTTGAGGGTGAACTGGTCGTGCGAATCTGCGTCAGACGAAGTCGTGGCAGGGGCAGGTGTTTCAGGGGTGAATGCAGTCATCTGCAGTCCTCACTTCCTACGCCGGTATCAACCGGATCAGGTTCTACGGTCTCGGACGATCCAGTCCGATCTCAGCCCTTGCAGCGGGCTCCCGTGGCGTCGTGCCGTTCGTATCACGAATGACGCAGTGAGGACAACTGCGGCTCCTCGAGCGACAGGTTGGGGGTCAGCTGCCCTGGAGGAACGCCTTCGCTGCCGCACCGAGGGCGACGACGTCGGAGACCGCGACCATTTCGCGCGCCGAGTGCATCGAGTACAGAGCCGGACCCACATCGACGGTCGTCATGCCCAGTCGGGTTGCGGTCAGCGGTCCGATCGTCGACCCGCAGGGCATCGCATTGTTCGACACGAAATCCTGGTACTCGACCCCGGCGGCCGCGCACGCCTGCGACCATACGGCGGCGCCTACCGCATCCGTGGCGTAGCGCTGCTGAGCGTTGAGCTTGAGCAGCGGTCCTCCGCCGAGGCTGGGGCGGACATGCGGATCGTGCCGTTCCGGATAGTTCGGGTGGGCAGCATGCCCGGCATCGGAGGAGACGCACACCGAGGTGGCCATCGACGCGAGATAATCGCTGCGCGTCGACTGCGGCAGCAAGGAGGCGACGATGCGCTCGGTGACATCGGCGAGGAACGGACCGCACGCGCCCGAACGCGAATTCGACCCGATCTCCTCATGATCGAACGCCGCGAACAGAGGGATGCCGTCGAGCCCGTCGGCATCGAGCTGGGTGAGCGCGGTGACGCCGGCATGGACGGACAGGAGGTTGTCCAGCCTCGGCGAGGCGAAGAACTCTTCGGCGGCACCGAAGAGGGCCGGCTCCTGAACGGGAATGGTGTAGACATCGTGGCCGACGACGGACTCGGCATCGACCCCGGCAGAGGCGGCGAGCAGTTCGATGATGTCCGCCTCGGCGAGGTCGGCCAGACCGATGACGGGAGCGGTGTGACGCTGCTTGTCCAGGGCCAGGCCCTCATTGACCTGCCGGTCGAGGTGGATCGCGAGCTGCGGGATGCGGGCGATCGGCCCGGTGCGGGCGAGCACGATGCTGCCGTCGGCGAGACTGAGTCGACCCGCGAAGGCGAGCTCACGATCGAGCCACGAATTCAGCAGCGGCCCGCCGTAGATCTCCACCCCGACCTGGCGGGTGCCTTCGGCGGTGAACTCGCCGCCGGGTTTAAGTTTGAACGCAGGGGAATCGGTGTGGGAGCCGAACACACGGAACCGGGGAGCCACCTCGGTGACGGTGGGATTCATCCACGCGATGAGCGCGCCGTCGCGGATGACGTAGTGCCCGGTTCCGGGCGTCAGCACCCAGGGAACGGACTCGTCGAGGCGGGAGAAACCGGCCTCTTCCAGGCGTTTCGCTGCCGTGTCCACCGCGTGGTAGGAGCTGGGAGATGCGCTGACGAAGTCGCCGAGGTCAGCCGCTGTCGTCGCGGCCACATCCGGTCTCGGGAGTGATTCATTCATTTCCCCAGCCTATCGTTTGCGGTAGTTTGGAGGTGAAGAAGATCAGGTCTCAGACGCCGGGTTGCCACCGGGTCCGAGAATCAGGCGGGGGCAGCGACCCTGCGACCGCACCAGCGACGGCAAGGAGTGTTCGACGTGAACCAGTTCGTGACGGAGTGGAACACCTGGCGCGACTCACGGAACTCAGCCCTTGCGAAACCGTTCGGCTGGCTCAGTGTCGTCGGACTCCACTGGCTCGACGCCGAATCGACCTGGACCGACGCCCCCGGCACGTTCACCGTCGACGACGGCTGGGTGACCGTATCCCTGAAGACCGGAATCAAGGCCGGCCCCGCAGCCGAGACATTCGACCTGCTCAGCAAGGTCGGCAACGGTGAGTCGGCTGGTGCCGTTGCTGCTTCTGGCGTGAACGGCGGAGGACCGACCCGTGCGACCAGCCCGGCCGTGCCCAGCGACACCTCGACTCTGCCGAGGGTGATGGACCAGTCCGGTGCGGGCGCGGCTGCGGCAGACGCTGCGGGTGCCGACTCTTCTGCCGGAACGGATGCCGGATCCGATGCGGGGTCCGACGGCGGATCCGACTGGCACGCAGCAGCGCCCGCCAAGCCACAGGTCCGCGTGGAAGAGAATGGGTTCAGCGCGAAGCTTCCGAACGGCGGCTCGCTCAACTGGTTCACCGTCGGCAACGTCCTCTACGAACTCATCGATCGGGGCGGCCGCCTCGGCGTGCGTGTGCGCAATTCGAAGTCCCCGCTGCTCGGGAAGTTCTTCGAGGTTCCGGTCTTCGACCCGGACCCGGACTTCGTCTTCCTCGCCCGGTTCACCAGGTTCGACCCGTTCAAGACCTACACCATCGAAACCGCCCAAGAGGACCTGCAGCTGCAGACACAGGCGGCGGGAACCGTCACCTTCGAGACCTCGCACGGTGAGGTGAGCCTGCTCGCCACCGGGTGCCCGAAGACCGGACTCCAACTGGACTTCCACGATTCGACGAACGGGAGCACCACCGCTGCGTGGCGGACCATCGACCTCGGAGTGCCGAATCAGGACGGGTCGCTCGTCATCGATTTCAACCGTGCGGTGAACTACCCGTTCGCGTTCACCTCATTCGCCACCTGCCCGGCCCCGATCGAGGGAAACGTCGTTCCCTTCGACGTCACCGCAGGTGAGCGGCGTCCCCCGTTCTTCTACTCGGAGGCCGGGATCAACGTGCCGTTCCTCTTCTACGTGTGGTGGGACGAAGAGAGCGCCGAGGTGACGCGCCCCTGGTATTCGCGTTTCGGCCTCGACATCACCATCCTCAACCCCAACCACGACGACGGGCGGATCTCCCTCGTCGGCTTCGACGGGGTCGCGATGTCCGGCGGAGATCTGTCGCCGCTGGGGCGCAAGGCCCGGTCGCGGCTCATCGATGTCGCCACCGAAGCGCTGACTTCACGGATTCCGGTCATCGGCATCGGCGCGTACTCGGCGTTCGTCATCCAGGCCCAGCGTGAGCTGCGTTCGCAGCAGGGCTATGTCGATGGCATCGAGACCGAATACGAGGCGCCGGCGGACCGTCTGCTCATCGTGATGAACAACGAACTCGACCCGAAGCAGGCCGGTTTCGACATCGTCCACACCGACGCCAGTGGGCTGATCTACGTGGAGATGCCCTTCGACATTCCGCTCGAATCCGATCGCACCGAGGTTGAGGACTTCCAGGCGGCCATGGAGTCCGGTGCCTCGATCACGAGCTGGCAGGAATTCGACTACCGCATGGTCGCCCTCATCCGCCACCACCGCTGACGGCCGGCTCCCAGCCTCAGTCCCAGCGCCCGTTTCCTCCCAGAACTACCTAACGGCGGCCCAGCAACCTCGCGCGAGGTTGCTGGGCCGCCGTCAGGTAGTAATTACCAGATGGTGACTCGCTGGTCGGGGGCTAAGTACATGCCGTCGCCCTCTGCAACGCCGTAGGTGTCGTGGAAGGCGGACATGTTTTTCACGACCTGGTTGCAGCGGAACTCCTCCGGCGAATGCGGGTCGATCGACAGCCTGCGCACGCGCTCCTCGGTGCGCATCTTCGACCGCCATGCCTTCGCCCATGCCTCGAAGAACGCCTTCGCCTGCTCGGCCGACGGCGCCACCGGCACGCCCGGGGTGCCCGCGCGTTCGCCGAGTTCGAGCTCGAGCGCCTTCCACCCGATCGACAGACCGCCGAGGTCGCCGATGTTCTCACCGACCGTCAGCGCCCCGTTGACGTGCTGATTCAGTTCGAGACCTGTCGGGACCAGCTCTTCGTACTGGGCGATGAGCGCATTCGTGCGCTCCTCGAACAGGGTCCGATCCGATTCGGTCCACCAGTCGACGAGGTTGCCGTCACCGTCGTAGCGCGATCCCTGATCGTCGAACCCGTGACCGATCTCGTGGCCGATGACCGCGCCGATCGCTCCGAAGTTCGCGGCCACCTCACCGGAGGCGTCGAAGAACGGCGGCTGGAGGATCGCTGCCGGGAAGACGATCTCGTTCATCACCGGGTGGTAGTAGGCGTTGACCGTCTGCGGGGTCATCAGCCATTCCGTGCGGTCGATGGGCCCGCCGATCCGCTTCACCTGCCGCACATGCTCGGCCTGCGAGCAGCGACGCACGTTGCCCACCAGGTCGGAGGCGTCGATCGCGGCCGGGTACTCCCGCCACACCTCCGGGTAGCCGACCTTCGGAGTGAACTTCGAGAGCTTGACCAGGGCGCGTTCCTTCGTCTCCTCGCTCATCCAGTCGAGCTCGCGGATCGACTTGTCATAGGCCTTGATGAGCATGCCCACGAGATGGTCGATCGCGTCCTTGGACGACGGCGGGAACTCAGCTGAGACGTAGAGTTTGCCCACGGCCTCACCGAGGTAGCCCTCGACGAGGCTGACCCCGCGCTTCCAGCGCTCCCGCAGGGCAGGAGTGCCCGAGAGAGTGCGGGAGTTGAAGTCGAAGTTCTCCTCGACGAACTCATCGGAGAGCAGCGAGGCGGTGTCGGAGACGACGACGAAGCGCAGCCACGTCTTGATGGTCTCGATGTCGGTCTCCGCCCACACCTTCGCCATGCCCGTGACGAACGAGGGCTGGGAGACCACGAGGTATTTGAGATCAGACGCATCGGCGGTGAGGATCCCCAGGTAGGAGTCGAAGTCGAACTCGGGACCGAGGTCGCGCAGCTCGGAGATCGAATACTTGTTGTACGTCTTCTCGGCATCACGGCAGGCCACGCGGTCCCAGTGGTGGCGGGCGAGCTCGGTCTCGAACGTCATCACCTTGGCGGCCACCTCGGCGTCGGAGATCCCGGACTTCTCACCGAGGCCGGCCAGGGCCGCGATCTTCTGCACGTGTGCGAGGAACTTCGCGCGCACCTCGGCGTGGTCGTCATTGAAGTAGTAGTCCTCGTCGGGCAGGGAGATGCCGGCCTGGACGAGATAGAGGGCGTAGACGTCGGAGTCCTTCGCATCGGCGGTGACGTATCCGCCGAGGAGACCGCCGATGCCTTCGGTCTCGATCCGGGCGAGCAGGGCGGCGAGTTCTGACTTGTCCTCGGCGGCGTCGATGGCTGCGAACGTCGAGGTCAGAGGGGCGACACCGAGTTCGTTGATGCGATCGACGTCCATGAATGAGGTGAACAGATCGGCGACCTTCTGCCCTTCGGAGCCGGGCTCCTGCGGGGTGTCGGTCACGGAGGTGATGATGTCGCGGACCTTGGTCTCGGCGGTGTCGAAGAGCTCACGCATGGCTCCGTCGCCGGCCCGGTCGTCGGGGATCGTGAACGAGTCGATCCACTCGCCGTTGATGTGCTGGTACAGGTCATCCTGAGGCCTGATCGAGGTCAGTGAGGTTTCAGAAGTCATGGCCCCACAGTATCGTGATCAGAGCCCCGCACGCCCTGCCCGAGGAGGAGATATGAGTCTGGCATCCGTCGTTTTCGTGTGCACCGGCAACATCTGCCGATCCGTCACCGCCGAACGTGTGCTCTTACATCACCTGGCCGATACCGGCGCCGAGGCGGTCGTCGACTCCGCCGGGATCAGCGACGAGGAGGCCGGCAACCCCATCGACCCACGTCAGGCGCGTGTGCTCGCCGCGGCCGGCTACCGCACCGACGATCACGTCGCCCGACAGATCACCCCCGATTGGTTGGCCGACCGCGATCTGGCGGTGGCGATGACCGCCCGCCACTATCGTGCCCTGGAGCGGATGATCTCAGGTCTTCCCGCCGAGGCGGCCCCGGAGCTGCGGATGCTCCGCGAGTTCGATCCGCGGGTGGCCGGGGTCGAGGGCGACGGTGTTCCGGCGCCGGATGTCGAGGATCCCTGGTACGGCGAATTCAAGGATTTCGAAGAAACTCTTGAGACAATTGAAGTGTCCGTGCCGGGAATCACGGATCGTCTGCGCGCGCTGGCCGCGAAAACTCAGTGATACTAGTAGGCACAAGCTTGCTGACACGACCGACATCGCAGGTACGCCTCGAAGGAGAAACTCTCATGACTCGTCTCATGACACGACAGAACTGGTCCGCTCTCAGGCTGGGCTTCGCCGCCCTGCTGGTGGCCGCGATGAGCGTGTTCGCATTCGCCCCCGCCGCCAGTGCCCATGATCAGCTGGTGTCGTCGAATCCCGAGGACGGTGCCGAACTCGATCAGCAGCCCAAATGGCTCGAGATGACCTTCTCCGGCGACATCCAGGAAGTCGGCTCCGAGGTCAAGGTCGTCGTCGACGGCAAGGATGTCTCCGCAGGTGAGCTGACCGTTGAGGGCAAGAAACTCAGCGTCGCTCTGCCCGATGATCTCAAACCCGGCGACTACAAGGTCACCTGGCGCGTGGTGTCGCAGGACGGCCACCCGATCTCCGGTGACTACTCGTTCGCGATCAAGGATGCCGAGGGCGCCGGCGGTGATGTCAAGGAATCGTCCGGAGAGTCGACGAAGGCCGGACTCGGCGGCGGAGTCGTCGACGAACCCGGCAAGGACACCGAGGATCGCGGCGAGATCGGCGAGTCCACCGGCAGCGACTCCGGAATGTCGACGCCGATGATCGTGCTGCTGTCTGTCGGCGGCCTGGCCATCATCGTCATCGTCGTTCTGCTCATGCGTCGCAAGTCCCAGGGCCTGCCCGGCACCAAGGACAACTGAGCGAGAACTCCCACACAGCACGTCTGACACGAGGCCCCGAACGCGAAGAGCGTTCGGGGCCTCGGTGTATCCGGTCCGTGGTGGAATCGGCGGCGATCTCGTTCAAGCGTCAGCGCGGTTATGGCGAGGTGCACCGGCTGATAAGTGTGCTTCGCCTTGAAGGAGAGGCTAGGGAGGCGGTCGGGCCAGCACCTCAGGGTGTGAAACGCAGGAGACGGTCGTCGTCCGGGCCGGGTTCTCCGCGACCGTCGGTGTTGTTCGTCAGCACGAGCAGCGACCCGTCGGGCGCTTCGACCACATCGCGCAGTCGCCCATGCTCGCCGGTCCACAGCTCTGACGACGACTTCAGATCGTCGAGCGGAACCTGATGCAGGCGCTCGCCGCGCAGTCCGGCGATGAGGATGCTGTCATCGGTGATGGCCAGTCCGCTGGGGCTCGCTTGGTCGGGGGACCACTGCTGCACCGGGTCGATGAAATCACCGTCCCCGTCACCGGAGCCGCCGTCACTCGCACCGTCACCCTGGGCGATGCCTTCGACCTCGGGCCACCCGTAATTGCCGCCGGCTTCGATGACGTTGAGTTCGTCCCACGTGTCCTGCCCGAACTCCGAGGCGTACATCGTGCCCTCGTCGTCCCACCCGATGCCCTGCGGATTCCGGTGCCCCATGCTGAAGACGAGCGAATCGCCGAAAGGATTGTCATCGGGAACGTCGCCGTCGGGCGTCATGCGCAGAATCTTTCCCGACAGCGCATCCTCGTCCTGCGCACTGTCGCGATCACCCGTATCGCCGAGCGTGGCATAGAGCATCCCGTCGGGCCCGAACGCGAGCCGCCCGCCGTTGTGGAAGTTCGCGGTCGGCAGTCCGTCGAGGATCGTCTCCTCCTCGCCCAGGGACAGATCCCCGGCCTCGCCGAGGAGGGCGAACCGCACGATCCGGTTCTCCGTCCCAGCGGCGAAGAAGGCATAGAGACGGTCATCGTCGACGGCGAGACCGTGGAGGCCGGCCTCTCCCGAGGCCGAGGCATCATCGATCCGGCCGACCTCGCGAGCGTCTCCACCTGCGGAGACTTCGAGGATGCGACCCGAGTCGCGTTCGCTGACCAGCATGGTCTGCCCGTGGAAGGCGATCGACCACGGGGATTCGAGGCCGGTCGCGACGACCTCGGGAGAGTCCGCGCCCGGTGTTGACGATGTGGACCCGGTGTCGGATGATCCGGAACCACTGCTCGCCGAGGCGGCCCCCGCCGCTGACTCGTCCCGACCGTCGGTCTCGCCGGAGTGCGAATCGGAGGAGCAGGCGCTGAGGACGACGGCCAGGGACATGGCGGCACCGGTGAGGAGCCGCCGGGTGCGAAAGTGTGCTGAGGTGCTCATGATCTCGCCTTCATCGGGGAGTCCGGTGGCACAAGACTATCCGTCGGCCGCTCAAGAACTGAACCGCTTGCCGCTGAATGGGACCGTCTGCACAGGAATAGAACCGTCTGCTCGGACTGTTGCCTCAAGTGACTGAAATTCTGCGACTGCATCCCGCAACCGCACCGTGCGCCCACCGAAGGAGCCTTCCGCCTTGTCCGTTCCGTTGAACATCCTCGATCTCGTCTCCATTCGGGAAGGAGCCACCGCGCGCGAGGGCATCGCCGAATCGATGACGAACGCGAAACTCGCTGACGAACTGGGATACAAGCGCCTGTGGTTCGCCGAGCACCACAACACGATGGGCCTGGCCGCCAGCGCCACAGCACTGCTCATCTCTCAGGCCGCCTCGGTGACGGAGAAGATCCGGGTCGGATCCGGCGGTGTCATGTTGCCCAACCACGCCCCGCTCATGGTGGCCGAACAGTACGGAACGCTCGCGAACATCCACGGTGATCGCATCGACTTGGGCCTCGGGCGCGCACCAGGCACGGACGGGATGACCGCGCAGGCGCTAGCCCGATCCTCGGCCGAACCACAGGACTTCGCGCAGAACATCTATGACATGCAGGGCTGGTTCTCCGAGATGGGGCAGGCGCACACGATGCCGATCAAGTCCGCGGTCTCGGCGGGGATGAACGTGCCCATCTGGGTGCTCGGGTCGACGATGAACGGCGCCTCGATCGCCGGTCAGCTGGGCCTCCCGTTCTCCCTGGCCTCGCACTTCGCACCCGACCAGATCGACATCGCGATCAAGACCTACCGCGATTCGTTCACCGCCGATGCGCCGACCGCCCAGATCGACGAACCCTACGTCATGGCCGGGATCAACGTCATGGTCGCCGATACCGACGCCGAGGCGGCCCGCCAGTTCACCTCAGTCCAGCAGATGTTCAACGACATGCGCACCGGCCGCCGCCGCAATCTGCAGCCCCCGGTCGACCCGGCCGAGATCTATGCGCAGGGCGGAACCAGCCCGATGCTGTCCATCAGCGCCGTCGGCTCACCGGATACTGCGACCGCGCAGATGGCCGAGTTCGTCGAACGCACCGGCGCCGACGAACTCATCACCGTCACCTACGCCTACGATCCAGAGGTGCAGCGCCAGTCGCTGAAACTGCTCGCCGACGCCTGGTTCTGAGGCGACGACTGAGCGGACCCCAGGCTGGGGCGCGAGCCGCCGTTCGGCCATTGGCTGTGGACATCGACGGTGTCGGCGAACCCGTCGAACCGCGGTAGATTGGTATCGTGATGATTGCCGTGCGTGAGGCGACTGCCGCCGATGTCCCCGCCGCCGCAGGAGTGCTCTCCAGAGCCTTTGATGAATACTCCTGGACGCGGTGGTCGGTGCCGGCCGACCGCTATCGCGCGCGGCTGGAGGAGCTGCAGGCGATTTATCTCGCCCACGCGGTCGAGTGCGGGCTGGTGATCGTCGAGGAGAAGTACCGGGGCGTGGCGGCCTTCGTGCCCCCGGAAGCTCCCGACCTTAACTCCGAGCGACAGAACCGCGTGAGCGAGTTGCTCGGTGATCGCCTCGAGGTGCTGATGGCCACACACCTGCCCTCGCGGCCCCACGCCGCGTGGGATCTCGCCACCATCGGTGTGGAACCCGACAGCTGGGGGTCGGGCATCGCGTCGGCGATCCTCGCCGAAGGTCTGCGCCGGATGGACACGATCGGCTCCCTGGTGTCGCTGGAGACGTCGGATCCGCGCAATGTCGCTCTCTACGTCCGATTCGGTTTCAGTACCATCGCCGAGACGCAGGTGCCGAACGGTCCGAAGGTCTCGACCATGGTCCGCACGCTTTCGACTGAAGCATAGAGGCACTCCGTCCTCACCGAGGCTCGACCTCACCCCACCAGGCGCACATGCGCCGCCAGTCCGGGTTCGGTGTCGGCGAGCGTGCGGGCGGTGGACAGGACCGTCGACTCCATCGCCGAGGCGGCCCTCGTCGCCCGCACGTCCGCGCGCGTCGCGAGGCTGACCGTCCGCGTCAGCTGCGGATCGGCCAGGGGCGCCGAGGTCAGCAGGGGCCGGTCGACGAGGACCATCGCCGGGACGATCGCGACCCCGAGGCCGCGCTCGACGAACCGCAGCGCCGCATCCATCTCCACGCCCTCGACGACGACTCGGGGGCTCAGCCCGGCCGTCTCGAACGCTGCGGAGGTCGCCTCCCTGAGGTCGTAGCCATGATGGAACAGGACTTGGGGACGGTCGGCCACCTCGGCGAGGGTGATCCGATCGGACGTCGCACGGCCTGAGGTGAGCAGATCGGAACCGGCGGCGGCGATGACGACGAGATCCTCGGCGAGGATCCCGCGCAGGCTGAGCCTCGGCATCTGCGGGGCGAGGTCGAAGGTGCGGGTGATGAGCGCGAGGTCGAGTTCGCCGCCGGCCAGTGACTCGATGAGCTCACGAGAGCCTTTTTCGACGAGCTCGAGTTCGACGCCGGGATGGGCCGTGTGGAACCGGCTGATCGCCTCGGCCACGAGGCTCACGCACAGGGTCGGGGTCGCACCGAGCCGGACGCGACCGCGCCGCAGACCGGCGAGCTCGTCCATGTCGCGGCGGACCGCCTCGGCATCGGCGAGCATGCGTTTCGCCGTCGGCAGCAGGGTCTGGCCGGCGTCAGTGAGTGTGATGTGTCCGTGCGCGCGGTGGAAGAGCTCGGCCCCGAGTTCCTTCTCCAACGTCGAGATCTGCCTTGACAGCGAGGGCTGGGCCAAGTGGAGCGTCGCGGCGGCTTTCGTGAAATGGCCGGTGGCGGCCACCTCGGCGAAGCTTCTCAGCTGTTCGAGGTTCATCGTGGGTCTCCGTGCAGGTCAGACATAGCAATAGTCTATCGCTATCGACTTGACTCAAACAATGCATTGGACGTATGGAGTGGGTGGTTCCATAGTGGAATCCATGCACACCACACAGGGCGGACCCCGCCGAAAAGAACACTCCATCTCCACCTCGGTGCTGGTCATCGGAACCGGCGGATCGGGCCTGCGGGCCGCGATCGAGGTCGCCGAAGCCGGCGCCGATGTCCTCGCGGTCGGCAAACGGCCGAAGGAAGACGCGCACACCTCGCTGGCCGCCGGCGGCATCAACGCGGCCCTGGCGACGATGGACCCGGACGACACGTGGCAGCAGCATGCTGCCGATACGATCAAGGAATCCTATGACCTCGCCAACCCCCGGACCGTCGAAATCGTCACCCAGGGAGCAGCCGAAGGCATCGCTGACCTGGAGCGATATGGAATGGACTTCGCGAAGGAGGACGACGGTCGGATCTCTCAGCGCTTCTTCGGCGCCCACACCTGGCGTCGCACCGCTTTCGCCGGCGACTACACGGGGCTGGAAATCCAGCGCACCCTCATTCGTCGCGCCGAAGCCTTAGACATCCCGATCCTCGACCGCGTCTACATCACGAAGCTGCTCGTCGCCGACGGCCGCATCTTCGGCGCCTTCGGCTTCGACGTCATCGACGGCACCGGCTACCGGATCTACGCCGACGCCGTCATCCTCGCCGCCGGCGGACACAACCGGATCTGGAGGCGGACCTCTTCGCGTCGGGACGAGAATACCGGTGACTCCTTCCGTCTGGCCGTCGAGGCCGGTGCCCGGCTGCGCGATGCCGAGCTCGTCCAGTTCCACCCCTCGGGCATCATCGAACCCGAGAACGCCGCCGGCACGCTGGTCTCCGAGGCGGCCCGCGGTGAAGGTGGGATCCTGCGCAACGGTCTGGGGGAGCGGTTCATGGAACGCTACGACCCGCAGCGCATGGAGCTCTCCACCCGTGACCGGGTGGCGCTCGCCGCCTACACGGAGATCGCCGAGGGGCGCGGCACCGAGAACGGCGGCGTGTGGCTCGACGTGTCCCATCTGCCGCGCGAAACCATCATGAACCGGCTGCCCCGAGTGTTCCAGACGCTCATGGAGACCCAGATGCTCGACATCACGGCATCGCCGATCGAGATCGCGCCGACCGCGCACTACTCGATGGGCGGAGTGTGGGTCGACCCGGTCGATCACAGTACCGACGTCGAAGGTCTGTGGGCCATCGGTGAGGCCTCGTCCGGTCTGCACGGGGCGAACCGGTTGGGCGGGAACTCGCTCATCGAGCTGCTCGTCTTCGGCCGGATCGTCGGTCGGTCCGCCGTTGCGTACTCCGATTCGTTGGAGGCGCAGGTGCGGTCGCATGCCGCGGTCGACGAGGCCAGAGCGGAGATCTCCGATCTGCTGGCCTCCGAAGGCACGGAGAACGTGCGTGCGCTGCAGCGGGAGGTCCGCAACCTCATGACCGAGCACGCCGGAGTCGTTCGCGACGAGGCCGGACTGCTCGCCGGGCTGGAGAAGCTCGCCGGCATCGAAGCGCGGATGGCCGACGTCGGCATCCACCCGGACATCGCCGGATTCGCCGATCTCTCCCATGCCTTCGACCTGCGGTCCTCGGTGCTCGCGGCCCGCGCGACGCTCGAATGTGCGCTGGAGCGGCGAGAGACCCGCGGCTGCCACAACCGCAGCGACTACCCGGAACAGGACCCGAACCTGCAGGTCAACTTGGTCTGGTCTCCGTCGGCCGGAGTCGTCCGCGAGTCGATCCCCGAAGTTTCGGCGGATGTCGCGGCTCTCATGCACACCGGCGAAATCAGCCAAGAAGGCAAACTAGTCGAATAATTGCTACCTGACGGCGGCCCAGCAACCTCGCGCGAGGTTGCTGGGCCGCCGTCAGGTAGTACTAGGAGGGGTGGGGTCCAGCGATCGGCTTATCCTCCTGCGCCCGTTGGTCCGAGTCGTTGGCGGCGTCTCTCCGTGTGTCGTATGCTGACAGGTCAGTCGATGCACCGACGACACCGACATGCAAGTAAGCCACACGAGCGAAAGGTGAAGACATGACTGACAGCGACAAATCTCAGGACCGGAGCCCAGCGCCCGACCAGGCGGAGGCCAACGCCTTCTTCCCAAGCTCGTACTCGCTCTCCCAGTACACGTCGAGCAGGACCGATTTCGACGGCCCCGTCACCGAGGAGACATACACGGGCGGGAAGTGGAAGATCCTCACGATCGCCACCGACGAGCGGTACATGCTCATGAAGAATGGCACGTTCTTCTCCACCGGCAACCATCCCGTCGAGACGCTCCTGCCACTCCACCACATGGCCGAGGCTGGCTACGAGATCGATGTGGCCACCGTCAGCGGCGGACCCGGAAAATTCGAATGGTGGGCCTACCCCGGGCAGGACGAGGCCATCGCGTCGGCATGGTCGAGCGCCGAGGCGAAATTCAAGGCTCCGCTGAGGCTCTCCGACGTCATCGCGAACGGCCTCGACGACTACGCCGCGATCTTCATCCCGGGCGGTCACGGTGCCATGAACGTCATCCCCTTCGACCAGGACGTGCAGGCTGCCCTGGACTTCTTCCTGGACAACGACAGGCTCATCATCACCCTCTGTCATGGTCCGGCGGCATTGTTGGCCGCGGGCCTCGGTCGCTCCACGAATCCCTTTGCCGGCTACCGTGTCACCGCGTTTCCGGACGCACTCGACTTCGGGGCGAACCTCGACATCGGCTATCTGCCTGGCGAGATGCCATGGGCTCTCGGCGAGACGTTGAAGAAGGATGGCATCGAGATCATCAACGATGAGATGACCGGAGCCACCACACGCGACCGCAACCTCCTGACCGGAGACAGTCCGCTCGCGGCGAATCAGCTCGGAAAAGAGTCTGTGATCGCGCTCTTGGAGAGTTTCGGCGGCTGAGACCTTCGCCGTTCAGCGATCTGCCAGACGACCGCGACGTCACTGAATACGTACTGCTCTGGGCGCATTCAGCGACGTCACGGTGATTCAGAGACGCGGCCGACGGCGGCCCAGCAACCTCGCGCGAGGTTGCTGGGCCGCCGTCAGGTTGTTCGGGGGCATCGGGCGGGGAGAGCGGTCAGTCGGCGATGCTGAAGTTGCCGCGGAAGACCCGACCCGGGTCCCGTTCCTCTTTGAGTCGGCGTAGCCGTGTGAGGGACTCCTCGGGCAAAGCGTCGGCGAGGCCCTCGTGTGGATTGAGGAACGTGACGGGTTTGCGTCCACTGGCAGGCAATGCCCGCGCCAGATCGGCCTGCTTTTGCTCGATCGACTCTGCGGCCGCCTCGGTGACGGGAAGACCGAACATATAGACGCTGTACGGCTCGTCCAGGGCGCCTTGCGGGTTGTCGGTCGGCTGCGCCAACGCGCCGCCGAGGTGCCTGACCTGCACCGACAGAAGCGGGTCAATGGGCGAATCGAGGAGCGTGTCCAGGGTGTCATCGTCAAGGGACGTGAGCAGCTCGGCGCGGGAGCTGCCGACTCCGGGGTCGGTCGATTCGGCCGTAATCGCACCCAATTCGGCGACGCTCATCTGCGCCCGGGTATCCGACAGCGGCGTCGGCAGGGTCTCGAGTGGGCGCATAAGCTCACGTGCTTCCTCCCCTCCGCCGAGGTACGTCGAGTCGATGGCGACCATCGGCTCCGAGCCTGGGAAATGGAGGAGTTCCAACCACAGGGTCAGCCCCTCGGGAGCGGTGTGAGTCATCGTGCGGAACACCTCGGCGACCTGCCTGGCGTGATCGCCGGACCAGAGCACACGCCCGCCGAAGACATCAGGGGCGGCCTGCAGTCCGACCTCAAGACCGGTCACGATGGCGAGCTCGCTTCCACCTCCGCGCAACGCCCAGAACAGGTCCGGGTCCTCAACCGACGAGACGCGGCGAGCCCGACCGTCGGCGTCGACGACGTCGAATGCACGGATGCTGTCGCCGACCCATCCGAAGGATCGGCCGAACCAGCTCAGGCCGCCGCCCAGGGCGACCCCGGCCACGGTCACCACCGGGGAGCTGCCCGGCAGGCCGGTCAGCCCGTGTTCTGCCGCCGCTCTCTGCAGTTCGCCCGATTTCACACCCGCGCCGATCGTCGCCGTGCGCTGTGCGGGGGTGACGTCAATGCGGTCGAGGCGGGTCGTACGCAACAAGATCGTGTCGTCGGCCCGCCCGGTCGCTCCGTGGCCGGTCGGCTGGGTGGCGATCGGCAGGCTTCGTTCGCGGGCCCAGTTCACGAGGGTGACGACGTCGGTGACGTCGGCGGCTTCGACGACGGCGAGGACGTTCTGGCCGACGGCCCGGTTCCACGGGCGGTGGACCTCGTCGAATTCCGAGTCGCCGGGAAACCAGGTGCGACCCTGGACAGTGGCGCGAAGCTCGTCAAGAATGGTGATCGGCAGAACAGTCATGATGACTCCTTGGCTGGTGTTGGTGATCAGGCCGACGTGTGCCGGACTCAATGATGAGTCGCAGCTCGGCCCGAAAACGTGACAAGCCTTCGTCGTCAGGATCCCAATGTCATCGGAGACATCACCGCAGACCCTCGCCGAGGTGGCCGACCAGTTCTCCTCGCATCGACCGAAGATGTTCGCCATCGCCCACCGCACCCTCGGTTCCCCGTGGGCTGCCGACGATGCCGTGCAGGAGGCGTGGATCCGTTTGCAGCGAGCCGATTTCGCGGCCATCGACAACCTCGAGGCGTGGCTGACGACGGTCATCTCGCGAGTCTGCATCGACGCCATTCGCCGTGATGCCGCAAGACGTGAGGATCTGCACTGGGAAGCGCCGGACGACGACGCCGTCCCGGACCATGACTCGACGGGCGAAGCACCCGACACGGCCGGCACTCCCGGAGGTGGTGGGGGAGGAAGCGGCGTCCGCACCGATCGACCGGAGGACAGCGCCCTGCTCCGAGACGATCTCACGGTGGCGCTGCACGTCATCCTCGACACTCTCGGTCCCTTGGAACGATTGGCGTTGGTGCTTCATGACATCTTCGCCCTGTCCTATGACGACATCGCCCCGATCGTCGACCGCAGCCCGGTCGCTGCACGTCAGCTCGCATCCCGGGCCCGCGCACGCCTGCGCAAAGTGGATGCGGAGGAGGTCCGACACCGGCAGGAAACCGCCATCACGTCCTTCCTCGAAGCGGCTCGCGGAGGAGACTTCGGCGGCCTCCTCCAGCTGCTTGACCCGGAGATCGAAGTGCGCAGCGACCCCGCTGCCGTGAGTCTCGCCCAGGCTGGCGCCGAATTCGGTGCCCCACTCATCCGCCCCGAGGTCGTCGGCCGTGATGCTGTGGCCCGGGTGTTCAACGGGCGAGCGAAGGCCACCGAACTGGTCAGCATCGACGGAGTTCCCGCGGCCGCCTATATCTCCGACGGTGTCGCCCGGGCACTCTATCTGTTCCACTTCGCCGACGGCCGAGTCGCGTCCGTCGACGTCATCGCCGACGACGAGACCCTCCGGCACCTCCTCATCACCCAATAACCACTCCCAGGACTACCTGACGGCGGCCCAGCAACCTCGCGCGAGGTTGCTGGGCCGCCGTCAGGTAGCAATTGGGGTGTTGGGGTTGTGTTGGGAGGTGTGAAGATCGCGTTAAGATCGCCCGCCGTCCGGGTCGCACCGCGGTGAGATGAACGCATGTCACTCACCCCATCGCCGAGGCGGTCGGCCGATCGTTCGAACGCGCGGTCCCGCATTCGCTGCGAACACTCGCGCCCCCATCTCCCCTGCAGGGAGGGCCGCCCATGAGCTGGTTCACCGGCATTACGCAGATCCTGCTCGTCCTCGTCCTCCTCGCCGCCGCTCACGTTCCCCTGGGCACCTACATGGCCCGGGTGTTCCTGTCGACGTCCGACACCCGCGCCGAGGCGCTGCTCTATCGTCTCACCGGCGTCGACTCCTCCTCAGAACAGCGGTGGCGGGTCTATTTCCTCTCTGTGCTGACGTTCTCGGCCGTCTCGATCATGGTCCTCTTCGGGGTGCTCCGACTCCAACACCTCCTCCCGCTGTCCAACGGGCGTCCCGCCGTCCCCGTCGATCAGGCACTCAACACCGCGGTCTCCTTCGTCACGAATACGAACTGGCAGTCCTACGCCGGTGAGACGACGATGGGCTTCCTCACCCAGATGGCCGGCCTCGCCGTCCAGAACTTCGTCTCCGCCGCCGTCGGCATCGCAGTGGCCGTCGCCCTCATCCGCGGCCTCATGCGCTCGAACTCTCTGTTCATCGGCAACTTCTGGGTCGACCTCACCCGTGCCACCCTGCGCATCCTGCTCCCGATCTCGGTGATCTTCGCGATCATCTACATCGGACTCGGCGTCACCGACAACCTCACCCCCGACCAGGTCGTACACACCGTCACCGGAGGAGCCCAGGCAACCCAGACCATTCCCGGCGGACCCGATGCCAGCCAGGAGGTCATCAAACACCTCGGCACCAACGGCGGCGGCTTCTTCAACGCGAACTCCGCCCACCCGCTCTCCGCCCCGTCCGCCCTGGTCAACCTCGCGAACATCTTCCTCATCCTCCTCATTCCCTCGGCACTGCCGCGCACCTTCGGCATCATGGTCGGCAGCCGCAAGCAGGGGTGGGCGATCCTCGCGGCCATGGCCGCCTTCTTCCTCATCTCCCTGACCGCCGTCATCGTCCTCGAAACGGCAAACACCACTCCCGCCTCCCAGGCGGCAGGTGCTGCGATGGAGGGACGTGAGACCCGCTTCGGCGTCATCCCCTCGGCCTTCTTCGCCGTGGCCACGACGCTGACCTCGACGGGAGCCACCGATTCGGCGCACTCAAGCTACTCCGGCCTCGGCGGCGGAGTGCTCATGCTCAACATGATGATCGGCGAGATCGCGCCCGGCGGCGTCGGCTCCGGCCTCTACGGCATGCTCATCATCGCGATCATCGCCGTCTTCGTCTGCGGACTCATGGTCGGTCGCACCCCGGAATTCCTCGGCAAACGCATCGGCCGGACCGAGATCACACTGGCGAGCGTCTTCATCCTCGTCTCCCCGGCCCTCGCGCTGCTCGGCACCGCCGCGGCCACTCTATGGCCCGGCGCGATCGACTCGATCCTCAACACCACCGCCACCCACGCGGCAACCACAACAGCCGCCGCCACAGCCGCAGCCGCCGGCAACACCCCGCAGCTCAACCCCCACGCCCTGTCCGAGCTCCTCTACGCCTTCACCTCGGCGGCGAACAACAACGGATCCGCCTTCGCCGGGCTGGACGCGAACACCCCGTTCTTCAACATCGCCCTGGCCATCGTGATGCTGCTGGGCCGCCTCGTGCCGATCGGCGCCGTGCTCGCACTCGCCGGGTCACTGGCCGGACAGACCCCCGCCGAGGCGAGCCCGGGCACCCTGCCCACCCACCGACCTCTGTTCGTCGGGGTCGTCGTCGGCATCGGCTTCGTCATCAGCGCCCTCACCTTCCTCCCCGTGCTCGCACTGGGACCGATCAACGAAGGACTCATGTGAGATGAGAACCATCACCGCCCCCGCCCTGGCCCAGGCGAGCCTCCTCGGACTGAAGAAGCTCGACCCGCGCACCGCCTGGCGCAACCCCGTGATGTTCCTCGTCGAGATCGGCGCGTGTCTCACCCTCATCCTCGCGATCATCGAACCCAACCGTTTCACCTGGGCGATCAGCATCTGGCTTTTCCTCACTGTCGTCTTCGCCAACACCGCCGAGGCGCTCGCCGAAGGGCGCGGCAAGGCTCAGGCCGACTCCCTGCGCGCCAGCCGGGTGAGCGTCGACGCGACCCGCGTGCTCTCAGGCGGGCACACCGAAACCGTGCCCGCCTCCACGCTGCAGGCCGGGGACCGAGTGCTCGTCACCGCCGGAGAGACGATCCCCGCAGACGGCGACGTCATCGAGGGGGCAGCTACCGTCGACGAATCCGCCATCACCGGCGAATCCGCACCCGTCATCCGCGAGGCCGGCGGTGACCGGTGCGCCGTGACCGGCGGGACGAGGGCGCTCTCCGACTCGATCACTGTGACCGTGACCGCGAGCCCCGGCGAGAGCTTCCTCGACCGGATGATCTCCATGGTCGAGGGCGCGAACCGGCAGAAGACCCCCAACGAGGTGGCCCTCGGCGTCTTCCTCTCCGTGCTCACCCTCATCTTCATCCTCGTGGTCACAAGCCTCGCCCCGATCGCCGCGTTCTCCGGTGCCCCGCAGTCGCTGACCGTGCTCATCGCCCTCCTCATCTGCCTCATCCCGACGACGATCGGCGCGCTGCTCTCGGCGATCGGCATCGCCGGAATGGATCGACTCGTCGCGGCGAACGTGCTCGCGAAGTCCGGTCGCGCCGTCGAGGCCGCCGGCGACGTGTCCACACTGCTGCTCGACAAGACCGGCACGATCACGATGGGCGACCGGCAGGCGACCGACTTCGTCCCCCTCGGATCGACCACTCCGGATGACCTCGCCGAGGCGGCCCGACTGTCATCGTTGGCCGATGACACCCCTGAGGGCCGATCCGTCGTCACCCTCGCGGAAGCGGAGTTCCAGATCGATGCGACGGGTCTCGAGGCCTTTCCCGGGGCCGAGTTCATCCCGTTCTCGGCGACCACCCGCCTGTCCGGAATCGTCCTCCCCGCTGTCTCGGGCACCCGCACCGTGGTCAAGGGTGCGGCGAAAGAGGTCATCGCCTGGGCCCGCGACCGCGGAGCCACGATCCCCGACTCAGCGACCGCCGAGGTCGAGCGCATCAACACCGGAGGCGGCACTGCACTGCTTGTCGCCGAAGCGGTCGACGACCCGGTCCCGGGGTCAGGATCCGAGGTCGACCGCACGGTCGCCTCGGCGAGGGAATCGGGCACGCTCGCACGGGTGCTCGGAGTCATCGATCTGCGCGATATCGTCAAACCGGGCATGGCCGAGCGCTTCGCGACCCTGCGTCAGATGGGGATCAGGACGGTGATGATCACCGGCGACAACGAATTCACCGCCCGGGCGATCGCCCGTGAGGCCGGCGTCGACGACTTCCTCGCCGAGGCGACCCCGGAGGACAAGCTCGCCCTCATCAAGAGAGAGCAGGCGGGGTCTCGGATGGTCGCGATGACCGGGGATGGGACGAACGACGCACCCGCGCTAGCGCAGGCCGACGTCGGGGTCGCGATGAACACGGGCACGACCGCGGCGAAGGAGGCCGGCAACCTCGTCGACCTCGACTCGGATCCGACGAAGCTCATCGACATCGTCGGGATCGGCAAGCAGCTGCTCATCACGCGCGGAGCGCTGACGACGTTCTCGATCGCCAACGACGTCGCGAAGTATTTCGCGATCATCCCGGCGATGTTCCTGACCGCGTTCCCCGGACTCGGGGCGCTCAACATCATGGGTCTGCACAGCCCCGCCTCGGCGATCCTGTCAGCGGTGATCTTCAACGCGCTCATCATTCTCGTCCTCATCCCCGTCGCCTTGCGCGGGGTCCGGTTCCGGGCGCGGACGGCCTCGGCGCTGCTGCGGATGAACCTTCTCGTCTTCGGTCTCGGCGGGCTCATCGTCCCCTTTCTCGGCATCAAAGTCATCGACCTCGTCATCGCGCCGCTGCTCTGATTCCGCTGTTCTGATTCCTCCTCTCCCGTCCACACAGAAAGGACACCCGTCATGGGTCCCATCCTCGGTCGCCAGCTCCTCACCGGGGCGCGCATGCTGCTTGTGCTCACCCTGATTCTCGGCCTCGCCTACCCGCTGACGCTGGTCGCGATCGGCCGCCTCATGCCCGGTCAGGACGCCGCGATCCGCAACAGCGCGGGCCGGGTCGTCGGCAATGCCCACCTCGCTCAACCGGTCAGCGGGGACGAATGGTTCTACCCCCGGCCCTCGGTCTCGAACTACGACGGACTCGCCTCGGGGGCGTCGAACCTTGCGGCGAACAGTCCTGAACTCGTGGCCCAGATCGCCGAGCGCAGGGCCCAGGTTGCCGGTCGTGAACACGTCGACCCGGCGAGGATTCCTGCGGATGCCCTGAGTGCCTCGGCCTCTGGTCTCGATCCGGACATCAGCCCTGAGTATGCTCGACTCCAGGTCCCCCGCGTCGCGCGGGAGACGGGACTGAGCAGGAAGGACGTGGCAGCCATGGTCGAGAAGAACACCCGGCATCCACTGCTCGGCTTCATCGGCGAGACCCGCGTCAACGTCGTCACCCTCAACAACGACCTCGCGAACGGCACAGCGACACAAGTGGGTGCAGAGTCCTCGGGTGCTGCGCGTGTGAACACGGCGTCTTCGGGCGCGGAAACCGGCGGACACTGATGGGATCACCTCGGCGGGGCTCGCTCACGGTCTTCCTCGGCTACGCGCCCGGGGTCGGCAAGACCGTCGCTATGCTCGAGACCGCCGCCACGGCGAAAGCCAACGGCCGTGACGTCGTCTTAGGCATCGTCGAGGACCACGGGCGGGCGTTCACGCGGACGCTGACCGAAGGGTTCGAGACCCTCGACCGCCGCCACGTCGACTACCGCGGACGGACGTTTCACGAACTCGACACCGAGGCGGTGCTGGCCCGGACGCCTGAACTCGTCGTCATCGACGAACTCGCCCACACGAACGTGCCCGATTCCGGCAGGAACGGGAACTCGCCCGATTCCGGTGTGGCAGGCGAAGTCGGCCCGACTCGTACTAAGCGGTGGGAGGACGTCGAGGCGATCCTCGCCGCCGGCATCGACGTGTTCACGACGGTGAACATCCAGCACCTCGAATCCCTCGGTGACGTGGTCGGGGCGATCATCGGCCGCAACCAAGCCGAACGGGTGCCCGACCCTTTCCTCCGCGCCGCCGACGAGGTCGAACTCATCGACATCACCCCAGCGGCACTGCGCACCCGCCTCGTCGACGGTCGAATCTACGCGGCCTCGAAGGTCGACGCCGCAATGTCGAACTACTTCCGGCTCGGCAACCTCACGGCCTTGCGCGAACTGGCCCTGCTGTGGTTGGCCGACCGTGTCGACGAAGGACTTGAGAAGTACCGCGACGAAAAGGGCATCCGCGCCACCTGGGCCGCACGCGACCGGATCCTCGTCGCCGTCACCGGCGGGCCGGAGTCGACGACGCTCATCCGCCGCGGACTGCGCATCGCCGGCCGCGTCGCCGGCCGCGAACTCCACATCGTCCACGTCATCGAACCCGATGGGACTCGCCGTTCCGGCGCCCCGCACCTGCTGAGTGCCCGGGAACTCGCCGAGGACAACCACGCCACCTGGCACACCGTCGTCGGTGATGATGTGGCCAAGGCGCTCATCGAATTCGCCCGCACCCTCAACGCCTCGCAGATCGTCCTCGGTGTCTCCCGCACACCCTGGTATCGGCGCATATTCGGGCCCGGAGTGGCCAACCGGGTCATCAGCTCTGCGGCCGACATCGACGTGCACATGGTCACCCACGCCCAGGCTGCCGGGCTGTGGAGCTCCGACCGCGAGCGCTCCCGGGCCAATCCGCTCTCGCAGGCCCGCCGCATCCTCGGCTGGATCAGCGGTGCGATCGCCCCGCTGCTGCTCACCGCCCTGTTCGTCGGCCTCGGCCCCGGATCGACTTCGCTGAGCATGAACTTCCTCGCCTTCATCACCGTCGTGGTGTTCGTGGCACTCATCGGCGGGCGTTGGCCGGCGGTGATGACGGCCGTATTCGGGGCCGGGCTCATTAACTTCTTCTTCACTCATCCGGTGAACTCGCTGTCGGTCAAACAGCTCGAGAACATCCTTGCGCTCGTCATCTTCGTCGCGGTCGCCGTGGCCGTGGCCACCGTCGTCGACCAGGCGGCTCGCCGTTCCCGGCAAGCCCAAGCCGCCGAACACGAAGCCGCGGTGCTCAGCGAGCTGGCTGGATCGATGATCGCTGAGGGCGACAGCCCCGAGGCCATGGTCACAGGTATCCGCACGAGTTTCGGTCTCGACGGGGTCGCCCTCTTGACCCGGGGCGGTGGCTTCGGTCGGCTCGATACGGCTGCCGGCCCGGACGGCACCACGCGCACTGACGGCACCACGCGCACTGACGGCACGGGCGGGGCCGACCTCGTCCTCGCCTCGGCGGGGGAACCGATTGCATCGCGGGCGCAGGCCAGCGAGGTCATCGACCTCGACGGCGACACCAGCCTGGCGCTGAGCGGCCGACCGCTCAGCGCCGGCGAGCTGCGGATCCTTGACGCCTACGCCGGTCGACTGTTGCGGGTGCTCACGGAGTCGGCCCTGCAGCGCAGCCGTACCGAGGCTGAGGAGCTCTCAGCCGGCAATGCTGTGCGAACCGCGCTGCTCACCGCGGTCTCCCACGACCTGCGCACCCCGCTCGGGGCGATCACCACGGCGACGTCGACGCTGCTGTTCGACGAGATCGAGCTGACTGAGTCCGACCGGAGGCTCATGCTCGAGACCATCGAACACGGTGCCCTGCGGCTTGAGAAGCTCATCGACAATCTCCTCGATCTGAGCCGCATCCAGTCCGGTGCGGTGGCGATTACGACCGCTCCGGTGCTCGTGGCCGACCTCGTTGCCTCGGCGCTCGACGAGATCGGCGGGGAGGCCCGGAAGACCGGGATCGATGAAACCGGCGGGGAAACTCGGGCCGCCGAGCTGGGCGAGGTCGATGGTGGCCCCTGCCCGCCCATCGCCGTCGACATCGACCCCGAAACCTGGGTCGAGGTCGATGTGGGGCTCGTCGAACGAGTGCTCGTCAACATCATCGAGAACTCCGTGAAGTACGGCGAAGGGGCTCCGATCACGATCGATGCCTCCGCCGGCGCCGACGCGGTGCACCTGCGCATCGCCGACTACGGTCCCGGCGTGGGAGCGGAGGCGCTTGAGAGCATCTTCACACCGTTCACCAGGCTCAACGAGTCCAACACGAAAGGCCTCGGTCTCGGGATGGCGGTGGCGTTGGGACTGTGCCGGGCGATGGGCATCGAGCTCAGCGCGGAACCGACCCCCGGCGGCGGGTTCACTGCGGTGCTGACCATTCCGTTCCGAGACGGGGCGCCCCTGAAATCGGGAACAGCGAGTCAGGAAGGTGCGGGACTGACGGGCAGGGAGGAAGCCCCATGAAGCATGTGCTCATCGTCGAAGACGACACCGACATCGCCCGTGCCGTGAGCGTGGGATTGCGCGGCAAAGGCCACGAGGTCACGATCGCCGGAAGCGGGCGACAGATGAATGAGGCGCTCGCCGAGGCGGCCGTCGACGTCATCCTCCTCGACCTCGGTCTGCCCGACGTCGACGGAATCGAACTCATCACCCAGGTGCGCAGGTGGAGTCAGGTGCCCATCGTCGTCGTCTCCGCCCGGCACGATGCCCACGGCAAGATCGCCGCCCTCGACGCCGGGGCCGATGACTATGTGACGAAGCCCTTCTCGCTCGGCGAGGTGCTCGCCCGGCTGCGCGCGATCGAGCGACGCTCGGGTTCGGCCGCTGATTCGTCTCTCGTACGCACCGGCGACGGGCGGGTCGTGATCGACCTCGCCTCCCACATTCTCACGGTCGAAGGCGCCGAGGTGCATCTGACGCCGATCGAGTGGAACATGCTCGGCGTGTTCGCCAAACACCGCGGCGCCCTCGTCGACGCGACCACCCTGCTCACCGAGGTATGGGGGCCGGAATACGCAGGGGAGCGCGGTTACCTGCGGGTCTATATGTCCCAGCTGCGGCAGAAGCTCGAAACCGACCCTGCCCGACCGCAGTACCTGCACACGCAGATGGGCATGGGCTACCGCTTCACCCCCTGACTTCCCTTGCTACCTGACGGCGGCCCAGCAACCTCGCGCGAGGTTGCTGGGCCGCCGTCAGGTAGCAGGGACGTACATAACGACGTGCAGGCGGGAGTCTTCGGAGGGGATGAGTCGGTGGTGCTCGAACTCGACTATGCCCTGCGCGTGGTGGTCGAAGACGCGCCGCCTGCTCGCGAAGCGCTCCACCGTCTGCTCGGCCCATTGCTCGCGGAAGTCCTCACTCGCCTGACTCAGCCTCTGGATGAGCGCACGGTGCCCCGGTGTGCTCAAGCGCACCCCGGACTCGACGCGGAACTCGGCCAGGAAGTGACGGCTCTCTGCCTCCCAGTCGGGAAGCATCCTGCGCAGAGTGGGATCGGTGTAGATGAGCCAGATGAGATTCCGGTCGGGCTTCGGAATCGACGTGATCGCCGGATACAGCCATTCGTAGGCCGCATTCCAACCGGCGATCGTCCAGTCCGGGGCGACAGCGAAGGCTGGGAAATCGAGCGCATCGAGCAGACGCTGGAGCGACTCCGTGACCTCAGCAGGCTCATCATCCCGAGCAGCCTCGACCCGTTCGACGAGTCCGAGGACATAGTCGGTCTCGGCGGCGCTGAGGTCGAGGACCCGGGCCACAGCGGTGAGCACCTGCCTGGAGACATTGGTGTCCCGGCCCTGTTCGAGCCACGTGTACCAGGTGCTGCTCACACCTGCGAGGGTGGCGACCTCCTCGCGGCTGAGTCCGCTGTCACCGCGCCTGGAATTCGGCGGCAGACCAGCCGCCGAACGCTGCCGTTCCCTGCGTCTGCTGGTGAGGAACTCACCGAGCTGCTCACGGCGGGGAGTGCGGGGTCGAATCATGGATTGATAGTACTCCCAGTACTGGTACCGATGGTAGCTTCCGCCGAAGCCACTACCGCGCTGAGATAGATTCCATGCCGACCTATCGTTCTCGTACAGTCACCCACGGCCGCAATATGGCCGGAGCCCGCGCCCTCTTCCGCGCAGCCGGAGTCTCCGGTGCCGACCTCGGCCGCAAACCGATCATCGCCGTGGCGAACTCCTTCACCGAATTCGTTCCCGGGCACACTCATCTCGCCCCGGTCGGGCGGATCGTCTCCGAGGCAGTGACCGCCGGCGGCGGCATTCCCCGCGAATTCAACACCATCGCCGTCGACGACGGCATCGCCATGGGTCACGGCGGCATGCTCTACTCACTGCCCTCACGCGACCTCATCGCCGATTCCGTCGAGTACATGGCCAACGCTCATTGCGCTGACGCCCTCGTCTGCATCTCCAACTGCGACAAGATCACGCCCGGCATGCTCATGGCCGCGCTGCGCCTCGATATTCCCACGGTGTTCGTCTCCGGCGGACCGATGGAGGCCGGGCGGACCACCTTGGCCGACGGCACTGTCCGCTCGCTCGACCTCGTCGATGCGATGTCCGAGGCCGTCAACGAGGCGACCTCCGATGCCGATGTGCTCCGCATCGAGGAGGCGGCTTGCCCGACCTGCGGATCGTGTTCGGGCATGTTCACGGCGAACTCGATGAACTGCCTCACCGAGGCGATCGGACTCTCCCTGCCCGGCAACGGTTCGGTGCTCGCTACGCACACCGCGCGAAGGGCCCTCTACGAAAGGGCGGGCAGCCTCGTCGTCGATCTCGCACGTCGCCTCTACGAGGACGATGACGATTCGGTGCGCCCCCGCGCGATCGCCACCTCGGCGGCCTTCGGCAACGCCATGGCTCTCGACCTGGCGATGGGCGGGTCGACGAACACGATCCTCCACCTGCTCGCCGCCGCCCATGAGGCAGGGGTCGACTTCGACCTCGACGATATCGACGACCTGTCACGCCGGGTGCCGTGTCTGGCGAAGGTCGCCCCGAACGTGGCCGGGGACCGCACCTTCTACATGGAGGACGTGCACCGTGCCGGTGGGATCCCCGCACTTCTGGGGGAGCTGCGCCGTGCGGGTCTGCTCAACGAGGAGGTCCACTCCGTCCATGCTCCGTCCCTGTCCGCGTGGCTCGACGAATGGGACGTCCGCGGTGGCAAGGCCGCATCTGCCGCTGAGGAACTCTGGCATGCCGGCCCCGGAGGGAAGCGCTCCTCGACGGCATTTTCGCAGTCTGCCCGGTGGAACAGTCTCGACCTCGACGCCGTCAGCGGCTGCATCCACGACATCGACCACGCATATTCGGCAGACGGCGGTCTCGGCGTGCTGCGCGGGAACATCGCCGTCGACGGTGCCGTGGTCAAGACCGCCGGCGTCGACGAATCCATCCACGTCTTCTCCGGGCCCGCCGTGGTCTGCGAGTCACAGGAGGAAGCGGTGGAGAAGATCCTCAGCAGACAGATCAAAGAAGGCGACGTCGTCGTCATCCGCTACGAGGGACCGCGGGGCGGACCCGGCATGCAGGAGATGCTCTACCCGACCTCATACCTCAAAGGCCTGGGCCTGGGGAAGTCGTGCGCGCTCATCACCGATGGACGTTTCTCCGGTGGGACCTCGGGGTTGTCGATTGGTCATATCTCGCCCGAAGCGGCAGCGGGCGGCACGATCGCACTCGTCGAAGACGGCGACATCATCGGCATCGATATCCCCCGCAGGTCGATCAGCCTCGAGGTCACCGAGGCTGAACTCGACCGCCGTCGGTCCCGCCTCGAGGCGGAGGGGCCCTACCGTCCTCGTCAACGCAAACGCACAGTCTCGACCGCGCTGCGCGCCTATGCCGCCTTCGCTCAGTCCGCAGACAAGGGAGCGGTGAGGAAGGTCCCCGAGGCGGTCTGACTATTCGTCCGTGACCGCCCGTCCGTGCTCAGCGTTCTGCCAGCCGGGGCCAGGATAATCGATACTGGCCGCCCACTTGATCACTTTCGGAAGGACCATGGACGACTATCGAAGTCCCGGCTGGGACATTTCACTTCGCACCTCAGAACAATTCAATAATGCGCGGGCAGACGCTCTGCGAGTACAGAGCGCGCGGGCAGGTGGTCGCCGTTGACCTGGCTGCTCTCGCTTCTCGTCGGCCTCCTCGTCGTCCTCCTCATCACGGTGGCCACCGGCTACTTCGTGGCGCAGGAATTCGCGTACATGGCCGTCGACCGCTCCCGACTCGCCGCACGTTCGGCCTCCGGTGATCGCGCCGCGGACAGGGCCCTGTCCATCACCCGCCGCACCTCCTTCATGCTCTCCGGCGCGCAGCTGGGCATCACCGTCACCGGACTGCTCGTCGGCTACGTCGCCGAACCGCTCATCGGCACCGCCGTCGGCGAGGCACTCGGCGGCACCCCGATCCCTGCCGGCACAGGCGTGCTCATCGGCACCGTCCTCGCCCTACTCGTCTCGACGCTCATCCAGATGCTCTTCGGCGAACTGTTCCCGAAGAACCTGGCCATCGCCCGCCCCGAGGCGCTCGCCACGTGGCTCGCCCGCTCGACCTCGATCTACCTCGCCGTCTTCGGCTGGCTCATCACGATCTTCGACAAAGCCTCGAACGCCCTGCTGCGCGTCCTCGGCATCGAACCGGTCCACGACGTCGACCACTCCGCCACCCGGCGCGACCTCAAGCACATCGTCGCCGAATCCCGGGAGGGCGGCGAGATCGTCGACGACGATTCGCTCATCCTCGACCGCATCCTCGACTTCCCACAGCAGAGCGTCGCCCACGCCACGGTGCCGCGCTCCCGCGTCGACGTCATCGACATCGACACGCCCCTGGACGAGGTGCGCGAACTGATGAGCCGCGGCCACTCCCGCTACCCCGTGCTCGACGCCGATGATCAGGTGATCGGTACGATCGACCTCCTCGACGTCCTCGCCGAGGCGGGGTCGGGCACCACCGACACCGTCACCGCGACCGGGGTCCGTTCCCTCCTGCGCGACCCGGTCTTCGTTCCGGAATCCCTCCCGTTGCCGGACGCGGTGGCCACGCTCCTCAAACGGCGGGAGCAGATGGCCTGCGTCGTCGACGAATACGGCGGCTTCGCCGGAATCCTGACGATGGAGGACCTCGGTGAGGAACTCGTCGGTGACATCGCCGACGAGCACGACCACATCGTCGAAGAACTCATCGAGACCGGCGACGGCACCTGGACGGCGCCCGGGATCATCCCCCTCGACGAGGTGGCCCGCGTGCTCCAACGAGAACTGCCGACCACCTCGGCGCAGACCTTGTCGGGACTCGTCATCGAACACCTCCGCGGATTCCCCGAGGTGGGCGACCGGGTCTCGATCGAACTGCCGATCGACCCCGCCGACCTCGGCGGAGACGACACCCCGGAGACCGAGCGCCTCGTCATCGACGTCATCGAGGTGGCCACGCATGTGCCCGCGCGGCTGCGGATCGGAATCGAGGTGGAACGATGAGCAACCCCTGGGTCATCACCGTGATCACGATCGTCATCATCGGCCTCAGCGCGTTCTTCGTCGCCGTCGAATTCGCGCTCATCGCCGCCAAACGGCACCGTCTCGAAGACGCGGCCGCGGACAGCCGCTCGGCCCGAGCCGCCCTGCGCAGCTCGACTGAGCTGTCGGTGCTGCTGGCAGGGTCGCAGCTGGGCATCACGGCCTGCACCCTGGCGCTCGGGGCGATCACGAAACCGGCCGTCCACCACTGGATCACCCCGGTCGCCGAGGCGCTGGGCCTGCCGCTGTGGATTGCCGACATCGTCGGCTTCGTCCTCGCCCTCATCATCGTCACCTTCCTTCACCTCGTCGTCGGTGAGATGGCGCCGAAGTCGTGGGCGGTGGCGCACCCGGAACGCTCGGCGATCATGCTGGCGCTGCCGATGCGAGCGTTCATGTTCCTCACCCGTCCGCTGCTGCATGTGCTCAACAACGCGGCGAACGCGTGCCTGCGCCTCGTGCGGGTCGAACCCGTCGACGAGGTCGATCAGGCGCACACACCCGAGGACCTGCGGCAGCTGCTGCAGCATTCGGCGCAGGCGGGAACCTTGGAGAAGGAGTCCTCGGAGGCTCTGCTCGGAGCCCTCGACCTCACCCGGCTCACACTTGACGAGCTCGTGGCCGGTCGCCCGGAGCCGACGGCCGTCGGTCCGGCAGCGACTGCAGGGGAGGTGCGCGAGGCGTCGCGCTGTGACCGTCACCGTCGCATCCTCGTGCACACCGAGGCTGACGGCCCGCTGAGTCATGTGGTGCACGTCAGGGATGTGCTCGGACTCGCCGAGGATGCTCCCATCACCGAGGCGGCCCGACCCGTCACCGTCGTGGACGGATCGATGACCGTGGTGCGGGCGTTCGAGGCGATGCGGGAGGACAGCGTGCAGCTGGCCTTGGTGGAGAGGGCCGACGGCAGCCACGCGGTCGCCACCGTCACCGACGTACTCACCCACCTGCTCACCACCGGCCAAGTGCCCTCCCGATAATTACTACCTGACGGCGGCCCAGCAACCTCGCGCGAGGTTGCTGGGCCGCCGTCAGGTAGTCCGAAACGTTAGATGCATGCATCAATGTATGCATCTGTTATCGTGGGTCCGTGAATGATTTGCTGACACTGCCCTGGCAGCGCATCGACGACTCCGCTCCGATCGCCGTTCGGATGGCCGCGGCGACCGCCCGGGAGATCATCGAAGGCCGACACGAACCCGGCGACCTCCTCATCGAGTCCGACCTCGCCGCTGCGCACAACGCCAGTCGCACCCCCGCCCGGGAGGCGATGCTCCAGCTCGAGCGTTGGCGCCTCGTCCGCCTCGTCCCCAAGAAGGGCGCGCTCGTGACCACCGTGACGGGCAAGGAGCGCCGCGACCTGCTCGCCGTGCGCTCGATGTTCGAGATCGACGCCGTGGAGACACTGGCCGACGGCGGCGACCTCACCGCTCTGGCCGCCGATCTGCGCACCCTGCTCGGCGAGCAGAGGAAGGCACTTGACGGGGGCGATCCGCTCGGCTTCGCCAGCGCCGACTATGCCTTCCACGCCCGCCTCATCCGCAGCGGCGACAACGCCATCGTCACCGAGATGCTCACGACCATGGGCCCGCGCCTGGCCCGCCTGACCTTCCAGGTCGCCATTGACGCGCCGCACGCCCTCGACACGCTCCTGACCGAGCACGAAACGCTCACCGACCGCGCCGAGGCGGGCGACGCAGAAGGCTTCGCCCGTCTCGTCCGCGACCACATCGAAGGCTCCCACTTCCCGCAGTCCCGCTGAGGAGGACCATGACCGCTTACCCCTCGACCTCCACGACCGATACCGCCGCCGAGGCAGTCCCCACCGGGAATAGGAATACCCGCACCGAGGCGGCCCCCACCACGGACATCGAAACGCCGGTTCCGAACCCTGCCCGGTCCCACCTCGGCGAGGTGGCTCCCGATCGAGGGCCGGAACGGCCATGGCGGGCACGGGCGTGGCTGATGGTGGCCCCGGCGATGTTCCTGCTCGCATGGGGCGGCAATCATTTCACCCCGCTCGTGCACATGTATGAGGAGGACGGCGGATACGCCATCTGGCAGGCGAACCTGCTGCTGGGGATGTACGTGGGCGGACTCATTCCGGGATTGTTGGTCGCCTCGGCGCTGTCGGATCGGCACGGACGCAAACCGGTCCTCATCGCCGGATCGCTCGCCGCGATAGCCGGCAGCCTCGGCCTCGGGCTCGGTTTCGATCTGTTCTGGCTGCTCTGCCTGGGCCGGGTGCTCGCGGGAATCGGCGTCGGGGTGGCGATGTCGGTGGGCACGAGCTGGATCAAGGAGCTCTCGGCCCCGCCGTTCGATCACCAGGCCGGAATCACCGCCGGTGCCCGGCGTCCTTCACTGACGCTGACCTTGGGGTTTGCCATGGGCGCGGCGGTCACCGGATGCCTGGCCCAATGGGGACCGGTGCCCGAAGTCGTGCCCTACGCCGTGCACGGAGTGCTCAACCTCGCCGCCCTGATCCTGGTGATCTTCGCGCCGGAATCGATGCCTCGCGACCACCGGGCAGCAGGCCATTGGTGGCACGGTCTGCGTGTTCCGCTCGTCGCACATCGGACGATCCTGCGACTGATCGTGCCGGCTGCGCCCTGGGTGTTCGGTGCCGCCGGGGTCGCCTATGCCGTGATGCCGGCGATCGTGCAGGGCGAGCTGGGGGAGTGGACGACGCTGTACGCCACGGTGCTCACCGTCGTCACGCTCGGAGCCGGTGCGCTGGTGCAGAACATCGTGCCGTGGATCAACCGGCTGACCGGCGGGCGGGCGCTCGTCGTCGGACTCGGGCTGATGACCGTGGGGATGGGGCTCGGGGCGGTGGCCGCACTTCTGGCGGACCCGATCCTCGCGTTCATCGTGGCGATCGTGCTCGGTGTCGCGTACGGAATCTGTGTGGTCTCCGGGCTCATCATCGTCCAGGCCATCGCCTCACCGCAGGAGCTCGCCGGCATCACCGGGGTCTACTATTCGCTGGCGTACTCCGGGTTCCTGCTGCCCACGGTGCTCGCCGCCTTGCTGACTGTGCTGTCGTACACGGTGTCTCTGGCCGCCGTGGCCGTCATCTGCCTGGCCTGCCTCACAGCAGTCGCCATATCCACCAAACACCCCTAATTGCTACCCGACGGCGGCCCAGCAACCTGGCGCCAGGTAGCTGGGCCGCCGTCGGGTAGTTCTGAGAGGGGGTGCGGGGTGCGAACCGAGACACCTACCATGAGAACAACCGTCGCCTACCGATAGGGATCGACCATATGCCCGGCAAGACACGTCACCAGTCCCCAGCCGTCAACGCGTTCATCGACATCATGGGGCCGCGCCACGTCCTCACCTCCGCGCGGGCGACCGCACCGTACGCCAAGGGCAACCGCTTCGGCGGCGGCAATGTGCTGGCCGTGCTGCGACCCGGCAGCCTCGTCGACATGTGGCGGGCCCTGCAGGTCTGCGTCGACAACGACCTCATCGTCATTCCGCAGTCGGCCAACACCGGCCTGACCGGCGGCTCCGGTCCGGGCGCGCAGGACTACGACCGTCCGATCGTCATCATCTCGACCCTGCGGATCAACGAGATCTATCTCATCAACGATGCCCGCGAGGCGATCTGTCTGGCCGGGTCCACACTGTACGAACTCGACGAGGCGCTCGCCCCGTTCCACCGCGAACCCCACTCGGTCATCGGCTCGTCCTCGATCGGCGCCTCCGTCATCGGCGGCATCGCCAACAACTCCGGCGGCTCCCAGATCCGCAAGGGTCCGGCGTTCACGAAGCACGCGATCTTCGCCCGCGTCAACGAGGAGGGGCGACTCGAACTGGTCAACCACCTCGGCGTGGAGCTCGGTGACGACCCCGCCCACATCCTCGACAAACTCCAGCGCGGAGACTGGGATCCCGCCGGGGTCACGCCCGCCCCAAAGGACACGACGGAGACCGAATACGGCGAGCAGGTCCGCAGGATCGTCGACTCACCGGCTCGATTCAATTCGAACTCCGACTACCTGTACGAGGCCTCCGGTTCGGCCGGAAAACTCATGGTCTTCGCCGTGCGCACTCGCACCTTCCCGAAGGAAGAGGGAGCGACCACGTTCTACGTCGGCACGAACTCCTCGACCGAACTCGAAGATCTGCGACGGGCGATACTGACCTCGGAGATGCCGCTGCCGATCTCGGGCGAATACATGGGCCGACCCTCGTTCGACCTCGCCGAGAAGTACGGCAAAGACACGTTCGTCTCGGTCAAGCACGCTGGCAGCCGCGAGCAGATCAAGCTGTTCGCGCTGAAGAACTGGGCCAACGGCGTGTTCGCGAAGCTGCCGTTCTTCGGCGAGACCGTCGCCGACACGATCGCGCAGAACGCGTTCGGCCTGCTGCCGCAGCAGCTGCCCAAGCGGATGCTCGAGTACCGCGACCGCTTCGAGCATCATCTTCTCCTCGTCGTCAGCGCCGAGGAGAAGAATCGCATGGGTGCGTTCCTCAACGACTTCTTCGCCGAGGATGCCCACCACGGTAACTATTTCGTGTGCAGTGCCGATGAGGCTCAGTCCGCGATGCTCCACCGTTTCGGTGCCGCAAGTGCGGCGACCCGGTACTTCAACCTCAACCGTGAGGACTCCTCGGACATGATCACCTTCGATGTGGCGCTGCGCCGCGACGATGACGATTGGCTCGAGGTGCTGCCCGACGAGATCGCCGACCAGCTGCACATCAGCTCCTACTACGGGCACTTCTTCTGCCACGTCTTCCACCAGGACCACGTGGCGAAAAAAGGCGTCGACACGGTGGCGCTGAAGCAGCAGATGATTGAGCTGCTCGAGGCCCGCGGTGCGGCCGTGCCCGCCGAGCACAACTACGGCCGGCTCTACCCCGTGCCGCCGGAGATGGAAGCGCACTTCAAGGACCTCGACCCGCACAACGTCTTCAACGCCGGAGTCGGCGAAACGTCGGCGAAGAAGGACTGGGCCTGACGCGGCGGGGCCGATGGAGTATCTCCTCGTCCCCAGGGCCCCCGCCGCAGCGGTCAGCTCATTTCAGGTGGCGGGCGAAGAACCGGGCGGCATCCTCGCCGGCGAATTCCGGGACTCCTGTGTGTCCGCCCATATTGGCGTAGAGCGTCTTCTCGGTTGAAGCGAAAGCATCGAAGAGTTCGAGGGCGGCCGCACGGTCATTGCCTTCGTCATCCCACTGCAGGAGGACGTGCAGCGGAATGGTCACGCGCCGGGCTTCTTCCATGGTCGACTGGGGAATGAAGCTGCCGGCGAAGAGCCCGGCTGCCGCGACCCTGGAATCGATCGCAGCCAGCCGGACAGCGATCGCAATCACTCCGCCGGAGAAGCCGACACTGTCAGCAAGACCGGGAAGGCGCAGGAGTTCGTCGAGCAGCGACTGCCATTCGGGAACTGCCTGCTCGACGAGCGGCAGGATGAGCTCGTTGATGACATCAGTGGAGGGTGATTCGCCGGCGAGGATGGCAGAACGCAGCCGATTGCGTGCCTGATCCATGCCGGGGAGGCGTGGACGCTCACCCAAACCGGGCATCTCTAGGCAAGCGGATGCGAACCCGAGTGCGGCGGTGCTGCGGGCGCGTGCCATCAGTCGCGGGTACATCCGCTCCATGCCGATGCCGCCGGGCTGACCCATGAGAATGATCGGAACCGGCTCGGTTTCTGATGCGGAGGACGGAGTCCAAAGAATGCCCGGAGTATCGCCGAGGCGGAATTGACGTTCGACGAAATCCCCGTCGAAGTGCTGTTCGGAGGTGAAATGCATGGTCGTGCCTTTCGGGAGTGCGATGAATGATCGGCGCTCCCGGACGACCTACCGTCCGACCGTGACTCCGTAGGGGAGCACCTTCGAAACTGCGTTCACTGGTACCACCTCCTCGGTCTCTTTCACGGAGTCTCAAGCGTAGCAGTGGCAACTAGGTGGTATGTCGCACCGCAGACAGCAAAAACACCCCGCCGCAACGGGGTGTTTTTGCGTTGAGGGTGATGGACGCTCAATCACTGCTCCTCAAGAACCGAGCGGAATCAGTCCTCGTCTTCGATCTCAGCGGCGGCGGCCGCCTCGGCGCGGGCCTGCTTGATTTTTCGTACCCGGGAGATCGTCATGATGGTCAGCGCGACGATGAAGCCGAACGCAGCGCCGATCGCGATGGAATAGGTGCTGGAGGGAGCACCTGGCATCGTTTGATTGCCCATTCCGACATCGATGAGCGGGTAGCCGTTGCTTATATGAAAGACGATTGCACCGACCCAAACGATGGCGAACAGGGCGCCGACGATATTGCCGACGATCAGCCGCCTCGGCGAGACGCGAGCCATCGACATGGAGAAGTCCACATTCTCACGCTGGCAGTATGCAGAGATGACGATGCTGGTCACCATGGAGCCGAAGACGATGAGCACACTCCACATTCCCGCGCCGAAGACGGCAAAGATGAGTGCAAGCGCGAAGAACACGTAGGTGGAGACGACGGCCCCCAAGGTATATGCCCGCAGAATGACGTCGCGTTCGCGTTCGTCTCCCATCGAGGGGTCGTCGAAGCCGGCGATTCTGTCGGCAAAGGCGTTGGGGCGGTTCTTGTTGTCGCTGATGTTGTTCATGACGATTCCTCCTGAAGTGAGAAGATCTCTTCGACTGTCGTGTCCAAGGCTCGGGCGATGCGCAGCGCCAGATAGACGCTGGGGGCGTAGTCGCCGCGCTCGGTCGCGATGATCGTCTGCCGCGACACCCCGGTGAGCTGGGCCAACTGTGCCTGCGTCAGCACCGCAGCCTTGCGAACCTGCTTGAGGTCCGAGGTCTGAACTTCCATACCGTTCCTTGATGTCAACTTCTCTTTACATCTAAAAGTAAAGCATGTTTGACATTGTGATGTCAATGATCTTTGACATCGCCGAGGAGGCCCTGCAGTAGCGGGATCGCGCAGGCTCGCGATCGGGCCACCTCGGCCGGGGCTGAGCCAGTGGGCCGCCGTCCCCTCCGAGCACAACATCCCGCAAACGCGAAAACACCCCGCCGCAACGGGGTGTTTTCTCGCTATGGGTGACGGATGCTCACCGGCCGGTGCGAAAAGAGACTCACGTGAGGGCGTGACACTAACGGTGACGGATGCTCGCCGAGGCGGTCGCCGGCAGGCGGCACTGCCGCCCATTGCACGTGACACCGGCGCGCGAGACAGCGATCGCGCAAGCGCTCGCCCCAGCGCGCTTTACGCCTCCACAACTCGCTCGCGCCGACGGTCCTTCTCCAGCCGGGCTTCGTGACTCGACCGCGAAGGGTTGAGCAGCTTGAGCAGCGACAGCGCGATGATCGCTCCCAGCACTGCGCAGCCGGCGGGCAGCAGCATCGCGGTCTTCGCATCGAAGGCGTCGATGATGTTGCCGGCGACGGCCGATCCGAAGGCGACGCCGAAGCCCAGCGAGGTGCCCAACCAGGCGAACGCCTCGGTGAGCCTGCGCGGGGGAGCGAGCTGCTCGATGACGGAGTTCGCGCCGATGAGGCTCGGTGCGATCGCGGATCCGACGACGATGAGGATGATGCCGTAGGTGATCATCGAGTTGGCCAGCAGCATCAGGCATGCGCCCACGGCCAGAGCGGACACGGCCACGCCGAAGCGGTGATGGACGGCGGCCTGCCAGTTGCGGGCCCCGTACAGCGCGCCGGAGATGAGCGATCCCAGCGCCAGGCACGACAGCAGCACACCGGCAGAGGACTTCACGCCGAGTTCGTCGGCGAAGGCGACGGCGATGACGTCGATGGCACCGAAGTTCACGCCGAGGAAGATGTTGACGATGATGATCGCGAAGATGCCCGGGTTCGAGAACACGTGGCCCTTCGCCTCGGTGGTGCGCTCCACCGGTGGGGGTTCGGTCGACTTCTGGATGTAGAGCAGCAGCGAGCCGATGCCGACGGTGATCATCGAGAGGATGATTCCGGCCGGCGGCCACACGGCGGTGGCGAGCACCGTGGCGAGCACCGGCCCGGAGACGAACATCAGCTCATCGGCGACCGATTCCCACGAGAACGCGGTCTGCAGCTTCTTCGGGGTGTCGACGATATGCGACCAACGTGAGCGCACGAGCGAACCGACGGAGCCGACGGTGGCGCCGCCGATGCCGGCGAAGACGAAGACGAATCCCGTCCACCATTCCTCGTACACGGAGACGATGAGCAGCGCCAACGCGATGAGGTGGGTGATGACGATGGGCGCCATGACCTTCGCCTGGCCGAGGCGGTCGACGAGGCGAGCGATCCCGGGGCCGGCAAGTGCCTGGACGATCATGTAGACGGCGGAGACGATGCCCGCCATGCCGTACGACCCGGTCACGCCCTGGATGAAGAGGACGATTCCCAGTCCCAGCACTGCGATGGGCATCCGGGCGACGAGACCGGCCAAGGAGAACTTGAGAGCACCGGGAAGCGACAGAATTTCCCGATAGTTATTGAACACCAGGAAAGTCTACCGAGCGCCTTCAGCGACAGCCAGACGAATTCTGCGTTATTACTGGTGAGTCCCCTCACCTCGGCGCCGGAGGTCATTGGTGGGTAACGAACCGGTATCAGTCCCGGTCCACCCGGTCGAAACCGGGGATCACTGCGTCTGACAAGGCAGAACACCTCGCCGAGGCGGCCCTGCCCTCCCGTTCGCCTCCGCAATGCGGTACGGGGTGAGTCGCGTGGCTGAGAAATGGGTCACCTCGGTCGCTATACAATGAGCGGGATTGCCCAATGACCCCGGCGCCCGGCGCCGACCGCTCAAACCCCGGAGTGCCGATGACGGACAACACCACCTTCGACGATCTCTTCGACCACCAGAACGAGGAACAGCAGCGCCCGCGCAAGAAGAAGCGCGTCTGGCGCAAGGTACTCGTCGCACTGCTGATCATCGTCATCCTCGGCGTGCTCGGCATCGGGCTCTACGTCTGGAGCGTCGGCCGGTCGTTCGACAAGAACGCGAACCAGCTCAGCGATGAGCAGGTCTTCGGCAAGTCCGGCGGCGGCAAGGACGGCGACGGCACGAACATCCTGCTGCTGGGCTCGGACGAGTCGATGAAAGATGTCGACGTCAACGATTCGCGCGGACTGCGTTCGGACACGATCATGGTCATGCACCTGCCCGAGGACGGCGGCAACGTCCAGATCATGTCGATCCCGCGCGACACCTACGTCGACATCGAGGGCCACGGAAAGTCGAAGATCAATGCGGCACTGTCCTACGGCGGTCTGCCGCTGGCCGTATCGACGGTCTCGGACTTCATCGGCACCGAACTGGATCACGTGGCGATCATCGACTTCGAGGGATTCAAGGCACTGACGGACAGCCTCGGCGGGGTGACCGTGAACTCCGAGCAGGCGTTCGAGAAGAACGGCTACTCGTTCACCAAGGGCGAGAACGTCCTCAACGGTGACGAGGCGCTGACCTTCGTGCGCGAGCGCAAGCAGTTCCAGGACGGCGACTTCCAGCGCGCACGTAACCAACAGGCGTTCATTCGCGGGCTGACGAACGAGATGATCTCGGCCGATACTCTGTCGAACCCGAAGAAGATCCAGGACATGGTCAAGAACTTCGCGCCGTACATGTACGTCGACTCGGGCATGGACGCGAAGTACATCTCCGCGACCGCGTTCAACATGCGCGACGTCCGCCCCGGTGACATCGAGTTCTTCACCGCGCCCGTCGCCGGCGTCGGCACCTCCCCGGATGGTCAGTCGATCGTCAACGTCGACGAGGATGAGCTGAAGAAGGTCCGCGACGCGTTCAAGAACGACACCGTGGCCGACTACGTGCAGAACGCCCCGGAGGCCCACCTGTAGAACCTCGCCGAGGCGGCCGACCGCAGCCGCCGACGCCGAGGCCCAGCGTCGCTGAGTCACACACATCGAGCCCCGCTCCAGGAAATTCCTGGAGCGGGGCTCAGTGCATCTGGGGTGATAGCTACTCTCATCGGTGGCTCGTATCGGCAGGTGCTCTGCCGGGCTGGAGCTTCAGCTTCAGCCGTCGAAGTCGACCCTGTACACAGCGTGGGGTGCTGCACCCCATTCGTCCTGGTCGCCGATGGCCTGGTTGGAGACACCGAGCGTCATCTTCTCGCCGGTCTCTGTATTCCGGTAGGTGATGTACGTTGTGCCTGCGGCGCCTTCTGCCCCGGAGTCCCTCCAATGAGAACCGTCTTCATTGCCGTGGTCTGCCAGCTTCTTCGCGACTTCGTCGCTGGCAAACGCTTCGACGCGTTCGGTGTTGTCCTGGCCCCAGGCGATGACGAGTTCGTCAGCATACTTGCCGGCTTCGATCGGGTAGTAGATGGACTGCGTGTCGACGTCTGTGGCGGCAGACTGAGCCGATGAGTTGGCTGCGCCAGAGTCGGCGGCCATGGCTGGTCCTGTTGCGAGTCCGAGGCCGGCGAGTCCGGCGACGGTGGCGATTCCGATGGCTGCTGCGCGGTTGCGAATGATTGACTTCATGGTGTTTCCCCTTCTGCTTCTGCGTCGCCGTGACGAGGCGACGGGACGTTGTCGCAGATCAGTCTTGTCACCGATTCTGAGGGGGAGGCAACGGTGGCTGAAAGCACAATCAAAGCGGATAACAGCGCGAAGACAGAAATATTGCAGTCCTGCGACAGGCGTTTTCAAACGGTGGTGAATGCCAGGTAAACGACAACAGATCCTGCCCGCGCGACCTGGCGGAACAGTAGACTGACTGCACTTCCTCCCGGTTCTGTGCGGGAGGCGTCGGAGGATTCGTTCTGCGACAATTCCGATTGGACAGCGATATCCGACCGTGATCAGTTGAGTGCTTACAAAATGAACAGAAGTCCGCGCAGAGTCGTGAACCTGCGATCAACGACTGAACCGGCCCGCACCTGAACGCGGACTAGCCTTGCGCCTACTCCAGCACACCGTCGACGAGAGTGCGGGCGTCATGCTGGACCTGGCGCAGGTGGTCCTCGTCGCGCAGGGATTCCGCGTAGATCTTGTAGACGTCTTCCGTGCCCGACGGCCGCACGGCGAACCATGCGTTGTCCGTGGTGACCTTGAGTCCGCCGATGGGCGCATTGTTGCCCGACGCCGAGGTGAGCACCTCCTTGACGGGTTCACCGCCGACGGTCTTCGCGCTCACCTGAGAGGCGTCCAGGGACCCCAGTCGTTCTTTCTGTGCGCGCGTCGCCGGAGCATCCTGGCGGGCGTAGGAGCTGGTGCCGTGATTCGCGGCCAGTCCTGCGTAGCGCTGCGAGGGGGTCTGCTCGGTCTTCGCGGTCATTTCTGCCGCGAGTAGGGCGAGTATGATGCCGTCCTTGTCCGTCGACCACACCTTGCCGTCCCGCCGGAGGAACGAAGCACCGGCCGATTCCTCGCCGCCGAATGCCAGCGTCGAATCGAGCAGGCCGGGAACGAACCATTTGAAGCCGACAGGCACCTCGAAGAGGGTGCGATTATGCGCGGCGACGATGCGGTCGACGATCGACGAGGTGACCAGAGTCTTGCCGATCCCCGCGTCCTTCGGCCAATCGGTGCGGGAGTCGATCAGGTAGTCGATGGCCGATGCCAGATAGTGATTCGGATTCATCAGGCCGGCATCGGGAGTGACGATGCCGTGGCGATCGGCATCGGCGTCGTTGCCGGTGGCGATGTCGAAGTCGTTTCGCGAGGCGATGAGGCCGGCCATCGCGTAAGGGGAGGAGCAGTCCATGCGGATGTTCTCGTCCCAATCCAGGGTCATGAACGACCAGGTGGGGTCGACGTCCGGATGGACGACGTCGAGGTTGAGGTCGTAGTCCTCTGCAATGGCCGCCCAGTAGTCGACGCTGGCTCCGCCGAGCGGATCGGCGCCGATCTTCAGCCCGGAGCTGCGAATGACATCGAGGTCGATGACCGACTCGAGGTCGTCGACATAGTTCGAGACGTAGTCGAAGTTCTCGGTGTTCTCCAGATGGAACGCCCGCTGGAACGGAGTGCGCGGGATCTTCTCCCACCCCTCGGCGAGGTACTGGTTCGCGCGATCAGCGATCCAGGTCGTCGTCTCGGTTCCGGCAGGCCCGCCGTGCGGCGGGTTGTACTTGATGCCCCCGTCAGCGGGCGGATTGTGGCTGGGAGTGACGATGATGCCGTCGGCCTGCGCATCCTCGCGCGACTTCCCGGCGTTGAAGCCGAGGATCGCGTGGGAGACTGCGGGGGTCGGGGTGAAGCCGTCGCGTTCGTCGATGAGCGCGGGCACCTCGGCGGCGGCGAGCACCTCGAGGACGGTGAGGAACGCGGGCTCACTGAGCGCGTGAGTGTCACGGCCGAGGAAGATCGGTCCGCGGATGCCTTTGTCTCGGCGGAAATCGACGATGGCTGCGGTGATGGCCGCGATGTGCGCCTCGTTGAAAGAGCGGTTGAAGCTCGAACCGCGGTGGCCGGAGGTCCCGAAGCTCACTGCTTGCGAAGGCACCGAAGGGTCGGGAACCAAGTCGTGATAGGAATCGAGAAGGGCAGGGACGTCAACGAGATCCTTGTCCTGGGCCAACTGGCCGGCGCGTGTTGTCATTCTTCTACCTAACCAAATGACAGCGGTTGCGCACAGTTGTGTCCACGGAGTTCTTGCATCGTGGACTTCGGCGGCTCCACGGAGCGAGAACTAGCAGCCTCGCTCAACGGTGGCCGTCTCAGTCAGGCGGCTCCACGGAGTCGTCTTCCTCTTCTTTCGTGTCTCCGCCGCTGATATCCCGGTCTTGGTCGGGGGAGGAGGACCCTTCGCCCTTGGCCTGGGCGTCTTCAGGATCCCGATCGATCGGAACATCGTGCTCAGCCGCGATTCGCTCAAGCTTCTCTTCGGGAGTCTTGGAACTGCCTTCGGCGTCGGTATCTGCACCGACTCCGACGGCAGAGCTCTCGATCTCCTGCTCGTCTTCGGTCTGCTCTTCTGCTGCGTTCTCCGGGAGATTCTTCTTCTCGTCACTCATGACTTCGCTCCTTTCGGAGTTGAACATGCTCTCGCCGTTCGGCGGAGGAATGGAGATCACCAGATGTGCCTCAGTGATCCATGGTGCCGACGGTAGACCCATCGTGGCATGCGGGCAAGGGGGTCAAACCGGCGGTCAGGGACCTGTGCAAGGTAAGCGCCCTGAGTTAGAGTGAAATCATTCTGCGGACAGGCGCCTAGCGGCCCGTCCCACGGCAACCCCCGAAGATTGGGACGAGGATCAAAGATGATCGGGCCCGACCAGGAAACGGTCAGACAGCGAGCTTTCACCGGGGACCTGCCTGCCGACCGCTTCATCGATTCGGCCCTGGCAGACATCCACGCACGGTACAGCGGACTCGACGACGGTGAGGTCGCCGACTACATCCCGATCCTCGCCGAGGCGGATCCCCGATGGTTCGGACTCAGCCTCATCGAATCGGCTGGGACCGTGCACGAGGCCGGAGACGTCGATATCGAATTCTCCATCCAATCCATCTCCAAGGCCTTCGTCTTCGCGCTCGTCTGTCAGGCCCGCAGCTCCGAACTCGTCCACGAACGCGTCGGCGTCAACAACACTGGACTCGCCTTCAACTCCGTGATGGCGATCGAACTCAACGACGGCAAACCGTTGAACTCGATGGTCAACGCCGGCGCCATCGCCACGACCGCACTCATGCCCGGGGCCACCTCGGCGGAGAAATGGGAGAACATCCGCTCCGGGCTCTCCCGCTTCGCCGGGCGGCAGCTTCGCCTCGACGGACGGGTGTACGAATCGGAGATGAAGACGAATCAGCGCAACAAGGCCCTGGCTCGCCTGCTCGAGAGCTACGGGCGGATCATCACGGATCCGCTCGACACCGTCGACATCTACACCCGGCAGTGCTCGCTGCTGGTCACCGCGCACGATCTCGCGGTGATGGGAGCGACGCTGGCCGACGGAGGAATCAATCCACTGACCGGTCGGCAGGTCGTCTCCGCCGAAGTGGCGCGTGACACGCTCGCGCTGCTCGCCTCGTGCGGAATGTACGAAAACAGCGGCGAATGGCTCTTCGAGATCGGACTGCCTGCCAAGTCCGGGGTCGCAGGCGGCATCGTCGCCATCGCCCCAGGCAAGGGAGCGCTGGGCACTTTTTCGCCGAGGTTGGACTCCGCGGGCAACAGCGTGCGCGGTCAATGGGCGTGTTTTCACATCTCCAGAGTCCTGGGCATGAACCTCTTCGCATCGAACGCGGCCGTCGAACGTCCAGGGAAAGGACAATGATGAGCTCCGAAACCACACCGCACGACATCGCCGAAGAGCGCAGATCCTGGGCACCGATGATCGGGCTCTTCCTCGCCCAGGTGCTCATGTCGTTCAACGTCGCCGCCCTGCCGATCTCGCTCGGCGGAATGGTCGAGGACTTCGGTGTTCCGCCCACGGTCGCCTCGTCGACGATCGTCGTCTACGGCCTTGCCGTGGCCGCGCTCGTGATGACTGGCGCGAAGTTGGGACAGCGGATCGGGTGGGTGCTCATCTTCCGCGTCGTCCTCGTCGTCTTCGCGGCCTCATCGCTGCTGATGATCTTCTCCCGGACGGTCACCTGGGTCATCACCGGTCAGCTGCTCGCCGGGGCCGCCGCCGCGATCATCGTGCCGGCCCTGGTCGCGCTCATCGCGGAGAACTACCGGGGTGCGCAGCAGGCCGCAGCGGTCGGCTCGCTCGGTTCGGCGCGCGCTTTCTCCGGGATGAGCGCCTTCCTCATCGGCGGCACATTGGGCACATTTGTCGGGTGGCGGCCGATCTTCTTCATCACGCTGGGCCTGGCCGTCATCGTCTTCGCGCTGACGTTCACGCTGAAGTCGGACAAGGGGGACGCTGCGATCCGGATCGACCTCGTCGCCTCGGCGCTCATCGGTGCTGCGGTCGTGCTGCTGACGTTGGGGTTCAACAACCTCAACGGGTGGGGGATCATCCGCGCCGAGGATGGGGCGCCGTTCTCGATCGCGGGGCTGTCACCGGCGCCGGTGTTCATCGTCGTCGGCGTGGTCCTCGGGCAGCTGTTCTTCGTCTGGACGAAGCGTCGGAAGGCCGCAGGAAAGGTGCCGCTCGTCGACATCAGCGTGCTCGGTCGTCCGAGTGAGAGGGCAGCGGTCTATGCGATGTTCGTCATCGTCGCCATGGAAGCGGCGGTGAACTTCACTGTGCCCACCTACATCCAGGTCGTCCAGGGGCGCACCCCTTTCGACACCTCGTTGGCGATGCTGCCGTTCAACCTCACGGTCTTCGTCACCGCCACCCTCATCGTCCGCTTCTACAAGCGCTACTCCCCGCGCACCATTGCGCTCTTCTCCTTCGGGCTGACGACGGCGGCACTCGTCTGGCTGGCGTTCGTCGTGACGAACAACTGGGAGACTCTGCCGACGATCCTCGGCCTCATCGTCTTCGGCATCGGGCAGGGTGCGCTCGTGACCTTGGTCTTCAACGTCCTCGTCACTGCCGCGCCGAAGCATCTGGCCGGTGATGTCGGTTCGATCCGCGGCACCGCGCAGAATCTCGCCTCGGCGGTCGGCACCGCGGTGATGGGAGCGCTGCTGGTCACGGTGCTCTCGGCCGGTCTGGCATCGGCCGCCGGTGACCATCCCGACCTGCCGCCGGAACTCGTCGAGCAGGTCGACCTCGACAATGCGAACTTCGTGAGCAACGACGAACTGCGCGACGTCCTCGCGGGGACGACGGCGACACCGGAGCAGGTCGAGCATGCCGTCGAGCTCAACTCCCAACAGCGGCTGCGCACGCTCAAGCTCGGCTTCCTCATCCTCGCCGGCATCAGCCTGATCGCGGCAGTGCCGGCCTCAAGGCTGCCGAAGTACCGCCCGGATGAGATCCCCGACCCCGCCGAGGCTGACTAGACCAGGCAGAGCAGCTTGATAGCTTTATCAACGGCCTGAATCTAGCGGCTGAAAACGGCAGGGGAGAGGATCACTTCACCCAGGGCTCTTCGCCGGTCTCGGAGACGATGGGCTTGCCGTTGTCGAGGTTCCACGAGCCCATGCCGCCGTCGACATTGAAGGCGTCGAAACCGTTCTGGTTGAGCCAGGCAACGGCCCGGTTGGAGCGCCCGCCGGTGCGGCAGATGACGTACATGTCGTCATCGAGGGGGAGATCGTCGAGGCGGCTCGGCAGTTCGCCCAGCGGCACGTGGATCGCGCCTTCGATATGGCCGGCCTCCCATTCGTCGTCCTCGCGGACGTCGATGATGGCGGCCCCTTCGGGGATGTCGTTGACGGTGACGGTCGTTTCTTCATCCATGGCTTCAGTGTAGACATCGGCCAGGACACGGACGCAATGGGCTGCCGGACCGATCTGCTCACCACCCGAGCTCCAAATGGCGCGGTGTCTGGCGCCTCGGGCCGGGCCCCGTCTCTGTGAGGTGGGGCAGGTCTCTTAGGGCGGCGCGTCTGTGCGCCGACTGGGAAAGCCCACCATGTTCAGTCAGTCAGCGTTCCGCACCGCGATCGCATGGAAGAATGACGAACCACCGCTGACGAAGAGGGGAAGAGGGGAAGTCTGATGAGCAGAGACAAGAGCACCGAAGGCCGCGGCGAGGAGAAGGCTCGCGACGCCGCCGCATTTCTCGACGAGACAACCGAGAAGTTCGCCGGTACCTCGAACATCGCCCCGGGCGAAAAGGGCGGATACACCGAGGGGGACGTCGAAACCCGGGCGCGCGACGCCGCTGCCAGCCAAGGTGCGAACCTCTACCGCAACCCCGACGGCTCACACACGGCTGTCGACGAATCTCAAGCCGCCGAGGGAGCCCTGAGCGCCGAATCTGAGGACTCCGGGCCCCCGGCCCGCACCGCAGCCACCGATGATACGGAGGCCGGCCAGGTCTCCGCAGCCGGTGACGGGCAGGCTCCTGCAGGCCAGGCGGCTACCGATGAGCTCGACCAGGCCGACGTCGTCAAGATCCTGCGCGGCAGCGACTCCGTCATGCTCGCGACCGCGTTGGCCGATGGCAAGATCCTCGCCCACCCGATGGCACCTCAGGAGGTCACCGAGGATGCCGACGTCTGGTTCTTCCTCGCCCTCGACGGCGACCAAGCGAAGGCGCTGCAGACGAACCCCGAAGTCAATATCAGCATCGCTGAGGCGGGCAACTGGCTGTCGGTGGCCGGGCGCGTGGAGTTCGTCGACGACGAGGCCAAGGTCGATGAACTGTGGTCGGATTCCGCCAAGGCGTGGTTCGATGACCGCCGCGACCCGAACCTCGGACTCATCAAGGTCGTCACACACTCCGCACAGCACTGGGGCCTGCCCGGCGGCAAGGCATCGGGCCTGTTCCGCATGGTCAAGTCCAAGATCACCGGAGACCGCCCGTCCGGCGGCACGCAGACCACGGAGCTCTGAGCGGGTGAGTCATCTGAACGCATGGAGCGAGCGGCCGAGGCGACTGCACGGTCTATTGGATCAGCCACTCACATAACTGTGGAGCGGGCCCGCCGAAGAGACTATGCTCTCTTTCAGGCGGGTCCGGTGCGGGGCCTCGCGGTGTCGCGCAAGGTCGCTCGGCATCATGTTCTGCTGAAGGGACCCACCATGTCGTTCCAGGCCTATCTCGACACCATCGAAGACAAGACCGGACTCACTCCTCGCCAGTTCATCGACCTGGCCAAAGACAAGGGGTTCGACGACGACTCGGTCAAGGCCGGAGCCATCCTCGAGTGGCTCAAAATCGACTATGGACTTGGCCGCGGGCACGGCATGGCCCTCGTCCACGTCATCAAGAAGGGCCCGCAGATCGACGCCAAACACGTCGGCACCGGCGGCACACACAACGATGAATCAGACATGCTCTGGCTCGACGGCAAGGCGAGCAGACCGGCATGATCACCGTCATGCAGCGTTCCGACCTGCTGCTGCCCGGATCGCCGACGGCCAAGTTCATCGGCGCCGAGCACGGTGCCGACGTCTCGTTCTTCTGGGTCGACACCGGACCGGGAAAGGGTCCCGATCTGCACTGGCATCCCTACACAGAGACATGGATCGTCCTGTCGGGGCAAGTGCGCATCGACGCAGCTGATGAAACCGTCGCTGCCGAGGCCGGCGCCGTCGTCACCGTCGGAGCCGAAACGGTCCATCGTTTCCGCAACATCGGAACTGAGAATCTCAAAATGGTGTGCATCCATGCCTCCCCCGAAATCATCCAGGATTTCGTCACCGAGGGCTGACCAGGTCGGTTTCACACCCGCACCTCCCACCCGGCCGCCTCGGCGAGGATTAGCATGGAGGCATGAGCAAGCGGATCGTCATCATCGGTGCGGGACTGGCCGGCACGACCGCGGCGCGGGAACTGAACGCGCGCGGTCAGGCCGTCACCGTCATCGACCCCCAGGCCGGCGAAACGTGTGAGCGGCCGCCGCTGTCGAAGCACCTCTTCGACGGCTCCCGCCACCACCTGCCGTACCACCTCGAATCGACCGAGCACATCACCTTCGTCCGTGACCGGGCAGAAGAGATCACCCTCGCCGAGGCGGTCGCGGACTCCCGCTACACCGCCGAGACCCAGCGACACCCCCATCCGCTGGCGAACCACCACGCGACCGCGGGCACCATCCAGCTGGCTTCGGGGGAGTCCATCGACTTCACCCACTGCATTCTCGCCACCGGGATGGAGGCGAATCGCCCCGATGTCCCCGCTTATCCGGACGCCTTGCCGGTCTATGACCTCGGCGACGCCGAATGGATTCTTGAACGTGTGAATAGCGCAACCGAGGCCCTCAACGTCGGGGTGCTGGGCTCCGGTTATCTCGGAATGGAAGTGGCCACCTCGGCGGTGGCGGCCGGACACCACGCCACGGTCTACCTGCGCGGGGACGAACCCCTGCGCAAGCAGCTCTCCGCTCCCGTGAGGCAGGCGCTGTTCGACAAGCACAAGGCCGCCGGAGTCGAATTCGTCACCCACACTGCGAGCCCGGATGACATCCCGGCCGATGTTCACGACCTGTTCGTCACCAGCGTCGGGGCTCGCCCTCGGCTGATCCCGATCGATGGTCACCGACCCGCTCAGGCGTGGGGTGTGGATGAGAGTTTGGCAACATCCAATCCGGGTGTCTTCGCCGCTGGTGACTGTGCCATCGTCACCGCCGGACCCTATGCACTCGACCACCCCTGGGCCTGTGAACCGGTGGCCGAAAGCCACGGAAAATTCCTCGCTGAACTGCTCACTGAAGGATCAGACACGGCTTCGAACGACGGTGATAATGCGCCCGAATCCGCTTCAGATTCTGGGCCGGACGACGGTCCGAAAGTCTGGTCCGATGTTCCCTGGCACTGGAGCTTCCAAGGCCCGGAGAAGGTGTTCACGGCGGGCCTGACGAGCCCCGACGCCGACGATACGATCACCCGACACGACCCCAGCGGAGCGAAGTTCCAGGTCTTCCACTTCGACGGACCCGCCCCGGAGTCGGTGCTCGTCGGCGTCGAGACGTTCAACTGGCCCCCGATGCAGGCGGCCGCCCGACGGGTACTCGGCGGTAACAATATTCCGACGAGAGCTCAGATCGCCGACCCCGACTTCGACTTCAAGGCTCACAGCCGACTGTGAGTCTGCGCTAGTCTCATCCCGTAGACTCTTTCTGTTCTATCCCCAGTCGCCGACGAGAGAATTTTCTGTTCATGGATATGGCCAGGCTTGCTGCCGAGCACGGACTCGAGAGAGTCGGTGGACGGCCGTCTCTACCTCAGTACGTCAAACAGCTTCTCAACCGAAGCGACTTCACGTATACGCTAGCGAAGTACCGGATGCAGTCCGAGAACGAACGCAATCGCCTCGGCATGCTCTGGGTGCTTCTGCGTCCGGCGTTCTCCGCACTCATCTACGGCACAGTCTTCGGGTTCATCATGCGGGGCGCCACCGCCCGGCCCGACGATTTCGCCCCTTTCGTCATCATCGGCGTCTTCGTGCTCGAGTTCTTCAACACCTCGATGAACGGCGGATCGAAATCGATCATCTCGAACGCCTCTCTCGTCCAATCGCTGCCGTTCCCGCGCATCGTGCTGCCGATCGCCACGGTGTTCCAGAACCTGCTCAACTTCATTCCCACCTTCATCTTCATGGCACTTCTCGTCATGCTCTGGGGCGCGAAACCCGGTTGGGACTGGTTCCTCTTCATCCCCTTGGTCTTCCTGTTCTGGATCTTCAACCAGGGTGTGGCCTTCATCTTCGCCCGCGCAACGGTCCACTTCCGTGACCTCTCCCAGGTGACTCCGTTCATCTCCCGGATGATCTTCTACACCTCGGGCGTCTTCTTCGACCTCAAGGTCATGGTCGACAAGATCAACCCGTCCCTGCAGCCCTTCGCTGATTGGCAGCCGCTGAACAACGTCCTGGCGATCGCCCGCGGCATCCTCATGAAGGACGGTGTCATTCCCTACGACTACTTCTGGCACCTGGCCATCTGGGCATTCGGCATCTTCATCATCGGCTTCGTGTTCTTCTGGCAGGCCGAGGAAAGGTTCGGTCGTGATGAGTGAGACGAACGAAGAGCAGGCCTTCGACACCGGCAGCCTGCCCGAAGTGACGCGAAACAATCCTCCCGTCGTCGTCTGCGACAACGTCCACGTCCGGTACAAGACTCTGGCTACGGGCAAGAAGCTCAAGCTCGGCAGCAAGGACGTCATGTCCAAGCGCCGGGAGCTGAGGGAGGTCCACGCACTCAAAGGCATCAGCTTCGTCGCCCACAAGAACGAATCGATCGGCATCATCGGCAGCAACGGCTCGGGCAAGTCCACGCTCATGCGGTCGATCACCGGACTGACTCCGACCTCCGAGGGGGCGATCTATGCAACGTCACGGCCGAACCTCCTCGGTGTCGGCGCCGCACTGATTCCGGATCTCTCGGGCGCCCGCAACATCGTCCTCGGGTCTCTGGCTCTGGGGCTCACTCGTGACGAGATCGATGCAAAGTTCGATGACATCGTCGAGTTCACCGGGCTTGAGGACTTCATCGACCTGCCGATGCGAACGTACTCCTCGGGTATGTCCCAGCGTCTGAAGTTCGCGATCGCGACCTCGGTGCAGCACGAGATCCTCATCGTCGACGAGGCGCTCAACGTCGGTGACAAGAAATTCCGTGACCGTTCCGAGGGGCGTATCCGCGCCATCCGTGAGAACGCCGGTACCGTCTTCCTCGTCTCGCACTCGATGCGCACGATCAAGGACACGTGCAACCGTGCACTGTGGATCGAGAAGGGCGAACTGCTCGCCGACGGACCGGCGCTTGAGGTCATTCGCAAGTACCAGGCCTTCACCAAGGCCGAGAAGGCGAAGGAAAAGAATCAGGAAGAGCCAGCCTGAGCCCTGGTCTGCCCGGCCTTCGGCCCCTTGCGAATTCGGCCCCGTTCTCTGCTGAGGACGGGGCCGTTTCTTTCACTTCGCCGCAGCCAGCGACACCCTGAGCTCCACTGTCCGCGCTGTGCGGGGCCCCCACCAAATCGCCGCGGCGATGTGGTGAAAGGCGTCGACAACGACACTGACGTGACTCGTCACCTGCTGAGACTGCCTTTGCGGCCGGATACTAAGGGACTACAATCGTCTCGCTGACGAGAACAGGGGGCATACTTGTCAGATCAGAGACTCCGACCGGGTCTGTGAATAAGCAACATCCGCCCGGGTGACGAGCAACGGTGCCTGCATCCTGCAATTCCACGATCCACCACCGGCTTCGCCAACCACGGCATCCCGGCACCTACAAGAAGAGGCACACGATGACTGAGACACCCGTCGAGTCCCGCGAAGACAAGTCGCGGGCCCGCAAGGCCGTAGTCGCGGCCGGACTGGGCAACGCCCTCGAATGGTATGACATCATCCTGTTCGGGTTCATGGCCACCTCGATCACCGCGGTCTTCTACCCCGGCGAAGGCCTGTCCGCGCAGCTGATGACCTGGGCGACCTTCGCCATCACCTTCGTCGTCCGTCCCCTCGGCGCGATCATCATCGGCCGCTACTCGGACAAGCACGGCCGCAAATCGGCCTTGTCGCTGACGATCGGTCTGATGACCCTCGGCGTGTTCATCATCGTCATCCTGCCCGGCGAAGCGACCATCGGCATCTGGGGCGCGATCGGCCTCATCATCGCCCGCATCATCCAAGGCATCTCCGCCGGCGGCGAATTCGGATCAGCCACAGCCTTCCTCACCGAGAACGCCAAGCGCGGCAAGGCCTACTACGCCTCCTTTCAGACCGCTACCCAGGGCATCTCGATGTTCCTGGCCGCCGGAATCTCGTGGATCCTCAGCTCGGCACTGAGCGAAGAGGCCCTGCACTCCTGGGGCTGGCGAGTGGCCTTCGCCCTCGGCCTGCTCATCGGACCCGTCGGCTGGTACATCCGCTCGAAGATGGATGACACTCCTGAGTTCAAGGCCGCCGAGAAGACCGACAACCCGCTTCGCGTCCTCCTCAGTGAGAACTTCGGTCGCCTGTTCTCCGCGTTCCTCATCATCGCGATGGCCACGATCTCGGTCTACCTCATCACCTTCCTGCCGCAGTTCGCCGTCACCAACCTCGGCCTCGACGCCTGGGCATCATTCCCCGGCGCCGTCGTCGCCGGTGTCATCACCCTCATCGGCGCCCCGTTCGCCGGCCGCCTGGCCGACCGAGTGGGACCGACGACCGTGATGATCCCGACGACCATCGTGGGCATCATCGTCGCCTGGCCGATGTTCATCCTCCTGACCGCGAATCCCTCGATCGGAGTCCTCACCCTGTGCGAGGCGATCGTCGGCCTGTTCATGGTCTTCTACTTCGGTCCGATGCCGGCGCTGCTGTCCGAACTGTTCCCCGTCAAGGTGCGCAGCTCCGGCATGACCATCGCCTACAGCTTCGGTGTCGCGATCTTCGGCGGCTTCGCCCCGCTCATCCTCACCGCGCTGCTCGGCGCGACCGGTCTGCTGACCGTGCCCGGCTTCTACTACGCGGGCCTGTCGCTGCTGTCCCTCATCGGCGTGATCATGGCCCGGAAGCTCTACAGCCAGCGCTGACCGCACCGCAGACCCGAACAGACCCGACCCCGCGATTGTGCGGAGTCGGGTCTGTTCGCGTGTTCCCGCCAGCTCATCGGCCTGCACCCGCAGGAATCCATGTGCTGGACGGGGTTTCCTTGCCTCGTTCAAGCCGGCCCGCGCATTTGGGTGCGTGTACCTCGCGATAAGCGAGCTTGGCCTTGAACGACGGTATGGAAGAGGGAAGGATCGCCCTCGCCGAGGCGGTTCACCCGCCGACGGGCACCTCGACTCCAGCTTCCTCGGCCTTCCGCGCCTTCGCTGCCGCACGTTCGATGCGCACGACGTGAGCCAGCAGTGCGAACCACACAAGCGCCAGGCCGGCGAGCGTCAGCCACACAGTCGACGAACCGAGGCCGAAGGCGAGCAGGATGGTGCGGACGTTCGTGAGAACGATGATTCCGCCCGCGGCGACCGCAAGCACCTTGGCCGGCAGCAGCTTCACCAGCCACGCGGCGAACGGTGCGGCGATGACACCGCCGACGAGCAGTGCCGCCACGATCTGCCATTCGATGCCCTGCGATCCGAGCGCAATGAGGAACCCGAGCGAACCGCCGACCGCGACGATGAACTCGCTGGTGTCGATCGAGCCGACGACCTTGCGCGGCTCCAAGCGTCCCGAGGACAGCAGCGTCGTCGTTCCGACTGGACCCCAGCCGCCCCCGCCGATGGAGTCGAGCGTGCCGCCGATGAGCCCGACGGGGACGAGCATCTTCGCGCTCGGCCGTGACTTGAACGTCGGACGCGCACCGCCGAGTGCCAGGAAACGCCAGATGACGTAGATGCCGAGCGCCAGCAGGATCCCTGAGATCCAAGGGGTCGCCGCTTCCCCGTCCAGGCTGGCGAGGAACGTCGACCCTGCGATCGCCCCGACGAACCCCGGGCCGGCCAGAATCGCGACGGTCCGCCAGTCGACATTGCCGAATTTGTGATGCGAGATCCCCGACACCAACGTCGTCCCCAATTCAGAGAAGTGCACCGCCGCCGAGGCGGCCGCCGGTGCCGTACCCGCCGCGAGCAGCAGCGTGGTTGAGGTGACCCCATAGGCCATGCCCAGGGAACCGTCGATGAGCTGCGCGATGAGCCCGACTATTCCCAGGATGATGAGCTGACGCATGTGCTTGCCTTTCGTGGATGACGCGGAGGATGTGGAGGCGCAGAAGATTGGTGAGGCGTCGAAGATGCGGACGGTGCCAGCGACGCAAAGACGCGTTGACAACACACACTAGCGAAACTGTTGAGCAGAAAGGAAAATCGGCAGCAATCCTACGAACTCGGTCGCCGTATGTCGAAAGATGACGTCGAATGTCGATATTTCGCTGATGAACAGCCTGTATGCGACGCCGAGGCGGATGGGTTACGCTATGCGAATGCATTCAATCCAAACGATCACTGCTCGCCCTGGTTGCTCAGTCGTTGAGCAATCAGCCTGCCCGGTGACCTTGACGGCCCCGGGGCAGGTGCGGGAACGGGTGCAGAGGCTCGCGCAGAGAAACGCGAAGGAGCGGGCGCAATGACAGGGTTGCCGTCGGTGGGCCTGATCTCCCACGGAACCTCATCGCCGACCGGGCAGGTCCTCATCGAAGTGCTCGCGACAGAGATCGCCACGGACCTGCGTATTCGCGGGATTGCCGACGAGGTCATGCTCGGCCATGTGGACGTCCAAAAACCCGACGTCGACGAGGTGATCGCCCGACTGCCCGCCGACCGTCCGGTCGTCCTCGTGCCGCTCCTGCTCTCGGCGGGGTATCACGTCCATGTCGACCTCGCCGAGGCGGTCGACCGTGCCGCTGAATCGAGCCGTGACGTTCGACGAACGCCCACGCTCGGGCCCGACCCGAGGCTTGCAGAGATCCTCGCCGACCGCCTCCCGGCGCTTGGTGACAACGATGACGTCATCCTCGCCGCTGCCGGATCGAGCGACGAGCGGGCCAACGAATCCTGCCGCGAGATGGGCAGGTTGCTGGCCGCAGAGCTCGAGCGCCCCGTCGAGGTCGGCTTCCTCGCCGGCGGAGGAGTGCCATTGAAAGACCTCGTCGGACAGAGTCGCAACAGCGGCGCCCGACCCGTGCTGGCGAACTACCTGCTGGCCCCCGGTTTCTTCGACGACCTCGCCCGCAAGCACGTAGAGGGCGGCACTGACTCGACCGGCCTCCTTGCCCCGCCGCTTCTCACCGGAGGCGGCACCGCGTCCGCCGTCCCGCCGAAACTCGTTGACATCGTCCGCGACCGAGTCCGAGAGGGCATCCGCGGCCAAGTTCGCGACGGTGTTCTCGCGACCGGCCGCAACAGTGGCCCCGGTGGCGCCCATGTCGAAGGCGGCTGTTCTGCCTACGTCCAACCTCACACCCAACCCCACAACTTCACCCCGCAGATGCTCAACGCCTGACCGCATACACGGCAGGCCGTGACGCCATATGTCACTTCGTGACACAAACCCTTCGGTAATTGGTTGAGCAATTCGGCATTCATGTAGCGTGATTCATCACTGGTTCCCCTCAGCGTTTGGAGACAGCAATGTCCACTCAGGTGGAAGAGAACAAGGAAACGGCAGGTAAACAGGCCGCAAAGCGGCCCGCCCGCCCGAAGAAGTCCAATGGGCAGTGGAAGATCGACGGCCATGAACCGTTGAACAAAAACGAGATCGACAAGGCCGAAGACAACGGCCTCAACGTTCGCGCCCGAATTGAGACCATCTACTCCAAACGTGGATTCTCGTCGATCGACTCCGACGACCTGCACGGCCGCTTCCGCTGGTGGGGCCTGTACACGCAGCGCAAACCCGGAATCGATGGCGGCCGCACCGCGAAGCTCGAGCCGCATGAGCTCGAGGACGAGTACTTCATGCTGCGTGTCCGCATCGACGGCGGAAAGCTCACCACCGAGCAGCTGCGCACGATCGCCGACATCTCCACCGAATTCGCCCGCGACAGCGCCGACCTCACCGACCGCCAGAACATCCAGCTGCACTGGATCGAGATCGAGAACGTCCCCGAGATCTGGCGCCGACTCGAAGCCGTCGGCCTGCAGACCACCGAAGCCTGCGGCGACGTCCCCCGCGTCATCCTCGGCTCACCCGTCGCCGGCATCGCCGCCGACGAGCTCATCGACCCGACACCGGCGATCGAAGAGATCTCACGCCGCTACATCGGCGACCAGAGCCTGTCGAACCTGCCCCGCAAATACAAGACCGCGATCACCGGCCACCCCAGCCAGGACGTCGTCCACGAGATCAACGACTGCTCCTTCGTCGCCGTCGAACACCCCGAACACGGCATCGGCTACGACCTGTGGGTCGGCGGCGCCCTGTCCGTCGTCCCCCGCTTCGCCGAACGCCTCGGCGCCTGGGTCGCCCCCGACCAGGTCGTCGAGACCTGGCTGGGAGTGACCTCGATCTTCCGCGACTACGGCTTCCGCCGCCTCCGCAACAAAGCCCGCCTGAAGTTCCTGCTCGCCGATTGGGGTCCGGAGAAGTTCCGCGAGATCCTCGAGACCGAATACCTCGGATTCAAACTCGCCGACGGTCCGGCGCCGGCCAAGCCGATCACCGCCGGCGACCACGTCGGCGTGCACAAGCAGACCGACGGCCGCTACTACATCGGGGTCAGCCCCGTCGTCGGCCGCGTCTCGGGCACCCTGCTCAGCCAGGTCGCCGACCTTGCCGACAAGTACGGCTCTACCCGCCTGCGCACCACCCCGCACCAGAAGTTCCTGCTGCTCGACATCGAGGAGAAGGACGTCGAAGCCGTCGTCGCCGAGCTTGACGCCTTGGGCCTCTCCAGCCGCAAGGACCTCTTCCGCCGCTCGACGATCGCGTGCACCGGCATCGAATACTGCAAACTCGCCATCGTCGAGACCAAGCAGACCGCAGCCGACACCATCACGAAGCTCGAAGAGCGCCTCGCCGACATCGAGGAGCTGCCCCACCCGATCAGCTTCCACCTCAACGGCTGCCCGAACTCCTGCGCCCGCATCCAGACCGCCGACATCGGGCTCAAAGGCCAGATCGTCACCACCGACGAAGGCGAACAGGTCCCCGGATTCCAGGTCCACGTCGGTGGAGGCCTGGCCTCGAAGGACCGCGACGAGGCCGGACTCGGCCGCACCGTCCGCGGACTCAAGGTCACCGCCGAGAACCTCAGCGACTACGTCGAGAAAATTGTCCGTCGCTTCCTCGCCGGGCGTGGGGAGACCGAGACTTTCTCCGAATGGGCCCACCGCGTTGACGAGGAGGAACTGGTATGACCCGTACGAACACGACCGCCACCGAGGCGACGCCCACCTCCGCAACCGCGGCGAAGGGAGGGGCAGCGACGCAGTCCCGCCCCGTACCGCGCCCCGTCGAGGAACTCAAGGCCCTCGCCGAGGCGGGTGCCCGTGAGCTCGCCGGTGACCCGGAGAACGGTGTCCCCGAGGCCAACCCCGCCGACGTCATCCGCTGGGTGTCCCGGAACTTCGACACCGCGGCCTGCGCCGTGGCCTGCTCGATGGCCGACGCCGCACTGCCGCACTACGTCGCCCAGTACCAGCCCGGAGTCGACGTCCTCTTCCTCGACACCGGCTACCACTTCGCCGAAACCTATGACACCCGCAACGAGGTGGCCCGCCGTGTCGATGTCCACATCGTCGACGTCCTCCCGGAGCAGACCGTGGAAAAGCAGGACGCTGAATTCGGCAAGGACCTCTTCGCCCGCGACCCGGGCCTGTGCTGCGCCCGCCGCAAGGTCGCACCATTGAAGAAATCGCTCAACGGCTACGAACTCTGGTTCACCGGAGTCCGCCGTGACGAGGCTCCCACCAGGACGAATACGCCGCTGATCACCTTCGATGAGAAGAACGGCCTGGTCAAGGTTAATCCTCTGGCCGCGTGGTCCTTCGATGACCTCCTCGACTATTCCCGCGCCTTCGACGTCCCGGTCAACCCGCTGCTTGACCAGGGGTACCCGTCGATCGGCTGCCAGCCCTGCACTCGCCCCGTCGCCGAAGGGGAAGACCCCCGCGCCGGCCGTTGGGCCGGATCGACCAAAACAGAATGCGGACTCCACACATGAGCATCGACACCCAGTTCAACCACGACACCCACACCACCCCCGAGGCGGCGCCCACCCACAAACCGGGTGCGAGCCTGTCCACCCTCGACGTCCTCGAATCCGAAGCGATCCACATCATCCGTGAGGTCGCCGCCGAATTCGAACGCCCCGTGCTGCTGTTCTCCGGCGGCAAGGACTCCGTGACGGTCCTCCACCTCGCCGCGAAGGCGTTCTGGCCGGCGAAGATCCCGTTCGGACTCCTCCACGTCGACACCGGACACAACTTCGACGAGATCATCCGCTTCCGCGACGAGACCGCAGAGAAGTACGGCCTCGACCTCACGGTCGCGAAAGTCCAGGACTACATCGACGACGGTCGCCTGCGCGAACGCCCCGACGGGACCCGCAACACCCTGCAGACCCAGCCGCTGCTCGACGCGATCACCGGCGGGAAGTTCAACGCCGTCTTCGGCGGCGCCCGCCGTGACGAGGACAAAGCTCGCGCGAAGGAACGGATCCTGTCCCTGCGCGACGAATTCGGCGGCTGGAACCCCAGCAGCCAGCGCCCCGAACTGTGGAACCTCTTCAACGGCCGCCACCTGCCCGGCGAACACGTCCGCGTGTTCCCGATCTCGAACTTCACCGAACTCGACGTGTGGAGCTACATCGCCCGCGAGGGCATCGACCTGCCCGAGCTCTACTTCGCCCACGATCGCGAAGTTTTCCAGCGCGACGGAATGTGGTGGGCCACCGGCGAATTCTCCACCCCGCGCGACGGCGAGGCCGTCACGACCAAGAAGGTCCGCTACCGCACCGTCGGGGATATGAGCTGCACCGGGGCCGTCGAATCGAGCGCCGATGACCTCGAATCCATCCTCGCCGAGGTGGCCGCCACCACCGTGACCGAGCGCGGAGCCACTCGCGCCGACGACCGGATCTCGGCCGCGGCGATGGAAGACCGCAAGAAGGACGGGTACTTCTGATGACGACCACAACCACCAGCACAACTGCGACCGTGGACACGGCTCCGACGTTGGACACGACGACGAAGACTCTGTTGCGCTTCGCCACTGCCGGATCCGTCGACGACGGCAAATCGACACTCGTCGGCCGACTCCTCCACGATGCGAAGGCGATCCTCGCCGACCAGCTCGCCGCCGTGACCGCGACGAGTCGGGAGCGCGGATTCCTCGGCGGAGAGTTCGACTTCGCTCTGCTCACCGACGGTCTGCGGGCCGAACGCGAACAGGGCATCACCATCGACGTCGCCTACCGGTACTTCGCCACCGACCGTCGCTCGTTCATCCTCGCCGACTGCCCCGGACACGTGCAGTACACGAGGAATATGGTCACGGGAGCCTCGACCGCCGATGCCGTCGTCGTCCTCATCGACGCTCGCACCGGCGCGACCGAACAGACCCGCCGGCACCTCACCGTCGTCTCCCGACTGGGCATCCGCCACGTCATCATCGCCGTCAACAAGATCGACCTCATCGACTACGACCAGGCAGCGATCGAGACGGTGGAGAACGACGTCAAGTCACTCGCCGACGAGATCGGCCTCGAGACCCCGCACCTCATTCCGATCTCCGCGCTGGCCGGGGACAATGTCGCCACCACCTCGGACAACACACCCTGGTATTCCGGGCCGGCACTGCTCGAGCTGCTCGAGACTCTGCCGAGTGCGGACGAGGACACCGCCGACCTCGAGGCCTTTCGCCTCGACGTGCAGACCGTGCTGCGTCCGCAAGGGGGACTGGCACCGGGACTCGACCCCGAGGAATTCCGGGACTACCGGGCGGTGGCCGGACAGATCACGGCCGGGCGGGTCAGCCTCGGCGATGAGATCGAGATCCACCCTGCCGGGCTGAAAACGACGGTGACCGGAATCGATACCGCCAGCGGTCCCCTTGAGACCGCGAGTGCGCCGCTGTCGGTGGCGCTGCGGTTGGCCGATGACGTCGATACCGCCCGCGGCAGCGTCATCGCCGCGGCCGGCACCCTGCCCACCCCGCGCCGCGAATTGCGCGCCGAGGTCTTCCCGTTCACGACCGAGGGTCTGCGCACGGGGGATCGGGTACTCATCAAGACGGGGACGACGACCGTGAAGGGGATCGTCACCATCGAGGCCAAACGCAACCTCGAGACCTCCGGGCTGGAGGCCGCCGAGGTGCTCGCCGGCAACGACATCGGCCTGGCCCGTGTGAAGCTGTCCGCCGAGCTGCCGGTCCCGGACTTCCGCGACCACGGCACAGCCGGAGCCTTCGTCGTCATCGACCCGCAGACAGGGAACACCCTCGCGGCCGGAATCCACACTCCCGAGGCGGCCCCCAGCCCCGAATCCATCGAGGACCAGTCATGACGCTCTTCCTCCCACAGCAGCCGGGCACGGTGCTGCTCGTCGGTGCCGGACCGGGCGATCTCGGACTGCTCACCGTTACCGGTCTGCGCGCGTTGGAACGCGCCGACGTCATCGTGGCCGACCGCCTCGGTGCCAGATCGGTCATCGATCAGCTCGAAACCGAACGCGGTGCACCGCTCGATGCGCAGATCATCGACGTCGGGAAGCTGCCGGGGCATCATCCGGTGCCGCAGAGCGGGATCAACGACATCCTCATCACACAGGCCAAGCTGGGCCACCGGGTCGTCCGTCTCAAGGGTGGGGATCCGTTCGTCCTCGGACGTGGGGGAGAGGAGGTCATCGCCTGCCGGGCCGCCGGCGTCGATGTCCGCGTCGTTCCCGGGGTGACCAGCGCGAACTCCGTTCCCGCGGTCGCCGGAATCCCGCTCACCCACCGAGGCGTCGCCACCTCGTACACGGTCGTGACCGGTCACGACCAGCTCAGTGAGATCGGCGGGGGACGCGATCACACCGTCGTCGTGCTCATGGGAGTGGGCACACTCATCAATTCGGCGATGGTGCTCGCCCGATCCGGGCGCGGTGACGACTGCCCGGTCGCGATCGTCGAAGACGGTTTCGGTGAGAACCAGCGGGTGACCATCGGAACTCTCGGCGACATCGCCTTCCGCGCGGCTCGCCGAGGCGTCCGGTCACCGGCCGTGATCGTCGCCGGTGATGTCGTGACCTTGAGCCCCTACGCCGATGGTGCGTTCACCCAGGCGACCGAGCCTGCCGCATCGGCATCCGAACTCGTGAGGAACCCATGACCTACATCATCGCCCAACCGTGCGTGGACCTGAAAGACCGAGCCTGCATCGAGGAATGCCCGGTCGACTGCATCTACGAAGGCACCCGCTCCCTCTACATCCACCCCGACGAATGCGTCGACTGCGGGGCGTGCGAACCCGTGTGCCCCGTCGAGGCGATCTTCTACGAAGACGATGTGCCCGATGAGTGGGAGGCCTATTACAAGGCGAACGTCGAATTCTTCGATGACATCGGCTCCCCGGGCGGAGCCGCCGCTCACGGGGTCGTCGACAAAGACCATCCCTTCATCGCAGCTCTGCCGCCGCAGAACGCGGACGACTGAACACCCCGCGACTGACTTCTCAATGACGACGAGCGACACTTCGCTCACCTCCGACTGATCAAGGAAAACCATGCCTGCTATTCCCTTCAGAGTGGCCATCATCGGTGCCGGTCCCGCCGGCATCTACGCCGCTGACCTGCTGACCAAGGCCGAACACGACCTGGAACTGAGCATCGACCTGTTCGAACGCCTGCCCTCACCCTTCGGGCTCGTCCGCTACGGAGTCGCCCCCGACCATCCGCGGATCAAGGGCATCATCAATGCGCTCATCAAGGTCCTCGACCGTGGTGACATCCGCCTGTTCGGCAACGTCGAATACGGGGCCGACATCAACCTCGGCGAGCTCACCGACCGCTACGATGCGGTGATCTTCTCCACTGGCTGCTTCGTCGACGCACCCCTGTCGCTGCCCGGCATCGACCTGCCCGGTTCCTATGGTGCCGCCGACTTTGTCAACTGGTACGACGCGCATCCCGATGTCGCCCAGACGTGGCCGCTGGATGCGGAGAAGGTCGCTGTGCTCGGCAACGGAAATGTCGCCCTCGACGTGGCTCGGGTGCTCGCGAAGCAGGCCGATGACCTCCACACGACGGAGATTCCCGACCACGTCTATGAGGGGCTGAAGTCCTCGAAGGTCACCGATGTCCATGTGTTCGGACGGCGTGGCCCTGCGCAGGCGAAGTTCACGCCTCTCGAGCTGCGTGAACTCGGTCAGGTCGAAGACGTCGACATCATCGTCTATCCCGAGGACTACGAGTTCGATCAGGGGTCGCTCGAGGCCATCGAGTCGAGCAACCAGGTCAAGCAGGTGACGAAGACGCTCACGGACTTTGCGATGCGGGAGGAGACCGGGGCGAAGCGGCGACTGCACCTGCACTTCCTCCACGCACCGGTGGCCATCCTCGGCGAGGATCGGGTGACCGGTCTGCGCACGGAACGTCAGGAACTCGACGGGACCGGTGGCGTCAACGGCACCGGGAACTTCCACGACTGGGACATCGATGCCGTGTATCGGGCCGTCGGCTATGCGGGTACGCAGCTGCCGCAGCTGCCCTTCGACGAGGCCAAGAAGGTCATCACGAATCACGAAGGACGCGTCGTTGACGCCGGTGATCAGGGCCAGGCTGCTGAGGCGGATGTCATCCCCGGCGTGTACACGACCGGGTGGATCAAGCGCGGACCCGTCGGGCTCATCGGTCATACGAAGGGCGATGCGCTCGAGACGATCGGGCACATCCTCGACGACCAGGCCGCCGGGGCGCTCACCGAACCCCTGTACCCGGAGGAGTCTTCGATCGTCGAGCTGCTCGAATCGAAGGGCGTCGACTTCACGGATTGGGAGGGCTACCACCGGCTCGAGGCCGCCGAGAAGGCCCTTGGTGTGGCCGAGGGACGTGAGCGGGTGAAGATCGCGACCCGTGAGGCCATGCTCGCCGAGGCGCGCGCCCACCTGACCGCGGACACGAACGCCGGGAGCTGAGACCCGCCCCACCGCTTCGGCGCCCACCTCGAGGTGCAAACCTCACATAGTGACCCTCAACGTTCCACCATTCGACCCCGAACACCGAAAAGACGTGTTCGGGGTCGTTTGAGTCTGTGACCTGGCCGTATAACACGGCTATGTAATTGACATCACACGCAGATCGGAGAAAACTAGCGGCGGATAAACTGCCGTCTACCCTGGGAGGCAAAGATGCCCTCACAAAGTTCCCTGTCGTCGGGCTCGCCCACGAGCGTGACCGTCGTCCATGACAAAGGGCTCAAACGTGATATCGGCAAGACCGGCCTGCTCTTCACCGGAGTCGGGTCGATCATCGGCTCCGGTTGGCTCTTCGGTGCCTTCGATGCCGCGAGCATGGCTGGTCCGGCCGCGATCCTGTCGTGGGCCCTGGGTGCGGTCCTCATCATCTTCGTGGCCCTGAACTACTCCGAACTCGGTGTCATGTTCCCTGTCGCCGGCGGTGTCGTGCGCTACCCGCACTATGCCTTCGGTTCGTTCGCCAGCTACACCAGCGGGTGGATCACGTGGCTGTCGGCGGCGGGAACCGTGGGCATCGAGGTGCTCGCGGCCGTCCAGTACGCCTCGAGCTATATGCCGTGGCTGATGGAGTCGAAGGAGGGGGTGCTCGTCCTCACGGTGCCGGGCATCTTCGTGAGCATTGCGATGGTCGCGGTCTTCTGCGTCATCAACATGTTCGGCGTGAAGTTCTTCGCCCAGTTCAACAACGTGCTCGTGTGGTGGAAGCTGATCGTCATCGTCCTGGTGTTCGTGGGACTGGCGCTGCTGGCGTTCAACCCGGGTCACTTCCATATGGCCGAGTTCGGCGGTTTCGCTCCCAACGGCATCGCCCCGATCTTCGCGGCTCTGCCTGCGGCGGGCATCGTGTTCTCCTACCTCGGGTTCCGTCAGGGTGTGGAGTTCGCGGGTGAGACGAAGAACCCGCAGAGGAACGTGCCGTTCGCCGTCATCGGTTCGATCGTGCTCACCGGCATCATCTACATCCTTCTGCAGGTCGCGTTCATCGGCGCCATCCCCACCGAACTGCTCAAGGACGGTTGGGGCGGACTGTCGTTCTCGAACTCGGCGGGACCGTGGGCGGAGATCGCGATCATGCTCGGTGCGATGTGGCTGGCGATCATCCTCTACATCGATGCCGTCGTCTCCCCGGCGGACACCGGCTTGATCTTCACCGCGCTCACTCCGCGGCTGTCGTACTCGCAGGCGCGCGTGGGCAATGCCCCGAGTGCCATGACGAAGCTGAACAAGAAGGGCATCCCGTGGTTCGGTCTGCTCATCACCTTCATCGTCGCCTGTTTCCTGTTCTTCCCATTCCCGTCGTGGGCGAAGATGGTCGGGTTCATCACCTCCGGCACCGTCATCTCCTTCGGCTCCGGTCCGATCACGGTGGCGGCATTGCGCCGTCAGCTGCCTAATCAGGAGCGTCCGTTCCGCCTGCCTGGTGGAGACGTCCTCCCGTTCCTCGGGTTCCTCGCTGCGAACCTCATTGTGTTCTGGACTGGGTGGGACACGAACTGGAAGCTGTTCCTGGCCATGGCGCTCGGCTACGTGGTCCTCGGCCTGCACTATGCGTTCAGCGACCGCAGCAAGATCTCGCCGCTGCAGTTCAAATCCGGTTGGTGGATGATCCTGTGGCTCGGCGGACTGGCCGTGCTCAGCCTGCTGAGCAACTACGGCGAGGGCGCCATGGGCGTGCTTACGTTCGGATGGGGCGAACTGGTCTGCACCATCTTCACCGCCGTCGTCTTCTACGTCGGCATCAAGACCCGCCTGAAGTCGGCGGAGGTCGTCGCCAACGTCGAGAACACCAAGGAGACCGCTGCCGAACACATCGACGGGGAGTGATCCCGTCGAATCCTTCGACGATAGATAGCGAAACCCTCGCCGAGGTGGCCCGACCCCGTATATCCACGACAGTGGTGTACGGGGTCGGGCCGTCTCTACGGGTATGACAGCAGCCGTAGCTTGGCAGAGAGGAGTCCGATACGGTTCGAGAAAGAGGCCCCTGGCATGGAGGACGACGATGACCACATTCGACAACGGACTCACCGCGATCGAGCTTTCCGATCAGGAACGCAAAGCACTGAAGGAGCTGTCCGAGTTCCCCTTTTTCGAGGCGGTGCTCGGACGCCGTTCACGCCGATTCCCCGTCGGCGGAGAGATCCCGGGCGGGGTCCTGGCCTTCAAGAGTCGGAAAGAATCCCGCCCGCTGACCTACCTGCAGCGTGCTCTGGTGCTGGCCACGGTCACCGGACAGACCGGAAGGCACTTCGGCATCAGTCGGCATCCGGGGTATGCGCCGCAGTTCCCGAACTACAGCGGGTCAGCCATTGGACGCACTTTCCCGTCGGCGGCAGGCTTCCACACGACTCAGTTCTTCTTCACCGATGATTCTGGAACCTACTTTCTGCCGACCCGCGACGACGTCCTCGACCAGCAGCTCGATATCAACACCTTTGAGTCGGACGACGCAGTAGAGAACGCGCTCAACTCAGTTCTCGCGCGTGCAGTGCGCATCAGCGACGAAAGACTGTATCTGCCTCGCGAACAGCCGTATTTCGAAGGACACAACACGTGGATCGGTAATTGGCCCGGTTCGCTTCTCGTGGTCCCCGTGGCCGCTCTCGCGCAGCAGACGCTGCTCAACATCGCCTTCTTCTCACAGAACGGCTACGTCATCTATGACGACATTAACGACCGCGAGATTCCCGGACTGGAGAAGTATCGCCACCGTCTTGTCCACTTCGACGATCCGCGGCCGTTGAGCTTCGTCGAGCAGTACTCGTTGGCCGAAGCCAGCGCCGAACTGATGACCTCCAGCTATGTGGGTCACCTCGCGCTCGGCGCGATCGGCTTGGGCGGATGGAGCTTCGACGGCATCGACCGACTGTCAGTCGTCGGCGCTTCCGGCAATCCCCAGGTCCCTGGCTTGGGGTTCCGCTATGACACCGATGAACGGTGGGCCATGCCCAATCCGACAGGCCGCGACGGAGTCTTCGAGACCTTCACCAGGCCGCACTACGGTTCGATGCGGAAAGTGGTCGAAGCTCTTGCCGAACGAAAGTTCGGTCCCGGAGGGCCGTTCAACTCCGCCGCTCCAGGCCCGTGGAAGGACTCCGAGACGGTCCGGGGCGCGGCGGCACCCTTCGACGACGAGTTCATGGAACTCCTCACGGTACAGGCCGAATACGTCGACGAGACATTCGGCAAGTTCCCGGGCACCGTTCCCTCGGTGTGGATCATGAACTATCTCCAGGCACAGCATCTTGACACCGACTTCTACGACGAGAAGTTCAGCCCTGGCGCGTACTTGAGCACCCATGCGAGAGAACAGGAACGCTGGAACAGCTGAAGAACCAAAACCCTCGCCGAGGCGGCCCGACCCCATACATCCACGAATAGTGGAGTACGGGGTCGGGTGCGTTCAGCTCGATTTCGAGTGCAGGCTCAGTCGCCCGCCCCGCCCGCAAACCTCACAAAGTACTCCAACGCCTCGAACGAATCCACCGCATCCGGATTCGCCACCTTCTCCAGCGCATGCCCCTGAATGAGTCGTTTCACCGGCACCTCAAGTTTCTTTCCCGTGCGAGTGTGCGGAATGGCCGGCACCGCGATCATGTCATCGGGCACGTGCCGCGGCGACGCCTTGGACCGCAGCTCCGAATCAATCCGCTCCCGCAACTCGGAATCCAACGAAACACCCGACGCCAACACGACGAACAGCGGCATCCAGTACCCGCCGTCGGGCTGCTCGGCACCGATGACCAGGGATTCGGCCACCTCGGGGATGCCGTCGACGACGTCGTAGATGTCGGCGCTGCCCAGGCGCACTCCCTGCCGATTGAGGGTGGCGTCCGAGCGGCCGGAGATGATGACGCTGCCGTGGTCGGTGATGGTGATCCAGTCGCCGTGGCGCCAGACTCCGGGGAACATCGAAAAGTACGTGTCGCGGTAGCGCTCACCGTCGGGATCGTTCCAGAACTTCACCGGCATCGACGGCATCGGGGCGGTGATGACCATCTCCCCAACCTCGCCAATCAATGGCTGACCAGAGTCGTCCCAGGACTCCAACGCGACACCGAGCACCGGTCGCGAGAGTTCCCCGGCCCAGATCGGACAGATCGGCGCTGATCCGGCGAAGCCGCTGACGACGTCGGTGCCGCCGCTCGTCGAGGCCAGCTGCACGCGTTCGCCGACGGCATCGCGCACCCACGGGAAGCAGTGGGCGGGCACCGGGGCGCCGGTGGCACCGATCGTCCGCAGTGCGGAGAGGTCGAACTCCTTGCAGGGTTCGATCCCGGCCTTCATCCCGGCCAGGAAGATCCCGGGACTGACCCCGAGTACATTGGCCTTCGTGTCCGCGGCGATCTCCCACAGCCGGCCCGGCCCCGGATAGAGGGGACTGCCGTCGAAACACACCGTGGTCGCACCGCCCACCAGCGCCGAGGCGACGAGGTTCCACATCATCCAGTTCGTGTTCGTGTACCAGAAGAACCGGTCACCCGGCCGGATGTCGAGGTGGAGGCCCAGCAGGCGCAGGTGATCGATGACGACCCCGCCGTGGCTGTGCACGATCCCCTTGGGAATCCCCGTCGTGCCCGAGGAGTACAGCACCCACAGCGGGGTATCGAATTCGACGCGCGCGAACTCGGGTTCGGCATCCCCGGCGGCGATATCGTCCCAGGCAGCGAGGTTCGTGATCTGACCGTGTTCGTCGATGAATTCCTCGCCGAGGTTGCCCACCCCGACCACGGCCCGCAAGCTCGGCATTCGGTTGGCCAAGTCCGCGACCTGGTCGCGGCGGTTGAAGGACGTGCCGTTCCACAGGTAGCCGTCGGCGGCGAAGAGCACCTTCGGTTCGAGCTGGCCGAGTTTCGTGGCGGCACCTTCGGCGGCGTAGTCCTGAGCACAGGCGGACCAGATGGCGCCGACCGAGGCGGTCGCGAGGAAGGCGATGAGCGTGTGTTGGGTATTCGGCAGGTAGCCGACGACACGGTCGCCTTCGCCGACTCCTTGGTCGCGCAGCCAGGCGGCGACGGATCCAACCTGGCGACGCAGTTCGCGCCAGGTGGTCTCAGTGCGCTCCCCGGACTCTTTGATGGTGATGATGGCTGGTTCGTCGGCGAGTTTGTCGTCCAGGCCGGCACGCAGGGCGTGTTCGGCGTAGTTGAGTCGGGTACCGGGGAACCAAGTGGCGCCGGGCATGGACCGATCAGCGAGGACCTCGGTGTAGGGCTCATCGGCGATGACGTCGAAGAAATCCCAGACCGCGCCCCAGAATCCGTCGAGGTCGCTCACTGACCATTTCCACAGATCGTCATAGGTGGCCAAGCTTTGGCCGGTGCGCTGATTCGCAAAGTCGATGAAGTCGGCGATCTGCGGACGCGGGGTCTGGTTCGGGTCGGGGAGCCAGATCGGTTCAGCGGTCAATTCTTCTCCTCAGCACAGCGGTGGGCGGTGAACGGGGTCTCCACCAGCTGAAACGAGGCACACTCGTTCTGCTGTGGAGACTTTGAGTCCACCTTACGCCGCCATCCCAGCGGCTTTTGCCGGCCGCCCAGAACGCAACTGCGCCGCCGAGAATTCTCACCGGCGCAGTCGATCGGTAAGTGGGTTCAGGCTCAGCCCCACACGCCTCGGGTGTCGTGAACGACCTTCTGCGAGAGCAGAGTCCGGTCGATGCGGGTGAACTCGTTATGGTCGACGAGGAGGAGAACGATATCGGCCTGTTCAATCGCGGCTTCGGTCTCGGTCAGCTTCACGTTGTCGCGTGACTCGAGCTCGGCCGGAAGCTCTTCGATGTTCGGTTCGACGGCCAGAATCGTCGCGTCAGGAAGCTCTTCAGCAAGGCGATTGACGATCTGCCGAGCGGGGCTCTCACGCAGGTCATCGATGTTCGGTTTGAACGCCATTCCGAGCGTCGCGATCTTCACTTCGTTGATGCGCTTCGCCTGAGGAATGAGCTTGTCCAACACGAACCCGGGCTTGGAATCGTTGACATCGCGAGCGGTCTTGATGAGTGATGACTGCTCTGGGGCAGTAGCAACGATGAACCACGGGTCTACAGCAATGCAATGGCCGCCGACTCCGGGGCCTGGCTGCAGGATGTTGACGCGGGGGTGGTGGTTGGCCAGCTCAATGAGCTCCCAGACGTTGATATCGAGACTATCGGCGATCATGGACAGTTCGTTCGCGAAGGCGATGTTGACGTCGCGGTAGGCGTTCTCGGTCAGTTTGGACAGCTCTGCCGTCCGAGCATCGGTCATGAGGAACTCGCCCTCACAGAACAACTGGTAGAGGTCGCGAGCTCGTTCGCCGGCATTGCCGTTGAGAGTGCCGATGATCCGGTCGTTCGTACGAAGCTCGATCATGATGCGGCCGGGAAGGACGCGCTCAGGGCAGTGAGCAAAGTAGATCGTCTTAGCCGTATTCGGTTTGAGCGTGAGGTCTGGGCGAGATGCGAGGATCGTTTCGGCCAGGAACTCAGTAGCCCCGGGAGGTGAAGTCGATTCGAGGATGACAAGCTCGTTGCCCTCAAGCAGGGGAGCAATCTGCTTGCCAGCGGTCTCGATGTAGGACAGGTCGGGCTTGTGCCCGTCCTTAAAAGGTGTCGGCACCGCGACGATGTAGTTGTCCGCATGCGGAGTCAAGGTCGTGGCCTTGAGGTAGCCCTGAGAGACGACACCAGCCACAGTAGTGGACATGTCCGGTTCGACGAAGGGGATGTTGCCTTCGTTGATAGTTGCTACAGCATCGGCGTTGATATCAACTCCGATCACGTCTGCCCCTGAACTTGCCAGCACCGCGGCAGTCGGTAAACCTATGTACCCCAGCCCGATTACCGCTACAGACGGGCGCTGACCAGCAGGACTAGGGGGCATTGCCGAAACTCCGAACTCTTAGGGACTATATGTGAAATAGTAGTGAGCCTTTTTGGATTCAGGAAACGTGTTTGACTTGCGAAACTGCGGACTTTGGTTGCGCCGGTGTTAAATTTGCCTGGTCATGTAGCTTGCGCGTAGGAGTCTTTTTTGAGCAATTACAGTGAGACGGCGGTCCGTTCAGTGATGGTAATCTACGGCACGCGTCCTGAGGCTATAAAAGTTGCTCCCGTCATCAAAGCTCTCGAAAGCGATGCCAAGCTACGGCCAATCGTCGTTGTCACCGCACAACATCGGGAAATGCTTGATCAGGTGAACGAAGTCTTCGACATCGTCCCCGATGTCGATCTCAACCTCATGGCTCACGGACAGACGCTCAACGCGATCGCCGGCAGCGTCATCACCAAGATCGACGTGGTCCTCGACGAGCACCGGCCTGATGCTGTCCTTGTCCAGGGGGACACGACGACAGTGATGGGTGCTGCGATCGCTGCATTCAACAGAGAGATCCCGGTCGTTCACCTAGAGGCTGGACTGCGCAGCGGCGACATCAATTCTCCGTTCCCCGAAGAGGCCAATCGCAAAATTGTCTCTCAGATTGCCCGTGTCCACCTTGCACCGACGATGGTCTCGCGTAGCAACCTGCTCGCCGAAGGCATTCCCGAGAAGAATATTCACGTGATCGGGAACACTGTCATCGATGCTCTGCAGTGGGCGGTTGAGCGTCCAGGGGATTTCAATCTTCCCGAGCTCCAGGCTCTCGAATCCGACGACCGTCGAGTGCTGTTGGTAACTACACACCGTCGCGAAAACCTCGGAGACAACATGGTCAATATAGGCAGGGCCATGCGGCACTTAGCAACGCACTATCCCGACCTGCTCATCGTTTGGCCGGCGCATAAGAACCCGAAAGTTCGTGCTTCGGTCGCTCCTCAGATCGAGGATCTAGACAATGTGATCTCGACCGAACCCATTGAATACGGCGACTTCTCACACCTCATAAACGCCTCGGACATCGTGCTCACCGACTCCGGAGGAATCCAGGAAGAGGCGCCCAGCCTTGGCAAGCCGGTTTTAGTGCTTCGAGAGAACACGGAACGCCCCGAAGCCGTGGACGCAGGAACCGTGAAGCTTATAGGGACCGCGACAGAGAAGATCATCGCTGAAGTCTCAAAGTTGCTCGACGACAGTAAGGCTTACCGAGACATGGCCAATGCCGTGAACCCCTACGGGGACGGCCACTCAGCTGGCCGCAGCGTGGACATCCTCAACGAACTTCTCGGCCGCAGCTGAGCCACTAGTCAGAAGCAGTAATGTCCACGGCTGAAACCAAAGCTGTGGACATTGCTGGTGGCCAACAATAGGTCGTCGTCGACATTCCATGTATGACTATGAGAGTCACGAACTTGGACGAAATTGAATCGGTCTGCTGAGTAGATTCGTGCTCCATCCGATACGAGTCGCCGTTGCAGGTCGGAATCTTCGCCCAGCGTGCGATCAGCGAATGGGTTGCGTAGGAACAGCTCTCTGCTGCCCATCAATGTAGGGCCCATAACGAGATCGGTGAAACGGTGCTCGCGTTCGGGAAACCTGCACATGACGATGTCACGATTGCGCAAGTGTAGGTAGTGAGCCTGCTTACCGACGAGATCCGCATTCGAATAGCGCAGAGCCGCCAACTGGTCCGTCAGATAATGCTCACCGTAAATATCATCGTCGTCCATCTTGGCGATGACGTCACCTGACGCCGCTTCAACTCCGCGGTTAAGGCACGCGCCCAGGGAATCTGAGTCGGGGGCCTCAAGCAGCACCAGGTTTTCGATTCCCAGATCGGCTGCATGATGCAATAGCTCCGGCGATGAAACGAACCCGTGTTTAATGATGATGAGCTCTCGGTTCTCAAGCTTCTGGGCGGCATGTGTCTCAAGGACGTTGCTGAGGTGTTCAGGCCGATTCGTTGATACCACGACAGACACTGAACGAGGGATCGGATCACTGTACTCGACTCCGATGGAGTCCATGATCGACATCGCGCGATGAGAGTAGGTGTGTTCGTTCCAAATGCGCCGTTGCGCGAGATGAACTGTGCGGTCGCGCAGTTCGCTGCTTCGGACGTATGCCCTGAGAGTAAGTTCGGCTTCTTCCTGGGTCTCAGGCTGAGGGAGCTCTGAAGGTGGGAAAAACCGCTTTGTTGCCTCGCTGGGAGTCGAAATCACCGGAGTTCCGGCCGCCGTGATCTCGAAAATGCGCCTTGCACACATGCTTGGTGAGTCGACGACCGAGTTCACGTTGAGGAATACTTTGTAGTTTTTGTACGCAGTCAACAAGTTGCGGTAGGGCAACGATCCGACAACCCTGTCGGCAAGGTTGCCGGGAAATTGGTACCGTTCATCGTTGCCAAGGAACCGGGAGAAGATTTCAAGCCCGTGCTCCATCCGCGAGGACACCGTGTCTGCAGCTCCCAAAAGCAAATCCATCTGGGCACGACGCTCAGGGAATTTGTGAGTGAAATACATCCCCGCGAATGCGATATCGCGTGCGGCGAAGTTCATTGACGGGCGCACGGGAGAATGTATCGCAGGTTGGGCGGCAAAGGCCAGAGGGGCGATGCGGTCATGGCCAAGGACTTTCCTGTAGTTGTCGACAAGGCGCACGTCGCTAGTGAAGACGACGTCGAACAACTTGGCCAAGGGTAGGAAGTCATCGAAATGGGGCGGATCTTCTTTGTTCCAGAACGCCGTTGGGATACCGCGATGGCGACAACCCTCCAGCAGCTCGACAATCTCTGGGCTCGGGTCGGCCGTCCCAGTGAGCTTAAACTTCCAGTCTCCGCCGTTGCCATTCCACGCTGACTCGATGAAGACAAAGTCGACCGAGTCCAACTGCGATGTCCATCCATCGCGCTTCAACGGGATCGTGGCCCATTCATAGCCGAAACTCTCCGCCGAGAACTCATCGAGGATGGTGCCCACCCTGAGGCCACTGAAGACGGGCCGACGGTCGGATCTCGGAGCTGCAGGAAACGCCTCTGGCAAATTGTCAGCAGTAAGCTGATCTGCTGGTCGGCCGTCGGCAATTCCTTGGCGCAGATTCCTGCGTCGCTTCCACTTCAGAAATTGAGCAGGACCGCCTTGGCGCAGATGCCAGAAGCCTGTCCTCAGGGCGCGAAGCGGAGATTCAGGCACAGTAGAATCCTTTCGGTCTGCTCTCAATCGGACTGCATTGGAATTTACAAGGAGATCGGAAGCGTTCAATTAATCTCTCTGAACGGCGTATGAGGCTACGTCGCTCGGTATGAGCCTAACGAATTGCGACCAAATCTAAACGCTTCCAACGGTTCTTCTGTGCGACAGCTATTGGGCCCAATAGTACAATCAAGAAGTTGCAGGAGGCTCGGCCGGTGTTTGTGAGATACAGGCCACCAATCATAGTGCTGACCGAGCCAGTCTATGGATGTCGATGGAAAAGAGGACAGTGGGAAGCAACTCCGGGCCCTCTCCCTCACAGACCCCGATGAGGCGGCGCGGCAGAGCCATGGCGCTGTCACTCATAGATGGTCTCGTCTTCGCGTTCCTCGTCGTAGCGATGACGCTGGTGCGATACGACTTCCACACTGAGCTCGTCAACACATTGGGCATGTTCGTCTGTACGGCGATCGGCCTGATCGTCTTCCTCGTCGGCGGGCCGTTGGCGATCTACCGCGGACGCTACAGACGCGGCTCAACCGATCAGTTCGCCGCAATCGTGGGAACGGTCGCATTGGGCGTCGGCATCATGTGGGTTGCGGAATTTGCGCTCGCCAGCCAACTGCTCATCCCGACCAGCGTCCCCATCACGGCGGGAGCGCTCATGGTGGTGGTCAAGAGCCTCGAGAACTGGATTCGTCGCAACATGAGGCAACGCAGCCTCACCACGTCCGGCGCATCTCGGCCCACGATCGTTGTCGGTGCGGGCGACCAGGGCATGCTCGCCCTCGATATGATCGCTCAGGACTCGCACAACGAATTCGTCGCCGTCGGCGTCCTCGACGACGACCCGGCCAAGCGGCATCTGCGCTACAACGGGATTCGCGTGCTCGGACCGATCGCCGACATTGCCGCCCATGTCGATCGCACCGGTGCCAGGGTGATCATCATTGCAATCTCCGACCTGTCTCCCGAAGAGCTCTCCCGCATCGCTTCGAATCTCGAATCCCGGCCGGTAGAGATCAAGATCATGCCAAAGCTCTCGGACTCCGCGCTGGCCCGTCCCGAGCCGGACGCCCACGACGTCGCCGACCTGCGTCACCGAAGCTTCCGCGATGTCAGCCTCGAAGACCTCATCGGACGCAAACCGATCTCGACGAATATCGACGACATCGCCTCGGCGATCACCGGTAAGGTCGTCCTCGTCACCGGGGCGGGCGGCTCAATCGGCTCACAGCTGTGCCGCCAGGTCGCCAGGTTCGACCCGGCCCGACTCATCATGACCGACCGGGACGAATCCGGCCTGCACGCAACCGAGCTCGGTCTTGAAGGTTCAGCCCTTCTGACCAGTGACGACCTCGTCCTCGGGGACCTGAGAGATCCAGCGTTCATCGACGCGCTCGTCGCCGAGGCGAAGCCGGATATCATCTTCCACGCAGCGGCTCTCAAACACCTGACCTTCCTCGAACGATTCCCGGAACAGGCAGTGCGCACGAACGTCGGAGCCAGCCTCGACCTGCTCAACGCGGCAGTGGCTCACGACGTCGATGCCTTCGTCCACATCTCCACCGACAAGGCCGCCGGCGCGACCTCGGTGCTGGGACGGACGAAGTTCTCCATCGAGCGGGCGATCGCCTCTGTGGCTGCCGCAACCGGGCGGCGTTATATGTCGGTGCGATTCGGCAATGTGCTCGGTTCCCGTGGGTCTGTACTTGAAACCTTTGTGGCTCAGGTCGCGGCCGGCGATCCCGTCACTGTCACCGACCCCGAGGTCACTCGGTACTTCATGACTGCCGATGAGGCGTGTGAGCTCGTTCTGCAGGCAGCGGCGATCGGCGGCCCCGGAGAGACCTTGGTCCTCGACATGGGCGAACCGATCCGCATCGCTGACCTCGCCAAACGCGTGATCGCACTGTCGGGCCGCAGCGATGCGCAGATCGTGTACACGGGTCTGCGCCCGGGGGAGAAGCTCACTGAAGCGCTGCTGTCGCCGGGTGAGGTCGACAGCCGACCCAATCATCCGCTGATCACTCAGGTACCGATCGCTCCGATCGATCTGGAGGAGCTCGGCGCTCTGGCCGCCGAATCTCGAGACTCGCAGGTTTTCACTCACCGGGCGGCCCTCGAAGAGCGCTTGACGAGCCTACTCGACTCCGAGGCAGTCCCGGTCACCGATGACGCGACGGCGGCCATCGAACCGGCGGCGACGTCATCAAAAGCCTCCGAGCCGGAAGCAGATCCACGTGACACCGGAGTCGGCCTCTGATGGCCCTGCAGTCGCTGGTGATCATGGTTGTGGCTGCGGTGGTCACGGCTCTCAGCGCCCTCATCGCCTTTCCCTTGCTGCGCCGAGCGGGGGTCGTCGATGTCCCCTCTCATCGCTCCTCACATACGCTTTCGACCGTACGCGGCGGGGGAATCGCCATCGGCTGCGGCGTCACCGTGGCCACGATTCTCGCCATGGTCTGGAGCATCAGCGAAGACGGGGTCTTCGGCCTCGGCGGCGTCCTCCTGCCGATCGGTTTCCTGGTCCTCACCTGGTGCTATTCGGCCATCGGGATGAGCGACGACCTCGACTCCCTGCGCCCTGCCGGGCGGTTGATCGGACAGGTCATCCTGGCTCTGCTGTTCAGCGCGATCATCGCAATGTTCTCCACTCAGGGAATCGCCCACGTTATTGCCTTCGCCGTCATCGGAGTGACCACGGTCAACGCCGTGAACTTCGTCGACGGACTCAACGGCTATGTCACCGAATGGACCATCGTCACGGCCGGATGGTTCGCCTTCGTCGGCTCCTGGGTGGGTGAGAACGATATCGCGCTGCTCGCTTTGGCGTTGGCCGGTGCTGCTGTCGGTTTCCTCCCGTTCAACCTCGGCCGGGCCAAGGCGTTCCTCGGAGACACCGGAAGCTACGGAATCGGAGCGGCCGTCTTCGCTCTTGCGGTATGGCTGTTCGTTCAGGGAGTACCGATCGTCGTCATCATCGCCCCGATGATCTTCGTCTTCTTCGACGTCGGACTCACTCTGGTTATGCGACTCTTCCGAGGAGAGAACATTCTCTTGCCTCACCGGGAACACATCTACCAGCGGATTCAGCAGGCGGGGTGGCCGCACAGCTCTGTTTCGCTTTTCCACGCCGCGCTGAGCGTCCTTGCCTGCATTATGGCCATTTCGACCCTCATCAGCGGAAATACGGCGACGACGTACCCTGCCCATGTGTTCTGGGTCGGATTGCTCGCCCTCTACGCGCTTCTGCCCATGTGGTTGAACCGTCGAGCACGTACGGAGGCGGTCACCGCATGAGAATCGTTCTGCTCAGTCATTACTACTACCCCGAGGTCGGCGCACCGCAGCGACGGTGGCGGATACTCGTCGACCACCTGCGCGCCGCAGGACACGACGTCATCACGGTGGCACCACACCCGCACTACCCGTATTCCGACCGGAACGGATTCTTCGGCTCCAATGTCGGGCGGGGGCGCCGTCGAGTCGACGTGCGCCTCGGCGGTACCTGGGACACCGGAATCGACGGTGAGCGGATCCTCCGCGTGCCGTACCTGCACAGCGGGCCGTCGATGGCTCGTCAGCTGCTCGACCAGACGGTGTCAGCGACAGGCGCGATGTCGGCAGTCATCGATCGGCTGCGAGGCAGAATGCGCCCCGATGTCATCGTCTCCACGACTCCGGCACTGCCGTTTCTGCTGGCCGGCGACACCCTGTCGCGACTGCTTCGGGTGCCGCATGTCGCTGAAGTCCGCGACGCCTGGCCCGACCTCATTTCGGAGATGAATCTGGTGACCGGAGCCGTTGGGAAGTATCTTCCCGGGTCGCTGACGCAGCGTCTCGAACATCGACTGCTGCCGGACCTGCTTACACGTGCTCAACGGCGTGCAGCGGTCGTCGTCGTCACAACGGAGGGTTTCAAACGTCGCTTGGAACAGCGAGGGGTGACCGCCGAGGTTGTCCGCAGCGGAGTCTCGCCTGCGGAATTGGAGGGCGCGTCCGGGCTGACTGCAACGGGAGCGATTCCCCTCGTCCCCACCGCAGAAGAGACGGGCACTGCCGTCGGCGAAGTCATCGGCAGGGTCTCTGCCGATCCCAGTGGACTCAACTTACTGTACGTGGGCACGGTCGGACGATCTCAGGATCTCAGCACCTCGATTCGTGCTTTGGCCCGCACCGAGGGTGTGCGACTGCGAATCGTGGGCGACGGCGTCGACGCTATCGAACTCAAGACCGTCGCTTCCGCGTACGGTGTGCCGGTCGAATTCCATCCCCAGATCGCAGGTGCCGAACTCGCGGCCCATTGGGAGTGGGCAGATGCCGGGCTGGTCAGCCTCAGCTCGCTCGACTCCTACGAATGCACAGTGCCGTCGAAGCTCTATTCACTGATGGCCCGTCGAATCCCAGTCCTCGGAGTCGTCGCCGGTGAAGCCGCCGACATCATCACCCACACCGCGGCAGGAGAAGTTGCGGTTCCCGGTGACGTCGATTCCGTAGCCGCGGCGATGAAGAGGATGAGCGAACGAGTCGAAGTAGGTGAGGAATTCGGATCGAATCCGGCCTTAGGTCCGAACCCACGCGACTGGGTGGTTCGGAATGCTTCGGCAGCCGCAATGGGCCGCACATACGAACGGGTCCTTGAGCAGGTGGTTTCGTGAACCTGCGCTTCCTCGCACGACAGTTGACGAACGTTGTTCTGACCACGGCTGGTCACATCAACGACGACCGGGTGTTCTTCGGTATGCAGTTGGCACGTCGACTGCCGGGCCCTGCCTCGCGCTTCGTCGGACAAGCACTCGGACGTCTGCCAGGCGACGCCACTCGGGCGGCGTCAGCGTGGTTGCTCGGGGAAGAGACGACGGCGAAGTCATTGGTCGCCGGATCTCCCTCGCCTTCCCGACTGCTCGGCGAGATCGCACTCAATCTGGGACTGCTCGACGAAGCCGAGTCGATCGCAGCGGCTGTACCCGGTGCCCAGGCACTGAGCTCACGTATCGAGTGGACCAAGGGACACATCGACGAAGCCATCGCAGTCCTGCCAGACGGCGCACGCCGGACACGACTGCTCGATGAGCGACAGTCTCTGCAACCTCAATGGTGGCCGGAGGTGTCAAGCCATGTCACAGCTCGTCGTGTACGCGGCAATGCCGACCTTGACCGAACTCAGCATCCGACGGCGCTGCATGTGCTGACGAACTCCCTGCCGCATACCCGCTCCGGATATGCGTACCGGTCACATGCCATCCTCACCACTCTGCGGGACGCTGGCCATCAAACGGCCGCGATCACACGCCCATCGTATCCCGTGACCATCGGACGACTGAGCCAGGCACCGGTCGAAGTCGTCGACGGAGTCGAATACATCCGTGACGTCCCGCTGAGACCACGGCCCACGCCATCCGAACGGTTGAGCGAGCAGGCGAATCACATCGCTGCTGAAGCCCACGATCGTAGTGCTGAGATTCTCCACACGACAACGCACTACGTCAACGGCTTGGTCACTGGTGCGGCCGCGAAAGCAGCGGGCCTGCCATGGGTCTACGAAGTCCGCGGAGTCTTGGAAGAGACGTGGGCGGCAGCAGGAAGCAGTCCGGAAGAGCGTTCCGCGCGACGGAACAGCCAACGCTTCGCGCTCATGCGGGCCAAGGAGATCGAAGTCGCGTCGGCGGCCGACGCAGTCATCACCCTGGGCGAGACGATGCGTGAGCACCTGATCGCCGGGGGAGTGCCGGCCGAAACCATCACCCTCATCCCGAATTCGGTTTCCGAAGCCGTAGTCGACTCCGATGTCACCCGCACTCCGGCCGAGGTGAGAAGGAGCCTAGGCCTACCCGAAGTCGGAATCTGGGTCGGCACAGCAGCATCGATCGTCGGATACGAAGGACTCGACGACCTCGTCGACGCCGTCATCCTCGCCCGGAGCCAAGGGACGGACCTGCGGCTGCTGATCGCCGGCGACGGTGTGGCCCTGCCCGAACTGCGGGAACGCGCCGCGCTCCTGGGAGAGAACGCCGTCTTCACCGGTCGGGTCTCCCAAGTCCAGGCAATTGAGTATCAACTCGCGCTCGATGCGATCGTCGTGCCGCGCAAGGATGAACTGGTCTGTCGACTGGTCACTCCGATCAAACCGATCGAAGCGATGGGCCTTGCGCGACCCGTGGTCATTTCCGACCTGCCGGCACTGCGTGAACTGCTACCGGACAGTGCAGGCTTGGCGACACCGCCGGAGAACCCGCAGAAACTCGCGGAACTGCTGTCCGAACTCGCCGCCGATGACATGGCGAGGGCAAGATTCGGAGACAATGGACGAGCACACGTTCTTGCAACCCGCAGGTGGAAGGAAAACGGACGACGATATGGGCAGGTCTATTCTCAACTCGTGGGGAGTGATGTGCGATGAGTGAGACGAAGAACCCCCTCGGGCTGAGTTCGATCCCGTCCGTGTCGAGTGAGGGCCTCGTGCCCGTCGGACGACGGACGAGCCTGAGCAGCTACCTCGCCGCACTGTGGAACCGCCGCCACTTCATCATCGCCGAGTCCCGAGCCAAGATGTCGAGCTCGACGAGGAAGAACATACTCGGCTACGGGTGGCTGTTCCTCAATCCACTGCTTTCGGTGCTCGCGTTCTGGTTCATCTTTGGTTATATCCTGGGGACCTCGCGAGGTATTCACAACTTCCTCGGGTTCCTCGTCGTCGGCGTATTCTTCTTCGGCTACACAGGTAAGTGCATGACCGGCGGAACCGGAGCGATCCGTTCCGGTGCGTCCATGATCAAGGGCTTCCAATTCCCGCGTGCCGCACTTCCGATCTCCACCGTCGTCCGCAATTTCCTTGACTTCATGCCGACCCTGCTGGTCATGGTGATTGTCCTCGCTGTCGCTCCACCGCTGGAAGAGATCACGTGGAGAATCGTTCTCGTGATCCCCGTGGTGATCTTGCAGACGATCTTCAACGTCGGTCTCGCCTGCTTCCTTGCGCGGCTCGGTCACAAGATCCCGGACCTCACGAACTTCATGTCGATTGTCAGCCGATTCTGGCTTTACGGATCGGGAGTGTTCTTCTCCATCGAAGACCGATTGGACAATCACCCGGCTCTCTTGGAAGCAATGCAATACAACCCTATGCATGCCTATCTGACGCTGGTGCGCAACTCATTGCTCTACGGAGTCGATACGGATCCGAAGATGTGGATCGTCGGCACAGTGTGGGCTTTCGGCCTTCTCATCGTCGGATTCCTGTTCTTCTGGAGAGGAGAGGAGAATTATGGCCGACTCTGAGGTCCAGGAACCCAATATCATCGCGGAGAACGTCCAAGTCCGATACACCGTCAACACCAACGATCCAGGCAGCAGGGCAACGGGTGTCCGGCGCCTGACGAACAAGATCGTCGGACGGCAAGGTCAGACGACTGTGCGAGCGCTGCGTGGGGTCAACTTCGTTGCCCGCGAAGGAGAGATGGTGGGAATCGTTGGAGCCAACGGTTCCGGAAAGTCCACCTTCCTGCGCAATCTCGCCGGGGTCGAGCAACCGGACCGTGGCCGCATCCTCGTCCGTTATCAGCCGCTTCTGCTCGGTGTCAGCGCCGCCCTGCAACCCGCGCTGTCGGGAAGCGAGAACGTACGCCTCGGATGCCTGGCGATGGGTCTGTCTCCCGAAGAGGCGGCCGAAGCCTTCGACTATGTCGTAGAACTCTCGGCGTTGGGGTCGGCGATCCACCGACCGATGGGAACATACTCTTCCGGTATGGGCGCCAGACTCCGATTTGCGATCGCTTTGGCCGCGCGACCGAAGATCCTGCTCATCGACGAGGCCCTGTCGACCGGCGACGCGACGTTCGCTGAGCGCAGCGAACGTGCAATGGACGAGCTCCTTGCCGAAGCAGGAACGGTTCTGCTCGTCAATCATGCCGCAAAAGTGATTCAGGAGCTGTGCACCCGTGCAGTCTGGATGCACCGCGGCGAGATCCTCATGAACGGCCCTGCCGAGGCTGTCGCAGAGAAGTACCGCTGGTGGGCGTGGAATGTTGCCAAGGGCAAGGAAGACATTGCGGACAAGCTCCTTGCCGATGTGGTGAGCAACGCGGTCAAAGAAGAGATCAACATCCTCGAGCCCGAACTCATCAAGAACCCCATCCCGCGGCACGCAGCGCGCCCATCCAAGACGAAGGTAGCTCCTGCACGTCATGTGAAGCGACCGGACACAACCGACGAAGTCGAAGAGACGCCGACTCCGATGTTGGCTGCCGCCGAGGAACAGGTTTGGCCGAAATCCTTCGACACTGAGATGCCGAAGGCCAAGTTCCCAGCGTTGCCCAAACCTGCCTCTCAGGCGGTGAGCGCTCCACGAATCACCGATGCGCCGCCGCTGCGGCTGAACCCTAGTAAGAAACGGGTTGTTCTGCGGGCCGCGAATCCGGACGACCGCGCGTCGTCTATAGCTGCTGCTGGAGATTTCACCGGCCGCAGGCTCGCCTCCCGCGCACGCCAGATCGCCGACGAACGCTACCAGGAGCGGCAACGCTTGCGGCAGGAAGACGAAGCTCCTGTCGCCCACCAGGACACGAGCCGATGAAGGTCGCAATCTTCGGCTCATGCGTAAGCCGCGATCTGGTGGAATTCATGCCGAATACGGAAGTTGCTGTTTACGTAGCTCGACAGTCTGTGACAAGCCATCTATCTCCACATGGCACTGACAACGTTGATCTGAACAGCCTTAGTTCCCAATTTCAGCTACGTATGATCAGAGGAGATCTATCGGGCAACGGGATCGCCAGTATCTGCGAACAGGCATCTGATATTGACCTAGTCCTAATCGATCTAACTGATGAGCGACGAGGATACTGGCTGTTCCCCGATGGAACTAGAATGACAAACTCGCTTGAGGCCGAATCATGCGGCGCAACCGCCGAAGCCGAAAAACACGGAGCTCGATTGGTCCAGTTCGGAAGCGACGAACATTTCGACCAGTGGCGGCGCGGTTTCGATGAATTGGTGTGGGCGTTAAAACAGTCAGGACTCTGGGCGCGGTCGATACTTGTTGACATGGAGTGGGCAGCCGCTTTTGACGGTGCCCGGCACCCCAACAACTTGCAGCTGGCAAAGATTGGAAGGCTAGTACGGAAAAATCAGCGCCGGTTTAAAAAATTGTTGCGCGAATCACCACGGAAACTTCTTTCTACCTCGGAGCGAAAAACGGTTCTTCGAATAAGACCGACTGACGCAGAAGTGTTTGCGGATAGAGCACGGGAGGCAAACGCCAAATTTATGCGTTATCGAATGTTCGCTCAAGCACAACTGGCACACAGCGTCACCCGGCAAAGCTACCAATCGCGTATCAATAGAAACCACAAATGGGGCCCGCAACCATTCCACTTCAGAGACGAGGACTACGTATCTGTCGTCGATCGTATTGATATGTACTTGACCCCAAAAAGAAGAGGAAGCGGCCGTAGCAAGTTTTGAATCTGTGTTCCTCTCCGCAGGCGTCCCTCTTGCAGTTGGAACTGATTGCAGTTGGAGTAGATCGCGCACAGGAGAACATAATCTAGAATAACTGTCTGGGAAGTTCATCACGGATGGCGCAAGCCTGGCCAGGATCTCAGTTTCTAGGTGAGGCGGCTCCTTCAGATGGACAAGATCAAAGTGTAAGTCGATTCTTCGAAGAAGACTAGGTGGCGATGGTGTCAAAAACTAAAAAAGTGGTAACTATAGTCGGACAGGGGTACGTAGGGCTTCCGCTGGCTCAAGCGGCGGCTCATGCAGGCTGGACGGTTTGGGGACTAGACGTTACCCCGACGCTAGTCGACCTGCTTAACTCTGGGCAATCGCATATAGACGATCTTTCCGACTCCGATATTCGTGGAATGCTGGAGGCTGGATATCGAGCGACTACTGATCCAAGTGTGGTGTCAAGCTCTGATGTAGTTGTGATCTGCGTCCCGACTCCCCTTGGCGAAGGGGGAAGTCCAGATCTTGGCGCAGTTAAAGGTGCTAGCCGTACAGTGGGTGACAATCTAGTAGCCGGCACAACGGTCATACTGGAATCTACGACCTACCCTGGGACAACGGATGACGTGGTACGACCGCTTCTTGAGATGAATTCTGGACTAACGGCGGGCACTGATTTTGAATTGGCATACTCTCCGGAGCGTGTCGATCCAGGATCCAAGAAATATGGAATCAAAAACACACCCAAGCTGATGGGTGGAATCACAGATGCGTCTACACAAGCTGCAGTCGCCTTTTATGGAAGCTTCGTGGACCAGCCTGTGCCGATGGCAGGCATGCGAGAAGCTGAAACTGCGAAACTGCTCGAGAATACATTTAGGCATGTGAACATTGCGTTGGTTAACGAGATGGCGAAGTTCTGCAAGGAACTGAATATCGATATCTGGGAAGTTATCAGAGGTGCGTCAACCAAGCCATTTGGATTTATGAAATTCACTCCAGGGCCTGGCGTAGGCGGACATTGTATACCGATCGATCCAAACTATCTCTCATACGAAGTTCGCAATCAACTAGGCTACCCTTTTAGATTTGTCGAACTCGCACAAGAAATTAACAACTCGATGCCACGTTATGTAGTGGAGCGAGTAGGAGATCTACTTAACGAACATCGAAAGCCAATTAATGGCTCAGAAATCTTAATACTTGGAGTTACCTACAAGGCTGACATTGCCGACCAGCGTGAGTCGCCAGCACTTCCCGTCGCCGAAATCCTGTTGGAACGTGGTGCAACAGTTAGATTCCACGACCCAATGATTGATACTTGGCAGTTGGGGGCAACGAGCCTCGTTCGAGAACCAGATCTTGGGGCAGCGGTAAATGAAGTCGATGCAGTTGTAGTATTGCAGGCGCACGACAGCTACAACCTCGAAGCCATTGCGAATGATTCCAAGCTAATGCTGGACACGCGGGGGGTTGCCCCAAGGCCGGCGGTGCGTTTGTGACCAGGCACTGGCCAAAACTGCTACTTAGAGATGCGCACCCCTCTGGGGGAGTTCGAGCATTTCGCGATGTTTTAATCTCTCATGCTTCAGTGGTTGGAGAGGAAGATTGAACTTTTCGATTGGAGCTATATCAGCAAAATTTGTAGTCTCGGTGGTGGCCAGCGTCTTCGGCCTCATAATCGGTCTGCTTTTTTTCTTGGATAGTAATGCGGTTTTTCTTCAAATAGGCGCCTTATTTCTAATAATTGGATCCTGGTCGATACCGTTAATCTATTGTTTTCGTTATCGACAGACGATCCGCAGAATGAGGCACTCCAACAGTGAGGATAAAGCCCGCATGCATCGAGAGCTGCTCGATGCAATCAGCGACTCTAGAAAGAAGACTTCGCGTCACGAGTATCATCAAGAACAATCTTTGATGCGGATTGAGCAAGAAGTCAACAGGCTCGAAGCATTACACATTGGTGCTGAAGGGGTGAGCAGTGAGCCCGTTATAGACATACTGTTCGTCACAAGTAACGGCGCTGGTCTGGGACATGTTTCTAGACTTTTAGCTGTAGCGGATAAGCTTGATTCTAATAGTACGTTTGAGGTGCTGACTCTTTCGCTCGCTTATCGGCAGGTTGCGGACCAGGGTGTTACGGTCCACTACTTTCCATCTAGTGAGGCTGCCGCCGAAGCCCCTGCACGATGGAATCGTAAGTTTCGAGAGTATTTTGCTGGCATGCTAAGGGAGCGGCGTCCCCGTTTGGTGGTGTTTGACGGTACTTGGGTGTACGCAGGGATAACCGAAATGTGCCGCGTGATGGAAGTTCCTCTTGTCTGGATGCAACGAGGAATGTGGAAGCAAGAGGTCGATGAAAAGTCTGCGCAGCGACATGATGTCGCATCTGTAGCAGATTACGTGATTATCCCTGGTGACTTCGCAGGTGTAGAACAGGTAGATACCGGCCCCGGAGTTCAGCCGAGTTATGTTGCTCCTATCGTGAGGACCGATAGGAGTGACCTGCTCGACCGGGAATCCGCCTGCTTGGAACTCGGCCTCGACCCGGCACGACGCTATGTTTTGCTAAACGTTGGGGGCGGTTCGGTTAGCAATCCTTCGTCGATAGCTAGCGCAGCGGTACGACAAATTGAGAGGTTGACGCCGCATATGACTGCGGTACAGGTGGTTTCGCCATTAGCCTCGCCTGATCCAGACGACTCCCGACTAATTTCAGTTTCGCGATACCCCATCATGGATTGCGCGGGGGCCTTCGACTTCATTATTGCTGCAGCGGGGTACAACTCTGCGCAAGAGGCCGTTTATCTGGGCGTGCCAACCATTTTGGTGCCAAACGTAGCGACAAAGACGGACGACCAGCAAAAGAGAGCACGCCTCTTGGCTGACCAAGATTTGTGCTTAGTTGCAGATGACGAAGATGGTTTAGAAGACGCAATTCGGCAAATGTCTATCGTGGCGCGCCGAGAAGAGATCCAGCGCAATTCTGGTGGTCTACCTGCAGCGACCGGAGCCCACGAGTCAGCAGACCTGATTCGATCGATAATGGACCAGAATCAATGGATTAATCGCAGACTGTCAATCTTGAGCACAACAGAGCAAGGTGATTGATGTGCCTGATCGATCATTTCAATATGATAGATTCCGCCGCTTGGGATCTCGAGCGGACTCGTGGGCTCTTTCCTCGGAATCATCGATAGCCAAGGATCTTTTCGCTGCTGCAGCGAGTCGAGGTAAACGTTCGTTTAAAGATCTCTGCTATGATGTAGCGGAAGCGGATCTATCAGGCTGGGATACGATCTGGGTGGCGCGGCTTGCCCGTATATTAAGCCTGCAACCTTTCGAAAGCGCCCTTCATGATTTTGCATTCAAAGCGATGGAGGCATCAATTGATTCGATGCCGGAGAAACGGGTAGCTTTTCAGCTGCGGAAGACGTTCTTCGAGCTTGTGTATGGCAGGAAAGACTACGGCCGTGCGCTTGCTATGCTGGATAGAGATAATGATCTTGACGAATTTTATCATGGATTTCTCCGGGCTGACGTGCTCAATCCGTTTGTCGGAAGTTCTATAGGTGATTTTGACAAGTGGCTTTCGCTTTTCAACCGACCTTTTCTGGAAAATGATGTATCAGGAGTTTATGTAGATGTTTTAAATGCCACGCCGTTTGACGGACTCACAAGTACAGTTTCGGCAGGCATCGTTGACGGACCGTTAGTAACCGTGATAATCACAACCTACAATCCTGACCCTGCGGAAATACGTACATCTGTACAATCAATTCTGAATCAGACGTGGAAGAATATTGAAGTTTTGCTGATCGATGATTGTTCTGGAGCGGCTTCTGTTAGCGTGCTGACTGAGTTGTCCGAGATGGATTCCAGGATTCGACTTATTAGGCTGAAAGCCAACGGTGGTACATATCGGGCGCGAAATGTTGGAATCGAGTACGCGAACGGAGTTTATCTTACCGGTCAAGATACGGATGATTGGTCACATCCTGATCGCATAACAGAGCAGGTTGCCGTTATGGAATCGGATCCGACCTGTTCCGGCGTTACTGTATCGGCCAATAGAACCGATGACAGACTGGTGAAGGTGGCATTGGGGCATCATCCTCAACGGCGCTGCGAGGTCAGTTTGATGGTTCGATCTAAGACGGCTCGCGAGATTGGTGGCTATCTCCCTGTGCGCAAGGCAGCTGATAGTGAATTTCGTGAGCGCATCGAAGCTTGGACGCAGAGGCCTGCCGAACGGATCGAGGCTCCTCTGTACGTGATTCGAATGTCTCCAGGGTCTTTGTCGCGAGCTGATTTCCGCCCAGGCTGGTCGCACCACGTAAGGCGTGCCTTTTGGAGCGGTTATAAGTATTGGCACGGCAGTGTAAGTCGAGACGAACTTCCTAAACTCGCAGGAAGCAGCGAGTCGACTGTGTCAAACATTGCGCCGCCCCGGATCGCTGGTGGAGATCGGGCAACGCGACGCTCGTTTGATGTGTGTGTGGTGTCGGATTGGCGGGGAACGACAGTAGAGCAAAGAGCCGCTTTTGATGAGCTGAAAGTCCTCGCCACGAGTGACCTATCAGTTTGTATACTTCAACTAGATACGCCATGGGGGCAGACTGGTGACCCGAGAGCGCTTTACCCTGATGTTCAGCGACTGATCAATGAAGGCTTCGTTCAACGCATCTTTCTCGATGAGGAAGCGGACGTGGATCTGATTGTGGTGAGAGATCCCTCTGCTGTGGATTATGCTCGGGATCTAACTGCTTCAATCAGTGCAAGTCGCGTGTTGATGGTCTCGCATGGGAATCCAAAACACCATCTTGAAACTAGTCGTCCATACGACATAGTGCATGCCAGTGATATGGCCGAATCTATTTTCCAGGTTAAGCCTGAGTGGGTAACGACCGATGGGTTCGAATCTGCAGAATTGTATGAGCACTGGAGGGTAGACCTGGCTACCGGAACCTATCCAATATACATTGACTCTCAAAGATTCCAGGGCCCTCGCTTACCTCGAACCGACAGCAGACCCGTTGTGGGTAGAACCGCCGAGAACGATACCGATGAATGGCCAAGCCGGCGATTGCTGCCAACTGTATACCCGACAGATGGACGAGTGGATTTTCGCGTACTTGGAGACGCTCGAGGAGCCGTTCGGGTAATGCGACAGAAACAGGTGCCGAACGAATGGTTGCAATTTAAGGTTGGCGATATTGGAGAAAAGGAATTCTGGAGAACTGTGGATGCGATGATCCTTTTCGACCAAGAGCGCGGGTCTGGCGGGTTGGAACGATCTGTCCTTGAGGCGCTGGCTGCGGGGGTATTGGTGATCGTCGGGGGCCGCCGCGCTGAAATTTATGGGTCTGCAGTTCATAAATCAGAACCCGAAGGCGCGATTCAGGATCTATGGTCGCTAATAAGTGGCGGCTCCGAACTCGATGAGTACCGGACGCGAGGGTATGAGCTCGTTCAAATGCACTCCAATCCAACGGCGATAATAGAATTTATAGACGGACAAGTGCGGGCAGCGCGCTCGGAGGGTGAGTGACATGGGCAATGCCAAATGGAATCTGTTATTCCCAATCGTCGGTGGGGTAGCTCTGCTTAGCGGCATGTTAACCTACGCGTTCGCTATTGAGGGTAACGAAAAGGGCACCGGTGTTGACATTATTCTCCTCGCGATTTCTATAGTTCTGCTGTGTTCCTTTCTTGTTTGTGCTTTTGTGAGCGTGCGATCTTATGCCCGTAGAGTTCTAAATTCATTTTCGATCCGGCTAGCGAAAGCCATCGAGATCCATGAGCGCGAAACAATGATCCGTAGCGCGGACATTCGGGAAAACCTGGATCAACTACGTGATATCCATTCTACAGAGTACCGGAATCTAGCTTCCTCAGTACCTGATCACAGTGACGTGCAAAATATTCTAGGGAAGATTGCCGTTCTCGAACGCCGCATGATCGCAGGTATAGAGTCAAACGCACTGTTGAACGCAGATCAGATAGGGAAAAAGTGCTCTGATCTAGAGAGGAGGTTTGATAAAAACTATTCGCGCGTTATCGACGAAATTAGTGACTTTAAGATCAAATTCACCGACATTTCGCGTGAATTAGATGCACTAACTGCTAGGCGCGAAAGTTCCAGCATCGCTAGATTCAAATCGCTAAATTTGGCTCAAGACCGAGCTTTTGAAGAGTTCAATGGACTCAAGGCCGTGTTGGCTGAAGCTCGTATAGAGTCTACTAATTTTGCAGCTAGTACCACATCTACATTACGCAATTTGATGAACTCATTGAGAGATTTGGAAAGGAGGCTAACGGAGCTGGAGGCCCACATCGACGAACGACTAGACGCGTCTAGTGCCCTCGCTGCTGAAACAGTGGAAAACGAAACGAGGAAATGGGCTCGGAAGTTGACTCGTGAAATTATTCGTCTGGAAGAGGGAGTGCGCCAAGCGGAGGAATCTGTCGACGTAGCCTCTCAGAAGACGCTAACCGACTTGCGATTGCTAAGCGAGAGACTTGCTGCTTCCGATGAGACATCAGCAAGTGTACTTCCTCAGATTTTACGGGGTGTTGAAAGCCATTCAGAGTCAATTAACTATTTGAGGTCGATCTGCGAGCACTCCATGCCACGGGCTCTCGAACTATTGGAGAATACTAATTCTAAGTACCTCGGTTCTCAGGACGGGCCCGTACCGCTCAATGCCGAATCATCTATGGCGAGTGAAGACCAGATTCAGGAACTCACGAGTGAGGTCGCCGTTGTGAGCGATTCTGTTCGGACGATCCTGCGTCTGTCTGATACTTCGAAGAATGAGATTAAGGCTCTGCACCGTCACGTTGATCGCGCAAGTGTTGACACCGTGCGCCAGGTAGAAGCAGCAATACAGTTGCTCGATAGAGTTGATTCGTCGGAACAACGATACCCGGAATCTGGCGGGTTCGCGATGAACCCTGATAGCTTGCTATTGCTTTCAGACCTCATTCTAAGGCATCGTCCTAAAAGGATTCTCGAATTGGGGAGTGGTACGTCGACTATTTGGACGGGCACTTTTGCGCGCGCTGTCGGGGCCAAAGTAGTCTCGTTGGAACACCTGGACAGGTATCGTGAACTAACGGGACAGATGATCGCCGATTTTGATTTAACCGAAGTCGTCGACCTGCGACTCGCGCCGCTACGCGAAGTCGACGTTGATGGTACTACCGCTCAATGGTACGACGAGCAGGCTCTAAGAGGAATTGATGACATAGACCTACTGGTGGTTGATGGGCCTCCCGAATCCTCGGGACCGGCTCCCAGATACCCGGCCTTCCCGATCCTTCGAGAAAGGCTTACCGGAGGAGCTCTCATTGTCGTTGATGATTTCCACCGTGAACAAGAAGCGCAAATGGTTGAGACTTGGCAAAAGAACCACCCATCGCTAACGGTTACCTCCTGGTCTGCAGGCCGAACTGGGGTGCTACGATTCTCCACCCAATAAGGGCGACGCTTCCAGCGGTCACCGACCTCCGATTCCGGTGGCAATGAACTGTTCTTGCTGCCCAGTTGGCTGGGTTGACTAAATGGGGCCTTTCCCAGCCGTGTGGTAGTTGGGAAAGGCCCGCGCATTTAATGCAATCGTCCAAGTGCCAGAGTTCTGGGTGAATATCAAGTTGGATGGTTAATTATCCAGCATCAGCAAAAAGACGACCCTAAATACGGTTGGGGTTCCACCCTGATTTTGTTGGCAGACTATTTAATGCTGGTTTCAATTGCCTCTTCGTCGCAGACGACGTCGCCCCCGTCGCTATCGCCCTGGAGATTTCGTCTTGCAGGAAATGCTAGCTGCATATCGCCACTAAAGAAATGTGACATGACATACTGAACTCCTCGATCGTTGACCGACCTAAGGTCTGGGTCGAAGTAGTAGCCTCCGCCTTGCGGTGAGTTGATAATTTCATAGCTTGGAAAGTAGGAAACTTCTGAGAATGTTGAGGCCATCTCGCCAGCTGCCGTCCGCAGAACCGACTTCGAATAGGTAGTAGCCGGAAGTACATGTTCCTCCGACGCTGTTGCTATTAGGGGAACTGGCGAGACTGTAAGGATCATCTTGGCTTGTGGATTGACCGATTTGAGGAGCGACCAGAAGTCATTAAGATCATTGCGGACCTCATCGATACTGAGATTTACAAAATCTACCGGTGCCTCATCGAGAGATCCTGCGATAACTCCGGGAGCCGTGGGATAAGCAGTACCGTCTACGCGGGATATCCATGTTTCAGTGAGCCCCAATGTGAATACCATCACATCCAACTCAGAAAACATCTTCCGGACATTCTCAAGATGTTGAGCGCGTAGAGAACGCACAAGCTGTTGTGATTCTTGTCCAATTGGGTCGATAGAAGGGCGTAGTGCATCGTAGTAGCGCCCATCCTTCGTCCAAATGTGTTCAGAGAGTTGTCTGTGCCCGAAGGCTTCTTGGATCAGTTGGACTAATTGCCTACTTGTGTAAATGTTGCCGTATCTACACGAGTAGATGCCGAACCCGAACTTGGCGTATTCGCTCTCAGGCAACGTCGGCGGGGCAGGCTCCAGGTCCAGATAGTTATTGTATCCGCGTGCGCTAACGTGTCGTCCGATGTGTTGGGCAAAGCAACTACCTGCAGTGGCGAATTTTTCATCACCAGTTAGCTTTGGTGGTGTCCATAGTTCGGCCAGTTCTTCGAAATGACGACTGGCTACTGCACGTTTCCAGAATGCCTTGTCGGGCAGATTCTTGTAAGGGTTTTCAGCCATTGGCTCGAGCCTCGCTATTTAATAGAAATTCAGTTACATGTTTCGTTAGCTCTACGTCGTGGTTTGTATATCTAGCACCAGAGGTGTCCTGCGGCGTATTTCGGGAGATTGTATTTGACTCGGTATTTGTCGACTGTGCCAAATTTGCGGCGTAGTATGTCTGTGTAATCGCCTCGGGAGTGGTCTCCGGTGATGTTAGCGTAGCTCGAATCCAAGCGTCCATCTCTTCGGTCGGTAGCGCGCCTGAATGACCGACTTTGCCCCAGAATGAACACTTTAGGGCTACGTTTTCTTGGGATTTCGCAGACAGGGAAGATAGGAACGGGAGCATTTGTGTTTGAATGTGGTAGTGATCTAGGGCGCTCTGGAGGTATATCACCGTGTTTTCCATGTCCTGGCTATAAATATCCCGGAGATCTGTACACAGTTGTTCGGGTAAATGCGTGGATGTAGTCTTCCACGCAGTTTCGAGGTAGGAATCGCGGCGGCGTTGATAGTACGAATTAATGTTAGTTTGCGGCACGGTTGCGACCGCGATTGATTTGGGGAAGTGCCATGAATAATACAACGCTGCGAACCCGCCCCCGGAGCTTCCGCTGAATATTAATCTATCTATTTTGAGTGCTCGCGCCAACTCTCTAAGGAAGTTCGGTAGTAATTCTTGCAGCGGGGTGTCTGTAGATCCCGCAAACCATCCGTTTGTTAGATTCTCATTGAGACTGAGGCTCGTGTCGGCGATTGAGATCTGGTGGGCATGTGGATAGATTCGTGAGCGATAGTTTAAATAGGATGGGTACGTGCGGACGTCTCGGTTCATGGCCCCGTGAAAAAGCACGATTAGTGCGTTGGCTCTTGGGGCGGGTTTGGCCTTGATTGGCAGGGGGGCCTGGCCGCCGATGTCGACATATTGTGTCTCTGTTGGGTCCAGCGTGGGGAAGCTTTGGAGATAAGCTTCGGTTGTCATTGCGTTATGCATTGATACTTCCATCTATATGGTGTTGTCGTGAGCGACGGGGGCCTGAGTGTCCGATATGGTCGATGATACCGTCGTGCTTGCATCTTAGCCCTGTCGTTCTCCGGCAGTCTTCCGTGTGATGTCGGGGACTGTGCCTCGCTATTCCGTGCGACGCTTGGTTCTGCTAAGCCCGGTGACGCGGTCGTGTGTGGTGGGAGCTAAACAAGTCGCGGTAGAGGTTGATTGGGTCTTTAGATATGCAACGTATACGCGTATTGTTTGTTTGTGGCCTAAAATTGAGTTGGCGGGCGCGCTATATATTAAACTTGCTAAATGTTTATATGGTGACCGGAAGGCTATTTCTGTTATGCTGGTTAAGTTCCATTATTAAGTTCTGCGGCCTGTCTGTCGATTATTTGAGCTGGTTTTTGATCCTGCTTTGATTTATCGAGCGTCGCGACGTATTTTAGTCTGCGATGAAGTTGTGCATTCTTGGGCTGTGTTGAACTGAATATAGGGGGGCGATCTGCCACATTGTTTGCTGGTTTATGGCGATTTAGGTATCCATGTGTTCGTGTGTCTCTGCAGAATCGTCTGTGTTTGGGTACACCAAAGCGACATGTAAATATTGACTAGTATCCTAAGGTGATTAGGTAGCGGAAGAAGTCGGCAAAGTCGTTGCTGGTCAAAGCGTTCTTGAGCGCTGGCACCGCCTCGGGGTCGAAGTCGATCCTGACAGCGCCGTCATCCTCGCGGCGCGACTTCGTGGGAACGGTGACTACTGCGATGTCGTCCGTCTGCAGGGTGCGTAGTTCATTGGCGATTTTGACGAGTTCGCCTGTGCTCAGCTTTGCGTTGTGCTGGATCCCCGATGCAAAGTGTCCGAGTACAGCTGCGCCTTTATCGGGGTCCTTGGCGAGGCCACCCGATTTAAGGGCGTGGATGAGGGTACGAAGTACTGCGCGCTGATTTCGGGTTCGCGTCTGGCCGGCATCATCGACCGGGTCAGCCGCGGTGAAGATCGATGATGTCGCCCCATCGAGGTTGTTCGTCCCCTCGACGAAGTCGGTACCGCCAGCGCTGAACGCAGCGCGGCTGTACACCTGCAGACCATCGAGCTCGTCGATGACCCGCCCGAGCGCGTCTGCTTCCAGCTGTGCGATGTGATCGATGCGGACGCCGAGGAACTCTTCGACCATGGCGACGACAACGGGCCACCCTCCCTCGTCGGCAATGGTGGCGAAAGTCTGACCGGCCTCAATCTGAGTGGAGGGGTTGAGAACGAGAGCTGCGGCAAACTCGCTGGCGGCGGGAACGTGGATGACCGCGAACGTGTCACCTTGGCTCGATACCTGTGGGGCCGCCTCGGCGAGGTTTCCGGGATTCGTCACCCGAAGCATCAGAGTGCGGGAATCGTCCGCCGCTGGGCGGATATCTGCGGGCGGGAAAGCCGCCTCGGCGGGGATGGTCTTCGACGCGTCATCGAACTCGGCACGGGCGGCGTTGAGGTCCTTGAGAGAACCGATGGCAGAGACCATCTTCGTCAGCTTGGCCATGGCAGTCCCACTCCCTCTGTCAGGTCACACGGTAATGGTCCCAATAATAGCCGCGGGTGAGATCGGCTCGTGTACCGCATCCACGTGAAGAGACCGCTTTGGTGTTCCCTTTTCAAGGCATGTCTGCCAAGTTCTCACCGAGCGCGAAGTTTCCAACTACTGCGGTCCGCCCTCGACAGGCAGTCCTGTAGGCGCAAGTTCATCACGATGCTCGAGTTGTCCGAGCGGTGCGACCACAATTTTAACCCTCAATCGAGCCGAGTTATGTCGAGGGGCAAAATAGCTCGCGGCCGTTGGTTAAGGATTTAGCGAACGGTGAGATCGGGGGACTCTGGGAGGAGGTCCTGAAGGTTCGTCCTGAGTGACTGGCTAATGGCCAGAATCGTCGCGAGCCGAGGATTGGTTGCGGATCCTTGGCCGCTCATCGTGCGGCCTCGTTCATACTGCTGATACGCGTAGAGCGAGATGCCAGCTATCGCAGCGGTCTCTTCCTGGGTGAGATCTATCGCGGCCCTTGCCCTGCGCAGATTGATACCGAGCTGACGCGCGAACTCCGCCCATTCTGGGCTGCTCGCGGGCTTGTCGGTCATTTCTCCATTCTGGAGCCAATAAAACTTGGCAAGACCAATAATAATTGGTAATCTGAGAGTGCTGGATCACCAATGGAGGATGACCGAAGATGCTTGTCTGTAGTCTGATTTGCAAGAGTAGAGACCCGCCGTACGTTTATGCGCCATCGGCCTCGAGCATCTGGACGGCGCGCATCTCTAGGGCTTCGCCCAAACCGGACTAGGGCGCCTGATAAAGGTCGGGCGAACTCTAATTGATTCTTCGTCGCCCTAGCTCGGAACTCCAGGACTTCGGCGAATGCCGGCTCTCGAACCTGTGTTTAAGCAAGTCACGTCCGACCCTCAGACTTCTTAGCGGTCCAAAAGCTCGGGCCCATCGGGCGGTCCGGTGGCGGGAGACAAACAGATAGATGCCTTGCGTGCAGGGCCACGTAGACAGCGCCCTCCCCGTGAGTTGCTTCAGCCTGATCGCGCTTAGAAGATCCGTCGCACCGTTGAGATGGATGAAAACGGGAGCTCTACCGAGCGCCCTGCCTGATTCACCGGCACGAAGCCCCTTGCCCGTCACCACGGGGAGGAATCCGAGGACGGTCGCGCAAACATTCAGAAGGTCCGAGATTGAAAAGACTCGGCTGCGATTCTGCTGCAGTGCCGCAGCGGACAAGTTACTCGACAGCCGTAAACGTGCACTCCGCGCTCCTGCGCCCCACTAACCGGTTCGGACACTGCACGACTATCGATAGCGAGATAGACCCTCTCGCGCGTCGAACTACCAGATCCCGCGTGCAACAACATCCCCACAAAGATCGATTAGCTGGCCGTTGCGCAACCCGCGCGGTACCGCCTCTGCATGACCGATCACAGGAACGCACACCCACCTCACGAAAGCTCATTCGACAATGCCATCAGTAGACAACGCACGTACGGAAGATTTCGGTGTCATGAAGGCCATGGAGGCGAAGCTCGCCTCCGTGATGGACAGTATGAAGTTCACCAAGGCCCACAAGATCCTCTTCCTGCTCACCACCTCCGGGGTGTTCTTCGACATCCTCGAACAGGACACGATCGGGATCATCGGCCCGGTCCTCCAAGAGGACTGGGGAATCAGTACCAGCCAGATCGCCCTACTCACTTCGACGACGTTCTTCACGATGATGATCGGCGGGCTGCTCTCGGGAGTCCTCGCTGACCGCTACGGGCGCAAAACGATGCTGACGATCAACTTCTTCGTCTACGGCGCAGGCGCACTTCTCTGCGCACTCGCACCGAACTACGGCCTCCTGCTGGCGGCACGCGCCCTCGTCGGATTCGGCCTCGGCGGGGAGCTGAGCTCCGCGATCACGATCATGTCGGAATACAGTCCGACGAAGCATCGAGGCAGCGCGGTCGCCGGGATGAACATCGCGGGAGGGGGACTGGGAAATCTCCTCGCCCCGCTCTACGGGATGCTCGTGCTCGGGCCCTGGGCGATGCTCATCGCAGCAGGCACCGACAGTTGGCGCTGGGTGTTCGCCTTCCTTGTTCTCCCAGTCCTCCTCGTCGCGGTGTTCCGTCGGTATATGCCCGAAACGCCGCGCTTCCTCCTCTCTCGAGGGCGCATCGACGAATGCAACCGGTCGCTCACCCTGCTTAAGCAAGGCAGGCTCGTTCCCCGCACCAAGGAGATCGAGTCCGAACAGTTCTTCGACACGGACGCGCGCATGAGCCTTCGCCGCGAACGAATCCGACTCTCGGAGCTCCTCGCCCGCCCCTGGCGCTCCCGTGCAATTGCCCTGACGATCATGACCTTTGCGCAGATCGGCGGCCAGACCTCGATCCTCGTCCTCATGCCGACCATCCTCGTCCACCAGGGCTACACCGTCATCGGAAGCATCGGCTACACGGCGGTCATGCAGTCCGGCAGTGTCCTCGGTGCCGTGGCCGCGACCGTGCTCGGCCGCTATGTCAATCGACGGACGGTCATCGGCATAGCCCTTCTCGGAGCGGCGCTCTCCGCGATCGCCTTCGGCACACTCTTCGGAACGCTCACCCTGGTCCTCATCTTCGGCAGTGTCCTGCAGTTCTTCATGATCCTGCTCAGCACCACCCTCTACGCCTGGTACCCCGAGGTGTTCCCCACCCGGATCCGCGCCTTCGGCGTCGGTGCGGCGAAATCGGTGGGCACGCTCGGGGCAGTGATCATGCCGCCCGTGGCCGGTGCGATCTTCGACGCGGCAGGACTCGTCCCGATCTTCGTGATGATCTCCGTATTCCTTGCGATCGCCTTCATCGCTTCCCGCACGATGCCGGAGACCCGAGGCCGGTCCCTCGAGGAGCTCAACGAACTGAAAGGAGAAGCCATGAGCTGACAATTCTCAACGCTCCGCTCCCCGCCCGTAGGCGAGGGAGAAAAGCGACAGTGACGACGAACAACCGTGGCAACAAACAACATTGACGATATGACATTCCCCGACTAGGAAGGACCCGCTGGTGAACTCAGCACGTTACGAAAATCTCTTGACTGGATTCGAACCCGACTTCGACTTCGAACCGGCTCCACCGATCGCCGAAGAGGAATTCGCCGACCGTTTGCGTCGCATTCGTCGTGAGGCAATGGTCGCCGGTGACGATCTCGTGCTCATCCACGCCGGCGGAGCCGGGCGATACACGACCACCAACGGCTTCCTCCGCTACGCCTGCGACTGGCCGCGTGAGGGTGTCCTCGTCATCCCCACCGATCCTGCGCAGGGCATCCACCTGCTCTCATTCTTCACGGAATCCGTTCTGCTCCCACCCCCGGGAGAGCCGATCGGTGTCGAAGCGATCTGGCAGGTCGGCGCGTTCGGCCGCGAATACGCCGGGCGTCCCGGGCGTTCGAGTGCGCAACTCGTCGTAGACACCGTCGGTCTGCTCAAGGACCTCGGCTTCGAACGCGCGCAATGCGGAACGATCGGCGATGCCTCTTCCGGTGGACTCTGGGCGAGCTTGAGTGCAGGCCTGCCAGGGGCGGGCTTCCGTGACCGCACCGATGTCATTCTGCGCATGCAGCGGGTGAGGACCGAGGCGGAGCAGGCCCAGATTCGCACCTCCGCGCAGCTCATCGACATCGGTTACCAGGCCGCCTGCCACGTCGCCGCGCGTGGTGTCAGCGACTTCGAGCTCTACGCCGCCGTGACCTTCGCCCAATTGGCTCGGGGCGGGGAATCCGGCGACGGGTATCAGATCGGTGTCAACCAGTGGGGCACACACTGCGGCAAGCCCTACGGACACCACTTGAGAAACGGCGACCTCGTGAATTTCTACTTCTCCGCCATCCCGTATCACGGGTATACCGCACAGACGGCGCGCATGATGGCGGTGGGGGAGGTGACCTCCGTGCAGGAGGAGACTCTGGCCATCTGCACCGAGGCGGTCGAACGTGCGTCCGCACTCATCGCCCCGGGGGTACAGGTGAGCGAACTTCACGAAGCCGCCTTCGGCACTTACCTCGAGCATGGTTACTTGCAGAGCACCGAAACGGCGACGATGCCGTACAACTGGGCACCGATGGACGATGGTTCGGCTCGCCGGATCCCTGACGAATACGTTGCCGACGTCGACTACGAGCAGCAGGGTCGCCGCCTCCTGCACGTCTACCCGCCGGTCGCAGGTCCGCACAACCCGAACCTCGGACATTCGATCGGGAAAGACGGAATCGCCGCCTTCAAGTTCAACGTCACCTCACACAACACCGATGTCCTCGAACCGGGCATGGTCATGGTCCTCCACGCCCAATGGCTCGATCCGCTCAAGTCGGGTGCGAACATCGGCGACTGCTACCTCGTCACCGAGGACGGATTCGAGAACCTCAGCTGCCACACCCCGCTCGAAACCTTCCGCATCACCGGCTGAGGCTCGCCCGCCGAGCCCCGCCGGCTGGGGCGCACGACCAGCGGTTGTGCGTCCCAGCCCTCCCGAGTGCGGCACTGCCGCCTTCTTCACCCTCTGTAGATCGGAGAGCAACAATGACGTTCACCTCCTCACAACCCGAGCGAAGCGAGGCCGAAGGGCTTCGCGCCAGCCGCACACTCGCGGACACCATCGACACCATGGGATTCACGCGCTCCCATAAACTCATCCTCCTCCTCGTCGTGTTCGGCGTCTTCTTCGACGTCATCGAACAGAACGCGGTCGGACTCGTCGGCCCGGCACTGCAGGAGAGCTGGGGCATCGGAGCCGGACAGATCGGCCTCCTCAACTCGGCGACGTTCTTCGCGATGACAGTCGGCGGAATCGTCTCAGGGGCGCTGGCCGACCGCTTCGGGCGCAGAAACGTCCTCGCCGTCAACCTCGTCGTCTACGCCTGCGGAGCACTGCTCTGCGCATTGGCACCGAATTTCGGTCTCCTGCTCGTTTTCCGCACAATCGTCGGCCTCGGGCTCGGCGGGGAACTGTCCACGGCGATCACGATGCTTGCCGAGTTCAGTCCGACTCGTTTCCGCGCCGCCGCGGTCTCCACTCTCAACGTGGCTGGAGGTGGTATCGGCAACTTCCTCGCCCCGCTCTACGGGATGCTCATCTTCGGAAGCCTCGCCCCTCTGCTCGGTTCCTCGGAGAACACCTGGAGATGGCTGTTCGGGTTCCTCGTTCTGCCCGTCGTGCTCATCGTCGTCTTCCGCCGCTACCTGCCCGAAACCCCGCGCTATCTCCTGGCGAAGGGCCGCATCGACGAATGCAACCGGATCCTGACCATTCTCAAAAACGGACGACTCGTTCCACGAGGCAGGTCAATCCCGGTGACGCGCTTCATCGAGAAGCCTGGGGCCATCGGGCTGAGCCCGGAGAAAGTGCGTATCTCCGAGATCTTCTCTGCCCGACTGCGCCGTCGTTCGATCGCGGTTTCCACCACCTATTTCATGCTCACGGCCGGGCAGATCTCGATCCTCACCCTCATGCCCACGATCCTCGTGTCCCAAGGCTTCAGCATCGTCGCCGGCGTCGGTTACACGGCGGTGATGCAGGCGGGCAGCCTCCTCGGCGCGCTCACTGCCGCAGTCATCGGTTCGAGGTTCAAACGCAGGTCTGTGATCGCGTTGAGCACAATCGGTGCCGCCTGTTCAGCAATCGCCTTCGGCATCTTTGCGACGACGACCCCTACGGTGCTGGGGCTGGGAGCGCTGTTCCAGTTCTTCATCCTCATGCTCAACACCACCGTCTGGGCGTGGCTTCCCGAATTGTTCCCCACCCGTATCCGAGGCTTCGGCACCGGTGTCGTCAAATCCATCGGCGGGCTCGGAGCCGTGATCATGACACCCGTCGCTGGGTTCATCTTCGACGCCTGGGGACTCTCGGCTATCTTCGCCACCGTCGGCGCGCTCTATCTCCTCGTCCTCGTAGCTTCACGGTTCGGACCGGAGACTGCGGGGCTGAGTCTCGAAGAACTCAATGAGGAGGCTGACAACCCGGCCGGTGAACCCCGTACCGAAGACCAACAGTGATCTCGCCCCCGACGGGCCCACCGTCGGGGAACATACCGCTGACGAGTCCCTCGCGGACAAACTCAGCAACCAAACCACAGAAGATCGATAAGGAGAAACACCCATGGAGAAATTCCGCATCGCAGCCACCGGTCATAGCGTCAACTACCTGCCCGAGTACCTCGGGGTCGAATTCGGATATTTCGAGGAGGAGGGGCTGAGCGTCGATGCGATCGTCCCTGATCCCTGGACACTCGTCCTCGATGAGATCAACAACGGTGATTCGCAGGCGGCTTTAGGCGGTATTTGGGTGCCCTCGATGTACCGCGACCGCGGGCACGTCTACGAACCCTTCGCACAGGTGTCCGCCCGGTGCCCGCTCGTGCTCATGGCCCATGCGCCAGACCAAGAATTCGACTACATGAAGACTGAAGGGACGACGGTCCTCATGCCCGGCAGCAACGGTTCCAGCCCGGGGATCTTCCTCAAATTCGTCATGACTGAGGCCGGCGTCGATGTCGATGCGGTGAATTTCGTCCAGGACCTTTCGGGCGCGATGCTTGCAGAGCTGTTCAGCGGAGGAATGGGAGACTATCTTCTCATTGATCCGGTCACGGCGACTCGACTGAAGCGACAGGGCGTCGCCCATATCGTCACCTGTCTCGCGGAGTCCGGTGGTCCGGTGCCGTGGAGCGTGTACTACAGCGACCCGACGAACGGAACCTCAACCGACGCCAAGGTGGGTTTCGTTCGTGCACTCGACCGGGCCACCCAATGGTTGAAGGCGCACGAGGCCTCCGAGCTCTCCGGATTCCTCGAAAGAACGTTCCCGAAGGCGAATCCGGCCGATCTTGTTGCGCATGTCGATGAGCTCCGCGGTTGGGGGATGTGGGAGACCGCTCGAATCAATGCTGAATCCTATGCGCGCTGGCAACAGGGCATCGCCGACGGTCACCTCATCGACAATCCATTGGATTATGCGGCGTTCGTCGATGGGGCAATTGCCGATCGAGCCCTGATCTGATTGGGGTAATTCGCTCGGTTCAGGGAAGACGGACGTCACCTCTGCGGCGAGATTCCAGGCGCAACGGAGGCTGAGCGCTGAGCAGGGGCTCCTGCTCAGCGCTCTGCCGCCGCGGTTACCGGCGGCAGGGAACACGACGTTCCTTACCAGAAGCTGAGGGCCGGGTCGAAGAGGGGTGTCGCTTCAAATTGCTGATAGGTGTAAGTGTTGTCAGACACATCTCAGCCTTTGAGCTAACTGAACAGCGGTGCAGTAGCGTCACTACACTGGCATGCCATGTCATCGAATACTGAGAACTCTGCACTCCCCGACGACACCCACACCGAATCGCTCGCCCCGGCCGATCGTTACCGCGACGATCCTCGACCGGTTCGAATCATCAAACACACACGCATCACTTTGAGTGATGGGGTTGAACTCGCTGCTCGAGTCTGGTTGCCCGATGATCTCGGTGATGATGCTGTTCCCGCTGTTCTCGAGTACATTCCCTACCGCAAGAACGACATGACCGCTGGTCGCGATGACACGATCCATCCTGAGTTCGCCCGCGCCGGTTACGCCAGTGTCCGTGTCGATCTTCGCGGCTGCGGCGACTCGACCGGTGTCATGACCGATGAGTACTCGGCGACGGAACTCGACGACGGATTGCAAGTACTCAAATGGATCGCCGCACAGGACTGGTGCAACGGCAAAGTCGGCGTCATCGGCAAGTCGTGGGGCGGATTCAACGGCCTGCAGCTTGCCGCACTGCAACCGCCGGAACTCGCCGCCGTCATCACCATCTGCTCCACCGATGACCGTTATGCCGACGACGTTCACTACAACGGCGGAGCCATCGTCGGTGACCAGATGCTCTCCTGGGCCTCGACGATGTGGGCGTACAACGCCCGCCCCCAAGACCCCGCGGTGATGGTCGACGGTTGGAAAGATGACTGGAAGCGACGCATTGACGAAGCTCCCGTCAACATTGAGGACTGGCTCGGACACCAACGACGTGACGACTACTGGAAGCACGCATCCGTCTGCGAGACACCTGACGCCATCGAGGTTCCCATATTGGCCGTCGGCGGACTGCTCGACGAATACCGAACAACACTGTTCCGCCTCATGGACAACGCCAATCGTCGGCGTGAGGCAGACTCCGCCGCGCCACCGGTCCACGCCCTGCTGGGACCCTGGGCCCACAACTATCCCCACCAGGCCGCTCCTGGCCCCGGCATCGACTTCATCTCCGAAGCGGTCCGGTGGTGGGACAAGTGGATGAGCGGGATTGACAACGGCATTGACGAACAACCGCAGCTGCGCGCCTATGTTCCCGACAGCACCCCGATCCACTCCGACCGTGAGCACCGTCCGGGACGATGGATCGCCGAGGCGACCTGGCCGAGCCCGCAGATCGCGGACACAGTGATGCCCGCCTCCGAAGCTACGATCTCCGACCACACCCCGCTCGATTCCACCTCGCTGCTGGGCTTCCAGGGAGGAAGCTGGCTGCAGTTCGGCGAACCCGCCGGGATGGCAGGAGACCAGGCCGCGGACGATGCTCGGTCCTACACCTGCGACTGGGAGGTCGAGAACGGTCTGGAGATCGTCGGCACACCGACCATGCGAGCGACGCTCACCTCCGATCATGATCGAGGAGTCATCGCGGCTCGTCTGTGCGATGTCGCTCCCGACGGCAGCTCACGCCTGGTCACGCTAGGACTGTTCAACCTCGCCCATCATTCGAGCCACGAGACCCCCGAACCGCTCACGCCGGGAACTCCCGTCGACGTCGATTTCCCGCTGCTGGCCACAGCGCACCGGTTCGCTCCGGGGCATCGGCTTCGCTTGAGCATCTCCGCGAGTTTCTGGCCCAACCTCTGGCCCTCGCCGGAAACCACACTCATCACCGTCGACTCAGCTCCCGAGCTGACACTGCCCATCCGCACTGCGGCCTCCGTCGACGACGACGCCCGTACCACCGCCGAGGTGACCGCACAGTTGGGCACCCCGCCGACCCCACCGGTGTCCGTCATCGACGCAGGCGGTGCGCCGATGACCCGTGAGCTGAGTTGGGACCTCGTCGGTCGCAACGCCACCGTGACCACGGTGACCGAGGATTGGCAGACCGACCTCAGCGACGGCCTCTTCTACTACACCAACGAACGGGACTCCTACTCACGCAGTGAGAACGACCCGCAGTCTCCTGTGGCGACGTGTGAAAGAACGATCATCTACCGGCGCCCGGCACTGGAGATCGGGGCGAACCACGCGCAGGCTGCAGACAACGCAGCAGTCGATTCGGGGTGGGACGTCGAACTGCGCACTCGATCGACGATGCGCGGTGACGCGAAGAACTTCGTCGTCACCAACGAACTCGTCGCCTACCTCGATGGGGAGCCATTTCACACTCGAACCACCTCGGCGAGCATCCCTCGCCATCTGAACTGAGGCGGAATGGTCGCATTCGAACAAATTCGACATGTCGACAGACGGCAGACGCTGATCGGGCTCGGCAGAGGTCTGCTGGGTCTCGGGGCGCTCGGAGTGACCGCCGCGTCACTGAGCGGATGCACCAGCAGCCAGCTCAGTGACCAGTCGGGGGCGAAGAAGAGCACGAGGTCGATCACCGTCGGGTCGAAGGGATTCGCCGAGAGCTGGATCATGGGCGAGCTCTACGCTCAGGGATTGAGGAACCTCGGCTACACCGTGGATCTCAAGACGAACGTCGGCTCCAGCGACATCATCAGCACGGCTCTGCTCTCGGGGCAGATCGACCTCTACCCCGAGTACACCGGAGTCATGGTCGTCAGCTTCATGGGGGAGGAAAAGCTCATGGACTCCGCTGAGCAGACGTACGATCTCGCACAGACGTGGGCTGAAGACAACCAGGTGACGATGCTCGAGGCGACACCGTTCGAGAATAAGAACGCGGTCGCTGTGCGGCGAGACTTCGCCGATCAGCACGATCTGAAGACGGTATCCGATCTCAAAGGGATAGGGGGCTTCACCTACTCGACCTACCCCGACAATGTCACTGGAGGCCAGGGCTACGAAGGCATCGTGGAGACCTACGGGCTGGAGAACATGAAACTCAAAACGCTGAGCATCGGGCTCAACTACCAGGCTATCGAGCGAGGAGAGATCGACGCAGCAGACGTTTTCACGACCGACCCGCAGCTGCTGCGCAGCGATCTGGTCGTCCTCGAAGATGACGCGAAGCTCTTCGGATTCCAGAACGTCGTCCCCCTCATCCGTGACGACACCTTCGCCGAGCTCGATGACGATGCTTCTGAGTTCCTCGACGAACTGCAGTCACTGCTCACCCTGGAAGCGATCCAGGCGATGAACGAGGCCTCCGCCATCAACCGGCTCGATCCGGCACAGGTGGCGAAGGAGTTCCTCGACGAGAACGGAATGATGTGAAATGACCCAGCACTCCACAGGAACCTCGATCACCTTTGACCGAGCTACGAAGACCTACCCAGGCGCGGCCGCGCCCGCTCTCGACGCTCTCGATCTTGAGGTCGAGGCTGGAGAACTCGTCTGCCTCGTCGGACCCTCCGGCGGGGGAAAGACCACAGCCCTACAGCTGGTCAACCGACTCGTCGATCTCACCAGCGGCGACATCCGCATCGGCGACCGCTCGATCAGCGACCAGTCAGCCATCGAACTGCGGCGGACCATCGGCTACGCGATCCAACAGTCCGGCCTCTTCCCCCATTACACGGTTGCCCACAATATCGCCACAGTCCCTACCATCCTCGGCTGGGACAAAGAGCGTATCCGTACGCGCACGGCCGAGCTGCTCGAACTGGTCGGGCTCAGCCCAGTCGAGACCTGGCTGTCGCGCTACCCGGCTCAACTCTCCGGTGGACAGCAGCAACGCGTGGGCATAGCCCGGGCGCTCGCCGCCGACCCGCCGGTCATGCTCATGGACGAACCTTTCGGTGCCCTCGACCCGATCACGAGGGTCGCAGTGCAGGACGAATTCCTCGCTATTCACCGTGCGGTGGGCAAGACGACGCTGTTCGTCACCCATGACATCGATGAGGCGATCAAGATGGCGGACCGGATCGCCATCCTCAAGCCCGGCGGCAAACTCGCTCAGTTCGGCACGCCGTCCGAGGTGCTGTCGAACCCGGCCGATGACTTCGTCGCCGAGTTCCTCGGATCCGAGCGCGGACTCAAACGTCTGGCGCTGACGACGGTCGGCGAGATCGTTCCCGACCGCAGCGACCGAGCGAGTGCTGAGACGGCGCAGTGGCCCGACGTCGAGGCCACAATGACTCTGCGCGAAGCACTGTCTGTAGTCTCCGCTGCTCGGGCGGAGGGGGCCATCGTCCACAAAGGCGGCAACCGCCTCGGCGAGGTGAGCCTGCACGATCTCATTGCACCGCCCGCTGCCGGAGAGGATCGGAAAGGCGTGAGAACATGAGCGATTTCGCCCCCGCCGGCGATCCCGCCATCCCCGACTACGGTCAGGCCTCTGATTGTGTGATCAACAACGGAGCATTCTGCACCGACTGGTTCATCAGCCAATGGTCGACGGTCTTCTGGCCCCCGCTGCTCAGCCATATCGTCATGGTTGCCATCGCCGTATTGATCGGATTCGTCATCGCCTTCTTCGCCGGGCTGTTGGCCTACCGGAAGAAGTGGCTGGCGGGACCCATCGGCATGGCCGCGACCTTCCTTTACACCCTGCCGCCGCTGGCCCTGTTCCAGCTTCTCGTGCCCTTCACAGGGCTGAGCCTGCTGACAGTCGAGATCGCGCTCGTGTGCTTCACCCTCGTCATCATTTTCCAGGCAGTCCTCGTCGGACTCTCCGGAGTTCCCGATGACGTGCGCAGGGCCGCGACGGGCATGGGGCTTAACCGCAACCAAGTGCTGTTCAAGGTCGAGTTGCCCCTGGCACTGCCGTCGATCATCTCCGGGGTGCGCATCGCCACCGTACTCACGGTGAGCATCGCCACGATCGCTGCCTTCGTCGTCGATGACGGTCTGGGATCTCCGATCATCAAAGCAGTGTCGTCACCATTCAATACGCAGTTCGTCGGAGCCGGAGCCCTTGCCGTGCTGCTGGCATTCGCGCTCGATGGTCTGCTCGTGCTGCTTGGCAGAGGACTCACCCCCTGGACGAAAGCGAGGAGCTGATGGACGTCATCTTCGGAGCTTTCCCCTTCATGATCGACAACGTCGAGTTGCTGCTGACCAAGACCGGCGACCATCTGGTCATCAGCCTCATCCCGTTGCTTGCGGCCATCGCTCTCGGTGTGCCCATCGGGGTCTGGCTCGGCCATGCCCACCGCGGCGAGTTCGTCGCCATAAGCGTGACCAACATCGGTCGTGCCCTGCCGAGTCTCGCGCTCATCGCAATCCTCATCGGCTTCGTGGGCATCGGCATGCTCAACGCGATGATCGCCCTGTTCCTGCTCGCCTTTCCGCCGATCCTCAGCTATGCCTTCCAAGCTGTCGACTCGATCGACTGTGACCTCACTCGCGCTGCTCGCGGTATGGGCATGTCACCCGGTCAGGTACTGCTCAAGGTCGAACTGCCCTTGGGGCTGCCCATGATCATCGCGGGCATCCGCACCTCCGCAGTGCTGACGGTGAGCTCGGCGACCATCGCCACGATCGCCGGCAGCGGAGGCCTGGGCGATGTCATCCTCAACCAGGTCGCCTACGGGATGGAGGGAGTCATCGCCGGCGCCATCTGGGTCGCCGTACTCGCCATCCTCGTCGACCAGGCATTCGCGCTCCTTCTGCGTGTCAGCGCTCCGGCCGGAGTGAGACAGCTCCAGAACGCAAACGCTATGTGAGGACAGCCGCAAAGAGCGCGGCACAGCAGATCTGCTCCACCCACAGAAGATCACTAGGAAACAGAGGACAATGTGAAGAAGCATTTCATCGCTGGAAGTCTCGCCGCTGCGACGGCGATCGTCATCACCGGATGCACTCCTCCGGGAGGCGCAGACGACAGCTCAGGCGGCGGCAGATCTGTGCTCAAAATCGGATGGAACGAAGCGTTCCGGTCGATGAACGACATGACGATGGACGGCAACGCCGTCGCCAACACCATCGTCGCCTATATGAGCAATGACAATTTCAAGTACTACGACGACGAACTCGAACTGCACGATGGTGCCCTCGGCGAAGTGGAAAAGGTCTCTGACGACCCGCTGAAGGTCAGGTACACATTCGGCGAGGACGCAAACTGGTCGGACGGGACTCCGGTCGACGCAGCAGACCTCGCTCTGACCTGGGCGGCACGATCTCAGCACTTCAATACAGTCGACGATAACCGTGACGATGACGGTACCCTTAAGGACAATCCCGACGGCACAGTCTTCTTCGACTCCTCGGCAGTGGGCGCTCCACTGATCGACGACTTCCCTGAAATCAGCGAAGACGGCAAATCCCTGACGTTCACATATTCGAAACCCTTTGCCGACTGGGAGACCGAATTCGGACTCGGAGCCTACGGTTCGGGTGTGCCCGCACATATCGTGGCCAAGAATGCGTTGGGCACCACCGACCCACAAGAGGGCAAGGAAGCGATCCTCGATGCAATCGAATCCAACGACAAGAACGCTCTGTCGAAGATCTCGAACTTCTGGAACACCGGCTTCGACTTCACCTCGATGCCGGAGAACAAAGACCTTCTCGTCCACAACGGACCCTATGAGATCACCGACTTCGAAGAGGGGCAGTACCTGACGTTGTCCCGCGACGAGGACTACACCGGATCGGTCGAACCCAAGGTCGATACTGTGACGATCCGCTACAACGGTGACCCGATGGCCATGGTTCAGGCGATCGAAAATGGCGAGGTCGACCTGACCCAGCCGCAGTCGACGGCCGATGTCCTCTCCGCCGCGGAGAAACTCGAAGATGTGTCGATCCTGCCGGGCGAGGACGCCACGTTCGAGCACGTCGACCTCACATTCGACAACAACGGTCCCTTCGACCCGGCCAGCTATGGCGGCGACGAAGACGCCGCGCTCAAGGTTCGTCAGGCATTCCTCAAAACACTGCCACGCCAGGAGATCATCGACCGCCTCATCAAGCCTCTCAACGAAGAGGCCGAGGTACGGGATTCGTTCAACCAGGCTCCTGACTCGCCGCTGTACGACGACATCGTCGCCGAGTCCGGAATCTCGGACTACGACGAGGTCGACATCGATGGAGCGAAGAAGCTGCTGGACGAAGCCGGTGCCCAGGGGCCGAGCGTGCGCTTCCTCTACGACAACACGAATGCCAGACGTTCCCAACTGTTCGCGCTGATCAAGGAATCAGCAGAGAAGGCCGGTTTCAAGGTCGAAGACGCCGGTGACGTCAACTGGGGGACCCGCCTCGGCGATGGAACCTACGATGCCTCGCTGTTCGGGTGGGCACTTTCCACGACGGCGGTGACGGAGTCGGACTCGTACTACCGTAAGGGCGCGCTGAACAACTACAGCGGGTACGACAACAAGGATCTGACGAAGACGCTCGATGAGATGCTGGTGACCATCGACCCGGATAAGCAGGCTTCTTTGGCCGGGGACGTCGAGCAGCAGCTCGTCGATGATGCCTTCGGGCTGCCGCTCTTCCAGCACCCGTCTCTGACGATCCATGGGGACAAAGTCTCGAGTGTATCGACGACGACGCTTGACCCGTCGATGTTCTGGAACTTCTGGGAGTGGGAGACCAAATAAGGTCGCAAGGCCTGCCGGGAGGGGGCGCTGGTGAGACACACCCCCTCCCGGAAGTGGACCGGACTCAGCGCAGCAGCGCCCTGCGCAGCGGATCGAGTCCGATCGACCCGAGGTTCAGTGCGCGACTGTGGAAATCTCTGAGGTCGAACCCCGTGCCCGCAGCAGCGCGGGATTCGTCTCTGATGTCCTCCCACAATCGCTGGCCGATCTTGTAACTCGGAGCCTGCCCGGGCCAACCGAGGTATCGGTCGAGCTCGAAGGCAAGGAAGGTCCGGTCCATGGCAACGTTCTGTGTGAGGAATTCCCACGCCTTTGCGCGGTCCCAGACACCACCGCCGAGGTGGGCCGGGGCTTTGAGGCCGAGGTGGAAGCCGATGTCGACGACCACCCGTGAGGTGCGCAGCCGCTGGGAGTCGAGCATGCCCAGATAGTCGCCGGGTTCGTCGAGGAATCCGAGTTCGGCCATGAGCCGTTCGGCGTAGAGGGCCCAGCCCTCACCGTGGCCGGAGACCCAGCAGACGTGCCGCCGCCACTTGTTCAGCGAATCGGCGAGATAGGACGCCTGCCCCATCTGCAGATGATGGCCCGGAACGCCTTCGTGGTAAACTGTGGTCTTCTCCTGCCACGTGGCAAATTCGGTGACGCCGTCGGGCACCGACCACCACATCCGGCCCGGACGGGTGAAGTCCTCGCTGGGCTGAGAATAGTAGACCGCTCCGGTGGCCGAGGGAGCAATCATGCACTCGATTGTCCGCAGCGGTTCCGGAATGTCGAAGTGGGTCTTGCCGAGTTCTGTGATCGCTTCGTCGGCGACCGTCTGCATCCACTCCTGAAGAGCCTGCGTGCCGTGGAGAGCGCGCTGGGGATCGCTGTCGAGCATCCGCATGACCTCGAGGAGTTCGGCACCGGGGTGGATGCTGTTTGCGACTCGTCTCTGCTCCGCATCGATCGAGTCGAGTTCATCGAGGGCCCAGTCGTAGGTCTCTTCCAGATCGATCTCGGCACCGAGGAACTCGCGTGAGAGCAACGTGTAGTCTTCCCGACCGCAGGCTTCGTTCTCCGGAGCGGAGCCAGCCAGTTCGGTTCGGAGGAAGCGGGCGAGGCCGCCGAAGGACTCTCTGACGGTTTCGGCGTGGACGGTCAGTTCGCGGGCGAGGGTTTCCGCGGTGGCGCTGGTGGCCTCTGCGGCGATCGTGGTGAAACGGCTGTCAGCCTGACTGAGCGCTTCTGCCTGGTCGGCGACACGCTCAATCTGAATGCGGGCGGGCACTCGGCCAAGCTGGTCCCGCGCATATCGAAGTGATTCTCTGTAGCCCTCGAGCGAGCCCGGCAATGCGGCCATGGTGGCAGAGACGGTCTCCCAGCCTGCTGTGGAGTCCGTGGGAAGGAGATCGAAGATGTCTCGCATCTGTTGGACCGGCGATTCGATGACATTGAGGACAGTGTGCTGTAGGCCCGCTTGAAATAGGTCTGTGGCGGCGCCCAACCGTTCGCGCATAGCGTCGATGGTGACGAGATCGGTCTCATCGAGGCTGTTCGTCGTAATCCCATCCGCCTCTGCAGCATCGACCTTGGCCAATGTGCGAGCGCGCAGGTCGTTGGCTGCTTTCAGCCCGTCGGGGGAGTAGTCGTCGAAGCCGTGCGGGTTCTCGGTTCCGAGGAACAGCGAGATCGACGGGGAGAGGACACACAGATCGTCGAAGTAGGCATCGGCGATGGCATCGATAGCCGAAGAATTTCTGCGGGAAGACATGAAGTGACTCTATCCACAAAACTAAGTGCTCGCCGAGTTGCCCGTAGTCCGACACAGAGAACCCGAGAGAGGCTGCTTCACGACCGTGGACTCGGCTGAACATGGCCTTCAGCAACGCGTTAGGTGCCCTCATCCGACGCGGTTACGGCGAGTGGCGTGGAGTTACCTCTGACGGCGTCTCAGCCGGCTAGTTCTCAGCGGAGGCCGAAGAGCTTTCCGAACGCGCTTCCGGACGACTGATCACCCGACTGCTTGGTCTCCGGTGCCTTGTCCGCCAGCTTATCAGCTGGGGTTTCGGCTGGCTTGACCGGTGGCGGGGGAGGGAACTCCGTGCCGGCAGATTCTGCGTTCGGAGCCGTCGGTGTTGCACTCTCGGGAGCCGTCCGAGCAGGTGCGGCAGTTTCTTCGGCGGCCGGGGTCGGGGTCACCGACTCCGGAGGTTCGGGGGCCGCGGCAGCCTCGGCGGCCGGTTCCGGCGATTCGGCGGGGACCTCGTCCTGGACGGCGGTCTCGGACGAATCGGCGGGGGCCGCCTCGGCGAGGTTCTTGATGAGGGAGAGCTCGAACTCGAGCGTGATCTTGTCGCTGACGAGTACGCCGCCGGAATCGAGCTTCGCATTCCAGGTCACGCCCCAGTCCTTGCGGTCGATGCGACGGGAGCCCTCGAGGCCTGCGCGCACGTTGCCGTCGGGGTCGGATTCGACGCCGATGAGCTCGAGGGGTATCGACACGGTCTTCGTCATGTCACGGATCGACAGCTCACCGGTGACGATGTAGGAGCCTTCGTCGACCTCGTCGATGGCCGAGGAGACGAATCGGATCTCCGGGTAGGTCTCCACATCGAAGAAGTCCGCCGAGCGCAGGTGCTCGTCGCGTCCCTCGCTGCGGGTGTCGACGCTGGCGGTCTGGATGATGACCTCGGCTGTCGAGTCCGCGAGATCCTCGGCGATGTCGGCGAAGCCGGACACATCATTGAACGCTCCGCGCACCCGCGAGACCATGGCGTGGCGAGTGGAGAATCCCAGCCGAGAATGGGAGGGATCGATGTCCCAATGATCTGTGACCCCAGAAGTTTCTGTCATGGGGGATAGCTCCTTTGGTTCCTCCGCGCTCCTCTGGGGAGGCTGTCGTAGTCGGTGTGCCAATTCGCTGATCAAGCGATCATTGAATGGGCAATCGCCTACGTAGTCTGACACGCGAGGTCGGGTGTGTGCCACCTCGGGGGGTGTGGCGATTGCGGGCCTGAGTGGAGCTCTTGAGGAGATCGTACGGCCGCCAGTGCTGGTTTGAGCACTGGCGGCGGCGTCGAAGTTCTCCGTGCTCAGCAGCGGATTCGCCCTCCGATCAGCTGAGAGTGGATGCGTAGGGGATCGCGTAGAGCAGCAGCATCGCGGCACCGCACAAGAACAGGACGACGACTGTTCCGATCACCCACACGCGAGTTCGCCGATACTTCTGCGGATCTCGGTCCTCGAGCGGTATTTCCATCAGTTTCTCTCTGAACTGATTGCCCAGCTTCGACGGCTGCGTGCCGATGTTTCCCAACAAGGTGCCGCCGATCGATGCTACAAATCCCAGGATTGTAGGGTTGAGCAGGTCGGGTAGCTCTAAGCCGGCGAACTCGGACAGCGACTCGAAGAAGGCGACCACGACAAAGCCCGCGATCATTCCCACGGCAGCTGCGCGAGCAGACAGCTTCGTCGACCGCACACTCCAGAAGGCGATGGGTCCCCACGACGCAGCGAACAGAGTCGCCGCGAAGTAGCCGATCGTCAATACTGCCGGAGGAGCTACCCAAGTGATGGTGAGAACGACCAGCCCGGCCACGACCATCGTCCAGCGGGCAATCTGCAGTCCTCGTTTGTCGTCGTCTGCCGAATCGCCCGTGTCATCGGCCGGCCCGCCGGCGGCAGTCGCGACCCCCGTGTTCGTCCCGGATGAAGCCGGTGAGCCGGCGGACGGCCGTGAACTTACAGTCGCTGCTGCGAATTCAGGTGTGCGCACCCGTCGGCCGGTGAGGTAGGGCATGACGTCGTTGGCCGCCGAGAACCCGATGAGTGACAGGAACGACGCCGCGGACGAGAGCCCGGCGGCCACAATTCCCGTCACGGCGATGACACCCAGCAGGGACGGCAGGACATTCTGTCCGGCCCAGATGAATGCGATCTCGCTCGGGTCGATTCCGTCGTTGAACAGATTGATGGAGAAGCCACCGAAGGTCAGGAAGAGATACGTGACAGCCAGTGCCGCGGTCGCGAACAGCGCCGAGCGAATGGCGACGTGTTCGTTCTTGGCCATGAGGAAACGGCTCGACTGCCACGGGCTCACCGCGACGACGGTGCACCAGACGATGCCGAACGTCACCGCGTAGATGACCGCCTGTGCCGGGGTGCCGATGTAGTTGTCCGGTCCCGTCAGCCCGTGCCAGGCGATGCCGTCCGGTTTGCTGGTCAACTCGGCCATCTTCTGCATGGCGGTGACGGGGCCTCCGGAGGCGCCGATGATCCAGCCCATGCCCAGAATCGCCGCCACTGTGAAGACGACGAACATGATGGTGTCGTTGACCAGCACGCCCTGGGATCCTGACAGGAAGGTGAAGATCGTGTACGAGGCCCACACGATGACGAGAATGACCCAGCTTGGAAGGTCGACCAGCTGGCCGACTACCAGAACCAGACCCTGAGTCACGGCGACGAGGTAGAGCCCGATGCCGACGACGACCATCACTCCGGCCAACGCCTGGAGGCCGGGGGAGTTGAATCTCTTACCGAAGTACTCAGGCACCGTCAGCGCAGAGGAACGCCGCAGGTACCGGCCGAAGAGCATGACACCGAGGACGTAGCCGGAGATATTGAACGCCGTCAGCAGCAGCATGACGACGGGATATCCGTCGTAGGAGAACCCGAGCTCTCCCATGAATGACACGGTGGACAGGAACGACGCGACCAGAGTTCCTGCGACCAGGAACGTGGGAGCCGCGCGGCCGGCGACATAATAGTCGGACTTGTCTTTCACTTTGCGGCCGACGGCCGCGCCGATGACGAGGTAGAGAAGGAAACTTCCGAAGATGGCGACAGCGAACATGTCAGAGGCCCCCTTCTTCGTTCGAGCGAGACTGCGGGCTGGTCGTGTCGGTGGATTCTGGGGTTCCGTAGTCTCTGCGAATGAGACCGAAACCGATGAGTACACAGCAGATCGGTACGACGGCGTACACGATCGAGACTGCTATAGATCCCCACATGAGAGGTTCCTTTCTTGGAGCAATCAGTCGAATGTTGAGGCGACGGGCGCCACAGATGCGGACGAGGTGTCCGCGGTTTCCGACGTTGGAGAACTCGGGGCGCCCAGGAGCACCTGGGCTGTTTGGTTGAGCACTGCTTCGATGCGTTGGACATTTGTGCCGGCGGCACCTGTTGCGTGCGCGATCTCAAAGCCGTCGAGCTGGGCCAGGAGGGCGTCGACTGCGATTTCCGCGTCCACCTGTGGGCTGAAGCTTCCGTCGGCAGTTCCTGCTTCGACGATGCGCCGAATGACTTGCTTCCACGCGAGAAACACTTCGTCGAGCAGGAAGCGAAGCTCATCATTTCTCGTCGCCGCGGCCACGAACTCGATCCACAGCCGAGTTCGCGTGGAGAAGTCCGCGAGATGAAGGAAGTCATGGATCGTTTGCGCGAGGCTGGTCCACGGGTCCGCTGCGTCGTTGAATGACCCTTCGATCAGGGCGATGACGTTCTTCGAATGCTGCTGGTAGGCACTGATGATGAGATCTTCGCGGGAATCGAAATAGTGCTGAATCGTCCCAACGGAGATTCCCGCTTCCCGCGCGACGTCTTTGAGGCGGATTCCGCTGGTGCCGCGTTCGCTGATCAGGTTGAGGGTGGCGGTGATGACAGCGCCCTTGCGATCCTCGATTTCGTCGCGGGACAGGGACGGGCGACCTGGCTTGGTGCTCATCAGGCGCCAACCGGGATTCGGTGACCGGTTGTGAGGATGAACTCGTTCGCGGCCGTGAGCCCCTCGTAGACGGCCTCTTCGACCGTGCGCGGGGCCTTGCAATCGCCGATCCGAACGGAGGGAATCCCATTCAGATCGATGTCGGGCACCACCGCATGAGGGGCATGGTTGACGATGGTCGTGGCAATGCCCTCGACCTCGATGACCTCATCGCACAGGGTCGACTGCAGGTAGACGGTGTCTTCATCGACTCCTCCCAAGCGGGCATCGTTGACGAAATCGACCTTCGCACGGATGAGCTCGGGCATGAGTGCCGTCCTGGTGTACTGCTGAATCCCGGCACCGGCGAAGTTGGCTGCCGTGGCCAGCGTGACCTGCCGCTTGCGCGCCAGCATGATCGCCAGGCCCATCCCCGCCCAGTCACCCTTCCAATCAGCGATGAGGACGCCTCCCGGTGGGAGCTCGGGTGCATCGGTCAGGAACTGCCGAGACGTGAGCACCAGAGGAGAGTCGACGATCTCGAAGTCCGGATCACGGTCCGTCGATCCGGTCGCGAAGATCACGTGATCGGGGCGAAGCTCGCCGAGGTGGCTCGCCGAGAATTCCGTGCCGGTGCGGATGTCGACTCCGGCCCGTTGCGCTTCCGCAGTCAGGTTGGTCGCCGCACCTCCGAATTCGGACCGGTGCGGCAGCTTCTCGGCGAGCAGAACCTGCCCGCCGAGCGCCTTCTCGCGCTCCAGCAGTGTGACCTGCGCACCGGCCTCGGCAGCGACTGCCGCGGCTTTCATACCGGCCGGTCCGCCGCCGACGACCAGGAGTCGTGAGGCTTCTCGGACCTTCGGCCGGGGGAGGAAGGTCAGCTCTCTGCCAGATTCGGGGTATTGGATGCAGCTGATGCCGACTCCCTGTTGGAAATGTCCGATGCAGGCCTGATTGCAGCCGATGCAGGCCCGGATCTCCTCAACGGCGTCCCGTTCGGCTTTGCCGGCGATCTCCGGGTCACAGATCATCGCCCGCGTCATGATGCACAGGTCCGTCTGACCGTCGACGATGGCCTTCTCGGCTTCGTGGGGCTGATTGATTCGACCGGCCACCATGACAGGGCGGTCGGTGAACTTCTTGATCTGCTCCGATAATTGGCCGAGGTAGGCCGGCTCGTACTGCATGGACGGAACGATGTGCTGGGCTCCCTGCAGAGTGGAGGAATCTCCACCTGTGACAGAGATGTAGTCGACCATGCCCTGGTTTTCGGTGGCTTTGATGATTTCGAGAACTTCGGAATCGACGAGCCCGTTGCTGGTGAGCTCGTCCCCGGAGATGCGGAGGCCGACCACCTTGTTCTCGCCGGCGCCGCGTCGTGCGCTGGCGATGGCGTCGAGGAGGAATCGCAGTCGGTTCTCCGGGGATCCGCCGTATTTATCGGTTCGGCTGTTGACGGCGGGATTGATGAACTGGATCGGCAGATAGCCGTGGCTGGCGACGACCTCGACCCCGTCGACCCCGGCTTGGCAGACGAGTTCGGCCGATTGACCGTAGCCTTCGACGATCTCGTCGATGACGTCCGTGGACAACTCCTGGGGGACCACGTGGAAGCGTTCCTGCGGGCGATCGCTGGGTGCGACTGCTTGCGGCGCCATGCCCTGCTCTCCGTCCATGACTTCGCGGCCGGGGTGGAACAGTTGGGCGACGATTCCGCAGCCGTGCTTGTGAACGGCATCGGCAATGGCGCTGTACCCGTCGGCGGCATCGGGGTTTGTTGCCATGAGGACGTGGCTGGTGTAACGGGCGGTCGGGTGGACTCCCGAGACCTGCAGGACGATCAGCCCGGCGCCGCCGGCGGCCCTGCGCTCGTGGTAAGCGATGAGATCGGCGCCGATCGTGCCGTCGTCGGCGAGCATCGTGTCGTGTCCGGAGGAGACGATCCGATTGCGCAGACGAAGCGGGCCCAGATCGATGGGGCTGAAGAGTTTCGGGAACAGCGATGACACGTGTCAGACTCCTCGTCATTGAGCAGGATTAATATTACCGAAATATTATTATTGAGCGACCGCTTTGGCAAGAGCGATCGTGAAAGATTCTTCGGGCCGCAGGCGGCGCGGCGAGTCAGACGGTCAGCGGTCGACGTTTCCGGTGAGGACACCGGCCAAGGTCAGGGCCATGGCGATGGCCAGAGCGATCGCCGAGGCGATGAACGCTGCGGCGATGTGCTCGCTCATGGCTGCTGCGACGATGGCCGGTCCGACGATCTGACCGATGCTGTACCAAGAGGTCAGCTTCGCCGAGGCGTTCGCGACGCCCATCTGTGTGCCGACACCGATCGTCATCATGACCACCCCGATGAACGTGAAGCCGAAGAGGGCTGCGGCGATGATGAGGACGATCGGGGAGGAACCGAAGACCGCGAGCAGGGCCCCGAAGACCTGGAGGCAATAACAGAGAGTCAGTGCCTTGACCGTGCCGATGCGGGCAGCGACGGCTGACCACGTCAGGGGAGAGGCGGCTGTCGCGATCCCGGCGATGAGCCACGTCGAGGCGGCCGCGGTGGCACCGAAGACGGGACCGGCGAGCACGACGAGGTAGGTGCCGATGATGATGTAGCCGCCGCCTTGGAAGAAGTAGCCGGTGGAGAGGATGGCCATGGCTCGGCGACGATTGGCCTCGAAGGGGGTGGCTGCCTCGGCGTGGTCGTCGGTGTTGGTCTCGGTCGGGTCGGCCGCCTCAGAGGGGGTGGTGTGCGGTGGGATCCGGGCGGGGATCGGCCAGGCCCAGGCGATGATGGAGAAGATCGCAGACACGGCCCCGCAGATGAGCCACAGCTGGCGCCAGTCGGCGAAGTTGCCGGCGGCGAGCACGATGGCTCCGGAGACGAGGATGCCGAAGCCGACTCCGCCGTAGGAGATGCCGCCATCGCGCGGTTTGCGCGAGTTCGCGGGAATCCGTTGGGTCACACACACGAAGATCAGCCCCGACGCGATGCCGGCAATCGTGCGGATGCCACCCTGCCAGATGAGGTTCGGGGTCACGGCGACCGCGACCAGTCCCAGCGTCGAGACGATGAGGCTGAGGCGGTAGACGTAGCGGTTGGGTTCGACCCAGCCTTGGGCGATGACGAGGGTGCCGATGAAGTAGCCGACGTAGTTGAGCGTCGCGATCCACGCGCCGGGAGCGGAACCCCAATGCAGGGCTGCGACCATGAGCGGCAGGGCCGGGGTGTAGAAGAACCGGCCCATGCCCATCGCCACCGAGAGGCCCAGAGCTCCGCGGATGGGGGTGAGGGAGGGCCCGGCGATGCTGTCGGGCATGGCGGCTCCTCTCCTCGGGTGGGCTCAGGTGGCGTGATCTCCAGCACTACGATGCCATGGCCTCGGGGCGGGTGCCCCGGCGGGTGGGGATTCGGACTTCGGACGTCGACGTGGTGGGGTGGATGTCTCGGACGGGAGGTGTGTCTTGACGGGACGGACGACTCGGACGGGAGGCGTCTCGAAAGGGACTGTGGAAGTTGTTGATTCCGTGGGGACAGGGCAGAGTTATTGGAGTGAACCTCAGAAGGAGTATCCAAGGTGGCGTGGTGGCGCTCGCCCTCGTTCTGTCGGGGTGTTCGTGGTTCGATTCGGACGATTCGTCGTCCTCGAGCCAGTCCCCGGAACCGAGCCCTACTCCGACTGAATTCGAACAGTCGTTTGCCGGCGCGGTCTCCGGAGACGATGCGGTGGTGACTGCGTCCACCGACAAAACGGGTCCGGGCCTCACCGCAGACAATGTCGGAATCTCGTTCGAAGCCACCGACCTTGCCGACCCCCGGCTCGATCCGGCGCAGTCCAACCTCGACGAGCAGTTGAAGTCCCTCGGGTCGCCGGCGCTGCGGTTCGGCGGCAATGCTCTCGACCGGAGGACGTTCTGGACGTCCAAGGGTGAGAAGCCGAAGCACGGTGAGAAGGTGACCGTCACTCCTGATGACCTCAAACGGCTGAAGAAGCTCGTCGACGTCACCGGTTCGTCGGTCACCATCGGCATTCCTCTGGGGACCTACGATCCGAAACGCGGAGCGGACATGGCCGCGCATGCGGTCGACATCCTCGACGATTCTCTTGTCGGTCTGGCGATCGGCAACGAACCGAACGGGTACACCGTCAAGGATGTGCCCAGCGGTGCCGTGCGAGGCAAGGGATGGAACAAGGACAAATACGTGGAGCAGCTTGAGGCGTATGGCAAAGCCATCCATGCGAAACGGCCGGATGCGCCGATCATCGGTCCCGATGTCTACGACGGGGCGTGGATGGAGGCTTTCGACGGCGCCGGGGTCAAACATAAGAAGGCGAATTCGCAACACTGGTATCAGCTCTACGAATGCGATTCGTCTCAGGTTCCGGGGCGGGGGCCGCAAGCGGCGAACCTCATCGATCCCTTGGCGAAGAAGGCGGCGAAGAAGAACCTCGGCATCGGGAAATCGAAGGCTGATGCGGCGGGCCTGCCGTTGTGGCTCGAAGAGACGGGGCCAACGAGTTGCCCGGGCACGAACGACACGTCACTGACGAACGCGTCGGCGCTGTGGGCGGCCGATTACACGATGTATGCGGCCACGCTCGGTGTCGAGCGGATGGCCATGCATTCGATGCTCGGGGCGTGCAATGGGGGAGCGCCGATGTCGCTCATCTGCGATCCGGCCGATCACGGGGACCGGTCGAAGGAGTTTCAGGCGAGGCCGAACATGTTGGGGCTGCGGTTGTTGGTGCCGAGTGTTGGTGGTCATTTCACGCGGACTTCAGTTTCCGGCGGTGGGAATATGAGCGCCTACACGGTGGTGAAGAACGACGGGCGCACCTTGGTCACGACTGTGATCAACGCGAACGACGCGGCTTCGGTGGGTGGGAATCCGGTGACGCTGGCGATGCCGTCGGGGTTCAGTGTGACGTCGGCTTCTCAGGTGTATGGGGCGTCGAACGGTGTGAAGAGTGCGACTCAGGTTGTGCCGGCGAATCCGCTGCCGGCTGATGTGCCGTTCAGTGGTGAGAGTGCTTCTGGGCCTTCTTCCAGTGAGTCGGCGTCGGCGTCGAGTTCGCTGGATGGGTCCGGGGTGTCGGCTGACGCCGGCGGCATGGGCGACGACGGGAAGCTGCGGATCGACCTGGCCGGGAGTTCGGTGACGGTCTTTGTGATGTCTGAGGTGATCAGTTAGAGGAGGCTGACGGGCGAGCCGATTCGTCACTCACATGACGTCATTTTCTGTGGAGTCCGGTCGTGATGGTCAGTCGCAGTCTTTCCCATCGCGAGATCAAGCGGCGAAGCTGCTCGCAGAGTTGCGAGGAATCTGTGTGCCCAACGGTGCACATCGTGGTCTTCGACCGTTGCCGTCATCGCTGCGATTCGCTCCCGCGCCTGGGTGTCATCGAGGCACGCAGCCTGGTGCATTCCGTTCTTCAGCTCTGATATATCGTGCGGGTTGACGACGATGGCTTGCTCGAGTTCGTCGACTGCGCCGGCGAACTCTGAGAGCACGAGCGCTCCGGCCCTATTTCTGCGGGCGGTGACGAATTCCTTGGCAACGAGATTCATCCCATCGCGGAGGGACGACACCACGAGGACATCGGCGGCGAGGTACAGGGCCACAGTGTCCTCGAACGAATATGAATGGTGTGAGTATTGGACGATGCCTCGACCCGGCGTCGCGAAACGACCGTTGATCCGTCCCACCAGTCGCTCCACCTCGTCGCGGAGGTCCTGATAGGCTGCGATGCCTTCGCGAGAGGGCACGGCCACCTGCAGGAAGTTCGTGGTCTTCGGTGAGAGCAGGTCGTCGGCGAGGAGTTCATCGAACGCCCGGAGGCGGTGGGGGATGCCTTTGGTGTAGTCGAGACGATCGATGCCCAGCATCAGGATGTCCGGATCGCCGAGATCACGGCGAATCTGGGTCGCCGTTCGAGCGACCGACTCCGAGTCCGCGGCCTGACGGATCGCCTCGGTATCGACCGAGATGGGAAAAGCCTCGATCAGGGGAGACGGGGCATCGGCATCAGCGGCAAATTTCCGCACCGCCGCCCTGAAGTTCTCCGCGTCCGAGCTGCGCTGGAAGCCGATGACGTCGGCTCCGAGCAGACCTTCGACGACTTCTCTGCGCCAGGGCAGCTGTCCGAACAGCTCGACGGGGGGAAAGGCAATGTGGTTGAAGAAGCCGATCCGCACGTCGGGGCGGAGCAGCCTGATCATGTGCGGAACCAGTTGCAGATGATAGTCGTGGACCCAGATGGTGGCTCCGAAGGCGGCTGTTCGGACGACCGCCTGAGCGAACCGGAAATTGATCGCTCGGTATGCGCGCCACCAAGTGCGATGGTACTGAGGAGTGACGATGAGGTCGTGGTAGAGCGGCCACAGCACGCCATTGGAGAACCCCTCGTAGTAGTCCCGGTGCTCTGCGTGACTCAAAGGGACAGGAACGAGTGACATCTGGTCGAATTCGAATGGCGCGACCGCTTCGACAAAGGCTCCAGCCCACCCGATCCAGGCCCCGCGTTCGGCTTTGACTATTGGTGCCAGTGCGGAGACGAGGCCTCCGGGTGCGGTCTGCCAGGTGTCTTCGCACCGGTCGACGGGTAAGCGGTTCGCCACGACGATGAACGAATGTTCAGGGTTGGTCTCTGCCATGTTCTTCTCGCTCTTCTGACTCGTCTGCCGCTGAGACTCGGTGAGTTCTGCTCCTTCCGGGGCAGCGGAAGGGCAAGAACCTGGTCCTTGCCCTTCCGCCGGGCAGCGTCAGTGCTTCGGGCCGTTTCTCAGAGATTCGGCGGCTCCGCGAGCCGTGTCCTTGATCTCTTCTGCAGCTTGTCTGCCCTCGGCCTGGATCTTGTCGGTCTTGCCTTCGGCCTCAAGGCCCTTATCGCCGCTGGCTTTGCCTGCGGCAGATTTCGCGGAGCCCTTGAGCTTGTCGGTTTCGGGGGAAGTGTCGTTCATGTTTCTTCCTTTCATGTGCATAACAGGTCTCGCGCGACCAGCGGGACCCAGTGCGATAAGAGATCCTGTGTGAGAAGTGTTCGGCTGCCTGTGCGTCAGCTGTTGATCAGTAGCAGGATCTTGCCGTGATCGAGCTTCTCTTCGAGTCCGTCGGATTCGTCCGACGTGAAGCCGAAATCTTCGAAGATCGCGCGCAGCTCGTCGCCCTTCTTGTCATACCGCGTGCCTACGAGATTGCTGAGATCGTCGGGTTCGTTGGCGTTGACACTGCCTGCGACGCGGTCGGTGCGGTCATCGTCATGTGAGATGACGAAGAGGTCATCCTTGGCGATGCCCGCTCCCGCCTGGCGTTTCACTTCATCCATCAGCTCGGTATCGTCCTGGAATTCTTTGACTGCGGGTTTCATGTCGACTCCTTTCATGTTTACGACGTAATCACGCTAACAGATGCCACGCGCTTGAGCGAGGGGGCGGAACCGAATTCCCGAGGGGTTCTCGTTGTCGCGGAGTCGATGTAGCCTAGAAGGCGCCACGTAAAAGTGTTTACACGCTAATCACGACGGGGAATTGAAAGGATGTGTTCGCCTGTGTGACACGCAAGATGAGTGAGCAGGTTCAACCTTCGTCAACCCGGGCAGGGAGGATCCCATGGCCCAGAACCGCCTGACCAGAAACGACATCGTGCGAGCGGCGATCACCTTCGTCGACGCCCACGGTCTCGATGCGCTGACGATGCGACGCCTCGGGCACTACCTCGGGGTGGAAGCCATGGCGTTGTATCGGCATGTCTCGGGACGCGAAGATCTTCTCGAAGCGATGGTCGAAGCTCTCATCGACAGCCTGTTCGAAAACGAGCTGATGAAGCAGACTCCGTCGTCGTGGGAGGACTATCTCCAACGGGTGGCCAACACGACCAAAGATCTTGCCTACGATCATCCCGGGATCTTTCCGCTGATCGCCACTCAACCAGCCCGAGCCCCGTGGCTGCGCCCTCCATTGCGCAGCCTGCGCTGGGTCGAGGAGTTCCTCTCCAACCTGCAGCGATTCGGATTCTCCGATGCGGGGGCTGTCGGCGCGTACAAATCGTTCACCAGCTTCCTCATCGGGGATCTGCTCCTGCAAGTCCATTCCACGAGTTTCGCCGTCATCGACGAAGACGAGCACGGGAGGACCGATGACGACTCCGACTTGACGGAGTACCCCACCGTGAACGCGCTGAGTGACCTGCTCAGCGAAGATCATCGCCAACGCCAGTTCGACGATGCCCTCGACGAGCTCATCGAACGCATCCGCCTCTCACCGACCAATTAGCCACACCCCAGAACAGCTCACCGAGCTGAGAAGGATCAATATGCTCGACACCTCTTCAGAGGCCCTTCAGGTCCTTCTCGTGGCCGACCCGGGCCTGCCCAGCCGCCGAGCGGCCGCGATCCATCAACGCCTCGAAACGTTTCTGCAAGACGCGTATGGGGTCACGACGACCTTGCATACGCTCACTGACACCATCCGATTGACACCGGAAAGCGAACTCGACCTCAGCGCTGTCGAAGACCTTCGCGCCGACTACCCGGACGTCAACATCGTCCTGATCCTCACCGAGATCCCGCGTCACACTCAGGGCGATCCGCTGATCGCCGAGGTGCACTCCGACAGCAATCTGGCAATCGTGTCCTGTCCCACTCTGGGTGCATGGTCAACCAAACGACGCATCATCAAGGCGCTGATGAGCTCGATCAACAAACTGGTGCCGTGGGATCCCGAAGATACGACCCGTCGGTTTCTGCTCCGCTGGTCTGACTGGTCAGACAACGAAGGCGCACAGCACCAGTCGCTGCATGCCCACACCATCACCGGAGGCCCACGGCTGGTGATGGGAATGACGATGGCCAACGACCCGTGGCGCACGGTCCCGAAGCTCTCTGGAGCCCTCGCCGCGGCATCGGCCACAGGAGCTTTCGGCATCTTCTACAGTTCCATCTGGCAGATGTCGACCTACCTGTCCACCGCGCGGCTGCTTTCGATCGGCGCGGCTGCCATCCTGGTCATGGTCACCTGGCTGATCATCAACCACAAACTCTGGGACGAACCGCGCAAAGACAGCCTGGCAACTGTGGTGATGTACTACAACCTCTCGACCGTCCTGACCCTGCTGATCACCGTGCTCGCGCTCTACGCGGGACTGGTCGGCCTCATTCTGCTGGGCGGTCTCATCGTCATCGACCCCGAATTCATGACGTCCCAGATCCAGCAGAAAGCGACGCTGGCCAACTATCTCGACATCGCCTGGCTCAGCGCAGCGATGGGCGTCGTCGCCGGCGGTATCGGCGCAAGCTTCGACTCTGACCTAGATGTTAAGCGATTGACTCACGGACAGCGCATGCGACAACGAGTCTATACCGACAACCACCCGGACACCGATGATGTCAGCCAGAACTCCTGATGGCTGACAAGGACCTGCCCAGCGATTTCAGAAAGATACGACATGAACACACAGCACCGCATACCGATCACAGGGATGATTTCGGCGCCTCTGGGCTCCTGGCGCGACGAACCCGCCTGCCAGGATGATCTGAGAAAACTGGTCACTAGCAATGCGCAGACTGCTGCCAGGGTTCGCGCCTTGAGTCGATTTCTCGGACTGACCGGGACGTCGTCTCACATGCTGCAGTGGGAGTCGCTGGCCGAGGTGGCGGCCATCGACGTCGCTGTCGCTCGGATGCTCGAACCCCATGTGGATGCACTGGGAATCCTTGCCGAAGCCGGACACGACGCACCTGATGGCTCGACCTGGGGCGTCTACGCCGCCGAAGCTCCAGCCCACGTCCTCACCGTGTCTAGAGATGCCGAACAGCCCGCGATCGATGGGGAAAAAGCCTGGTGTTCCTTGGCCGCCGAGCTCTCGCACGCGATCGTCATCGCCGACAGCGACGCGGGATCGCACGCCTGTGCCGTTGATCTCAGGGATCCCGGAGTGCAGGCCCAGCCGACTGCCTGGCCGAGCGTGGGTCTGCAGGAGATCCCAAGCGGAAGTGTCGCATTCACGAAAACGCCCATCACCGTCCTCGGACCGCCGAACTGGTACCTGGAGCGACCTGCGTTCGCATGGGGAGGCATCCGAGTGGCAGCATGTTGGTTCGGCGCAGCCGTGGGGCTGGCCAGAAACGCCGTGCGACGTCACGGCAAGCGCTCCAACCCATCCTCAGTCGGTGAGATGCTGATCGGTCAGCTCGAGGCTGAGATATTCTCGATTCGCAGCGCCCTCGCGCAGGCAACGGCCGCAGCCGACGGGAGTGACGAGTATTCCCGTGCACGTGCCTGGACATTGGCCCTTACAGTGCGCAATATCGTCTACTCAGGAGTCCGCCGGATCCAGCACCTAAGTCGCGAAATCGCGGGACCGGCGGCGCTGACAGGTGATGTCGGCTTTGCCAAAGCCGACGCTGACCTCACCGTCTACATCAGTCAGCACCACGGTCCCCGCGACGAAGCCGCTCTCGGCGCGGAACTTCGCTCGAAGGTCGACCGCGATGGCTTTTGACCATCGTGACCCCGGTACGTCCGAAGCCTCCTGGACGGAAGCCGGCGTCCAGGATCTTCCCGCGCTCCTGGTCGAGGCCATGCCAGCCGATGCCACGTTCATCATCCTTGCCGCACATCCGGACGATGAGGCCCTTGGAGCCGCTGGCCTCCTCGCCCGCCTGCGCCGGTCCGCTCATCGAGTCGTCGTTCTGCTCTTCACCGCAGGGGAACAATCCCATCCGGATTCTCCCACCCACTCGACTGAGGACCTCAGAGAGATTCGTCTTCGCGAGTTCAATGCGGCAATGGATCTGTTCGACCATGGTTGTCTGTCTCGCCGCTTCGTGGGGTTGCCTGATGGGCAGCTGAGCACATTCAGCCAGAGGATCCTCGACGCGATCGCGGTCGAAGTGGACCAGCACCAGGGACCCGTCGTGCTCGTCTCACCTTACAGTCGGGACGGACATGGTGATCATGAGGCGATCGGTGCAGCGGCCCTGCAGTTGGGGCGTGAGCATCGCACGATGGTGCTCGAGTACCCGATCTGGTACTGGCATTGGGCAGTCCCTGCCGATGAGGCGTGGCGCAGCTGGTCGTTTCTGTCCGATCCAGCGAACTTCGACAGACAGGCAGTGTTCGACGGGTATCCGTCGCAAGTGTCAGCGCTATCCGATCAGCCCGGAGACGAAGCAATCCTCAGCCCCGCTCATGTCGAACACTTCCGTCGTGGGGGAGACACCTTCGCGTTTTCGGACTTCCGCGGCGGTGCGGCTCCGGTGCCCGGTGGCGACGGCTCAGCGAAGCTCCACGACGCCAGTGCGGCTTCTGCGGTCTTCGACGAAGTCCACGTCCAACGGTGCGACCCCTGGCAGGTGTGGAGTTCCGAATATGAGATCGCCAAACGCAGGAATCTCCTCACCCATCTGCCTGCGGTTCCGTACGCTCATATCCTTGAGATCGGCTGCTCGGTAGGCGCTTTGACTCATGATCTCGCCGGTATCGGCGCACAGGTGACGGCAGTCGATGCCAGTGAGGAGGCGTTGCGAATCGCCAGACGGCGAGGGTCGATCCCGTTGGCGGAAATCCACTTCGTCCACGCCACCATCCCCTTCGAATGGCCTCAGGGCACTTTCGACTGTGTCGTGCTGTCGGAGACCGGCTACTACCTCAGTCGTTCTCAGCTTCTCGACACCTTGGAGAAGATCGATGGCTCGACAACGGTTCGTTTCGTCCTGGTGCTCTGCCATTGGAGGGGCGAGATCGACGATTGGCCGCTGGATGCTTATGAAGTCCATCGCATCTGCTTGGGCGCCTGGCCTCATCATCGGGTCGAACACCGGTATGAAGGGGATTACCGTCTTGACATCATCACGGTCGACAAGGACTTCCGCCCAGCCGCATCGGAGGGGCACGCATGATCGCGCGTTTGGGCGTGATCATCCCGGCCCATAATGAGGAGGACGACATTCTCGGGTGCCTCGAGTCGGTGCAGCGATCACGCTCATACGCTGTCGAGAGAGGCATCGACTGTCGGTTTCGAGTTCTTGTCGTGGCGGATGCCTGTACCGATGCCACGGAGGGCATCGTCGAGGACTTTGCCGCCCGCCATCTCGATGTCTTCGTCCTCGCGACCTCTTTTCAGTCCGTCGGTCGAGCCCGCGACTTCGGATGGAGGCACTTCATGCGAACAGAGAAATTGATAACAGAACAAGACTCCGGCTCGGCGTGGATCGCATTCACAGACGCCGACAGCAGAGTGCCCGAACATTGGATCACCACGCATCTTGAACTCGCCGCGACAGGTGTCGACTGCCTGGTGGGCACTGTGGCCCCACGCCCTGAGACAGCAACAGCGGAACTGATCGCAACTTGGCATGCCAACCACGAACTGCTCGAGAACCACCCGTACATATTCGGAGCGAACATGGGTCTGCGCGTCAGCGCACTCGAAGCCATGGGAGGCGTGCCTCCGCTGAAATGTGGTGAGGACGAAGCAATCGTCGATGCGGTGCTGCGCGAGGGCGGCCGCATTCGCAGAACCGATGACTGCAGAGTGCTCACGTCTGCTCGTATGTCCGGTCGCGTACGCGGCGGCTTCAGCAGCTACTTGCGTCAACTGACGTGAAGCGACGGTGCTTTCCTGCCGAAGCGGAGTCGGAGGCTGTCCTCCTCCGCAGTGCACTGAAAGGTGTCGCCGTCGTTCCCGGCTTCACGCGAGGCCTCCCTACTGGGAATGACACCTCACGTGAAGGCGGGAGAGGATCAGGCGAAGATGCTCACCCCTCCTGGGCCGACGAGGCAGCCGACGACGATGAGGACGACGCCCCAAAGAATCTGTTTGCGCAGAATTGCGAAAACGCCTGAGATGACGAGCAGCGCGGCGAGGATCCACAGGACAATAGCCATAATTTATCTTCCTTATCGGTTTCACTGTGAGTGCGGCACCATCGGATCGAAAGCCGGTGAGGAATCTGATCAACGCCGAGGCTGAGCTCAGCCGACGTTGGAGAGTTGTCTTTTTCTTGGTCTGCCGGCGGATGCGATTCCAGGTGCCGCTCCATCCACCGAGCCTGCCGACCATAAACAACACTCGCCGAGAAGATTACATCGTAAACATCGCGAGCGATACCTCCCCCTTCTGACAGAAGGAGCATCGGCGGGACCACAGCGGTGTGAGAGAGCCGATCGGTCCAGACGCCCGGATGACGGAGAGTGTGGACAGCACGACGCAGTCATGACAGGCTGTTGTGCGGCAGTGCGGGCACGGGGGAAAGGTCGGACTTCTGCGCGAGTTGGGAGCCGACGCGGTTTTTAACCACCGTGACGGCTCGGCACTGGATCTGCTTCGTGAAGCAGCTTCGGAAGGAATCGACCTGTTCTATGACAATGTGGGCGGACAATAGTTGGAAGCCGCACTGGAGACTCTGCGCCACGGCGGGCGCATCGTCATCTGCGGGGCCGCTTCGCAGTACGGGAAAGGGAGCGACCGTCAGGGGCCAGCGAATTACCAGCGCATGATCTTCGGGCAGTTGACCATGCGCGGCTTCGACGTGTCCGCGAACGAAGACCTGCGCCCCGACTTCGAGGCCACCGTCTCCAGGTGGCTGCGTGCAGGGAAGGTCCGGAGCCTGCATACACTCCACACCGGATTCGACCAGATCCCAGGGGCCTTCGCATCGCTGCTCTCCGGGGGCAGCAAGGGCCGCGTGATCGTCGACTGCGACAACTGAGCAGGCGCTCAGTCCGCCGTCGTGCTGATCGATGCAGCCACCTGGCTCAAGTGCTGGGGTCGAATGGTCCGGACGGGAGGGAGAGGCCGATTCGACCTCGGCTGTTGGACGGTGCTCGAGGACTAGAATGGAAGCTGTTCCGCCTCGTAAGCGAATGCAGCGGAGCCGAGTGCGACAGCAGAGGTGGGAGCGCCGGGTGGCAGATTTCGAGAAGTCAGCGGTCTACGACGTCGTCTCGAGCGACCCAGACCAGACCCTCATTGACCGATCGGGCTTCTCATCGGCGGAGATCGCTGAGATCGGGGAGCTGATGGCGGCCTTCGCTGACCTGCGTGAAGCCGAGCGAGTGATGTCAGAAGAGTCGCAGGATTATATGAAGCTCAACGCCACCGACATGCGCGCGCTCCACTACCTCATCATCTGTCAGCACCAGCAGCGAGTGGGCACTCCCGGAGGCATCGCCGAGCATCTGAATATCTCCGCTTCAGCGACGACGAAGCTGCTCGACCGGTTGGAGCGCAGCGACCATATCGTGCGCGAGCCGCACCCCAGCGATCGTCGGGCTCAGGCGATCAGCATCACTCCGGCCACCTACACGGCGGCAGTCGACACCGTCGGGCGGGCGCAGTCCAGGCGCTTCCACGCTGCGGCCCGGCTCAGCTCGGCCGAACGGCAGGTCGTCATCCGCTTCCTCCGAGACACGAAACGCGACCTCACGGATCCCGATGCCGATTCTGGACGGGACCGCCCTCCCCGGCAGGAGGACACCGGCGCCTAAGCCTCGATTCCGCAACGTGAACGTGACCGTCATGCGCGACGGCCCCACGCCGCAGAGCCCGCGGTCAGAAGCCTCAGTGCTTGGCCGGCGCGGCCAGCTGTGACGGCCACCAGATCCTGTCGCCGATCCAGATGTTGAGGGCAGGGACGAGCAGAGTCCTCACGATCAGAGCGTCGAGCAGCACGCCGAGCGCGACGATGATCGCAAGCTGGAGCAGGAACTGGATCGGGATGACGAGGAGAGCGGTGAACGTGGCCGCCAGAACGATTCCGGCGCTCGTGATCACACCGCCGGTGACCGACAGTCCCCGCAGCGTGCCTTCCCTGGTCCCATGGGTGAGCGCCTCTTCGCGCACTCGGGTCATCAGGAAGATGTTGTAGTCGATTCCCAGAGCGACTAGGAAGACGAACGCGTACAGCGGCACCGACGGGTCGGATCTGGGTTGGCCGATGAGGCGGAAGATGAGCGCACCGACACCCAGGGCCGTGCCGAAGCTCAACACGGTGGTCGCCAGCAGCAGAAGCGGCGCCAGCAGCGACCTCAAAAGCAGAGCGAGCATGACAGTGATGACAACGAGCACGATGGGAATGATCACTGCCCGATCCCGCGACGAGGTGTTGTTCGTATCGAGATCGACAGCCGTGCTTCCGCCGACCAGCGCCTGGGTCGATGAGAGATTCCCACGAAGATCCTCGATGGTGCCCTCGGCCTCCAGCGAGTCAGCGGGTGCGGAGAGGGTCAGTGAGAACATGATCTTCCCGTCGATCTCCGTCGGCTCTGCCGGTGGTTGACCAGAGCGCCCGTCCGCGACGACAGCACCTTGGTCGTCAATCGCGGTGGACCCCGACGGGGCATCCTGTGCGACGAGGCTGAGACTGTCAACGCCCGGTGTCGATGCGATCGCCTCGGCGACCTGCTGCCGTTCATCGCTGGGTGCGAGCACGTAGGCGGGGTTGCCTGACCCGGCGGTGAAATGCCTGTCGATGACCTGCTGCCCGTCTCGAGCCTGACTGTCTCCGAGGACGAATTCGCTCTGCGGCACACCGTCGGCGTCGAGGAACGCCAACCCCGCACAGCCGGCGAGGAGGACGACGGCGACCCCGGTGACGACCCGGCGTGGGGCCGCGGAGACGAACCGCCCCACCTGCGGCCACAGCCCCCTGGCGTTCGGCCCGGTCAGGTCGGGGTGAGAGCTGGCGAACTTCGGACTCCGCGGCCAGAATGCGGCGCGGCCGACGACGGCGAGCATGGCCGGCAGGAAGGTGAGCGTGGTGAGCATCGCGCATGCGATGCCGACGGCGGCGACGGGACCGAGCGCGGAGTTCGAGCCGAGGTCGGACAGGAGCAGGCACAGAAGCCCGGCGATGACGGTCCCGCCCGAAGCGAGGATCGGTTCGAAGACTCCGCGTACCGCCGTCCACGCCGCAGTCGAGGCGGAGGTGCTGTCTCGCAGCGACTCCCGGCAGCGAGCGATGAAGAGCAGCGAGTAGTCCGTGGCAGCGCCGATGACGAGGATGAAGAGGATTCCCTGCACCTGGCCGTTGAGCGTCACGATGCCTTCGCGAGCGAGGGCGACGTTGATGAGCACGGCTGCGCACAGAGCCGTCATGGAGCTGAGGAGGACGAGGATCGGCAGCAGAAGGGATCGGTAGACGACGACGAGAATGACGAAGACGACTGCCAGCGCCACGACGAGAAGGATGCCGTCGATGCCGCCGAAGGCCGCCTGCAGGTCAGCCGTGAAGCCGGCAGGGCCGCTCACCCACACCTCCATTCCCGGAAGTGTGCGATCGGCGTTCCTCTGGAGCTTTTCGACCACGTCTGCGATCTCAACGTCGGAGGGGATCGACACGATGAGTTCGGCAGCCTTGCCGTCCTCGGACGGGATGACAGGGGAGGTCTCTGCGCCGGGGGTGACTTCGGCGGCCGCCTCGGCGAAGGTTTCGAGATCCTGCTGATCTGCATCGCTGAGCCCCTCGCTGCGTTCGGCGACCACGATCGCGGGGATCGCATCCGAGCCGGTGAACTTCGCGATCTCGTTCTGGACCTGCGTGGACTCGGCGCTCGCAGGCAAAAACGAGGATCGTTCATCCGTGGCGACGTCGTCGATCGATCCGAAACTCGTTCCCCCGAAGCCGAACACCGCGAACCAGCCGAGGATGAGGAGGGCCGGAACGAGGGTGCGGATGACGCGGCGACTGGCGCGTGGACAGGCGTTGTTTTCATTCACTCGGATAGTATTTCACCTAGTGAAGTAAAGTGCCAGTACGCGTCAAGCGAACAGTCCAGCCAACTATCCACCCGACGGCGCATATCGCAGCTTCGGTGGCCTCATCCACTTCAAGAGGCTGATGTGCTCGGGAAGCAGCGCGACAAGACTGGTGGCGACCCGTCTGCAACGCGCCGTCCCTGAGCCGGGTCTTACAGGTCGATCGCCACGACCGGGTCCGTAGTGGGTTGATCGGATCCGCCCTCCGGCTCGATGGTGATGCCGAAGACGCTGGCGTCGGTGAAAGCGTGGCCGGCGATCGTCGTCGATTCTCCGGTCATCAGTCCGGCGCTCTCGGGCCCCTCGTCGCCGATCACCCACATCTGCAGTGCTTTCCCCTCTGGAACCCGGCCGACACCGTCGGGGCTGATCCGGATGAGCTGTTCTGACTCCGAGGATGACACGGTGACCGTTCCTCCCTCGGGAAGCTCGTCCGTGCTCGTGCGCAGATCGTCGGCTTGCATCAGCCGTGTGGAATCGTCGAGCTGCTGCTGTGCGGCGGTGAGATCGTCCTCGAGCTGGTTCTGACGCTGCGTCTGCTGCCAGACGGTCACCCCGGATCCAGCCGCGACGATGAGCGCGGCCGCGGCGGCCGCATAAGGCAGCCATGAGCGACGACGTGACTCGCGGTGGTCGGCCAGCGAAGTCGGAGACGCGAGGGAGACCGGGTGCGCTGCGGTCGAGTTCGCCTGCGCTTGAGTCGCCGGGCTCAGCGGCTCGTTCGTCGACCTCTGCTGCGCATGCGTTTGGGGGATGGCGAGAATCGCCTCTCGAGTCGCCGAGCTGACCTCGACCGGCTCGTCGGACTCGGCTGCTTCGGCCATGATGTCGGCATAAGCGGCGACCTCGGAACGGAAGTCGGCATCGGAGTCGGCCAGCGTCTGAGCCTCGGCGAACTCGGAGTCGCTGAGTCCGCCGAGCGCCAGGCCGGCGGCCAGATAGTCACGATCGGTGCTCATCGACTCGCCTCCAATTCCTTTCGCAGCTTCTTCATTCCGTCTCTGATCCGTGACTTGATGGTGCCCAGCGGCACATTGAGGCTCTCCGAGATCTGAGCGTGGGTCAGACCCTGATAGAACGCCATGACGATCGGTCTGCTCTGATCCTCCGGCAGTCCCCTCAGCGCCGAGACTGTCCGGTCCGATTCCGCCCGGTCGATCACGGTCTGCGCCACCTCATCACCCGCCTCGGCAGTGGACCGCAGCCCATCGGCGAGGTCCCGGTCCTGCTGGGACTGGACGCTGCGCACGCAGTCGATGGCCCGTCTGCGACACAGGGTGATCAACCATGCCCGGCCCGTTCCCTTCGCGGGATTGAAGCCCGAGCACCGCGTCCACACCTCGGTGAAGCATTCCTGCAGGACCTCCTCGGCCAGTGACTGGCTCTTGACGATCCGGACGATCACGGCCATGAGGATCCTGGACTGGTTCGTGAAGAGTTCCTCGAACGCCGCCGCGTCACCCTCGCTGATCCTCAGCAGCAGCTGACCGCTGGGATCGGCCGAACCGTAGTCTCCAGACGTGGTGTCCGTCGAGGTGGGGGCCGGTTGCCGAGGTTGTGGCGCAGACCCCGGGGGACTGTGTCGAAACGTCGTCGGATCGTCTGAACTCATGCACCAATCTTCTCATCCCCCGAACAGTGCCTGGCACGTTCTCCGGTGGTGAGGAGAGGAAGGAGGGGTGGCCAGGGGCCGATTGCGATATGAAGGATCGATCCCTGGCCGGTACTGCGAGGAGTATGGAATGTCAGTCCTTCGGCATCATCACGGCGTCGACCATGTAGACCGTGGCGTTGGCGGTCTTGACTCCGCCGCAGACCAGTCCGGCATCG
>NZ_JABBYK010000003.1:0-578724 GCF_013168765.1 Brevibacterium sp. CT2-23B | reverse complement strand
GCGCGCCCCCGCCGCGTTCCCCCCCCGCATGCCCCGGTCCGATGTTGGTGTGGGGGTGCTCGGCCCCGCCGAGCCGATCGAACTCCACGCCCCCGGAATCGACTTCGACATCGTCGAGAACGGCGACTCCCACACCGCCGAGGCGACCGTCGTCCCCTCGCAGCAGCCCGGCGGATCCGTCGTCCTCGTCCTCGCCTGCGGGACGGGCACGGGCGACGCCGGATACATGGCCACCGGCGGCGAGCATCATGTGCGCGAACGCGCCCTGAACTTCTGGACGAACTGGGTCGAATCACTGACTCTGCCCGGTCACCACCGCGAAGAGGTCATCCGCTCCGCGATCACCCTGCGCGCTCTGTGCCACGAACCCACCGGCGGAGTCCTCGCCGCCCCCACGACCTCCCTGCCCGAGGGCATCGGCGGCGTCCGCAACTGGGACTACCGCTATACATGGCTGCGCGACGGATCGATGACCGTCCGCGCCCTGCTCGCCCTCGGTTCCACCGGTGAGGCCGAAGGATTCCTCTCCTGGCTGTCGGGGGTGCTCGAGCGCACGGTCTCACCCGAACAGCTGCATCCGCTCTACGCCGTCGACGGCTCGGCCCTGACCACCGAGGCGGTGCTCAACCACCTGCCCGGATACGCCGGATCACGGCCGGTGCGGGTCGGCAACGCCGCCGAACATCAGGTCCAACTCGACGTGTTCGGCCCGGTCACGGAGCTCCTCGACGAACTCAGCGACCACCTCGGCGAGTTGCCCGAGGATTATTGGGCGCTCACCTGTCAGATGGTCGAGGCCGTGGGCAAACGGTGGTTCGAGGCCGATCACGGGATCTGGGAAGCCAGGCGTCCGCCGAAGCACAACGTGTACACGCGCGTGATGTGCTGGGTGACGGTCGATCGGGCGCTGCGGATCGCGGACCGGTTCGATCGTGAGCCGCCCGGTGCGTGGCGGCAACTGCGCGAGGAGATCGCCCACGACGTGCTCACGCATGGCTTTAACGAGGAAGTCGGAGCATTCACCGTCGCCTACGGTGAGACGGACCTGGACTCGGCCGCACTGTTCGTCGGACTCTCGGGACTGCTCGCCGCCGACGATCCGCGCTTCGTGTCCACCGTCGATGCGATCGAACGCGAGCTGCGGGTCGGCCCGACGGTGTTCCGCTATCGCTACGATGACGGGCTGCCCGGGCTCGAGGGCGGATTCCACATCTGTACGACCTGGCTCATCGAAGCCTTCATCAAGGTCGGTCGCATCGACGACGCCTGGGATCTGTTCCGGCAGGTCGACAACTTGCTCGGGCCCACCGGGCTGCTGTCAGAGGAATACGACCCCGTCGCCGAGATGCACCTGGGCAACCACCCGCAGGCGTACTCACACCTCGGCTACATCCGCGTCGCCCAACAGCTCGACGCCCACCGCCCGAGCTGAGGCAACGCTGCCTGCCGCGGCGGACCCCGCCCGCGCGATAAATGTGCGCAGATTGCCAATATCGAGCTGGAAATGGGCAATCTGCGCACACTTATCCTGCCGTCAGACGGCGGACGCTCAGTGGTGCCAGCTGTCCTGTCGCGCTCAGCTCACTCGACGAGGAGGGTGACCACCTCGGCGACGCAGGCGGGGCGATCCTGGCCGTCGATCTCGATCGTGTGTTCGAGGATGACCTGAGTGCCCTTGTCGCCGCGGATGACGTCCTTGACGCTGATGGTTCCGCGCAGTCGGGAGCCGACGAGGACGGGCTGGAGGAAGCGGACCTTGTTGAGCCCGTAGTTGACTCGGATCGACACGCCTTCGATCGTGAAGACCTCCGTGGAGAACTTCGGAATGAGCGAGAGGGTGAAGAATCCGTGGACGATCGTCGCACCGTAGGGCCCTTCGGCCGCGCGCGTTTCGTCCACGTGGATCCACTGGTGGTCGCCGGTGACATCGGCGAAGGTGTTGATGGCGTCCTGATCCATCGTCATCCATTCGGAGGAGCCGAGCTCCTGGCCGATGAGCGATTCGATCTCGTCGATGCCGTTGATTGTGCGCACGTGGTTCTCCTTTGATCCTGGCTCAGATGCTGAGCGGACATTCGATTGAGGTCCGCTGTTCTTGGCATCATACGTGGCCGTCCGGTCGACGCCACACAGCCGTCCGGACTGTGAGTCCCACGGTCCGAGTCCGTTAGGTTGACGGTTCGAGTCCGTTAGGTTGGAGGCATGGCCGAACAATCACAGGAGCGCCCGGAGACGCTGACGCATCCGCTCTCGCCGAGGTGGCTGGAGCGTCCCGACGGCTACCGTCACTTCGAATCCGCGTACTTCGTCGGCCACGGGAGCGACACGTTCGAGCGCTGCGCCGAGGAGCTACTGCACTGGGAGGTCAAGATTCGCAGCGGGTTCGACATCGAGGTGGACGTCGACGCCGTCCTCGTCGGAAGTGCGGACACGGTCAGTCGAGCGGCTGGAGCAGAGTTGATGGCCGATGTCGGCGCTCGCGCGGACGGAGTGGGTTCTGGCCTGCCGCCTCGAGTGAAGCCGGGGCAGGAGCCGACGATCCGCGTGCGCCTCGGGCCCTTCCGACTGCCTGAGCCCTCACGAGTCATCGACGTCTTCGAAGAGGAGGACCGATGCGGCTTCACCTATGGCACGAAGCCGGGACATCCGATCACCGGAGAGGAGTCATTCATCCTCATCCGCACCGCCGATGACAGGGTCTTCCTCGTCCTGCGATCGGTCTCGCGGGCGGGGCTGGGCATCTGGAGACTCGGCGAACCGTTCGTCCGGCTCGCTCAGATCATCTACCGCCGGCGCTACGGACGGGCGCTGCGCAGCTGATCGGTCACTTGCCGGGAATCGAGTCGCGGGCGGGAGTGTATTCCCAGTGCCACGGCTCGTACATGCTCGCCTTGGCCCAGTCGGGGTTCTCCCAGCCGTATTCGTCTCCGTGCTCGACGAGCCAGTTCCAGGCTCCGGTCTTGTTGGCGACTCCGCCGCCGAGGTCGAGTGCGATTCCCCAACCATGCAGTGAGGTGCCCGGCTTGGCGGCCAGCCCCGGCTTCCGGCCGGCGACCGAGAGCTGTCCGGCCATGTCGCGGTAGGAGTCCGTGATCTCGAGCTCCTTGCCGGTGTCCTTCTTGTACGCGGCATTCATCTTCGCGAAGGAGACTGCGGCGTCGGCGCGGAGTCGGTGGTCTTCCTTGCCGAGGTTGCACAGCCACTCGTCGGGCAGTTCGCCGTTGCCGGCGGACTGGTCGAAGTTCTGCTTCGCATCGCAGCCGGGCAGGGCGCTCTTCTCAACAGCGCGGGACGCGGCTTCGACCTTCTTCTGCTTGGCGCTCGGCACGCCGATCTCCATCGATGACTTTCCCTTGACTTCCGGGACGTCGGCGTTGACCTTCTCAGCATTGATGGCGGCGGGCTCACCGGCGGCGGTCGGGTCGGTCTTGACCTCGGCACCTCCGCTGAGGTTGTTGACCAGCATGGTCACTGCAGTGGCGGCACCCGCCACTGAGACGGCTGCCAGAGTCGAGACGGTCCGCACTTTCTTCTTCCGCACGGACTTGAGCAGCGCACCATCGGACCCGCGGCTCTCGGCGGCTCCTGCGCTGACCCGACGGGCAGACGAGGCAGACGGTGAGCCGAAGGTCGTGGGGACCGCGGCTGCTTCACGCGCCATTGCGGCACGACGCGGAGACGCCTGAGCGGCCCGCGCCTCGTCGGCCATCGCTGCGCGCCTGGGCGACAGGGACTCGGCAGAAGAATCAGTGGATGCAGGCGCGGTCGGTGCCCCGGTGCTGCGCGACGAGGTGCGTGCGCGTGAGAACGGGGACGATGAGCGACGCCTGTGCAGATCCCGTCGACGCACCGTTGGTTCTGTGGTCGATGATGACTCTGACATAACTCTCCGTGTGACTGTGACTCGTCGAAGACCGCCGAGGTTTCGACGACTTCAATACAACATCACAAAAGTGTAACGGGAATATATAGAACCTGTCATATTTTGGTGACGAGTCGCACTCGCGGGCGGTCAGCCGTTGTCCAGGCCGGGTCCAGCGAAACCTCGGAATCCGGTCATCAGACCAGGTCAGCGCCCTGAACGGCGGTGAGGGGCCGCCTCGGCGAAATCATTCGGATCGGCTCTCGATGTACTCCCGGAGCGCGCGATCCTGGGCCTCCTCGTCGGGGAAGATCACCTCGGTTCGCGCGCCTCCCGTTAAGGGGTCGTTACTGAAGATCAGCGTGATGCCGAGCAGCCGAGCCTGCCCCTGCGCGATGACGAGACCGAGGCCCATTCCGCCGCCGCCGGCGGAGACGAAACGGGTCGGGCCGGTGTTGACGATGTCCGGTGGGTAGCCGGAGCCGGAGTCGGTGACGACGATGCTGCGCGTGCTCGTCTCCAGGCGGATGGGATCTCCACCGTGTTTGATCGCGTTGACGAGCAGGTTCGAGACGATGCGCTCGAAACGGCGGACATCGGTGACCAGCGTCGAATTCAGCGCCGCCAGATGGGTGTCGATCTGATGACCGGCGAGGGCACCCGAGGCTTCCATCGTGCCCAGCAGGGACCGGATCGCCTGATCGACGTCGACGCGGGTGAACTCCGGGTTGGCGCGGCCGGCGTCGAGGCGGGAGACCTCGAGGAGATCTTCGACGAGGACCTGCATGCGCACGACCCGGTCCTTGACGAGTTCGGCCGGGCGGGAATCCTCTTCGAGCAGGTTGGCGGCGTTGACCAGACCGGTCAGCGGGGTGCGCATCTCGTGCGCGAGGTCGGCGGTGAAGCGCTGCTCGGAGTCGATGCGTTCGGTCAGTCGGGCTACCGCGGTATCGACGGCAGTGGCGAAGGCCCACACCTCCTGATCGGATTCGTCGATGACATCGGCGATGCGCGTCGTCGTGTCCCCGGCGGCGATCTTCCTGGCAGCCTGAGCGCCGAGGGTGAGCCTGCGGGAGATGCGGCCGGCGACGATCGATCCCACACCGCCGACAACGAGGGCGGAGCCGATCATGCCGACAAGCAGTGCTTGGTCGATGCGGCCGATGAGCTCTTGGCTGTCCTTCGTCGAGGCGCGCACGGAGATCACCTGGGTGTGCGAACCGACCTTGATCGGGGCGGCGGCCCACACGATCTCCTCACCGTCGACCTCGGACCGGATCGTCACACTCTGGCCCTTGAGCGCGGACTTGCGCGCTTCCTTGGGCAGCTCCGGATCGTCGATGCGGGCATTGAGGGTGAGCACTCCGGTTTCGGAGAAGATGGCCGTCGCATTCGTCAGCTGCTCCGTCACGGTCGAACGCATCCGGTCGTCCTCAGCTCGTGCGGCGGATTGGCGCAACACGATCGAGCACGACAGCACGGCGATGATCACCGAGGCGACGATGAGCAGAGAGATCTTCCAGCGCAGCGACATGCGATCAGCCTGCGAAGCGGTAACCGAATCCGCGAACGGTCTCGATCATGTTCGCCCCGATCTTCTTCCGCAGGCGCTGGATGTGGACGTCGACGACGCGGGAGTCACCGGCCCATTCGTATCCCCACACCGTGAACGCGATCTTCTCCCGGGAGTACACATGTTCGGGCTGCTCGGTCAGCAGCAGGAGGACGCGCAGCTCGGTCGGGGTGAGGTGGACTTCCTCTCCGTCGACCTCGACGGTCAGCCGGCCGGTGTCGAGGACGAGGGATCCCAGTCGTGTGCGGAACGGACCCAGCCCGCCGTCGTAGCCGGACGGTTCCTGGGCCACAGTGGGCGTGCCGCTCGGGCGGGGTGGAACCCCGGTGCCGCCGATCGCCTCTTCGTCGTCATCCGTCTCGGGGGCGGTGGTGAATTTCCCACCGGCACCGAGGTAGGTGTCATCGGATTCGAGCTGCGCTCGCAGCCGATCCCGGGTGTCCATTCCGGGGCTGGCGCCGAGGACCTCGGGGATGCCGTCGCCGGTGACCATGCCGCCGGGACCGATGACGGTTTCGTGATGCTCATCCGCCTCGGGGGCGGGGGAATAGCCGAACCGGTCGGTGCCGGTGGTGATGAATCGACGAACGACCGCGCGGATGCGGGCGTTGAGCACCTGCATGTCGAAGGGTTTGGTGAGGTAGTCGTCGGCTCCGGCCTCGAGCGCCTGGACGATGTCGATGGCATCGGAACGGGCGGAGATGATGATGATCGGGATCGTCGAACGCTCGCGCACGGCACGGCAGATGGACGCGCCGTTCATCGTCGGCAGCATGAGATCCAGAAGCAGGACATCGGCGCCGTTGGCGGAGACGAACTCGTAGCCCTCGCGGCCGTCGGCAAAGGCCGAGACCGTGTAATCGAAGCGTTCGAGTCCGATCTGCGTCGTTTCGCGGATGACCTCGTCATCCTCGACCAGAACTATGTGCATTACGTTTCTCCATTAAGCCGCGTGAAGCGTTGACCTGGTTCAAACCTACCGTCGTGCAGGCGGAACACCTGCACCGACCAGCCGGAGGGGCAGCATGCTTTGTCCCCGTCAGCGAACATGGCCTCCTGCACCACCAGTGTCCCATTTCTGCCGGGACTGACCTTGAGCTGATTGCCCGTGGCGATGAGCTCGAGGCGGGGCTCGCCCTTCTGTTCGCTGATGACAGCGCCGGCGATGATCTCATTCCGCTGTTTGGGGTTGGCCACCGTGACCAGCTGGAACTTCTGTTTGCCGCTGAGGAACGGCGACGCGAACTTCAGGCAGTCCTTGCAGTCGGCGACGACCTTGGCGGTCTCCGTGGCGCTGCCGGTGACGGCGATTCCCGAGGACGATTCGATGGCCTTGCGGACCTCGTCGAGCGAGAACGGTTCGTTCGCCTGGCCGGCTGCCTCGGTGTTGGGGGCGAAGAGAGAGGGGGAGGGATTGCCCTCGGGGGAGACCTTGAGGCCGCGATCGGGGCCGCAGGCTGTGACGGTGAGAGTCATGATTGCCGCGAGGAGGAGTGCGGTGAAGGTGCGGAGTGTGCGACGGGGGGATGCCGAGTGGGGAATATCGAGGGGGCCGGGGCCGACGGCTGCGGCGGTGGTCGTCGGTGCAGTGGTGTCCGCGCATGATTCACAGCCAGGCGGGGCCTGGCTGGAGTGAAATGAGCGCAGCTCCTCCCCGGAGGCGCGTCTGACAGTGACGGGCACATCCTCATTTTTGCCTGTTCCGAGCCTGTAGTCCACCTGATCATCGGCGCAGAGGGCTCAGCGCCGTCGTCGGATCCACCTGCCGTCGTGTCGTCCGCCGGTTTCAAGGCGTCTTGTGGCCGCCTCGGTGCTTGGGATGGACGGTTGGCGGGGCCCACCTCGGTGCCGGTGGAATCGAAGTTCCAGTTGGGGTCGACCGAGATTTGATCTCGCCCACAGGATGGGACTGCTCTCAGGTCGGACCGGTAGAATGAGCGGCATGGCGCCCACGAACACCCCGAAGAAGAAGTCCACAGGCGGCAAGCCCACCAGCACGGTGTCCTACAAGGACGCGATCAAAGTCGGCGCCGTCTGCGGAATCGTCACTCTCGTCCTCGCGATCATCGTCACTCGAGCTTGGCAGGACGGCCGCGCCTTCGGCTACGCGTTCATCTACGCCGGAGCCGCATTTGTGCTGGTGTCGGGCTTCACGAGCTACCTCAACTGGGTGATGCGCAAGGATACGCAGAACCAGAACCAGTCCTACCCGGTCATGCGGTAAGACGCCCCGCCACGCACAGAGACGCGCCGGCCCTCCGCTGAGACGTTCATTGCGGCGCCGGATCGACTTCCCTCTCGCGGCACCAACTCGCGTGACTGTCATTTCCTACAGCTGCTGAGGCATCAGACACTGAAAGCGCCATAACGCCCTGCTCCTGCAGGGCGTTATGGCGCTTTCAGTGGGTGATGCTCGCAGTCCGGGAAGAGGCAGCTTGTCGGTTACCGCTGTGCGGCCGACGTGTGCCCGCCGCAGCTCCGTCGCCGGAGGGCCCCGCCGCGCTTACCTGAAGCGCAGCAGGCGGAGGCTGTTGAGGATGACGAACACCGACGAGAACGCCATCGCTGCACCGGCGATCATCGGGTCGAGCAGACCGAACGCCGCGATCGGGATCGCTGCCGTGTTGTAGGCGAAGGCCCAGAATAGGTTGCCCTTGATGAGCCCCAAGGTTCGGCGCGAGAGTCGGATCGCCTGCGGGATCTGCTGTGGATCGGACTTGACCATGGTGACATCCGAAGCCGCCATCGCCGCGTCTGTGCCCGACCCCATCGCGATGCCGAGATCGGCACCGGCTAGTGCGGCGGCGTCGTTGACCCCGTCGCCCACCATGGCCACGGCCCGGCCCTGCCCCTGCAGTTCGCTGACCACGGAGACCTTGCCTTCCGGGCGGACATCCGCGCGGACCTCGGTGATCCCGAGAGCCTCGGCGACCACCTCGGCGGCTTGAGCATTGTCCCCGGTCAGGAGCACGGTGCTCAGTCCCAGCGAATGCAGTTCGTCGATCGCCGCCTTGGCCGTCGGTTTGGCTTCATCGGAGACGAAGCTCAACCCGCGGAACTGACCGTCGATCGCCAGTGCGACGATCGTGGCCCCACGCGGAATCGAATCGGTCGGGTAGTCGACCGCGATTCCGCGTTCCCGGAGCAGATCAGGGCGACCGGCGAGCACCTCGGCGCCGTCGATCGTGGCCCGCAGTCCGCCGCCGGCGATGTTCTCGAAATCCGTGACCGATGACCCGGTCGCGGTTTCGACCGACCTCGCCGAGGCGGCCCTGGCCGAATCCTCGGCCGATCCCATCGAGCTCGGCTCAGTTGGAACAGTCCCGGTCGCGGCGGCTCCCGCTGAACCCGTCCCGACGATCTCGGGCGCGGCGTCGACGATGGCGCGGGCGATCGGATGTTCGCTGCGCGATTCCAATCGGGCCAGGACATCGAAGTCCGCGGGCGAGAGCTCGGTTCCGGTCAGGCGCATCACGCCGGTGGTCAGGGTGCCGGTCTTGTCGAGGACGACCGTATCGATCGACCGCGTCGACTCCAGCGCCTCGGGCCCGGAGACGAGGATGCCCAGTTGGGATCCGCGTCCAGACGAGACCGCGAGAGCCGTCGGCGTGGCCAGACCCAGGGCACAGGGGCAGGCGATGATGAGCACGGTGAGCGCCGCATGCAGCCCCGCCGCCCACTCACCGGTGACGAAACCCCAGATGAGCAGGGTGAGAATGGCGATGCCGAAGACGATCGGCACGAACACCGCCGAGATCCGATCGGCCAGCCGCTGCACGGCAGGTTTGCCGTTCTGCGCACGAGAGACGAGATCGGCCATGGCCGCCAGCGTCGTGTCCGCACCCACTCGGGTGGCACGGACCTCGAGCACACCGGAGGTGTTGATCGTGGCGCCGGTGACGGAATCTCCGGGGCCGACCTCGACCGGCACGGATTCGCCGGTGAGCATCGCCTCGTCGATGGCCGAATGACCGGTCAGCACCTCGCCGTCGGTGGCGATCTTCTCGCCGGGGCGGACGAGGAAGACATCGTCGACGGTCAGCTCATCGATCGGCACCTGCACTTCGACACGGCCGCCATTCGCAGCAGCCCCGCCCGAAGCGGCCCCACTGTTCGCGGCGGCACCCTCCCGCAGCACGGTCGCGGACTTCGCGCCGAGGTCGAGCAGCGCCTTGAGCGCGGCCGTCGCCCGGTTCTTCGCCCGGTCTTCGGTGAGCTTGCCGATGAGCAGGAACACCGTGATCGCCGCGGCCGCCTCGAACCACACGTGGTACTCGGCGGGGATCGCCCAGCCGTGACCGTCGGCGACGGCCCGGCCCAGCGTGAAGTACGAGTACAGGCTCGCGACGGTGATGCCGACGCTGACCAGGGTGTCCATGGTCGTCGATCCACCGCGGGCAGCCTTGTACGCCGCCGAGTGGAACGGCCACGCTCCCCAGGTGACGACCGGCAGGGCGAGGATCGCGACGATCCACTGCCACCCGGTGAAGTGCCAGCTCATGACCATCGAGATCGCGACGATCGGCACGGCCAGGACGAGGGCGCCTGCGAAGCGCGGTCGCAGGTGGCGGGGATCGTAGTCGACGATCTCCGGACCGGCACCGCCCGCGCCGGGGCTGCGCACCGTGGCACCGTAGCCGGCCTTCTCGACGGCGGCGGTGATGTCGTCGTCGCTGAGTTCGGAGTCGATGACCACATGCGCGGTCTCCAGCGGCAGGTTGACCTCCGCCGTGACCCCGTCGAGGCGGGTGAGCTTCTTCTCGATCCGCGCCGAGCACGACGCGCAGGTCATGCCCGTGATGTCGAGCTCGAGCTCGCGAGGCATCACTTCACCTCGTAGCCGGCCTCATCGACGGCGGCACGGATCGCCGCATCGTCGAGTGCAGCCGACGAGGTGATCGTGACCGGGGAATCGCCCCCGGCGTTGAGGTCGACGGCGACGTCCGAGACGCCCGCAAGTGCGCCAAGCTCTTCCTTGACAGCGGCTTCGCAGTGTCCGCAGGTCATTCCCGAAACGGTGATGGTGGTGGTCGTCATTGTGCTCTCCTATCAGCTGTGAGTGCTTCCCGATGTCAGAGCCTCAGGCGTCGTCGCATCCCGATCGGGCGGACGCGGCCCTCCGCTCAGCTCTTGATGAGTCGGGAGATGGCGGCTGATGCCTCTTCGACCTTCTTCCGCGCTTCTTCGTCGTCGCCCGATGAGGCGGCGTCGACCACGCAGTGAGCTATGTGCTCTTCGAGGAGGTTGATGGAGACCGCGTGCAGCGCGGCTGTCGCGGCGGAGACCTGGGTGAGGATGTCGATGCAGTACTTGTCCTCATCGATCATCTTCCCGATTCCGCGGACCTGACCTTCGATCCGCTTCATCCTCCGTGCGAGAGCGTCCTTCTGCGGGGTGTATCCATGTTGCTCAGTCATAATCACACCGTATACCCCTATAGGGTATAAATCAAGGTCGATCCTCGCCGAGGCGGCTGTGCGTTTGCTCTCACCCTGACCCTGACGTGTTCTCCGGCTCCTACAATCGAATTATGCGTGCTGCCAGACTGTTCCGGTTCCCGGTCAAGGGATTCCCCGCCGAGGAGCTCACCGAGGCCCGAGTGGTCAAGGACCGCGGAATCCGCGGCGACCGGATCGCGGCGTTCACGAACGGCAGCCTCGACGTCCCCGCCGACGCCTGGCACTCGTACTCCGCCTTCACCGTGCTCAAGAACGACACCGACCTGCAGAAATGGCAGGTCGCAACGACCCTCCCCGAGGCGGTCGGCGCCGAATCCGTGCCCGGACCCGATCCGGATGGCCGGAGCGCCCCCGCCGAGGCGGTCGACGATATGTCCGCGACCGTGACCCTCACGGCCCCGACGGGGGAGTCGACGACTTTCTCCACTGATGACGAAGAGGGCAGGGCCGCCTCGGCGATGTTCCTCTCCGAGCGGATACCCCCTCAGGGTACATTCCCGCGCTGCCTGGCCATCGCCGATCAGGGGATGTTCGACTCGCAGCGCTCGGGAATCTCGCTCATCAACCCCGCCACGGTCGCCGCGATCGCCGATACCGACGAGGGCCGCGCGGCCCTCGGGTTGAGCGCGGAAGCTGCCGGTCGTACGGCGGTCGACCCGGCGGACACGGATGACCCGGTCACTCCCGCAGCCGAGCTCGACCCGCTGCGGTTCCGCGGCAACATCCTCGTCGACGGACTCGCCCCGTTCGAGGAGTTCGCGCTCATCGGTTCGATCATCCGCCTCGGCGGCGTGCGCCTGGCGATCCGTTCGACGATCGAACGCTGCCCGGCGACGACCGTCAACCCGACGACCACCGAGGTCGACGTCAACGTCCCACGTCTGCTCAACTCCGCCTGCGGCCATCTGCACTGCGGAATCTACGGGCAGATCCTCGAGACCGGCGATGTCGCGGCCGGCGACGAGATCACGGTCGAAGGCCCAGCCCCGCGGGAACTGGTCAAGGTCGCACGAACTCCGCGGTTCATGACCGTCGTCGGCCGCCGGCAGATCTGCAACGACATCGTCGAGGTGGCCCTGCGCGACGACCTCGGCTGGATCCGCGAATTCGACGAGCCGGGCACGAACCTGCGCGTCCATCTCGACCTCGGCGCACCGTTCTGGCGAACCTATACGATCACCGACGTCGACGGCGACATCGTCCGCATCGCCGTGCGCACCCAAGGCAAGGGCTCCCGCGCCGTGGCGTCGCTGGACGAGGGGCAGCGGATCCTCACCTCCGGCCCGCACGGAACCATGACCGCCTCCCGCGTCTTCGGCGGCACAACGGCCCTGATCACCGCGGGAATCGGCATCACCCCGAGCCTCGGACTGCTGCGCAGCGATGGGCTGGCCGACCTGCCCGCCACCGACCGTATCCGCCTCGTCCACGTCGACCGCGACCACCGCACCGCCTGCCTGTGGAACCGGCTGCAGGACCGTGCCCACTCGGGTGCCGTACCCGTCGAGACCCACCACCGCGACACCGCGACGGCCGGTCGACCCGGCCACCGGGAGCTCGTGGATTGGGTGGCCGGCTGTGACAACGTCATGGTCTGCGGACCCCGCGACTTCACGGCGGCCGTGCTCGCCGCCGCTGACGAGGCCGGCGTTCCCGCCGTCCACCAGGAGACCTTCGCCTCTCCGAACACGGGGATGAGCGAGGCCATCGCCGCATGCTCGCCCGCCGAGGTGACACTGGAGGAATCGGGCACGAGCTTCGTCTGGCAGCCGCAGGAAGGCACCCTGCTCGAATCCTTGGAAGCGCGCGGATTCCGCTCGCCGAGCTCCTGCCGAGGCGGATCCTGCGGAACCTGTTCGGTGTCCCTGGCCGCCGGGTCCGTGCTCTATCCGATCGAACCCGCCGCCCGCGTCGAGAGCGACGAGGTGCTCGTGTGCTCCGCGGTCCCCGCCGGGCCCATCAGCCTAGCGCTCTGAACCCGGCAGGCCGACCGGCCGGAATGACGCGGCTGACCGACCAGCCTGGCGCTCTGAACCCGGCAGGCCGACCACAGCTGACTGACCAGGCGGACTGACCCAGCCGGCCCTCTGAACCCGCCGAATGACCTCCCGGCCCGATCAGGCAGACGGCGGCTGGGCGGGTGGCACAATGGATTCCATGCCGAAGAAGAAGCGCACCGTGCTGTCGAAGGGGCCCGCCGGACCGGTGGGTCGCCTGAGTCGGTGGGTCCGCCTCTCCGCGGCCGGGCGGATCATGTTCGCGAACTCGATCATGCTCGTGGGCATCATGGTGCTCACGACGAGTCTGCTCTACCTCCAGCTCTCCCAACTCAACACGAAGCGCGAACAGGACCTGCTGCGGTCGGCCGCGGACAACATCTCGATGTCACTGGGCCTCGTCGGAACCGGTGACGTCGGCCAGGACGACTACCTCGATTCCGAATCCCGCGACGACGTTCAGACGCTGCTGGACAACGTCATCAGCCAATACGGCTTCGACATCGCCGCGGTCGTGCCCATCGACTTCCTCCTCACGCCGCCGACCCTGGGCTCACCCGGACGCCAGCAGGCGCTGGAAGCGAAGACCGCCTCGGCGGATTCCGGGAAGATCCCCGAGGACTCCATCGACCAGCTGGCCCAGGCCGTCGACGGACAGGCCCTGCAGAATGGCAGGTCGACCGTGCGCTTCATCAACGACGGCGGCCCGGCCGACGGCACCATGTACGTCGTCACCCCCGTCTACGCCGAGCACGTCGGCGTCGACGGACTGAGATCGGACACCGTGGTCGGCGCCGTCATCGTCGGCAGCTCCGCAGATTCGGTCCGCGAAGGCTTCCTGGCGCAGGGCAAATGGCTCATCGGCATCGCCGTCCTCACCCTCGTCCTCGGCATCGGTTCGTCCTGGGTGACATCGCGGGGACTGCGCAGGGTCACCGGTGACTACGGTGCCGACGAAGTGCGCAGCATGCTCGACTTCTACTCCTCCGTGCTCACGGCCGTCTCCGAAGGACTGCTGCTCGTCGACCGAGCCCGCGGGATCGTGCTCATCAACACCGAGGCCCGGGAACTGCTGGGCATGCCGCCCGCCGGCGACGATGCGGACTCGGGCCCCACCTCGGCGGAGGAGATGCCGCTGCGCGAACTCGACCTGCCCGCGGCGCTGCACGATCTGCTCGCTTCCGGACGGTGGGCTCGTGACGAGATCCACTACACCGACGACCGTGTCCTCGTCGTCAATCAGCAGCCCACCGAGGCGGCCAGCGACACGTGGGTCGTGACCATGCGCGATCACACGGAGCTGGCCGAGCTCTCCGGCGAACTCGTCTCCGTGCGCTCCTTCTCCGATTCCCTTCGCGCGCAGACCCATGAATACGCGAACCGGCTGCACATGGTCGTGTCCCTGCTCGAGACCGGGCACGTCGACGAGGCCATCGACTTCGCGGCCAAGGACATCGACGATCTCAACCGGGTCAACGGTGACGGGTCGATGACCTTCGACCATCCCGTCCTCTCGGCGCTGCTGCTGTCGAAGATCGCCCAAGCCGCCGAGGCGGGCATCGAGATGACGGTGGACACCGCGGACCTCACGGGCAACCTCGGCGGGGACGATCGCGACCTCGCAACGATCCTCGGCAACCTCGTCGACAATGCCTTCGACGCCCTGAGCAGGCAGGACGTACTGCCCGAGGACAAGAGAGTCCATGTCGAACTCTCCGGCTCCGGCGGTCCCGGCGGATTCACGATCGAGGTCAGCGATGACGGCCCGGGAATCGACGAGGAATACCTCGACGCGATCTTCGAGCGCGGCTGGTCGACGAAGCACGATGGCGTCGAGACCGACCAGGGACAGGGTCGCCAGCAGACGGGCACCCGCGGGGTCGGGCTGTCCCTGGTCGTGCAGGCGATCCGCCGCCTCGGGGGAGCCGTCGACGTGCAGGGCCACGGGGAGGACTGCGACCGATTCAAGGGCGCAGTGCTCACGGTGTGGCTGCCCGACCCGGGGAATGTGGGTCAGATCGGGGCGGGTCAGACCGCGGCAGGCAGGTCGGGTTCCGGACAGTCCGGCGACGGGCAGGTCGGATAGGGGCGGGTGATCGCCGGTGATGCCGGCACCGCCCAGGTGGACCGGAACCGGATGTGACGGGACTGCAACACGATCCGGGACGCTGTCAAACGGGTGAAGATAGACTGGCGGCATGTCGGACACAACTGCGCCTGAATCGAGCATCGGTGTGCTCGTCGTCGAGGATGAGGTGGTCGCCGCCCGTGCTCACGCGAAGTACATCGACCGCATCGACGGCTATCACGTCGCCGGAGTGGCGAAGAATGCCACTCAGGCGATGGCTGCTCTCACAGGTCAGATCTACGGCCTCGATCCCTCCGGCGTCCATCTCGTCCTCCTCGATATGAACCTGCCCGACGGGCACGGGCTGCAGGTCTGCCGCGCTATCCGCGGCCAACGCGTCGACGTCGACATCATCGCGGTCACCGCTGCCAGGGATATGCAGATCGTGCAGGAGGCTCTGTCCTACGGCGTCGCCCAGTACATCATCAAGCCCTTCACCTTCCCCGTCTTCAAATCCAAACTCGAGGCGTATTCGTCCTTCCGCAACCGCCTCGGCGCGGATTCGAACGACGGCGAGGTCACCCAGACCGAGGTCGACAAAGCGATCTCGGCCCTGCGCACGCACACCGTGGCGGCGACCGCGAAGGGAGTGCCCGATGCGGTCCAAGCCGAGGTGAAGAGCCTGCTCGATGAGAATCCCGGCCAGTCCGCAGCAGAGCTGGCCGAAGGGCTCGGGGTCTCCCGAGTCACCGCTCGCCGCTACCTCGAATCCATGGCCGACGCCGGCATGCTCGAACGCCGTCCCCGATACGGTTCGGCCGGTCGTCCCGTCCTCGAATACACCGTCGTCCCCGACGCAGGCTGACCGCGGATTACTTGCGCGAGCAGCCGACCGTGACCGACGCCGCAAGCATTGTTGGGTCGATCCACGGCGTTCTGAACGCCGAAACCGCCGTGGATCGCCCCAACAATCGGTCGTGGGGCCGACGTTGCGCCGGTCTCGCCGCAGGGCAATGGACATCGGGCGAACCCCGGTAGAGGATGGTTCCATGTCGAAGAAGTCCCGGGTCTGGCTGGCCGTCGCCCTCGTCCTCGTGCTGCTCGCCGGAGCCGGAGTCTTCGCTCTCTTCCGGCTGCCGATGACGAAGTCCTCCGCCGCCGAGGCGGCCGCCCACGACCTCGCCGAAGAGCAGCTGAGCTCGGACATCTGGCATGAGAAGGACCTCGCCCAGGGCCTGTTCGACCGCGTCACGAAGGCATTGGGCACGAGAGTCGACCTGCGGTCGGTCACCGTCGACGACATCACCGAGGCCGACGGTCGGACCCTGGCCACACTCGATTGGACGTGGGCGAACAACGACGGAGAGTCCTGGGAATACAGTTCACAGCTGCCCCTGGAGAAGAACGGGCTCTTCTGGTGGGCAGATCTCACGGAGAAGGCCATCCACCCGAAGCTCGGCCAGGGCGGTCGCTTCGAACTGCGCGCGAACCAGGGAAGGAGGGGGAACATCCTCGGCGCCGATGATGAAGTGCTTATGGAGGAGGGGAAGGTCGTCGACATCGGCGTCCACCCGAATCGACTCGAACCCGACACCATCGGCCGACTCGTCAGCGGACTCAACGACGGTGTCGACTCCCTCGACCTCGACGCCGATGATCTCGAGAAGTCCGTCGATGACGCCGAAGGCAACCAGCTCGTCCCCGTCGTTACGCTGCGCGAAGACGACTACAAGTCGGTCAAGGACGCCATCCACGATCTGCCGGGAGTGCTGTTCACCGAGGATACCCAGACCCTGACCCGGTCCCGCGGGTTCGCCCAGGCCACCCTCGGTTCCGTGGGGCAGGCCAGCGCCGACGACATCGAGAAATCTCAGGCCACGATCATCCCCGGCGAGATCATCGGCCGCACGGGTCTGCAGAAGACATTCAACAATCGGCTGAGCGGACCTGGCGGCGTCGAAGTCTTCGCGAAAGGCGATGCGAGCGATGACACGGGCGGAACGACGAAGCTGACGAGTCTCCATGCCTTCACAGCCGAAGACGGCGAGAATCTCGAGACCACCCTCGATGTGCGGATCCAAGAAGCCGCGGACAAGGCGGCTGCGACCGGCAGGAAACCGACAGCTCTCGTCGCCATCCGACCGAGCGACGGTCACGTCCTTGCCGTGGCCAACCACGACCCGGAAGGAGCGGCCTGGGACCGAGCGCTGAGCGGCCAGTACGCTCCCGGCTCGGTGTTCAAGATCGCTTCGGGCCTCGCGCTCCTCGAATCCGGGGTGAAGCCGGACGACACGATCGACTGCCCGCAGACAGTGACGGTCGGTGGCAAGAGGTTCAAGAATGCCGAAGACGAAGTGCTCGGCGACGTCAGCTTCGCCGACGACTTCGCACACTCGTGCAACACCGCTTTCGTCTCCTCCGGGGACGAGGTCACCGGCGACGACCTGATCGCAGCAGCCGAGCAGCTGGGCATGACGGCTGCGACATTGGGCATCGGAGCGAAGACCGCCTCGGTGCCGGCCGACGACGAGGTCACGCATGCTGCGCAGATGATCGGTCAGGGCAAGGTGCAGGCGAGCCCGCTGTCCGTGGCGACGATGGCCGCCTCGGTGCAGGCCGGGGAGACCGTGGACCCGCAGCTCGTGCTCGGTGATGCCCTCGACGATGCCGGCGTCGACGAGTCGGGTGCGGAAGGGGCTGACGATCCTCCGGCCCTTGATGGCCAAGCGGCGAAGGAGATCTCGAAGATGATGCGAGCGGTCGTCACCGAGGGCACCGCCACCGATCTCAAGGACGTTCCCGGCGATCCCGTCCACGGCAAAACCGGAACAGCCGAATACGGCAATGACTCCCCGCCGCGCACCCATTCGTGGTTCGCCGGATTCCAGGGCGACCTGGCCGTGGCCGTGCTCGTCGAAGACGGCGGATTCGGCGCCGAGGCGGCCGTGCCGGTGGCGCACGAATTCTTCGACACCGTCAACTGAGTTTCGCCGGTCTACTTCATGCGCAGGGATCGCATGGCCTGCAGCGCCCCGGTCATGGCCTTCGCGAACTTCGCCTGGTCGAGGGGGCCGGCTGGTGCGATCGGGTGGAGGCGCTGCTGCGCGATCGTGTGCGAGTGCATGAACTGAAAGAGGCCCTCAGGGCCGTGCCGGTGGCCCATTCCAGAGGCCTTGACTCCGCCGGCTGGTGCGTCGATGGATCCCCAGCTGGCCGGGTAGACCTCGTTGATGTTGACCATTCCGGCCTCGACCTGCCGCGCGATCTCACGCCCGTGGGAGCGTGAGTACACCGATGCCGAGAGTCCGTAGTCGCTGTCATTGGCCGCAGCGATCGCCGCGGCATCCGACGGCACCGAATAGACGGAGACGACGGGACCGAAGGTCTCCTCGCGATGCAGCTCCGCCTCAGGAGGAACATCCGTGAGCACGGTCGGGGCGTAGAAGTAGGGGCCGAGATCGGGCACCGGGTGTCCACCGGCGAGAACCGTGGCACCGGCGCTGCGCGCCTGCTCGACATGGTTGGTGATCGTCTCGAGCTGCTTCGGTCCCGCCAAGGTGCCCATGTCCGGGCCGTACTCGAACGCGGCGCTGAGACGGTAGGCACGGGCCGCCTCGGCGAAATGGGCGCAGAAGGTCTCATAGAGGTCCTCGTGGACGTAGATGCGCTCGATGGAGATGCACAGCTGCCCGGCCGACGAGAACGATCCGCGCACAGCACCCTCGACGGCCTTCTCCAGATCCGCATCGGCGGCCACGATCAGGGGATTCTTGCCTCCGAGCTCGAGCGCGGCGGGGAGCAGACGCTGCCCCGCCTCGGCGGCGATCGACCGCCCAGCGGCCGTCGACCCGGTGAACGAGATTCCGTCGGCGCCGGCCATGAGCGCGGGTCCGACCTCGGCGGAGGGCCCGGGTACGAGCTGCCAGACCTCGGCAGGCAGGCCGGCGGCGATCGCCAGTCTGCGCATGAACACCGAGGTCAGCGTCGTCGTCGAGTCGGGTTTGTGGACGACGGCATTGCCGGCGGTCAGGGTGGCGAACAGGTCGGTCGCCCCCAGGGTCAGCGGGTAGTTCCATGGTGTGATGAAGCCGATCACGCCCAGTGGGGTGCGGGTGACCTCGGTGCGGGTGAGCACGGGGATGGCTCCGCGCCGACGTTCGGGGCGCAGATAGCGGGCGGCCATCACCCCGTAGTGGCGGAGCACATTGAAGGTATCGAGGATCTCGTCATAGGCGTGGATGCGGGCCTTGCCGGTCTCGTACTGGATGATGTCGAGGAGCAGATCCTCATTCCGGACCAGTGCGGAATGCAGTCGGGTGAGCACCTTCGCTCGGTGCTCGACCGACTGAGCGGCCCATGCCTCGCCGGCAATGCGCGCGGTGGCGTAGGCAGCCTCGATATCGTCGGGAGTGTTCCGGGCGAACCTGTCGACCTCCTGGCCGGTGAACGGCTCGACTCCGCGCATCACCTCGCCCGAGCCGGAGGCGTCAGCGTACGGATCGGTGTCGAGGAAGTCCCGCAGCGCCGCGGTGACATGCGCGGAAGGGGTCCCGGCAGCGTCTGCTTCGGAGGTGCGTGCGGCGGTCTCTGTACTCATCGGCTTCCTCTTTCTGTGACGTAGGTCATCGCAGGCTAGACTACCGAATATGGTTTCGAGTGATCTGCGGAGGGCGCTGAAGGGGACCGGCGCACCCACCGCCGTCCTCGATCTCGACGCCTTCGACGCGAACCTCGATGCCCTTGCCGAGCGGGCTCGCGGACTGCCGATCCGCCTGGCCACGAAGTCGCTGCGCGTGCCCGCCGCCATCGACCGGGCGCTCGCCCATCCCGCATTTTCCGGGGTGCTCGCCTATTCCGTCCCCGAGGCGCTGTTCCTCCATGCGCGCGGCATCCGCGATATCGTCATCGGCTATCCCAGCCTCGACCGAGCTTCCCTGAGTCGGATGTTCGCCGAGTCGGGAGCGTGCACGAACATCACCCTGATGATCGATTCCGTGGACCACCTCGACATCATCGACGACGTCCGAGAGAACCTCGCCGAGGCGGGGCGGAAGTCCTCCTCGGACGGGACCGGTCCGGCAGGGGAGGGGAAGAACCTCACCGAGGCGGGAGCCGCCTCGGTGCGGGTGTGCATCGACGTCGACTCCTCCTATCGACCGGCCGAATCCTGGTTGGGCGACCGCGTCCATATCGGGGCCAGGCGCTCGCCGATCCGTGACGGGCGAGCGGCCATCGCGCTTGCCCGGCAGGTCGCTGCGCGGCCCGGTTTCGACCTCGTCGGGATGATGTTCTACGAGGGGCAGATCGCCGGCACCGCCGATGCCGGACGCTCGGTGCGGCAGACGATCGTGCGCGCTATGCAGAAGGCCTCGATCACCGAACTCGCCGAACGGCGGGCAGCCGTCATCGCCGCAGTCCGCGAGGTTGTCGACCTCGAATTCGTCAACGGCGGCGGGACCGGTTCGTTCGAATCCAGCTCCGTCGAGGGCACTCTGACCGAACTCGCCGCCGGATCCGGCCTCTTCTCCCCGGGACTCTTCGACGGCTACACGCACTTTCGGCATCGGCCGGCCGCGTACTTCGTCACGCCCGTCGTGCGCAGGCCCGGCCCTGGCTGGGTGACGGTCTTCAAAGGCGGATTCATCGCGTCGGGGGTTCCTGGTTCCGACCGGCTGCCGACCATCGCCTGGCCGCCGGGCCTCGAGTACTCCGGTCTCGAGGGTCCCGGCGAGGTGCAGACTCCGCTGACCGGGCCCGGCACGGAATCGCTGCGCATCGGCGATCTCGTGTGGTTCAGGCATGCGAAAGCAGGCGAACTGGCCGAACATTTCAACGAATTCCTCGTCGTCTCGGGATCGACGATCATCGACACCTGGTCGACATACAGGGGAGAGGGACTGGTGCTGTGAGCACGATGAACAGAGGCCGAAGCACTCAAGCGCGCGCTTGGACCGCGCAGCGACGAGCGTTCCGGAACTGGGCCGGGCACGTCCACGCACATCCGCACACATTCTCGGGTCCCGCCTCGGCGGAGGAGCTATCGGGAATCGTCACGGCCGCTGCAGCTGCCGGGGATCGTCTGCGGGTCGTCGGGGCCGGGCATTCGTTCACTCCCGTGGCCGCCGGCGATGACGTCATGGTCAGCCTCAACGCACTGTCGGGGATCGTCGCCGTCGACGAGGCGGCCGGCCGGGTCCGCTTCCACGCCGGCACCCGACTGCGGGACATTCCCGCCCTCCTCGCACCCTTCGGCCTGGCCCTGGAGAACCAGGGTGACGTCAATCCGCAAGCCCTTGCCGGTGCGATCTCGACGAGCACACACGGCACCGGGATCGGGTTCACCGGGTTCGCCGGGACCGTCACCGGACTGAGCCTCATGGGCCCCGACGGCGAAGTACGGGAGCTGTCGGCCGAGGCGGAACCGGAGATCTTCGACCTCGCACGGGTCAGCCTCGGCGTCCTCGGAGTCATCACCGAGGTCGAACTCCAGTGCGTGCCGGCCTTCGACCTCATCGCCGAGGAGAAGGTCGCCGGATTCGACGAGCTCCTCGATGGGCTGACCGAGCGGATGCGCGGGGCAGACCATTTCGAGTTCTACTGGTTCCCGCACACCGATTCGGTGCTGACGAAGACGAACACCCGGGTCGAGCCTGGGCAGGCCGGGCCGGGTCACCTCGCCGAGGCGGGGGTGCGCAACCGGTGGCTCAACCTCCTCGACAAAGAGGTGGTGGAGAACGGGGCGCTGCGGCTGGCCGTCGAGCTCGGTGCCAAGGTCCCGGCCGTGGTGCCCTCGATCAATCGGATCGCTCAGTCCGTCGTGGCAGACCGGACGTATCGGGCGCCGGGTCACGATGTGTTCGTCACCCCACGGCGGGTGCGGTTCAACGAGATGGAATACGCGCTGCCCTTCGACTCCGGGTCCGAGGCGATTCGGGAGATCAGAGACGTCATCGAGGCCAAGGGGTGGGCGATCTCATTCCCCCTCGAGGTTCGGTGCGCCGCCGCCGACGATGTGCCCCTGTCGACGGCATCGGGGCGGGAGACGATGTACATCGCCGTCCACCGCTTCATCAAAGAGGACTTCGCCGAGTACTTCCGCGTCGTCGAGGAGATCCTGTGCCGGCACGGCGGCCGCCCGCATTGGGGCAAGATCCACACTCGTACCGCTGCTGACCTGCCCGAGCTCTATCCGCGATTCGCGGACTTCTGCGATCTGCGGGCTCGACTGGATCCGGAGGCCATGTTCGGCAATCGCTTCACCGACTCGCTGTTCGGCGTCACGCGGCGCTGAGGTCCGTCGACGTCACCCGCGGCTGAGAGTGTTCGGCATCGCCCGCAGTTGAGGGCCGGTCAGCCGAGAAGTGGTCGCAAACGGATACTGGCGACCGGAAAGTGGTCGCAATCGGATATTTCTGGGCGCGGAAGAGCTCCGGCAGTGACCTATTCTTCGGCTGCTCGCGCGTCGAGCCAGTCGAGGATCTCCGGCCAGGCGGCCTCGGCGGTCGATCTGCGCATGAGGCCGTGATGTCCGATGCTCTTCACTCCGAGCTCCTCCGGGGCGAAGGTGCGACGAGTCACCGGGGCCAGTCGCAGCCGGTCGGTGATCGCATCGATGAACGCCTGCGTCGCCCAAGGATCGTCTGAGGTGCCGATGGCGAGCACAGGTGTGCGCAGTCGGGAGGCTCGTGCCTCGGCATCGAAGCTCGGGTCGTCGAAGAAGAAGTGGGGGCGGCGCAGCCATTTCGTCCACTCGTAGAGAGCGGCAGCGGGAATGTCCTCACCGAGTCCCACTCGGCTGCCTGGCATGTACCCGAACACCCGAGTGATCGCTCTGCCGAAGACGCCGAGGCCGACTTCCACCCGAAATCGCTCGCTGCGGGGTGCGATTTGGCGCGCCGCCACCATCGCTGTGGCGACCGTGGCGATTCCACTCAGGCGCTGACCGCCGTATCCCAGGAGCAGAGCGTGCCCGCCGACGCTGTGGCCCAACGCCGTATGCGGCAGATCAGTAAATCTCTCCTCCGCCCAGGCACCCGCTGCCGCCACATCTTCGGAGATCCAGTCGCGCATGCGGATGTGCCGATGTGCGCGAGCTTCCGTTCGATCGCCGACGCCGCGGAAGCCGTAGGTGATCACGGCGAACCCTCTCGCGGCGGCCGCCTCGGCGAAGGAGAAGTAGAAGCGCTCCGGAGTCGCGGTCGCCGGGTGGATCGTCAGCACCGCACGGGGGTCGGCCGTGGGGAGGAAGAGATGTCCCTCGAGGTCGTTGGATCCGTACCGGCTCGGCACCGGGATGCGTACGTCCTGTTTGAGAAGTGAGTCCATATGCTTCAGCGTAATCACCACGACGCCAGGATGCTACTAGTCGGTAATATAATTCTGGTCGTTGCCCTCCGTGCCGGCGTGTTCGGCGCCCTCCCGCTGCAGCCCCCGGCCCGTCCCCGCCGTAATCCTCGGCAGGATTTCGCCGAAGTCCTTTGCGGGTTCCCATGTCCGAGCGTGCTGGTACGATCGGGGAATGACCGCGTCGGATCGGAACCATCCCGCATCACCCACTCAGGCGACCAGCCGCGAGCGGGAGAGAGGCCGGCGCAGGTCGATGTTCGTCGCCGCATTCGGCACCGTCGTCGAATGGTACGACTTCTCGATCTTCTTCTATGTCGCCACGACCCTGACCAAGGAGTTCTTCGGCGATCAGACGGATTCTCTGCTGCTGACCCTCGGGGTCGGCGCGGCGGGATTCCTCTTCCGGCCCTTGGGCGCGATGGTCTTCGGCCACCTCGGTGATCGGATCGGGCGACGATCGACGCTCATCATCTCCGCGGTCCTCATGGCGATCTCCATGCTCGGGATCGCGGTGATCCCGAACTACGACACGATCGGCATCTGGGCAGGCGTGCTCATGGTCGCCCTGCGCTGCCTGTCCGGATTCTCCGTCGGCGCGGAATACACGGGAATCATGGTCTTCCTCATGGAATCGGCGGGACCGGGAAAGCGCGGATTGGCGGCCAGCTGGGCTGCGGCCAACAGCGAGGTCGGCGCCCTCTTGGCGGTGGGGTCCGGTGCGCTGCTGGCGAATACGCTCAGCCCCGAGGCAATGGACTCCTGGGGTTGGCGGCTGCTGTTCGTCCTCGGTGCTGTGCTCGCCATCCTCATGGTTCCGCTGCGGTCGATGATGGAGGAGACCGAGACCTTCAAACGGCTGCAGCAGGCAGAGAAGGAGAAGAAGGGCACGAAGGACACGGCCCTCGAGCGCTCCCCGCTCATCACTGCGATCCTCGAACAGCCGCGGGCGATCCTCGTGGCCTTCCTCATCTCCTCGATCGGCTCGGTCAGCTACTTCCTCAACATCACCTATGTGCCCACGTACATCGAAGAGGTGGCGAAGGTTCCGAACTCCGGCTCCCTGGCCCTGGGCACGGTCGCGGCCGTCGTCGCCATCGTCGTCACTCCGTTCTTCGGCCTGGCCTCCGACAGGTTCGGGCGCAAACCCGCCCTGGCCGTTCTCATGGCTGTCTTCGTGTTCACGATCATTCCCGCATACGCTCTGCTGGGCGGCAGCTCCTCGAGTGGGGCGGTGTTCGGTGTTGCGTTCCTCGCAATTCCCGCCGCCGGGTGGAGCGCGGTGGCCGCCGCTATGGTGCCCGAGCAGTTCACCGGCACGAGCCGTTTCTCCGGCATGGCGATCGGCTACAACGTCGCCACCGTCCTCTTCGGCGGTCTCTCGCCGCTCATCGCCACGGCACTCATGTCGTCGACCGGCATCACTCTGGCACCGGCGATCTACGCCACCGTCGTCATCGTCGTCGCTGGAGTCCCGACTCTCATCCTCGCCCGCAGCATGGGCAAGAAGACCCTCGCCGAGGTGGACGCGGACAAGCATCTCGTGCCCGCTTGAGAATGTGGCCGGGGAATTCGCGCGACCCTCTCAAAGCGGCACACCGACGCCTCGCTGAGTGCGACTCTTCGGGGGCTGCGGCGGATCGGTGACAGACGTTGCCGTTCTGCCACACTCTGCGCACATCTCGCGCTCGATGAACTCATAGGTTGGTTTCAGAACACGCATTCGGGCGAACGACTCCCGGGTGCGAGAGACCGATCAAGGAGTCATCATGAAACGCATGAAGCGTGCCACCTTCACCGCTGCGGCCCTGCTCAGCTGCACACTCGCCTTCTCGGGCTGCTCGCTCATCAGCCAGGCCGTCCAGCCCGAACAGGGCCAGAGCGGAGAGCAGCCGAATGCCGACGCTCAGGATCAGGGCGACCAGGATCAGAACGCTCAGGGTCAGGGCGACCAGAACGGTCAGGAGTCGAGTGCCGACCAGAACGGCCAGGAACAGGCCGGACAGGACCAGACCGGCGGTCAGGACGCGAGTTCCGATCAGTCGACCTCGGGCTCCTCGTCGTCGACCTCGTCGGCTGACGGGTCCACGGGTTCGGACTCGGGAGCGTCGTCCGGCAGCCAGGGGCAGGTCAGCATCGGCGAAAGCTTCGAGGATCCGGAGATGCAGGACAAGATCGAGGTGCTCTCTGCGGTGCGGAACTTCGAGTCGTCCAAGAGGGCATCGGCGATCGAACTCGGGGGCGAAGTAGTCCTCCTCGAAGTCAAGATCACCCCAGGGCAGAAATACAGCGGACTCATCCAGTCCGGAGCATTCAAGATCTCCGAAGACGGCGGGGCGGACTACCGATACGACCAGACCGACGGCCTCGAAGCCGAAATGCGAGCTGCTGGCTACGAGCCCTTCGAAGACGTCAGACGCCGAGACGGCGGAACCCACCAGGGCTGGCTCGCCTATGTTCCGAACGAGAAGCAGGACGCCTACACGATCCGCTATGAACGCGGACCCGGCAAGGTGCTGGGAACCGACGAGAAGGTCCCGGAGTTCACGACGACCTTCGACATCCCCTCCGTCTGACTCTCGAGGCTGACTCGCGAGGGCGGCTGTGAACCGTGAGTCATGTGGCTGCGACCCGCCAAGCCTGAGTCAGGGCGGCGTCGGCCGACCAGGGAAATGCACATCGAGGCCGGTCTCCGAATTCGGAGACCGGCCTCGAGGCGTTGTCAGGCCCTGAGATCAGCCTTCGCTGAAGGCCTTCCAGTCCGAGACCTCGGACTCGGCGAGCTGAGCCGCGACACCGGTGTAGGTGGCGGGCGTGAGGGCCTTGAGCAGTTCGGCACGCTCCTCGGGCAGTCCGAGACCGTCGACGAACGTCTGCAGATCAGCTTGGTTGATGCGCTTGCCGCGAGTGAGTTCCTTGAGCGTTTCGTACGGGTTGTCCATTCCCGGCACGCCCTGCAGTCCGGCGGCACGCATGACCGACTGGACGGCTTCACCGAGGACCTCCCAGTTGCCGTCGAGGTCGGCGGCCAGAGCATCCTCGTTGATGGCGAGCGCACCGAGGCCCTTGACCAGGTTGTTGAGCGCGAGGACCGAGTGGCCGTAGGCGACGCCGATATTGCGCTGCGAGGTCGAGTCGGTGAGGTCGCGCTGCATCCGCGAGGTGATCAGCGTTGAGCCGAGGGAATCGAGCAGGGCGCAGGAGAGTTCGAGGTTCGCTTCGGCGTTCTCGAAGCGGATCGGGTTGACCTTGTGCGGCATCGTCGACGAACCGGTCGCACCGGCGACGGGGATCTGTTTGAAGTAGTTCATCGAGATGTAGGTCCACATATCGGTGGCCAGGTTGTGTGCGATCCGGTTGAACCGAGCGATATCGGCGAACAGCTCGGAGTTCCAGTCGTGGGACTCGATCTGCGTGGTCAGCGAGTTGAAGGTCAGCCCGAGACGGTCTTCGACGAAGGTGCGGGCGATCTGCGGCCAATCCGCTCCCGGCACAGCGGCCAGATGGGCCGAATAGGTGCCCGTGGCGCCGTTGATCTTGCCGAGGAACTCTGTGGCGGCGATGCGTTCGTACTGACGACGCAGGCGGTGGATGAAGACCGCGAGCTCCTTGCCCATCGTCGTCGGAGTGGCCGGCTGACCGTGGGTGTGGGCGAGCATCGGAACTTCGGCCAGTTCCGCGGCGGACTCGGCGAGAGCGTCGATGAGGGCCTTCGCTCTCGGCAGCCACACCTGTTCGGTGGCACCCTTGATGCCGAGCGCCCAGGACAGGTTGTTGATGTCTTCGGACGTGCAGCAGAAGTGGACGAGCTCGCCGAGGTCCTCGGCGCCGATCGTCACTAGGGCTTCTTTGATTGTGTATTCGACGGCCTTGACGTCATGGACGGTGACGGCTTCATGAGCGGCCAGCGTGGCGATGGTGTCGGCGTCGAAGTCGGCGGCGAAGGCACGCAGTCCGTCGATCTCATCGGGGGTGAGGGTGCGAACGCCCTCGATCACCGAGTTCTGTGCGAGATGGATGAACCATTCGATCTCAACGATGATGCGGTTGCGGTTGAGCGCCGCCTCGGAGAGATGATCGACGAGGTCAGCGGTGTCTTTGCGGTAGCGACCATCAAGCGGTCCGAGAGCGATGGCGGGCGAGATTTCGGCAAGGGAAACAGTCGGCATGCCCTCATTTTCTCATGAGCGGCGAATCGGAGCGGCACCCGTCCGCGCCGACCGATCGCCAGGCGCCGGCGGGACCACGAGACTCGAGCATCGCCCCTTGTGGATTCGGTGGCGACTTCGACGCCTGTGCCCTGTGGATGCTCAAGCCTCTTCCCCAGCCTTGGAATCGAGGCTTCTCTGCTCGAGCCGCTGCCGCCTACGGTCGAGTGATTCGGGCACGGATGCCGAACAGGCAGGCGGGAGGACTGGGACATGATCACTGACGAATTGGAGCGCAATCGTGAGCAGTGGAGGCGGCGAGCGGAGGTGCTGCACTCCCTGGCGCAGAGCTGCCGCCAGATCGACGGATGGGATTCCCCGGCGGGAGCGCTGCTCGATGACCGAGTGGCCTCTTGCGCAGAATCGATCGACAAGTTGGGCGAGAAGGCGGAGAAGCTCGCCGAGGCGTATGACCTCCACTTGCAGGTCGTGTCGGTGGGCGGGCGGATCCAACTGTGAACACTCACCCCACCGAACGTGAGGGCGCCGACATCGACAGTTGGATCGTCGTCGACCTCGACCGGATCAGCAGACTGCCCGAACGGCTGCGTCGTCTTTGGCCGCCCGATCTGCTCCCTCGCCGGGTCGACCGGGACTCCCGAGCCGTCTCGGCGGAGGAGGAGATCTCCGGCGCAGGTTCGGGGGCTGCGGCCGCAGGTTCGGGGACTGGCGCCGCACCCTCGGGAATGGGCGAGGGCAGTGGGGGCGCGAAGCGGGACCTCGATGTGCTCACCGCATGGCTGCGCGGCTTCGCCTCCGAACTCAACCGGGTGCGCACGCGCATCAGCGTCGTCGTGTCATCGGGAGTCGAAACCGTCCACCTGGCACTGTGCCTGGGGCCGGGGATCGCGCATGCGATCCTCGCGTTGCAGGGGGAGGGACTCGAAGACTTCGCGCGGCACCAGCTGCTGCGCCGGATCGAGCCGGGACGGATCGGGCACGTCGTCGAGGATCTCACCGAGCTCGTCGACCAGGACTGTGTGCTCACGCTCAGCTGGGCGTCCGGACGGGGTGCGACAGGACTGGAATTCCTCCGCCGAGAGGGCGGGACATGGTTCCGGCCGGTCATCGAGCGCGCCGGCGATTCCGTCACCGTCGACGATGACGTCGACGCCGGCGAATCAGCGGTGCGAAAGCTGCTGAGCGCCGTGCTCACGCGGACGCTGACGGCAGGAGCTCCGAGTTGACGGCGGCATCACTGACGGCAGCATCACTGACGGCGGCAGCGGCTGACGACCGGGAGTTCGTGGCCCCGTGGGCTTGTGGCGCCAGGGACCGGCATGGAACGGGGCATGAGGGCGGCAGCGACCGGGGCATGAGAGGAGACCCGCGATGATCGACTCGACGACCCGCGGAGGCGGACGGATCACCGTCGACGAACGCGCCGACGGCAGCGGAGACGCACTGCAGACCGTCATCGCCGACATCGGTGATCTGTCCGTCGACGCCGCTGTCGGAGACTTCGACCTCGCGACCCTGCTCACCCAGGTCCCCGCCCCGGTGACGGCGCTCAACCTCGATGCCTGCCGGATCCGGTTCCACGCCCAGCTGACCGCCTCGGTGCTCGAACTCGAGGCGACACTGCTCGCCGTTCGAGCCGCTGCCTTCGCATACCGGCAGGCGGAGAAGGGCATCAGCGAAGTCTTCGGCGGACTGCTCGACGCTCTCGGGTACGCGACCGGTCGCATCATCGCACTCAGCCTGCCCGTCATCATTCCCGTTGCGCTCGTCGTCGGCGCTCAGGTCGTCGTGGTCACGAAGATCCTCGACGCCACCGGACTCGACGATGTCATCACCAAGCAGTTCGGCATCGACCTGGGCAAGACGAAGGCGAAAGCGAAGGAAGCGCTGATCACGTTCGCGTTCGAACAGTCCGACGTCACCGGGGCCGTCATCGAGCATGTGCTGCCGGGCTTCGTCGTCGGATTCTTCGGGCTGCCTCCATTCATCCTCGACTCCGACGGCGATCACGCGTTCTGGCCGCACGACTCGACGTCGATGACGATCTGGGTCCTGGCGGGTGCGAACGCGTTCGGACTGCTGCTGCCTTCCGATGTCGAGGTATGGAGGGCGAAAGGCCTGACTCCGCCGCACAAAGAGCCGCCGCGTGATGTCGAAGACCTCTTCATCCGCGAAGCGAACTGCCACCGCGGAGCCGATTCCGGGCAGGTCCGCATCGAGGAGGTCGTCGGACCCGATGGGACGAGTCGCTATATCGTCTACGTCCCGGCCACCACCGACTGGTCTCCGAAGTCGGGTGACAATACGACGGACCTGACGACGAACGTGCAGGGCATGGCCGGCAACGACACCGTGATGCGCGAAATGGTGCGCCAGGCGATCGCCGATGCCGGGATCGGCCGCGGCGCCGAGGTCATGCTCGTCGGATATTCGCAGGGAGGTATCACCGCAGGCTCTCTGGCCGCGGACCCCGCGTTCCTCGACGATGTCAACGTCACTGCCCTGATGACGGTCGGTGCTCCGGTCTCCGATTTCGCCATCGATTCGGGAATCGACGTGCTTTCGATCGAGCACGAACAGGACCTCGTCCCCGATCTCGACGGCAATGAGAACCCGGCGACGAAGAACTGGTCGACGATCACCGTCGACTACGACCCCGACGAACTGCGCAAGGTCCCCGAGCTGGCGGACAAGACCGATGCCGAACTCGATGCGATGTTCGCCTCGGCCGGGGCAGCGCACTCGTCCGTCGCCTATGCGGCCTCGATCGGACTGCTGCTGAAGGGCGGGAATTCCGCAATCGACCGTTTCACCTCGAAGAACTCAGGCTTCTTCACCGGTGATCTCGGGAAGACGCGCGACTACCAGGGCAAGCGCAGACGTCATTGAACTCGGTTTCGCGGAACGGCACTCGGCATCGAAACGATGGGACACCCCGGTGCACCAACGGAGCTCATGGGACCTGCACTCGATCTCCCGAGGATGGGCCGCCCCGGCGAGCGATGGGATCGTGCGAATTCTGCACACGTCTTCCCGAAGAAGGGCCGCCTCGGTGCTCGGATGTGCATTGGTCGGACGATGGAGCATCTCTGCCGTGATCGACAATTGTCCACGGAACGCTTTGGAACTCGGCCACATGTGTCGAGCTCGGGCCATAGTCTGTTCCTGACCTGCACTTTTGATACTCGAACCGCATGGGGAGAGTGGCAAGCAGTGAGTGGATTCGGTATTGTGATATCACCTGTGAATCAGATCACTCGAGGGCGAGTTCTCACATCCGAGGGCCTGCCCGACGGACACGGTCCACCACTGGTCACCTCCGGTGAAGATGGACCTCGAACAAAGGAGAACTGAAATGACCTCCAACATTTCAGTGGGAACCGGCGCTGCCCACAGTCAGTCCTCGGAGCCCAGAATGATCCAGATGCTCACCGAAGACGGAAACCGCGTCGAATCCGGTGAGTACGATGCCTTCGCCGCAGAACTCACCGATGAGGATCTGCGCGGCTTCTACCGGGATATGGTCCTGGTCCGCCGCATCGACGCCGAAGGAGCTGCTCTGCAGCGTCAGGGACAGTTGGGCCTGTGGGCACCTCTGTTCGGACAGGAAGCAGCCCAGATCGGCATGGGACGGGCCGCTCGCCCCCAAGACTTCGTCTTCCCCACCTACCGCGAACACGGCCTCGCCTACACCCGCGGTGTCGAACCCGAAACCCTGCTCAGCATCTTCCGCGGTCAGAACCACGGCGGCTGGGATCCGCAGGAGCACCGCTTCCACACCTACACCATCGTCATCGGCTCGCAGGCCCTGCACGCCACCGGCTACGCCATGGGCATCTCCATGGACGGCGACGTCGGCACCGGCGACATCGAACGCGACACTGTCTCCATCGCCTGCTTCGGCGATGGTGCGACCTCGCAGGGCGACGTCTCCGAAGCACTGACCTTCGCCGGAGCCTTCCACGCCCCAGTTCTGTTCTTCTGCCAGAACAACCAGTGGGCCATCTCCGAACCCACTCACGTCCAGTCCGCAGCCCCGCTGTCGACCCGCGGCGAAGGATTCGGAGTCCCCGGCATCCGCGTCGACGGCAACGACATCATCGCGATGTATTCCGTGGCCCGCGCCAGCCTCGACTCCGTGCGCGCCGGCCACGGCCCGATGCTCATCGAAGCCTTCACCTATCGTCGCGGCGCCCACACCACGGCCGATGATCCGACGAAGTACCGCGACAAGGCCGAAGAGGAGATCTGGGAGGACCGCGACCCGATCACCCGCCTCAAGGCCTACCTGGACAAGCACACCGAGACCAGCGACGAATTCTTCGCCGAGGTGGACGCCGAGGCCGACACCCTCGCCGCCCGCATCCGCCACAACTGCATGACCATGGAGAACCCCGACGGCGTCGAGATGTTCGCCCATGTCACCGCGGAACCCCACTCCCTCGTCGACGAGGAACGTGCCGAATTCCTGGCATACCAGGCCTCGTTCGCCGATGCGGGTGAGGCCTGATGGAGAAACTTCCCCTCTCGAAGGCGATCACCGCCGGAATGCGCAAGGCCATGGAGGACGACCCGAAGGTCGTCCTCATCGGCGAGGACATCGGCAAACTCGGCGGCGTCTTCCGCGTCACCGAGGGTCTGCAGAAGGACTTCGGTCCGCAGCGTGTCATCGATGCCCCGCTGGCCGAATCCGGCATCGTTGGCACCTCGATCGGCATGGCCATCCGCGGCTACCGTCCCGTCATCGAGATCCAGTTCGACGCGTTCATCTTCCCGGCCTATGACCAGATCGTCACCCAGGTGGCGAAGCTGTACAACCGCACCCTGGGCAAAGAGAACATCCCGTTGGTCATTCGCGTGCCCTACGGCGGCGGCATCGGCTCACCCGAGCACCATTCGGAGAGCCCCGAGACCGTGTTCGCCCACCATGCGGGACTGCGGCTCATATCCCCGTCGAACGCTCACGACGCGTACTGGATGATCCAGGACGCAATCAAGAGCGAGGATCCGGTGATGTTCTTCGAACCCAAGCGTCGCTACTGGATGCGCGGGGACGTCGACACGTCGGCCCGAGGCGAGCTGGGCATGCATGACGCCCGCGTCGTGTCCGAAGGCACCGACGTCACCCTCGTCGCCTACGGCCCGCTGGTGCCGACCGCGCAGGACGTGGTCACCGCGGCCGCCGAGGAAGGCAAGAGCGTCGAACTCATCGACCTGCGCAGCCTCAACCCGATCGACTTCACCGCGATCGAGAAGTCCGTGACGAAGACCGGCCGACTGGTCGTCGCCCATGAGGCTCCAACCTTCCTGGGGCTGGGTTCGGAGATCGCCGCGCGCATCACCGAACGCTGCTTCTTCAACCTCGAAGCCCCGGTCATCCGGGTCGGCGGCTACCACACCCCGTACCCCGGTTCGCGGATGGAAGAGCACTACCTGCCCGACCTCGATCGCATCTTCGATGGTGTCGATCGGGCCCTGTCCTACTGATTTCGAGGAGAGTCAAGAATGTCATTCGAATTTCCTCTTCCCGACGTCGGTGAGGGCCTGACCGAGGCCGACATCGTCGCGTGGAAGGTCGCCCCCGGCGACACTGTCACCGTCAACCAGATTCTCGTCGAGATCGAGACCGCGAAATCGCTCGTCGAGCTGCCCAGTCCGCAGGCCGGCACCGTCGGTGCGCTCCTTGTCGAGGAGGGCCAGACCATCGAGGTCGGCACCCCGATCATTCGGTTCGGCGGAGATGATGCTAACACCGAGGCGGCCCCCGCCTCCGCTGATGCGCCGGCTTCCGGTTCGGCTGAGAAGTCGGTCGATGCCTCCGGTGATGCCGACGGCGGAGCCACTCTCGTCGGTTATGGAGCGAAGGAGACGTCGTCGAAGCGGCGTCCGCGGAAGGGCGCTTCCGTCCCCGCTCCCGCCGCTGGCGCCGCTCCCGCAGCGTCGGCTGCCCCGGTTGCCTCAGCTGCCCAGGCTGCGGAGGCGGCCGCGCCTGCACCGGCCGCGGCTCCGGCGGCTCAGGCACAGTCGGCGTCGGCACCTGCTCCGGCAGCGCAGTCGCAGTCCGCTTCGGCTCCCGCGTCACCGAGCAAGCCGCTGGCGAAGCCGCCCGTGCGGAAGCTCGCGAAGGATCTGGGGGTCGACCTCTCCCAGGTGACACCGACCGGGCCCCGCGGGGACGTCACGCGCGACGATGTGCACGCCGCCGCCAACCGGACCGCCGCTCCCACGTCGGGTGCGACGGCACCGGCGGCCGCCTCGGCGAGTGATCAGGGAGCGCTGGAAGAGCGGATCCCGTTCAAGGGCGTGACGAAGATGATGGCGAAGGCCATGGTCGATTCGGCATTCACGATGCCGCACGTCACCGAGTTCCTCGACGTCGACGTCACCGAGACGATGGCGATGGTCCGCCGGCTGAAGTCGACGAAGTTCCTGGGCGAGGACGTCAAGGTCTCGCCGCTGCTCATCGTCGCCAAGGCAGTGGCGTGGGCCGTGGGACGCAACCCGCGGATCAACTCGTGCCTCGAGGGCGACGAGATCGTCGTGAAGAAGTACGTCAACCTCGGCATCGCGGCCGCCACTCCGCGCGGACTGATCGTGCCGAACATCAAGAACGCGCAGGCCATGGGGCTGGGCGAACTGGCGCAGGGCATTCAGGATCTCACCGCTCTGGCGCGGTCGGGCAAGACGCCGCCGGCCGATCAGGCCGGGGGCACGATCACGATCACGAATGTCGGTGTCTTCGGAGTCGATGCCGGTACGCCGATCATCAATCCTGGTGAGGCCGCGATCCTCGCGTTCGGACAGGTCCGGAAGAAGCCGTGGGTGGTGGACGACGAGATCGTTCCGCGCGAGATCACCACGCTGTCGGTCAGCGCCGACCATCGTGTCGTCGACGGCGAGATCATCTCGAAGTTCCTCGCCGACGTCGGACGGGGTCTGGAGGACCCGACTCTGATGTTGGCCTGATTCTCGCCCTGGCGTCGGCTCCTAGCCGGCTTTGGGAGCTTGAGCGCCCCGGCTTCGCATAATGCGAGGCCGGGGCGTTTCAGCGTTTCGCCAGTCACTCGGCGGCTGACTCGATCAGTCGCTGTTTGAAGTTGAAGACCGGGCGCGGGAGCGGAGCATCGGAAAGGTAGGCGATCACCAGTTTGCGTTCAATGGTGGGCATGATCGGGATGCTGACGAGATCGCTGAAATTCATCAGGGGGACGACCAACCTCGGTACTGCGGTGATGCCCATACCTGCTGCCACCATGCCGCCGACCGCGGGAATCGTATCTGCCGTCTGCACTTCATGGGGTTCTGCTGCTGCCTTGAGCAGAGTTCGCCGCACCATCGGCGCGATGCTCGTCACGGAGTTGAAGCCGACGAACTCTTCGCCGTGGAACTCCTCCCACCGCACAGATGCGCGTGCAGCCAATCGATGACCGCGTGGAACGATTGCGACGAAAGGATCGGACAGGAATGGAGTCACTGCCAGATCGGCAGGGAGAGAGTCCGTGAAGGCGACGAGGCCGATGTCCACCGTCCCTTCGGTCACCATCGGCACGACCTGATCCTGAGCCGCATCACGGATGACGAGTTCGACCTCCGGGAACTCCCGGCGAAACGCGTGAACGACCTCGGGCAATCCGGTTGCTGCCAACGATGGCAGGCAGGCGATTCTCACCTGCCCCGAACTGCCGGTGACGAAGCCGGAGATCCGTTCCAATGCCGAGTCGAACGAGCGAACTGCGTGTGCGGCGTACAGTGCCACTTCGGTGCCGGTAACCGTTGCGGTGACCTTGCGGGTGGTGCGCTCGAACAGTTGTGTGCCGATGCGTCGCTCTGCCTCCGCGACGGTACGGCTGAGAGCCGGCTGGCTGACCTCGATCTCCTCGGCCGCACGGGTGAAACTCTCCGTGCGCTGCACCGCTTCGATTGCTCGCAGGTGGTGCAAGGACAGATTGATAACCATGAATCATGAGTCTAGCCGCAACGGATATTGGACGGTCCTACTCATGCTCAACGAGGATGAATACGTTCATCGAGAAGGGAATCAAAGGTGCTTTCACTTATCGGCTATGTCACCATGCTCATCATTCTGGCGTTGTTGCTCACGCAGAAGGTCTCTCCGGTCGTCGCATTGGCCGGAGTGCCGCTCGTCGCGGCGCTGATCGCCGGACAGTCGCCGGCCGACATCAGTGAATTCGTCTCAGCCGGAATCGCGGGAGTCGCAGACGTCGTCGTCATGTTCATCTTCGCCATCGTCTTCTTCGGAATCCTGCGCAATGCGAAGTTCTTCGACCCGATCATCGATCGGATCATCAGGTTCGGCGGATCCTCACCGCGCAACGTAGCCGTTGCGACCACACTTCTGGCATGTGTCGTTCACCTCGACGGTGCAGGTGCGACGACGTTCCTGGTCACGATCCCAGCCATGCTGCCGCTCTACCAGCGTCTCGGGATGAGCCGGTTGACGCTGTCGACGTGCGTGGCGCTGGGCGCCGGCGTCATGAACATGTTGCCCTGGGGAGGGCCGACTGCCCGTGCGGCGGCAACGATCAAGGTCGATGCGAACGACTTGTGGGTCCCTCTCATCCCGGCTCAGATCGCTGGGATCATTGCGGCTCTGGCAGTGGCTTGGTACCTCGGGCATCGTGAAGCAAAGCGGCTCGACCGGGTGCCTGCCGACGACTCTGCCGACTCGGTGATGGTCGCAGCGACGTCGGCCGCAGAAACCGGCCGTTCGGCGGAGGCATCCAGCACAATCCGATCAGCACAGGGTTCGGAGGAAACGGCTGGAACCGACCAGACGGCGGGATCGGGCTCACCCGACGGAACCGATGTTGCGGGTGATTCGAACTCCACTCGCGGTCCAGCGGAGGCGGGGCCGACGGTGCTGTCGCTCGTCCTCAATGGTGTCGTGCTCGTCGCTGCCTTGGCGACGATGATGACTGGCGTGATCTCACCCGCACTGACCTTTATGGTTGCAACGATTCTCGCTCTGCTGATCAACCACCGCGGAATGGCGGGTCAGTCCGAACAGTTCGACCTCAACGCCAAATCATGCATGCTCATGGCCAGCACTCTGTTGGCAGCGGGTGTGCTCTTGGGAGTGCTCGACGAAAGCGGAATGATCGAGGCGATGGCCAAGTCGGCGACCGCTGTGCTTCCCGCCGGCGTCATGCCGGTGTTGCCGATCATCGTCGCTGTGCTCGGCGTGCCGATGAGTCTGCTGTTCGGCCCGGACGCATACTATTTCGGGCTCTTGCCCGTGCTGGCGAGCGTCGGCAGCACCTACGGCATCGATCCGGTCGTCCTCGGTCAGGCATCGATCATCGGGCAGGAGACACTGGGCTTCCCCATCAGCCCGTTGACCGGCTCCTTCTATCTGCTTGTCGGCTTAGCCGGGGTCCCGATCGGCAAGCACATCATCCGCGCCACCGGCTGGCTGTGGCTGGTCAGCATCGTCGTCACCATCGTCGCCATCGCACTAGGAGTGATTCCGCTGTGGGTATCGTAAAAGCACAGGATCTGGGCTCAACGGCCAGAGAAGCTGATCCGCCAGAACCTGGGACAGTTCGCATCGGATCGGGAGCAGGGTTCGCCGGCGACCGTCTCGACCCGGCCCTCGAGCTCGCGCAGCTTGGGCATCTCGACTTCCTCGTCTTCGAGCTCCTCGGCGAACGGACGGTCGCGAACGCTCAGAAAGCCCGGCTGAATGACCCCTCTGCGGGCTACGATCCGACTCTGCTCGATAGGATCCGGCTCACCGCACCGCACTGCTCGGCCAACGGAACTCGCATCATCACCAATGGCGGAGCAGCCAATCCGCTTACAGCAGGGCGCGCCGTCGCTGGGCTTCTCGACGACATGGGCATTGACATGCCGGTGGCAGTTGTCATCGGTGACGATGTGCTCGACCAAGTGCTTGCGACGGATCCCCTAAGGTGGGAAGACTCCCAACCGGCTGCCAGCTCGGAGCCCCGGCTCGCTTCTGCCAACGCCTACCTCGGCGCATCCGGCATCCGACGTGCGCTCGACGAAGGTGCACGCATCGTCATCACCGGCAGAGTTGCCGATCCCTCGCTGTACGTCGGGCCGCTGAGCCACAGCTTCTCCTGGTCGGACGACGATTCCGACCTCATCGGGCAGGCCACTGTCATCGGCCACCTCCTCGAATGCGGAGGCCAGGTCACCGGTGGATACTTCGCCGACCCGATGACGAAGCCCGTGGCAGGGTTGGACCGTCTCGGCTTCCCTTACGCCGATGTCTCACCCAGCGGCGACGCCGTCATTGGGAAGCTCGCGGGTACCGGAGGCGCCGTCACCGTCCGGACCTGCACGGAGCAGCTGCTCTACGAAGTGGCCGACCCCGGTGCCTACGTCACCCCGGACGTGGTCGCAGACTTCACTGGAACAGTACTCCGAGAGGTCGGGTCCGACCGGATCGCTGTAACTGGTGGAAAAGGAGTTGCCGCACCAGTCGAGCTCAAGGTGACATTGGGCTACCTCGGCGGGTGGGAAGCAGAAGGACAGATCACCTATGCCGGCCCGCGGGCTCTGTTGCGTGCCCAGCTCGCGGCAGACATCGTCGTACGTCGGTTGGAGCGCATACACGGATATCGGGAATCCGAACTCTCGGTAGAGTTCATCGGCGCCGGAGCCAGCTTCAGAGGTCTCAGCGATGTGGCAGATCCGCCCGAAGTGCGACTGCGGGTGGCAGGAGCTGCTCAGAGCCGCAGACGCGCCTCTGCGATCGGAGCCGAGGTCGAGGCGCTCTATACCAACGGGCCGGCGGGAGGAGGCGGCGCAAGGACGTCCGTTCGGGAGAGCCTCAGTGTCAAATCGTGTTCGCTGCCGCGTGCACTCACGAAGGTCTCCGTCATTCACGCCGACGAACTGACTGACCATGAGGAGGCGTCTGATGGCCGCGAAGTCTGAGCACATGCTCACCGTCGATGACCTGGCCGCAGTCAGGACCGGAGACAAAGGGGATACGCTCATCCTCGGTGTCATTGCCCGTGAAGGGGCCCAATTCTCCGTGCTGAGTCGCGCGGTCACCGAGGAGGCAGTGGCGCATCACTTCGGGCTGCCGGTCTCGCGAGTCCGCCGCTGTCTATTGCCGCGGCTGAACGCCATGAGTTTTGAACTCAAGGGAATGCTGGGCAGGGGTGTCACGGGAGTCAGCCACCTCGACGGACATGGAAAGACGCTGAGCTACCACCTGCTGACGATGCAGTTGAAGCACTGAGCGGGATGCTCGTCGAGGGGCAGACCTGCATGTGCTCCGGCCGGTCCGACGGTGCGGTCTACCCGTCGAGGTAGGCGCTGTTGTCCTTGGGGCTGCCGTCTTTGACGAGTCGCTTGGCGATGCAGTGGTTGCGGTCGAGACCCCACGAGCGGCACTGGTCGAGGGCCTGCTCCGGATTGCTGTAGCCGGTGTCGACGACCGTGACCCAGTAGCTGCCGTCCCTGTACGAGGCCCAGTCGCCGCTGTGGATGAGGATTGCGCCCGGGTACTTGACCTTGTTGGCCTCGTACTCGTTGAGGATGTCCTGCGCTGACCAGGTCTTGCCGTCGGCCTTGAGGCCGACGTTCTTCGCGCTCACCTGAGTCACCCACTCACCTTCGAGGTCAGCGGCTTTCTCGGTGCCTACTTCGGTATAGGCGTCGAGCTGGTCTTCCGGGCTCTTCGTCGGTTGGACAAGGTCATCCGAAGGGCTGGGCGACGAGCTGGCCGGCTCGCTGGATCCGACATCCACAGGGACGGTTCCCGAGGACGGCGCGAGCCACCGGATACCGAAGAATCCCACCAAGGCCAGAACCATGAGTATGGCGATGATGACGACAGCGATCTTCAGACCATTGCGCGAGGAAGAATCGTCTTGGACGGTGGGCGGAAACTGTGGGGAAGGAGGAGTCTGGGCTCCATTCTGTGTCGAGCCGCCGACGCCATTGCCGGCACCACCGCCGGCAGGCTGCTGAGACTGCTGAGAATTCACATACTGGTGGGAACCGGCAGAGTGAGCGTCATCGAAGGGTGAGCGTCCGGCAGGGGCGAAGACATTGCCGCTGCGAGCTTTCGAGATCGACTGTTCCCCCGTGTGCCGTTCGAGGTACTCGTAGTAGGTCGAGTTGTCGAAATCGGCAGACGAACGTTCCGCGTCATTCCCGTACGACGGGGTCTGACCAGCAGATTCACCTGAACCCTTGTGCCAGTCGTCGCTAGTCGCCGGACGAATGCGCGGCCTCTGTGGAACGTCGCTCATCAGTCCTCCTGAATGCCAGATGTGGTGGCAATCATCTACTTACCTTGGCACGAGTCGAGCAGTCGTTCAACAGGATCGCCGACAGGACGCGTTGCCGACGAAAGCCTACTGCGGAAATCACCGAGTTGGCTTGGCCCCACCTGTGAAAGTCCCTCCGGGCGTCGACAAAGGTCCCTCCGGGCGTCGATGACGACCGTACAAGCCCTTCCACGCGGAAGATTTCAGTGACGAAGGCCCCACCGCAGAAACCAGGATGAATTTGCTCTCCGGCCCGGCATCTCAGTAAGATTGATTCTTGTTGTGTCGTAGCAGGCAGGTCACCGATCGATCTGCTAGGACACACATGGTGCTCACCCACCGCTGCACTCCAGCTTCGGCCATCTCTCACAGGCTACGGCTTCAGCGCTGGTGAGACATCTCGCCCGAACGGGCAGACCTGTTTTGGCGTACACAATTTTCACGGTGACAGTCGAGAAAATTTGTTGATGTCTTCCGACATCGGCGCAAGCAAGCGGAGAGGGCACGCAAGTGCAATCCCGCAGGGGCTTGTTTCGAGAGTCGGTAACTTGTGAACTGGAGGAGAGACATGGCAGCAACCTGCCAGGTAACCGGGGCAGTCCCCGGTTTCGGACACAACGTGTCCCACTCGAAGCGCCGCACGAAGCGCCGCTTCAACCCGAACATTCAGAAAAAGCGCTACTACGTTCCGTCGTTGCGCCGCAACGTCACGCTGACCCTATCCGCTAAGGGCATCAAGGTCATCGACGCTCGCGGAATCGACGCTGTGGTCAACGAACTCATCGCCAAGGGAGTGAAGCTCTGATGGCTAAGGCACAGGATGTTCGTCCCATCATCAAGCTCAAGTCGACGGCCGGCACCGGGTTCACCTACGTGACCCGCAAGAACCGCCGCAACACCCCGGACCGCATCGTGCTCAAGAAGTACGATCCCGTAGTCCGCAAGCACGTCGATTTCCGAGAGGAGCGCTGAGCGCACATGGCTAAGAAGTCAAAGATCGCAAAAGACAAGCAGCGTCGCGTCATCGTTGAACGCTATGCAGAGCGCCGCGCGACTCTCAAGCGTCAGCTGACCCACCCCGATTCCACCGATGAGCAGCGCGAGGAAGCACGCCTCGCACTGCAGAAGCTTCCCCGCGATGCTTCGCCGGTTCGCGTTCGCAACCGCGACCAGGTGGATGGCCGTCCGCGTGGCTACCTCCGGAAGTTCGGACTCTCGCGAGTTCGCTTCCGCGAAATGGCACACAACGGCGAGTTGCCCGGCGTTACCAAGTCGAGCTGGTAATCTCGAGGAAGTTCGTCATCGGAAAAACGGACCGGTGACCTACCGACTTGTCCTAAGGAGGACACTTTTATGGCTAAGAACCGCAGTGAGCTCGTTGCAGAAGTTGCCGAGAAGTCCGGCCTGACCCAGAAGCAGGTCTCGGACGTGCTCGATGGTGTCTTCGATGTCTTCTCCGACGTCGTGGCCAAGGGCGAAAAGCTCACCATCCCCGGCTGGCTCTCCGTTGAGCGCACCGAGCGTGCCGCTCGCAAGGGTCGCAACCCGCAGACCGGTGAAGAGATCCAGATCAAGGCCGGCTACTCCGTGAAGCTGTCCGCTGGTTCGAAGCTGAAGGGTGCCGCTGGCAGCCCGAACTGATCAACGCAGCAGCGTCGAATGGCCCGGATCGTACGATCCGGGCCGTTTGCTGTCTCTGAGCGTCTTCAAGCGTCTCAGACCGCCTTCGAACAGGGAGGATCGTCGTCCCGTACGACTGAATCCATCCTCGCCGAGGCGGCTCCCCGAGATCTCGGCCACGAAGAGATCTCCCGGTTGGCAGTGGCGCGACGCCGAACGATATCCTTGGGTCATGTCAGAAGGGGCGGTCCGCGCGCAGTGAGTTCTACAGGTTTCGAACCGATCACACGGTTCGTGCAACGTGCCACGGTCCCCATCGTCGTCTTCCTCGGGGTGGTCGCCGGTCTGGCCGCACTCTTCTTCACCGGAGCAGCCAACCCGACTCTGCTCAACGACCCCGGCTCTGTCGTCCGTTTCGGTCTTCCCGCAGCGAAGTTCGTTTTCAATATTGCGATGTCGCTGACCGTCGGCGCCCTCATGTTCGCCGTCCTCATCCTCCCGCGCACAGCCGGCGGTCGCGCCCGCCGGCACAAGGCCACGGACGATGACGTTCCTCTCGACCCGCTGTGGACGAAGGCCATTCAGATTGCCGAATACTCCTCGGTCGTGTGGACGCTGTCTGCGGTCGCCGTGCTCGTCTTCTCATTCGTCGATACTGTGGGCGCCCAGGCCTATCTCGACTTCTCGAACCAACTCGGCGTGTTCGTCACTCAGATCGCCTACGGGCAGCTGTGGGTGCTCATCGTCGTCCTCATCGCTGTCGCCTCGACCCTGTGCTTCGGCACCCGCTCCCAGATCGGCATCGCCGCCGCCGGAGTGCTCAGCGTCGCCGTGATCCTCCCCTTGGCTCTGATGGGCCACTCCGCAGAGGCCTCCGGGCACACGCAGGCCGTCAACAGCCTCGGTCTGCACATCCTCGGCGCGGTCCTCTGGCTCGGTGGGCTCTTCGTCATCGCCCTGTTGGGCACCCGTCTGGCCGCTTCGAAGAACCTCAAGCCGGTCGTCGAACGGTATTCGACGATCGCCCTCATCGCCTTCGGCCTCATCGTCTTCTCCGGAGTCGTCAACTCGCTTCTGCGCGTGCAGGGCTTCGACGACCTCATGACCACGTACGGGCAGGTCATCCTCGCAAAGGCGTTCGCGACGGTCCTGCTCGGTCTGATCGGATTCTGGCACCGTCAGTTCGTCATCTCACGTTTGGGCACAGCCGCCTCGGCGACAGTGGAATTCTGGCGCCTCATCACCGTCGAATTCATCCTCTTCGGGGTCACGATGGGATTGGCCGTGGCCTTGGCCCGGTCACAGCCGCCCGTGCCGCAGGAGCCGGTGGGCGACCCCACCCCGGCCGAGATCCTCACCGGTGATCCGCTGCCGCCGAAGCCGAACCTGTCCCGCTACTTCAGCGAATGGTCGATGGATCCACTGTGGATCGCGATCGCAGCGGGCGCCTCGATCGCCTACGTCGTGGCGTTTATCAACCTCCGCCGCCGAGGCGACAAATGGCCGGTGCTGCGCCTCATCAGTTGGCTGGTGGGCATGGTCTTCCTCGTCTACGTCACCTCGGGCGGACCCCGGGTCTACGGCGAGGTGCAGTTCTCCGCGCACATGATCGAGCACATGCTCCTGGTCATGGTCGTGCCCCTGCCGCTCGTGCTCGGGGCACCGATCACGATGCTCATGCGCGGAACGAAGGCGCGCACGGACGGGTCCGTCGGCCTGCGCGAATGGGTGCTCTGGCTCGTCCATACTCCGTACCTGCGCTTCTTCGCGCACCCGATCGTGGCGAGTGTGAACTTCGCGGGTTCGCTGGTCGTCTTCTACTACTCGGGAATCATGTACTACGCGCTCGATACTCATATCGGGCACGAACTGATGATCGCCCACTTCCTCGGCGCCGGGTACCTGTTCGCCCAAGCCCTCATCGGCATCGATCCGGGCGTCAAGCGCCCTGTCTTCCCGATGCGGCTCGTGATGCTGTTGGTGACGATGGCCTTCCACGCCTTCTTCGGCATTTCGATCATGAGTTCGAACGTGCTGATCGCCGGAGACTGGTTCGGCAACGTCGGCGCAGGATGGGGCTACACGGCGATCGACGACCAGCAGCTCGGCGGTTCCATCGCGTGGGGCATCGGCGAATTCCCGACCCTGTTCATCGCGATCATGGTCTGCGTCCAATGGGCGAAGTCCTCGGACCGGGAGGCCAAGCGCATCGACCGCAGCGAAGACCGCACCGACGACGCCGAGCTGCGCGCCTACAATGCGATGCTCGCGTCGATGGCCGAACGCGATGCGAAGGCGCCTCCGCGCCGACGGTGAGGTTCGGGGTTGTGCTCGCTGCGCTGACTGCGGTGGTACCTCGATGGCCGGCGTGGTGATCAGACGCGGGGGAGCTGGCCTGACGCACAGGGACGATTCGCGCCACAATGGGCCTTGCGAGCTCGCAGCGGTCACAGCTGACTGCTGCACAACCGCTGTGCACGAATGTGCACCGGAAATTCTCGGATTATGGCCAGGTCGTTACCAAAAACTCCGTAACGTGGCGCACACTGATCCTTGGATGAGAAATATCCAAGCGCCCCAAACACTGCGCTGAAGCAGGGGTACACCGGCCGCGCCGATGCGGTCTGAGTGCTCCGGGCTGTCAGCCGGTCGGCGCCGGAGCAAGCCTATTCGCGCATTCAACGGTGACGCGGATTGTGGAAACGAAGGAGTCCCATGAGTTCTCAGAACAATGCTGAGAGGAAGTCGATCCGCGCTCAGCTGCGCAAGGTCGTCGCTGCCTCGATGGCCGGAACGGTCGTCGAATGGTACGAGTTCTTCCTCTACGGTTCGGCCGCCACGCTGGTGTTCAACCACATTCTGTTCCCGCCTTCCGACAATCCGCTGACACCGATCCTGGCAGGCTTCGCCACCTACGCCGTAGGATTCATCGCCCGCCCCGTCGGTGGCATCGTCTTCGGTCACTTCGGCGACAAGTACGGACGCAAGAAGCTGCTGCAGCTCTCGATCGTCCTCGTCGGTGTGGCCACGTTCCTCATGGGCTGTCTGCCGACCTTCGACCAGATCGGCTACCTCGCTCCGATCCTGCTCGTGCTGCTGCGTGTGGTCCAGGGCTTCGCAGTCGGCGGCGAATGGGGCGGAGCTGTCCTCCTCGTGGCCGAGCACGCTCCGAACAAGGAGCGCGGTTTCTGGGCATCATTCCCGCAGTCCGGCGTGCCCTTGGGCAACCTGCTGGCCACCGCGGTTCTCTTCGTTCTCACTGCAACGCTGACCGAAGAGCACTTCCTGTCGTGGGGCTGGCGCATTTCGTTCTGGCTCTCGGCCGTCATCGTCCTCATCGGCTACTACATCCGCACCCGAGTCTCCGATGCGCCGATCTTCGACGAGGTTCAGGCCGAGGAGATCGAAGAAGGCGTCGACTACGGCATCAAGGCCGTATTCAAGCGCTATCCGCGTGAGGTCTTCGCCGCGATGGGCCTGCGCTTCGTCGAGAACATCCACTACTACCTCGTGGTGACCTTCTCGATCACCTACCTCGCCACGCAGGTGAAGATCGAATCCGCCGAGATCCTCGGCCTCCTCCTCGGCGCCCATGCGATCCACGCAGTCCTCGTTCCGCTCGTCGGTGCCGCCACCGACCGGATCGGACGCAAGATGCCCTACGCCGTGGGCATCATCCTGACCGCGACCTGGGGCTTCTTCGCCTTCCCGATGTACGACACCGGCAGTGCCGGCATGATCTTCCTCGCCCTCCTCATCGGTCTCGTCTTCCACGCACTGATGTACGCGGGCCAGCCGGCGATCATGTCCGAGATGTTCCCGACCCGCATGCGCAACTCGGGCGTCTCGACCGGCTACCAGGTGACGGCCATCGTCGCTGGATCCTTCGCGCCGATCATCGCCACCGCACTGCTCGACGCCTTCGGCTCCTCGGTGCCGATCGCGCTCTACCTGCTGGCCGCTGCGATCATCTCGTTCATCGCACTCATGTTCACCCGCGAGACCAAGGGGATCGACCTGCGCTCGCTCGACCATGCAGACAAGGTGCGCCGCGGAGTCGCCACGGCCAGCTGAGGCCGGATGGTGACCCGGTGAGGGGCGGTGTCGGTGAATATCGGCACCGCCCCTTTGCCTGGCGCCGACCTCACCTGTCGGACTGCGACCTACGCTCGGCAGCCGCCTCGGCGCCCACCTCGATGATTCCTCGGCCTCCGCAGGGTGGAAGATGGACACGTACGACAGACTCGAACCACGAAAGGCACATCTCATGGGAGACCTCACCGGCAAACGCGCCCTCGTCACCGGCGGAGCATCCGGGCTCGGAAAAGCGATCGCTCAGTCGTTCGCACGGGCCGGTGCTTCTGTCATCGTCGCCGATGTCGACGCCGACTCGGCACAGGCCGTTGCCGACGAGATCGGCGGTGAAGCGTGGGCAGTCAACCTGGCGGGCACCTCGGCGCTGGACGGCACCGAGCTCGACGTCGACATCCTCGTCAACAACGCCGGCATCCAGCGGATCCACCCGATCACGGAGTTTCCGCTCGAGGACTGGCGGCTGATCAATACGCTCATGCTCGAAGCGCCGTTCGTGCTCACGAAGGCGGTGCTGCCGAAGATGTACGAACGCGGTTGGGGACGCATCATCAACCTCTCCTCCGTCCACGGTCTGCGGGCCTCGGCGAACAAGTCCGCGTATGTCGCGGCCAAGCACGGTCTCATGGGACTGACGAAGACGACTGCACTCGAGGCCGGCCCGCACGGAGTGACGTGCAATGCGATCAACCCCGGTTACGTGCTCACGCCACTGGTGAAGGGGCAGATCGCCGATCAGGCGAAGACTCACGGCATCAGCGAGGACGAGGTCCTCGAACAGGTCTTCCTCGGCCATTCCGCGGTGCCCAAGCTCGCCGAACCCGAGGACGTTGCGGCGATCGCGACCTTCCTGGCCGGGGATCATGCCGCAGTCATCAACGGCAGCGCTCACAGCATCGACGGCGGCTGGGTGGCCGCCTGAACTCTCCAGCATCTCGCTCCCCCTCCCAGAACTACCTGACGGCGGCCCAGCAACCTCGCGCGAGGTAGCTGGGCCGCCGTCAGGTAGCAATTAGAGGGATTCTAGGACTTTGCGGACTCCGGCGTTGCGCAGGGACTCGTGGCGGACCGAGGCCCAATACGACACCTGCTTGGAGAACAGCTCGGGCAGCACCTGCACCAAGCGGGAGTTTCCGTGGGCGAGGAAGTCGGGCAGGATGCCGATCCCGGCACCGTGCGAGGTCGCGAGCACATGCGCATGCACCGAGGTCGACCGGAAGAATCCCTTCCCGCGCGGAAGTGCGTCGGCCGCCTCGTCGAGATCATCGACCCGCAGCGAATTCTCGATGTAGTAGACCATCCGGTGGTCGGCCAGATCATCCAGCGTCTGCGGCATCGGATGCGAGGCGATGTAATCCTGCGAAGCGTAGAGCTGGAGCCGGTAGTCGCGGATGTGCTTGGCGATCGAGCGCGGGGCATCCGGACGTCCCACGACGATTTCGATATCGACGCCCGACCGATACTGCCGGGCCCGCTGCGTAGCGGTGATCAGTTCGATCTGCAGTCCCGGGTGCTGCCCCTGCAGTTCGGTAAGCGCCGGAACGGCGTACTCAAGGGCGAAGGCCTGCGGGCACGCCAGCCGGATCGTTCCGGACAGAGCGGAATTCGAATGCGCATCGATGCGCCCCAGAGCGGCCTCGATGTCCTCGGCGATCGGCAGCAGCTGACGCCCGGCGGCGCTGAGCTCCCACCCGTCGGGCGAGGCCACGAGCACGCGATCGCCGTACGCCTTCTCCAGCGCGGCGATGCGTCTGGACACGGTCGTGTGGTTGAGGCCGAGGCTGTGTGCCGCGGCCGTGAACTTCCCCAGCCGGGCGACGGCGAGCAGAGTCAGCAGATCCTCGGGGGCGATCTGCGGACCGGAACTGCCAGGTGCATAGGAAGCCATAGTGGCCCCATTCTATCTGCGTACGCGCACATAACCGGTGCGGAAGAGGTGAGGCTCCCCGCCGGGCTTCCGCGCGTTCACTGGCGTACTGTGAGAGGGAACACGTAAGAGTTGCTGAACATGATGCGAGGAGGCATATTATGTCGACGATTGGATGGGTTGGCCTGGGAAATATGGGCCGCCCGATGACTGCGAACCTGGTCAAGGCCGGTCACACCGTCAATGGTTTCGATCTCGTCCCCGAGGCCGTGGACGCAGCCGCGAAGAGCGGGGTGAACCCCGTGAGTTCCATCGCCGAGGCGGTCGCCGGTGCCGATATCGTCTTCACGATGCTGCCCAAGGGCGAGCACGCGCGCACCGCATACCTCGAGCCCGACGGAGTCCTGGCCAACGCAGACCGGAAGACCCTCCTCATCGATTCCTCGACGATCGATTTCGATTCGGCCCGCCTCCTCCACTCCGAGGCGAAGAAGGCAGGCTTCCGCCTCATCGACGGTCCCGTCTCCGGCGGCGTCACCGGTGCCGAGGCCGGCACCTTGACGTTCATGCTCGGCGGCGACGACGCCGACATCGAAGAGGCCCGACCCGTCATCGAGGCAATGGCCGGGAACATCTTCCACGCCGGCGGTGACGCCGCAGGTCAGGCCGCGAAGATCGTCAACAACATGATGCTCTCGATCAGCCTTCAGGGTGTCGTCGAAGGCGCTGTGCTGGCCGATCGTTTCGGCCTCGATCCGAAGGTCTTCCACGATATTGCCAAGGTGTCCTCCGGCGACTCCTGGCCGCTGCGGACCTGGTATCCGGTGCCCGGCGTGACCACCACGGCCGCGGCGAACAACGAGTTCAAGCCCGGTTTCGCCACCGCACTCATGCACAAGGACGTCGGCCTGGCCCTCGCCGGCGCCGAGACCCAGGGAGTCGACCTCCCGGCGGCCACCCTCGTCCATGCACAGCTGCAGAAGCTCATTGACGAAGACCTCGGCGGACTCGACACCTCCGCGCTGATCAAGAACATCGACCCGAACGCCGAGGGCCTGCCGAAGTAAGCACTCAACCGACGCCGAGGCGGTTGGAACAAGCACAGCCCGCTCACAACGGCGGCACCGAGCTGCGGACGATCCAGGTCGAGGAATCACGATGATTTCGACCCGGATCGTCCGCATTTCGTTTCTCGGCCGGGCATCTTCGGCGACCTGAAACTTCGCGCGGCTCATGTAAGACTGGAGACATGAGTACGCCTGATTCCCCCTCGCTGTCCGCCGACGACATCGCAGCCATCATCGGCAACCTCGACGAGGTGGCTGACCGTGCCCGCGCCGCCGCCGAGTCGAGCGGTCGCAGCGGTGACGATGTGCGCGTGCTGCTGGCCACGAAGACGCAGCCGGCAGAGAAGATACGCGTCGCCCTCGAGCACGGGTTCACCCTCATCGGCGAGAACAAGGTGCAGGAGATCACCGGGAAGGCCGAGGCTCTCGCCGACCTCAACCCCGAGACCCACCTCATCGGACCCCTGCAGAAGAACAAGGTCAATCACACCCTGCGGCACGCTCACTGCGTCCAGTCCGTCGATAACCTCCCGCTGGCCGAGAAGATCAACAACCGTCTCGACGTCCTCGATGAGACCGTCGACTACTTCATCCAGGTCAACACCTCCCGCGAAGACTCGAAGTTCGGTGTCGCGCCCGAAGACGCCGAGGAACTCATCACCGCGGCCAGGGAGCTCGGCCGGATGCGGCTGCGCGGACTCATGACGATCGGCCTGCCCGGCAGCAGTCCCGAAGAGATCCGCCCCAGCTACTCGGACCTGCGCGAACTCAGCGAGAAGCTGCGCGGAGACGGGGCCATGCCCGCCGAGGCGACCGAGCTGTCGATGGGCATGAGCAACGACTTCGAACTCGCCATCGCCGAAGGCGCCACGATCGTCCGAGTCGGCTCGAGCATCTTCGGCGCCCGCGACTACACCTGAACGACAGTCCCTCCCGCAGCTGATCGGCGGCGGCCGAAACCAACGCCGGACCGATCACAGTCGGAACCGGCACCGGGCTGCCTGCGGACAGAGCCAACGCCGGACCGGGCGCGAGCGGAACTGTCACACAATGACACCGGGGAGGCCGCCTCGGTGGGGGATCTGCGATCATAGAATCATGAACACCAGTCCAGAATTCTCCGCGTCAGCCACCTCGTCGACACGGGACGTCAAGGTCCGTGCGCCCGAACTCGTCGGCCGCCGATGGATGAACTCCGGCGGCAAGGATCTGACCCTGGCCGACCTGCGCGGAAAGGTCGTTCTCCTCGACTTCTGGACTTTCTGCTGCATCAACTGCCTCCACGTCCTCGACGAACTGCGCCCGTTGGAGGAGAAGTACGCACAAGAGCTCGTCATCATCGGCGTGCACTCGCCGAAATTCGAGTTCGAACGCACCGTCGAAGCCGTCGACCAGGCCGTGGAACGGTACCAGGTCGAGCACCTCGTCCTCGACGATCCCGACCTCGTCACCTGGCAGGCCTACACCGCCCGCGCCTGGCCGACCTTGGCCGTCATCGACCCCGAGGGCTACCTCGTAGCGACCATGTCCGGTGAAGGCCACGCGGCCGGTCTCACCGAGATCATCGAGGGCCTCATCGAGGAGCACTCGGCCAAGGGCACCCTCCACTCCGGCGACGGACCCTACGTTCCGCCGCCTGCCCCGGAGACAGACCTGTTCTACCCCGGAAAGGCCACCCGGCTGCCCTCGGGCCACCTCATGGTCGCCGATTCCGGACACCACAGCCTCGTCGAATACGACGACGATGCGGCCACGATCATCCGCCGTATCGGCACCGGTGAGCGCGGCGCGGACGACGGCGACTTCGCCTCGGCGAGCTTCAGCGAACCCGGCGGCATCACTGTGCTGCCTGCCGATCTGGCGGCCGAGGTCGGTTACGACCTCGTCGTCGCCGACACCGTCAACCACACCCTGCGCGGGATCGACCTGACGAACGAGACGGTCACGACCATCGCCGGCACCGGTGAGCAGCACATGGTCGGGGCCATCGACAACGTCCGCGGCAAGCCCGGTGAGCTGGGACGATACGACGGACCCGCGGTAGACGTGAAGCTGTCGTCGCCGTGGGATGTCCTCTTCGTCCCCTCCACCGCCGAGGTGGTCGTGGCGATGGCAGGCAACCACACCATCTGGTCTTTCGACCCGAAGGACGGCACGATCCGCATCCTCTCGGGCACGATGAACGAGGGCCTGGTGGACGGCGACGGCGAGTCAGCCTGGTTCGCCCAATCCTCCGGTCTGGACCTCGGGTCCGCGGGCGAGGTGTTCGTCGCCGACTCCGAGACCTCGGCGATCCGCCGCCTCGATCCCGCCACAGGTGAGGTGTCCTCGCTGGTGGGCGTCGGACTCTTCGACTTCGGCTTCCGCGACGGACCGGCCGCCGAAGCCCGCCTGCAGCACCCGCTGGGAGTGCGCAGCCTGCCTGACGGATCGGTCGCGATCGCCGACACCTACAACGGTGCGATCCGCCGCTTCGACCCGAGGACCGAGGAAGTCACGACCCTGGCGCGCGGCCTGCGCGAACCCTCGGACATCGTCCTCATCGGCAACGAAGGCACCCCCGATGACGCCGAACTCATCGTCGTCGAGTCCGCCGCACACGCACTCACCCGGGTGAAGCTGCCCAAGGACGCCCAGAAGGTCGACGAAGGCGCATTGACGACGAAGCGCCCTTCGACGGAGATCGCCTCCGGTCCGGTGTCGCTGACCGTGAGTTTCACTGTCCCAGCTGGTCAGAAGCTCGACGACCGGTGGGGTGATCCCACGTTCCTGCAGGTGTCTGCGACGCCGCCGGAACTCATCTCCTCAGGAGAAGGCGGAGCCGAGGGGCTCAGCAGAGATATCGTCATCAATCCCGAGTACACCGAGGGAGTGCTGCACGTGACAGCGCGTGCTGCAGCCTGCGACGGTGAGCCCGGGGGAGAGATCCCGCTGCACGCGGCCTGCCACCTCTACCAGCAGGACTGGGGCATCCCGGTCGAGCTCGTGGATTCGGCTCCGAACGCACTCACCCTCGACCTCCGCGGCGCCTGAGCGCTCCGCCACCGGAGCGAGGGCCGCTGTAGATCAGGCGGACGGTAGTCGCAGAATCGCCCATGCACGGAGATTGCTGGGTCGATCCATGGTGGTTGCGGCGTTCTGAACGCCGTGGATCGACCCAACAATCACTGTGGCAAGGAGAACCGCGAGAGGCGCATCCGTCGGAGGTCCGGACACGGGCCTGTGGAGCGGGACTGGGACCTCAGCAGGAGGAGCGCCCCTCAGGCGATGGTGACGTCGCCGAGGCGGCGCGGTTCGAAGCTCACCTGTGAGGACTTGACGACCACCGAGCCGCCGAGGACGAAGGAGAGCTTCTCGTCGAAGTCGTGTTCGGCAGCGGTGACGATGTCGCGGTAACGTCCCTTGACCCGTACCTCGACCGTCGAGGGAGTGAGTTCGAGATCGCTGCCGGACGAGGTCAGCCCGATCTGCGGACTGCGCTCGAGCGACCAGGAGACATCGCCGATGATCTCGTTGTCCGTGTCGTAGCCGAAGACGCAGCCGGCCGGCATGAGCGTCTTCGACTTCATGCAGTCCTGCAGATGGTCGGTGACCTGCTCCTCCACGGTCTGCTCGAGCTTGGCCGTGGGTTCGGGCGAGAGCTTCACGGTGGGGGAGTCGCCGGGGGCGGTTACCTCGGTGCGTTGGGATCGCGACTTCAGATACGTTGCATCGAAACCAACGAGGTAGCTCGCCGGGAACAGCACGGGCACACTCCCCGTGCTGACCCCGTATCCGTTGACCGTCGCCGTCGACGAACCGGAGACGTCCAGGGTCAAGGTCGGCCATGCTTCCTGTTCGATGGCCCAGCGGTTGAAGATTCCCGCGCTGGCAGGCAGGCGGACCATGTTGAGATCGACGGTCTGCTCCCGCGAGGACAGGTTGTACCTGAGGCTGACCTTCGCGTGATCGCCGTCGACGGAAACGGTCTCGGCCTCGGGCTCGCGCGGCAGATCGGGAGCCGCGGAGAGCACTTCGTCACTGAGTGCCAAGGTCGATGTCGGAGTCGGCGTGGACAGGTAGGAGAAGGCACTCTGCGCATCGCCGCGTTCGATCGCCGAGATATAGGATTCGGCGGCTCGCGCGGGCGTGTAGACGGTGAAGTTGAGGAGGGGGACCGCTGCCACTGTGAGGACGACGACCGTCAGCGCTGAGATCAGAAGTCTGCGCGACGTTCGCATGGCGCTCCTGATTCGGTTGGGGACTTGAGGGGACTGGGCAGTTCTCAGTCTATCTGCCGCGGATCACTCGACCGGGTAGGCATGCAGGGCAGAGGTGTCGACCTCGACGAAGACATGCGTGCCGACCTTGACGTTGGCTCGCAGTTCGGAGATCGTCGCGCCGAGTCCCGGGTGCAGGACACCGAATCCGATGGTCGGATCCGTCTGCGTTCTCGGCACTCCGGCGAGGTCGGCGAGGTCGACGTCGAGCGCGAGACCCATCTCCGTGTCGACCGGTGAGAGCTTCGCCTGCAGACAGGAACCGCGATCGCGCAGTCCCGTGACGATGGCTTCGAACACCGTCGCCGAGGTGAACGCCGGGTCGTGTTCGTCCAGTGACAGGAGGGCGGCACGCCACCCGAGAGTGACGAACACCTTCCCGTCGAGTTCGGTGCGGGCGCGCACGGCTGAATGGCCGATGGACAGCCATCCCTTCCGGGCCAGCCCGGAATAGACGTTGACCCCGCTGAGCTCGGCCGGCAGCGAACCGCGCGGTTCAGTGACGATCTGCTCCAAGGAGCCGAGCGCGACGAGTTGGTCCTTTTCGATATCGGCCACCCCCGCCTCGGCGATGGTGTGGTCGGTCAGCGAATTCGAGCTGAAGACGACCCCGCGCCCTTCTTGGGCGACGAGTTCGGCGAAGCGACCCCGCAGCCCGGTGCGCAGATGGCCGGGGACCGAACCGAACGGGTCGATGAGAGCCAGCCACTTCGCGCCGCTCGCCCAAGCCGCGGCCAGGGCGAGGCGGGCACGATCGGTCGCGTCGAGGTCGTCGAGGCGCCGACGCAGAATATCGGACCGCAGTCCGAACGATGTCAATGCAGCCGATGGATCCGCTGCCGATGCCGCCTCCCCAGATCCGGCATCGGCTTCGCGAAGATAGCTCTTCATCCAGCTGCGCACACGCAAGCGACCCGACCGGCGACCGGTCGGGAAGCGTGGTGGTGGTGCGACGTGGGGCAGGGCCGCCGCGGACAGCACCACCGAGGTGGTGCTGTCCGGGCTGCCCATGAGTCCGAGCATTGTCCCTGCTCGCAGACGTCCGAGGTCGATCTCGCGTCCGTCGAGCTGCAGCCCCGCGAGGGACAATTCATCGTTCAACGCGGCTTAGAACTCCGCGGGATCGTCGGAGGCGTTCATCCGCCGACGGGTGATGATGACAGCTGCTGCACCGACTGCGAGCAGACCGACACCGAGGGCCAGTCCGGTCATCTCGGCACCGGTGCGCGGCAGGTCGCTGCCCGAATCATTCGAGCCGCTGCCGTTCCCGGCCCCGTTTCCGCCTTCGTCGACGGCGGTGCCGTTGGTGAGCACGGTGAAGCTTCCGCCCTGGGGCTCATCGAAGCTCTCGGCCTGGGCACGCACGTTGTAGGTGCCGAGCACGGCCTTGACCTTGGCCTGGACGCCGAACGTGACCTTGCCTTCGGAATCGGCTTCCTTGGTCATCGTGTAGCGGTCGACCTTGCCCTGGGCATGCTCGACCGTGATCGAGACCTTCTCGCCGGGCTGAGCCCCGCTGACGCCGATCTTGATGCCGTCGTTCAGGAAGTCCTCGGAGCTGACCTCGGTGGGGTTGATGAACATGGACGCCTGTGCGGCTGCGGCAGGCTTCTTGTCCTCGGTGCCGGGGCTGGCCGGACCGGTGGACTCGGGAGCCTCGTCCTCGGCCTTCTTGTCGTCTTCGGCACCGTCGGTCTCATCGACCTTGGGCTCGTCGGACTTCGGCGCTTCGTCCTTCGGACCCTCGGCGGGTCCCGGCTTCACGTTGTCCGCAGGAGCCTTGTCGTCCTTGTCCTCACCCTTGTCGGTCTCCGACGGGCTCGGCTTCGGTGCCTCGGTGGTGGGCTCTTCGGTCTTCGTCTCCGACGGGCTCGGCTTCGGCGCCTCGGTGGTGGGCTCCTCGGTCTTGGTCTCCGTCGGCTCAGGAGCCTTCGTGGTCGGATCCTCGGTCTTCGTCTCCGAAGGCGTGGGCGCCTCGGTGGTGGGCTCCTCGGTCTTCGTCTCGGAGGGCTCCGGGGACTTCGTTTCGCTGGGAGTCTCGTCCGGAGTCTTGATGGGACCGGTGGCCGAATCGCACTTATCGTCGTCGCCCTTGCCCGGTTCGTCGACCTCGGAGGCCTTGGAGACGACCTCGAAGGTCACCTTCGAAGACTTCTTCTCGGACTTGAGATCGGTGAGGTAGAGCGAGTACTCGCCGACAGGCACCTGGGCACCGTCGGTGACGGTGAAGAAGTAGGTGCCGGAGACCTTTCCGTCTTCGTCGACCGTGAGCTTCTTGTCCGGCGAGTATTCGGTGCCATCGGTGCCGACGACGGTCACCGTGGCCTTCTGGTCCGGGCTGAATCCGGTGCCGGAGAAGCCGATTCCCTTTTTGTCGTCAGCTATGTCGGCGCGGGTCACCTGCGCCTGCGCAAGGGTCGCCTGCGGATCCGACTCGTCGGGAACCGAAGAATCCGATTCGGAGCTGCTCGATGACTGCTGATCACCCTGGGCGCACAGCGGTTGCTGAGGGACCGAAGCGGTGGACTCTGTCGCTGCGAACGCCGGGGCGCCAGCAAGACCTGTCAATGCAACGGCTACTGCGGGGGCAAGCACAAGACGCGAGGTCTTCACAGTAATGCCTTTCGATTGTTGTCTACCCACGAAAGACGATGGACTCCCGGCATTCCTTGGCTTAAGAAGGGGAAGGCACCATCGTGCGCGGGTCCGTACAGCTCATTACCCTAAAGCATTCATCCGCCGCTATGGGGAGACACACGGGTAGAAATCAGGAGAATTCCCGAGAATCGTTACCATTTTGTGACATAGTTTCGGCGTGTCGGTAGATTTTGCCGGCCGGTTATGCGTCTTCGACCCATGGTTCGGCAGAGGGGAGAGGAGAGAAAGCTCAAGCGTGCGGGGCTTGCAGCGACTACCATCGGAAGCGTGACTCTCCTTTCCGACCGCGACATCCGCGCCGAGCTCGACTCCGGACGCATCGCCCTCGACCCCTACGACCCGTCGCTGATCCAGCCGGCCAGCGTCGACGTGTGTCTCGACCGCTACTTCCGGCTCTTCGACAACCACAAGTACGCGGTCATCGACCCGAGCCTCGAGCAGCCCGAACTCACCCGTTTCGTCGAAGCCGCTCCGGGGGAGCCCTTCGTCCTCCACCCGGGGGAGTTCGTCCTCGCCTCCACTCATGAGCTCGTGACTCTGCCCGTCGATGTCGCGGCCCGGCTCGAGGGCAAGTCCTCGCTCGGACGTCTCGGTCTCCTGACCCATTCGACGGCCGGATTCATCGACCCCGGCTTCAGCGGCCACGTCACCCTGGAGCTGTCGAACGTCGCGACGCTGCCGATCACGCTGTGGCCGGGGATGAAGATCGGCCAGCTCTGCTTCTTCCGACTCAGCTCGGCGGCGGAGAACCCCTACGGTTCCCAGGCCACGGGCAACCGCTACCAGGGCCAGCGCGGCCCGACCGCCTCCCGTTCGCACCTCAATTTCTATCGGAGGGACATGTGATCACCCGCCGCGAACTGCGGCTGCAACGCGAAGCCGCTGAACGCGCCGCCCGGGAACAGGCCGACGCTGCGCGCTACCAGGCCCCCGACGCCGAAGCGACGGATGCCTCTGCCCCGACGGATGCTTCTGCCCCGACAGATGCCTCTGCCCCCGTGCCCCCTGCCTCCGACGCTCAGGCCGCGAGCAGGCGGCGGACCGGGATGCCGTCGACGGGACGGCCCGGATACGGCGGTGACACGTCCGCGCCCGAGGACACGGCCACCTCGGCGGATCTGCGCGGTTTCCACCTCATCCTCCTCGATGATGCGGTCGAGGTCTCCGACGTCCTCGCGCTCATCCACAACAAGCTGCCCGATCTGCGCCCCGTGCTCGACGAGCACGGGCAGCTGCGCCTGAGCCGGCACTCCCGACTGAGCTCCGGGGCTGCCCTCGACCCGGCCGATGCCGCCGCGCTCGAAGTCCCCGACTGGGCTCGGCATGCCATCGTCATCGACTGCCCCCGGGATCGGCAGCCGACCCCGCCGCCGGACTGGTTCGCCGACGCCGACGGACTCCACGAGGCCTTCCCCAACGGAATGCCGGATCGGGAGGAGGAGCGGATGCTCAGCCTCATGCTCTCCGTCGCCTCCCGCCTCCACACGGGCGTGCGCTTGGCCGACGAGCCCGGACTGCCGACGCGGGTGATCATCCCCGACCCGGAGGCGAAGGTCGACCTCTACATCTACTCCTCGTACTGGATGGAGCCGTCGGTCGCGCTCGACTTCGTCCGCCGCCATGCCCCGCACGCCTTCCAGCAGTCCCTGCCCACCCCCGACGAGGATGTGCTGGCCCAAGCGAGCATCGACGATCCGCTCTTCGACCCTTCCGCCCCGGTCATCCTCGACGGCTATGCCCTGCTCGTTCCGCTCGGCGAGATCGATGAATCCGCCGGCAGCCTCGAGATCCGAGTGATGGAAGCCGAGTGGGTTCCGCCGATCGTCGCCGCCCATACCGTCGCCCCGCAGATCGAATACCACGTGCACTGGATGGACACCGAGTCGAAGCGCTATCAGCCGAACCAGGGCCGCCGCTTCCGACGGATGCGCGGTCGGGTGGCCGAACTCACAGATGCGATCGGAGCCGAGCTGCTCGTCGGCTCGGACGGCATCGGTCTCGACGAGAACGGCTTCCTCGTGACCAGCAGACAGCTGCGCGCGTGACCAGCTGTCGGATGCGCGCGTGACCAGCCTTCGGATTCGCGCGTGAGCGGTGTCGTGTCGGGGCAGAGCCTGTCTCAGCTCACACCCAGCAATTGGGGAAACGACACCTGTTCGTGCGAAAATGACATGACGAACCTTTCTCACAAACAGGCATATGACGGAGGTGGCCGCCGGTGATAGTCATGACAGGGGCCTTCTTCGGGGCATCTGTCATCGCCTACCCTCTGGTTCGCCTGCTCGGTCGCAACGCTTTCTTCTTCCTCGCTCTCGTCCCCTTCGCGGGACTGCTGTGGAGCCTGTCGACGATCCCAGAGATCTTCGGCCCCGCCGCCCAGCCGGTCGTGGAGAATCTCGACTGGCTGCCCGAGCTCGGTCTCGCCGGAATCTTCCGCCTCGACGTGCTCTCCTGGATCATGACGCTGCTGGTGACCGGGGTCGGAGCCCTCGTCTTCGTCTACTGTGCACGCTACTTCCCGCCCGACGAGCCGGGACTGGCCCGGTTCGCGGGAATCTTCATGGCCTTTGCCGGAATGATGTACGGGCTCGTCATCGCCGACGAACTGCTCATGCTCTACCTGTTCTGGGAAGGCACCACCGTCTTCTCCTACCTGCTCATCGGGCACAGCCAGTCCCGCCGCCGTTCCAGGCAGGCGGCACTGCAGGCCCTCATCGTCACCACCGCAGGCGGGCTGGCCATGCTCGTGGGCATGATCCTGCTCATCACCGCCACCGGCACCGGGCAGATCTCGACCCTGGTCGATCGAGCCCAGTCGGGCATGGACACCGGCGGAATCATCATCTCCGCCGTCATCCTCATCCTCGTCGGCGCGATCTCGAAGTCCGCGCTCATGCCGTTCCACTTCTGGCTGCCCGGCGCCATGGCCGCACCCACTCCAGTGAGCGCCTATCTGCACGCCGCGGCCATGGTCAAGGCGGGAATCTACCTCGTCCTGCGCCTGGCGCCTGGCTACAACAACATCCCCGGCTGGTCCGAGGTGCTGCTCACCCTGGGTCTGCTGACGATGTTCATCGGCGGTTGGCAGGCGCTGAAGCAGACCGACCTCAAACTGCTGCTGGCCTTCGGCACGGTCTCGCAGCTCGGATTCCTCACCACCATGGCCTCGTTCGGCACCCCGGACATCACGAAGGCGGCCCTGGGTCTGCTCATCGCCCACGCCCTGTTCAAGTCGTGCCTGTTCCTGTGCGTCGGAATCATCGACCACCGTGCCGGCACCCGTGACCTGACGAAGCTCTCCGGCGGTTGGAAGGCCTTCCCCGTCGTCGCCGTGTGTGCGACGATCGCCGCCGCCTCGATGGCCGGACTGCCCCCGCTGCTCGGCTTCGCGGCGAAGGAAGCCGCGTACTCGACCCTTCTGTCCTCGCCGGACAAGGCCTCGGTCATCGCCTTCATCGGCATCATGATCGGCTCGATCCTCACCGTCGCCTACTCGGCCCGTTTCGTCTGGGGCGCGTTCTCCTCGAAGCCCGGAGTCGACGACATCGCCCGCCGCGACGAGAAGCTCACCCTCGTCGTCTCCCCGCTCATCCTCACCGCCCTGACTCTGGCGCTCGGCCCGGGAGTCGGCCTGCTCGACGGCTACTTCTCCGCGTGGACCTCCGGGCTGCCGGCAGTGGCCGAAGGCGATGGGCACTACCACCTCGCGCTGTGGCACGGATTCGAACCGGCGCTCGCCTTCACCGCCGTCACCGTCGCCGCAGGCCTCGCTCTGTTCATCTACCGCCGTCCCTTCGCGAAGGTCCAGGCGACGCTGCCGTCGGGACTGGACTTCCATGAGCTCTACCGAATGCTCATCGGCTGGATGGAGGCCCTGGCGCTGTGGGTCACCGCCCGCACCCAGCGCGGTTCGCTGCCGTTCTACCAAGGCGTGGTCTACCTCGTCCTCGTCGCCGGACTGGGACTGGCGATCATCTCCAACGACACGTGGAACATCACGTTCCGGCTCTGGGACACCCCGCTGGACCTCATCGTCGCGGCCGTGCTCGTCATCGTCGCGATCGGTGCCACCCGAGCCAAGAAGCGGTTCACCGCCGTCGTCGTCACCGGCATCTCCGGCTACGCCATGGTCGCCTACTTCGCTTTCGTCGGCGCTCCGGACTTGGCCCTGACCCAGGTGCTCGTCGAGACCATCACGATCGTCGTGTTCGTCCTCGTCCTCCGCCGGCTGCCGGCGCGCATCGGCGAGTCGACCGGTCGACTCACCCCCGCCTGGCGGGCGATCATCGGCGGTGCCGTGGGCATCACCATGATGCTAGTGGTCCTCATCGCCTCCGGTGTGCGCATGGCCGATCCGATCTCCATCGACTTCGGTCAGCTCGCCTACGAGCTCGGTCACGGCAAGAACATCGTCAATGTCACCCTCGTCGATATCCGCGCGTGGGACACGATGGGCGAGATCTCGGTGCTCGTGGCCGCCGGAACCGGTATCGCAGGCCTCATCTTCGTCCGTGGTCGCGAAGGACACCTGCATCGGTTCGAACGAAAGAAAGACGGCACCGAGGCGGCCGGTCGCATCCGCTTCCAACCCGTGGCCGAGGACGTCGTCGACCTCCACCACGCCGGCCGCGGGGAAGGGCTGTCGCAGAAGCGTGCGTCCTGGCTCATCGCCGGACGGACCCTGGCTCCGCGCAATCGGTCGATCATCCTCGAGGTCACTGCCCGCCTGATCTTCCACGCCGTCATCGTCTTCTCCGTCTACCTGCTCTTCGCCGGCCACAACGATCCGGGCGGCGGATTCGCCGGCGGCCTCGTCGCCGGGCTCGCGCTCGTCGTGCGCTACCTTGCCGGAGGCAAGTACGAACTCGCCGAAGCGGCCCCCTTCACCCCCTCGGGAATGCTGGGCACCGGTCTGGTCACCGCGATCCTCACCGTCATCGGCGGGTGGATCTGGGGTGGGACGGTCTTCGAGTCCGTCTACATCGAGGGTGATCTGCCGGTGCTGGGCCACCTGTCCTTCGGTACGTCGACGTTCTTCGACATCGGCGTCTACCTCATCGTCGTCGGCCTCATGCTCGACATCCTCCGCTCGCTGGGAGCCGAAGTCGATCTGCACCAGGAGCGCGACGAGGCGATGCTGACCAACCGCATCCACGACAATGTGAACTTCTCCGAGGACATGGGCGCCACGGCCGAACACCGGGCCGTGTCCGAGATCATCGACCGCGTCAACGAACTCGACGTCGATAACGGTGCGGAAGGGGGCCGCCTATGAGCGTCCCCTTCATCATGGTCCTGGCTATGGGCGTCCTCTTCGCCGCCGGCATCTACCTCATGCTCGAACGCTCCCTGACCCGCGTTCTGCTCGGCTTCATCCTGCTCGGCAACGGAGCGAACCTGCTCATCATCCTCACCGCCGGCCGCGGTTCCCCGCCCCTGACCGACGGAGAGAACCTGTCGACCGAAGGCATGTCCGATCCGCTGCCGCACGCCCTCGTCCTCACAGCCATCGTCATCACCTTCTCCGTGACGGCGTTCCTGCTGGCGATGATCTACCGCTCTTGGAGGCTCATGCGCGCCGATTCGCTGCAGGATGACGACACCGACCTCCAGGTGGCGATCACGAAGCTCATCGACTCCGAGGCGGAGGCGAGCACCGACTACGACGACACCGAGTTCGGTGACGAAGCGGAGTCCCCGATCACCGGTGCCATCGACCTCGATGACGACGGCACGCCCGCAGAGAGGGAGGACCTCGCCGACGACATCGAGGACGCGTCGACCCCGGCCGAGGCCGATGCCATCGCCGAGGAGGCCGCGGACTCGCAGACGGAGGCGCACAGCGCCGAGGAGGCCGAGGTCACCGAAGAGGCCAAAGATGCGAAACAGCAGGGAGACGACGCATGATCGATCTTCTGCCCGTGCTCGTTCCCCTGCCGGTTCTGCTGCCGCTCATCGGCGCCGGAATCGCGCTCATCCTGTCGAAGCACACGCGGGCGCAGAACATCGTGTCGATCGCGATCCTGGTCGCGGTCATGGTCATCGCCACGATGATCCTCTTCGGAGTCGATGCGCATGGGCCGCAGGTCGTGGCGATCGGCGGGTGGCAGCCTCCTGCGGGCATCGTGCTCGTCGCCGACCGGCTGTCCGCTCTCATGCTCATCGTGTCTGCACTGGTCACACTGTGCGTGCTCGTCTACGCCCTGAGTCAGGACGCCAACGACGATTCGAACGAGACTCCGATCTCCGTGTTCAACCCCAGCTATCTGGTGCTGTGCGCGGGCATTGCGAACTCGTTCCTCGCCGGAGACCTGTTCAATCTCTACGTCGGCTTCGAGATGTTCCTCGTCGCCTCCTATGTGCTGCTCACCCTCGGTGCCACGGCGGAGCGGATCCGGGCGGGAGTCACCTATGTGATCATCTCGCTTGTGTCCTCGGTGATCTTCCTCGCCGCCATCGGTGTCATCTACGCCGCGTGCGGCACCGTGAACATGGCGCAGCTGTCCGAGAGGCTCTCGGATCTGCCGGCCGATGTGCAGATGATCCTCCACGTCCTCCTGCTGCTGGGCTTCGGCATCAAGGCCGCGATCTTCCCGCTGTCGTTCTGGCTGCCCGACTCCTATCCGACGGCACCGGCCCCGGTGACAGCGGTCTTCGCGGGACTGCTGACCAAGGTCGGCATCTATGCGATCATCCGCACGGAGACCCTGCTGTTCGCCGAATCCTCCCTGCGGGTGCCGCTGCTCATCGCGGCCGGGCTGACGATGCTCGTGGGCATCTTCGGCGCCATCGCACAGTCGGAGATCAAGAGGATCGTGTCCTTCACACTGGTCTCCCATATCGGCTATATGCTCTTCGGTGTGGCGCTGGGCACGAGTGTCGGCCTGTCTGCGGCGATCTACTACACGGTTCACCACATCATCGTCCAGACCGCGCTGTTCCTGGCCATCGGCCTCGTCGAAATGCGCGGCGGGTCCACCTCCACGAGGTCGCTCGGCGGTCTCATGGTGCTCTCGCCGGTGATCACGATCATCTTCTTCATCCCGGCTCTCAACCTCTCCGGCATTCCGCCGTTCTCCGGGTTCATCGGCAAGGTCGCACTCTTCCTCGCCGGCTTCGACGACCACGCGTGGCTGCCGACCGTCCTCATCGTCGCCGGCACCGTGACGAGTCTGCTCACTCTCTACGTCATCGGACGTACCTTCAACCTCGCATTCTGGCGTGATCCGGCCGATGCGGAGGAGCCGAACGAGGACCTCGTCGAGGAGTTCACGGAGCGGAAGAAGACGCTGCTGGCGGGGAAGAAGTGGAAATCTCAGATCGGCGTTCCCCCCGCCATGGTGGCGGCCACCTCGGTGGTGGTGATCGCCTCCATCGTTCTCACCGTCGCAGCCGAACCTCTGTGGGACATGTCGAACCGGGCGGCCGAGAACCTCTCGACGCCGATCGACTACGTCACGAACGTGCTCGGAGGTGATGAGTGATGAGCCCCGACCGAGACCAGGGACAGACCCGAGCTGACGGCCAGGACCGAGTCCGCGGCCGGGACCGGGCAGCGGCACAGGACCGGGTGCCGGCGAACCGGGCGCGGATGAGCCGGGGCCGCGGATTCATCCAGCAGCTCGTGCTGCTGGTCTCGCTGGTTCTGCTGTGGCTGATGCTGTGGGATTCGATCACTGTGGTCACCGTGGTCACCGGAATCGTGCTGGCCTTCGTCATCACGCGCGTCTTCTACCTCCCGCCCGTTGTGCTCTCCGGACGGTTCAACGTCTGGCATGCGTTGGTGTTCGGTCTGTGGTTCCTCTATTCGGTTCTCCACGCCTCCATCGAAGTCGCCTGGTATGCGTTCCGTCGCAAAGCGGTCGGCGCCGGGTCCGTCGTCGCCTGCGATCTGCGCACGAGCTCGGACCTCGTGCTCACCCTCATCGCCGATACCGCCAGCCTCATCCCCGGGTCGATCATCATCGACAGCGATCGCGCCATGGGCATGCTCTACCTGCACTTCCTCGACTGCGATTCCGAGGAGAAGGTGCGCAAGGCGAAAGCGCAGGTCTACTACATCGAAGAGCTGCTCATCCGCACTCTCGGTTCGCACCGTGATCTCGCCGCCCTGCGGGCCAGACCGGATCCGCTGGCCGAAACCGAAGGGGGCCGCTCATGAGTGAGATCGTCCTCCACTCCCTCGTCGTCGCCGGTTCGGTGCTGTTGGCCGCCTCGGTGGTCATTGCGCTCTTCCGGATCGTCCGCGGTCCGTCGATCCTCGACCGCATGATCGGCACCGACGTCGTGCTGGCGGCGATCATGTGCGGCCTCGGCGGGTATATGGCTCTGTCCGACCGGACGGATCTGTTGCCCGTGCTCATCGTGCTCGCGATGCTCGGCTTCGTCGGTTCGGTGAGCGTGTCGCGGTATGTGTCGAAGTCCGATTCGATGACTCCCGGTGCCGAGGCGGGGGCCCTGTCCGAGTTCAGTGCCTCTGACTGGCACATGCCCCGTGATGCGGACGAGCAGGGCGCCGGGCCCGGATCGACCTCTGTGCCCCAGGCTCGACCCGGCGATGACGTCACCGAGATCGCGGATGCCACCTACGACGCCCACGCCGACAGCGGCGGAGAGGGCGAGGGCACCGGACCCGACCCGGGACCCGATGACGCCGAGCACGTGTCGGATGGCGACGGGCAGGAGAGCAATCGTGGTTCTTGACATCATCTCGGCCGTGCTCATCTTCCTCGGCGCGGTCCTGTCCCTGGCCGCCGCGGTCGGTCTCGTCCGCTTCGGCGACCTTCTCTCGCGAATGCACGCGAGCGCGAAACCCCAGGTGCTGGGCCTGGTGCTCGTCGCCGTGGCGATCGCGATCCAGTTCCCGACTTGGGCGACGGTGACGACTCTGGCGATCATCATCTCCTTCCAGCTCGTGACGATTCCCGTCGCCACCCATATGGTCGGCCGCGCCGGCTATCGCACCAAGCACCTGCGTCGATCTATGCTGTACCGAGATGAACTCGCCGAGGCGGTCGACCGTGCCGAGGCCCGAGAGATCGCCTGGGAACGCCAGAGAGGAACCGGAACAGACCACCATGACGGCTGACAATCACACCGAGCCCCAACCACTCGTCTTAGTCGCCGATGATGAGCCCGACGTCCTCGGGGCGGTCGTACCGTTCCTCGAGCGCTCCGGTTTCCGGGTGTTGCCTGCCAGCGACGGACTGCTCGCTCTCGACGAGATCCATCGTCACAAACCCGATGTGTGCGTCCTCGACGTGCTCATGCCCGGAGCCGACGGTCGGCAGGTGCTGCGCCGCCTGCGCCAAGAGGAGAACTGGGTTCCGGTGCTGCTGCTGACCCAGGTCGGCGAGGGCGTCGAGCGGGCGATGGCGCTCGAAGAGGGCGCCGACGACTACCTCAACAAACCCTTCGATCCGCACGAGCTCGTCGCGCGCATCCGTGCCGTGCTGCGCAGGACCCGCAATGACGGTCCGCCCTTGGCCACGGCACCGGTGCTCGTGTCCAGCTTCGGCCTGCGCGTCGACCGTGTCGGACGCCGGGCGTGGTTGGGGCAGCGTGAACTCGTCATCACCCCGAAGGGCTTCACCCTGCTCGAGTACCTCATGGTGCACAAGGACGAGCTCATCGAACGCTCCCGCCTGCTCGAAGTGCTGTGGGGATTCGAAGAGGCCGTTGGCACCCGTGCCGTGGACTCCCGGGTCGCCGAGCTGCGTCGTGTGCTCGGCGAGGACGCCGCAGAACCGCGGTGGATCGCCACCGTGCAGGGGCGCGGCTATCGTTTCGTCGGTGAGGTCCGCGGCGAGGACGGACAGAGCCGTCTATGACGAACTTCCTTGTCTTCGAGATCCAGGTCTGGCTGTTCCTGCTGCTGCTCGTCGTCGTGCTCGGCGGTCTCGCCGTCGGTGCCTGGTTCGGCTGGCGGTATCTGCAGAGGCGTGAGGCCGCGCTGCGGGAATCCATCGAGACGGCCGCGGCCGAGGATTCGATGACGAAGCGCAATCGGATGCTCATCCGACTCGATCATGAGCTCAAGAATCCGCTGACGGCGCTGCGCACCTCGGCGGCGAGCATCCGGGAGGTCGTCCGCGACGGCGGCACGCTGAGCGAGGTTGAGCCGGCCGCCAAGCAGGTCGACGTGTCCTCGCGCCGGGTCGCCCGACTGCTGGCCGATCTGCGCAAGCTCGCCGACGTCGAGACCCGCATCATCGAATACGCCCGCGTCGATCTCGATGCGCTCATCCATCAGGCCGTCGAAGATGCATCGACGGCGCCGGGAGCCGAGGACCGGATGATCGTGGCGACTGTCGCCCGTGCTCCGTGGCGGCTGCCCGATGTCGCCGGTGAAGAGGATCTGCTGCTCACCGCGATCCTCAACCTGCTGGGCAATGCTCTCAAATACTCGTCGCAGGCCGAAGTCGTCGAGCTGCGTGCCAATGAGCAGATCATCGACGGGCACCGCTGGGTCGTCGTCGAGGTTGCGGATACGGGCAGCGGCATCCCGCTGGCCGAACAGGAGAACGTCTGGGACGAGCTCTCTCGCGGTTCACGTGTACGCGCGGTCGCCGGTTCGGGCATGGGACTCTCGCTCGTGCGCGCCATCGTCACTCGGCACGGCGGATCCGTGCAGCTCTTCAGCCAGGAGGGTGTGGGCACCTCGGTGCGCATGGTCCTCCCCGTCCTTGCCGATGCCGCGCCCGTGACCGTTCCGCAGATGTCGGATCATATGGATCGGGTCGCCGCCGGTTCGCATGCGGTGCAGCCGGTGCAGCAGGCGGATTCGCGGCAGGCGCCCGGATTCCTGCCTCCGCGTCAGCCCAATGAGGCCGAACTGCAGGGACGGATCCTCGGCACTCCGCGGCGGACGTCGAAGCGTCGTCTCGAGAGGGTCGACGGGAACCTGGTCAATCGTCGGACGGGCGAATCCGTCTCCGGTGGGTTCCCGCCGGATTCCGGTCAGCATTCGCAGTTCAAACCGCCGCGGCAGGCCCCGAACGCCGGAGGACAGAACCCGGGCTATGGGCAGCCGCCTGCCGGCAGCCAGCCGAACTCGGGTCCTCAGAGATCCGGCCCGCAACAGCCCGGACAGCCTTCGGTCGGAAGTCAGCCGCACTCGGGTCAGCAGAACTTCGGGCAGACACCTGTTGGCAGTCAGCCCAATTCCGGTCCGCAGAACTTCGGCCAGTCCTACGCGGGAAGTCAGCCCAATTCGGGACCCCAGAACTTCGGCCAGCAGCCCGTCGGCAGCCGGCCCGGTGCTCCGTACAACGGTCAGCCGCCTGCGGGCAGTCAGCCCGCCGGCGGCCTCCAGTCCACCGGACAACCACCTGTCGGAAGCCAGCCCACCGGGCAGCCCGGATCCGGTCCGCAAATGCCTCAGCACGGGTACGGGCCGGCTCAGCCGAATCAGAACGGTCCGGAAGCGGGGTACCCAGACCGTCGCCGCCGAGGTGACCAGCAGTGAGACCAGCGACTGGGCGCACGGCATCGGATACCTCATCCGTGGGGATCTTCGCAGCGAAGAGACCCGTTTCGGGGAGTCGTACCGCGGGGAGTCCCGACGCGGGCAGACCCGCCTCGGCGCGACGAGCCGCGGCCGCCGGCACACTCGCACTGACCGTCCTCCTCAGCGGATGCTCGGTCCTCCAGATCCGCACGGAAGACAAGTCCGCAGGGCCGGTGCGGATCGGCGTGGAGGAGACCGCCGGTCCCGAGCCTACGGGCAAGCCCACCGAAGCCGGCATCCCCGAGGGGATGACGAAGACTTCAGTGACGTTCGGCAGCAGCTGCCCGGTCGAACTCACCTTCGCAATCGGTGATGACTGGAGAGACAGCACCGGGAGTACCGAGCAGTTCCATGTATTCAACCATGGCGAAGACACCACTCGCGGCGATGCCATCCTCGTCAACTGCACCGACGAATACGGTGACAGTGCTCAGGAAGTCGTTGATCAGAAGAGGCGGTACAACTTCTCCGAACAGGACTCACAGGTGTTGGCCGAGCAGACAGGGTCTCTGGCCGCGGGCGAGTTCTGGAGCTATCAGGGTGAACTCGGTCCGACCGAGATCCTCGCTATCAACAACGAACCGACTTATGCCTTCGGGGTGCAGACGGGGTATAAGATCAACGGGCGCCTGGTGAATCTGTCCATCGAGATGCGCACACCGAAGACGAACACCGAAGTGGCGGAGGACTTCAAGAAGATGCTTCCGACGGTGACGATCGATGGTGAGAAAGTCCCGTCACCGAGCTTCCACTGACGTGCCAGTGAGCACCGAACGACGTGGCGATCAGGTGCCCGCGAAGATAGTGCGCCCGCGAAGTTAATGCGCCCGCGATCCGGTCGACCGCCTCGGTGACTCCAGTCGGTCATCACAGTGGCCGGCCGCCTCGGCGATCTGGGGTTTCTCTGGATTTCACCCCGGAATCTGCGTGGGGATCTAGGATGGGAAGATGACGACCCACGACGCAGTGACCCGACTCCTCGACGCCCGCCGCCTGCAAGGCCTCTTGACGAATCAGAGCGGCCGCGTCATCGCCCAGTACTCGTTCCTCAATTCCGAAGGGAATTCCTCCCTCAGCCACCTCGCCGATATCAGCGGGGAGACGCCCCGACGCATCACTCGCGGCGATCAGTCCGTGGGACCGGCCGCACTGAGCGAGAACGGCACGATCGTCTTCGCCTCCAAACGCAAGGGCGAGGACGGCAAGGATGCCGAGTCTCCGAGCCTGTGGGCCCTGCCGGACAACGGTGAGGCCCGCAAGCTTACCGATCATGAGGGCGGTTTCTCCCGAATCGAGGTCAAGGGCGAGACCATCATCGTCGAGTTCCCTGTCCATACATGGGCCGCCGACGAGAACGACCATCAGGAATTCAGCTCCGAACGCAGCGACGCGAAGGTCAGCGGGATCCTCCACACCGGTTTCCCCGTCCGTCGCTGGGATCATGATCTGGGGCCGGGACGGCAGACCCTGGCTGTGGCCACCCTCGACGAGGCGGCCGCCGACTTCCCCGAAGTCAGTGACGAGCTGAGCGCCCCGGCGGGCTTGGACTTCCGGTACCTGTCCCTGCCGTCTGGGCGACTTGTCGATTGGGCCGTCGACGATGGGGCGCGCTTCGCCCTCGTCCAGCTCGAGAAGCCGATCCCCGGACAGCTCGAGGCCAGTGAGGTCTGGCGCGTGGACCTCGACGGGGAACCCGAACTGCATCGTCTGACGAAACCGGCTGCCGATCACAGCTTCGACATCGAGGCGATCAGCCCGGACGGGACGAAAGCACTGGTCACTCGCGTACAGAACTGGACTCCGCAGACCAACCTCGCGGCCGAACTCATGGTCCTCGATCTCGAGACCGCGGAACTGAATCCTGTGTGGCCGGATGGTGATTTCTGGTTCTCCCCGATCTGGGCAGACGATTCGACCATCGTGGCCACCGCGGATGATCACGGTCGCGGCAGCATCTTCATCGGTGACATCAATGATGCTCAGCCTCGGCGGCTCGTCGGGGGCGCCGATCAGAAGTATTCGTTCTCGGGGCTGGCCCTGCGCGAGGACACGGTCGTGGCGACCGCCTCGGCGATCGATGTCGCGCCGCTGCCGATCTCCGTCGACCTCCGCACCGGGGTCATCAGCGAGCTCGCGAACCCCGCGACGGTGCTCGACGAGGAAGGCACCCTCACCGAGGTCGAGATCCGTGCCGAGGACGGCACGCCGATCCGTGCGTGGCTGGTGCTTCCGGAAGGGGAGGGGCCGCATCCGCTCGTCGTCTTCGCCCACGGCGGACCATGGGGGTCGTGGAATGCGTGGACCTACCGGTGGAACCCAGGTCCCTTCGCGGCTGCCGGCTATGCGGTGCTGCTGCCGGACCCGGCGATCTCCACCGGCTACGGGCAGGCGATGATCGACCGCGGTCAGCAGCAGCTGGGCGGCACTCCCTTCACCGACATCATGGCGCTGACCGAAGCCGCAGGGGAGAGGCCGGACATCGATTTCGAACGTGTCGCCCTGGCCGGCGGGTCCTACGGCGGATACATGGCCAATTGGGTGGCCGGGCATACCGGCAGCGCGTTCAAGTGCATCGTCACCCACGCCTCTCTGTGGAACACCACGTCGATGGGGCGGACGACGGACAATTCGTCGTGGGATCAGGCGATGCGGGAGCAGTCGACTCAGTATTCGCCGCACCTGTTCGCCGATGACATCGAGGTGCCGATGCTCGTCATCCATGGCGACAAGGACTACCGGGTACCGATCGGTCAGGGTCAGGAGCTGTGGCTGGATCTTCTCACTCGGGCGAAGACTCCCCTCGACGCCGATGGCGACACTCAGCATCGGTTCCTCTACTTCCCCGACGAGGGGCATTGGATCCTCGGCCGCGGGAACGCCGAGGTCTGGTACCGCACCGTGCTCGCGTTCCTCGATACTCATGTGCTCGGCATCGACGCGAACCGAGTTCGCACACTGGGGTGAGCCGGCAGTCGGTTCGTCGGTTTCCTGAGGTGGGCGCGGCAACCGGTTCGTCCGCGCCCCGCGCCGGGGCGGCTACCGTTTTGTCGGCGCCCCCGGGGCGAGGCGGCAAGCGGTTCGTTCGCACCCTGGCGCGAGGCGGCAAGCGGTTCGTTCGCACCCTGGCGCGAGGCGGCAAGCGGTTTGTTCGCACCTTGGGGCGAGCCGACAGCCGATCTGTCGGCACAACACCCGTCGACACCTTGCCCGACGAGACCCTACTCGCCAAGACCCTACTGCGGGGTAAATTCACCAACTGATTCCGTACCCTGAATGAGGCGTTCGCAGAGCGATGGAAGGACCCTGATGACACAGACCGAACAGATCCCCGCCGAGGCGGTCATCCACAATGCGTGCATCCTCGACGGCGATCGGGTGACGTTCACCGAGGGGACCGCGGACACGTGGATCGCGGTCGCCGAGGGAACGGTCACGGCACTGGGCCGCGGGGACGGCTGGAAGGACAGGGCCGCCTCGGCGAGAGGCGAGGTCATCGACGCCGCCGGCGGATACGTGGCTCCCGCGTTCGTCGATATCCACTGTCACGGTGCGGGCGGTGCGAGCGCCGAGGACAGGAGCGAGGGGATCGATGCGATCCTCGACGTGCATCGGGCCCACGGCACCGGCAGGCTCGCTCTGTCCTACGTCTCCGACACGATCGAGGGGCTGTGTGAGTCCTTGCGCGCGGGCGCCGGACTCGTCCGTGAGCGGGCCATGGTCATGGGCCTGCACGCCGAAGGCCCGTTCCTGTCCCCGGATTTCAAAGGTGCGCATGCGCCCGAAGTGCTCACATCGCCGACTCCGGAGGCGGTCGAAGCAATCCTCGAGGCGGCCGATGGAACTCTGAGCCAGATCACCATCGCGCCCGAACTTCCCGGTGCTCTCGATGCGATCGGTCGGTTCTCTGCGGCAGGGGTGCGTGTGGCCGTCGGTCACACGGCTGCCGATTATGCGCTGGCCGCGCAGGCCTTCGAGGCGGGGGCGAGCATCCTCACCCACGCGTTCAATGCGATGCCCGGAATCCATCACCGTGCTCCGGGGCCGGTCCTCGCCGCGGCCGAGGCCGAGCATGTCACCGTCGAACTCATCAATGACGGCGTCCACGTGGTTGCCCCGGTCGCGCGTATGCTCCACGAACTCGTGCCCGGGCGCATCGCTCTCATCACTGACGCCATGGCGGCGACCGGCCTGCACGATGGGAGCTATCACCTTGGTTCGCTCCCGGTCGAGGTCAAGGATTCGGTGGCTCGTCTGGTCACCTCGGACGGCGCTCAGGGCGCCATCGCGGGGTCCACGTTGACGATGGACGAGGCTGTGAAGCGGGCCGTCGCCGAGGTGGGACTCAGCCCGTTCGACGCTGTGCAGTCCGCAGGATTCGTTCCATTGCGTGCGGTGGGCGGAGTGCCGGAGCCGGGTGATTCTCTGCAGGCGGCGGGCGGTGCCGCTGGTGCCGGCAGCCTGTTGGCTCCCGGAATGCCGGCGGATCTCCTGCTCCTCGATGAGGACATGAGCATCCGAGCCTCTTCATTGGGGGACTGAACCCGACTGAACCGGGCCGAATCGGGCCGAACCGGGCCGAACCGGGCCGAACCGGACTGCACCGAGTTGAATCGAGTTGAACCGGGCTGAACCGAGTTGAACCTGGAAAGTGGGCTGAACCCGGCCGAAGCTGGAAAGTGGGCACAGCTGTCCCCTGAAAGGAGGGGCGGCTATTTGTCGAACAGGGAGTCGACGATGTCGTCCGCGATGAAGCGGGCGTGGAGGATCGGCTTACGAGCCGGGTCCTTTGCGGCAGGCGGAATGTAGGCCGGTCGCCCGTCGAAGAGCATCACCGTGTCCCAGGCGGTGCGGTCGAGCAGGTGGTGGTGATAGCTGCAGAGCAGCGCGAGATTGTTGATCTCCGTCTTTCCGCCGAGCGACCATGGAAACACATGGTTGGCATCGCACCAACCGGGAGGGGCGTCACAGCCGGGGAACGTGCAACCTCGGTCACGGGCGGTGATCACTGCCAACTGTTTGCGATTGGCGAAGCGCTGTTCTGTGGCCACCTGCATCGTCTTGGCCCTGTCGCTCATGAGGTGGAAGAACAGCGAGCCGTTGAGGCCGTTTCTCATCAGTTCCTTGATGGGAATGGGATTGTCGGCGCCCGTGGTTCCGTGTCCTGTTCCTTTGGCCAGATCTTCGGCGGTGGCGTTGATGACGAGAGCATAAGGCGCTCCTGCAGCCGTCCGCTGCTTGTCGATCGTCGTGACGAGGCCGGCGAATCGTTCGTAGATCCATTCGCGCGCCGAGGGCTGTTCGGCGCTGACGTCCACGAAACCGCCGTCCTCACGAACGCCGACCCCGGGGACAGCTGCCGAATTTCCGCTCGTGCGAGCTGCGTTGAGATCGGGTGCCGGAACTCGCTTCGCGTCATATCGGTCACCGGAGAGCACCGCGTCGACGATCTCAAGCAGCTCTTTGTCTGGCAGCGGCGAGCTCGTTTCCTCAGAAGCACCGGTGACGGTGGCGGGATTGCCCGCGGCCGCGATCTCAGAGGCGCCGGTCGCCGAGTCGGCATCGGTATTGTCGGCACCGGCCTTGTCGTCTTCTCCCGCAGACTGGATTCGTGAGGTCAGCAGCCCGTTGAGAGTTCCGCCGGTGACGGGGTCGAGCAGTCCACGCAGCTCCCAGTCGCCGTTGGTCCTGGCACGCATGGACATGTTGTACGCCGAGCGGTCGGCCGAGTCGTTCGGCTCTGCGCCGTCCGGGTCGATATAGCCCATGAGCTTGCCGAAGATCTCGCGCAGATCCTTGAGGCGGACCTTGGGCGCGTTGTCGACCAAGCGCGTCTCGACGTCGGTGCGGACCGTCTGACTGACCCACGTGGGCAGTTTGCGCATGCAGTCTTCGATGACAGACGCCTGGGCGGCGGAGATCGTGCCGGCATGGAGCGCATCTGCGACGACAGGGTAGAGAGGCGGCAGAGCCTGTCCGGCCATGTCGACGCGTCCGCCGAGGTTCTTGGCCATATCGGTGCGGCGATTCGCCTCGGCGCCGGTGAGGTTGAATCGGTTCTCGATGAGCGACTTCGTCGACTTGGCGCCGAAATCGCTGGGTGTTCCGACACGTTCGCAGACGGAGAGCGCGAGCGTCGACAATGCATCGTTGATGCGTGTGATCGCCTCGACCCCATCGGCGAGCATGATGGCCTGATCCGCTCCCATGGGGCGATCGAACGAGCGCAGCTCATCTTTGAGGCTCATCAGCTGAGTGATCGAAGAGGTGACCTCGGGCGCAAAGCGGCTGAGATCTGCCCACTCCTCGTCGGCCAGCAGCGGGTGTCCGCTGGTCTGCGAGGAGTTGTCGGCGTTCCGATCGGAATGATCGGAGCTGCGTTCGGGAGTGAGGGTCATGGGGATGAATTCCGTTCACCAACATCGTTGTTGTTGGAATCCAGTGTACGCTCATAATGCGTGGAACGCCATAGATGATCGAAAAACGTTTCGAACATAAATTCAGTGTTCGTCACAGTTCGAGGATGCTCACAAGATTCTTTGTGTCCATGCAGGTCAGGGGTGGTGTCGGCTGTGGCCGAGGTGAACCGGCTTCGAATGTGTCAGTCGGTCGTGGCACGATTGGAGTATGGATGCCCTGCTCCTCATTGACACCGACGACGCCAGCTACCCCAGCGATGACGCCATGGAGACCCTCGGCGATATCGTCACCCGCACCCGCGCTGTGGGCGGTGTGCTCATCTTCGCGTCGACGAAGGCCGACCTCGCCGACACTCCCGATGAGGAGCTGAGCATCTTCGTCCCCGATGAGGAGGATCTCGTGCTCCGATCCGAGAGTCCGGATGTGTTCGAGGGCGTCGATGATCTGGCCGCAGGTCTGCATGACCTCTCCGTCGACCGGATCATCATCGCCGGCGCCGACGCCACCGCGGGCGAGCCAGGCACTGGAGCTGGCGAAGTCACCACTGACCCCGCCGCCCAGGCAGAGGGCGATGCCGACGCCGGCGCCGACGCGTCCTCGGCGGGCACCCCCGGAGCCGTCTACGCCTCGGCGATGGCGGGTCTTGTGTGCAACTTCGACGTCGTCGTCCTTTCCGACTCCACCACTGACCCCGATGGCAACCTCGTCGCCTGGGGGGATGCTGCCGCTGATGCCGGTGCCATGGTCAAGAAGACCGCCGATACCTGGCTGCGGATGTAGGCTCAGTCGCCTTCCCGAAATTGTTCTACATTGAGTAGAATGTGGGAGCGAGCTGAGAGGAGGGCCCATGACCGGATGGACGAAATCCGTACGTGCGCTCTTCGCTGCCCTCTTCACGACTCTCCTCGCCCTGCTCATGCACCTCGGTGCTGGTGGCGGCGTCTCGATTCCGGGCACTGTGGTCGTCTTCGTTCTCGTCCTCTGGGCGGCGATGATCGTCGCCGGCAGGCGCCTGGGCTACCTGACTCTGGCGGGCCTGCTCGGCCTCGGACAGGTGCTCATGCACCTGACGATGAGCTGGTCTGCACACACCTTCGCCCATGCGGGGGCCCACGCGGGAACCGCTCAATCCGGAAGCGGGCAGGCCGGAGCTGCAGGTGCCGGATCCACTTCCGCCGAGGCGGCCCTCCACGCCCACGCCGGACACATCGTCCCAGCCTCCGGCTCCCTTGATCTCGGTCCTGCCGCAACCGCGCTCGGACATGCGAGCCACGGGGCAACCTCGGCGGGGATGATCATCGCCCACGTCGTCGCCGTCCTCGTCACCGCCGTGATCCTCAAACGCGGTGAGGACATCGTCCTCAGCATTCTGCAGCTGGCCCTGGGCCCGGTGATCGGCGCGCTGCGAGCCCTCGCCGAGGCGGCCGGAATCCTGGCCGACGAACCGTTCCGCAAGCTCTGCGCTTCGCTCCGGGTGCCGCAGCCGGTCACCTCAGCGGTGGTCGGCCCGAACTACCGCCGCGGCCCTCCCGCGTTCGGCTGACATCCCAATCGGCGTTTGCAGCGCCGACCCACACCTGGTTTCCCGGGTGACCATCCATCTTCGGGCGACCGCCCAGACAGCGGCGGGCCGCCCCTCGGTGACAGTCGAACACGTCCGCGCACACCACTGCGCGCAGAAGACACGTACCCGCACCCTGGCCAGCACATGCCCTGCGCACTTGCACTCGCACGAGCTGCGCGCAGGCAACTGTGACCTACGCAAAGGCTCACGAAAGCGCTGCCGGTCAGCCGCGTTCCCTGCATACAGGCGGATGAACGCGATGCGGCTCAGCGCCCGCAGCTTCGGGCAGCAGAGACTCTGCGACCGAAGATCCTCGTCGTCTGACGGTGGGGGACACGCGGGACTGCCTGTGCCAACAGGTGACCGCGGCGCGCGCCGACATGTGCTCGACAGCACCTGAATGACGAAAGTGCAGACATCATGCGAAAGAACATCACCCTGGCCCTTGCCCTGCCCATCGCCGTCGCCATCGGCCTGGCAGGCTGCGGCCAAGACGACAGCAAGGCCGCCGGTTCGACACAGACCGACGGCGGCAGCTCCACCTCGGCGGAATCCTCGGAAAGCGCGGTCGACGCCGAAGCGCTCAGCTTCGACGGCGCATGGGTCAAGGCCGCCGACGACGGAATGACCGCGGTCTTCGGGGAGCTGAAGAACAACACCGACGCCGACATCAACCTCGTCGAGGCGAAATACGCGGACGCGGAGATGGTGGAACTCCACGAAACCGTAGGCGACAGCTCGGGCGGAATGTCCATGCAGGAGAAGAAGGGCGGCTTCACCATCCCGGCCGGGGAGAGCCTCCGCCTCGAGCCCGGAGGCGATCACATCATGATCATGGGACTGAAGAAGGCGATCAAGCCGGGCGAGCAGATCAAGCTCGATCTCGTCACCGCCGATGACGAGACCGTCGAGGTCACGGCCGTGGCCAAGGAGTACTCCGGAGCCCAGGAAGACTACGCGCCCGGTGAGGCCGAAGGTTCCAGCGACGACCACGGCGACCATGGTGAGCACGGCGACGAGGGCAAACACATCGGCGCCGACAGCGAAGAGCACGAGGACTCCGATCACGGAGACCACAGTGACCACTGAGCCCGGTCGCACCGGCTTCAGCCGCCGAGGTCTCCTGACCTCGGCGGCCGCGGCCGGCGGTGCAGGTGTCGTCGGTGCCACGGCCGGATTTGCGCTCGGCCGCGGTCCCAGATCACAGGGCACGAGCGCCGGTGACGGTGGGCCGCCTCGGCGAGATCTGGATGGCGCGAACGGGCCGCAGACCGAGCCGTTCTACGGCGCTCATCAATCCGGGGTCGAGACCCCGCCGCAGGCCTTCGCGCACTTCATCGCGTTCACGCTGGGGCCCGGGATCAAGGCCGCCGAAGCGGTGCGCTGGCTGCGGCTGCTCACCGCGGATGCAGCCGCGCTGACGCAGGGGCAGGCCCCGTTGGCCGACTCCGAATCCGAGCTCGCCGTCGACCCTGCCCGACTGACGGTGACCTTCGGGTTCGGATCCGAGCTGGTGGCGCTGGCTGGAAGGGAGCACGTCCCGGATTGGCTGAAGCCCTTGGAGGCCTTCTCGATCGATCGCCTCGATCGGGGCCGCTGCAAGGGCGACCTGCTCCTGCAGATCTGCGGCGACGACCCGCTGACCTTGGCACATGCCAGGCGCATGCTGTTCAAGGATTCGCGATCGTTCGCCGAGGTGGCCTGGCAGCGGGACGGATTCCGACGTGCCTACGGCAGCGCGGGGGAGGGGAAGACTCAGCGGAACCTCTTCGGTCAGCTCGACGGCACGGCGAATCCGGGACCCGGATCCGAGGACTTCGCGCGGATCATCTGGGGGCAGGCCACCGAGACCGCGAACCCGGTGTTCTCCGCCCGCGGGGAGCCGCCGGCCGACCTCGGTGCGCATCTGCCGGTGTGGATGCGCGGGGGAACGACGCTGGTTCTGCGCGATATCGCGATGAACCTCGACACCTGGGATCAGGCCGACCGACCGGCACGGGAGTTCGCGGTCGGGCGGACCATGGGCACCGGGGCACCGCTGTCGGGTGAGGACGAGTTCGACGTCCCGGACTTCACCGCCGTCGATCAGCGCGGACTGACGAAGATCTCACAGGTCGCGCATATCGCCCGGGCCCGCGACGGACTGGGCCCGGAGGTGCAGATCCACCGGCGCACGTTCAACTACGAGACCGGTGCGGGTGGGGATTCGGGACTGTTGTTCGCGTCTTTCCAGGCCGATATCGAACGGCAGTTCCTGCCGATCCAGCGCCGCCTCGCCGAGGTGGACCTGCTCAACGAATGGACGACCCCGATCGGGTCGACCGTGTGGGCGATCCCGCCCGGAGCGACCGAGGACGGGTACGTCGGGCAGGAATTGTTCGACGGCTGAGAAAGCGGCGCGGCCGCCGGACCCGCAGAAGCGGGGGCGGCGGCCGCACCGTATGTTCGCGCAGCGGCTCAGTCGGTGATCTCGGAGTCGAAGGCCTTCGGATTGTCCTTGATCCACTGGTCGACGGCGTCACCTTCCTGGCCCTCTTTGTATTCGTTGACGATGAGGTCCTCGAGCTCTCCGTACGTCTTGTCGTCGAGCTTGATCCCCTTGATGAGCTCCGACGCCTCAGGGAACTCGTCGCTGAAGCCCTCGGTGCCGAGGAAGTGCATCTTCTCCGGATCGCCCATGGCGTTCTTCGGATCCTTGAGCTCCTTGACGTCGTAGGCGTTGTTCGCCCAGAACGGACGCCACAGGGTGACGACGATGCCGTCCTGCGCCTCGATGGCATTGCCCAGCTCGGTGAGCATGGCCGGGGTCGAGGAGGTGACGAGTTCGAAGTCCTTCTCGAGGTCGTAGGCAGGCATCATCGAATCCTTCGTCACCTTGGTGAGACCGGCCCCGGGCTCGATGCCGACGATCTTGCCGTCGAACTCGTCGGCATTGTCTTTGAGTTCATCCATCGAATCGATGTCGACATAGTCGGGCACGACGATCGTGTTCTGCGCCTTGTCGTAATAGGTGCTGATGTCCTCGATCTTGTCGCCGTACTCATCCATGTACTGCTTGTGGGTCTTCTCCGGCCAGGCGGAGGGGTAGATGTCGATGTCGCCGTTCGCCACTCCCGCATAGAGGATCGCGGCCTCGGAGATCGTCTCCAGCTCGGGCTCGTATCCCAGCTTCTCGAGCTGGTCCTCGAGCAGGAACGCGGTGCTGCGGCTGTCGGACCACGAAGAGATGTAGCCGATCTTGATTGTGCCCTTGTCGCCGTCGGAGCCGGAGTCCTTACCGGCCTCCTGCGAGCACCCGGTCAGGGCGAGGCCCAGCGTCGCGCAGGCGGCGACAACGGAGGTGAGTGTGCGTGACTTCATCAGTTTCCTCTTCGTGGTGGCTGCTCGAGCGCGGTGAAACCGCCGACTCTGGCAATTCCGATCGTCCGAGCAGGAACATGTGAATGCAGGATCATTTGTGATCACAAAAGTTGGTACGGCAATGTAATCACATTATTCGCGTAACTTCCAGTGGCGTCCTCCAGATCTGCCGTGACCCCCGACCGGTGTCCGGAGAGCTCCGCCCGGCGGACAGCTGAATGCGGCAGACTACCGGCACGGAACGGGACCAAAACGAGCCCGGTGCGGGACCGAAGCGAGCCCGACGCGGTACCGAAGCGAGCCAGACGCGGGCCAAGAACGCTTCGGCGGCGTCAGCGTCAGAACAGGGGCTGCGGCAGGGCGTCTTCGAACTCGAGGAGGCGTCGCTTGGTCTCGAGCTCGTGCCCGGGCAGCCCGCCCGAATACCCGCCGAGCCCGTCACCGGCGACAACACGATGGCAGGGGGCGATGATCGGGATTGGATTGAGTCCCATGATCCCGCCGACGGCACGCGCCGGAATCCCGGTTCCGCTGGCTTCGGCGAGCTGTCCGTAGGTGACCGTGGTCCCTGCCGGGACCTCTTCGGCCAAGGTCGTCAAAACGGTCCTCGCGACGTCCGAGATCTGACCGAAGTCCACGGGCAGGTCGAAATCGCCGAGGCGGCCGTCGAAGTACGCTCGCAACTGGGCGACCGCCTCGACGAGGGTCGGGTCCGAGGCGGCGGCCGCCTCGGTGGGGATCGGATCGGCGGCGTCGGTCGCCTCGGCGGAAATGTGCCATTCGAGTCGGACGACGGACCGGCCGTCGCTTGTCACAGTGAGGGGGCCGACGAAAGTGTCGACGGTTGCCGAATCGGTCGTCATGGGATGTCCTCCGTCCGGGCCGGCACACCGAAAACGGTGTCAACGGCGATTCTCAGCCGAGTCTACTCATACGGCTGTGCCCTCCCGACTCGTCCGAGTCGAGAGGGCACAGCATATTCATGACCGCACGTCGGTCAATGGGGAAGCCCGCAGCTGAGCCGACGATGTCGTCCTCAGTGCGGCTGCTGCCGCGGCGTCAGGATCACTTCTCGTCCGGCAGCTCACCTTCGTAGGCGTCGGGGTTGGCCTTCAGCCACTCGGCGATGGCCTTTTTGCCATCATCCTTGTACTTGTTGACGACCAGGTCCTCGAGGTCTCCGTACTGCTTGTCATCCATCTTGATCTTCCCGACGTAGTCAGCAGCGTCGGAGAACTCTTCGCCGAAGCCCTTGGTCGCGGTGAAGTGGAGTTTCTCGGGGTCTCCCATCGCACCCTTCGGGTCCTCGAGGTCCTTGACCGGGTACTCGTTATTGGCCCAGAACGGACGCCACAGGGTGACGACTATGTCCTTCTTCGCATCGGTCGCATTGCCGAGCTCGGTGAGCATGGCAGCGGTCGAGGAGGTGACGAGTTCGTATTCGCCGTCGAGACCGTATTCCGGAATCATCGCCTTAGTGGCCTTGGTCAGACCGGCACCGGGCTCGATTCCGATGATCTCTCCGCCGAAGTCCTTGCCCTTGCCCTTGAGGTCCTCGATCGAGTTGATGTCCTTCATGTACTTCGGGACGGCGATCGTGAGGACGGCATTGTCGTAGTAGGCGCCGAGATCTTCGAGCTCGTCACCGTACTTGTCCACGTACTGCTTATGTGTGACCTCGGGCCACGAAGACGGATACATGTCGATATCGCCGTTGGCGACACCGGCGTACAGGACGGCTGCGTCGTTGAAGGTCTCGGTCTTGACGTTGTAGCCCATCTTGCCCAGCTGGTCTTCGAGCAGGAGCGAAATGCTCTGGCCGTCGGTCCAGCCGGTGACATAGCCGAGTGTGATGTCACCCTTGTCGCCGCCGCTTCCGCCGTCGTCCTTCGCCGCTTCCTGCGAGCAACCGGTCAGGGCAAGGCCGAGGGCTGCGACTGCAGCGACGATCGGGGTGAGGAATCTTCTCTTCATTGTGTGTTCCTTTTCTCTAGTGATCGACTATTTAAGACTGTGTGGTCGATTGACTCAGGCCGCTGCCGCGGCCGCTTTGTTCTTCGCGCTGCGACGACGCATTCCCGCCACGAGCGAGTGCGGGTAGTCCTTCGCATTGCCCAGGGCTGCGGTGACGCGATCGAGGTAGACCGCGATGATCACCACGCCGAGTCCGGCTTCGACACCGAGCGGCAGGTTCTGGGTGGCGATCGCTTCGACGACGTTCTTTCCGAGTCCGTCGGCGCCGACCATGCCTGCGATGACGGCCATCGCCAGTGCGAGCATGATGACCTGGTTGATGCCGGCCATGATCGTCGGCGTGGCCAAGGGCAGCTGGACTCCGCGGAGGATCTGGCCGGGAGTCGCACCGAAGGACTGTCCGGCTTCGACCGTCTCCGAATCGACCCCGCGGATGCCGAGCTCGGTGAACCGCACACCCGGGGGCAGAGCGAAGATCACCGTGGCCACGAGGCCGGGAACGACGCCGATGCCGAAGAAGGTGACCGCCGGGATGAGGTAGACGAAGGCCGGCATCGTCTGCATGAAGTCGAGGATCGGTTTGATGACCGCCGAGGCTCTGTTGCTGCGTGCGGCCAGGATTCCGACCGGGATGGCGATGATGATGGCGATGACAGCGGCGATGATGATCAGCGCCAGGGTCTGCATCGCGGCCACCCACTGATCCATCGTCATGATGAAGAACAGGGTGATGAGTGTGCCCACGGCCATCTGCCACGAGCGGAAGATCCAACCGATGAGCGCCAGCAGAATGATGATGACGAGCGGATGGAGGTCGACGAGCACGTCGGTGAGGACTTCGATGAGGAAGTTGAACAGCCAGGTGACGGCGTCGAAGAACCACGCGATGTTGTCTTTGAGCCAGTCGAATACGGTGTCGACCCAGGCTCCGATCGGAATACGGATGTTCTCCATCAGCGCTCACTCCTTTCACCGGTGGCCTGCGGTGCGACGGCATCATCACCTTCGGCGAGAACCTGGTCGATGATTCCGGTGTCGACCGGTTCGGGCCAGTCTTCGACAGCGGCTTCCGTCGAGGCCTCGTCGTTGCCGTTCTGCGTGCCGAGCGCGGCGAGCAGGGTGGCTCGGGGGACGACGCCGACGAGCTCGCCGTCCGCGTCGGTGACGGGCACCGGCAGAGGCATCTCCGCGGTCGGGAGGAAGAGATCGATGAGCAGGTCGTCCGGAGATGCGGGGTGGGCGACCGGTTTGATGATCTCGTCGAGAGTCGTGGCACCTGTCCGGATGTGTTCGATGCAGTCGCGGTCGCTGACGAGGCCGAGGAACTTCCTGTCCCTGTCCGTGACGTACACGCCTGAGGCGCCGTTGTCGCGCATGGTGCGCAGTGCAACTCGGGGACCGTTCTGATTGCTCACGGTCTGCCGAGCCTTCTCCATGACGTTGTTGGCAGTCAGCACGCGGGCCCGGTCGACGTCGTGGACGAACTGTGCCACGTAGTCGTTGGCCGGGTCGGTGAGGATGTCCTCCGGGGTGCCGACCTGGACGATGCGTCCGTTGCGCATCACCGCGATCCGGTCACCGAGGAACATCGCCTCATTGAGGTCGTGGGTGATGAAGATGATGGTCTTCTTCAGCTCCCGCTGCAGTTCGACGAGCTGTTCCTGCATCTCGCGCCGGATCAGCGGGTCGAGGGCGGAGAAGGCTTCGTCCATGAGGAGGATGTCGGTCTCTGCCGCCAGCGCGCGGGCCAGGCCGACGCGCTGCTGCATACCGCCGGAGAGCTGCTCGGGGAACTTGTCGCCCCAGCCTTCGAGGCCGACGGCCTTGAGCCAACGGTCGGCGGCCTTGTCCCGCTCCGCCTTCGCGACTCCGCGGATCTCGAGCGCATAGGCGGCGTTGTCGCGGACGGTGCGGTGCGGGAGCAGTGCGAAGTGCTGGAACACCATCGAGATGTGTTCGCTGCGGACCTTGCGCAGTGCGGCCGGATCGATCTTCGCGATGTCGGTGCCCAGCACCTCGACGGATCCGGCGGTGGGTGCCCAGAGTCCGTTGAGAGTGCGGATCAGGGTCGACTTGCCCGAGCCTGACAGGCCCATGACGACGAAGATCTCGCCGGCCTCGACTTCGAAGCTCGCATCGATGACGGCGGCGGTTCCGAGTTTTGTCAGATCATCTCGGTCGGCGCCCTCTTCAAGTCGTTTGACGACTTCGTTTTCGCGCTTTCCGAAAACTTTGTAGACGTGTGACGCTTTGACAACGCTCACGTGCTTCCTCCTTGCATTCTTGGCAGTCCGCAAGAACGAGAGGCTTCACCCCCGTTTGCACGGTTCGGTGCTCGCAGATCAGATCCGAATAGCTCAATTGCGCACGCGCCTCACCGCACACGGATATCTGATCCACCATTGTAGTTTTGTTCAGGGTTTTCGGTAGAGATCTTGTTGGGATTATGCGGCGCGTCGCCCTTGACTAGCGCTCTGACCTGGGCAAACAGATGTTCGTGCGTTACTTGATTGTTATAATCATCGATTGGAGCATGTAGGTATGCCGTTAATGGATTTGATAACGGATATGGGATTTTGATGCAGTAGGCGGCCTTGCCTCCGGAATTCCTGCCTTCAGGAATTCTGCAGCGATTCCGTGAGGAATCGGACCACGGCCGGAGTGACCACCTCGGCGAATTCTTCGAAGAATCCGTGTCGGCCTTCCGGCAGAATCAGCAGCTGAGATCCGGGGATGCGCTCGTGGAGGATGCGGGCGTTCCCGACCGGGTTCATCCGATCGGCATCGCCGTGCATGATCAGCGTCGGGGCGGAGATCTCGGGCAGCCGGTCCCAGGCATTGTGATTGGCGCTCACGCGCAGATGGGCGGATGACTCGGCCGCCGTCATCGTGTCGTCGCCGAGCATCTTGCTGTACTCCGCCGATACCGTCCATTCGGGGGTGTAGAAGAGGTCGAAGAGGTACTGCGTGTGCTCGTCACCACGCAGCCTCGCCAGAGCTTGGCCGACCTCACGCGGACGCTTGACGGCATGCGGCCCGCCGGGCGAGGTGCACCCGAGGACCAGAGCGCTCACCCGCTCCGGATAGTTGAGTGCCAGCATCTGCGAGATCCGCCCGCCCATGGACGTGCCGTAGATCGCGGCCCGATCCGCGCCGAGGTGGTCGAGCACGTCCACGGCATCTTCGGCGAAGCTCGCTGTCGACAGTTCCCCTAGCTCACCCCGGCTGCCGCCCGTTCCGCGATAGTCGAACGTGATCGTGCGGAAGTCCGGTTCGAAGTCCCCGCGCAGATCGTCCCACCACTCGTGCGAATTCGACTGGCCCTGCAGGAGGAGCAGTGCAGGAGCGTCCTCCGGCCCGCTGACCTGGACCTCGAGGGGGAAGCCATCGCGTGCGCTGATCCTGTCCACCTGCATCGTCTCCACCCGTGTCCTCCTGCCCGCGCGCGCCTGGTCACCGCCTACGCTTGAGAAATGAAATCCTTGCCGTTCCTCAATCCTGCCGCAGGATCGCCCGCGGTGCGCAATCCTGGGCGACCTGCCGTCATCGTGCCGACACAGGCAATCGATGCAGATGAGCTCACTGCCGAATGCGCCGCGGCCGCCGCGACCGGAATCGTCGACGCCGTCGAATGGCGCATCGATCCGCTGCTCCTCGTCGCCTCCGGTCCTGCGCAGGGTGGGGTGCGCACGAGTGTGCACAGCCTCGCCGAGGCGGCCCTTCGTCTGCTTCCGAGTGCACTCACAGCGGGGTTGCCGATCCTGCTGACCGTCCGCACCGGATTCGAGGGCGGGCAGGTGGAGATCACCGAGGACGACTACGCCGAGGTGGTGCGGGAACTCATCGCCGGGGTCGCCGACGTCGAGGCGGACGCCGGAACTGCTGCCGGCACCGGTCCCACCGGCACCGCCGCCTCGGGCGTTCCCGGCAGCGCATCAAGGGGCGTTCCCGTCGCCGTCGACGTCGAGATCGACCGGGCCGAATCGGGCTCCCTCATCGCCTCGGCGCGGGAGGCCGGCGTGCCCGTCGTCGCTTCGCACCACAATTTCGAGTCCACGGACTCACCCGAGCGCCTGCTGAAGACGTTCGCTGCGATGGGTGAGGCCGGTGCTGATGTGGCCAAGGTGGCGATGATGCCGCAGGCGCCGGCCGATGTTCTGCGTCTCCTGGAGGCGACTGCCGCGGCGGATGCCTCGCTGCCGGTTCCCGTGCTCGGAATCTCTATGGGATCGTTGGGCCGGACGAGCCGGATCATGGGCGCCGACTTCGGCAGCTGCGCCACATTCGCGCAGATCGGTCAGGCTTCGGCGCCGGGGCAGGTTGAGGCATCGATCCTCGCCGAGATCCTCGACCGCGTCGGACCTAGGTGTGGATGAGCGGCCTCAAAGTTCATACGCAGTGATCTTGATCAGGGCGTATGAATTTCTGACTCGCGTTTGCTGGCGGGCCGGGCTCAACCGGCAGATTTCGCCAGGGAAGCAGACGGCCCGCGAAGCACGAGCTTCGCGGGCCGCTTCGCTGCTGCAGAAGCAGCAGAAGGTCAGCGGAAGATCAGTCAGTGACCTCTTCGATCTGCTTGCGGAACTTCTTCGGCAGGGCCTCATCGCCGAAGTTGTTGCGCACGGTGTTCGCGGCGATGCGCTGAACCACGAGCTGAGCCACGGCCACACCGACACCGGAGACGATCGTCCAGGCCAGGGCCTCGGACATCGAGATCTCGTCATCGACGGGGTTCGACGGCGCCGGGCGCTTCGTCGACTTCTCCCACGCGAAGGTCAGGGTCTTGCGAGCGACGAATGCAGCTGCGATAGGCGCTCCCACGCCGATGATCTGCCAAGCGAGCTTTCCCATGCTCGTGTCCTTTCCTTTGAACATTGAGTCCCACGACTCTGACGAGACGCGGGAACGTATTCCGTCGAAGTCAACACTAACGCAGGACGATGCGCGCGAGGCCACCCGAGATTGAACGAGGTCGAGAAAGTTCGCTCATTTCATACTTTTGGGGGATGTGCCGGGCAGACCGGGGGAGATAGCGTGAGAGCACGCTTCGATCGGGCAAGGGAAGGTCTGGGTCGAAACGTGAAGAGAAAGGCACACGATGCTGAGGAAGTGGAAGACGCGCGTCGTCACCGGACTGTTCGTCTGTGGCGCCCTCGGATTCCTGCTTGCGCTGCTGCCGGGAATGTCCGGCGTCTTCTGGCCGGTGTGGCTGATCAGCTGCGCCGCCTGCATCCTCGGGCTCGTTCTCGCCTTCACTCTCCCCTCGGCGAAACCCGCCGACGCTCTGCCCCGAGCCTGAGGGCTCGGGGCAGCGCATCCCCGAAGGCGCCCAGAGTCCGGCCACCCCGGGGCGGCGTATCCCCGAAGGCGCCTGCCGCCGCTCGGAGCCGGCGGCTCCCACGGCCTCACCGTCCGCGGATGATCTCCTGGAACCTGTCAGTCAGAGTCTGATCGACTGAGATCGCGTTCCCGTCGAGTTCGCGCAGCGCTACCGCCGTGCGCATCGACGAGACGTACCAAGCCCCATCCGCCGCCTTGACGTCGTCGAGGCTCAGGTCGGCATATTCGGCGCTCAGGCCCAGTTCCTCCGCATGATCGAAGATGAGGCGCTGCGTCGTTCCCGACAGCAGGCCCGCCTCCGGATTCGGAGTGAGCAGGTGGTCGCCTCGGCGGATGATGAGATTCGCGGTCGGTCCTTCGAGCACGATTCCGTCATGGGAGACGAAAAGCGCCTCATCGGCGTCGTTGGCCGCGGCATAGCGGCCGGCGGCCTGATTGACCGCATAGGACAGAGTCTTCGCGCCGATGAGCAGCCACGGTGCCTTACTGCCGATATAGGCGTCGAATCCGCGGTCGAGGCTGACGGCGGTGACACCTTGCTCCCGAGCTGTACGGATGTGGTCGTCCACGGGCACGGGAAAGGCCCACCCGCGGCCCCGTAATGCGCCGTTCGCATCCTGCTCCCCGCGGGAGAGAGCGTAGCGGATCCCGAACTCGACATTCTCGGGATCGGCGGCGGCCACCTCGGCGATGAGGGAATCGATGACCCGATCCCACAGTCCTTGGTCGGGATCGGGCAGATTCAGCGCCGAGGCGGATGCGCGGAACCGGGTGAAGTGCCGTTCCCGTGACACCACGGTGGCACCGTGCGCACCCACGCTCACCAGTACGGTTTCGAAGATCCCGTCCCCGCGATGAGCGGAGAGGTCCGTGACGGGCAGTTGGGCGGAACGCAGGTCGGTGAGTTCGAACGTGCCGGTGGCGGGGTTGACGAGGATGAGCGGATCGGTCATGCGGTACCTCCGAAGAGCAGGCCGAGGGCGTAGGTCACGGCAGCGGCGCCGAAGCCGATGCCGAGTTGGCGCAGGGCGCGGGGGCCGGGCGATTTGCCGGAGAGCAGGCCGACGATACCGCCGGTGAACAGCAGTGCGATGCCGACGAGGCCGGCGGACAGGAATACGGCGGGCAGTCCGGACATGCCGAAGATGTAGGGCAGGATCGGGATGAGCGCGCCGGAGGAGAAGAAGCAGAAGCTTGAAAGGGCGGCGCCGAGGCCGGTGCCCAGTTCGTCGCGGTCGACTTCGGAGTCGAGGTTCGGCAGCCTCGGTGCCTGTTTGTTCTTCGCCGCGGCGATCGTGCGGTTGGCGCGGGCCTCGGCTTCGCGGGCTTTCATTCCGCGGGCGCGGAAGACGAGAGCGAGCTCGTTGGCGTCGATGTTGAGGTCGGCCAGAGCGTGCCGGGACTCGGGATCCGGAGTGGAGGCGTCGAGGAGTTCGCGCTGGGAGCGCACCGAGATGTATTCGCCGGCTCCCATCGACAGGGCTCCGGCGAGCAGTCCGGACACGCCGGTGAGCAGGATGACGGTGTTCGAGACTCCAGCCGCGCCGACACCGAGGACGAGGGCGAGGTTCGAGACCAAGCCGTCGTTGGCGCCGAAGACGGCGGCACGGAAGTTTCCCGACAGGCGGGCGCGGGAACGGGCGGCCAGGGCACGGACCACCTCGGCGTGGATGCGTTCATCGGCGGCCATCTCGGCCGAGGCGGCTTCGTCTTCGTCGTACGGCGAGCTCGTCTCGGATTGTTGAGCCAGGGCGAGGACGAACACGGAGCCGAACATGCGGCCGAGGAACGCCAGGCAGCGGGTGACGAGATCGGCGGAGCGGCGCTTCTGGGCGTGTTCGCCGAGGAGGGAGATCCAATGCTCCTGATGCCGGGATTCCGCTGCGGCGAGGCTGAGCAGGATCTCGCGGTCTTCGCCCTTGCGGCGTTCGGCGAGGTTGCGATACACCCGTTCCTCGAGCCGCTCGTTGGCGAGGTAGCGCTGCCAGCGGCGAATGGTCCGCCGGTCGGGGGAGGCGGGCGGAGTCCCTCCTGCGGAGTCATTGGTCGTCACTGGTCCAAGTCTAGTCGTGCGGTCTGATTCCGGCACGGGCGGCCGTGAGGGGGCTGAGAAGACGGGCCGGGTTGCGCGGTGCGATGCGCGGGCAGGCAGCAGGTGAGGCCGGGGCGTCGCGGGAGTGACCGGTGGTGCGGCCGCAGTCGCCGCAGAGAATCCGCATGTGAACCGCAGACAGTCCGCGCGTGCGAAATCAATCAGTGACCGGTTGTTATCAATTCGTAACATTAAAGCCCGCTGGGGTGCGTTAGATTAATGACCAATGTGAGTTGTGTCACCGTTTCGTTATAGAAGCATGTGATTCGTTACCAACGACGAATCATGGCGAAGCGTCAGAATCGAGCTTCCCCGCAAGTGCAGCCGTAGAGAGGCCGACACCGGTATGGCCGAGGAGCCATACCCTGGCGGTCGCTTCCGGTGCGCCGTCATGTGCGATTCCTCTGGACACAGACAAAGGAGCGAAAGGAACTCCATGAAGTTGCGCACGAAGAGCTGGCTGGCGGTCACCGCCACGGCCGGACTGGTCCTCGGCGGGGTGAGCCCGGCACTGGCAGCGGGCACCGCGGGGCCGACTGAACACACCGATATGGGCGTCAACGGCGACGCCGTGATGGAACATCTGCAGAAGATCTCCGACATCTCCACCTCGCATGCGGATGAAGGATTCCGCGCGCTGGGCACGCCCGGCTACGAAGAAGCCGTGGAATACGTCGAATCCACCCTCGAGGCGACCGGTGCCTTCGATGTGAAGCGTCAGGCCTTCGAGCACGAACAGCAGAAGGACGGCACGGTCGAGGTTGTCGTCGACGGCGAGAAGGTCGATGTCAACACCGCAAGCTACACCGAGGCGACCGAAGAACCGCTGACTGGCATACCCGTGGTCCTGCCGGTCGATGATGACAACAGCGACCTTGCGGGCGGGCAGCTCGGCTGCTCTGCCGATGATTACGATGAGTCTGCTGAAGGCGCGCTCGTCCTCGCCTCCCGCGGAGAGTGCTCGTTCGGTGAGAAGGCGCAGGCCGCCACCGATGCCGGTGCCGCCGCGCTCATCATCTACAATAATGACGCCGACAATCCCGACGAGGAGCTCAACGCCACCCTCGGTGAGCGGATTGAGAATGGCACCCCGACCGTGACGGTGACCTACAAGGTCGGCCAGGATCTCCTTTCCAAGGTCGAGGACGCAGCGGAGGCCGAGGGTGCGACTGAGAACGCCGGCACCGAGGCCGGCAGCGGCCTCGCCGGTGGAGGCGAGGCGAATGGAGCCGACGACGCAGACGAAACGACGGGCGACGAAGCTGAGGCCGGCAACGATGCCGCAGCGGCCGCCGTGCTCACGGCCGATTTCACGCTCGAGACCGAGTATGTGACCTCGACGACATGGAACGTCATCGCCGAGACCAAGGCCGGCGACCACGACAACGTCCAGATGTTCGGCGCCCACCTCGACGGCGTGGCCGAAGGTCCCGGCGTCAACGACAACGGTTCGGGATCTGCGGCGCTTCTCGCTTCCGCCGAGGCGCTCGCGAAACAGCCGACCGATGTCGACAACGCCATCCGCTTCGGTTGGTGGGGAGCCGAGGAAGAGGGACTCGTCGGTTCGACACACTACGTGGAGAGCCTCGACGATGCCGAGCTGGGCAAGATCAAGTCGTACATGAACTTCGACATGATCGGGTCCGACAACTACATCGTCGGCACACTCGACTCGGATGGCTCAGATGTGCCGATTCCCGACGGCGTCAACGTCCCCGAAGGCTCGGCCGAACTCGAGAAGGTCTTCACCGACTACTTCGCCGATATCGACCAGCCCAACGTCGGCACCGATTTCTCCGGGCGCTCGGACTATCAGGCGTTTATCGACAACGGCATCCCGGCCAGCGGCCTGTTCTCCGGCGCCGACGGTACGAAGACCGCCGAGGAAGCCGAGATGTTCGGCGGCACCGTCGGTGAGAAGCATGACACGAACTACCACCAGTCCACGGACACGATCGAGAACGTGAGCAAGGAATCCATCGACATCTTCGCTCCCGCCATCGGCTTCGCTGTCCACACGTTGGCCTATGACCTCACCGACGCGCCGACGGATCCTCCCACCGATCCGACGACTCCGCCCACGGATCCCACTGATCCGCCCACGGAGACGCCGACCGAGGCTCCTGATGAGCGGGCTCTGAGCATCGATCCGAAGACGATCGAGGCGCCGGACTTCGTCAGCGAGAAGGGAGTCCAGGTCGCGGTCACCGGCTGCACCGCCGACTCCACCGCGACGATGACGGTGACCCCGAACAACGGGAAGATCGAGAAGTTCGAACAGACTGCCGAGGTCGGCGCCGACGGCACCGCTCGATTCGGAGTCCGCGGGCTCGATGCGTCGATGGTTGACAGCTACATCGGAACCTACGACGTCACGGTCGACTGTGAAGGCGGGAATCCGCTGACCGGATCCTTCGAGGTCGTCGCCGAGGGTGACGGGCCGGGTGCCGGTGGCGGCGGCAACGGTGGCGGCGGAGGAGATCTGCCGCGCACCGGTAACGAAGCCCTGCCGCTGATCCTCTCGGCCGGAGCGCTCATCGTGCTCGGTCTGGCGATGACGCTGGGTTCACGCCGCCGCCGCAGCTGAGCGGCATCCGAGACAACGTGCCCTGAACGGCACGGACGGCCCGACGTGGGCCGGTGACTGGAGACGGTCGCCGGCCCGCGTCGGGCCGTTCTCGTCCGCGATGATGACGATGGCCGCGGTTCGAATCCGGCGCCGATGACGCAGCTGAGTCTGCCCTGAACCAGATCTGAGATCGAGCGACTCACCTGGCGGCGCTCCTCAGGGGGCGTTCACCTTGTCCGGGCACAATGGTCTTCTGTGACTCCCAAACGTTTCTTCACCTTCTTCGCCATCGCCGAGACCGTCACCTGGACTCTGCTGCTCATCGGCATGTTCCTCAAACACGTCACCCACACCACCGAGGTGGGGGTGCGGATCGGCGGAGGCATCCACGGCTTCATCTTCATCTGCTTCGTCATCGCCGTCATCGGCGTCGGCACCTCGCAGCAGTGGAGCAAGCGTCGCATCGCCACGGGTCTCGGATCGGCGATCATTCCCTACGCCACGATTCCCTTCGAGCGTTCCGTCGAGAAGACCGGATCTCTCGAAGGCGACTGGGGTCTGGGCCGCAACGGCCGCACCCCGCAGACCTGGTTCGAGAAGCTCACCTCGTGGTGCATCCGTTCGCCCTGGCTGGCCATCGGGCTGGGCATCGTCTTCGTCATCCTCGTCTTCTCGGGGCTGCTCCTGGCAGGCCCTCCCGGCGATTGGGGCAAGTGAACCTGATCACTGCCGCGGCGGGGTGAGGGCGGACTTCCACCGCGCGGGTGACGGTCGGGACGGCCGCCTCGGCGAGATTCTGCCCTGTCGCGTGTCAGAGCGCTCGCATAGGATGGAAGGGATCGGCCGGCGATCGGTCGGTCGGCACACCCCACCGCGATGAAAGGCCCACTGATGGACCTGCTCTTAGGCGCCGGAGGAATCGGCGTCCTCGTCCTCATCATTCTGATCGCCCTGTTCGTGATCCTGCGCTCCTACAAGATCGCTTCACCGTCCGAGGCGCTCATCATCACCGGCCGGAACGCCTCGGGCGCGTCGGGAACCGGGCGCATCGTCATCGGGGGCCGCTCGGTCGTCTACCCGATCGTGCAGAAGGCGTTCATCCTTTCACTGTCCTCGCGGCAGATCTCCGTCGAGATCGACGGCATCTCCATCAACGGCATCGCCCTGCGTCTGCGCGGCGTCGCCCAGGTCAAGGTCGGCGGCACCGAGGACGATGTGCGCAAGGCCGCGCAGCGTTTCCTCGATCAGCAGGACCAGATCGACCACTACTCGAAGGAGATCCTCTCGGGTACCCTGCGCGCAGTGGTCGGCACGCTCACCGTCGAGCAGATCATCCAGGACCGTGCTTCCTTCGCCGCGCAGGTGCAGGAAGAGTCCGCGCACTCGATGAACAATCAGGGCCTCATCATCGACACGTTCCAGATCTCGGCCGTCGAGGACGAAGGCAGCTACCTGCGCGACTGGGGTCGTCCGCAGGCCGCCGAGGTGGCGAAGAACGCAGCCATCGCCGAGGCGAACGCCGGCCGTGCCTCGGCCGTCGAGCAGGCGCAGCAGAACGAAGAGACCCAGAAGCAGCAGGCGCTCACCGATCAGGCGATCGCCGAACAGCAGCAGCAGCTGGCCCTGCGCCGGGCCGCGCTGAAGGAAGAGGCCGATCAGCGGCAGGCCACGGCAGACAACGCCGGTCCGTTGGCCGCGGCGGCCGAGAAGCAGAAGCTGCTCGAAAAGGATCGGATCGTGGCGAAGGAAGCCGCGGAGCTGCGTGCCGAACAGCTCGACGCCGAAGTGCGCCGCCCGGCCGACGCCGAACGCTACCGGCAGCAGGCCGCGGCCGATGCCCGTGCCTATGAGATCGAGGCGCAGGGCCGGGCCGAGGCCGCCGCCGAACTCCACCGTCGGTCGAAGGACGCCGAGGCCATCCGCCTCGAAGGTGAAGCCGAGGCCGATGCGATTCGTGCCCGCGGTGAAGCCGAAGCCGAGGCGCTGCGTGCACAGGCCGAGGCCTACAAGCAGTTCAACGACGCGGCCGTGCTGTCGAAGGTGCTCGAGGTGCTGCCCTCGGTCGCCGGGGAGCTCGTGGCGCCGTATGCGAACATCAAGGATCTCTCCATCGTGTCCACCGATGGCGAGTCGAAGCTCGCGAACTCCGTGTCGAACAACCTCTCGCAGGTCCTCGAGGTTGTGCGCGGAACGACTGGTGTCGACCTCACCGACCTCGTGGCCAAGGCGAAGCGCTCCGGCGGAGCCGGCTCGAGTGGTGATGGTTCGGGCGAGCCCGGTGGAAACGGCGGGGCCGGTGGTTCTGGCGGGACTGCTCCCGATGGTTCATCTGGGGCGGACCGCGCCTCGGACGAGATCGTCGACGGGGTCGTCGCAGACGACGCGGCTGCCGGTCCGCGATCGACAGGCACGGGATTCGACCCGAAGGCTTTCCTCGATGACAGCGGCGTCGACCTCGACCGGATCGGCGACGAGGTGAAGAAGGCCACCGGCTTCGATGTGCAGGCCTATATCGACGAGGCGAAGCGTCGCCTCGACGAGAGCGGTTCAGGCGCGTCCGGGGCGGATGCGGCAGGCATCCCCGACAGTAACGATCCGGGCGACGAACAGGACGACGACGGCAAGGGCTCCCAGGGCTGACCGCCGCCCCAGGTGAGGGGCGCCCAGCTCACGCAGGAATCGGCCGTCGAGGACATCCTCGGCGGCCGCTTCTTTCGTGGAGGTCGGTCAGATGCATAAACAAATGTGCATATGTTAATGTGTTGAATCGAGGAGGTATCAATGGCTCACGATCATGCGCATGGTTCAGGTTCGCGGCGGCAGCTGCGGATCGTCTTCGGTATCGTCGCGACGATCTTCGTGTTTCAGCTCATCGGTTCGGTGGTCACGGGTAGTCTTGCGCTGCTCATCGACACCGGCCACAACGCCGTCGATCTCATCGGCATCGGCATCGCGCTCTTCGCGGCGAGCTTGATCAGCAAACCGACGGGCGGACAGAAGACCTGGGGGTTCCGCCGGGCGGAAGTACTCGCGGCCGGCGCCCAGGCGACCCTGCTGCTGGGGCTCGGCGTCTACAGCCTCATCGAAGGCATCCGGAGATTCTTCGTCCCGCCGGAAGTGCCCGGCCCGGGCCTGCTGCTCTTCGGTGCCATCGGCCTCGTCGGCAACCTCGTCTCCATCGTCATCCTCAGCTCATCGAAGGAAGACTCCCTCAATCTCAAGGCCGCATTCCTCGAGGTCATCGCCGATGCGCTCGGCTCGGTGGCCGTGATCTTCGCCGCCCTGGCGATCTGGCTCTTCGGCTGGGACCGGGCCGACGCCGTGGCTGCTCTGGTCATCGCGGCGCTCATCGTCCCCAGGGCGTTCGCCATCCTGCGCGAGACCGGATCGATCCTGCTCGAAGAGGCGCCGAAGGAACTCGACCTTGACAAGGTCCGCGAGCATCTCGAGTCAGTCGAACACGTGCAGGAAGTCCACGACCTCCACATCACCCGCATCGACTCGAACCTGCCGGTGCTCACCGCTCATGTCGTTCTCGCCGATGAATGCTTCTATGACGGGCATGCTCCGCGCATCCTCAAGGCTCTGCAGGAATGCCTGACGGAGCACCACAAGATCGCGATCGAACACTCGACGTTCCAGTTCGATCGGGCGAAGGACGCCGCCGAGGAGACTCACACCCACGACTGAGGCGGCCCTCCCTGTGTGGGTCGGTGACCGGTGAAGGGAGGGCCGCCTCGGTGGGATTCGGGTCTCTGCCGGGCGCTGCTCAGACGGCTGTGAGATCCTCGGCGTGGATGGCTTCGAGCTGAGCGACGATCGCCTCGGTCATCTCGACGGTATTCGACTCGCCGCCCAAGTCTCGTGGCAGGATCCCGGCTCCGGTGGCATTCTCGATGGCCCGGCGGACGCGGTCGGCCTCTGCTGTCAGTCCGAACTGGTCGAGCATGAGTGCGGCCGACGAGATCGCTCCGATCGGGTTCGAAATTCCCTGTCCGGCGATGTCCGGGGCGGAGCCGTGCACAGGTTCGAACATCGAGGGGAAGCGTCGCTCGGGGTTGAGGTTCGCGCTCGCTGCGAGGCCGAGGCTGCCGGCCAACGCCGAACCGAGATCCGAGAGGATGTCGGCGTGCAGATTGGATGCGACGACAACGGACAGCTGCTCCGGGTGCAGGACGAATTTCGCGCTCATCGCGTCGACGAGGACGCTCTCGGTCTCGACATCGGGGTAGTCCTGGGCGACACGGACGAACACTTCGTCCCACAGCACCATTCCGTACTGCTGAGCGTTCGACTTCGTCACGCTGGACACCTTCTTCACGTCCCGAGTGCGCGCGATATCGAACGCGAAGCGGATGATCCGTTCGCATCCCTTCTCCGTGTGCAGGCTGGTCTGCAGCGCCACCTCGTTGCCGGGGCCGCGTCCGCTGAGGTTGCGGCCGCCCATCCCTGCGTACTCACCTTCGCTGTTCTCCCTGACGACGATCCAGTCGAGCTCGGTATCGTCGGCCTTCCGCAGCGGGGACTCGACGCCGGGCAGGAAAGTGACGGGGCGGATGTTCGCCCACTGGTCGAAGGGCTGTGTGATCGCCAGACGCAGCCCCCACAGGCTGGTGTGGTCAGGGACGTCGGCCGAACCGACCGCACCGAAGTAGATGGCGTCGTGCTTCTCGAGTTCCTCGAGTCCGCCTTCGGGGATGTACCGGCCGTTCTTCAGGTAGTACTCCGAGCTCCAGGGATACTCGGTGACCTCGAACTCGACTGTCCCTTCGGACTGTTTGGCGATGGTGTCGAGCACGCGCAGTCCGGCGGCGACGACCTCGCCGCCGATGCCGTCACCGGGGATGGAGGCGATCGAGAAGGTCTGTGATTCCGTCATGATTCTTTCGTCCTTGGTCGAAGGGAGTGGAGAGCTCGTGGCGCCTGCGGCGCCCGGGCGTATCGCTCTGACTCCATTGAGCACTCGATCCGTTGATAAGTCCAAGATCGGATTGTGATGATTCAGATAGGTGGTGCCTATAGCTGAAGATCGATCGCCAGCTGCAGCAGTCGAGCTGCCGCGGGCGTCAGACCTTCTTGACGTGCGATGGCCGAGACGTGCAGAGACGGTGCGCCGGAGATCGGGGCCAGGCGCACCTGGCCTTCGGCGGCAAAGCTCTGCCAGGAGGCGGGCAGCACCGCTTGGCCGATGCCGGCCCTGACGAGGGGGAGGATCGAATTGCGGTGAGTCACCTCGGCGACGATGTCGATATCGATGCCGCGCCCGATGAGCTCGTCGACGTACGCGCGCATGAGCGAGCCCCTGTGGGAGACGATGAGTCGTGTGCCGGCGAGGGATTCCGGGGTGAACGCCTCGGCATCGAATGAAGCGGACATGGACGGGCCGGTGGCGAGCATGAGGGGCTGGTCCGCCAACGGGACGACCTGAAGGTCGCTGACCAGCAGAGGGCCGCGTCCGCCGAGGAATCCGATCTCGGCGCGACCGTAGCGGACGGCTTCAACCGTCTCGTCGACGGTGAACGTGCCGTTGAGATCGAACGAGACCTGTGGGTGTTCACGCGTGAAAGTCGACAGCAGAGACGTCAGCGGCTCGATGCTCGGGGTGGGCATCGCCGCGATCTGGATCCGACCCGACCGCAGTCCGCGCAGGCCTCGCACGTGCGCTTCCGCCGTCTCGAGGTCGCGGATGACGAGCCTGGCCGGTCCCTCGAGTTCCCTGCCCGCTTCGCTGAGCGTGATGCGACGTCCGACCCGGTGGAAGAGTGTCACACCGAGCTCCCGTTCGAGCCCTTTGATCGTCTGCGACAGAGAGGGCTGCGCGACGAGGAGTGACTCCGCAGCTTTCGTGAAGCTGCCGGTGTCGACGACGGCGAGGAAATGGCGGATCTGACGAATATCCATAGGTCAAGACTATCGATTGCATCGAAAAATAGCCTTGGACTATTCGAGCCCGGTCCGTCAGGCTGAAACGACGGCGATGAAAGGACCAATGACGGTGAGTACTTCGCAGAAATACGGCAGCAACGGTGCGTCAGGGCTGATGACCGATGTGCGTGAGGCCCTGCTGGGCGGCAAGACATTCCGAAGTCTGAGCGAGCAGAAGCTCTCTCCGCGGGAGGAGAAGTTCGAACGGGCTCGGATGACTTCGGGTTTCATCCTTGCTCCGCTTGTGACGATCGTCTTCGCACTCATCCCGATGGGGCTGAGCTATCAGCAGCACATGCTGGCGGCGATCCTCCTCGGCGTCATCGTCCTCTGGATCACCGAACCGGTGCCGATCCCCATCGGCGGTCTCATCGGTGTCGGCGCAGTCGTCGTCCTCGGGATCGTGCCGGCCGCAGATGCGGTCGGGCCCTTCGGCTCTTCGACGATCTTCACCTTCATCGGTGCGTTCATCCTCGCCCAAGCGATGCTCCACCACGGAATCGCCCAAAGGCTGGCATTGACCGTTCTCGCACTGCCCGGTGTCGGGAAGTCGGTCTACCGCGTGATCCTCGCCTTCGGCCTCATCACCTGTGTGCTCTCCGCCTTCGTGTCGAACACGGCGACTGTGGCGATGCTCATGCCCACGGCGTTGGGCATCCTCGCCGTGATCGCCGAGCTCATGCAGGAGCGCGGCATCGTGAAGAAGGACTTCGACCCGCTGCGGCTCCGCGTCGGTGCGGCACTGCTGCTCATGCTGGCCTACGGTGCGAGCGTCGGCGGGCTGCTCACTCCCGTCGGTTCGCCTCCGAACCTCATCGGACGCGGACTCATCGAGGAGGCGACGGGGACGAAGATCTCCTTCGGCCAGTGGATGGCTGTGGCCCTGCCGATCTGCGTGGCGATGTTCATCATCCTCGCCGTCGTGCTGTTCCTGCTCAACAAGCCGGAGATCCGGAAGATCGAAGGAGTCGAAGAGTATGTGAAGAAGGAGCTCGCCGACCTCGGTCCCGTGTCCCGTGCGGAGAAGAACACCCTCTTCGCTTTCGGAGTCACAGTGGTGCTGTGGCTACTGCCGGCATTCGCTGCCCTGTTCACAGGCACCGATTCGGCGATCTACGAGTTCCTCGACTCCCGCCTCGACGAAGGGATCGTCGCCGTCATCGGCGCCTCGCTGCTCTTCATCCTCCCCGTCGACTGGAAGCGTCGCGAGCCCACGCTGACCTGGACCCAGGCGGCGAAGATCGACTGGGGCACGATCATCCTCTTCGGCTGCGGCATCATCTTCGGAGCCCTGCTGGCCGACACCGGTCTGGCCGAGACGATCGGCACCGGATTCGCTGACGGTCTGGGCGTGACGAGTCTGCTCGCCATCACCGCAGTGTCTGTTGTGCTGGCGATCCTCATCTCGGAGACGACGTCGAACACCGCAGCGGCGGCCGTGATCGTGCCGATCGTCATCCCGCTGTGCCAGGCGGCGGGCATCGATCCGTTCGTGCCGGCGATGGCTGCGACCTTCGCAGCGTCATTCGGTTTCATGCTCCCGGTCTCGACGCCGCAGAACGCGATCGTCTACGGCACCGGAGCCGTGCCGATCACGAGGATGATCCGCACCGGATTCTCCTTCGACATCGCCGGAGCCATCCTCATCGTGGCACTGGTGCCGGTGATGATCGGGGTCGTCGGCCTCGGTCAGTGAGGTCGCGCCGGCGGGATCCTGCAGTGAAGGCGGCCCAACCTGCCGGTCGGTGACCGGTGAGGGGAGGGCCGCCTCGGCGGATCTTGTCCTACTGGGCGGGCAGGATCTCCACAGATTCGGTGCGGAAGCGTTCGAGCTTGGCCGGGTCGATGGAGACGCCGAAGCCGATGCCGGTGGGCACGTCGACCTTGCCCTCGTACATGACGATCTCCTCGGTGATGTCCTCGTGGAAGAACCGATTCGAGCCGGAGATGTCGCCGGGCAGGGTGAAGCCCGGCAGTGATGCCAGCGCCGCATTCGCCGCGCGCCCCAGGCCGGTTTCAACCATTCCGCCGTGCCAGACGGCGACGCCGTGGGCGGCGGCGAGATCATGGATCTTCTTCGCCTCGATGAACCCGCCGACCCTTCCGGGCTTGATGTTGATCACCGAGGTGGCGCCGAGCATGATCGCGTCCGCGGCAGCCTCGGCGGAGACGATCGACTCGTCGAGGCACATCGGAGTGTCCATGAGCTTGGCGAGCTCGGCGTGCTGGCGGATGTCGGCTTCGCCGAGGGGCTGTTCGATGAGCAGGAGACTGTAGTCGTCGAGGCGACGCAGGTGTGCGGCATCGACGAGGGTGTAGGCGGCGTTCGCGTCGACCTGGAAGCCGAAATCGTCGCCGAAGGCCTTGCGCACCGCGGCCACCGGGGCGATGTCCTTGCCGGGTTTGATCTTCAGCTTGATCCGGGCGTAGCCCTCTTCGAGGTAGCCGCCGATGACCTTGACGGTCTCCTCGACGGAATCCTGGATGCCGACGGACACTCCTGAAGGCACGGAGTCGACCACTCCGCCGAGGTAGTCCTTGAACGACTGGTTGTTGAGCTTGAGCTGAGCCTCGATGACTGCCATCTCCAGAGCCGACTTCGCCATCGGGTGGCCGATGACATGACGCAGGTGCCAGCCGACCGTCTCCGCAGTGAGATTTTCGACGTCGAAGAGCAGCGGTGCCAACCAGCGGCGAGTGACATCGATGCCGGCGGCCACATACTCGGAGGAGTAGAGCGGAGAGATCATCGCCACGGACTCTCCCCACCCGGTGATCTCACCCTGCGGGGTGTCGAAGACAGCCTCGACGAGGTAGCAGTCCTTCTCCGTCTCCCGCATGAACGAGGTCTCGAACGGGGTGACGAGAGGAATCGAGACTTGGTGGAGGGTGACTGACTTGAGCTTCATATGCCGGGCTCCTGCTTCGCAACGGGGCGGATGGGTCTTCGCTTCCACCTTATGCCAGTGGTCCGCGAAGAGGCGGCGAGTATCGCGAATCAGGTCCGGAAGAACCCTGGAGCGGCGGGCCGGCGATTGATAGTGTGAACAAAAGTCTTCCTGTCAGCAAGGGGGCCACCGTCGTGAATGATCACCTGCGCACTTTCACCGCGCGCAGACAGTCCTGGTTCGGCCTCAAGCTGCCGGTCAAGACCGCCCTCGCACAACCTGCGCTCCACCCGCTGCTGCGAACGATCGCGCCCCGGATCAGAGGGCTGAAGATCGGTCGCCTCCCCGCCCCCATCGAACTCACCGAAATCCGCGGGAGAGCGGGCGGAGCGGACTTCATCCTCGTCGAGCCCTTCCGCTGCGAGATCGCCAAGGAGTTCTACTGGGGAAGGGGCAGACGCACCGAACCCGAAGACGCGTTCGCCCTCGACCTCATGGTCGCGCTCAGCGCCGATGCCGATGTATTCCTCGACATCGGCGCCTACACCGGGGTCTTCACCATGGCCGTCCTCGCCGCGAACGAGCATGTGCGCGCTCACGTCTTCGAGATCATCCCCGCCGTCGTCGCGGGTGTGGAGAAGAACGTCGAACGCAACGGCTTCAACAGCCGCGTGACCGTCCACCCGACCGGGGTAGGCAGCCCCGACACCTGGATGAAGGTGCCCATCGGGGACGGAGGATCGGCGCTGCCGTCGTTCTACTCCTCCGATATGCGCTTCGATTCCGACGCCGAGGTGCGCTTCACTTCTCTCGACGCACTCCTGACCGAGGTGCTCGTCGAGGCGTCGGAGCGAGATCCGCGGTTGCACGCCGGGGAAGGTGTACCTGACGTTTCAAGGCGGGGAGAGGCACCGCGCGTGACGGTGAAGATCGATGTCGAAGGCGGTGAGAACGACGTCTTCGCGCACGGACAGGACTTCCTCGCCGCGTTGCACCCGGACATTCTGTGCGAAGTCCTCGATGACCGCGCGAAACCGCGGGAGCTCATGGGCCACCTCGGCGAGCACGGCTACCACTACTACCTCGTCGGCGAAGATCGACTGTACGCGCGGACGACGATTCGGCCGGATCCTCACCTGCGCGACTGGCTGTTCACGCTGAAAACACCGGATCAGATGCGCGCGGCGGGCTACCCGGTCGACTGAAGCCCTGCTGCCGACAGTCAACTGTGCGCAGATTGCACATCTTCGGCTCGAAACTGGCAATCTGCGCACACTTAACTGCGTAGGGGAGGCCCCGGCGCACTGTCGGTGTCTGGGAACTACGGCGGCAGCGAAAGGCAGCAGCTCGCCGCTCCGCTTCAGCCCTGCAGCTGATCGGCGATGAGAGCGGCCAGCAGTGCGGTACGCGGGGCGATCTCATCGATGACGGCGTGTTCGTGTTCGGCGTGCGCCCCATCGCCGACGGCGCCCAGCCCGTCGAGAGTGGCGATGCCGTCACCGGCAGTGAAGTTACCGTCCGAGGCGCCGCCCACGGACACTCCCCGCGGCGCGGGCAGGTCGAGTTCTCCGGCGAGAGCCGTCGCCCGCTCGAAGAGCGCAGCCGACTGCTCCCGTTCGAAAGGAGGCCGGTTGATTCCGCCGAGCACCTCCGTCATCGAGCCCTCCACCTGCGGCTTCGCAGCCAACTCACGGATCTGCGCATCCACGCGTTCGAGCTCAGCCGCAGTCCGGGCTCGCACATCGATGTCCACCCGGGCCTCGGCCGGCACGGTGTTCGACGTGGTCCCCGCGCTGATCACGGTCGGCACCACCGTCGTCCCCGCCTCGGCGTCGGCCAGGTCGGCCACCAACGGCAGAGTCAGAGCCAGGGCCATTCCCGCGTTGATGCCCTTCTCCGGTTCGAGCCCCGCGTGCGAGGCCTTGCCGGTGAACTTCAGCACGTAGTTGCTCGTGCCCTTCCGCTCGAGTTTGAGCGCCCCGTCAGCGCTCGCCTCCATGACGAACACGGCCTTCGCCTCGGCCGCCTCGGCGCGGATGAGGTCCGACGAGGACACGGATCCGATCTCCTCATCGCCGGTGACGAGGATCGACAGACCGTCCAGTCCGCCCTCGCCGAGGTGGTCGGCCACCATCGCGGTCGCGTGCACGCTCATGATCGCCCCGGTGAGCATGTCGAAGCTGCCGGGACCGCGGAGGATGCCGTCCTCGGTGGAGAAGGGGATGCGCTCGAGCGTGCCGTGCGGCCACACCGTGTCCTGGTGGTTGAGCAGGACGACGCGGGCCGGCCCGGTGCCGAAGCGCAGACGCAGGTGGGCGGTGCCGTCGACCTCGAGCAGTTCCGCCTCCGCGCCGAGGCGGTCCCCCAGGAGCGCGGCGAAGTCCCGTGCTCCTGCGGCCACGGCCGCCTTGTCGTGTGAGGGGGTCTCGATGGAGATGACCCGTTCGATGTCGGCGAGCATGTCGGGCAGACGTCGCTTCGCCTGTTCGACGAAGTCAGCGGGCTGGGGCGCAGATGATGTGGTCGAAGTCATAGGGCGAGTCTACGGAAGGCCGGTTGCCGACATCGCAGGTGTCCGAATGATGCAGGACGGACCCGATGCGCAGCTTGTCCGCACCGCGGCCGAATCGGTGTGCGGTGCGCCGTGGGAAGGATCGCGGTCTCCGTGCGGAATGGCCTGTGGACCGCGGCCGCGCACAAACCCGGCCGTCTGTGGTTTGCTAGTCCTATGGGTGAGGCAGTCAGCTCGAAGCGGTACACGCCGGAGGAACGCACACTGTATCGGGAGAAGCTCGCGGAGAATCTCGAGCTCTTCGATACCTACCTTCGTCATGCGGATTTCAAATCGGCGGGCACGATCGGGCTCGAACTCGAGCTCAACCTCGTCGGCGAGGGCAATCAGCCGAGCCTGCGGAACAAGGAGGTGCTCGATCGACTCGATGACGAGTATCAGTCCGAGATCGGCGGCTTCAACCTCGAACTCAACCATCCGGTGCTCCAAGTGGCCGGGCGGGGGCTGAAGACCTTGGAGGCCGGTGTCGCTCATCGCTTGGAGAAAGCGCAGAAGGCCGCCGAGGAAGACGGACTCAAGGTGGTGTCGATCGGCACCCTGCCGACCCTGACCACCGAATTCCTCACCGACGAGAAGTGGATGACGGAGGAGAACCGCTACGAGGCGCTGAGCAACTCGGTCATCGACGCCCGCGGCGAGTACGTCCGCATCGAGCTCGGTCGTGAAGAGCGGTACAAGGCGGAGTTCGCCGATATCGCTCCGGAATCCTCCTGCACGTCGATGCAGCTGCACCTGCAGGTGGCGCCGAACCGTTTCGCCGACGCGTGGAACGCCTCGCAGGCGATCGCCGGGGCGCAGGTGGCGATGGCAGCGAACTCACCGCTGTTCGTCGGCCGCAAGCTGTGGCACGAATCCCGGATCCCGATCTTCGCGCAGTCCATCGACACCCGCACGCCCGAACTCGTCAACCAGGGCGTGCGTCCCCGTGTATGGTTCGGCGAACGGTGGATCACCAGCGTCTTCGACCTCTTCGAGGAGAACGTCCGCTACTTCCCGCCGCTGCTGCCCGAGATCAAGGACTTCGTCGAATTCCGTGCCGCCGACGCTCCGAAGCTCTTCGAACTCAATCTGCACAACGGCACGGTGTGGCGTTGGAACCGCCCCATCTACAACTCCGGCGACGGCGGCGCGCACATCCGTGTCGAGAACCGCCTGCTTCCGGCCGGTCCGACCCCGGTCGACATGGTTGCCGACGCCGCTTTCTACTACGGCCTGGCCGAGTTCCTCGTCGGGGAGAACCGTCCCGTGTGGTCGCGGATGTCATTCGCCGAGGCGGAGGAGAACTTCAATGCCTGCGCCAAAGATGGGATCGAGGCCCGGGTGACCTGGCCGAAGATCGGACGCATCGGCGTGGCCGACCTCGTCACCGATGTGCTCGCGCCGCAGGCCAGGCGCGGACTCTCGCGACTGAACATCGACAAGGACGTCATCGACGAATACATGTCGATCATCGAAGGCCGTGCCGAAAGCCGCGTCAATGGTGCGACCTGGCAGCTGAAGGCCCTCGAGAGCCTCGCGCCCGGCAGCCGCCAGGACTCGCCCGAACGCGCCGAGGGCATCACGGCGATGATGGATGCCTACCTCGCGAACCAGGCGACAGGGAAGCCCGTCCACACCTGGGAGATCCCCACTCGCTGAGGCTGATTTCTCGTCGCCTCTGAGGCGCTCGAGTGATGTGACGCGAGCTGAAATGTCTCCTGTGGGTGGATCCACACCGATATCGCGGCAGAAATCGAGGTGGATCTACCCACAGGGAACGTGCTTTATGAACTACTTGGTTCAGAGGCGTTCGACCTCGACGAAGACGACGTCGGCGCCGCCTCCGGGGTTCGAGACCTCGTGCTCGGACCCTGCCGGACGCGTGTAGGAGACTCCTGCCTCGAGTTCGGCGCGGATCTCCGTGCCGTCCGAATTGCGCACGAGCATCGTGTCCGTGACCATCGGCACGACGACGTATTCGTACTCGTGCTTGTGCATTGGGATGACGCCGTCGGGGCGGATCGTCCACTTCGTCACCCGGAACACTCCGTTGTCGATCTGGACCTCGCCGGTCGAACCGGTGTCTGCTGCATTGTCTGCGGTCATGGTGATCTCCTTCGATGCGCGAGCGGTTTGCGGTAGAGCCGGGACGGACCTGACGCACTCACTGTATCGCCCTGAGCGGGCTCGACTTGAACCGATCCACCCGGGCTAGCATGAGGGATATGCGATACCCACTTGCTGACATCGACAACGTCGACGATGACATCCGCGCCCAGATCCTCGAGGTCGCCGAGAAGTCGGGCTTCGTGCCCAACGTCTTCCTCGCCCTGGCACGCCGGCCGGACGAATTCCGCGCCTTCTTCGCCTACTACGACGCGCTCATGGAGAAGGAGACGGGGAACCTGACCAAGGCCGATCGGGAGATGATCGTCGTGGCCACCTCGGCGATCAATCACTGCCTCTACTGCGTCGTCGCGCACGGAGCGATGCTGCGGATCTTCCAGAAAGACGCGCTCATCGCCGATGTCGTCGCCACGAACTATCGCCAAGCCGATATCAGCCCACGTCAGATGGCTATGCTCGACTTCGCCGTCAAGGTCTGCGAAGAGCCGTGGGCCGTAGGAGACGCCGACCACCAGAGGCTTGCCGACCACGGATTCGACGCCGAAGACGCCTGGGACATCGCCGCGATCACCGGCTTCTTCGGCCTGTCCAACCGCATGGCCCACATCTCCGGAATGCTCCCGAACCCGGAGTTCTACACCCTCGGCCGCCTCCCGCGTGAGAAGAAGTGAACCGGTGACCTCATCCACCCCCGCCGAGGCGGACCCCATCACCCGGGCCTCCGCCGAAACCCTCCCGGCCGCCTCCGCCCGATCCGGGCTCGTCAAACCGTTCGCCGCGATGGGCATCGTCGCCACCGTCGGGCAGATGCAGCGCGCCGGCCGCGACACCATCGCCATGTGCCTGGGCGAACCGACCCAGGGCGCGCCCGGCCCCGTGCTCGCCCGTGCCGCCGAGGTCATGACCGACGGCACCGGACTCGGATACTCGCCGATCTTCGGCATCCCCGAACTGCGCGAAGCCATCGCCTCCCACTACCGCGACTGGTACGGACTCGACATCGCACCCGACCGCATCGCCGTGACGACCGGATCCTCCGGCGCCTTCCAGACGACGTTCCTCACCTGCTTCGACGTCGGTGACCGAGTAGCCCTGGCCCGACCCGGGTACGGGGCGTACAAGAACATCCTCGCGGCCCTCGGCTGCGAGGTCGTCGAACTCGACTGCGGTGCCGACGAAGGGTTCCAGCCCACCGTCGACCTCTTGGCCGCCGCCCATGCGAAGGCCCCGCTCAAAGGGCTCATGCTCGCCTCACCTGCGAACCCGACCGGCACGATGATCGGCCCCGAGGCGCTCGGCCGGATCGTCGACTGGTGCCGGGCCAACGGAGTGCAGGTGATCTCCGATGAGATCTACCACGGCATCAGCTATATCGGCACCCGCGGCGAATGCGCACTCGCCCACGACGACTCTGCCGTCGTCATCTCCTCGTTCTCCAAATACTGGGGCATGACCGGGTGGCGACTCGGCTGGGCGATCCTGCCCGAAGCGCTCGTCGCGCCGACCCAGAACGTCACGGGCAACCTCTCCCTGTGCGCCCCGGTGCCGGCGCAGTACGCGGCGGTCGCGGCCTTTGCAGACGAGTCCTATGCCGAATGCGAGGCCGCAGTGGCCTCGTTCGCCGGTGCACGCGAACATGTCCTGGGCGCCCGCGCGGACCTCGGCTTCGGCGAGATGGCCCCACCCGACGGCGCCTTCTACATGTACGCCCGCATCGACGACATCCTCGACCGCGCGGGAATTGCCACTGCCGGCCAGTGGTGCGCGCGGGTGCTCGAGGCCACCGGTGTCGCGCTCGCACCCGGTGACGACTTCGACTCAGTCGACGGCTCCCGTTCGGTGCGCCTGTCGCTGGCCGTCGGAGCGGACCGCACGGCCGAAGCCATCGACCGCATCCTCGACTTCATGGGATGAGCCCTGAACGTCGTGAGATGAGCCCTTCCGAGGGGATCCGATGAGCGCCGAGGATGTGCGGGCGGGCGGGCCGCCTCCCGCCCGCAAGGCCCTGCCGGTGCTCGGCATCATCCTGGCCGCAGTCCTGCTCGGATCGGCCGGACTGTTCGTCATCCTCGCCGAGGCGACCGCCCCCACAGCTGCCTTCCTGCGGTGTTGGATAGCGATCATTGTGCTCGCCCCGTTGGCGTGGCTCGAGCTGCGCAGGTACGGTCGTTTCCCGCCGAAGGCGATCCTCATCGCCGCGGTCTCCGGAGCGGCGCTCGGAATCGACTATGTGCTGTGGGCGCAGAGCGTGCTCGACGCCGGTCTGGGCGTGTCCACGGTCCTCATCAGCGTTCAAGTGATCGTGTTTCCGGCGCTGGTGTGGGCGTTCGGCGGTTCAAGGCCGGGATGGCTGTTCATCGGCTGCGTGCCGATCATGATCATCGGCATGCTGCTGACCGGGGGAGTGTTCGGCGCCGACGAGACGGCGGCGAATCCGATGCGGGGAGCGATCTTCGGGGTCCTGTCCGGTGTGCTCTACGGCGTCTACATCTTCGGCATCCACCACAGCCGGAAGGTCGCCGGAGACTTCGTCGTCGCCCCGGTCCAGGTGGGCACGATCGCGGCCGGCGTGATGACCGCCGTCGCCGGGCTGACCCTCGGCGGCCTCGACTTCGACCTCGGCTGGGCCGGTTGGGGCTGGATGATCGCCCTGGCCGTCTGCGGTCAGGCGCTGTCGTGGGTGCTGCTGAGCATCTCCAGCCCGCTGGTGCCGGTACCGATGACCGCGGCGCTCATGCTGCTCCAACCGCTGTCCGCAGTGGTGCTCGGATCCCTCATCGCCGGGGAACGGCTGCAGGCAGGTCAGTGGATCGGTGCTGTCCTCGTGGCTCTCATCGTCTGGGTCGTCGGTGGAGGACCCGAGGCCCTCACGCGTCGTCGACGTCGGTAGGGATGGGCTGCCTCGGCGAAGGATCGCTGCTGTGGGCTGGGAACGGTGGGCCGCCTCGGCGAAGGAATCGCTGCGGAAGCAGCGCCCCGGGTGGAACTCAGTGTTCGTGGGCCTCGATCGTGTGGGCGATGGCGTCGACGATGATGTGGGCGACGTGGTCGTCCTTGAGCGAATAGTAGGCTTCGCGGCCGATCCGATTGACTCCGACGAGGTGGAGTCCGCGGAGGAACTTCAGGTGCTGGGACACCAGCGGCTGGGACAGTCCGGTCGCCTCGACGATGTGGGTGACCGTGGCCTCGCCGTGGGTGAGGACGAGCAGCATCTTAAGCCGGGAGGGTGTGGCGAGTGCCTTGAAGAGGTCGGCGGTCTCGGTGATGGCTTCGAGATGGTCCTCGGGGTTGAGCAGGAGCTGCTCGACATCGTCATTGACGGGGACGGAATCGGGAATGGAAGCCATGAGTGCAGATTACCGGACAACCGGCGTGGTCATGCGATATCCGGCACCGTGAGGCGGTCGCGGCAGTCGCGGGGTTCGGGCGGTCGGGGCAGCCAGCGCCTCAGTCGAGGGCTTCGACGTCGGCCTGCGAGCCGAGGAGGTCATCGGCCAAGGTCTCCCACTGACCGTAGGCGTCCGGCAGTGCCGACCGCTGCACGGACTGTGCCGCTTCGGTCGGTGACATCGAATCCCAGCCGTCGATCTGGTTGAGGCCGGGGTTCTCGACCTCGGGATTGATCCCATAGAACGCCTTGGCAGCGTAGATGGGATCGGTGAGCTGATGGGGTTCGCCCCAGCCCTGTGACGGGCGCTGCTGGAACAGACCGACCGAATCACGGTCGCCGGAATCCAGATTGCGCAGCGAGGACTCCTGCAGCGCTGTCATCAGGGCGATCCTGATCGCATGGTCGTCGAAGTTTCCGCCGCGGCCGACGCCGATGATGAGCCGAGCATTGTCAATCTGCTGCTGACTGAGCTGGTTGACCGAAGCCATCTGCATCTGCCTGATCTTCGTGGAACCGAATGAAATGGGGGAATTGAGGATGATGACGGCGCCCACGACCAGTGCCATCACTGCTGCCCCGAGCCCGATGAGGGCACCAGTGAGCACGGACCGGCGGCCCTTGCGAGATGAGGTCAGACGAGGCATGAATATAACGATAATGCAACAAACTTAAGAGTGCATGGGGCAACGCCGAGGTTTTTATCACAGGAAGGTCACGGCCGGGCGGCGGTGAGAGTGCGAGCGGAGCCGATCGCGGACCGGTTTCGGAAGGCCCCGCACAGCTTAGGCTTGAACCATGGTGAGAATCGTTCGGCGCAACAACCGCCCACCTCTGATGACCTGTCTCATTGTGGTCTTCTCCTTCGTCGCTGTCGGCATCCTGACCGTTGCCGGCATCCTCGTCGCCATCATCTTCCTCTCCGCGGAGTCATCGTCGACAGGTTCATCGCCGACCTCGGACTCCTCGTCGATCGGATCCTCATCCTCCGATTCCGATTCGGACGGCGGCCCCGGTCCGAGCACCACTGCCCCGGTGTCCGGAGGCTGGACGAGCGGAGGCTGAGTGTCGGGCCGCGGCTGAGTCCCTGGTAGGACGGGCGAGCAGCATCGTCGGCATCCGTCCAGATCACCGATCCGAATCAGCCTTAGTCGCCCAGCGGGATCACCGGCTGGCGGAGGATCGTGCGCAGCTTCTCCGGCGCGGTCCGGCGAACGTCGCTGAGGTAGATCTCGTGATGTTTCCCCGCCATCGTCATCCCTGCCTCGGGAATGGCATCGGTGTGCATGCGCTCGAGGACGGGCCCTTCGTCGTCGAAGGGTCCGACATGCAGGGTCTGGACGCACGTTCCCTCCCGCAGCGTGTCGAATCGGATCTCGCCGAGGCGGGGCGCCGATCCCTTCGCCCGGACCGTGTCGATGACGCCGTCGCCGTGGCCTGCGTCCAGCCAGTCCGGGACGAACAGCATGAGGGTGAAGTCCCACGCTGACTTGTCCCGAGCGCTCGTGAACGCCGCCATATCATCGGCCCACCACAGCCCCTCGAGCGGTGGCACGACATAGTCGCGACCGAGTTCGAGCTTGCTGAGGAGCTTCAGCTCATAGGCGATCGGATAGAGGCTCGTCAGCGCCGATGCGAAATCCGGCGAGGTGTTCGGGTCCCCGTGGCCATCGATCATGATGTACTGCGATTCCGGCACCTCGATGAGGTCGAATCGCCCCTGCTTCGCGCGGAAACTCGGCAGCGATCTCTTGAAATCGATCTTGTCCATACGAGGCTCCGCTCCGTGGGTTGGGAAAGGGATGGGTCTGATCTGCTTGACCTTGACACGATGTCAGGGTCTTCACTGGGTGGCAAGGAGGTGGAGACCATGACACATCCACTCAAACACCACCATATTTCCGAACCGGCGCTTTCGACAGAGACCGACAGTCGCCGGAATGACTCCAGCGGCGGCAGGAGCGACACCAGCGATCGTCTGATCGAGCCCAGTGACCGATGGAACGACACCGGCGACCCCATGATCGAAGCGCTGAGTGCGTCGACCCCGCAGCAGCGCCTGCAGGCGGCGATGGCCATCGGCACACGAGCCGAGCCCCGTGACCTCGACGTGCTCATCGCCCGGTGCCGCATCGAACCGGACTTCTTCGTCCGCGACATGCTCACCTGGGCGCTCACTCGGCTGCCCGCCGGCGACACCGTTGCCCGCCTCGTCGCCGAACTCGACTCGCCGCTGTCGCAGGCGATCAGTCAATCCCTGCACACCCTGTCGAAGATCGGTGACGTCCGCGCCTGGCCGGCCATGGACCCGGCCCGGATCGGCACCGCCCTCATCGCCCATGCCGACACCGAGGTGGCCCGCAGCGCGTGGAGAGCCGCCGTTGCCCTTGTCCCCGGTGAAGATCGTGAAGAGCTGGCATCCGCCCTGGTGACGCAGTTGGGGCGAGGAGATCTCGAGATGCAGAAGAGCCTCAGTCGAGCGATTGTCTCCCTCGGCGAGGATCTCGTGTCAGTGGTCGATGAGAGGCTTCATGCAGAGGACGACACAGTGCGGGCTCACGCCATGGCGACTCGGGACATGTTCGATGACCCGGATGCCGGCTTCGCCCACGCCTTGGACGCAGCCAAGCGGGTGGTCGCACTGGGGTCCGAGGCCACGGTCTAGATCGGCACACGGCCGAGGTCTCGGATCCCTTCCTTCAGTGCGCGGTTCCAGCACCTGTGCGAAGTCCGCCTGCGGCCGTTGAACGACGTCCGAAAGGTCCCAGGCATCGAAGAACTTCGGAACAATGCACCCGGAGGGCCGCGATCGCGGCATAGAGTGGCTGACAGCAGAGAAGAGGTGGCAATGCTCATCGGCGAAGTGGCCCGGCGCTCCGGTGTGAGCGCACGCATGCTGCGCCACTACGAATCATTGGGCCTCGTCGCGCCCAGCCAGCGGACGCCTGGCGGCTATCGGGAGTACTCCGACGCCGACATCGGGCGCATCTTCCACATCGAAGGTCTGCGCAAACTCGGGATGTCTCTGACCGAAGTCGGTCGGGTGCTGTCCGAGCCGGACTTCGACCCCGGCACAGTGCTCGGGGACCTCATTGACCAGGCACGTGAGCGGATCGCGGCCGAGCAGCGTCTGCTCGACCACCTCCAGTCCGTCGCTCGGCTCGGTCGAGCCGACGGCGAGTCTCTCCTTTACACCATCGATCTCATGCGCTCTCTCGAGTCCGGCGATGTCATCCAACGGCACAAGGCCGCGCTCGGCAGCGGAGTCGACGGAGGAATGCCGATTGAGGCTCTGTCGCAGGCGGTCCTGCAGGAGACCGTGCTCAACGCGGCCGGGGCCATGCGGTGGGCGCTCGCCCAGGCCGGTGCCGAGGCCGTGCCTCATGTGGTGGTCGGAATGGACGACGCATCTGCCCAAGTGCGTCGCAATGCACTGCTGGCCCTCGACGAGATCCGCAGGACCACACCTGATGAAAAACTCGACTCACGCTCGATTTCGATGATCCGGCAGGCGCTGGACAAGGGACTCGACGATGTCGATCCTGGTATCCGCAGCATCGCCGCACTCACCCTCGGCCGCTCAGGTGATGAGAAAGCTGTGCCCGTGCTGCTCGACATGGCGATGAACGGACCGAGGGACATCGAGGCGGCCGAGACCCTCGGCTTCATCGTCGACGCGACCGGACCGACTGCCGACATCGGCGAACGGGTACTCACCGAACTGCATCGACAAGCGGACTCGCACGATCCCCAGATACGGTTCCGGGTGCTCCAAGTCCTCCTCGAGATCTCCGGCGACCGCAGCAGTGACCTCATTGCCGAGCTCAGCGACGACGACAGCCCGGAGCTCGCAGCCACCGCACTCGCCGCACTCGATCGCCGCCGACGGGAGCAGACATCGGGCAAGGGACGAACCTGACCGATTTCGGTCGGGCGGCCTCTGTGAGGGGGCGGTGGGAATCCGCGTTCCGACCGCCTCGGTGAAGGGATGTCGGGTCTTCCTCATTCCGGTGGCTGAGCACGAATCACTAAACTGGCCCTCATGACAACGGGCGGGACGACGGACGGAACGGATGCGGCCGGTGCGGCGGTCGGGCAGAAACGGCGGCTGAGGCAGCCGTTCGTCTATCGGCGACACCACTTCACACCCACCGGAGTGCTCGACTACCTGTTCTTCCTGTTCGCCGGTGCGGCCTCGACTTGGCTGGCGCTGCTCATCCTGCTCAAGGGATTCAGCCTCGGCTGGTGGCAGGTGCTCACGCTGCTCGTGTTCTGGGGAGTCGTGTCCTATCTGGCTCTGCCCAGACTGCACCGCATCCTGTCCCAGATCTATGTGCCGAACTACTTCATCGGCCGCACACGCACCTCTGACGGTCTGCTCGGCGATCCGGTCAACCTCGCCTGGCGCGGTGAGGAAGCGCAGATCCACCATGCGATGCGCGAAGCCGGATGGATCCTCGCCGACAGCATCACTCCCGCATCGACGTGGGAGATCATCCGGTCGACGGTGACGAAGCGCAGCTACCCGCAGGCGCCGGTGTCCCCGCTGCTGCTGTTCGGCCGCCGTCAGGACTTCGCCTACCAGCAGGAAGTCGACGGCGATCCGGGCCAGCGCCACCATGTGCGGTTCTGGAAATGCCCGCGCGGATGGCTGCTGCCCGGCGGGCACCAGGCCGATTGGCTTGCCGCCGGAACCTATGACAAAGCCGTCGGCATCTCCCTGTTCACCCTCCAGTTCACCCACAAGATCGAAGAGAACACCGACGTCGAACGAGACCACATCGTCGACACGGTCACCCGTGCCAATGAAGTGATCGCGGTCGATCGGATCAAGGACTTCTCCACGGGATACCACTCCCGCAACGGCGGCGGCGACGCGATCATCACCGACGGGCACCTGCCGATCGTCGACGTCACCGAGGTGGTCGCCGACGAAGCCGATCACCCCGAACGCCTGGAGCTGGCGCTCGACGCCACCCGCATCTACTCCGATTCACGCAGCGTGTCCGAAGTGACGAAGACGCTGTGGCGACAGCGCCCGCTGCAGACCGTCGTCGGGGCCGCCCTCGTGCTCGTCCTGCTGCTCTTCCAGGCGTGGGATGTGATCAGTATGCTCCTCGATTGGAACGGACTGCGCTCCGAAGTCGTCGGCTACAGCTCGGACATCGCGGCCATCAGCGATGACACGGCCACGCGCATCGTCGCGGGAGTCCTCGTCGGCGTCAGCCTCCTCATCGGTTGTCTGCAGGTCGTCGCTTCGACGTCGGTGTTCCGCGGCAGCAACCGGGCCAGGCTGTGGATCCTCACGCTCTCGACGATCTCCGTGATCGTGTCGATGACGAACTACTTCACCGGAGACCGCGACCTGGCGACGAACATGTATGCGCTGACGACCATCGCCATGCAGGTGGCGGTGCTGCTGGCGCTGTCGAGCGACTCCTCCCGGATGTTCACCCGCTTCAGCACCGCAGCCCTGCGTGCCGAGCGACAGGACCGCGCCCTCGAGGACTGACGCGGCAGGACCGCGCCCTCGAGGGCGCGGTGGGTCCCCACCTGCGAGGAACGGGGCGGCGGGTTCCCGCCCGCGGGGCCCGGGACGGCGGGTCCGTGTATTCTGACCGTGTCCGATCCACTCCGCACTCCGCACTTCAGCTCGACGCCGAGTCTGAACCACACACGAAGGCAGGACTCCATGACCGACCAGACCCCCGAAGCTTCCGTCTTCGATTCGATCGACCCGGTCCTCAAGGTCGTCACCGCCGAGATCGAGATCTCAGCTCCCGCCGAGACGGTCTTCGAACTCATCGCCGACCCGCAGCGACAGCCGGAATGGGACGGCAACGACAACCTCGGCTCGGCCGTCGAGGGCCAGCGAGTGCAGGGGACCGGGGGCTCGTTCGTCACGACTCTGACCAAGGGCGTGGACCGGGAGAACCACATTGTCGACTTCGCCGAGGGCAGGCTCATCGCTTGGAAGCCCTCCGAAGTGGATGGAGAGCCGTTCGGTCAGAAGTGGGTGTGGGAGATCGAATCGACCGGGGACGACTCGGTCCTGGTTCGTCACACCTATGACTGGACCGAGCTGCGCGATCCGAAGCGTCTGTCGCGGGCGCAGTCGACGACCGCGGCGAATCTGCTCGCCTCGCTCAAGAGACTCAAGCAGCTCGCCGAAGGCTGAGATCAGGCGCCTGGCAGACAGCCGCGGCCGAGGCCTGACTGCTTACCGCGTCCGAGTGGCCGTCCCGCCGGGACAGCAGTCCGGTCGGAACAGACGGATAGAGGCACTCATTTCGGCCAGGCGTCGGCGAGGCGCGTGAGCAGCGATGCCAACTGTGCCCGTTCGTCCTCGGTGAATGTGCTCAATGCCTGATCGACGTTGTCACGCTGGGCGCCGCGGAATCTGTTGGTGATCGCGCGGCCCTTGTCCGTCAGCGCGATGAGGGTTCGCCGGGCATCATCCGGGTCTGCCTCGCGACGCAGGAGGCCGAGCTCGACGCCTTGGGACACGAGCCTGGAGGCACGCGGCTGATCGACGCCGATCGCATCGCCGAGTGCGCTGACTCCCAGCGCCGTGCCCGCCTGGACGAGTGAGACGAGCAGACGGATGAGTGCACGCCCACGGCCGTGTGCGGCGAACGGCCCACCGGGATGACGCCTGCCGCCGAAGGGGAAATCGTCTGAGTTCCGACCGCCACCGAATCCACCACGGTCTCCGAATCCACCGCGTTCACCGAAGCCGCCGCGCTCGCCAGGGCCGCCGTGCTCACCGAACCCGCCGAAGGGGCCGAATCCGCGCGGTCCGCCGGGCCCGCGCCGCCACTGCAGGCGGGTGAGCGCCTCGGCGATCGCCTGAATGTCATCGTTCGTGCTCATGATTTGATTTTACATGCCACTTGACATGCAATCGAATTGCATGTCATTCTGCATGTACATGTCAGATGACAACTAAGGAGATGACATGACTGAAAACAAAGACTTCAACGATGACAACGACGACTTCACCACCCCGACCGGAGGAGCCGGCGCAGCAGGTGCCGATGGCCGGACGGACTCGCCGAACACCGACGAGAACACCGTCGCCGGCAGCGCCTCGAGTCTCGGCTCCGATCGCGAACAGCCGGGCGAAGCGGACAGGACCGATGCGGCGGAGAATGATTCGGCCGCACGCACTGAGCCCGTGAACGGTGCCGATTCCGGCGACGGCAAGGGCGATGACACCGACACCGATCTGCCGCAGCTGCTGCGCGAGTTCAGCCACGTGCTGCGTCGCGAATTCCGCTCGGCCGCGGTCGACTCCGGATTCGACCCTCGCGACTTCGGGCGTATGCGGCGAGGACGTCGCCGCTGGGATTCCGATGAGGTCGTCGCCGACGGTTCCGCCTACCCGGAAGAGCCTGTGACCTACGGTCCGCCGCGCGGCCGAGGTGGATGGGGGCCATCGAAGAACATCGATCCCGAAGAGCTGCGCCAGCGCTTCCGCGATATGCGCGACGGAGTCGGCGATCGCATCGAAGAGGTGCTCACCTCCGAAGAATTCGAGAACCTCAAGGCCTCGCTGTCGAAGATCGTCGACAACTTCGGCCCCGATCGCTGCGGCGACGACTCGGCCCGCCATAACGGACCGCACGACCGTGAACACCCCCACGACCATGACGATCACCGAGGCGGCCCTGACCGTCACGAGGCTCATGGACCTCGTGGTGGGAACGGCGACCACGACCGCCGCCGCGGGGGAGGCCGCGGACGGCGCGGATTCGGCCCGAACTTCGGTCCCGGCTTCGGTCCGGGCCGACGAGGATTCGACCCCTTCGGCTGGGCCGATGAGCGCCGCAGCCGCGAACAGGAGGTCCAAGAGGCCTTCGAGCGCGGATTCGCCGCGGGCTTCGAACAGGGACGCAACTCGTAAGCGACGCCGCCGGTGGAGTGCTCTCCGCCGGCGGCCGACCGTTGGGTCGTGCGAAGACACTCTCCCGACCACCCGAGAACGCGATGCCGGCCCGCACATTCGCGCTGTCCATCAACAGAACGGCACCGTGAAACATCGACGCGATCCGGTGCGAACCTCCACGGTTCGCACCGGATCGCGTCTGCGACTGTGCGCCGGGACTCCCGGCGTGGCGCGCTTGCGTGCCCACGACACCGCCGCCGGGGCAGCGATCATGCGGCAGCGCGGGCCGCTGAACGCTCAGCTGCGGGAGAGCACCGCCCCGAGGTCATCGAGCACGCTGCGATCCTCGATCGTCGACGGCACCGCCGGATCGTCGACGCCATCGGCGATCTGCCGCATCGTCTTGCGCAGGATCTTGCCCGATCGGGTCTTCGGCAGACCCGCGACGATGTCGACGCGTTTGAATGCGGCGACCGGCCCGATCTCTTTGCGGACGAGCGCCACGAGTTCGTCGATGACGGTGTCCGGGTCGGCCGCCTCGGCGGAATCCCCGAGCACGACCAACGCACGTGGGATCTGTCCCTTCATGTCATCGTGGACGCCGATGACAGCAGCCTCGGCCACGGCCGGGTGGGAGGCGACGACCGCCTCGATGATGCCGGTGGACAGGCGGTGCCCGGCGACGTTGATGACATCGTCGGTGCGACCCATGACGAAGACGTACCCATCCTCATCGAGATAGCCGGAATCGCCGGTGAGGTAATAGCCGTCGAAGGCGGCTAGGTAGGAGGAGATGAACCGCTCGTCGTCGCCCCACACCGTGGCCATGGTGCCCGGAGGCAGCGGCAGCCGGATGACGATGAGTCCTTCCTCTCCGGCCGGAACGGGCTGACCGCCGGGGTCGACGACCTCGACGTGGAAGCCGGGAGTCGGCTTCGTCGAGGACCCCGCCTTGAGCGGGAACCGAGTCAGTCCCAGCGGATTCGCCGTGATCGGCCAGCCGGTCTCCGTCTGCCACCAATTGTCGACGACGGGCACGTCGCGTCCGGTCGCCTCGGCGAGGATCTTCGTCGTCCACTCATACGTGTCGGGATCGAGGCGTTCGCCGGCGAGGAATTCCGCACGCAGACTCGACAGATCGTACTTCTTCATCAGCTCGCCGTTCGGGTCCTCCTTGCGCACCACGCGCATGGCGGTCGGGGCGGTGAAATGGACGTTGACCTTGTGCTGCTCAATGGCGCGGAAGAAGGCTCCGGCATCGGGTGTGCCCACGGGTTTGCCCTCATAGAGCACCGAGGTGACGCCGGCCAACAGGGGCGCGTAGATGATGTACGTGTGCCCGACGACCCACCCGACGTCGGAGGCGGTGAACATCGTGTCGCCCGGGTGGAGGCCGAAGACGGTCGGCATCGAGAACGCTCCGGCCACCGCATATCCGCCGGAATCGCGGACGATTCCCTTCGGTTTGCCGGTGGTGCCCGAGGTGTAGAGGACGTAGAGCTCGTGGGTGGCCTTCACGGTCACCGGGTCGATGCCCTCGGGCGTCTGGGCGAGCAGTTCGGCGTAGTCGAGGTCGTTCTCGCCGAGTTCGCAGCGATGTTCGTCGCGCTGGACGATGACGGTGAAGTCCGGTTTGTTCTCGGCGATCTCGATGGCCTCATCGAGCATCGGTTTGTATTCGAGGACTCGGCTCTTCTCGACTCCGCAGGAAGTGGAGATGACGGCTTTCGGGGCGGTGTCGTCGATGCGCACGGCGAGCTCGTTCGGAGCAAAGCCGCCGAAGACGACCGAGTGGATCGCGCCGAGGCGGGCGCACGCGAGCATGGCCACGGCCGCCTCGGGGATCATCGGCATGTAGATGACGACGCGATCGCCCTTGGTCACACCTCTGTCCGCCAGGGCCCGAGCGAAGCGGGAGACCTCGTCGAGAAGCTCGGCGTAGTTGATCGAACGGACGGTGTCGGTGACCGGCGAATCGTAGATGATGGCGGCCTGGTCGCCGCGGCCGTTCGCGACATGTCGGTCGAGCGCGTTGTAACAGACGTTGAGCTCGCCGTCGGGGAACCAGCGATAGATCGGCGCATTCGAATCGTCGACGGCCTTCGTCGGTTCGGTGACCCAGTCGATGTGGTTCTTGGCCTGCTCGAGCCAGAAGCCGTGCGCGTCCTCGGTGATGCGGGCCACGACGTCGTCGTAGCTTTCCGTGGAGTTCTCGATGGTGGTATTCATGCTCCCATTGTGACGCATGGCACAGTTGTGTGCCGAGGTGGGGCGCATCCTCGGGGATCGCCACCGGCACGAAAGTGGACCCATTTCCCTGCACTCGGACCAGGAGAGGGCACAATGGGGATATGAGATTCCTGGTTGCACTGATCCTCGGCCTCGCCGTCATGTTCGGTCTGAACGCCATCTTCGACTTCTTCGCGATGGCGCGACCGTGGGGTTCGATCCTCATGGGCGTCATCGTCGGGCTGACAATGCTCGTCGTCCTGCTCATCTGGGAGGCCGTGCGCCCGACCCAGCCGAAGGGCGAATCGGCGAAGGCCAAGGCGAAGGCGCAGAAGAGCGAAGACGAGCGGGCGAAGGCCCGTGCCGAACGACGTGCCCGACTCGCCGCCGAGGCGGGAGTGAGCCTCGAAGGCATCGACGGTGCCCTGCCGGGGTCGACCGCCCAATCGTCGGAGGCGGCCTCGTCCGATGGGTCAGCCGAGGAGGCTTCCACCGAGGGTGCATCGGCCCAGTCGACACCCACCGAGGCGGTTCCGACTGCGAGCGAGTCCGCCGGCAGTGCGCCAGCTGAAGGCTCGGACGCGGCTGGGGCCGCGGCGACGACCGAAGGCGAGGAATCGGCTGGGACCAGCGCCGCTGCCGACGGTGCGGCGACCGCTTCGCCGAACGAGGCGTCGACCGTTGGGTCGGACGAGGCGCCTGAGACCGACGCGACCGAGCACGCGGCTGAGCAGAACAGTGAGACGGACTCGTCCCTGGAGTCGGACGGAACCGAAGGCGGCGAGGCCTCGAACGATGAGGAGCGACCCACGGATTCTGCGAAGCCCGCAGTGGTGGTGAAGCCCGCACAGCCGGCAGCACCCGTCGCTCCCGCACAGCCATCCGCCTCTGCGCCGTCCGGTGGCTCCGAAGCCGCCGACGCCAGCGTCGCAGACACCGAAGCGGGAAGCACCCGCGTCGGTGACGCCGAAACCGGCGGCACAGCCGCTGTCGATGATGAACCGGCTCGGCCCGCTGAGAAGCCAGCCGCGCAGTCAGGCGATTCGTCCGAACTGCCGCCGCCTCCACCGATGCCGCCGGCGTTCCCGGCTCAGCCCACCGCCGCACCACAGGCTGCGGATACGGCTGACGAGACCATGACTGCAGCTCCGTCGCTGAATAAGGACGATGTCAGTGACAGCGGGTCCGCCTCGGCGTCCGACCCCGGACTCGAAGGACCCGCCGAAGACCCGGCGACGCTCGACCCGGAGGAATTCGACGAATCCGCCAGCGGCTCCTCGCTCGAGGCACCGCCGACCGGTGAACCCGGAATGTCGGCTGACGCGCTCTCCGGCAAGATGCCCGATGAGGCCGAGGAGTCCGCCGACTCGACCGAGGAAGAGCCTGCCGAAGACGAAACCGAGGAAGCCCAAGCTCCTGAACGCGAGGAACCGTCGGCCGAGGAGAACAACCAGTACCGGCTCTGAGCCGGCGTCGCCTTCGGACAGACACGCCCTCAGGTCACCGGCCCCTCAGGCGAGCAAATCCTCAGGCGTAGTGCGCGGCGAGGATCTGCAGGCCCTCTTCGATGCTGACGCGGGGAGTCCACCCGAGGACTTCCTGCGTCCGCCGCTGATCGAACCAATGCGCGGTCGACAGCTGTTCGGCGAGGAACCTCGTCAACGGCGGTTCGTCGTCATGCTCTCCGAGCTCCCACACCTTTTCGACCACAGACCCTGCTGCCAGCGCCGGCGCCACCGGAATGCGCAGCTTCGGCTCCGCCGCACCGCCGGCGATCGCGATGCGTGACATCAGCTCACCGATCGGCCGAGGCTGACCGTTCGTCACCACCAGTGCCTCACCATGGGTGGAATCGACCGCGGTCACCGCAGCGACGATCGCCTCCACCGCATTGTCGACGAACAGGGTGTCGACCAGCGCCGCTCCCGAACCGAGCACCGGCATTCGTCCAGATCGGGCACGGTCGATGACCCGTTCAGTGAGCTGGGTATCACCCGGACCCCACATGAGGTGCGGACGCAGGACGAGCACCCGGAAGTCGGACGAGTCCGCGCCCAGAGCGATCCGCTCACCGGCGCCCTTCGTCCGCGCATACTCGCCGCGCGCAGACTCCGGAGACGCCGGTTCGGCACCGTCGCCGATGATCGACTCACCGGTATGTGCCACCGACGGCGACGAGATATGGACCAGCCGCTGCACGCCGGCGGCCCGCGCCGCATCGACGAGTGTGCGGGTCCCGCCGATGTTCACGGCCTCGAAATCCTTGCGATCACCCATCATGGACACCTTCGCGGCCAAATGCACGACCGACTCGGCGCCGGTGACGGCCTGATCGACGGCGGCCGCATCGGTCACCGAACCAATGACATCGACGGCACCGTCGACCCCTGAGGGGCGACGCTGCAGAGTGGTGACCTCGTGACCGGCGGTGACGAGCGCACGCGCGACGGACGAACCGAGCAGCCCAGAGGCTCCGGTGACGGTGATTCTCATTTCAGCCTCAGACGCTTCCCCGCACCGGCCCACCAGCAAGGACGCTGTCGGCCCAGGCGGCGAGGCGGGAGCGGTCGATCTTCGAATTGTGGCGGATGTCGGTGGGGAACTCGGGTGCCACGAGCACAGCGGTCAGATCATGACCGACCGCCTCGGCGACCTTCTCCCGCAGGCGCGCCGTCAGGTCCAAGGGCGCCAGACCGGGAGACAGCGAGGTGCCCTCGGCATCGAGCACGGCCACAAGCGCCTGGGTGCCGACGGGACCGATGCCGACGACGGAGCTGCGGCTGACTTGCTCATCGGCGTCGATGAGCGCTTCGAGGCCTCCGGGCCCGACCGGCCCGCGCGGGGTCGTGACGACATGCTGCAGACGTCCCTCGAGCCACACGCGACCGTTCTCATCGATGTGGCCGATGTCGTTCGTGCGGTGCCATGTCAGACCGTGCAGATCATCACGCGCCGAATCCGCAGTCGTGTGCCACAGATTGTCGTAGCCGGACTTGATATGGGCGGCACTGACGACGAATTCGCCGAGGCGGCCCTGTACGGCCGCGCCCTGCAGCAGCTCATCGGCCGAACGTCCCGACTCATCGATGGGGGCCAGAGCGAGTTCGACGCCGTCGATCGGCTGCCCCACGCAGACCCCGAGACCACCGGTGGCATCGGCGGCGGCCACGCCGCCACGGTCGATGTCGGTGAGCAGGAGCCCCTCGGTCATGCCATAGGGGGAGTGGATGGACGCGTTCGGGAACACCTCGGCAATGGCATCCATAAGCTCCAGCGGCACGGGCGCACCCGCCGAGAGCACGAGTTCGACCCCGGCGCACGCTTCCCGCTGCTGCTCGTCGAGCTCGCCGGCGGTCGCGGCGACATTCGTGTATGCGGCAGGGGAGGCGAAGACCATGGTGGCCCGTCCGGCGATGATCGCATCGGCGATCGCAGTGGCCGTGAGCGTCTTCGGTTTCGTCACCGACATGTCCGGTGTCACCGAGGTGGCCCCGATGGCCGGTCCCAACAGGGCGAACGGTGGGAACCCAGCCACCAGACCGGTGCCTTCGGTGACATTGAAGGTCCTGGTCAGCACGGCCGCCAGCGCGGAGATGTCCGCATGCGTATAGCGCACGCCCTTCGCCGGTCCCGTCGACCCGGAGGTGAAGAGGATCGCCGCATCGGCATCCGGTTCCGGGGTCGGCAGCTCGGCCCGGTGCGGGGTGCGGGAGAGCTCGGTCAGGCTCGTCTCCGCCTTGAACATCCGCGAGCGCACAGGTCCGAGCGGACGCACGGAGATGCGTCGTCCCGGCCAGCCGAAGGCGCGGGCCAGAGCGAGTCCGGGCAGCTCGCCGACGATCCACTGCGGATCGGCCGAGGTGATCGCCCGAGTCATTCCCTTCGGGCCGAGTCCGGCATCGGCGACGACGGCGACCGCACCGATCTTCAGGCACGCATAGAGGGCGGCGGTGAGATTGTTGCCCGGAGGCACAAGCATGGACACCCGGTCCCCGGGCTTCACCCCGAGGTCGAGCAGCCCGTTCGCGATCGACGTGGTGACGTGCCACAGGTGGCGCCACGTGATCTGCTGCGCCGGATTCTGCGCGAAGTCGACCGAGGCGATCGCCTCGTCGTCACGGCGGGCATCGAGGATCGCGGTCACCGCGCGGATATCAGCCTCGGACGCTGAGCCGGCGGCGGCAGGGATCGATCCCGTCGCCGAGGCGGCCGTGCCCTTCCGCTCGGACGATCCCTTCGCGGGGGCCGCCTCGGTGGGGGTGTTCGCGGTGGTGGGCGCATCGAACTGGGCGCTCAGCCAGTCGAGGACGAGACCGGGCACGTCGTGGTCTTCGCTGACGAGGTGGGAGGCCGTTTCGAATCGGTGCACATCGGCCTGCGGCAGGCGCTGGCGCAGGTCGCGCAGATAGCGTTCGAGGAACACCGGATCCTTCGGGCCCCAGACGAGCAGGGCCGGCTTGTCGAAGGCAGCGATGTCCTGGCCGATGCGCTGGAGTTCGGGATCGGAGGCATGAGTGCCATCGACGGGGATATCGGCGACGAAGTTCCCGATCGCCCACCGGTCCTCTGCCCTCCGGTACGGGGCGTGGAAGGCGTCCTTGGTCTCGGCATCGAGGTCACCCAAAGCGAGGGTGACGCGCAGGAAACCGTCGGTGAGAACGGTGGCCGCAGGCAGCATGGGCCCGGCCAGGGTCGCGCGCAGCGGTGCGGGCACCGGGGCGTCCTCGGGCTGGTGGACGGCCGTGTTGAGGCTGATCGCCGCGGACACCAGTTCGGTGTTCCTGGCGGCCCAGCCGAGGGAGAGGACTCCGCCCCAGTCGTGACCGATCGTCACGATCGGGTGGGTGGCGGATCCGGTGGCGGCCACCTCGGCGAACAGGTTTGAGACGACCGCGTCGAAATCAGCGATGCGATCGGCGATGCGACGGACCTCTGCGGATTTCGGGGCCGGCATCGAGGAGTGGGCGAGCCGTTCGGAGAAGCCCATCTCGAGCTGGTCGGGGGCGATGAGCCGCCAGGCGCGGCCGCCGGACTGTGCGGCATCGATGGTGGCCTGCGCCAGCCTGCGCCACAGATACGACCAGGTCGGGTTGCCGTGGAGGGCGACGATCGTGCCCGTCGGCTCCACCCCGGCAGCGGTCAGGGCCGGCAGCGTGTCGAGCACATGGAACGCGTGCGTCCCGTCGGAGGTTTCCGCCTCGACGATTCGGGACCAGGCGGGGGCCCACTCGGGCAGCTGCGGGGGAGTCGTGGCCGGCCGTGCAGGAAATCTCATGAAGTCTCTACCACTCGATCTCGGTCATGGCGGTGTTGAGGCCGGAGCCGACGCCCATGCACAGGATGCGGTCGCCGGGTTTGAGGTTCTCGGCCTCACGGGACAGGGTGATGGGCAGGGAGGCGGGGCCGACGTTGCCCAGCTCCGGATAGCTCACGGGAATCCGGTCGGGGTCGAGGTTCGCGGCCTTCGTGATCGAATTCGTGTGCACATCGGAGACCTGGTGCATGACGTAGCGGTCCATCTCCCGCCAGTTCCAACCGGTCTCGTGGGCTTCCTCCCACGCGGCGACGACGAGTTCCATGCCGCCGGAGAGCAACCCCTTCGTGTCGGTGAACATTCCGTTGTGGTCACCGACGCACAGCTCGTGATGCTGGGTGGCCGCACGGGTGATGCCGCCGAGGATGCGGTGGCCCTCCGGATGTTTGTCGGCCGGGCCGAGGACGGCGGCGGCAGCGCCGGAACCCAGGGTCAGGGACGCGAATTCGTTGAGGTACTCCTCGCGGGTGATCTCCGGACGGTTGAGGCGGCGGAGCGTCGCGTCTTGGACGCGGGAGGCGTCTTCGCCGGCGACGATGAGGGCGTATTCGATCTGCCCGGCGTCGATCATGTTCGCGGCCAGGGTCATTCCGTTGACGAATCCGAGGCAGGCGTTGGCGATGTCGAAGTTCATCGCCTGCGGGCCGAGCCCGATGCCGGCGTGGACGCCGACGGCCACGGACGGTTCCAGGTGCTCACGGGTCACCGAGGTGTTGACCATCAGTCCGATGGCGTCGGGAGGGACCCCCGCCTCGGCGAGGGCTCTCTTTCCGGCCGCGATCGCCCCATCGGCGAACTGGTGGGGCTCATCCCAGTTGCGGCGGGCGTACACACCGGCGACGCGTTGGAGCAGACCCTGCGGCAGTTTGAGAGATGACAGCGTATCGGCGAGGCGGTCGTCGAATTCCTGCGAGGTCACTTCGTTCGGGGCCAGGGTCTCGGTCAGGCCGAGCAGGGCCACGTTCGAGTGCCGAAATGTTGCGTTGCCATTCGCCAATTGAAGTACTCATCCCTTTTCGGGTCGTTCGTCGGTGTCGATATCGGCCGCAGAGGCGCGCTCGTAACGCGTCACGACGGGGGAATTCCGGACCTATCTTACCGCCCGGTTTCTGAGATGTTCATCAGCGTGTGAACCAGGTGAAGCCGTCATAGAGCAATCCTGTGGCGGCGAGCACAGCGATGACGGCGAGAACGAGCGAGGTCACAGTGTGCGAGACCTTCGACGTCTGGAAGCGCACGGCACGCGAATACGACATAGGACGATCGGTGACGTTGTGGCCGAACTGGGCGAAGATCCGCCAATCCATGACGTCGACGAGCGACTTAGCGGCGAGGGTGAAGACGATGATGCAGCCGATGCCCATGAACAGCAGGAACACGAAGCCGAAGAAGCCGAAGTCCTTGAAGAACGTCACCACCCGGTCGCCGATGGCCACGGCGAAGGCGGAGAAGCCGTCGCCGAAGGGCAGGGCGTCGAACGAGTCGGTGATCGTGGACAGGCTGATGTTGTCGCGCACCGTCTGCACGGACCCGATGTACATGAAGATCGACGCGGCCAGGGCGACGAGCAGGTTGATGATCGAGATCGTCGCATTGTCCGGCCAGAAGTCCAGGTGCTTGATCGTGTAGGTCGCCGAGAGAGCCACGCAGATGATCGCGCCCGTCAGCGCGCCGATGGTGGCCGGCAGCAGCAGGTTGTTGAAGAACACGAAGGCGACGACGGCGATGAGTGCGGCACCGAGGATGTAGGTGAACACTGCGACGGTGTCGCCGTTGGCCGCGGTGGCAGCCCGTCGGTTGGCCTCGATCATCTGGCCGGAGTGCTGGACGTTGGCGGCGAGTTCGTTCTTCGTCGCTCGCGGCAGATCGGCGTCGTCGTCGTAGCCCTGTGCGTTGTAGCCCTGAGCGTTGCTGGGAAGAACGCGGGTCTCATCCTCGCTGCTCCACGGGCGACCGGACTGGTTGTAGCCGGGCTGGCCGTAGGGGTTTTGGCCGTATCCCTGAGTCTGCGGGTAGCCGCCCTGGGCGCCGCCTCCACTGGCGGGGTTCCTGGGCTGCCATCGTCCGAGCTTCGCTCCGATGAAGTAGATGACGAAGACGACGAGAGCCGCGAGGACTCCGATGGAGATGCCGGCGCCGAGCTCGTTCATAAGGGTGACTTCCTGGGGATGGACAACGGTGGTCTTCTTTTCAGTCTATGGACTCATGCCGCTCAGAGCACGTTCCGTGGCCCATGTGCGCGCGGTTCGCAGCGATTTGCTGGTCGATCCACGGTGTTCTGCGCCGCGACATCACCGTGGATCGACCCAACATCTGTCGCGCTGCAGACCGTCTCGCGGCGCTCGGCCGCGCTGCAGACCGTCTCGCGGCGCTCGGCCACGGTGCTGGCGGTTCCTGGGTATGGTGGGGTCAGGATCCGCCCACCGACGTCCGAAGGAGACACGCGATGAGCAACCCACAGGCATTCACCTCCGAGGCTCTGCCACTCGATGAGCAGGTCGTGCTCGTCACCGGGTCCGGACGCGGCCTGGGCGCTGCGATCGCGAAGGCCTTCGCTCCGGAAGGTGCGGCCCTGGTCATCAATTACCGGTACTCTGCCGAGACTGCAGAAGAGCTCGCCGAGGCGGTCCGCGCTCGCGGTGGACGTGCGGTGGCCATCGAAGCCGATGTCACCGATTCCCGCGCCGTCGACGCCATGTTCGAAACCGCGGCCGCCGAGTTCGGTACTCCCGTATCCACTGTGGTCAACAACGCTCTCGCAGACTTCTCGTTCAACGGAGATGAGCGCCAACCGGCCGATGAGATCGACTACTCGGATTTCGCCGACCAGTTCCGTGGTTCGGTCGAAGGTGCGGTCAACACGATCCAGGCCGCGATGCACGGTTTCCGCGAGCTCGGTTCCGGCCGCGTCATCAACATCGGCACCAACCTGTTCCAGGACCCGGTCGTGCCGTACCACGACTACACGGCAGGCAAGGCGGCGCTGCTGTCGCTGACCAGGACGTTCGCGAAGGATCTCGGCCCGGCCGGGGTGCGGGTGAACATGGTCTCCGGCGGACTGCTGCGCACCACCGATGCGTCCTCGGCGACGCCCGAAGAGGTCTTCGACCAGATCGCGGCCGCCAGTGCGCTGCGACGGGTGACGACTCCGGAGGACTTCGCCTCGGCGGTGGTGTTCTTCGCCTCTCCCGCCTCGCGTGCGGTGACCGGCCAGAACCTCATCGTCGACAACGGCCTCGTCGTGGGGTGAGGCGGCCGACTGTGACATGGGCGGGCCGCGCCCGCCAGCGTCGACGAGGCTGGGCAACCGATGGCCTATGTGCAAGGGTGGCCCGGAGCCGGGAAGTGGACTTCAGAACCGGTCGAGGAAAGCCAAGGCCCGTTCGTAGAGCAGTTCTGCGCTGTCTTCGCGGTAGTCCGGGGTGGTCGGGTCGCTGAACAGGTGGGTGCTGCCCGGGTAGAGGAAGTACTCCGCCTGCGCACCCGCCTTCGTCGCAGACTCCATCAGCGTCTCGATCGTTCCCGGACTGCGCCAGGAGTCATCGACGGAGAAATGAGCCTGCACCGGAACCCCGGCCTGCCAGCGCGTCGGCTTCGGGAAGCCGCCGCCGTGGAAGAGCAGGACGCCGCGGGCGCGCGGATCGTTCTTGCCCATCTGCTGAGCGAGGGCGGCTCCGAGTGAGAATCCGCCGAAGACGAGATCATCGCCGAGGTCCTCGCAGGCGTCCTTCACCCGATCCACGAGGGTCGAGAACCCGACCTCCTGGGAGTGGGCGACTCCCGATTCTGCGTCGTCGAAGGTCCTGCCTGCGTAGACGTCGGGAGTGTGGACGGCATGCCCGGCGAGGGCGAAGCGTTCGGCGATGGCGTCCATCCCGGACGTCCGTCCCAGCGCCGAGTGGAGAAGGACAAGCGTGGTCATAGGAATCCTCTCACTCAGCGGCTGTGTCCGCGGGGGATGGTGAAGGTGTCCGCGCGGGCCGTGGCCCAGTCGTCTGCCCACTCCGATGGGGTGTCATCAAGGAGTTCGCCGGGCTTCAGCCAGTCGTAGAGGCGAGCATAGGACCAGGATTCGGAGGCCGAGACATTGCGTCGCAGCATCGTCGGCTCCAGCTCGTCGGGTGCGGCCGCACCCATCGATGCCATGAGGCGGACCGCCTCGGCGACGACTCCGTCGTGGTAGTTGCGCACACGATCGGCCTTGGTGGGCACGTCGATGGCGCGCGCTCGCCGCGGATCCTGTGTGGCGACGCCGACGGGGCATTTGCCCGTGTGGCAGGCCTGGGCCTGGATGCAGCCGACTGCCATCATCATCGCGCGGGCGGAGTTCGTGAAGTCCGCACCCTGGATGAGGCGTTTGACGATATCGGTGCCGGTGGCGATCTTGCCCGAGGCGCCGACCTTGATCTGCTTCCGCAGGCCCGCGCCGACGAGCGCGTTGTGGACGATCATCAGCCCCTGGGTCAGAGGCAGACCGACATTGTCTTCGAACTCCAATGGTGCAGCACCCGTGCCGCCCTCGGAGCCGTCGACGATGATGAAGTCCGGCAGGATGTTCGTCTCCACCATGGCCTTGACGATCGAGAGGAACTCCGTGCGCGAGCCGATGCACAGTTTGAATCCGGCGGGTTTGCCGCCGGAGAGCTCACGCATCTGCCGGATGAACTCGAGCAGCTCGATCGGAGTCGAGAACACCGTGTGTCCGGGAGGGCTGATGCAGGTCTGGCCGACGGGGATGCCGCGGATCTCGGAGATCTCCTCGGTGACCTTCGGCCCTGGCAGCACGCCGCCGATGCCCGGCTTCGCACCCTGGGAGAGCTTGAGCGAGACCATCTTCACCTGCGGGTCCTGCGCCTTCTCGGCGAAGATCTCGGGGGAGAATTCTCCTTCGGGGGTGCGGGCGCCGAAGTATCCGGTGCCGAGCTCCCAGATGAGGTCGCCGCCGTGCTCACGGTGATACGGCGAGATCGATCCCTCACCGGTGTCGTGGGCGAATCCGCCCAGCGCCGCGCCCTTGTTCAGGGCTCGGATGGCGTTGTTGCTCAGCGAGCCGAAGCTCATCGCCGAGACGTTGAGTAACGAGATGTCGTAGGGCTGAGTGCACTCGTCACCGCCGATGCGCACGCGTGGTGGCCTGGGCGGATTGGGGATCGGCATGTTCGAGTGCATGAGCGCCTCGTAGCCGGCGCGGTCGACATCGTGCTCGGTGCCGAACGCGTGTTCCGAGTGGGTGCCTTTGGCTCGTTCGTAGATGGTGGTGCGGGTGTCGCGATTGAACGGGCGCCCGTCCCAATTGCGTTCGATGAAGTACTGCTGGATCTCCGGTCGGATCGACTCCAGCAGGAATCGGGCGTGCCCGGCGATCGGATAGTTGCGCAGGATCGAATGCTTCTTCTGCGTGAGATCCCATGCTGCCAGCGCGCCGAGTCCGAGCGCCGAGGCGGCCGCCGCCGCTCCGGCGATCTGCTTGCCTGCCGATTCGCCGGTGACCATCCGGACAATGGGGAATTGCCGTTTCATTGTGCCTCCTTGGACTGTCCTGATCTCGAGCCTAGACCGAGAACGTGCAGTTTTCAGGAAAGGCAGACCTGAGACAGTCGTGAACTGCCGGCGAACCGTCTCAGAACAGGCTGCCGAGACGCATCAGAACTGGAGGCTGGATCGTCTCAGAAGAGGCTGCCGAGCAGCGTTGTCACGAGCTCGTCGACCTGCATCGAATAGGCGACGATGAGGGTGAATCCGGTGGCGATCCACGCTATCTCCTTGTCCTGCGCGTAACCGCGCAGCGGCTCCCGTCGATAACGCAGGCCGCCGGCGAGAACGATGCCGAGATCGATGAGCCACCAGATCCCCAACCCGCCGAGGCTGAGCAGCTTGAGCGCCCCCGTGAGGTATCGGCCGGTGTAGAACCGATCAAGACCGAGGACCCCGAAGAGCATCGACAGCAGCCAGGTGATGACGAAGGAGCGGTTGCCGGGCACGTCCGCGGGCTGGCTTTCGGAAGGCGCAAGCGATTCCAGGGACGAGGTGGGGACACCGGGGGAGGGCGCGGCTGGGTTCTGTGGAGCAAAGGGTGAGTCAGAGGGTGCGGCAGAGCGGTTCGCGGGGTCTGCGCTGAGTGCGGGAATCTCGCTGGTCGCCGTCATCGCTGGCACGTCCATTCACTGCTCGTCGAACTTCTGGTCTTCAGCCTAGAAGTCGCAGGGCCGCCTCCGCGATGGGGTTATCCTCCGCATCCCCGCGGTGTCCGGACTCACACGGTCCGGGACCCGGAATCGTTTGAGCCGCGAATGCCGGAGGCATAGCGTAGGGCTCATGAGCACAGGTGAGCCGAGTCCGACGAGCACTCGGCGTACCGTAGCCGCGGTCTTCCTCGCGGGAGTCTCCGTCTTCCTCGTCCTCTACGAGACCCAGGGCCTGCTGCCGGCGATCCGCGACGCCTACGGAATCGACGGTCCGACGGCGAGCCTGACCGTGTCCGCGACGAACGTGGCCATGGCCTGTTTCCTCATTCCTTTCTCCATGCTCGCCCCGCGGATCGGCCACGCCCGCCAGATCGGTGCTGGGGTGATCGTCGCGGCGATCCTCGCGCTTGTACTTCCCTTCACTCCGACCCCGGAGCTGCTCATCGTCGTCCGGTTCCTCCAGGGCCTGGCGATCGCCTCGGTGCCGGCCACGGCCATGGCCTATCTGTCGCTTCGTCTGCCGCCGGCCGCGCTGCCCGGGGCGATCGGGGTCTACATCGCCGGCAACACGATCGGCGGGCTCTGCTCGAGGCTGCTCACCGGGCTGGCGTCGGAATTCCTCGGCTGGCACGGTGGGCTTGCGTTCACCGCGGTCGTGTCGCTGATCTTCGGGCTCATCGTCGTCTGGCTGCTGCGCCACGATCTCTTCTCCACCGCCCGCAGCCGGGCTGTCCTCGACACGGACGACTCCATTCCGTCCGACACGAATCCCACCCTCGCCGAGGCGGCCGACCCTGACGCTGTCACCGAAGGTGACGGCAGTGCCAGCAATGCTCTCGCCGACGGTGACGGCGTCCCGGCCGCCACCGATGGGTCCGTCGACGGCGATGCCGACTCTTCCGGCGACGCCGCCGACGACGGTGGGGCTGGGAGCGCGCAGCCCCCTCAGCGAGCGATTCCGCTGCGCGGAGGTCTGTGGAGGATCTACCTCACCGGGTTCCTGTGCATGATCGTCTTCGGCGGATCGTTCACGATGCTCGGCACCCGCCTCCAGCAGGATCCGTGGCACCTGAGCGAGGGCGCAGTCGCGCTGTTCTTCCTCATCTACCTCGTCGGCACCGTCGTCACCACGTATTACGGCCGCTTGGCCACGAAGTACCCACGCACTCGGATCACCCTGGCGGGAATGGTCATCGCGCTCGCCGGTGCGGGGCTGACTCTGGTCGATTCGCTCGTGGTGATCATCATCGGCATGTCGCTGCTCACCGCCGGATTCTTCCTTGGGCATACGGGTGCCTCCGCGGCGGCCAGCGCCGCCCGGCCGGGAGTCGACTCGACCCGTTCTGCGGCCATCTACCTCACCGTCTACTACCTGGGCACGAGCCTCGGCGCCTGGCTCTCGGCGGTCCTCTTCGCCGATTTCGCTTGGCCGGGAGTCGTCGCCATGTGCGCGAGCTCCCTCATAGTGGTCTTCGTCTTGACCCTGACCGGTGCTCCGCTAGGCTTCAGGAAACGCAGCTGATCGCTCGTTCAGTGTCGCCGGCGTCGGTGGCCTGTCGCCTGCGGCTGCGTCATGTTCCGCTTGTGCCGGTGGTTTGCGCACCGGCATCGTCGTCGAAAGGCCCATTCATGTCCGAGACCACCAACTCGACCGTCGTCTACGCGATCACCGACGGCGTCGCCCACGTCGAGATCGACCGTGCCGACAAGCTCAATTCGCTCACTCGCGAGGTCTTCGAAGACCTCGTCGAGGCGGGGCTGGCACTTAAAGGTTCGAGCGAAGTCAAGGCCGTGGTCCTGTCCGGTCGCGGTCGTGCCTTCAGCGCCGGTCTCGACTTCACCGAGATGGCCCGGATCGCCGAGGCCGGAGCAGCGACCCGCTCATCCGCTGAGGAAGCAGCCGAGCAGGCCGCCGGTGCCGGTGAATCGGAAGCGGCGGACTCCGTGGCCACCGCCGTCGATATCGGCGAGCGGCTCGGTTCGGCCCGGGCCCTGGCGCAGAAAGCCGTGCACGTGTGGTCACTCGTCGAGGTTCCGGTCATCGCTGCCGTGCGCGGTCCGGCGCTCGGCGGCGGGCTGCAGATCGCTCTCGGTGCGGACATGCGTGTGGCCGGACCGGACGCGAAGCTCTCACTCATGGAACTCAATTGGGGAATCATCCCCGATATGTGCGGCACCCAGCTGTTGCCGCGACTCGTGGGACCGGCTCAGGCGAAGAAGCTCATCGTCACCGCCGACACGATCGGTGCCGAAGAAGCCCTGCGCATCGGCCTCGTCGAAGAAGTCGTCGAGGACTCTCTGGCCCGTGCTCTCGAACTGGCCGGGCAGATCGCGGGCCAGTCACGGTCGGCGCTGGTGTGGGCGAAGCGGCTTGTTGACCTGTCCTATGACTCCGACTTCAGCACCGGACTCGACGCCGAACAGGAAGCGCTCGCCGCGCTGTTGGGCACCGACGAGCAGAAGCAGGTCGTCGCCACTCGCCTGGCCGCGATGAAGGCCCGCGCCAAGGGCTGAGTCAGGACCCGCGGTTGGAGGGGAACTCTGGGCGGACTGGATCGATGATCCTCTCGGCGGTGATCGCCTCGGCGACGGTGGGGAATTCCGCGAGCTCACGCAGCAGCACGAACGTCGGACGCATGAGCTTCAGCCGTCCGGCTCCCTCATCTGCGAGGATCCCGGTCACCGAGCGCCACTCGCTCGTGTGCGCCTCCGTCGTCTGATGCTGGGCGGCGGCGAGCTCGGGAGCCGCGATCGTATAGAAGTACGTATCGAAGCGTTTGGGCCGCCCCAAGGGAGTCACCCAGTTCGCCCACGGCTTGAGCCCGGCCGGGTCGAGGACCGCGCCCGTCTCCTCCTCGACCTCGCGCACAGCGGTGGCGAGCAGGACGCGCCAACCCTCGGCATCCTCGGCGATGGTCGAATCGGACCATGCGGAGGTGTGCACCTGCGGATCGGGGACGGCGATGGTCGGTGCGATCGTCGCATCGACAGGGTCGACGCGACCGCCGGGGAAGACGACGACGCCGGCGGCGAAATCCATCGTCGACACCCGGTGCTGGACGAACACCTCGACACCCTCTTCCCCGTCGCGGAGCATGAGCACGCTGACGGCGGGCCTGATCGGGACCGCCTCGGCGTCGGCGATATCGGGACCGCGGCTCGCGCTGTCGGCGGTATCCGAACGGTCGGAACCTTCGGGGTTGATGTCTCGAATCACGTTCAGCACCTTCGCTCTCAGCAATTGATGTCTGCTTCCAGTATGCCCGGGCTCGGGCAGAGGGCCGATGGCGGGGTGGGGCGAGTGCGCGCGGGGCGGGCAGGATACGATGGATGGCAATCTGACATCCTCCATCTGAGGCCGATAACCCAACCGGTGACGAACAGGGCGGGGCTGAACGGGCACTATATGAGCAGTTTCGGGATCTATCCGTTCTTCAACATCAATCAGGCTTGGCCGAACTGGCTGATCGTCATCCTGCTGTTGGTCGACATGATCATCCGCATCATCGCGCTCGGGTGGATTCCGCACAATCGCAGGCCGTCGGTCGCGCTGGGCTGGCTGCTTGCGATCTTCCTCATCCCGTATGTGGGCATTGCGGCGTTCCTGCTGCTGGGATCGTCGAAGCTGCCGAAGCGGCGGCGGGACAAACAGTCGAAGATGAATGACCTCTTCCGCGATCAGATCCGCCACCAGGCGATCGTCGGACGCCAGGACCATATGCCCGAACCGCTGAGCACCGCAGCGCAGCTCAACTTCGATCTCGGTGCCCTGCCGATGACCCACGGCAACTCCTTCGACCTCCACGTCGACAACCACGCCTGCATGGAGGCGATGGCCGATGCCGTCGACCGAGCACAGCGGTTCGTCCACTTCGAGTTCTACATCGTCGCCATCGATGACACGACGAGGCGGCTGCTCGAATCGCTGCTGGCCGCGCACCGGCGCGGTGTGAGTGTGCGGGTCCTCATCGACCATGTGGGATCGCTGGGCTACCCGGGCTACTCGGAACTGGTGAAGAAGCTCGACGGTTCGGGCATCAGCTGGCGCCGTGCCCTGCCGATCCGCCCCTGGAGGGGCGAATACCAGCGGCCCGACCTGCGCAATCACCGCAAGATCCTCGTCGTCGACGGGGAGGTCGCGTTCACCGGTTCGCAGAACATCATCGACCGCACTTACAACAAGGCCCGCAACCGCAGGAAGGGCTTCCAGTGGAAGGACCTGTCGGTGGAATGTCGTGGGCCGGTCGTCGAAGAGCTCGATGCCGTGTTCATCACCGACTGGTATTCGGAGACCGACGAGATCCTCGACGAACCCGACAGCTTCGAGCTCGAGGCCCCCGAATTCGGCGGCGTCCAGGCTCAGATCGTGCCGTCGGGTCCGGGCTTCGAGGACGAGAACAATCTGCGCCTGTTCAACCACCTCATCTACAACGCGAATCGTCGCGTCGTCGTCTGCTCACCGTATTTCGTGCCCGACGAGTCCCTGCTGCACGCGCTGACGACCGAGGCCAGATCGGGAGTCGATGTGCGTCTGTACGTCGGCGAGACGAGCGACCATTGGCTGACCCACAAGGCGCAGCAGTCGTACTATGACGAGTTGGTGCGCGCCGGGGTGCGGATCTTCATGTACCACGCTCCGACGGTGCTGCACTCGAAGTTCCTCATGATCGACGACGAGGTCTCGATCATCGGCTCGTCGAATATGGACGAGAGGTCATTCGCGATGAACCTCGAGGTCACGCTCTTCATCGTCAACAAGGAATTCACGCAGCGCATGTACGACCTCGAGGCCGAACGCTATGCACCGAATTCGGTCGAGCTCAATGCGGAGGAGTGGCAGGCGCGGCCGCTGCTGAAGAAGTATCTGGAGAACGTGGCCCGCCTGACGAGTTCGCTGCTGTAGGCGCCGGCCCACCAGCGGCGGATTCTGCGAACAGCCCAGAAAGCGGCGGATTCTGCGAACAGCCCAGAAAAAGGTGAACAGCCCTGTTTCAAACATGGGCTGTTCACCTTTTCCTGGGCTGTTGCCGACTGACTCAGCCAGTCTGCCGTTGCTCAGTCGTCGTCGGCGACTCCTGCCGGTCCTTCGTCGTCGAGGTGACGCTCCGGATCGGTGATCGAATCCTGGGCCTTCGGCGACGGTTTGTGCTTAGCCGTGGTGTTTGACTTCGCTGCTTCCTGCGCGGCGGTGGTGCTCTTCGCGGTCGTGTCTGCCTTCGCACCAGTCGAGTCCTCGTCGCCGTCGAATTCGGAGACGGGAGTGTTCGTGGCAGCGGCGGCGTTGACCTTGTCGGCCGCGGTCTGAACGGCATCGGCGACTGCCGGCGACTTCTCGCGAATAGACTGGTTGGCCTTCTCGACGGTGTCCTGGACGCGCGGGTCGGTCCACAGATCCTGAGCCTGGGCCTTCAGCCGTTCGTAGCTCTGGCGCCCGGTGCGTGATCCCAGAATGAATCCGACTCCGAGACCGGCCAGGAGAATCAATCTCTTCTTCATGGTCTTGCTCCTCTTCGCAACTCGACGTCACCGTATTCGGCTCTGCTGTGCGACACAGGTCCGGGCAACGATGTGGCAGCGCACGGGCACTGTGCCCTCAAGATCCAGCTTATACCGAGTCGTGCTCGTACGGGTATGGATTCACCCGCGCCGTCATCGCAGATTCTCGACGATCCCGGGTTCGGCACGCGCGGCCCGGGTTCGGCACGCGGGATCCCGGCTCGGCACGCGTGGCCCGGGGGTTGGAAGCCGGGACCTGCAGCAGGTTCCGGCTCGACTCAGCCGAGGCTCGGCTGCTGCTGGGTGATGCAGTGGATTCCGCCGCCGCGGGCGAAGAGTTCGCGTGCATCGACCCCGACGACCTTCCGCCCCGGGTAGACGCGCTCGAGCACGGCTGCCGCCTCGGCGTCCATCGGATCGTCGAAGGTGCAGGCGATGACCCCGCCATTGGTGACGAGGTGATTGACATACGAATAGTCGACCCACCCTTCTTCGTCACGCAGCACCTCGGGAGCCGGGATCGGCACCACTTCGAAGGGCGTGCCGTCGGCGGCGGTCTCGGCCGCGAACTGCTCCTTGAGTGCGCGACTGAATTCGAAGTCCGGATGTTCGGGATTGCGCTGATCGTGGACGAGGACGACGCCGGGGCTGGGCATCGCGGCGACGATGTCGACGTGTCCACGGGTGCCGAAGGTCTGATTGTCCCGGTGGAGTCCGCGGTCGAGCCAGATGACCTTCTTGGCCCCGATCGTGCGCGCGAATTCGGCTTCCACATCGGCTTCGGTCAGTCCCGGATTGCGGCCGGGGTCGAGCTGGACGCTGCGCGTCGCAAGCACCGTTCCCTGACCGTCGACGTGGAATCCGCCGCCTTCGTTGCGCAGATCCGAGGACACCACGGGAGTCCCGGCGAGGCCCGCGACGAATTCTCCGATGTGCTCATCGTGATCCCAGCTCGCCCATTCCTGCGCGCCCCAACCGTTGAACACCCAGTCCACCGCGTGCATCGCACCCGCCTCGTCGACGACGAAGCTCGGTCCGATATCGCGCATCCACGCATCGTCGAGTTCGGCGTTGACGATCGTGATCTCGTGGTTGATCCCCTCGCCGAGGTGGCGCTTGGCATGATCGGTCTGTGCACTGGTCACCACGACCGTGACAGGGGTGAATTCGCTGGTGGCGCGGGCAACGGCGGCCCACGTGGCGCGTGCCGCCTCGGCCTCGGCTTCCGTGTCGCCGAGCGCGTAGCCGGAGGACGGGAACGCCATCCAGACTCGGTCCTGGGCGGCGGTCTCCGCCGGCATGTGCAACGTCATCGTTCGTCCCTTCGCTGGTGGACTGTCGCTGAGCCGAGTGTAGCCAGAATCTCGCTGAGGCGGTCGACGGATTTCGTTGCCGCCCGCCCGGCTCTCGGCTCGTTTCCGCGGACGCTCACCCCACAGGCCAGGGCGGCCATGTCGATTCCGTATAGTCAGGCGAAGAACAGGCAAGCAGAACGTGCCAAAGGAGGCATCAAGTGTCAGCAGCAGACGCAGCATTCGGACGGCAGGGGACGGGGCCTCTGGCCGGAACCATCGTGGCCGATTTCTCCCGAGTCCTCGCCGGCCCCTACGCGACGATGATGCTTGCGGATCTGGGTGCCACGGTCATCAAGGTGGAGGGGCGAACCGGGGACGATACACGTCACTGGGCGCCGCCTCGGCGAGGGGATGATGCGACGTATTTCCTCACGGCGAACCGGAACAAGCACTCCGTCGTCCTCGATTTCAAGGACTCCGACGACCTCTCCTTCGCCCAGCAGCTCGCTGCTCGCGCGGATGTGCTCGTGGAGAACTTCAAGGCCGGGGGACTGGCGAAGTACGGCCTCGACTATGAGTCGGTCAGCGCGGTCAATCCGGGCATCGTCTACGCCTCGGTGACGGGTTTCGGTCGCGACAATCCTCAGCCGGGCTACGATCTGCTCATCCAGGGTCTGTCCGGATTCATGTCGGTCACCGGCTCCGAAGAGTCGGGCCCGGTCAAGGCGGGTGTCGCTGTCGTCGACGTGATCACGGGACTGCATACGGCGGTCGGCATCCTCGGCGCGCTCAACCACCGCAAGGACACCGGGACCGGTCAGCTGGTCGAGACGAATCTGCTGTCCTCGGCGCTGTCCGGGCTGGCGAACCAGACCTCGGCATATGTGGCCGGCGGCGTGACTCCGCAGGCGATGGGCAACAAGCACCCGAGCCTCTACCCGTACCAGCCGATGCCCACGGCGGAGGGCCAGATCATCATCGCGTGCGGCAACGACAAGCAGTTCGCCCGGCTCGCCGAGGTGCTCGGCCACCCCGAATGGGCGACCGATGAACGGTTCGCGAACTTCGCCGACCGCAACGTCAACCGCGATGACCTCGAGCCCGAGCTCATCGCCGCGTTGAGCGAGAAGACGAACCAGGAATGGTTCGACATCCTCACCGAGGCGGGGCTGCCCTGCGCGCCGATCAACTCGATCGCCCAAGGTGTGGACCTGGCATCGTCGCTGGGACTCGAGCCCGTCGCCGAGGCGGGTCAGGGCGATCGCGTCATCCCCACCGTCCGCAACCCGATCCGGTTGTCCGAGACCCCGCCGAGCTACGAACTGGCTCCGCCGACGCTCGGCGATTCCACGGAAGCGGTCAAGGCGTGGCTGAGGGCGGCCGAATAGACCTCGGGCGTGCGCCGCGAATCGGCAAGTCATCGTGAGGAAGTCATCTTGCGCCTGATGACCGCGAATGATTCTGCCGCTGCCCGGGCGGGCAGTGCCACAGCTGAAGTACCCTATTGACTGTGCGTTGTCACCGAGAGATCTGCCAAGCGACCGATGAGGCGCGGGACCTGCGGTGACGGCAGTCGTATTCCCAAGAGAATTCCGGAACCGAGATGGACAATGAGTCGACCGAGGTCACACCTCGGAGACGTTCGGCGGTGAAACGGACCCTGATGGTCATCGCGATGGCGATCACAGGGTTCCATATCTTCGCCAGCTTCCTGTGGATCGCCCCTGCCTCGACGGCGAGGGAGGTGATTCCCGGTGACCTGCTCTCCAAATACATGATCCCGCTGTGGGGACAGTCGTGGAGCGTGTTCGCCCCCGAGCCGATCAACGGCGACTACTACTTCGATGTGCGCGCGGTGATCAAGACCGACAGCGGCGAAGAGATCACTCAATGGGTGCGGGCCACCGATGTCGAACTCGACCACTCGACATACAAGCTGTTCCCGCCGCGGTCGGCGGGGCTGGGCATCGGAGTGGCCTCGGACATCAAAGGTTCGTGGGAAGATCTGCCCGACGATCAGAAGGCGATCGTCAAACTCGACTACTTCAAGGGCGACGATTCCGTCGACCGGCTGGAGACGAAGCTGGGGGAATACGACGACCCGGAGAACGCGATTCCCGCCTACCTGGAGAGCGAACATCTGGCCACGGCGTATGCGACGCAGGTGGCGAAGGCCATCTGGGGCGACGACGTCCAGCGCGTCCAATACCAGGCCGCCCGTCAGAACGTCGTGCCTTTCGCCGAACGCAACGACAAAGACGCGAAGCGTCCGAACATCCAACCCGTCCCCGTGGGATGGCGCGCACTCGTCGTCGAAGATCATCAGTCCCAAGAGGAATTCACGAAGTACTTCTGTGCCTCGGACGAAGTGAGGTGCGTCGGTGAACAGTGATGACACGACCCGCACAGGCGGGGACGACCACGATGCAGAGGTCACTGACCAGCGGACCGGCACGGCCGCCTCGGCGCAGGGCCGGGTGAAGGACTCCGCGGGCCACGCGAACGCCGGCACCGCCTCGGCGCGGAAACCGGAGAAGGACCACGGTTCGGACTCCGCCGGCCGCGGAAACGATGGGACCGCCTCGGCGAGTGATTCGGCTCCTGAATTCGGGCTGGTCCCGGTGACGACCCTCGTGCGGACGAAGCTCGCGCAGGGCTGGAACTGGCTCGAGGAGATGCTCACCGGCCGGTACCACGCGACATACGGGCTGGCGGTGACACGGATCCTCATCGGATTCGCCGGTCTCGGCCTCATCCTCACGAACTTCAGCGCTCGGCATTACACCTTCGGTGTGGGATCGGCCTGGAACGGGGAGATCGCCGAACCCAAGAGCGATTTCCCGACCATCTGGCTCTTCTCCCTCTTCCACCGAGCGGTGACGACGCCGCCGCTGTTCACGGCGATGATGATCGGGCTCGCGCTGCTGGCGATCGTCATCATCCTCGGGTGGCGCACAAGGATCGTCCTGCCGATCTACCTCGTGCTGTGGGTGAGCTTCATCGAGCTCAACGACGGGGCAGGGGATCAGGGCGACAACGCCTACCGGATGTTCATGATCGCCATGCTCTTCGCCGATACGACCCGCAGATGGTCCCTCGACGCCAGGCGGCGCGCGCGGAACCCGGAGTTCCCGGACAACGACGGCGGGCAGTGGCGCTGGGCGCTCATCATGGCCAACAACCTCGCGATCGTCGTACTCGCGTTCCAGGTGTGCGCGATCTACATGTCCGGCGGTCTGTACAAGGCCGGAGGCGAGGCCTGGCAGCACGGATTCGCCGTGTACAACCCGCTGCACACTCAGCAGTTCGGCACGTGGCCGGTGCTGTCGGACCTGATGACGGCGTGGGGGCCGATGGTCGTAGCGATCTCGTGGGGATCGATCCTCTTCCAGTGCGCCTTCCCGTTCATGCTCTTCAACCGCTACACCCGCATCATCGCGCTGCTGGGCATCCTGTCCTTCCACCTGGGCATCGCGCTGCTCATGGGCCTGCCGTGGTTCTCGCTGACGATGATCGCCGTCGACGCGATCTTCATCCGCGACCGCTCATTCGCGAAGGTCAGCGCCTACCTGCGGCATTGGTGGACGTCATCGGCCCCGCGGGGTGCTGGTGGGGCTGGTGGCGGTTCCGCTGGTGGCCGCGGCGGTTCGGGTGCTCGCGGTGGTTCGGGTGCTGCCAAGGGCGGGTCTGCGAAGACTCGTACGCGGTCGTCCGCAGGCTCTCGCGGCAAGTAACCGTCGCGCATGGCGCTCAGCAACCGGCAGATGCTGAAATGGGAGACCCTGCGGTCAGCGAAACAGCCCAGTTTGAGTTGAATAGCCCATGTTCGAATAGGTGCTATTCAACTCAAACTGGGCTGAATCCGCGCAGCACGCCCCAGCCGGGAGCCTTACCGCTTGGGGCGCAGCTCCAGGCCGGTGGCCTCGGGGTCTTCGGGCAGGTCGACGACCACAGTGTCCCCGTCGACGATGTCTCCGGCGAGCAGAGCGCGGGCCAGCTTGTCGCCGATCTCGCGCTGGACCAGCCTGCGCAGCGGCCGGGCGCCGAACGCCGGATCGTAGCCTTCGAGCGCCAACCAGTCCTCGGCTCCCTGAGTGACCTCGAGCGAGACTCGACGGTCGGAGAGCCGTCGCGACATGTGCGAGATCTGCAGATCGACGATCGACGCGAGCTCGGTCTGGCTGAGCGCGTCGAAGAGCACGATGTCATCGAGACGGTTGAGGAACTCGGGCTTGAACGTCGCATGCACGACATCGAGCACCTTGGACCGCTGCTCTTCGGTCGACAGGCTCTTGTCGACGAGGAACTGCGAACCGAGGTTCGAGGTCAGGATCAGGATGGTGTTCCTGAAGTCGACCGTGCGTCCCTGACCGTCGGTGAGCCGACCGTCATCGAGGACCTGCAGCAGGATGTCGAACACGGACGGGTGCGCCTTCTCCACCTCGTCGAGCAGGACGACGGAGTACGGGCGACGGCGGACCGCCTCGGTGAGTTGGCCGCCCTCGTCGTATCCGACGTAGCCCGGAGGTGCACCGACGAGGCGGGACACGGTGTGCTTCTCACCGTATTCGCTCATATCGATCCTGATCAGGGCCTTCTCGTCGTCGAAGAGGAAGTCCGCGAGAGACTTCGCGAGCTCCGTCTTGCCGACGCCGGTGGGTCCGAGGAACAGGAACGAACCGGTCGGGCGATCCGGGTCGGCGACCCCGGCCCGCGAACGGCGGATGGCGTCGGAGACCGCGGCGACGGCGTTCTTCTGCCCGATGAGACGCTCACCGAGGATGCCCTCGGCTCCCAGCAGCTTCTCGACCTCGCCCTGGACGAGGCGTCCGGCGGGGATGCCCGTCCACGAGGAGACCACCTCGGCGATGTCGTTGCTCGAGACCTTGTCCGAGACCATCTGATCGGAATTCGCTCCCGCCTCGGCCTGGGCCTCGGCGGCTTCGGCCTCGGCGATCTCCTTCTGCACGGCAGGGATCTCGCCGTAGAGCAGACGGGATGCGGTCTCGAGGTCCGTGTCGCGCTGAGCCTTCTCGGCGGCCGAACGCAGCTCGTCGAGCTTCGTCTTCAGCTCACCGACCCGGTTGAGGCCGGCACGCTGGGACTCCCAGGTGGCCTCGAGTCCGCGCAGCTCCTCCTCCTTGTCGGCGAGATCGGCACGCAGGGCGCTCAACCGCTCGATCGACGCGGAGTCTGTCTCCTTAGCCAGGGCCATGTCCTCCATCTTCAGGCGGTCCACGGCACGGCGAAGCTCATCGATCTCGACCGGAGCCGAATCGATCTCCATCCGCAGGCGGGAAGCCGCCTCGTCGACGAGGTCGATGGCCTTGTCCGGCAGCTGCCTGCCGGTGATGTACCGGTTCGACATCGTTGCGGCCGCGACCAGGGCGCCGTCGTTGATCGAGACCTTGTGGTGAGCTTCGTAGCGTTCCTTGAGCCCGCGCAGGATCGCGATCGTGTCCTCGACGCTGGGCTCACCGACGAAGACCTGCTGGAACCGGCGCTCCAGAGCGGGATCCTTCTCGATGTTCTCGCGGTATTCGTCCAACGTGGTGGCACCGATCATCCGCAGCTCACCGCGGGCGAGCATCGGCTTGAGCATATTGCCTGCGTCCATCGAGGAGTCTCCGCCGGCACCGGCACCGACGATCGTGTGGAGCTCGTCGATGAAGGTGATGATCCGACCGTCGGCGTTCTTGATCTCCTCGAGCACGGCCTTGAACCGCTCCTCGAACTCACCACGGTACTTCGCGCCGGCGACCATGGCGGACAGGTCGAGGCTGATGAGCGTCTTGTCGCGCAGCGATTCGGGCACGTCTCCGGCCACGATCCGCTGGGCCAGGCCTTCGACGACGGAGGTCTTGCCGACGCCGGGTTCACCGATGAGGACGGGGTTGTTCTTCGTCCTCCGCGAGAGCACCTGGACGACGCGGCGAACCTCTTTGTCGCGGCCGATCACCGGGTCGAGCTTGCCTTCCCGGGCGACGGCGGTGAGATCGATGCCGAACTTCTCCAGCGACTGCATCGTCTCCTCGGGGTTCTCCGAAGTGACCTTCTTTCCGGCACGCAGTTCGGGCAGGGCCGCGAGCAGCGCGTCCCTGTTGGCCCCATTCGCGCGCAGCGCCTCACCGGCGCCGTCCTTGCCGGCCGCAGCGGCGAGCAGCAGGTGTTCGGTCGAGACGAACTGGTCGCCGAGGGCCGTCATCTCCTCCTGCGCGAGGTTCATCATCTCCAGGCCGGCGCGGGAGAGTCCCGGCTGGCTGACGGTGGAACCGCTGACGGTGGGGAACCCGCTGATCACGGACTCGATGGACCGCAGCACGGTCTGCGGGTCAGCACCGACCTTCGTCAGCAGGGTCGCGGCGAGCGAATCGGGCTGGCCGAGCAGGGCCGCGACGAGGTGGGCCGGTTCGATCTGATTGTTCTTCCGGGCGACGACGTCGTTGACCGCAGTCTGCAGCGCCTCCCGGGATTTGGTTGTCATCTGTGCGTCCATGTACGCATCTCCTTCTCAGAATCTGTGCTGATTTCAGCTCTCGAAAAGAACAACACCGACAAAGTTGAGTCTATTCCGCTCAACTTTGAAAATCGAGAAGAACTTCGCCGAGGCGGCCCGCCCGGATACGTGTCCCTGCCCAGCCGGGGCCGGCTCGGAAACCCGCCCGGTCGGGACCGGCCCGCCTCTACCTCGTGATGACCGACTGGAGGTCGAAGCGGTGGAGCACGCGGTCGGCGATCTCCGGATCGGTGCCGCGTTCGCGCCGGGCCTTGAGCACCTCGGCACGGGCGGACTGCATGGCCTTCTTCTGCACGGCCAGCATCTGCTCCCGGTGTTCCTTGAATGCCATCGCCTGCTCCGAGCTCGCCTGGTCATCGGTGGTTCCGCTGAGCTGATCGTGCAGGACTTTGAACCTCGCCCGCAGGGGTTCGATGACGTCGTCGGGCAGACTGTCATCGTTCTTGATCTCGCGCATCGCAGCCTTGTAGGCACGCAGAGCGATGTCCCTGGTCGCCTGATGTTCCTTCTCCGCCTCGTCGTCGATGCCGAGGAGAGCGACGACGGTCGGAAAGCTCAAGCCCGCCAGCACCAGAGTGACCAGCAGGACCACCGCGGCCGCGACGACGACATAGGACCGACCGGGGAACGGGGCACCGGAACTCGTCGTGGCCGGGATCGACAAGGCCAAGGCGACCGTGGCGAGGCCGCGCATCCCGCCCCAGGTCATCAGCGTGGCATCGCGGACGCTCAAAGGTGCCGCATCCGGATCCTCCTCGCGTCTCTTGCGTTCGATGACAGTGCCGAGCAGCAGCCAGACGAAGCGGACGGCGACGACGATGAGAGCGATGAGCCCGCCGACGAGCAGCGCTCGCCCGAGGTCGGCGTGTTCGGATTCGACGATGAGACGCAGATCGAGGCCGATGAGTCCGAAGGCGATTCCGGTGATGAGCATCTCGAGGACCTGCCATGTCGAATTCTGCGTCACCCGCTCCGCCGAGTTCCCCTCGACATCGCGGCGCCGCACTTCGAGGGCGGCCACGACGACGGCGATGACCCCGCTGGCGTGGAAGTGCTCGGCCACGAGGTAGACGCCGAAGGGCAGGACGAGCATGAGGGAGGACCGAGCGATCGTGTGATCGATCTTCTCCATCACCCACCAGGCGGCGAAGGACAGCACCAGGCCGACGATGATCGCCACGACGGCGGAGACGACGAACGACACGGCCAGATCTGCGTAGTCCACCTCGGTGCCGGCCAATACCGCGGCCATCGCGGTCTGGAAGATGACCAGGGAGGCGGCATCGTTGAACAGGCCTTCGCTCTGCAGGGTCGACATGATGCGGCGGGGGATCGACACGGTGCTGGCCACGGCTTCGACAGCGACCGGGTCGGGTGGGGCGAGCATGGCGCCGAGCGCGATGGCCGCGGCGATGGTGATTCCGGGGACGAGGAAGACCGCGGACCCGGCGACGGCGGCCACGGTCACACCGACGAGAGCCACGGACATGCCGAGGATCGTGCGCCACCGGATCGCGAACAGCGCCCACGATGTCTTCTGTGCGGCGGCGAAGAGCAGGGGCGGCAGGAAGAGGGGGAGGACGAGCTCCGGATCGATGGCCACCTCGGCGAAGGTGGGGATGAACGCACCGGCGATGCCGATGAGGACCATGAGCGCCGGCCACGGGAGCTTGAGCTTCTGCCCCAATCCGACCACCACCGAGGTGGCGGCACCGAATCCGATGATCATCAGCAGTGTGGTCATGCCAGTCCCTCCGAATCGCTCCCACCGGGGCAGATGTGTCCGGAGGCGGGCGGAAATCGTCTGCGCAGATTCCGCGCCGGGCCCGGCGACCTTTGGCAGAATGAGGCTATGTCGGAATCAATTGTATTCGCGCAGCTCGACGACGGAGTCGCGTCCGTGACGATCAACCGGCCGTCCACGCGCAACGCACTGTCGCGTGAGGTCATGGAAGACCTCATCGACACCCTCGCCGAGGTGGCCGACCGCACCGATGTGCGCGCGGTCATCCTCATCACCGCCGGTCATGTGTTCAGCTCCGGTCATGATCTCACCGAGATCCGCGGGGCGGATCTGGAGACGCAGCAGACCACGTTCGACGCCTGTGCCCGACTGATGCAGCTCATCCGATCCATCCCACAGCCGGTCATCGCGCAGGTGCAGGGCGTGGCCACGGCGGCCGGCTGCCAGCTGGTGGCGACCTGCGATCTGGCCGTGGCCGCCGAGTCCGCCAGATTCGCAACTCCGGGAGTGAAGATCGGTCTGTTCTGTTCGACTCCGATGGTGGCTCTCTCCCGTGCGGTGCCGGCGAAACAGGCGATGCGGATGCTGCTGACCGGTGATTTCGTGACCGCCGAGGATGCGCTGAAGTTCGGTCTCGTCTCCGATATCGTCGCCGACGCCGACCTCGAGTCCGCCACCTTGGAATTGGCTCTCAAAGTCGCGTCCGCCTCGTCGGCTACAGTTGCCCTAGGAAAGGCCGCGTTCTACGAACAGCGGGAGCTGCCTGTGGCCGACGCCTATGCGCGGATGTCGCAGGTGATGGCGGACAATGCCGTCGCGGCCGATGCGCAGGAAGGGATCGACGCCTTCCTGACGAAGAGGGTGCCGCAGTGGCAGCACCGCCGCTGAGGCGGTGGGCGTGAAGATGAGAGAGGGAACGTCGTGGCGGTGATAGTGACCGGAGCCAGCGGCTTCATCGGTGGTGCCATTGCACGGGCGCTCGCCGAAAGGGACGAAACGGTCTACGCGCTGTCCCGGCGAGATCCCGAGATCCCCGGGGTGAACTTCCAACACTGGGACATCACCGAACCTGCGTCCGCGTCGGTGACCTCCCTGGCCAAGAATGTGACCGCGGTCTTCCACTGTGCCGGAATCGCCTCCGTCAGCGCCGATGACGACGCTCTCTACAACGTGAAGGTGACGGGCACACGTCATGTCCTCGATGCGTTTCCGAAGTCCCGCATCGTGCACGTGTCCTCGACGACGGTGTACTCCGAGTCCGAACCCCACGCCGAGCTGTGGGAGGAAGCCGGTCCGAAGGACCCCAACGACTTCGCCGACGCGTACTCTCGCACCCATGCTCTCGCCGAGCAGCTCGTCGTGAGGCTCCGTCCCGATGCTGCGATCCTGCGTCCCGCGGCTGTCTACGGTCCGGGGGAGACGATGCTCATGCCGTTCCTGTCGCGGATGTCGAAGAAGGGTGTGCTGCGGCTGCCCGGCGGCGGCAGGCAGAAGATCACCCTGACCCACGTCGACAATGTGGTGCGGGCCGCGCTCGCCTGCCTCGACGTGCCTTCGGCGGCGGGTCCCTTCAATATCGGTGACCCGATTCCGTACCGGCTCAAAGAGGCTGTGGTCACTCACTTCGCTCGGATGGGCTATGACCAAGTCGTCATCGAGGGGGTCGCGAAGGACAAGGCGCTGGTGTCGGCGAAGCTCGGACTCAAGATCAAGGGCGTGTTCAAGCGCGGGGACCGAGCGAAGCTCTTCCTCGTCAGATACCTGCAGTCGGATCGGACGTACAATCTGTCCCGGCAGCAGCGGGTGCTCGGCATCTCGACCACCCAACATCTCATCCCGTCCCGCCTGCAGTAGGGCGCTGGGGCCCAGCGACCAGGTTCAGCGCTTCAGCCGGACATCAGCGGTACAGCAATCCGCCGGACCCGGCGACTGAGACGCTTACCGCTTGAGCCCGTGCTGGGCGGCGACGATCTTCGACACGAGTTCGCGGGGAAGCGCACGCCCCAGCAGGAACGGCAGCGGTGCTCTGCTGCCAACGGCGTAGAACTCCCGCGGCCTCGGCGCGATGATCGCATCGACGATCGTGGCCGCAACCTTGGCGGCCGGAATGCCGCCGCGCTCGTTGGCGTCGAGGTGCTCGAGCATCGTCGTTACGTCCTGCGTATAGGGCGACCCCTCTTCGAGGTACTTCGTCCGCCGCAGCCCGATACCCGTGGCGATCGATCCCGGTTCGACGGTGCTCACCCATACGCCGAAGGGGGAGAGCTCCTGCCGAGCCGCCGTGGCGAAAGCGCGCAGAGCCGCCTTCGCCGCAGAGTACGAACTGCGGTGGGCCAAAGGGAAGCTGGCGAGCATCGACCCGACCATGATGATGCGCCCCGCCCGTCGCGCACGCATCCCGGGCAGGACGAGTTGGCTCAGTCGAACCGGTCCGAACACGTTCGTACGGAAGAGCCGTTCGACGGCATCGGCCGGCAGCTCTTCGAACGGACCCGACTGGCTCTCACCGGCATTGTTGATGAGCACGTCGATGCCGTCGAGCAGGCCGAGTTCCTCGAGCTCTGTGGCCAGTCGGTCCGGACCATCCGGGTCGGCGAGGTCCAGCGGAAGATACCTGACACCGGGGATCCGGTCGGCAGGGGAGATGCGGTCCGGGTTCCGGCTGGTTGCCAGCACCGTGCAGCCTTTCGCCGCCAGCGCCTCGGCGACGGCTCGACCGATTCCCGAGGTGCCGCCGGTGACCAAGACTGTGAGGGCTGAACGCGCGCTGCCGGTCACGAGTGCGCTGCTTCGCCTCTAGCAGACCCGCTTTCCGGTCGCAGAGAGGTCACCGCACGGCCGGCCTGCTCGGCGGCAGCGCGTCCGGCGCGGAGGCCGGAGAAGATGCACCCGCCGAGGAACGTTCCCTCGAGCGCGTTGTACCCGTGCATTCCGCCGCCCCCGAAACCGGTGACCTCGCCGGCGGCGTAGAGGCCCGGGATCGGTGTGCGCTCAGCCTCGCGACCTCGCTCCTCACCAGCGCCGGATCCCGCCAGCACCTGCCCGTCGAGGTTCGTCTCCAGCCCTCCGAGGGTCTTGCGTGACAGCAGGCTCAGACGCACCGCGATGAGCGGACCGTGTGCCGGGTCGAGGATCTTGTGCGGTTTGACCGCGCGCACGATCTTGTCACCGAGGTAGGACCGCGCATTGTGGATGGCCTGGACCTGCGCGTCCTTCGAGAAAGCGTGTTCGGTCTGCCGGTCCCGCTGCCGGATCTGCTCAACGAGGTGGTCGTGGTCGATGACCGGTCCGCGGGAGCGTTCGTTCATTCCCGCCACCAGTTCCTCGGTGGTCTCGGCCACGACGAAGTCGGAGCCGTACGTCTTGAAAGCCTCGATCGGTCCCGGAGCATCGGAGGAGCGCACCCGATCGAGCGTGATCCGGATGTCCTTCTCCGTGAGGTCCGGGTTCTGCTCCGAACCGGAGAGCGCGAATTCCTTGCGGATGATCGACTCGTTGAGCACGAACCACGAATAGTCGTGCCCGGTCTCAAGGATCGTGCGCATCGTCCGATTCGTATCGAAGCCGGGATAGTTCGGCGCCGGGAAACGAATGCCCTCGGCATCGAACCACATCGACGACGGCCCCGGAATGATGCGGATCCCGTGCCCCGGCCAGATCGGATTCCAGTTCTCGATGCCCTCCGTGTACGCCCAGATCCGGTCCCGGTTGATGAGGCTGGCTCCGGCATCCTCGGCGATCTGCAGCATCCGCCCGTCCACATGAGCGGGCACTCCGGCGAGCATCGTGTCCGGGAACTCGCCGAGGCGGTCGACCGGCCAGTACTTCTTCATCAGTTCGAAATTGTGTCCGATGCCGCCGGTGGTGACGATGACGGCGGGTGCCCGGAGTTCGAAGTCGGCGAGTTCGTCGCGGTTCGATTCGACTCCGCGGGCCGTGTGACTGGGGGCGAGCGTCCGCCCGCGGACGCCGACGACGGTCCCATCCTCGGTGATGAGTTCGTCGACGCGGTGACGGAAGGCGAACTCGACGAGTCCGGCGGCCTCCGCGGTCTCGACGGGTTCACGGAAGATCCGGACCACCTCGGGGCCGGTGCCCCAGGTGAGGTGGAAACGGGGCACGGAATTGCCGTGATCAGCCGCACCGGCCCCACCGCGTTCGGCCCAACCGACGATCGGGGTCAGGCGTAAGCCGAGGTCACGCAGGTACCGGCGCTTCTCCCCGGCCGCGAACTCGAGGTACGCCTCCGCCCACTTCCGCGGCCAATGATCCTCATCTCGGTCGAAGCCCGCCGAGGTGGCCCAGTCGTCTTTGGCGAGCTCGAGCGAATCGTGGATGCGCAGTCGCCGCTGTTCGGGGGAGTCGATGAGGAAGAGTCCGCCGAGGGACCAGAACGCCTGTCCGCCGAGGTTCGCGCGGTTCTCCTGGTCGAGGATGAGCACGCGTTTGCCGGCCTGGGTGAGTTCGTGGGCGGCGACGAGACCGGCGAGCCCGGCCCCGACGACGATCGCATCGGGAGAGCGGCGATCCGGGGTGGAACGATCACCGGGTTCGGAGATGTCTCCGCCGTCACCAGGTGCGTGGGACGAGCCCGTGCTGTCGAAAGAACTCATCGTCGACTCCTCTGTCGTCTCTGTCGGCTAGTGAACAGACGTCAAGTGTGCGCAGATTGCCCAAAACCGGCGGGTTTCTGGCGATCTGCGCACACTTACCTACCAGTAGGTTTCAGTATTGCAGATTTTCCCGGTGTGAAGAGGCGCAAGCGGTCCGAAGCCAGGCGCAAGTTCGGTCGGTGCCCATCAGCCTTCGAGGGTGTGTTCCAGCCAATCGGCGGCGGCGGCGAAGGACTCGTCCGTCGTCGTCGGGTCGACCGGCACCACTGCTCCGTCGGAGCTCGGGTAGCTGCCGAGGAAGTGCAGCTTGAGGGCCGCCCGGTGGACTCCCTGCAGGGCCTCGGCCATGCGGGCCTCGTGGATGTGTCCGAGCAGGTCGATGGAGAACTGGTAGAGGCCCAACCCGTCACCGGTCGGCCGGGATTCGATGCGGGACATATTGATCCCGCGGCTGGAGAACTGTTCGAGCAGTTCGAGCAGCGAACCCGCCCGGTCCGAGCGCAGGGCTGCCACGACGGTCGTCTTGTCCGCGCCGGTCGGGGCGGGCAGAGGGCCCGGGCGGGTGACCACGACGAATCGGGTGACGGCGTCTTTGCGGTCGCCGATGTCCTCGGCGACGATCTCGAGTCCATAGCGCTGCGCGGCCAGGGCCGGGCAGACGGCGGCCATATGGTCGCCGGCGTCATTGGCCAGGTCCCTGGCGGCCGCGGCAGTCGAGGACGTCGGCAGGTAGACGGCTTCGGGGAAGTTCTCGTTCATGAACGCCCGCACCTGCGCCTCGCCGTGCGGGTGCGAACCGAAGGAGGAGATCTCCTCCCTGGTGGTGCCGGGCTTGACGGCGAGGACGAAGCGGACGGGCACGACCACCTCGGCGATGATCTGCAGACGCCCGTTCTCGGTGAGCGCATCGATCGTGGCGGGCACTCCGCCTTCGAGGGAGTTCTCGATCGGCACGACCGCGGCATCGCAGTCACCTTCGAGCACCGCGTCGAGTGCCGAGGGGGCATTGCGCATCGGGTGCGTCGTGGCCTCGGCGCGCAGGTTCCGGGAGTCGAGGAAGCTGAGCAGGGCCGCCTCGGTGAAAGTGGCCTCAGGGCCGAGGTACGCGAAACGGTTGAGGCTCACTTGCCGGTCTCCTTGTGTGGATCGGAGGAATTCTGCGTGGATTCGGAAGACCCGGAATCGGCGGGGGTGGAGGAGAAGCCGCCGCCTGGCGTCCCGCCATTCCGCTTCGCGCGGAGGCGGCGGACGAGGATGGCGCGGGCGACGTCGCGATACTGTGCAGCGCGGTGCAGCTGCGCTTTCAGATCACGACCGGTGACGCGGTGGTGGAGGTCGCATTCGACCTCTTCCACGCGCAGGCCGGCATTGACGACGTCGATGGTCATGGCCGCCTCGACGCCCCAGCCTGCGGCGAACGGCAGGGCCGCGTCGAAGGCCTCTCTCGACAGGCAGCGCATGCCCGACAGGGGCTGGGTGGCTTCGAATCCGGAGAGCTCGGCGATGCCTCTCTTCGCCAGACCGACGACGAAGCCGAAGCCCCCGCCCTTGCGCTTCTGCGCGGGCAGGATCGCGATCGTCATGTCGGCCCGACCAGCGAGTACAGGCTCGGCCAGGGGAGCGGTGTTCATCGCTGAGTCCTCGAGGTCGCCGTCGATGAACAGCAGCGCCCGGTGGTGCGGGTCGACGCCCGGATCGGCGTCGGAGATCTCCCGATTGCGCAGAGCGAAGGCTCCGGTCATCATGGCCGCAGCCTTGCCCTTGTTCTTCGGGTGGGTGATGACCTCGGCGCCGGCCCGGCGGGCCCGAGTCCCCGTGTCGTCAGCCGATCCGTCGTCGACGACGAGGACCATGTCGACCCCGGGGATCTGCTTGGCCGCAGCGACGGTGGCACCGATCCGCTGGGATTCGTTCATCGCGGGGATGATGGCGGCGACCGCCTCGGGGGCGGGGTGCGGCTGTACGCTCATGTCGGTTCTCCTGTCCGTCACCGGCACCGAGGTGGGGCACCCTTTTCGGGGCCCGCCTCGGTGACGGGGTGGTGACGGATATCAGTGGATGGTCAGCTGGCGGGACACGATGCCCGAGCGGACGCGGCGGGCCTCGGTGCTCATCGGCTCGGTCGTGTTCAGCGCTTCGTCGAGGCGCTTGCCGAACGCGGCGATGGGCTCTTCGACGTCGTCGACCTGGGTGCCGAACTCGAGTTCCCAGACGGGGACGATGATGCCGTGGGCGCGGAAGTAGCCGAGGAAGGTGCCGATTCCGCCGAGGTCGTTGGCGTTCTCGGCCTGCAGGCGGGCCATCGCATCGACGACGCGGTCCTCACCTTCGGGGCGGGCCCACCGGACGTAGGTGCGGCCGGACATCTCGGTCCAGTAGGCGGAGGCGACGGAGGCGAGCTTCTCGGTCGGGGCCACGGAGTCGTTGGCCTGCTGGAGGGCGGCGGCGACGTCGGCATCGGACTCGGCTTCGGGCAGGGCCCAGTAGTCGAAGTTCTCGAGCACGCGGACGTCGAACGGGTGAGAGGTGTCGAGGATGTCCTGCAGACGCGGGCCCTCACCGGGTTCGGTGGTCGCCTCGATGGAGGTGCCGGGTTCGGCGTCGACGGCGGCCAGCAGGCCGCGGGCGACGTCGCGGGAGGCGTCTGTCGAGGACACGGGCACCTGCATTCCGGCCAGGATCTCACCGTCGTCGCGGCGCCAGGCCTGCCATGCGGCGGGCAGCAGGGACGTGATGGTCACCTCGTGGCCGCCGTATTCCTCGGTGAGCTTCGCGGTCGCGGTGGCCGCGGGCACGAGTTCACGCAGGCAGATGAGGTCGGCTTCGAACGGCAGGTCCGCGAACGGACGCGCGACGAATGCCGTGGCCTGCGCCCTGGCGAGGCGTTTGGCGATGAGTTCTTCCTTGGAGCGCTTCGACTTCTTTCCCATGGGACGCAAGTCTAGTCGGTGGAGTCATCGGTGCATCATCCAGTGCGACGGCCCGCGCAGCACGGTGAGTTGAAGCGGCCCACGCTTGGCAACGGTGGCATCATTTATCCGTGGCTATTCTGCAGACGTCGACCGGGAACCCAGACGACCGGTCCGATACAGCCGGAGCCGCCCGGAAAGAATTGCGCCCTTCATTCGTCGAACGCGACGCCTTTCGCACCGCTCTGTCGTCGGCCTATGCCGACGGGCGCATCGACGATGAAGAGTTCGAGCGCCGCTCCACTCTCATCGAAACCGGGAACCATGCCGCGGACCTGCAGCGAGCCCTGGCCGATCTGCCCCGACCCGAGGTCGAGTTCCCGACCACACTTACCCGCGCCGAGGCGCTCAAGCGGCGCCGTTCGCTGCGGACTTCCGGCGCCCCGGCGGTCAGCCGCCGCCTCCTGCTCGCCGGTGGTGCCGCTGCCTTGGGCTTCGTCGTCGCCGGCGGAGCCTCTCGGCTCTTCGGCGTGGACTCAAAGGCAGTCGAAACTTCGGGCTCGGACTCGCCTGAGGTCGACTTCATCGCTGATCCTGCTGCCCTCGAAGATGTGCTGACAAAGGTGAAGGACAAGGGGTACACGCATTTCCGTGAGATCTCTATCGATCCGGATGTGTTCCAGGCCGGTGCCCGCAGTCTGAAATCGTCTCGCGGCATCGACAGCGTCATCGTCTACGGGCGTGCAGAGCCGGACATCACCCCCAGCAGTCGCTTGGGCGAAGGCGACAGGCTCTTCACACTCGACGACTTCGCTCTCGGCCTCATCCCGGCGATGGCCCAGGCGGCAGCGAAGAAACTCGGCAGCGGGCAGGGCCTGCGAGTGGAGCTGCGGACCGAGAGCGACGCGTCCAACAGCAAAGCGGAACCGGTGATCTCTGTGGTGGTGGCGGGCGGCGACTACGGCGATGGCGGAGGCGAACTGCGCTGGACTGCTGACGGGAGAGAACTCATCTCCATCCATCGCACGGGCGAGGAATGAAGGGGATCGAAATGGCCGAGAAGAAGAAGGACGATTGGCGCCCCTCCCGTGACGAACGCGCGCCCTATATCTCCGCGCTCAATGAGGCGCTCGCCGACGAACGGCTCAGCGTCGACGAACACGACGAGCGGATCGCTTCCGCCGAGGCGGCCACCAGTTTCACCACCCTCGACGGCCTCGTCGCCGATCTGCCCTTCGAATGGCATGACGAGAAGTTCGAACGGACGCAGACGACCGACCGCCGGCGATTCGTGCTCGGCATCGGGGCATTGGTCGGCATCACTGCCGCATCGTGGGTCGGCACCCGAGCGTGGGTGAAGAGCGGAGACCGCGCCGAGGCGACTGTCCGAGGCGGTGGAGGCGAAGTGGGGTCGAACTCGGCGTCCTCTGAGTCTGATTCTTCCGAGTCTGAGGACGACTATGAGGAGACCGTTCCCACTGATCTCGTGCAGGTGCTGAACTGGCGCAAGGACACTGTGCCCTCAGCAATCGAACATGCGACGGCACTCGGGCTGACCATGGTCGGGCGGATTCAGGGCGGAGGAGACGACGTCACGGTCAAGGGGTCGAACGAGAACGACGAGTGGATCACGGTCCGCTTCCGGAAGGGCTTTCGTCCGACGGTCGACACCGACACGAGCCAGAGTCCGTCAGACAAATGGCTCAGACCCGCCGAGATCCCAGCTGTCGACGTAGCCGCTCTGCACGATGAAGTGAAGTCCGAACTCAGCAAGAACACGCAGTCGCATCAGCTCGATATCGGCTATGACCTGACCGCTGACGAATGGCTGGTGTTGATCTGGGACGGGCCGGATTCCTTCGCCTGGACCCTTGACGGGCTCAAGCGCGTCAAACGCGACTGACCGAACAGCCGCCACTGCCTGTCGCAGGCAGCTCAGCTGACGTGCTCGACTCAGCGGTCGTGCTCGACTCAGCGGTCGTGGCCGACGGGGATGAAGTAGCGCGTGTTGTTCGACTCGTCCATGCGCACCTGCAACTTGTCGCCCGGATGGGGGAACGCAGAGCGCTCCGGGTTGTCGGGGGTCAGTCCGAGCGTCTCCAAGCGGATGATGCCGTGGCGGCCCACCTCGTCGGCGGCGAGGACATAGGAGTGGTTGAGTTCGCGGACCGTGACCTCGATGGCCGGATCTGTCGGTTCGTCCGCCTCGGCGAAGGCGCGGGGCGGGGCGGAATTGCCCATGCCCAGATACGCGCCGACGTCATCGGCGATGTAGCCGGCCACGGAGTCGGCCTGCGCCATCAGACCTGCGAGGATCACCGACAGCCGTTCCTGCTGGGCATCGGATTTCAGGGCCTGCCCGGGTTTGAAGAGGTGCTCCTCGGCGAGCACGCACCACGCGTCCTGCATGATCGTGCGCAGCTGGAGTTCGACGAGGACGGAAGGCTCGGAATCGAAGGGAACCTCGACGATGAGGTGGCGGCCGCGGTATCCAGAGGGCTTCGGGGTCGCGGAGTAGTCGCGCACCTCGGCGATGGAGAGGTTCGTATCGTCGCTCACCTCGGTGAGCAGGTCCCACAGGGCCGACTGTTCGCGTTCGGTGCGGCAGATGACGCGGGCGCCGACGACATCGATGACCTGGTTCTCGACCTCGACGGATTCGTGGATCTCGTCGTTGGCATCGGCGAGCTTGCGGCGCAGCTTCTCGCCGGTGCGCAGTCGATCCTTGATCCGACCGTCGACGACGCGCACTCGATCTCCGGAGAGCAGTGCGGATGGAGCGCGGACGGACTCGACCCAGTCATTGACCGTCTCGAGGGCGGCCCTCCAGGTGGACTCACGCCGGTCGTAGGCTTCGTCGACCAATTCGCGGACAGTTGCTGACATCCTCGTCACCTTCCTAGCTCCTGATTCAACTTCACCAGAAGAGAGGGGAGATGTCTATGGCTTCGACGCTGAAGTTGCGCCGGGGTGCCGAAAGGTGAGACGAAGGTGCCTCAGAGGTCGTAGTCGACGACGACGGGAGCGTGATCGGACGCGCCTTTGCCCTTGCGCTCCTCACGGTCGATCTCGCCTGCGGTCGCTGTCTTCGCCAGCGCCTGTGAGGCGAGCTGGAAGTCGATGCGCATGCCCTGCTTCTTCGGGAAGCGCAGCTTCTGGTAGTCCCAGAAGGTGTAGACGCCGGGTCCGGGCGTGAACTGGCGGGTGACTTCGCTCAGGCCCGCGCCGAGGAGATCATCGAAAGCGGCACGCTCGGCATCGGAGACGTGGGTGGCGCCGTCGAACTCGGCCATGTCCCAGACGTCCTCGTCGAGCGGAGCGACGTTGAAGTCACCGCAGAGGACGAGCTTCTTCTCCGGTTCGGCGCTCAGCTGGGCGGCGATATCGGCCGTCAGCGCCTTGTACCACTCCAACTTGTAGCCGTAGTGCGGGTGGTCGAGTTCGCGGCCGTTGGGCACATAGAGCGAGTAGACGCGTACATCGTTGCAGGTCACCGACAGCGACCGGGCTTCGACGACGGGTTCTTCCGAACCGAAGGCAGGGATGTCCTTGAACCCGATCTCGGCGTCGGCCAGTCCGACGCGCGAGGCGATGGCGACACCGTTCCACTGGTTGAGGCCGTGATAGCTGACCTCGTAGCCGCGCTCGGTGAACAGCTCCTCGGGGAACTGCGAGTCCTTGCACTTGAGTTCCTGGATGGCCAGGACATCGACATCCGAACGATCCAGCCAGGCCCCGATGCGGTCATGGCGGGCACGGATCGAGTTCACATTCCACGTAGCGATTCTCACCCTCCCACCCTAAGCCGTCCGCGCCGGAGGAGAAAGCGGGGTCTCGACGGGTCGATAGGATTGGGACCATGCCTGAAGCTCCCAATGAACACCTCGGCCATGACGGTGCCGCCTACCCGGACTCCTACTATGTGCGGCTGTCCGAGGACCGCCTCGTCTCGACTCTGCACAGCCAGGGCGCTTGGCAGCCCGGCGAGCAGCACCTCGCGCCTGCCTCGGGGATGGTGCTTGCCGAGATCGAACGTCGACTGCCCAGCGACAAGCTCATCTCCCGGGTGACCTTCGACGTCCTCGGCGTCATCCACTCCGGCGAGTTCACCATCGATGTCGACGTCGTCCGCCCCGGCCGCACCATCGAACTCGTCGAAGCGCATATGCGCCACGGTGAGCGCACCAGCGTGACCGCTCGGGTGTGGAGACTGCAGGCCTCCGACACCGAGGCGGTCGCAGGCGACGAATGGTCCGCGATGCCGCCCGTGTCCGAAGTGCCCGAGATTCCTTTCACCAACCGTTGGGGCGGCGGTTACATCGCGTCCCTCGAGGGGCGCCAGGGAGCGGACGCCCACCCCGGCTGCGCACGGTCCTGGGTGCGCAGTCCCTATCCTCTCGTCGACGGTGAGATCGACCCGCCGACCGCGGCCTTCGTGAAGTTCGTCGACACCGCTAACGGTCTGGCCGTCCGTGAGGATCCGAAGACGACGTTCTTCCCGAACGTCGACCTCTCCATCCACCTCACTCGCGTGCCCGAAGCCGGCTGGGTCGGCTTCGACACCAAGGTGGCCTTCGGGCCGACCGGACTGGGGCAGACGACGAGCGTGCTCAGCGACGTCGACGGACCCATCGGCACAGCAGTTCAGTCCCTGACCGTTCGTCGAGGTCAAGGCGCGGTATGAATCCGCGGCCGCGTGCCCTCATCACCGGGGCGAGCTCCGGGCTGGGGCGCGGCTATGCCCGCACCCTGGCCGCCGAGGGCTACGACCTCGTCCTGGTCGCCAGGGACGCGGACCGGCTGAATCAGCTGGCCGAGCAGGTGCGAACCACGCAGAGTACCCACGCCGAGGCGGCCGTGGCCGATCTGTCGACCCGTGACGGTATCGACGCGGTCAACGAGATCATCGCGACGCAGCCGATCGATGTGCTCATCAACAATGCCGGCTTCGGGCTGCGCGGGACACTGCTGGATACCGATGCTGCTGAGCTCGATGCGCTCGATCGGGTGCTCGCCGGGGCGGTGAGAGAGCTGTCGCTGGCAGCGGCTCGGCGCATGCAGTCCCGCGGTCGCGGAGGAATCATCAACGTCTCCTCGCTGGCGGCGGTGACGACGATGGGACAGTATGCCGCGTCGAAAGCTTCGACTCTGGTCTTCACCGAGGCGCTCGCCGGGGAACTCAGGGGCGGCCCGGTGACGGTCACCGCCGTTCTGCCTGGCTTCATCCGGACGGAATTCCACAGCCGCCTCGGCGTGGAGCGTCCGGGACCCGGCCTGATCTGGCTCAGCGTCGATCAGGTGGTGCGGGAGTCGCTGCGTGATGCGCGGGCGGGGAAGGTCGTCTCTGTGCCGGGGTGGGGATATCGCATTGCCGCGCTCGTTGCCCCTGTGGTGCCGCGTCCGCTCATGCGATGGGGGTCGGCCGGATTCTCCTTCGCCCGCACCCGCGATCACTGAGTCGGGATTCGCGAGATGCGCCGGCGGTCATCGAACTGTGGTCGTGTGCTCACCGCGGGATGTGACCTATATGCAATTTTCGGCAGGGGCGGCACAACTGAGTTGAGGATTGAACTACCGGGGGCTGAGCCTGTGACCAGGGGTTTTATTCTGATCGCTTCTGTGCTACAGGGCCCGACAGGATTCAAGACGGAGCGTGAGATTCTTTACAAGCGACACGAAAGTGTGGTCAAATTAATGTGTTCGCCCGGTGGGGATCGGGTGGACATAACGGACGTATGGGGATGCGTCCGGGTACTCGAGGGGAGTGCTGCGAGGACCCCGGGATGTCGCGATTACGCGCCCCGGGGTTCTTGTCATTCACAGCAGTGTTTCGCGACCGCCTGCCTGTCTTCAGGTCACTATCGGACATCCGAACTCGAATCCAGGTCACTATCGGATACTTCTGCGTGCGAAAAGTATCCGATAGTGACCTGGATTCGGTGGCCGCATCCGATGGTGACCTCGCCGCTGCCTGTTGCTGAAGCAGAAACTGCAGCTGCCGGCTTCTGCCGACTGCGGCGCTCTTGGATGTCGGCGCTACTGGACGCTGACGCTGCGCTGGCGGCGCGAGCGAGTGCGGGCGATGCCGATCTCCAGGGCCACCGCGCTCAGCGGAGCACCGAGTGCCATTGCCGCATTGCCGGCGGCGCGCTCGGCGACTTCGGCGATGATCGCATCGATGTCGGCGCGTTCATCGGCGTCGACGTGGATGAGCAGCTCCGGACTCCGCGCGGTGCCGCGCAGAATCACCGTGGCGTCGGAGACTCCGTCGGTGGATTCGAGGTCGGCGGCGACCGCCTCGGCGATGACCTCCGCATTCACCGTGGTCAGACCCGTGCGGGCATCGGCCTGCATCCGGAAGGGCTTTGCGAAGTCCTTGCGCGGGACCTGCACGCTCAGCCAGCGGAGCCCGATGATCGCCAGGATGAGGGCCACGACCACGGCGATGAGCGCCGAATAGGGCAGCGCCAGCACCGAGGCGACCGGACCGAGATCCGCTCCCGCCTCCAGGGCAGGGTCGACCGGGGCGGTGAGACCGAACCCGATGGCGAGCACTGCCAATCCGATGATCAGCGCGATGAGGCCGAGGATGATCAGTCCCGTGCGGTTGGCGGCGGCGGCCGTGCGTCTCATGACTGACTCCTTCTGGCCTGGACCTTCACCGTGGGGGTGCGGTCGAATGAGATCGAGGCGAAGCGTTCCCTGACGGCGGCTTCGACTTCGGCGCGGATCGGCTCAACGTCGCGGATCGGCGTCGAGAACGTCACGATCGTCGACCTCGCGTTCGACGAGGCCTTGACCCCGCTGACGCCGTCGACCCCATCGGCGGCCGCGGCCGCGATCTGCGACAGCGCCGAGGTGGGCAGGGCGACCTCGAAATCACCGATGTGTTCTGACCCAGCGGCGCTCACGCCGAGGATCCGGCGCGCTCCGGGAGAGATGCCGAGGATGAAGGCGATGAGTCCGAGCAGAGCCAGGACGATGCCGACCGCGATGACGACCGCGGAATTCCAATGCAGGTTCCCGGCCGCCTCGGCGATGGCGGAATCCGGCGCCTCGATCAGTGCGGCTGCGACGGATCCGAAGCTCACGAATGCGGCGATGCCGGCCCAGCCGAGTCCCACGGCGAGGAGCAGCAGGATGAGGGCGACGACCACGGCCGGACCGATGCGGGAGGGCCACTTGCGCAGCAGGCGTGTGCTCATTGCAGGCGATTCCTTCCTCGATTCGCACCGGAGGACTCCGGGGCGAGCCACCGCACGCTGATGTCGACCTGACGGACGGTGACACCGGTGAGGCGTTCGACTTCGTGACTCAGGGTGGAGCGGACGTGTTCGGTCGCCTCGACGATGGGGGTGGGGTAGGCCAGGCCCAGCTGGACGGCGAGCGTGCAGCTGCGCCCGGACAGGGTGACATCCACGGACGGGCGCGTGTCCAGGCTGGAACTCGCTCCGATTCCGAAGAGACCCGAGCTCGTGCCGCCGACGCCGGGCAGGTCTTTCAGCACCTGCCCGGCGGTGCGCTCCACGACCTTGTCCGCGATGGTCAGGCCGCCTCGGCGAGCTGGAGCGTCGTCGAGTATCGGGGCCACGGCGCTACCTCCGCGTGGTCGAGCGTGAGCTCAGCGCGGACAGGTCGAGGCGTCCGTCGAGGACGAGGCCGACGACCAGGCCGAGCCCGCCGCAGATGGCGACGACGAGGAACGCGAGGAAACCGCCGAAGTAGGCGACGATTCCCAGCGTCAGGCCGACGAGGAGTCCGATGAGAGTTTTCGACATGGCATTCCTTCTGCCGAGGTGGTGCAGCGGATGAGGGTCAGTTGAGTTCCGGCGAATCCTTGGCCGGAGCCTCTTCGTCGTCCTCGGGCAGGTGGACGTCGGTGACGTCGATGTTGACCTCGACGACCTGGAGTCCGGTGCCCTGTTCGACGGCGCGCACGACGTTGCGGCGGATCGCCTCGGCGACGTCGACGATGGAGGTGCCGTATTCGACGACGATGGTGAGGTCGATGGCGGTCTGCTTCTCACCCTTCTCCACGGACACTCCGCCCGAGACGTTGGTCTGCGAGCCGGGGATGCGGTCGGTGAGGGTGTCGAAGGCGCGGCGTGCGGCATTGCCCATTCCGTAGACGCCGGGGACCTCGCGGGCGGCGATTCCGGTGAGCTTGGCGACGACGTTCTCGGCGATGGTGGTGGTGCCCATCTCGGTGACGAGCGGGCTGCGCACGTCATCGTTCTGGGTGGTCTGGGCCTTCTGGTTCGAATCGGACTGCTTGGGTTCCGGCATCGTTCTTCCTTTTCGTTGGAGGTGCATGCGGTTCGCAAGTCCTTCGTCTGAAGGATGCTTACACAGGTACAGACGCAGCCTGATGAGAATCCTCACGCGGTGTTCGCAGAAATTTTTCGCCGGAGCGAATTTTTCGCCGAGGCGGCAAGCCGGTTCCGCGGCCGCGTGGCCTACGATGGGAATATGACAAGGGGAGATGATCGTTTCGACATCGTCACCCTGGTTGTGCGCGCTCGCGAGGGCGACATCGCCTCGTTCGAGGCCCTCGTCGACGAATACGAGCGGAAGCTGCTGCGTTTCGCCTGGCGTGCGCTCGGGGATCGACAGGATGCCGAGGACGTCGTTCAGGATACGCTCGTCAAGGCCTGGAGGTCGCTCGACGCCCTGGCCGAACCCGCGGCCTTCGGCACGTGGATCTACCGGATGGCCTCGAACCGCTGCACCGATGTGTTGCGCCGACGCACATCCCGGCCCTCCGAAGCATCGGATCCGGAGGACCTTGGCCATCACGTCGACGGTGCCGCCTCGGTCGAACGGTCCGTCGAGGCACGCACGGCGCTTGAGCATTTCTCCGAGATTCTGCAGACTCTGTCCTCCGAGCAGCGTGTAACGTGGGTGCTCCACCAGATGGAAGGTCTCAGCTACGCCGAGGTCGCCGAGACCTTGGGAATCAGCGAAGGCAGTGTGCGCGGACGCATCCACCGCGCCCGAACCGCCATCGCCGAGGGCATGGAGGGATGGGTATGAGCGACGAGTCCGTCGACGCCACGGACGCTCACCTGCGCGGCATCATCGACGAATACATGGGGGCCTTCGAACCGGACCCCGCCGAATCCGTCGGCCTGCGCGAACGCATCCTCCAGATCGTGCGCGAGGACGCGGCCCTGGCGCCGGCCACGAAGCTGACGACCGAGCGCGGCAACCCTTTCCGGATGGCGACGGCAGAAGTGCGCGGAATCATCCGCGAGGCCGTCGACTCCGTGCCCGGGATCCGCGCCCGCAGCGTGAATCTGACCCCCGCGGGCGAGCCGGAGGGCAGCGCCGTCGAAGTTTCGCTGACCGTGACGATGAGCGCGGGGACGGCCTTCGTCTCCGCCGCCGAGGATGTCCGCCGCAGCGTCGCCGGTGCCCTGATCGCGCAGGTGGGGATCCCCGCAATGCGAGTCGACGTCACCGTCGAGGACGTCTTCGTGGATGAGGAGGCCGCCGATGACTGAGAAGCCGAGGGTTGAGAAGGCGAGAGTTGAAAAGCCGAGGTTTGAAAGCGGGACCTCACGCGGATTCGACGAGGCGGCGGTCTCGGCCCGCCTGACCGAATCCGTCACCGGAGTCGACGGCGTCACCGGCCTGGCACCGGGGTTGCGCGACATGATCGCCAACGCGGCCGCTCGAGTGATGCGCCGAACCGGATCCGAACCGCTGCGCGTCGAGGTCTGGCGCACAGGCGAGGATCTCGGCGTCCGGATCGATGCGCATCTCGATGACAGTCGGCCCGTGACCGAGATCGTCGACGAGCTCTTCGCCGTCATCGCCGTCGACCTGCAGGCGGCGGTCGACGGGCCCATCGGGGAGATCGACATCGACGTGCACATCGTCAGCCGCAGCCGCTGAGGTCGTGCGGCGGGCGGCACTCAAGACGCGAACGGCACAGAAAAAGGTGGATAGCCCAGTTTCAAACTTGGGCTGTCCACCTTTTTCTGGGCTGTTGCCGACGCTGCCGTCTGCGGCTGTGTTTGGCCGCAACGGGGTGCCGCCGGGCAGTGGCTCTCTAGATGGCTGCAGTCCCTCAGTCGGCCTTGCTCTTCGAGCGTCCGGTGATGAGGCCCCAGATGATGAGCACGATCAGCGAGCCGCCGATCGCGCACAGCCAGGACGACAGTGAGAAGAACTTATCCATCTGGGCGCCGAAGATCATGCCGCCGAGCCAGCCGCCCAGCATGGCTCCGATGACGCCGAGGATGAGCGTGGCGAAGAAGCCGCCGCCCTGTTTGCCGGGCAGGATCGCTTTAGCGATGGCTCCGGCGATGAGTCCGAGGATGAGGTATGCGATGAAACCCATGTTGCTCACGTCCCTTCTGAGACAGTTGACCGGCCGGGTTGCACGGTGCTGTTGCCACTGTACAACCGAAACGCAGGGTAAGTGCCAAGTCTTGTTGATCCTTTATGACATCTATACAGACGCAGAGCCAGCCGGATCCTCACGCCCGGTGTCAGCACGACCAGCCGGATCCTCACGAGGATACTCACATCCGATGTCAGCGGGCCGCGGCAAAAGGGCAGCTGGGCTCTGAGGCGGGAGGCCTGCGGGAGGCCTTCTGGACGCTGAAAGGGAGGGCGCCTGGTCACTGAGACGGGGCTGAACGGGCGTGGTCCGACCGCCCAGTAGACTGGAGTTCATGACCGACAGCGCTGACACTCGCCGACAACTGCTCGACCTCATCGACGAACTCGCCGTGGTGCGCGGCAGGGTGACCCTCTCCTCCGGCAAGGAGGCCGACTACTACCTCGATCTGCGTCGGGTCACCCTCGATCACCGCTCGGCACCGCTCGTCGGCGATGTCGTCCTCGATCTCCTCGAGGCTCATGATCTGCTCGACAAGGTCGATGCCGTCGGCGGACTGACGATGGGCGCCGACCCGGTCGGCACCGCCGTCATGCACCGGTCGGTGGTGCGCGGCACCCCGCTCGACTCCTTCGTCGTGCGCAAAGAGGCGAAGAAGCACGGAATGTCCCGTCGTGTCGAAGGCCCCGACGTCGCCGGCAAGCGCGTCGTCGCCGTCGAGGACACGTCGACCACGGGCGGTTCCGTGCTCACCGCTGTCGAAGCGCTCAAGGAAGCCGGCGCCGAGGTGGTCGCCGTGGCCGTGGTCATGGACCGCGACACCGGCGCCAAGGAACGGGTCGAAGCCACGGGAATTCCGTACCTGACCGCGCTGACGACCGCGGATCTCGGCCTCGACTGAGACCCGCCTCGGCGAGGTGGGGCGAAACGGTGACCCCTCGGCGAATTCGGCTCACCGATCACGACCTGGGACTCGACTGGCAATTCTGTCGAAATCGAGGACGTGGTTTGAAACAAGTCTCTTATTTCAACACGATAGATGAGACACTCCCCAAGAACTGTTTGATGTAAAGGATGACGCGTGCTCACACTGAAAGAGGTTTCCCTGCGCAAAGGGAAGCGGACATATCTGGACGAGGTGAGTTTCACCGCCGAGGCGGGCCGGATCACCGCAATCGTGGGAACCCGCTCGGCGGGCCGCACCGAATTGGTGCGCATCATCATGGGCCTCATCGCCGCTGATGAGGGCACCATCGAACTCGAGGACTTCGAACTCGACTTCGGCGACCGGCAGAACTTCGGCTATCTGCCCGCCGAGCGCGGCGGATACCCGAACATGCGCGTGCTCGACCAGATCGTCTACCTCGCCCGCCTGCACGGGATCACCCTGGGTGCGGCCGAACGGAATGCGCTGACCCTGCTCGGCCATCTCGAGCTCGCCGACCGCGGCTACGCACCGCTGAAGAACCTCTCCGGCGCCGAGATCGCCCGCGTCGACATCGCCGCGACCCTGGCCGCGGACCCGGACGTCGTCGTCATCGACGACGCCTTCGCTGGCCTCGACGCCGCCTCGCTGCGCCTGGTCACGTCCCTGCTGCGGGCCCATGCATCCTCGGGAGTGCCTGTCATCCTGGCCACCGACGACTGGGAGGCCGCACAGACGTTCGCCGATGATGTCATCATTCTGAACCAGGGCAAGGTGACCGCCTCGGGCAGCGTCGAGAAGCTGCTCGGTGATCCGCACTATCGCGTCGAGACGACGGACACCGAGGCGGCCGCCTCGGCGCTGAAATCCCGAACTGGAATCAGCGATGTGAAGACCGTCGGACGCGAGGGCGTGAGCTTCCGCGCGAATGATGCGAAGTCAGCCGCCGCTGCCGTGGCCGAGCTGAAGAATGTGAAGAACTTCGAAAGTGTCCGCCCGACACTGGCCGAGCAGTACAAGGAGGCTCTGTAATGGCGCGCAAAGACAATGGTGCGAATGACGAGTCCCCGGAACCGCTCGTGTCCAAGGGCACGGCCGGCGAAGGCATCGACGGCCTCGGTGTGCCCGTCGATGACGATGTGATCGAAGACGAGACCGCCGCCGAGGAGGTCGACTCGGACGACGAGGCGACCGCCGCCGGTGCGACCACGGGATCGGCCGCCTCGGCGAAGAAGGGCACCGAGGCGAAGGATCCAGCCGCGAAGGCCTCCGACGCGAAGGAAGCGGACGAGTCCGGCGCCACCGCCGGCCTCGACGACGTTCCCTTCGAACTGGCCGAGGACACCCCCGACCCCGACGAACTGCCGGAGACCGGACTGGTCTCGGAGTTCGTCGATGTCGGCAACCGCCAGGCCGCGTGGCTCGTGTCGAATCGTGAGTCCACCACGGCCATGCGCAGCCCCTACTTCCTGGTCACGGCCGCCGTGATCATCCTCGGCGTGCTGGCCGCGATCATCTCCGGAATCGTCGCCGACGTGCAGAAGGACTCGGGCACCCCGACCATGGCGATGGTCGGAGTCGGCGAGCAGGCGGCGATGTATGAGCAGCAGCTGGGTGTGAAGATCACCGACGCCAAGGACGCCCCCGCCGCCGAGAAGCTCGTGCGTGAGGGCAAGGTCGACGCCGCATTCATCCAGGACCCGAGCGGTCAGGGACAGCCGACGATCATCGCCCTCGACAAGCAGCCCGATGCCCTGCTCGAGAAGCTCGCACCGAAGACCGAGGCGACGCTGCTCGAGACCCCGGCCGTCGACGGTGCCGTGGCCACTCCGCTGCTGTGGGGCATGGTCGCGCTGTCGCTGCTCGTCGTCGCCACACTGGGCACTGCGCTGTACCAGAACCTGCGCCTGGAGAAGCGAAACCGGATCACCGAGATCATCGCAGCCACGATTCCGCCGCGCGCCTCGGCCTCGGGGCGAGTGACGGGCATGCTGACCCTCGTCGTCGTCCACCTCGTTGCGGCCGCCGTCATCACCGAGCTCGGACTCTCGCTGTCGGGCAAGACGTCCCTGGCATTCGCCATGCTGCCGGGCCTGGGCTGGTTCGCGCTGGCCCTGCTGCTCACCGCCTGGTCGGTGTTCGCGCTGCTCGTCTGGGCGTCGACCGTCGTCGGCTCCAAGGCGCGCGCCACCTTCCTCACGATCATCGGCGTCATCACCGTGGCGGGCTTCTTCGCTCCGGTCATCATCGGACCCTCGGGCACCGTCGCGAAGGTGCTGTCGTGGACGCCGTTCACATCGCCGCTGGGCATCGCCGGTCGTTCCTTCGCCGGTCAGGCCGAGTGGTGGGAAGGTCTCGTCGCCGCCGGCATCGCCCTGGTCCTCGCCGTCATCCTCCATGCTCTGGCCTCGGGCGCGTACGTGCGCTCGGTGCTGTCCGGTGGCGGTCGCGGCGGCAGGACCGTGAAGATGAGCAAGCGCGCGCAGAAGGTCGGTGCCGCCACCTCGGCGAAGGGCGCCGCGAAGTCGGACTCGAGCGCTGACGACGCGGATGATGCCGATTCGGACGACGCGGACGACGTGGACGCGGGCAAGGACGCTGAGTCGGCGGACGACGCGAAGGCGGCGGCCGCCTCGGCGAAGGAATCCGGCACGAAGAAGTCGGACGTGAAGTCCGGCGGAGAAGACGAAGAGGACGCGAAGTCGGCGGATGATTCCCGCGACGACAAGTGACCGAAAGCGCTGAACCGCAGGTGGGGGTCGGTCCGTGGATCGGCCCCTGGCCTGTGGGTGAGCACTTCGATCCGGAGCTGCTGGCTGAGGGTGATCGGCGCAATGTGGTCGATCAGTATCGGTACTGGAAGCACGATGCGATCGTGGCCGACCTCGATGCCTCGCGGCACGATTTCCACGTCGGAGTCGAGAACTGGCAGCACGACCTCAACATCGGTTCGGTCGTGCGCACCGCCAACGCCTTCAACGCCGCAGCCGTGCACATCGTCGGCAAACGCCGCTGGAACCGGCGTGGAGCGATGGTCACCGACAAGTACCAGCACGTTATCCACCATCCGAGCGTGGACGACCTGCTCAGCTGGTGCGCCGAGAATGACGTGCCCCTGCTGGGCATCGACAACTTCCCGGATTCCGTGCCGCTGGAGACCTACGACCTGCCCAAGCGCTGCCTGCTGCTGTTCGGTCAGGAAGGACCGGGACTGAGCGAGGAAGCGCACCAGGCGAGCCGCGACGTGCTCTCGATCGCGCAGTACGGTTCGACACGGTCGATGAACGCCGCAGCAGCCGCCGCGATCACCATGCATTCGTGGATCCGCCGGCACGTGTACGACCAGCCCGTGAGCTGAGTTCGCTGCCGGCAGCGCAGGCCTCGCAGCGGAGGACTTGGTCTCCCTGAGGAAATCCCGTCCTCCTCGTCCACAAGGCCGTGGTCTCGCCGAGGAGGCCCTGTCCTCCTTGCGCAGGTGCGGTTGACGGCATTGTTTGGTCGATCCACGGGGTTATTCGCGCTCAGATCACCGTGGATCGCCCCAACAATCCAACTCTGTTGGAGTGCGGTGGACCGAGTCGCCGCCACGGAGGTTGCCGACCGGCATACAGAGACGAAGAAGCGCCGAGGCGGCACGACCAACGTCGTGTCGCCTCGGCGCTTCCGTGCTGCCGGGATCCGGCCGCCTCGGCGCTTCCGTGCTGCCGGGATCCGGCCGCCTCGGCGCTTCCGTGCTGCCGGGATCCGGCCGCCTCGGTGGGCGTTGATAGGCCCCGACGACGCAGCGCCGCACGCTCGGAGTCGAACGTGCGGCGCTGAAGTGCCGGTGCCTCAGCTGAGGTCGGCGGCGTGGGGTTCGATGAGTCCGCCGAGTTCGGCGAGCTCTGCGGTCAGCGAATCCGAGTCGTCGAACGTGCGGGTCATGACCGTCAGGCGCTTGGCGTAGTGACCGATAGGGTACTCCATGGTCATGCCGATGCCGCCGTGCATCTGGATCGACTCCTGGCTGATGTTGCGAGCAGCCCGGTCGACGATGATCTTCGCGGCGATGACGTCGCGGTGACGGTCCTTCTCAGCCCCGGGGACCTCGGAGGTCACGGCCAAGCGAGAGTACAGAGCCATGCTGCGCGCGTACTCGAGTTCGGCGTAGAGGTCGGCGGCGCGGTGCTGCAGAGCCTGGTTCGCACCGATCGGTGCACCGAACTGCTCGCGGGTCTTCAGGTACTCGGCAGTCATCGTCAGCGAGGCTTCGAGCGCACCGACGGCCTCAGCCATGATTGCGGCGTTGCCCAGGTCGAGGACTTCGGACAGCACGGCGTTGGCATCGGCGGCGTCGAGGCGCTGGGCGGCGACACCCTCGAGCTTGAGGTTCGCGCTGCCCAGACCATCGGCCTGGCGCTGAGCCGCACGGCTCAGACCCTCGGCATCGGCGGCGACGAGGTAGAGACCCAGTTCGCCGTTCTGCGTGGCGGTGACGACGAAGTGGTCGGCCACGTCCCCGCCGAGCACGTTGTTCTTCTCACCGGTGAGGGTGAAGCTGCCGTCTGCACCGGAGACCTGAGTCTGCGGAGCGTCGATCGCGTAGCGCAGTCCGGGCTCGAGTGCTGCGAGAGCGAGGAAGGTCTGGCCCTCTGCCACACCGGGCAGGATGGCCTGTTTCTGCTCCTCGCTGCCGCCGAGTAGAACGGCATTGGCACCGAGGACTGCGGTAGCCAGAAACGGTTCGAGGACGAGTGAGCGACCGAACGCCTCGGCGACCACGGCCACCTCGTTGAAGGTCATGTCCGCGCCGCCGTAGGACTCGGGAATCGCAAGTCCGAGCAGACCCATCTCGGCGAAGGCCTGCCACTTCTCGCGGGAGATGCCCTCGTCGCTGCGAAGGATCTCTTCGCGCTTGGCGATGTCGTACTCGCTGCGCAGGTACTTGTTCAGTGTGCTGGCGAGTTCTTGCTGAATGTCGTTGAGTTCAAGATCCATTGTTGTCCTTCTTGGGAGATCGAGTGAGAGTCGGTATCTCAGAGACCGAGCAGTGCCTTCGAGATGATTCCGCGCTGCACCTCGGACGAACCGCCGTAGATGGTGACCTTGCGGGTGTTGAAGTAGCCGGGCAGAGCATCGACAGCGCCGTTGGGCAGGTCGGACAGACCCTGGCCCTGCACGCGGTCGGAGACGAAGTCGAGACCCTGCGGACCGAGTACGTCGACGAGGAGTTCGGAGATGTCCTCCTGCAGCTGGGAGCCCTTGAGCTTGAGCACCGAGGAGCGTGGATCCGGCTTGTCGGACCCGGCGGCCTGGGTCGAGAGGATCCGCAGCTGGGTCATCTCGAGCGCGGTGAGTTCGGCTTCGATCTTCGTCAGACGAGCGGAGAACAGGGGGTCATCCAACAGAGTGCCGCGAGCGGTCTTCGTCACCGCGGCGTAGGCCTTGGCACGGGCGAGGTTGACCTTCGAACCGCCGATGCGGGCGATTCCGGTGCGCTCGTTGCCGAGCAGGAACTTCGCGTAGGTCCAGCCCTTGTTCTCTTCGCCGACGAGGTTTTCGACGGGGACCTCGACATTGTCGAAGAAGACTTCGTTGACCTCGTGGCCGCCGTCGATGAGCTGGATCGGACGGACGGTGACGCCGGGGGTCTTCATGTCGATGAGCAGGAAGGAGATGCCTGCCTGCTTTTTCACGTCAGGGTCGGTGCGCACGAGGTTGAAGATCCAGTCGCCGTACTGGCCCAGGGTCGTCCAGGTCTTCTGGCCGTTGACGATGTACTTGTCGCCCTGGCGCACCGCGGTGGTCTTGAGCGAGGCGAGGTCCGAGCCGGCGTTGGGTTCGGAGAATCCCTGCGACCACCAGATGTCGATGTTCGCGGTAGCGGGCAGGAAACGTTCCTTGATCTCCTGCGAGCCGAAGGTGGCGATGACGGGTCCGACCATGGACACGTTGAACGGCAGCGGCTGCGGAACGCAGGCCAGCTGCATCTCTTCGAGCCAGATGTGACGCTGCACGGGGGTCCAGTCCTGGCCGCCCCATTCGACCGGCCAGTTCGGCACGGCGTAGCCGTGCTGGTTGAGGATCTGCTGCGAGGTGACCATGTCCTCCTTGCTCAGCTCCTGGCCGGTGGCGACCTTGAAACGGAGTTCCTCGGGGATCTCCGTGCGGTAGAACTGACGCATCTGCTGCGCGAACTCGCGCTCTTCTGCATTCAGTAGGGTGTCCATGCGAACTCCTTATAGATCGTTCAGTAACTTTCCTCCAATGGTACGGTTCGGTGTTCGGGCTCACAAGTGGGAGACGACGGAGATCCTCGCCGAGGCGGCCCTCCGGTCGGATCGGATGTTGATGTCACAATCGCCTAACTTTATTTCAGAGATGTATTACTACACCTATCCCAAGTGGTAATACTGATCCAGGAATTCCAATGGTGATTCCGAGACGTGAGCTTCTCCGGATTGAACCCCGCGCCGCTGGGCTCCGCATTCCCCGCTGCAGAAGATCCCCAGGGGTACGGAAAGCTGAGTGACGTGTCAGGCAGGACCACGCATATCCCCCCGGTCGCACCGTCGCGTCGGCTCTTCGGCTATGAGTCCGAGCTCTCGACGGTCGTCGGCGCGATCTCCGGGCAGGGGCATCTGGGCGCACTCATCATCGGCGCGGCGGGCATCGGGAAGACCGCGCTGGTGAATGCTGCGCTCTCTCGTCTCGACCCCGATCTTGCGGTCACTCGCCTGCGCGGCTCGGAGAACGCGCGTGTCCGGAACCTCGGAATCTTCGAAATCCTGCTGTCGAGGGAGGGCATCGACACAGACCTTCCGCCCGGTCGGGCGCTGTCGGTGATCGGTGATCTGTTCGAGCGCAGAGCTGAGGGCGGTCGCTCTCTGGTCGTCGTCGACAATGCCGATCTCGTGGACGATCATTCCCTCGCAGTGCTGGCCCAGCTGACGGATGCGCGCAGGATCAAACTCGTCATCGCCGCCGAATCGGCGCGTCCGCCGGTCGATCTCATCGCCGGACTGTGGCTGTCCGGAAGCATTGTCAGGATCGATCTGGACGGTATCGACGAGGCGGATGCGGCTGCGATGATCAACAGCATCGGACTCTCGGAGACTGAGACGAGATCGGTCTCGGAGCTGACTGCACTCGCCCACGGCAATCCGCGGCTGCTCGAGAGGCTGCTGTTCGGGCGGAGCCGGACCAGCGGGGTCGAAACCGCGATCGCCCGGGTCGATCAGTCCAGCCGCGAGGTCATCGAAACCGTCGCTCTCATCGAAGCGGTGCCCTATGACGTGCTCGTCGGGTTCACCAGTCCGCAGACGATCGACTGTTTGGCGGAGGACGGTCTGCTCTCGATTTCGAAGGGTCGAGGGGGAACGGTGAGCATGCACGAACCCGTCACGGCTGAGAACGTCCGAGCCATGGTCCCTCCCTCTCGCAGCCTCGAGCTGCTCACCCGATTCGATGCCGGAGCGGATCTTTCGGCACTTCACGGCAGGACGCTCTTCGGCTACGCCGCGTGGTCGATCTCCTTGGGCCGGGTGCCGACTCCCAAACAGGTTCTGGATGCCGCCGGTTGGGCAAACGCGCGGGGCAGATACCGCGAAGCCGCAGAGATCATCCGCACCAGCGGCTATCGCGGTCCCGAACTCGACCTCGAGCACGCCCGCAGCGAATGGGGAGCCGGTAGGCTCCGCCAGGCCCGGGAGATCGTCGACCCGCTTGTCTCCGAGGCGTGTCTGAATCCGGACACCTCAGCACAGGAGTATCTGTCCCGCCTCGCCTCGATGGAACTGAGGCTGATGGACCCAAGGAAGCCCGAGGATCTGCGGCTGGACTGGGTCCGGGACACGCTTTCGCTGCCGATCGACGTCGGTCGGCTCGATGCGACGCGCGCCAGGTTCGACCTCAAAGGAGGTCGTATCGCCGCTGCCTGTGCGCTGGCGGAGAGCGTCTATCTCAACCATGCGAGCTCGGTGCGCCACCGTCTGCGCGCGTGTGCGTTCCTTGGCGTGGCAGAAGTGATGTCCGGGCGGATCGAACTGGGACTGAGTTATATCGCGCAGGCCGGGCTGATGTTCGGACTTCCCGGGCCCGAATCGTTCGAACGGGAAGATGCCATCCCGCAGTTCTTCGTGGCGAATTTCATCGCCGGCAACTGGGCCCAGGCACGAACGGCAATGGATGAACTGACCTCCAGTCGGCGGCTGACCAGGCTGACGAACGCGCTCATCGACCTGCGCACCGGAAACGCGGCGAAAGCCCACTGCATCCTCGGCGAACTCAATCTCGGTGCCGACCCCTGCGACATCGTCGATATCGCTGGAATGGCCAGGTCGGCACTGTCTCTCTCCGCTGTGCTGACAGACCAGCGGACGGAGGTCGTCTCGATCGCTGTCGACGAGGAGGCCGAAGCCAGTCGGCATTCGTGGTGGGCTTCATTCGAAGCCAGACTCTTCGATCTGCAGGCACTGGCGCAGACGTCGCCGGAGCCGGCAGCCCCGCAACTCTATGAGCTCGGGGCCTGGGCAGAAGAACACGGTGCGCACACCCTTGCCTGCCTGGCCTGGCTCGAAGCCGGTCGACTCGGGCACGAACAGGCCATCGGTGGATTGTCCGCGTCGGCCGGCAGGGTCGACGGCTCCCTCGGTCGCCTGCTGAGCGCCGTCGCACGTGCCTTCAGCACTGACGATCTGCAGGCGCTCATCACCGCGGCCCGTGAGGCGCTGATCTTCGGCGCGGTCGTGCTCTGCGCCCAGCTGTCCGGCGAGGCCCGAAAACGCGCCGTTGCCTCAGGCAATGCTGCCGCCACCAAGGAAGCCCGGATCCTGCTGGGCCGGAGCCGGCGCGTGCTCGACTTCGATGCCGACGGCAAACGGTTCCTCGCGAATCTGGGCGAGCTCGAGCACTCGATCATCACGGGCATCGTCGAGGGTCGAACGAGCGCAGAGATCGGAGAAGAGCTGCACCTTTCGGCCCGAACCGTCGAATGGCACCTCGGTCGTCTCTACCGCCGAGTGCATGTGGCCAATCGGCAGGAGCTGCGAGAGGTGGTGACGGAATGGCTGAAGAGCTGACCACATCATCGGGCGAGAGCATCCAGGACGGCACGACGATCTTCGGGCGCAAGGGCGAACTCGAACTGATTCGTCAGTCGCTGCGCTGCTCGGAATGCTCCGGCATCCTCATCGAAGGTGAGATCGGCGTCGGCAAGACCCTTCTGGCGAGAACAGCCTTCGAGGACGGGAGCGACGGAATCTGGATCCGCGGGGACCGCGTGCACCAGAACACCGAGTTCGGCGTCTTCGGTCTGCTCATCGACCTCGACGGTGACCCGTCCACACTGCTGGGACGAATCGTGTCCCGGCTCACCTCGACTCGAACCTCGCAGGCGGTCTTCGTCGACGATGCCCACCTGCTCGATTCCCGTTCGCAGGAGGTCCTGACCGACTTGGCCAGCGTCGGCTCGATCAGGCTCATCGCGATGTCGCGGTCCAACCCCGAGAGTGGGGTCATGCCGTTCTCGACTCTGGTCGAAGACCGTGTGCTCCAGCATCTCGTCCTCGGTCCTCTGCCGCGTGAGGACTATCGGTCGATGATCGAAGACCGCCTCGGTCACATCGTGTCCCAAGCAGTGGTCGACATCGTCGACTTCCATTCGAAGCGCAATCCGGGAAAGCTCATCGAACTCCTCGAATACACCGCACGACGGTCGCGCTTCCTCCTGCGCCGAGGAGTGTGGATCCTCGACGGACACGACACCGACTACGATGCGCGTGCCCGCGACTACGCACGGATCGGTCTCGCCGACCACTCGCCGCAGGAGACGGAGGCCCTCGAGTTGGTCGTCCTCGCGGGGGAGGTGGAGCTGGCGACACTGCTCGAGGCGGGGCTCGGGGAAGCCGCGGATGCCCTCGTGGCCGCCGGTGAACTGAAGATCGACGCACAGAGACCCCATATCTATGAGGCAGTGGAGAACCACACCTCGGACACGATCAGGTACACGACCCCGACCGGTCGGAGTCGAGAGTGGTTCGACTTCATCGACTCCAGCGGAGATGCACCTGCGGAGTGGTCGAAGGTGGTCAGGGCCGAGTGGGGACTGATCTGCGGAGCGGAAGTCAGCGAGTCGAGGACCACCGACGCCGCACTGATCGCCGCTCGCCTCGGAGACTGGCATCGGGCCATGCGGCTGATCGCGGAGATCCCGACGGAGAAGATGAATCCGCACGAGCTGCTCTCAGTCGCTCTGCTCTACTGCGGCTGCAATAAGATTCCCCTCGGACTCGACATCTTGGCCCATGCGGTTCGCACCGCATGCTGTGCTCCGCTGGTCGTCGATGCGCTCGTAGTCTGGATGAACCGCGCTTCTGCCTCCATGTCTCCTGCCCTGCGGCTTGCGGACTTCCGCACCGCTCTGAATCGGCTGCACGAGGAAGGTGACGGACACCCCGGAGGGGGAGTGGACGCAGCGTTCGGACTCGAATTCCTCGACCGAGTCGCCGCCGTCGTGGCCGAAGAACGACCGATCACCGTGGACGTCTTCGACGGACTCACACCCGAGGGCGGGGCAACGGGCAACTTCCATCTGCTCGACGCGATGCTGCACGCGACCGACATGCTCGACTCGGGACGCACCTTGGAAGCACTCGCGCTCCTCGAATCCGCTCAAGCCGACTTCAGCAACGAAAGCACAGGGTCACTTCACCTGACCATGCTGCAGGGGCGCACACTTCTGCAGCTGGGACGAACCGCTGAGGCGAGAGACCTGATGACGACACTGGCGACGCATGACATCGCCTACCTGTCAGCTCGGTCCGGGCCGATCGACCTGCTGTGGGCGCAGACTCACCTGCTCGAGGGCAATCTGCCGGGGGCGATGAAGGCGCTTCGCGCCGCGATCGAATCGCTCACCTATTGGAACTTGGGCACGCAGCTGGCCATCGCGTTGGCGGAGGCCGAATATGCGGTCTCTCGTGTCGGAACCGCTGCTGACGCCGACGAGCTGCACGCCCGCTTCGACGAGCTGCCCGTCACAGCCCTCTACCACGAATATCGTCGAGCCCTCGTACTGCGAACCACCGCGCGGGCGATACGCACCGGTGAGACCCGGTACGAGCACGAGCTGCGCCGGATGATGGACGAAGCCGAAGCCGATGGGGCAGCGGCGATCGTCGTCCTCATCCGCCTGCACCTCTTCCTGCACTTCGATGAGATCGCACCCGAGGCGATGTGCGAAGCGGCCGCGAACGGAACCGGGCGTGAGTTCGACATCGTCGGCCGCCTCGGCGCTGCTCTGCGCGATCATGATCGTGCTGCTTTGACGTCGCTTGCGGAGGAATACGGCCCGTCGATGCCGGACCTGGCGGGCAGATGTGTCGCATTGGCTGCGCGATTCGGAGCCGGCCAGAGCCGCGGACCGGGTGGGCAGGTCACGGGGCTGACTGCCAGGGAGAAGCAGATCAGCGTGCTCATCGTCGCCGGCCGATCGAATGCGGAGATCGCTGCGGAACTGGGTGTGCGGGTGCGAACGGTCGAGGGGCACACGTACCGGCTGTTCCGAAAACTCGGCATCGAGCGCAGGGACCAGGTCGCCGAGGCGATGCGGGATGCCGAGGGCCGACTGCGCGCCTGAGCGTGAGCCGAGTATCACCGACTGCGGGATTTCGGGCTCGGGTGAGTACTCACTGCGGTGCTCCGGTGGTGACCTGGTGGTGACTGAGTAGTGACCCGAAGGCGACTCCAGTATCGACCACCTGGTCCGAGACGGCTGCCGGCGAGCAGTATCTGAGTATGAACATCACGCCTCAGCCTCCTCAGTCTCCTCATCGAACCGACCCCCGCGCCGTGCGAACGGCGGCGTCCGTCTCCGGGCCGGAAATCCTTCTCCGAACGAGTTCCCCGGGCTCGACGACGGGAGGCGGATCATGCGTCAGGTGATTCGCCGCAAGGAAGTCGGCGAGCTCCGCTCCCTCCTCTCGCGGCACCGTGCCGCAGCCCTCACCGGCGGCTTCGGGTCCGGGCGGCGATCGATCTTGTCGGCACTCGAGTCGGAGTGGGATGGAACGGTGATCAGGGTCGCATCGAGTCCGCTCGATGAGGACACGCCCTGGTCCGGGATAGGCGGTCTGCTCGCCGCAGTCAGCGCATCCGTGCACGGCCCCTCCGATCCGGCGGAGCTCGCCGATGATGAGATCGTGCCGAACATGATGACGGCTCTCCGATCGATTCCAGGAGACGAGGACACGCTCATCCTCGTGCCCAATGCCGACGAGATGGACATGGACTCGCAGCGGGTGCTCGGTCAGGCGCTGCGCCGGTTGAAGTCAGGACGTCTGCACATCGTCATCACGGTTCGGTCGATCGACGATGACGGTCCGTTCGCCTCGGTGCCGGAGATCGAACTTGCGGATCTCAGCATCGCCGAGCTCATCGAGCTCGCCCGGGACCTCGCCTTGGCCCGCTTCGGACACACGAGGATCGCCGAGGAGGCAGCCCAGGTCGCTGCCCACGCCGCCGCGGGTCGTCCCTTGGCCGTCAGCCATATCCTCGAGGAGATGGCGCCCAGTGAGATGCGCGGGGAGATCGCGCTGTCGATCCCGGTCAGAGTGGGACCGGCCAGCCGTCCGATGATCGCCGACTATGTCGAAGGGCTGACGGCCAATGCCGAAGCGCTGCTCGGATGTCTGTCTCTGTCCCCACTGACGCCGCTGCGGCCTCTGGCCAGGAGGCTGCCCGGATTCTGGGAAGCCGTCGACGAACTCGAATCGCGCGGGACGATCGAACGTCGAGGGGCCTTTCTGCGGATACCCCACGGATTCGTCCGTGCCATGGTGCAGCAGTCGATGGGGGCGCGCGAGCGACGTCGAACCCACCTCGTCCTGGCCGAAGACTGCGCCGACACGTGGCCGCAGGTCGAAGCCTGGCACGTCTCGTTCATCGACCCGGGTGAGGAGACCGCACAGCAGCTGGCGGCACACGCTCTCGGACTGGTGCGACGCGGACTCACTGCCGGAGGGGCCGAATTCGCCGAACGGGCCATCCGGGTCTGCAACGATCTCGAGGAGCTGCGCGGTCAGCTGGTCGAGATCGCCGAGACGCTGTCCGATCACGGGCAGTTCGCCTTCTCCCGCCGCTATGTGCAGATCGCCTCTCGGTCGAACCGGGCCGCGGTCGTGGTCCGCGCTCGGACTCTCGAAGTCCGCAATGTCTTCCTCGAGACGCAGACGCTGCCGTCCTCACTGTTCACGTCGTGGAGCAGGGTCGAATCGGAGCAGGCACCCGCCGAGGTGGCACGCCTGCAGCTGACGCTGGCGCTCTGCCACTGTGAACGAGGCGAATTCGCCCGAGCCCAGGAACTTCTGGCACTTGCCGAAGCCGCCGATGAGCAGTTTCGCGACAGCGAGGCACAGCTTGTCCATGCCATTCGCATCCTGCTTGACGTCAACTGCGGAAAGGACGGGTCGGCGCTCGCCGGATTCGCGAGCCTGCAGGAACACCAGGATGCGATCAGGCCGAGCTTCGGACTCGCCGTCGCCCAGGGACTGGTGCTCACCGAGCATTATGAAGCCGCCTCGGCTGTGCTCGACCACATCGGTGAGACCTGTGCCGCGACCAGGGTCTGGAAGCGGCAGGTGGACTGTGTCCGTGCTGATCTGGAAATGCGCCTCGGCCGAGTCAGCCAGGCCGTCGACGTCATCGACAGGCTCATCGCGGAATCTGAGGCCGACAAGCGCAGAGGGCTCGTCGCCGTCCGGCAGGATCGGATCCTGCTGCTGCACGCCTGGAAGCTGCTGCTGACCGGACGCGCCGGTGAAGCAGGGCTCGTCGAGGAACAGGCCGCGGTCCGAGCTTCGGCGACGAACAACCACCGTCTGCTGGCCGAGCTGAATGCGCTCCAGGGCAGATACCTGCTGCGCACCGACTGCGCGGCCGAAGCGATCGGACACCTTCGGCGCTGCGAACAGCTGTCCGCGGACGAGACCAACCCGAACGTGCGTCGTTTCGAGGGCGACCTCATCGAAGCCTTGGTGGGTATCGGCAGAAGAGAGCATGCGACTCTTCTGCTTCAGGAGCTGCGTGACCGCGCGAAGGCATGCCCTTCTCGGTGGACCGATCTGTCCGTCAGCCGGAGTGAAGCGCTTCTGGCCGCTGGGGAGACTGCCACCGACCTGTTCGGGCGAGTGCTGCGGCAGTCCAGCACCTCAGAGTTCGTCTTCGAGAAGGCGGTCACTCATGCGGCGTTCGCCTCTCGCCTGACCGACAACGGTTCGAACCTGAGAGCACGTGAACAGAGACTCGCCGCTGCGGCGCTGTTTCGCGAAGTCGGGGCCGGTCGTCTCGCCGACCATCTCCGCACCGGGCAGATCGTCGAAGAGCCGAAGGTGCCGACGATGCCTGAGCTGCCGCGCCTCGGCGAACTCAGCGACGAGGAGCTCAAGGTCGTCGAACTGGTCCGTGCGGGAATGAAGAACCGGGAGATCTCCGAACGGATCTTCGTCTCCCTGCGCACCGTCGAACTCCGCCTCACCGCTGTCTACCGCAAGCTCGACGTCGGGTCTCGCACAGAGCTCGTATCCAGGCTCGCGGGCAGCCCGCGTCTCGCCGCGGTCTGAATTCGCGTCCCTGCGGAGCGTGAGCCGCAGACGGTTCGCGCCGTCCGCGGCAGAACGCCCCGCGGAGACCCGCACCGCAGTCGCGGATGACCGCAGTCTCCCCTCCGCAAGCACCAGAACAGAGTCATCGCACTCATAGCGTGAAGTCGACGCATTCCGCAGTTGGAATCGCAGCATCGTCGGCTCTCACCGACGATGCCCGGCCGCCACAGTGACGGGGCCGGGAGAGTCGAACATGGGAGATCACGATGACTGTGTCAGAACATCCGAATCCACTCATCCGGGGGAGGGCCGGCGGTGTGGCTTCGCCACCTTCAGCGACTTCTGGATCGACGTGGCCGGCACGGCTGACAACGCGGATCTGGAAGGGCAAGACCAGGTTCCAGCTCGTCCTCGATCTCGTCGCTTGGACGGCTGCCGGCCTGCTCGCCTCGACGGTCATGGGTTCAGGAGTCGTCAGTGAAGTCGAACTCGGTTCCGCGCTTGGGGCGGCAGTGGTTCTGCAAGTGCTCCTCGGCCTGCTCACCGGCCTCTATCGCAGTCGCTATCACTACGGAAGTTTCGCCGAATACGGCGGTATCGCCGTCATCGCCCTGATCATCGCGTGCGGACTGATGGCCGTCACCTTGGGGGATTCGCCGTTCGTCCTGCTCACTGTCTTCTCTGCAGTCATCTTCATGACCGGCAGCCGTTACCTCATCCGCTGGTCCCACCAGATCTCGACCCGTCCGCTGCGGGGCGAGCGAGTACTCGTCGTCGGCGCCGGCGACGCGGCTGAATCCCTGATTCGCCAGATGCTCTCGAACCCTGACGGTGAATATCTGCCCGTCGGACTCATCGACGACGATCCGCACAAACGGCAACTGAGCATCCATGGGGTCCGTGTTCGGGGGACGAGTGAGGACATCGCCGAGGCGGCCGGATGGCTGAATGCGGCCGGTGTCATCGTCGCGATCGCTGATTCCGACGCGGAATTCCTGCAGAAATGCCGCGAGTCCCTGGAGCCGACAGGGAAATGGCTGAGGACGATCCCGCCGCTGGCCGAGATGGTCAATCGCAAGGTCGAGATCGGCGATATCCGCGATATCAAGGTCGAAGACCTCATCGGCCGTGCCCCGGTGCACACCGATCTGGCAGAGATCGCCAAGAAGGTGGCCGGCAAACGGGTCCTCGTCACGGGAGCGGGTGGATCGATCGGCAGCGAACTCTGCCGACAGCTGTTCGCTCTCCACCCGGAGAGCCTCGTCATGCTCGACCGGGATGAGACCGCGCTGCATGGTGTCGAACTCACGCTCTACGGCTCGGCACTGCTGATGTCGCCGAACACCGTGCTTGCCGACATCCGCGACCGGGCCGCACTTGATTATGTCTTCGCCGAGGCGAAGCCGCAGATCGTCTTCCACGCGGCGGCACTCAAGCATCTGCCGATGCTGCAGAGATTCCCCGAGGAGGCTTGGAAGACGAATGTCCATGGCACCCTCAACGTCCTCGAAGCAGCACGCGCAGTCGAAGTCGAAACCTTCGTCAACATCTCGACGGACAAGGCCGCCGCACCGACGAGCGAGCTCGGCCGGAGCAAACGGATCGCCGAAAGACTCGTCAGCGGATTCGCAGCGAAGTCGCCAGGCACCTACCTCTCGGTTCGCTTCGGCAATGTTCTGGGCTCCCGCGGATCGGTGCTCCTGTCCTTCCAGGAACAGATCAGACAGGGCGGTCCGATCACGGTCACCGATCCGGAGGTCCGACGCTTCTTCATGACGATCCCGGAGGCATGCCAGCTGGTGCTGCAGGCGGCGACGATCGGCGAGGACGGCTACGTCATGGTCCTCGATATGGGCGAACCGGTGCGCATCGTCGACATCGCCCGGAGTCTGGTTGCGATGTCGAATCAGACTACCGAGATCGTCTATACCGGCCTGCGCGAGGGTGAGAAGCTCGACGAGGAGCTCTTCGGTGACTACGAAGGCACCGTCATCCGCATCCACGACAAGATCAGCCGTGTTGAGGCACCGGTTCTCTCACCCGTCGATCTCCCGGAATTCACGGCTGACCGCGGCATCATCGACACCTTCTGTGACCGCTCCTGTCGCCCTCATCCGGAAGTCGGCCGCCGGGAACCCGTCGGCGGAGCCGCTTACCTGCCGGCGCCGGTCAAGCTGGTGAAGGATGAGGTCAGGCCATGACGATTTCGGATGCAGTGCCGACGAAGACTTTGACGGCAGCTCCGTCTCAGATCATCCCGGCTGCCAAACGGATTCTGCTGTCGGGACCTGACGTCGGAGATCTCGAAGAAGAATACCTGCTCCGTGCCTTCCGCAGCGGATGGATCGCTCCCATCGGCCCCGACCTCGAAGCCTTTGAGAAGGAACTGGCAGATAAGGCCGGAGTCGCCTATGCGGTCGGACTGTCGTCTGGCACAGCCGCTCTGCATCTTGGTCTGCTGGGTCTCGGAGTGAAACCGGGAGACCGGGTGATCACGTCGACGATGACGTTCGCGGCGACGGCGAATGCCATCACCTACTGCGGGGCCGAACCCGTGTTCGTCGACTGTGTCTACGACGGGAACATGGATCCGATTCAGCTCCATCGGGCACTGAAAGACTCAATCGTGAGCGGAACGAAGCCTGCGGCAATCGTCCCGGTCGATCTGCTGGGTCGGCCTGCGGACTATGATCGGATTCTTCCGATCGCTGCCGAATTCGACGTCCCCGTCCTCGTCGATGCCGCGGAATCGCTGGGATCTCGCTTTCGCGGCCAAGCCTGCGGCAGCCTCGGCGAGGGCGCGGCAGTGTCCTTCAACGGAAACAAGATCATGACCACCTCGGGTGGGGGAGCGCTGCTCACGAATGACGAGCATTTGGCTGAGTACGCCAGGTATCTTTCGACTCAGGCCAGGGAGCCGGTGGCACATTATGAACACAGGGAGATCGGCTTCAACTACCGTCTGAGCAATCTGCTTGCTGCACTTGGGCGGGCGCAGCTGGCTCGACTCGATGGTCTGGTCGAACGACGACGGGAGATCCGCGGACGATATCGCGACTCGATCGTTGCATTAACTGACGGGATCACTCTCTTCGGTGACGACAACGAGCACCATGACAACGCCTGGCTGTCGGCGGTCCTCGTCGATGAGAGTCGTACGGGCTTCACTGCCGGTGAGCTCGGTGCATGGCTGGCCGAGCACGATATCGAGACGCGGCCGCTGTGGAACCCGATGCATCTGCAGCCGGTCTTCGCGGGAACTCAGATGTATGGAGGTGAGGTCTCCGAAGGCATTTTCAGCACGGGTCTGGCGTTGCCGAGCGGATCGACGATGAGTGATGACGATGTCGAGCGGGTCATCGCGACCGTCGACGTGTTCTTCGACCGGCGAGCTCGTTGAGCCCCGCGATGAGTGTCGAACTGCCGAGCCAACAGTTCAACGCCCACTTCCTGCGTAGACGGCATAGCGAGAGTGGATATCCGCACTCCCTATGCGGGCCTCCGCAGGGCACGGACCGGAATGGGCCGGGCAGGAAATATCGAAGATAGCGTGAGTTCGAACTCGCCTCCGGGCTTCGAACACTGGGCGGGCAGTGCGGCGTCGTTCTGTGAGCCGCCGCAAGGGAATCGCGCGCTTCAGTTCGGATCTGTCGCACGGATTCCATGGTCAAGGAGGGTACAGGCATGGAGAACACCGATCGGGTGGAACCTGCGGTCGTGTATTTAAGTTGCAGGCGGACGGTCAAGAACTGATGTCGGAAGAATTCAATGTCCTCACGGTGTGCACGGGCAATCTCTGCCGGTCGCCCCTGGCAGAGCTCGCGCTTGCGCAGCGATTTGCCGAGGTCTGCGAGATCCGCGTTCATTCAGCCGGCACTCGTGCGGCCTTGGGGCATCGGACGCCGGAAGAAGTGTGGGAGATCGCCGGGTTCATGGGGGTCATCGAGGGGCGGGCCGTACACGCTCGGCAAGTGGACGAAGATCTGCTCGGCGCTGCTGACCTCGTGCTTACGATGACACGCGATCAAAGGCGTGAGGTCGTCGAGCTCAACCCTCGCATCGTTCGCAGAACCTTCACCATCAGAGAGATTTCGAGTCTCGCCGCAGTCACCCGAGATGAGGACATTGTGACTGAAGGTGCAGTTCCGACAGCTGACCGCGCAACCCGCTTGCGTGCTGCAGTCGAAGCAGCCGGTCGGCGCCGGAGCAGGAGGCGGAACCTCACGCTTCCGGCGCACGACGATGTCGTTGACCCCTACGGCTGCTCTCGGGACATCTATGCACTTTCGGCCCTCCAGCTCGCCCCTGCTGTCGAAGGGGTATCGGTTCTGTTTCAAAGAGCGCTGAACCTCGGCGAGGGGGAATGATGTTGAAAGGCAGACGACGGCCGGCGGCAATGAGTACGCGACGTGCGCACCCTTCGGACGGACGGATCTCTTATGACAATGTGAAACGCATTGCCGATATCTGTTTCAGCGTGATCGGACTCATCTTGGCGTCCCCTGTGATCGCCGGAGTGGCCCTGGTCGTCCTGGCCGTCCACGGTCGACCGGTGCTTTTCCGGCAGTCTCGGCCAGGGCTGGGTGGCAAGGTCTTCGACATTCTGAAGTTCCGAACCATGGTGGAGCCCGACGGAGAGCGTGTGACTGACGGACAGCGCCTGACGCGACTCGGCCGGTTCCTACGCGCTTCGAGCCTCGACGAACTCCCTTCGCTGTGGAATGTCGTATGCGGTGACATGAGCTTTGTCGGTCCGCGACCCTTGATCGTCGAATATCTCGATCTCTATACGCTTGAGCAGGCTCGACGGCATGAGGTTCGTCCTGGAATCACCGGATTGGCACAGGTCAGGGGCCGCAACGATCTTGAGTGGGCAGACCGTTTCCGTCTCGACGTCGAATACGTCGACGGCAGGTGTCTGCGAATCGACTTCTCCATTCTTCTGCAGACGGTGCGAACAGTCGTCGGTCGGCGGGGAATCAGCAAACACGGACACGACACCATGCCTGTGTTCACTGGACGGGAGAACTCCAGTGATGTCAGCCAGTGACAGTCAGACGGGTACGAAGATCGCCGCAGCAGTTTTGGTGGCAGCCCAGATCTTGGCGGCCGGTGGTGCAGTGGCAGTCAATCTGCTGGCCGCTGTCGTGTTGAGTCCGGCGGGGCGCGGAGACCTGGCTTTTGCACTGCAGTTGGCATACTTTCTTTCCGTGTTCGCGCTCATGGGGCTCGAACGGCCCTTCATCGCTTCGCGTTCTGGAGGATTCGGCACCGAATATCGTGTCTTTGCGCGCATGGTGACGCCCGGCACGCTCTGCGTTCTGCCCATCGCCTTCATCGCAGCAGCGCTGTCGCCGTTCAGCACCAGATGGATGTGGATGGGTGTGATCGCGATCGCCGCCTACGTTGCGCTCAATTCATTGGTGCATGCTCTGCGCGTCGCCTATGTGTGCAGCCGTGAGTGGAAATGGTTTGCCGTCAATGCGATCGTCACCCAGCTGATCATCGTCGTCGGAGCGGTATTGCTGGTGCTGATCGGTATCAATGATCCGGTGGTGTGGATGTGGGCCTATGCGGCTTCTGCGGTACCGACAGCGGTCCTCCTGTTCGTCGCACCCCGCCCCTCGAAGCACTTGGAACCCACCCGAACCGAGAAGCGAGGACTCCGCCGGCGGGGCTGGGTGCTTCTCCCATCCGAATTCAGCAATTCCGCCATGCTTCGATCCGATCGTCTGCTTCTGCCGATCTTAAGCAGTTCGGCCGCGCTGGGCCTGTACGTCACAGTAGCCACTGTTCTCGAGATGGCCACCTGGCCGGTGCAGCAGTGGGTTGATGCTTCATTGCGGAATTGGTCTCAGGGCTTCTCTTCCCATTCTTTCCCAGTGGTGCGAATAATCGCCCGAAGCGTTCTGCTGCTGGTGGCTTCTGCCGCGGTACTCGCAGCCGCAGCATACGCCATGATCGTCTTTGTTCTGCCGGACTCCTATGCGCCGGCAGCAGCCGCTATCATCCCATTGGCTGTATCCGCCGTCATCTTCGGAGTTACACGCGTCCAACAGGGCCTCCTCATCGCTGCGGACTCCCCGGGAACGGTGTCGGTCGTCGAAATCATCGGCACCGTGGCCTCGCTCATTGCATACATCACTCTGATTCCGTACTACGGAATGTTCGGCGCGGCCTACGGGTCGATCATCGGATATGCCGTCTGCGCCGCTGCCGGAGCCTTCACGCTCGCGCGGGTGATCAGGCGCAAAGCAAAGCAGTCGTATGCAGATGGGCCGAGCGCTGACGTTGCCGATGGTGGCGCGGACTTGTCAGACATCGCACCGTCGGCAGCAGAGCCTGCAGGATCTGACGTCGAGCTCATAGACCGATATCCGGACCGGACAAGGAAGTGAAGTCATGGACGTATTGATGATCGCCCATTACACAGCAACTGGATGGCTGCCGAACGATCGCTTCGACAGCTTGGCGAGCATTCTTGCTCGCCGCGGTGCAGAAGTCGAGCTGGTCACATCCTCGTTCCAGCACGCGTTCAAGACGCAACGTGACACTTCGGTGGAACGGAACCCGCTGTACTCGACCACCTATGTGCACGAACCGTCGTATCGGAGCAACGTCTCTGCCGGTCGTCTGCGCAGCCACCGGGCCCTCGGGAGGAACCTTGCTGAATACCTGCGGCGGAGGAAGGTCCCGGACATCATCTACTGTTCCATGCCTTCTCTCGAGGTGGCGCATGCCGCAGCCGAATTCGCGGAGAAGAACGATGTGAGATTCATCCTCGACGTGCAGGACCTATGGCCAGAGGCCTTTGAAATGGTCTTGCGACCACGCTGGATGGTGCGCCAGGCTCTGATCCCCATCCGCAGGCGTGCCGAGGCGATCTACCGAGCTGCGGATGCAGTGGTGACCGTCTCCGAAACCTATTCAGAACGAGTGAGTTCGGCACGCAGGGACGGCTCGACTGTCTCCACCGTGTACCTCGGGTCGGATCTGACGAGATTCGACTCCTATCCGGTTCTGCGTCCTCCCCGAACAGGAATCGCGGAGCTCGCATATATCGGAACTCTGGGACACAGCTACGACCTGCCGTCGGTGTTCGGGGCTCTTCGCGAACTGAGAAGGAAAGGCATCCGCATGCGCCTGCACGTCATGGGTACGGGTCCCTTCGAAGATCGCTGGCGTGAGGAAGCAGGGGATCTGGATGAGGACGTGGTGTTCTACGGCAAGCTCGAATACCCGGAGATGGTTTCGCGTCTGCGCGGGTGCGATATCGCCATCAATCCCATTGTTGCGAACTCGGCGGCGAGCATCATCAACAAAGTCTGCGATTATGCAGCCGCAGGACTCCCTGTCGTCAACTCTCAGCAGTGCGCCGAGTACCAAGATCTCCTCACCGAGTATGGAGCGGGTATCAATTGCGAATCGACTCCGGCCGCATTCGCAGAGGCCCTCAAGAAGATGGCCGATGACCGTCGACTGGCAGAGCGCGGCCGAGGATCCAGACGAATGGCCGAAGACCACTTCGACCGGTCAAAGACGTACGAACGCCTCGGAGGGGTGGTCCTCGATGCACATTGATCGTGGAGGCTCCCTGGGTGGTCATGTCCCCCCCCCCCCCCCCCACAGGGGCAATGCCGTGCACTTCTTTCTCACACCTCTCAGCCAACTGAACACTGCCGCGTAGGAAGTGAACGATCATGATTGTTCAGCACTATCTGACGATCCTCCGCGAACGGTGGGTCTACGCACTGTCGACCGCCTTCGTCGTGATAGCTGCGGTAGCCGGGATCACGGCGCTGCAGCCCCCTGTGTACGAGTCGTCCGCAAACGTCTTCGTCCGTACCGATCCAGGCAATTCGGTCACCGACCGTTCGGCCGCGGCTGATTACGCTCGGCAGCAGATCGACACCTATGCGGATCTCGTTACCACTCCTATCGTGCTTGACCCCGCCATCAGATCCCTCGACTTGGATGCCGACGCCGGACAGATCTCTGACAGGGTCTCAGCAGATGTCCCCGAAGACACTCTTCTCATCTCGATCACCGCAAGAGCAGACGGTTCCGAAGCGTCGGCGAAACTTGCGAATGCGGTGGCTGAAAGCCTGCAAGAGCAGGTCGCAGACCTCGAAACCACCAGCGGAAAGGCGACAGTCCAACTGACGGTCGTCACTCCGGCGACGGCGCCGAAAGCGCCGTCCTCGCCGAACCTCACACAGAACCTCGTGCTCGGATTTATCGCCGCGATACTCGCAGGGATGTTGTCCGCCGTGCTCAGAGATCGACTGGACAACAAAGTGCGGAAAGCAGATCACATTGAGCAGCTGACCGACGCCGCGGTGATCGGGACGGTCCCGCTGATCACTGCAGGAGAGAACCACGTCTTCGTTTCAGAGCACGGATCGCAGAACGTTCAGGCTGAGCCGTACAGGGAGCTGCGATCGAATCTCCGCTTCCTTGAGCCGCGGGGCAGGAGCCGATCTCTGCTCGTGACTTCTTCCGTGAAAGGCGAAGGAAAATCGGTGACCTCCATCAACCTCGCTTCCGCCCTCGCCCGCGGCGGGGACCGCGTGCTTCTTGTCGATGCTGACCTACGCGATCCCTCTGTGCACCGGTATCTCGGAATAGAAGGGGGCGCAGGCCTGTCGACAGTGCTGATCGGGGATACCGAGTTGAAAGACGTCGTCCAATCTATGGAACTCGTCAACCTCGCCGTTCTTGCGAGCGGGCCGATACCCCCGAACCCGGCTGAACTGCTGGACAGCGAGCAGATGACAGTCTTCCTCGAAGAAGCCACCAATCAGTACGACGCCGTTGTCCTGGACTCTGCGCCAGTGCTTGCTGCGACAGACGCAATAGCGATGGCTACTCGAGTGTCTGGAACCGTCTTCGTCGCTCGAAACGGGGTTGTGCGTCGAACGCAGATCACTCAGGCGCTGCGAAAGATCCAACTCGTGCGGGCGCGCCTTCTCGGACTCGTGCTCAATGGAGTACCCCGGACCACAGGCACAACATATTCGCAGAGTTATGGCAGCAGCTATGCCGAGCATTCAACTCGGAAAGATCCCGACACTTGGGCGCACCGCGCTGAGCCGGAGAACATCTATTCGAAGCAGCTGGCGGTCAGGCAGGCGGAGGCTCCCCCAGATTCCGACCGTGAGGTCCCCCTCTCAGCCTCTGACAGCTCGCGTCGTCCGGATCTGGGTTGTAGATCTGTATTCCCCGGGACAAGGGTGACCAGCAATGATTGAGTTCTTGCACAGGGATCGAACTGATCGAAGTGGTGAATCGCCGAGGAGGTTCGAAGGGCCGGTTCTGCGCGCGATCTGGAGTCCGGTCAGCTCCGCAGAAGGTGAATGATTGTGCCGTCATCTGTCCGCACTCAGCAGCGCCCGTCCGGGGCCCGGACGGGTGCCCTCATGGACCCTGCTCATTCTCCGATCTTCGTGGCATCACTGACCGCAGTCTGTGCGCTGATCGTCGTCATTGCTCGCATATGCTTCTCCACGGACGTCGAAGCAGCCGCATTCTCGAGCGGGGTCATCGCCGCAATCTCCTTTGCCCACGGCATGACCCTTTTCGTGATCCTCGGACGTGATCGGATCACTATGCCGGGACTGTTCATGGCATCGAGTGCAGCAATCGTCGGAGTAAGCGGATTGCTCGTCATCCCGGATCCGTCTTTCATCGTCGGCTCCCATCCCGAGGTCTACCTCAATACGGCTTTGTTCGGCAGTACGCTGACTCAGATCGGGATCGGAATGCTCTGCCTGAGATCCGATTCAATAGGACGTCCTCATGAGGTGGTGCTGCCTATCCGCTGCGTGCGGTGGGCCCTCGGCGCCGGACTCATCACGATCGCGGCCACAGTTCTTCTGGGAGATCGGCTGGGCGTGCTGGCGGACGGATTCGGGTCAGCGGCGATTCTGCTCATCTGTATTGCGATTCTGCTCAGCCCGCGCGGTCTGAAGAACCCCTGGAATGCCGTGACCATCGCCGGTGCACTTCTGGTGTATCCGACCGCCATCATCTCGGGGACAGGCCGTTTGCGAGCCATTGCGCTCATCTTGGCCGCTGTCTACATCTTCTTCCTCAGGTACGGGCGTCAATGGCTGAAAGTGGTCGGAGTCTTCCTCGCCCCGATGATTCTTGCGGCGTTGGGTGTATGGCGCAGGGAATACGAAGCCTCGTTGAGCGGCGAGCACGGGAACGACACAGGCCTCTCGTCGATGTTCGTCGGCATCGGCAATTTCGGGTCTCTGATACATGACTTCGACCTCGGAGGTCTCCCGACTCTCGGAGCATCGCTTCTGTCACCATTGCGGGCAGCGCTGCCCGATGGCTTCGCGCCTGACTGGATACCCGACGCTATCGGCTACCAACTCGCTGCTCTGACAGATCCGCAGCTGTACGGAACCGGGTTCTCCACGGTGGCAACCGTCTATGGCGATCTCTGGTGGAATTTCGGAGCGCTGGGCTTGGTGATCGGGGTTCCGCTTCTCGCCGTGATGCTTGATCGCATCGACTCATCGACGCTCCGCATCTACCGACGTGCTGTCCAGGGGCCACGCGACCTTCTGCTCTTGGTGTTCTTCGCAGCCCTATTGGGCGGGGTCGGGGACATAGTCTGGTCCGGATTCCACACATGGATAGTGCGAATGTACGCACGAATTGCAGCACTCGTCGTCCTCTGGCTGCTCACCTTCTACCTTCCGCGCCGAATCATTCCGCAATTCGTCTCCTTCCAGCAGGGGGAGCCGGAGCGCCGTGCTGACAATGTAGACTCATCCGCTGACTCCCTCGACCACCGACGCCGGCGAACGGCCCAATACGTGAAGTTCTCAGCCGTCTCGGAACCGCAATGATTCTCGACATCGGCCCGACCTCGGCTGCACAGGGCAATGCGCAAGTGCGTCGGCGCTTGCTGCTGTCTCCGTGCTCAGCCAGTACTGTCTGTTCAGATACCGTGATCTGAGCGGTCGGTGTGAATGTCGAAACGCACTCGAAGGAGGATTCCGGATGAAGAATTCGAACGGGCTCACTGTTGTCATTGCCTCTGCCGCGCACCGGGCGCACTATGTGGAGTGGTTCAAGACGGCCTTGCGAACCGAGGGAATCCACGGTGAAGTCATCGCGTTCGAGTATCGAGACACGGCCCCGACCCTGTCCCTGGCAGACCGTGGCGTGGTGATGCCGGCATACAACTCTCCTGAGTACCGCGAAGAGGTATTGAACTGGGTTCGGAGAGAATCGCCTGACCTGTTTGTCTCAGTGAATGACTACGAGCTTCAGGTGCTGGCCGGTGGCTTGGCAGAAGAGTTGCGCAGGGGCGGCTGCACGGTCGCAGCACTCGACGCCGATGCGCAGAACATCGTCCTCGACAAACACCTGATGGCTGCGAGACTGCGTGACCGAGGACTTCCCACCCCTGCAACTTGGCTCGGCAGTGAGGCTGACATGGCGCAGGCGACGAACTCGGGCGGCAGCTTCATCGTCAAACACCGTTTCGGAAGCGGATCAGACGGGCTTCGCATTGCCACAGGTGAGGCTCTGCAGGAAATGATCATCGAATCGGCGAAGACGGCAAGAGACGCAGGCGGACGACCGACAACTCACGGCGAAGACGCCGTCATCATCCAGACCCACTTACCCGGAACGGAGTTCGGCGTCGATGGAGTGTTTGCCCTCGATGGAACCGGCCGTCTGAATGGGGCACTTGCGCGTCGCAAGGACAGGATGAGAGGCGGAGACACCGATGTCGCCACAACTGTCGCGGCGAAGGGCTTCACCCAGGCGCTGGCCGAACTTGGGGACCTCCTCAAACCGGTGGGTCCGATCGACGTCGACTTCAAAGAAGACACCGAAGGCTCTCCCCAGATCATCGATATCAATCCGCGGTTCGGTGGAGGGTACCCGTTCTGTCACCTTGCGGGAGCGAATGTTCCCGCCTATCTGGTCCGTGAGTTGGCGGGACTGGCCGATGCTCCATCACTGTTGGACTATGAAGTCGGGGTGACGACGGCGAGAAGAGACGAATTCTCCGTTCTCCGTCGATAGTGCCGGCCAACAGCCGGCATGAGCCGCCTCGGAGCGTCAGGATCCTGCTTCAGGTTCTGTCATGAACCAGCTGCGACCGAGGCAGGTACAGATGCCGTGGCATGGAGCCACGAATGTCCGCCCAGATAGTCGTCCACCGAGCCCCTCCGCCTCACCAATTTCAGAGAATCGTCGTCCCGGACGAAGACAGCTGGAGGGAATTCGATGAAGGAAGACTGGTAGGACATCGTGTAGGCACCGACCCGGTAGAAGACGATCCGATCACCTTCCGACAGCTGCGGCGCGTCTCTCAGGACTGTCAGGCGATCGTCCTCCATACAGGTGAAGCCGCAGATCACCTGTTCGGGAATCGATTCCTCAGAAGCGGCATCGATTCGCACATCGAACTCCCTCTGTCTCCGAAAGAGGGGATCGATATTGGTGCGACTGGCATCAGTGACCACGTACCGGTGATCTCCGACGAATTTGACGTCGACTACTTGTGAATGAAATTCCACAGGCACTGCGATCAGCGAACCGCCCGGTTCGACGATCAATTGAGTTCGATCGATGTCGACCGCTCCCTCGAGTCCTCTGCGAATCGTCGACACATATTGGTCGAATGTCGGAGTTCCGACAGGGCTGCCGAAGAACCCGCCGCCGATATCGATCCATTCGAGATCGAGGTCGAACTCGGAGATGAGCTCGGCAGCGAGCTCTGCCGACGCCGTGTAGACTCCCAAACTCTGTGTGAGCGAATTCCGGTGCATATGGAGACCGGCCACCCTCACCCCTGCGGCCTTCAGCGTGGACATCGCTGCGCCGAGTTCACCGTTCTCCGCATTGAACCCGAAACGGCTGTGCTGTCCCGACGTCGTGCTCTCCCCGGGACATCTCTCTTCGAGGTTCCAATTGACACGCAATCCCACTGAAAGCGTCTGCTCGGGCTGCTCCTTGGCAAACTCGGCGGCCCACCTGACCTCTCGCTTTGAATCCAGGTTGACGACTGACCCGTGGGCGAGGGCTTGGCGCAAGCGCTGCCGACTCTTGACCGGGCCATTGAATACGATGCGATCCGGGCGATACCCCACGGACAGCGCAAGTTGGTACTCGGCATCCGATACCACCTCTGCCCAGACGCCTTGCGTATTCATGAAAGACAGAAGCCATGGCAGTGCATTCGTTTTGAAAGAATACGACAGCACTGAATTCGGCCATTGATTCAGAAGTGCTTGGCGAAATCTATCGATGAATTCTTCGAGGACTGATGAGTCCAAGACAAAAGCCGGCGTTTGGGGCTCGTGCTGCCGGGTCCCGTGCTGCGCCACTTCAATCACTCTCTTCTGTGCTTCATGTCGTGTATTCAAGCAGTCTACGGAGAGCAGTTGGGGTGCGGAGTCGTTTCACTGATTATTGCGGAGAACCGCATGCTGCCATCGGGGTGTCTGACGATAGAAATAGAATCAAACTGACTTGGGCAGAATGGAATCGGAATTTCGCAGTAATATCCTGCGCCCCGATGTGCAAGAAAATGCAATTGACGAATTCGGTCTGGGTGAACTCCATCCGTACAGAGATCGTCTGATGTGATCGGGGAGACTCGGACCAGTTCGAGGAGGACGGTATGACAGCTAAGCCAGAGACGATCATCATCAGCTCAGCCGGGAGGCGTCTGTACCTCATCGACTGGTTTCGCGAGGCTTTCGAAGCTCTTGGCCTCGAAGGGCGAGTGATCGTTGCCGAAAACGATCCGACAAGCTCCTCCGCTTCCTACGGCGACGTCGGCCGGAGTCTGCCGAAATACGATGATCCGGACTATGGTCCAGAGCTGATGCGCCTGGTTGTCGAATTCGACCCCAGGATCTTCGTTTCGGCGAACGACTACGAGCTCATGCATGTCCATGTGAAGAGTGGACTTGCGAACTCTCTTCGGGACAGGGGCGTGCTTGTGCCGGGAGTATCGGCAGCATGGCAGGCCGGCTGCGCAGACAAGCTGCAGATGGCGAAGATGCTCGCCTCCATCGAGGTTCCGACGCCGGCGACCGTCAGCGGCGCGGATGACCAAGGAATCGATGAGCTGAGTGCTCAGACCGACGAGTTCGTCGTCAAGCACAGATTCGGCAGCGGGTCCTCGGGTCTCCGGGTGGTCTCAGCAGATCACGTCCGTCAGGCGGTGACAGAAGCCGCGCTTTCTGCCCCGGCGGCAGGTGGGCATTCGGGTACCCGGGATGATGTTGTAGTGCAGCCGAAGCTCCCGGGAACCGAATACGGTGTCGACATCATCGGGAGCCTCACAGACTGCGGAATGCTCAGCGGCGTGCTGGCGCGCCGCAAGGTTCGCATGAGGGCTGGAGAGACGGACAAAGCCGTGACCGTCGACCCCGCACCATTCACTCGAATCGCTGAGCGGATCGCCGAAGCGTCAGACCTGACAGGCCTCATCGACGTTGACGTGTTCGTCGATGACTTCGGTGGGGCTTCCGTGATCGACATCAACCCTCGATTCGGCGGTGGATATCCATTCGTCCACCTCGCCGGTGCAGATGTGCCTCTCTACTATCTTGCACAGGTCCTCGGGGTTGATATCGGTGAGAGCTGGAACCGATACGAATTGGACGTCGTCTCCGCGAAATATGAGAGCATCCGCGTCACGGGTTGACGAAGAGGACCCAGACGTGAATTCGGTGAGGTTGAGATGACGTCGCCCTCAGCTGCCGACTTTCACGTTCCGGTGCGAATTTTCGCCGAGGCGGGTGGCGAAGTCACGCATCTTGTGCGTGGCATCCGATCGGACCAGGTCCCGAAGCGCCAGCAGGGAAGAGAATGCGGTGTAGATCCGCGGTCGCAGCGGCAGATCCCAGACTCCGATGTATTCGTGCGCATCGGCTCCCATGCCGGCCTTGAAGTGAATCAGACCCGCAGCCGGAACATCGGGATCCAAGGTATCTTGGACCCCGCCGATATCGATGACTTCGACTCCGTCTGCGACGGCACGACGGATGATCTCCCAATAGAGGGCATTCGACGGCCTCACCTCGGGCCGGAGAGTGCTTGTTGCGGCAAAGATGCCCTGCACCCTTCGACCGAGCTGCGCTGTCGCCTCGGCGGCGAGAACCTCGCCATTGTGCCTGGCGACGTCAAATGCGATGCGACCAGGAAAGTCAACAGTCAATGTTGTCAGGACTGCCTCTATGTAGCTTCGAGGCTTTGCATTGAAACGGTTGCGGTCGGCTGTCTCCGCCAATATTCCGAGCACTTCATCGAGATCTGCCAGTTCGCCGGTCTGCGCTTGCACTCCCGCGCGGTCGGCCTTGCGGATATTCTTTCGCCACGTCTTCGACATCCGTGAAGAGACGGCCTGCTCTGAGCCGCCTTCCAGCGAGAGATGGAAATTGAATCTGGGCTGGCTGGCTTCGGCTTCCTTGTTGCCACGAACTTCCTTCCAGCCGAGTCGTGACAACTGTCGCACGATGTCACTTCCGACAGGATTGGTGTCGTCGGGGGCGAGATCGTCGAATCGTGCGACGCCGGGATCCGTGAGACCCTTCTTCACAGTGTCGGCATGCCAGCTTCGCAGCTTCAACGGCGGAGCAATCCTGACGGCGAAGATGTTCTTTGCGCGCAGATGAGAGGTCAGGGCGTGCAGCTGCTCAACCGCATCCGGGGCGGCCCAGTCGATCAGTGGCCCCTGCGGAATATATGCAAATCGGAGCCCAGTCCCAGGCAGATTCTTGTACTTGACGAGCGTCGCAGCGACCAGTGCTCCCGTATTGTCTCGGATACCCAGCAGCTCATAGTCCCAGATCTGGCCGCGTGCGTCTCCCCATTGCGGAGTCTGCTGGTAGCTTGCGGTCTCGAAATTTTCGAGGAACCGGTGGTAATCGGCGCTTTCAAGGGTTTCAACCGTATGCATGGAATCAGGGTAGGGAGGTACGGAGGGGGCAACCGGAGATCACGATGCAGCTTTCGTGCATCCGCACTCCATTGGCGGATGACCGCATATCGCTCCCGTCGGTCGACAATCGCCGACGGATGACAGGCACATTGGGAGTCCGGACAGGTCAGCAAGCTGCGTGCCGGTCATCCGATTGTTGACAGCGGGACGTCTGAGAGGGGAGCTCACGTGTACGTCGATGAGCGTGACGCGGGTGCGATCCGCCGAGATGAAGGATGGGCGACCATGAGCTCGAATGCTGAAGGGAAAGCGCAAGATCCTCGCCGCAGTCTGGGAGACTTCATCATCGAACTCGAATCTTCAGGCGTGGGCCCGGTCGACACCGAGCTCTGCCACCTGCTGTGGACTGAATGCGCCGGTCGTGCTCTCTTCGCCGAGGCGGTCCTCCGTGCCGCAGCCACCGCCGGCGTCACGGTGGAGCCCGAGTCTGCTGCCTTCGCCGATTGGGTCGTCGAACTGTGTCCACGGCTGTCCCTGGAGCTGGGACCCGGTGACACGGCGGCAGCCTCGGTGCTCGCTCAACTCAGCGCTGTGTCAGAGCCGACCGCCGTGCGGGCGCTGACCGCGGTGGCTGATGACCTCCTCGGCGGAATCGGGGTCAACGACCCCGAAGGAGTGCTGATCCGACTCCACTCCAGCGGGATGCTCACTCGTGTTGAGGATTCGGTGCGGGGCTCACTGTTGCAGGTTCCTACCCTCATCGCGGCTAAGTTGCGATATGACCTCACCACCACACCCGATGCGGGGCCGGTGGTCGCCTCACTTCTCGAAGTGCTCATCGAACATATGGAATCGGCAGGCGCCGTTGAGCCCGAACTCCTCAGCGACGTGCTGCTCTTGGCCCGACACGGCGGCTGCTGGCCCCAGCTGCTGCGAGTGACCGAGGCAGTGGGCATACCGATGTTCCTGCTCACTCCGCGGACCGCCTGCACCGCGTTTCGTCTTCTGCCGCCCAAGACTCGTGCGAACTGGCCCGGACTCGAATTCTTCGGAACACTCGCCGAGGACATCGACGCTGATTCCGCTGCCGCCGATCCGGCACGCATCCGTGCCGCCGTGATCAGGCATACCGGGCCCGGACTGCTGAGGTCACGACTGCCGGCGATTCTCGGCGACTCGGCACTGGGAGAAGATGGGAGCGGAGAAATCCGGCCGGACGGATTGCCGGTGGATGTCATCGACACCGTTCGTCAACTGATCGGTCTCGCCGAATCCGGCCGGCACGGTGATGCCGCAGAATTGGGCATCCGTGCCGCGGCGAAGATGCCCAGTGTGCGTGGGCGTTCCGTCGTCCGACTCCTCACTGCGATCGCACTCCACCATGCAGCCGAGTCTCGCCGGGCACTGTCCCTGCTCCATGAGATCGAGGGGCCAGCTCGGGCCGGTCACATCGACGGCGACTTCCTGCTGCCGGCAATCATCGCGTGGACAGCTCTCATCTCGGCCGTCAGCGGCGACTGTGAACGAGCCGATATCCATCTCGCATTGGCAGCAGAGTCGTCCGAGTCCAGCCGAGCCTGTGATGGAACCGGCTCTGTCGCAGCTCGTTCAGCAACACGGCCGAGCGGCATCGTCGACGAGCTCGTCACTCCGCCGCTGCGTATCGCGGCGGCGCTGCGGGCTCTCGACCGTCTCGACGTGCAACGCGCTCGGACGGAATTCGACGCGTTGTCCGCTTACCCCGAGCTGCGAACATTGTGGGTCTATCTGCCTCTCATCGCTCGGACCTTGGCAGTGCTGTCCGCAAAGTCCGAATCCGGGTTGCTCTTCGTCAACGATGATGCCGAGCGGTATCGCGATTCCGGAGTTCTATCCGCCGCTGAGAAGGATCTGCTTGCGTTCGGACGCAGCATGGTCTTCATCGCACTCGGTCAGCTGCGGTGGGCCGAGCTCGACCGAGAAAGGCTCTCCCCGGCGTGTGATGCGCGCATCGTCCTCGACGTCCGCTCAAAGCTCGTGGCCGGTCGCAACGCCGAGGCGATCGCGTGCGCCGATACCTGGTTCTATCACCGTTCGCTCAGTCCACGCAGCCGCGCAGAACTCGCCGCCATCCGAGCAGCAGCCAAACTGCGTACGGGGGACCAGGCTGCAGCGCAGAGTGATTTCACGACGGCTGTGAGTCTCTCGACCTGGGTGAGCTCGCTGCTGCCGCTTGCACTGCTGCCGCTGACCGATCGCAGCCGACTCGTCGACCTCACAGCCGACTCGCCCGTATGGGCGGAAGCCGCGAACGAGTTCGCCGTGACCTTCGCTTCACCGGAGCAGCTTATGGAGCGACTGCGGCGCATCGGCTCGGTCTCCGTGGAGCTGGCAGAAGCGCCGCAGCTCAACGTCGGCGAAGCCCAGCTCATCGACCTGCTGGCACGTGGCCTGTCCGTTGCCGAGATCGCCGGCGAACTGCAGCAGGTGCCCGGAACCGTGAAGAACCGTCTTTCGGCTCTCTACCGCAAATTCGGAGTTTCGAACCGGGCGGACGTCCTCAGCCGCGCCCGGTCCTTGGGGTACCTCACGCCGTGACGAGGTCCCGCCTTCGGAATCCGAGGATCCCAGCCCCGACGAGGACCACAGCGATCCCTGCCAACCACAGCACCGCCTCGGCGGAGAGATCCTGGGCCGGATACTGGCCGATATGGGTGAACAAGGACAGATCGAGGACCGCGTCGTCGAGCTGCATCAGCCCGCCGAAGAGGGCGAGCACCGCCGAGGCGCCGAAGACGATCCAGCTCAGGCTCATCAGCCGCGGGGCGAGGCCGTAGAGCAGGTAGGCGAATCCGAGCAGCGCCCAGATCGACGGCGCCTGCGCGAGATGCCCGAGCAAGGTCGGCCACACCAGGGACCAATCGTCCATCGACATCGCGGCACCCACCCCTTCACCGAGGCCGGCCATGCCCATCAGCCAACCGGCCCCGACCAGAGTCACCATTGCCCAGGAAGCCAACCATCCGCTGCGGGAGACCGCGGTCGCGAGCACCGGTTCGGTGTGGAAAGAGGACTCCTCCGACCGCAGCCCACCAGCGGCGATGACCGCATACGCGGCGACGATGATGGCGAAGTACAGGGCCATGTATCCGAGGTAGCCGTCGACGATTCCGGACCGACCGCCCATGATCGACAGGATCTCCGGCGGCATCCCCGCCGCTCCTTCGTCCATGGGCCCGGTGAACGATCCGAACACCACACCCATGACCAGCATGCTCATCGACCACCAGATCAGGCTCGAGGCCTGCAGGCGCAGCGCCAGACCCAGCGGCGTCGACAGCAGCGGTCCCGCCTGCGACCGGCCCAGCCGTTCTGCGACGATTCCGGCACCCAGGTCACGACGAGACTGCAGCATCGCGGCCGCGACGACGAGGACCGTGAACAGACCAGCCGAGTACAGCAGCGGCCACCAGCGGTCGAGGGTGAACGGTGCCGTCTGCTGCGCCCACCCCAAGGGCGAGAGCCACGACAGCCAATCGAGGCCACCCCCGGACACGTGCGACATATCACCGATCCCGCGGAGGACGAAGCTGAGTGCGAGCACCGCTCCGGCCATCGACGAGGCGGCCCTGGCGAACGCGCTCAGCTGCACAGTGACCGCGGTGACGGCGGCGAAGACACAGCCCACCGCGCCGATTCCGACCGTGAACAGCATCGTCGCCGACCACGAATCCGGTTCGGCCTGAGAGAATCCGAACGCCGCAGCCATGCCCGCGCTGAGCAAGAGATTCATGAACACCGTGAGCGCAAGGGCGGCGATGAGCTGAGTGTGCCGACCGGTGACGCCGGCGCGAACGAGTTCGGCCCGCCCCGTCTGCTCCTCGGCGCGCGTGTGGCGGGAGATGGTGAGGATCGACATCAGAGCCGCCCCGATCATGAGGAACACCCCGTACATGCCGACGATGAACCGCGGAATCGTCACCTGGTCGAGCCCGTAACCTGGCCCCGTGATGAGCGCCATCACCGGATTCTTCGCGAACGCCGTCATCGCCTGCAGCGAATCCGAATCCATGACCACGGCGATCGCATTAGCGAAATACGCGGTGAGCGCAGAGAGAGCAAGCACCCAGACCGGCAGCCACAGGCGGTCCCGCCGCAGCATGAATCTCAGCAGATTCCCCAACCCTGCCAGGTTTCCCTCGCCGAGGCGGCCACGCCGAACACGTTCATGTGCACCATGATGATGCCCGGTTCGCGGTGAGTTCCCGGGGCCTCCGTGGACAGTGCGATCCCCGTCGTCCGTGTATGCGGCCAGCAGATTCATGACTCCTCCTTGCCGTAGTGACGCAGTAGCAGCTGCTCGAGGGTCGGCGGGGTCGCGGTGAGCGATTCGACATCGTGTTCGCCGAGCGCCCGCATGATACGGGGCAGCTGCGCCGTATCGGCGCTGAAATGCAGTCGCGAACCTTCGCGGACGAGGTCGTGGACTCCGGTCATCTCGGACAGGGCGGGCACATCGTGTTCGAGCCCGACGGTGATCGTCGTCCGCGACAGGTGCCGCAGCTCGGACAGGGTCCCCGTCTCGACGATGCGACCCGAGCGGATGATCGACACCCGATCGGCCAGGGCTTCGACCTGGGCGAGGATGTGGCTGGAGAGCAGCACCGTGCGACCGGCGTCCTTCGCCTCACGGATGCAGTCCTGGAACACCGCTTCCATAAGCGGGTCGAGTCCGGCCGTCGGCTCGTCGAGGAGCAGCAGTTCGACGTCCGAGGCCAGAGCTGAGATGAGTGCGACCTTCTGCCGGTTGCCCTTCGAATAGGTCCGGCCCTTCTTCCGCGGGTCGAGGTCGAACCGCTCGATGAGCTCATCGCGACGACGCCTGTCCACCCCTCCGCGCAACCGGGCGAACAGGTCGATCGCCTCACCGCCGGTCAGTCCCGGCCACAGCTCCACATCGCCGGGAACATAGGCCAGGCGGCGGTGCAGGGTCACCGCCTTCGACCAGGGATCCTCGCCGAGGAGGCGCACCGTGCCCGAGTTGTGTCGCAGGATTCCGAGCAGAATCCGGATCGTCGTCGACTTGCCGGCGCCGTTGGGGCCGAGGGAGCCGTGGACCTCGCCGCGGGCGACCTCGAGGTCGAGACCATCGAGGGCGCGGACGCGTCCGTACGATTTCACGACGTCCCGCATCGAGATCGCCGCCGAGGCGGATGCGCGGCCGTCGTCGGTGCGGCGGGGACGGGTCAATGTGCTCATGGTTCCTCATCTCCTGGTTGAGAGTTGTCGGGGACTGACTCGAGGGCACCGTGCAGGTAGAGGTCGAGCAGATGCGGGGCGAGTCGGGTCATCATTGCGGTGGTGTCATCGGTGCCGAGGACCGAATGCAGGCGGTGCTCGAGCAGGGAGGGGGCCAGGGCCATGACCGCGATGGTCGCCGCCTGTCCACGAGAATCCTCGCTCTGTCGAAAGGTGTAGCCGGCGAATCCTTCGGTGATATAGGACTCGACGAGGTCGACGTAGTGGTCGAAGTAGCGCTGGCCATGCTCGCTGGGGTCGAGCAGGGACTTGACGAGGTAGTCCACAGCAGTGGACATCTCGGGGTCGTCGAACATCATCTGCACTGCCATGGTGGCGTAGCCGGCGTTCGCCGCCTTCGACTCAGCGATTCGCTCGAATACGTGTTCATCACACGCACTGCGCAACGCGTCCTTCGACCCGAAATGGTGGATGACCAGGCCGGGGGAGACCTCGGCGGCAGCGGCGATGCCGCGGACCGTCGTCTTAGTGAACCCGCGGCGGGCGAACTCCGCGACGGCGGCAGAGAGGATCTTCTCGGCAGTCTCCGGAGAGGTGTTGGGAGAGCGGCGCGAGTTGGAATCGGGGTTCGTTGAACGCATGTTTAATATTAAACGCGTGTTCAATGTCGAATGTCAACGGGTCGCGAGAATCTTTGCCTGCACCTATTTACATACAACCATTTGGTTGTATGATTGATCGCATGAAAGGACTTCTCGATGACGAGGCGGATGCGCTGTTCCAAGCATTGGCCGACCGCACCCGGCGCGATATCGTACGCCGAGTCGCAGGAGAAGGGCTTTCGGTGACCGATCTGGCCGCCGACTACGACATGAGCTTCGCCGCAGTGCAGAAGCACGTCGCGGTCCTCGAACGTGCAGGACTGGTGACGAAGCGACGAGTCGGAAAGCAGCAGATCGCTCACGCAGAGGTGGGTCCGCTTCGCACCATCAGGAGCATGCTCGCCGAACTCGAAGACCAGTGGGTCGACCGAGTGCAGAGAATCGACGACCTTCTGGCCGGGGACGAACAGGCCGGGTCGTGAAGCAAACCACCGCAATGCTTAAGGAGCAGCCATGCCGGTCATCGACACATTTCATGACGAAGAGACACTGACGCTGACGATCGTCGCCGAGTTCGCGGCGCCGCGCGAACGGGTGTGGGAAGTTTATGCCGATCCTCGCCAGCTCGAGCAGATTTGGGGTCCGCCGACGTATCCGGCCACGGTCGTCGACCATTCGCTCGAGCCCGGCGGCAGAGTCACATACTTTATGACGAGCCCGGAGGGCGAGAAGTTCTGCGGATTGTGGGAACTGACCGCCGTCGACCGTCCCGCGCGCCTGGAGTTCCGCGACTATTTCGCCGATGAGGACTTCAGCGTCGTCGAATCGATGCCGGGAAGCAGCTGCATCTACCGCTTCGAAGCGACCGAGACCGGGACTCGTGCCACCTACGAATCGGTCTTCGACTCGGCTGAGGGACTGCGCACCGTGTTGGAGATGGGTGTCATCGAAGGCTCGACCGGAGCGATCAACCAGATCGACGATCTGCTCGCTCGGCAGTGAGCCGGTGCGGCCGGCGCCCGGCCTCTCCGCAATGCTTCAGCTTTCCTCGCGGGCCTGCATGGAGTGGGCCGGGGCGTCGGGTCGGACGGGAATGATGAGCGCCAGGCCGACCGCCAGAACAATGAGGATGCCCAGCGTTCCTGCCCGCTGGAAGCCGAAGACCGTGATCGCCAGGGCGAACATCGCCGGGCCCAGGAAGCTCACGGCCCTTCCGGTCGTGGCGTAGAGGCCGAAGTTCTCCCCGGCCGACTCCGGCGGAGTGATGCGGGCGAGGAACGACCGGCTCGAGGCCTGGACCGGACCGACGCAGAAGCTGAGTATCAGGGCACAGACCCAGAACACGGCTGCCTCGGCGCTGAAGAGGATCGGCAGTCCGCCGAGGATGATGACGATGAGACCGGCGATGATGACGGGTTTCGGTCCGAGCCGATCATCGAACCATCCGGCGATCATCGCCCCGGCACCGGCGGCGACGTTCGCGGCCACGCCGAGGATGATGATCTGGGAGGCGGAGAACCCGTAGCTGCCGGCGGCGAGGACGCCCGCGAACGAGAAGATCGCGGCCAGACCGTCCCGGAAGACCGCCGAGGCGATGAAGAACCGCAGCGTCTGATGCTCGGTCGACCACATCCGGATCAGACGGCGCACGAGTGCGGCGTAGTCGGCGATGAATGCTCGGATCGGGTGCCCACCCGAAGTGCCCTTGACCTTCGCCCCTGGTGCCGAGAACAGAGCGGGGATTGCGAAGATCGCAAACCACACGGCGGACAGGACCGCGACGATGCGGAACCGCAGTCCCTCCTCGTCGCTGGCGCCGAGGAAGCCGACCTCGGGTTGGATGACGAGGACGAGGAGGATGACGAGGAGGACCAACCCTCCGACGTATCCCATTCCCCAGCCGAATCCGGAGACCTTGCCGACGTTGTCGGGTGTGGTGATGCGGACCATGATGCCGTTGTAGGACACCTCGGCGAATTCGAAGAAGACGCTGCCGACGGCCAAGAGCAGAAGGCCCAGCCACAGATAGTCGGGGGAGTCGCGGACGAAGAACAGCCCGAACATCGTGAGCACGACGATTGCGGTGTGCACACCCAGCCACAGGCGATGCCGACCCCCGGCGTCGGCCCGGGTGCCGGCGGCCGGGGCGACGACGGCGATGACGAAGCCGGCCGCGGCCATCGACCAGCCCAATGCCGAGGATCCGGCCTCCTCGGTGGCGGCGACGGACTTCGTCAGATACGGGGCGAAGACGAAGGTGATGATCACGGCGTTGAAGGACGCCGAGCCCCAGTCCCACAGGGCCCAATTGAAGATGCGCAGGCGATTGCCCGAACCGGGCGGAGTCAGCGTCGAGGCCATGAGGCCACTGTACTGAATGCAGCGTCCGAAGCGAGGTCTGAGCCAGGGTCGGGCCTCCTCGGCGGCAGGATCCGAAATTGCGCGCCGGGGTCCTCCACGTTCGGTGCCAGGGGAGAGCATCCTCGGTGGGGCCGCCGTTGGGACCTCCTGCCATGGGCGGGGCGGAACGAGTAGGCTGGTGGCAGCAGAAACGGCCGACCCCGACCAAGGAGCATGTATGCCCATCGCCAGCCCCGAAGTGTATGCCGAGATGATCGACCGCGCGAAGACCCAGGGCTTCGCCTACCCCGCGATCAACTGCACCTCCTCGCAGACGATCAACGCCGCCATCCGCGGGTTCGCCGAGGCCGGATCCGACGGCATCGTGCAGATCTCCACGGGCGGTGCCGAATACATGTCCGGCCCGACGGTCAAGGACCGCGTGCGGGGCGCCATCGCGTTCTCCGTCTTCGCCGCCGAGGTGGCCAAGAGCTACGACGTCAACATCGCGCTGCACACCGACCACGCCCCGAAGGACGCCGTCGAAGCCTGGGTCAAGCCCCTGCTGGCCGCGTCGACCGAGCGCGTGAAGAACGGCGGCGATCCCTACTTCCAGTCGCATATGTGGGACGGTTCCGCCGTTCCGCTCGACGAGAACCTCACTCTCGCTGAGGAGCTGCTCGAGCTCTCGACGGCAGCGCACTCGATCCTCGAGATCGAGGTCGGCGTCGTCGGCGGCGAAGAGGACGGCGTCGAGAACGAGATCAACGACAAGCTCTACACCACCGTCGAGGACGGGCTGGCCACCGCACGAGCGCTGGGTACCGGCGAGAAGGGCCGCTACCTCACGGCTCTGACCTTCGGAAACGTCCACGGCGTGTACAAGCCCGGCAATGTGAAGCTGCGTCCCGAACTCCTCGGTGAGATCCAGGAGAAGGTCGGGGCCGAGGTCGGCAAGAAGGCTCCCTTCGACCTTGTCTTCCACGGCGGCTCGGGTTCGAGTGCAGAAGAGATCGCCGAGGCGGTCCGCCACGGAGTCGTGAAGATGAACATCGACACGGATACCCAGTACGCCTTCACTCGCCCAGTCGTCGAGCACATGTTCCGCAACTACGACGGAGTGCTCAAGATCGACGGCGAGGTCGGCGACAAGAAGCTCTACGACCCGCGCTCCTACGGCAAGGCCGCAGAGAAGGGCATGGCCGAGCGCATCGTCGAAGCCTGCCAGAACCTCGGCTCGGCAGGCACCAGCCTGAAGAAGTGAGCCGGCTCAGTCGGCTGAGCCAGCGCAGCCAGCTTAGCCAGCGCGGCCAGCTCGGCTGGTGAGCCGGAGGGCAGCAGAGTCTGCCCCGTGAACCGACAGCGGCCGTCGCCCGATTCAGGGCGGCGGCCGCTTTGTGGGGGTGCTGCGCATGCTGAACCGTCGAGAAACGGGCTGAGTGTCGAGAAACGCACGCGCACACCCGTGTCTCGACACTCAGCCCGTTTCTCGGCGAGATTCCACTGTGAATGGCACGAGGCCCGGGACGCCATTGTCCCGGGCCTCGCAGTCTGTCCCTCGGTTCGGCGGACGAGGCGTCAGCCGAACGATCTGCCTCCCGATCGGGCTGCTTGCCGTACGGCCGGCAGCCCGATCGGGAGGGGCATCAGCCTTCCGGCACCGCCTCGCCGGCCTTGAGGCGAGCCACGCGCTGATCCCAGAAGTCGGCGTTGCGCACGCCGATCTTCTCGGGCTCGAACACCGGATCCAGGCCGAGCTTGGTCTGGCGTTCGAAGTCGCGCAGGAGCTTGAACGCCGGCTGCTGGAGGATGAGGATCGCGATGACATTCAGCCAGGCCATGAGGCCCACTCCGATGTCGCCGAGTGCCCAGGCGCTGCCCGAAGTCGACATCGCGCCCACGGCCACCGCGATGACGATGACTACCTGCAGTACACGAGTGCCGATCGTCAGGGCCAATGTGCTCTTGGCCTTGCCGAGCAGGTAGACGAGGTTCGTCTCCGCCATGTAGTAGTAGGCGACGATCGTCGTCAGGGCGAAGAGGAAGATCGAGATCGCGATGAAGCCCGCACCGAAGCCGGAGATCATCGTGTCGAGTCCGGCCTGAGGCCACTTCTCACCGGGTGTTGCAGCGATGGCTTCGGCCATCTGACCGCGTCCTGTGCCGATGATGGTCTCGCCGTCGGCATCGAAGACCTTGTACATACCGGTGGAGAGGATCATGAAAGCAGTCGCTGAGCACACGAAGAGGGTGTCGATGTAGATCGAACCGGCCTGCACGAGTCCCTGCTTCGACGGGTGCGAGACCTCGGCGGCAGCGGCAGCGTGCGGGCCGGTACCCTGTCCGGCCTCGTTCGAGTAGATCCCGCGCTGGACGCCCCACTGAACCGCCATGCCGAGAATGCCGCCGAAGGCCGCGTCCGGTCCTGCGTCGACGCCGAATGCGGAGGTGAAGACGAGCTGGAAGACGGGGATGATCTGGTCGGCGTTGACGAGTGTGACAGCGATCGCCGCAATGATGTAGATGACGGCCATGAAGGGCACCGCGAGTGAGGCGAAGTGGGCGATGCGCTTGACTCCGCCGATGACGATGAAGCCCATGATGACCGCGAGGATGACCGCGGTGATCCATGTCGGAGTTCCCCACGCGTTCTCGACCGCACCGGAGATCGCGTTCGACTGGATGCCCGGGAGCATGAAGCTCATCGCGAGAACCGTGACAGCGGCGAAGACGAGACCGTAGACCTTGAACAGGCCCTTGGCCTTCGTGTGCCGGTAGGCCTTCTCGATGTAGAAAGCCGGTCCGCCGCGGTATTCGCCGCTCTTGGGGTCCTGTTCCTTGAAGACCTGGCCGAGAGTCGACTCGACATAGGACGTTGAGGCTCCGAGCAGCGCGGAGATCCACATCCACACCACCGCGCCAGGTCCGCCGAAGCCGATTGCGGTGGCGACACCGGCGATGTTGCCCACGCCGACGCGACCGGCCAACGACATCGCGAGAGCTTGGAAGGAGGAGACGCCCTCGTTCGAGCTCTTCCCGCGGAACATCTGCGTGAAGATCGCTTTGATCTGTCGGATCTGGACGGCTCGGGAGCGGATCGTGAAGTACACGCCGGCACCGAGGCAGAGGTACACGAGGGCGGAGGACCAGATGATTCCGTTGAGCCAATCAAGGACTGCGGACACGCTTTTCCAATCAGAAGGGGGGGCAGGGGTTTCTGAGCATCGAAACAGTGAAGGACCTGTGTCTTCTCTGTGATGCACCTCATAAGTGAAACCGATTGTCATCGGTGACGCAAATCGAATTCGCCGAGGCGGCTCCCCGTTGCGCCGCCGAAGTCGCGGCCGTTGGATGGGCTACGGCTGGGAGCGGTTCGCGGCGGTTGTGGGCGTGATGTGGGGTGACGGCGGGGAGTGCCCCGGCTGTCCCGGCAAGGGAAGTTTCGCTGTGGCGAGCAGGGCCGCCTCGGCGAATTGTTGCGAAGTCGTTGCGAACTGGATCACTTCATGTGCTTCAGTTCACTATTTGGGACGGGAACCGTAAGATGTGGTGCGGATCTCTTCGAGCAAAGAAGACACGAAGAGCACTTGTGAAAGACAGGAACACCATGAAACGACGAACCGGTGCAAAGGCTGTGGCCATCGCCGCGGCCGGAGCTCTGCTCCTCTCCGCCTGCTCGACCTCGACGACCGGAGGCGGCGGCGGGGACGACAAAGGCGGAATGCTCACGGTCGGAACCACGGACAAGGTCGTGGCTCTCGACCCGGCTGCTGCGTACGACAACGGAAGCTCGCTCGTCGAACAGCAGATCTACCCGTACATCCTCGCCTACAAGCCGGGCACGGCCGAACTCAACCCATCGATCGCCGAGTCCGCTGACTTCACCGAGCCGACGAAGTACGAGGTCAAGCTCAAGGACGGACTCAAATACGCCAACGGCAACGAACTGACCTCCTCGGACGTGAAGTTCTCCTTCGATCGTCAGCTGAAGATCCAGGATCCCAACGGGCCCTCTTCGCTGCTGGGCGGTCTGAAGTCCGTGGAGACCCCGGATGAGAAGACCGTCGTCTTCAACCTCAAGCGCAAGAACGACCAGACCTGGCCCGGAGTCCTCGCCAGCGCCGCCGGACCGATCGTCGATGAAGACGTGTTCTCGGCCGACAAGGTCACGAAGGACCAGGAGATCGTCGACGGCAAGGCCTTCGCCGGCCCGTACACGATCGACGGCTTCAAGTTCAACGAGCTGATCACCTACAAGGCGAACCCGGACTACAAGGGCTTCATCGAGCCGGCGAAGACCGAGACCGTGCAGATGAAGTATTACTCGGACGCGAACAACATGAAGCTCGACGTCCAGGAGAACACCATCGACGTCGCGTGGCGTTCGCTCTCGGCCACCGACGTCGAGGACCTCGGCAAGAACGAGGACCTCAAGGTCCACAAGGGTCCCGGTGGCGAGATCCGGTACATCGTGTTCAACTACGACACGATGCCCTTCGGCGCGAAGACCGATGACGCCGACGAGAAGAAGGCGCTCGCTGTCCGCCAGGCCATGGCCGACTCCGTCGACCGTCAGGCGATCGCCAGCCAGGTCTACAAGGACACCTTCACTCCGCTGTACTCGCACGTGCCCGACGGGCTTCCCGGCTCCGACGAACCGCTGAAGTCCGAATACGGCGACGGCAAGGGCGGCGCCGACGTCGAGAAGGCGAAGAAGGCGCTCAAGGACGCCGGCGTCAAGACCCCGGTCGAGCTCAAGCTCCAGTACAACCCTGACCACTACGGACCCTCCTCAGGCGATGAGTACGCCCTGGTGAAGGATCAGCTGGACAAGACCGGGCTGTTCAACGTCAAGCTGCAGTCGACCGAGTGGGTCCAGTACTCGAAGGACCGCACCGACGACGTGTACCCGATGTACCAGCTGGGCTGGTTCCCGGACTACTCGGATGCCGACAACTACCTCATGCCGTTCTTCTATGACACGGATGAGACTCCGTCGTTCCTCGCCAACCACTACCGTGACGAGGCGATGAACAAGGAGCTCAACGCTCAGTCCTCGATCGCTGATAAGGGCAAGCGCGAAGATGCCCTGAAGAAGATCCAGGGTGAGCTGGCCGACGAACTGCCGACCCTGCCGCTGCTGCAGGGCAACCAGATCGCCGTGTCCGGCAAGGACGTCAAGGGCGTCGACGACACCCTCGACCCCGCTTTCCAGTTCCGTCTGGCACTGCTGAGCAAGTGATCACCCACACGAGGTGCAGGTGAGCCGATCAGGCCGCCTGCACCTCGTGGCGCGTCCGCGGCGAGGTACGTACGCCTGCAGTGAACCTCGCCGAGCTGTCTCTTGCCGCGAGCGCATCGAAACACATCCCATAAGGAACACATGTCTGCTGCCATCAGCGAACCAGGGGCTGAGGCCGCCGAGACTTCGGTCGCGGTCAAGAAGCCCTCGGGAGGCGGTCTGGGACGTTATGTCCTCATCCGCTTCCTGCTCATCATTCCCACCATCTTCATTCTCACCACTCTGGTGTTCTTCCTCATGCGCATCACCGGTGACCCGATCACCGCAGCGTTGGGAGGACGCCTGACGAAGGCCCAACTGGCCGAGCGCGTCCACGCCGCCGGCTACGACCGGCCCATCCTCGTCCAGTACTTCGAATACCTGGGCAATCTGCTCAAAGGCGACTTCGGCACAGCGGTCTCCGACGGACAGCCGGTCTCGTCGATCCTGCTCAATTACGGAGCAGCGACCGTCGAACTCGTCTTCTACGCGCTCATCGTCGCGTTCATCCTCGGCATCCCGCTGGGCATGCTCGCCGCCTATCACCGCGACAAGGCCCCCGACGCGGCACTGCGTGTGCTCGCGATCCTCGGCTATGCGACCCCGGTGTTCTTCGCGGGCATGATCCTCAAGCTCGTCTTCGGCGTCTTCCTGCCGATCCTGCCCGTCGCCGGCCGCGGCACCACAGAGACCGAATACATCATGTCCGGTGTCGTCGGCCCGACGAGGTTCTACCTCATCGACGCCCTGCGCATCGGCAACTTCTCGGTCCTCGGCGATGTGCTCGCCCATGCGGTGCTGCCGGCGATCGCCCTCGGCGTGCTCACCGCCGGAGTGTTCCTCCGGCTCGTGCGCACGAACCTCATCGGCACGCTCGAGCAGCAGTACGTCGACTCCGGTCGATCCCGCGGAATCTCCGAATACCGCCTGGTCACCAAGCATGCGTACCGTCCAGCGCTGATCCCGATCATCACGGTCATGGGTATGCAGATCGCGCTCATGCTCGCCGGCGCCGTGCTCACCGAGACGACGTTCGAGTGGAAGGGACTCGGTTTCAAACTCGCCGAGTACCTGACCGCCCGTGACTTCGTGGCAGTGCAGGGAATCGTCGTGTTCCTCGCCGTCATCGTCGCGGTCACGAACTTCCTCGTCGACGTCATCGCCGCGTTCATCGACCCGAGAGTGAGGTACTGATGTCCACTCCAGACAACCCGCAGAACCAGGGCCCGGCTGAAGAGGCCCAGACCTTCGCCGAGGAGGCTCCCGGCTCCGGAGTACCGGCAGTGGCGTTCGACGACCGGGCCAAGAAGTCCTGGTTCTCCCGCCTGCCGATCATCTCGCATCTGCGCCAGTCCGTGGGGCTGCAGCGCGGAATGCTCATCACCGGCCTCGTGCTGTGCGGAATCGTGCTCATCTGCGCGATCTTCGCTCCGCTCATCGCCCCGTACGGTTTCAACCAGCTGGGCACCTCCGAGGGCAACTTCGGGTCGAAGCTGCCACCCGGCGGCACCCATATCTGGGGCACGACCGTCGGCGGCTACGATGTCTTCTCCCGTGTCGTCTGGGGCGCCCAGACCGCAGTGGCCGTCATCGTCGTGGCCGTGGTCATGTCGATCTTCGCCGGTGTCATCCTCGGTCTCGTCTCCGGCTACATCGGCGGATGGCTCGACCGCATCCTCGTCGTCATCGCCGATGCCGTCTACGCCTTCCCGACCCTGCTGCTGGCGCTGGTCATGTCGATTGCGATCTCCGGCGGTCAGTCGAGTGCGTGGGGCGGCATCGCCGCGGCCGCATTCTCGATCACGGTCGTCTTCATCCCGCAGTACTTCCGCGTCGTCCGTGCCGAGACGCTGCGGCTGAAGGCCGAACCGTTCGTCGAATCGGCGATCGTCCTCGGCGCCTCGAAGACGCGGATCATCTCCAAGCACATCTTCCGCAATGCTACTCGGACCCTGCCGCTGATCTTCACACTCAACTCGTCCGAGGCGATTCTGACCTTGGCCGGACTCGGGTTCCTGGGCTTCGGAATCGAACCCACTTCGGCGTCGGAATGGGGATACGACCTCAACAAGGCACTGCCGGACGTCACCTCCGGTGTGTGGTGGACGGCGGTGTTCCCGGGCGTGGCCATCGTGCTCACGGTGCTGGGAATCACCTTGGTCGGTGAGTCGATGAACGACCTCAACGACCCGCGTCTGCGCGTGCGACGCAAAGCCAAGGTCAAGAACGTCAAGCCCGCGGAGGTCACGGCATGAGCAAGCAGAAACACGAGCGGACCGCCTCGGCGACGGGCAGCATCCTCGATGTCGACAGGCTCGACGTCACCTTCTCCACCGACGGCGGGGACGTCCACGCGGTCAAGGACGTGTCGCTGAGCGTCTCGCCCGGTGAGGTGCTGGCGATTGTGGGTGAGTCGGGGTCCGGCAAGACCGTGACCGCCCGATCCATCCTCGGTCTGCTGCCCGAGACGGCGCAGCGAACCGGGGCCATCGTCATCTCCGGTGCGAACGTGCTCAGCGTCTCCGCCGATGAGCTGCGGGCCATGCGCGGCCGGGACGTGGCGATGGTCTTCCAGGAGCCGTCGACGGCGCTCAACCCCGTCTTCACGGTCGGGTGGCAGATTGCCGAAGGTCTGCGCGCGCACGATAGGAAGGCGAACAAGGCCGACCTCAAGGCGCGCGTCGTCAAGGCCATGCGGCAGGTCGGGATCCCCGATGCCGAAAGCCGTTTCGACTACTACCCGCACCAGTTCTCGGGCGGGCAGAAGCAGCGCATCGTCATCGCCATGGCCCTCGCTCTCGGGGCGAAGCTCATCGTCGCCGACGAGCCCACCACCGCACTCGACGTCACCGTGCAGGCAGAGATCCTCGACCTGCTGCGCGATCTGCGAGACGAGACGGGCACTGCCATCGTTCTCATCACCCACAACATGGGCGTCGTCGCCGACCTCGCCGATCGAGTGGCCGTGATGCTGCGCGGCGACCTCGTCGAAGTCTCGACCGTCGAGCAGCTCTTCAACGATCCGCAGGAGCAGTACACGCGCGAACTCCTCGCCGCGGTGCCGCGGATCGGGTCGACCGTGGCCGGAAGCCGCAAGGCGGCCGCCGCCTCAGTGCGCACTGACTCGACTGGGGAGGCCTCGGGTGGGGTCGCCTCGGCGGGGGAGACGTCGGACGGGGGTGCCTCGGCGAAGGAGGGAGCCGCCTCGGCGAAGGACGGAGACGGACGCGAATCGATCGTGACCGCGCGCGAGCTCGATATCGTCTATCCGGGCGGGATCGGCAAGTCGGACTTCCACGCGGTGAAGAAGGTCAGCTTCGATATCAAGGCCGGCGAAGTCTACGGGCTCGTCGGTGAGTCGGGTTCGGGCAAGACGACGATCGGACGCGCGATTGCGGGCCTGACCAGGGCCAGCGGCGGCAGCCTCTCCGTCCTCGGGCACGAGATGGTCGGGTTCAAGGAGCGTGAGTTCTCGAAGATCCGGCGACGGATCGGGTTCGTGTTCCAGGACCCGGCGGCCTCGTTCAATCCTCATCTGTCGATCGGGGAGTGCATCGCCGAACCGTTCGCGATCCACCGCCGGGAGATGAGTGCGAACGACCGGTCGCAGCGAGTGGCCGAACTCCTCGATTCTGTGCAGCTGCCGAAGGCGTATGCGGCGCGGTATCCGCATGAGCTCTCCGGCGGTCAGCGGCAGAGGGCGTCCCTGGCGCGCGGACTGGCGCTCGATCCGGAGCTGCTCATCGCCGACGAGCCGACCTCGGCGCTCGATGTGTCCGTGCAGGCGAAGGTGCTCGAGCTCTTCGTCGAGCTGCAGAACCGCTTCGACTTCGCGGCCCTGTTCATCAGCCACGACCTCGCCGTGGTCGATATGCTCTCCGACCGCATCGGGGTGCTCTTCCACGGCGAGCTGCTCGAAGAGGGCACGGGTGAGCAGGTGCTCGGTGCGCCGCAGGAGGACTACACGAAACGCCTCATCGCCTCACTGCCGGTCCCGGACCCGAAGGAGCAGGCGAAGCGCCGCGAGCTGGCAAGAACCCTCCGCCCAACCCCCTAATTACTACCTGACGGCGGCGCAGCAACCTCGCGCGAGGTTGTTGCGCCGCCGTCAGGTAGCAACGGGGTCAGTTGGTGTCGGCGATGAAATCGAGCATTCCGGCCTGATTGACCGGCAGGGCCAACAGGCGGTCGAGTTCGGCCTCGTCGGGGTCGATACCAAGGATGCGCATCGAGTACTGAGTGAAGTCGCGCTCGATCATGTCAGGCGTCAGGTCGCCCGTCGGCCGGTACCACAGCGAGAGCGAGTTGCAGATCGAGTGGATGGCGCGGGTGGCCAGAGCCGCACTGCTGACGCGGAACTTACCCGAGTCGATGCCGGCCTGGACGATATCGCCCATGATCTCGCGGGCCTCCCGCTGGAGTTCTTTCACGCGGACGGCGTTGTCGCCGGTGAGCCGTTCGGTATCGCGCAGCAGCACGGTGGAGACCGAGACGTTCTCCATGCGATAGCGGGCGAGGTAACGCACCGCCACGGCCAGCTGGTCGACGACATCGTCATCGACGTCGGCGATGACCGCTCGGCAGTGTTCGACGTACCAGGTATACGCTGTGTGGACGAGCTCGTAGAGAGCTTCCTGCTTGGACGGGAAGTAGTAGTAGAGCGCTGAGAGGCTCAGACCTGCTGTCTGTGCGATATCGCGGATGGACGCGCCGTCGAATCCTTTGTCCGCGAAGGTGTCCCGGGCCGAGCGGAGAATATTGTTGCGGCCGTTGGTTGAGCGCACGATGACCGGACTCCTTGCCTTGTTTTCCGTTGAAGCCGACTTTTTAACGAACAGTCTTTCACTTGCCCAACGACCATACACGACAGGCGGTCTCTGCGGGCCTGATTTCGCGCGGAATTACGGTATCGCCGTGTTCGGCGTCCGTTGCGACCGGTCGCGGACTTCGTATGGCCCCGTCACCGGAACAGTGATCGAGCAGTGCCTGGTGAGCGACCTGACCCGGCCCCAACCTGTGACCAGTGTCACTCTCTATCCGGGAATGATTGAGTGTTCAACAATGTTGGTCACGGTGGAGCTGCAGCCGATCCGGTTCGCCGGGGTCGCAGGCTCCACCAGTGAACTCGACCGCCATGGCCGCCCGGCCGGTGGACACCGCTCAACGATTTGAGGACGCATATGCTCAACATTGCCATCATTCCCGGAACTTCCCGCCCGCAGGCGCTCAACCCGCAGATCGTGAGCTGGGTCGAGCAGCAGCTGGCTTCCAATGATGACGTCCGCGCCGAGGTCGTCGACTTCGGCAGCTTCGACCTGCCTCTCCTCGACGAGGTGATCCCCGCCGGTGCGAAGATGTACGCCAACGACCACACGAAGGCCTGGGGCGCGAAGCTCGAAGAGTTCGACGCCTTCATCTTCGTCACCCCGGAGTACAACCACTCGATCTCGGGTTCGCTGAAGAACGCCCTCGACTTCGTCGCCACCGAGTTCAACCACAAGGTCGCCGGCATCGTGAACTACGGCGCCGACAAGGGAGTGCGCGCCGCTGAGCACCTGCGCCACATCCTCGCGAACTACAAGCTCGCCGTCGTCCGCGACCAGGCATCGTTCTCGATCTTCACCGACGTCGCCGACGGTACGTTCGCCCCCACCGAGGTCTCGGCCGCCCCGTTCGCCTCCATGGTCGACGACCTCGTCGCCTGGGGCGAGGCCCTGAAGTCCGTGCGCGAAGCCGGTGCCGAGGAGCAGGCTGCCTGAGTCCGCCCTCGCAACTGAGCTGAGACAGGCCCGCCGGTCACCCGACCGGCGGGCTTTGTCGTCCCCGTGTCGATTGACACCGTACCGGTCACGACCGGCGCCGCCGTCAGGGTGATCCCTCACCGAGGCGGCCCCACTCGACCATGCACAGTGACTGTCCCCACATCTGCGTTAGAGTCGCAGTGATCAACTGTTCGCTCAGCGATGCAAAGGACACTCATGGATCTCACGAACACCGTCGCCCTCGTCACCGGCGGAGCCTCCGGACTCGGCCGCGCCACCACCGAACGCCTCTTGGCCGCCGGCGCCCAGGTCGTCATGGTCGACCTCAACGCCGAGGTGGGGCAACAGGTCGCCGCCGAACTCGGTGACTCCGCCCACTTCGTCACCGCCGACGTGACGAACGAAGAGCAGGTTCAGGCCGCCGTCGACACCGCCACCGGACTCGGCGCCCTGCGCGTCGTCGTCAACTGCGCGGGCGTCGCGACCCCCGGAAAGCTCGTCTCCCGCAAGGGTCCGCTGCCGCTCGAGGCATTCCAGAAGGTGCTGAACATCAACATCGTCGGCACCGTCAATGTCTGCCGCCTCGCCGCTGCGGCCATGCAGCAGCAGGAGCCGGACGGCGAAGAGCGCGGAGTCATCGTCAACACCGCCTCCGTCGCCGCCTTCGACGGGCAGATCGGCCAGATCGCCTACTCGGCGTCCAAGGGTGCCGTGGCCGCCGTGACATTGCCGATGGCCCGCGAACTCGCCGCCTCTCTCATCCGCGTCGTCACCATCGCCCCCGGCATCTTCGAGACCCCGATGATGGCCGGTCTGCCCGCCGAGGCGCAGGAATCCCTCGGCAAGTCCGTGCCGCACCCGGCCCGGTTGGGCAAGCCCGCCGAGTACGCGCAGCTCGTCGAAGCGATCGTCGCCAACCCGATGCTCAACGGGGAGACGATCCGCCTCGACGGCGCCATTCGCATGGCTCCGAAATGATCGACTGACACCTTCACCGAGGAGGCCCTCCCCGAGGAGCGTCCAACCGACAGAGCCGCCCGTCTCCGCAGTCGCGGAGGGGCGGCTCTGCCGTTGACTGGAATTGTCAGCGGCGGGCGTTGACGAGTAGCGCCAGCTGCACCCGCGAGGTCACCTCGAGCTTGTCGAAGATGCGCGCCAGGTGGGTCTTCACCGTCGCCGTCGAGACGAACAGCGACCGCGCCACCTGTGCGTTCGTCAAACCCTGAGCGACCGCCTCGGCGATCTCCCGTTCCCTGGTCGACAGATTTGCCAGCGGATCCTGACCCGGCGCCGAGGCGGCCGGACGGGACGACATCAACGTGGCCAGGGCGGTCGCCGACAGGGTGCGGGTGCCGTCGGCTGCCGCGCGGACGGCGTTGATGAGCTCTTCCGGCGGGGTGTCCTTGAGGATGTAACCAGCCGCCCCGGACTGCAGGGCGCGGTGGATGAAATCGTCGGTCCCGAAGGCCGTGAGCATGAGCACCTGCGGATGTTCGGGATCGGACAGCAGCGTCTGAGCTGCTTCCAGGCCGTCGAGACGGGGCATCCGGATGTCCATGAGTACGAGGTCGGGACTCAGCCGACGGGCGAGGTCGATGGCTTCGACTCCGTCGACCGCCTCGGCGATGACCTCGATATCGGTCGCCGCGCCGAGGAGGAGCTTGAGACCCGAGCGCATGAGCGATTCGTCGTCGGCGATGAGTACCCGAATGCTCATGGCTGTGCCTCCTGCTCGTCGCGGGGGTCGGTCGTTTCGGTCATACCCGGGGCGTCGCCGTCTGTGAAGATGTCGGCGTCGACGGGGATGCGGGCACGGAGGGTGAACTCCGGGGTCGTCGTCACGGTGAGATCGCCGCCCATGGCCTCCATTCTCTCCCGCAGTCCGAGCAGTCCCAACCCGGATCCGGAGACGAGCTGCTGCGCTCCGGCGCGGAAGGCCGGGGCCAGGCCTGTGTGCGGATTGCTGGCGACGAGCACGAGGTGACCGTCGGCCTCATCGAAGCCGACCTTGATCGTCACCGTCTGGCCTGGTGCGTGCTTGACCGCGTTCGTGATCGCCTCCTGGACGAAGCGGTAGATAGTCGTCTGCTCGAGCGCCCCACACCGGTGGAGCGCCGCGCCCGTCACCGGTTCGAGGTAGCGCAGCTCAGCGGTGTCGCCCCTGGCCGCGACGAGGCGGTCGATGTCGGGGTCGATGACCGTGCCCTGATCGTCGCTGCGGAGCATGGTGAGCACCTCCCGGAGTTCGACGCCGGAGCGGCGGGCGGCATCGGCGATGAGGCGGGCGTTCTCCCGCACCTCGTCGGGGTCGAGGTCCTGCCGCACGGACAGCGCACCGGAATACATGGCGATGACGGAGAGGTGGTGGGACAGGGAATCGTGCATATCGCGGGCGATGCCGCGTCGCACCTCGGCGATGGCGCGGTCCTGCCGGGAGCGTTCGCGCAGCAGGGTCTGGGCGGCGGAGTCGATGAAGCCCTGCTCGCGGGCACCGCGGATGACACCGACGATGACGATAACGGCGTACATCGTGCCGCCGAAGACGAACACGGGAAGATCGAAGGCTCCCGCGGCCTGTGGAGTGAGCACATAGGTCGCTGAGAAGGCTGCCAATGTGGCGGCGAGTGCGACGAAGTCGAGGGCCCAACTGCGCCGGGCCGACAGTGAGATGAGCATGATCGAAGCGGCGAAGGCGCCGAGGATGCTGACCGTGCCGAGGAGTATGCCGATGATCCCGACTGTGACGGGAATCCAGCCTCCCGGTCGCCGCTGAAGCGATTCGACGGATCCGTCGGCGGCGAGGAACTCATCACCGCCGTGACCGGTGACTGTGAGGAATTCGCGCAGCTTCTCTGAGGCAAGGACCTTCGGACGCAGTTGTTTGCGCGGAATCCGGCGTCCGTCGAAGACGAGCACGATTGGCAGACAGACGAAGGATACGAGCCCGAAGACGATGTGTACGAAGATTTCGGCACTGAGCGCGTCCGCCTCAGCACCGGTGGGTTTCGGGTTCGGCCACTGGTTTCCGATGACAACGAAGAGGATGAGCGCGCCGACGACCGCGGAGATGCCGGTCCAGAGGAGGGCATGCGCGAGCGGGCGGCGGGCGGGGCGAGGTGTCACCCTTCGAGCCTACCCGGGCGCGGGCCGCGAGGGTGTCGCCCGAAAGGATGAATTCGGAGCGGACGCGAGGGCGCGGCAGCCCGGCCGGATGCGCCCTGACGTGCGCATTCATTCGATCGGATGACATGAATCATGCCCTTGACCGATGGTGGGCGGCCGCCGGTTTCGAAAGAGTGGAGACATGAGAAATCAACCCCACTCACTGCCGTTTCATCGTCAATTCGCCGCGCTGCCGGACACTCGGTGGTTCAAGCCGATCCTCGTGGCGCTCCTGACCGCGGTGTTCTACCTCATCGCAATCGTCGCCCTGTTCGTCGGCTTCTTCGTCTGGGCACTCTTCGCCCTCGGCGCCGACGGCGACTTCAACACATGGTCGGACCAGCTCATCGACATGAACACGACCACGGGCGTCCTCTTCGGACTCGTCAGCGTCATCCTCATGTGGCCGGCCGCCGAGCTCGCGACCCTATGCATCTACCGGCGCTCGTTCTCCTCGATGATCTCGATCCGCGGCGGCATGCGATGGGGGCAGGTCGGCCGGTATCTGCTGGTCGGCGCGGCCGTATGGGTGGTCTGCGCGATCATCATGGTGACCTTCTCCGACGGGGCGATGAACAACCTGACCTCGGGAATCGTGTGGAACAGCCAAGTGCTTGCCATGCTCATCGCCATCATCCTCCTCGTTCCGTTCCAGGCGACGGCCGAGGAGATCGTCTTCCGCGGCCTGGCCATGAACATCATCGGCTCATGGCTGCGCCACCCCGCGTGGGCCGTGCTCATCCCCGCGCCGTTCTTCGTCGTCGGCCACGTCTACGACCTGCCGGGACTCATCGACGTCGGCATCTTCGCTGTCATCGTCGGCACCCTGACCATCATCACCGGCGGTCTCGAGGCCGGAATCGCCTTCCACATCGTCAACAACGTCTTCGCGTTCGGTCTGGGCGTGCTCGCCGGTGCCGACCTCAATGCGACGAGCGCCCCCACAGTCGAGGTCGTCATGTCGATCACGGCTCCGATCGTCTTCGGCATCATCGTCGTCCTCGATCATCGCCGCCGAAGCGGATCGTCCTTTCGCCGAGGCGGCCCGACCGACCGTGAACCGATGCGTCCCCGCGGGGACGGCCCAGAGAACGAGGAAACCGCGGTGGACAGCGATGTGAATGCCGACACCGAAACGAAAGCGAACCTGTCATGAGCTACTACAGCGAGCTTGCCCAGAACCTGCGCAAGCGCGGGTGTGAAGAAGACCAGGTCCTCACCGTCCTCCACGAGGTCAAAGACAGAGCGGAGGCGGCAGGGACGACACCCGACGCCGAGTTCGGCACGCCGAAACAGAAGGCCTCCGAATACACCGGACCACGTCATCGTTCCCGCGGCGGTACGACGCTCAACGTCTTCGGTTTCATCGGAGTGTGCTGTGTGGCGGTCTTTGCGATCTGGCCTGGGCTGTTCGATTTCACGAATCCCGTGTTCAGGGAAATCGGCGGCATCATCGCACTCATCGTCCTGCTCATCATCGGCGCTTTCGTCGCAGGGTTCATCGACACTCGTGTGCCCAAGGAGTTCGAGGACTCACGCGCGAACGACCGCTGACCGGCTCAGTGTCGTGGATGTTCGGACTGCGGCCCGGATGCGGAGGCGTCCGGCGGTGTCGAGTCGGCGGCCAGACGACGATCGACGAGCTCGTCGACCGTGATGCCCTCGGCCCGAGCCGCGGCTTCGAGGCGCTCGAGCGTCGAAGGCGACAGGGCCGGCGCCGGCTGGGACGACGACGGTTGAGTCGATCGGGCTGACGTCTCGCCGGCGCGGTCGGCGCCCGCAGGCTTCGACCCGGCCCTGAGCAGCAGCGAGGTCAGCGGCACGATGACGACCCCGAGTGCGGCGAGGATCCATACGATCCCGTTGAGGCGGGTCAGCCACTCGAGCTCCCACGCCGATTCCACCCAGATCGTGACGAGAACCAGGCTCGTGCCGAGAGCAAGCAGTCCGAGCGTGATCGGCAGCCCGACCCGCACCACCCAGGACCGGGGCACCAGCAGCAGAATGAGCGCGGATATCGAGGCGACAGCGGTGAGGAGGGCGAGCGAGGACAGGGCTTGGAAGAGGACCTCCTCGAGTGCATAGCTGTCAGGATCTGCATAGGGGTCGCCCCAGAGGAACCACAGGCTCAGCGCCATTGTGACCGCAGCCATGCCGATCGTGGTGATCCCGAACCACTGGGTCCGGCGACCGATGAGCGTGGCACCGCAGAACGCTGCGACACTGACGGCGCCGGTCAGAGCCGTGGTGCCGATGACTTTGTACGTCGCTTCGGACTCGATGTCGCCGAGGAGGACGATGATCCCGCCGGCCGCAGCCAGGCTGAAAGCCACGACGATGATGATGGCGATCGTGCGCCGCAGAATCCGCACCGATCGTCTCGGTGCCTTCGGATCCGACGCCGAGGCGGTCGCCGGCGAAAGCGGAGATGCAGATGGCGAAGGAGGCGGCTGTGACATGGGGAAACAGTCCTTCCGAATGGGAAAGCATGAGGGGACTTCCAGTATGGCACCGGACGCCCGACGCTTGCCTGATTCGGCGCGAATCCGCGCCGCCTCAGCGCTTTCCTCGGACCTTCACTCCATCGGCAGCGACGCTCTGACCTCGAAACCACGGTGCTGGGTCGGCCCCACCTGCAGGCTCCCGCCCAAGGCTTCGACGCGTTCGCGCATCCCTTTGATGCCGAAACCTCCGCCGAGGTGGCTGTGCCCACCCGCATCCGCCCCGCCGTCGGGTTCCCCGTTGAGCACGGAGATCTCGAGCCGGGCGCCGATGGCTGTGACGGTGACCGCCACGGGTGCGCCGGCGGCATGCCGCAGCGCATTCGACAGACTCTCCTGAACCACCCGGAAGGCCGTGAGGCTCGTCGTCGGTGGCAGCGACATGGGGTCGGTGGGGAAGTCGAGATCGACGACCGCACCGGAGCCGCGCGTGACATCGACGAGAGCGGGAATGTCATCGACGGTCGGCTGCGGCGCCAGGTCGGCATCCCGGCCACCGCGGAGGATTGCGAGCAGCCCACGCATCTCCGTGAGCGCCTGCCTGGCCGATCCCGCCATCGAATCGAATTCGCCGAGGCTGCGCTCATCGAGTCCGGGCAGCCGGTACTTCGCCGTCGTCGCCTGGACGCTGATGACCGACATGCTGTGCGCCACGACATCATGGAGCTCCTGAGCGATCCGGTTGCGCTCCTCCAACTCCTGTCGCTTCGCCAGCTCCGCGGCGCTGAGTTCGCGTTCGGATTCGAGCTGCCTGCGACCTTTGATGAGCAGGTTGCCGATGACGCCGATGACTCCGGCACCGGCGGCGACGGCCGCGGTGGTGATCACGTTCGATAAGGCCCCAGGCAGCTCGCCGGCATGCGGCAGGACCAGGGCGAGCACGCCGATGAGCGCACTGCCCGACCACAGTGCGACGAGGTGGATCCAGCGGTGACGCAGACCGATGATGAGGTGGAGGAAGACGAGAGCCAGCAGCGAGGTGACCGTGAACGGTCGGACTGCTCCCGAAACGTCCGCAGTGAGCAGAATGCCTGCCAACTGAGCGACGAGGCCGAGGCCGATCGCCGGTATCGGCCAGCGCACTGACAGCAGGAGCGCGGCGCTGAGACTGAACGCAAGAACCATCGCGAAGACTGTCGGGACACCGTAGAGCACGGTGGTCACCGGCCAGGCGATCGCGACGAGCACGACCCCGACGAACGCTGCGATGAGCCAGAACCACCCCTGACTCCCGGCGATGGTCGACAGTGCGGACGACTGCGCCGGATGAGTCGACTGCGCCGACTGCATCGCGGCAGCTTCCCCGTCAGTCGACAGGGCAGCGCGGATCGAAACGATCTCGAGCAGCGCCATGGCATGGAGGATGAAGGGGAAAGTCAGCAGCAGGATGATGCCCGTGACGAATTGGAACGTCGCCTCGGCGGAGAACCCGAGGTCAGTGACCGGGGAGTTCGTCACCCAGGCGACCACCCAGTCGACAGTGTCGCCTTCGTCTTCGGGGAGAAACCTGCCCCAGAAGAAGAACGTGATCCCGCCAAGACCGCCTGCGAACCAGGCAAGGGAGATCGAGAACGTGAAGAGCCGGATCGGCAGTGCGAACACGGTTTCGTAGAGCAGATCCAACCACGCACGCGCATCGGACAGCGGAGCCAACCACCAGCGGAGTCCGCGTCCACGGGGACGGGGAGCCGCCTCGGTGATGGGGGCACCCCACGCACGGGCACGGACACGGGAGAGGTTGCCGAACGCTCGGGCGACGGTGAGCGTCAGCGGCAACAGGAGCACGCCGACCCAGACGATGACCGTGGCGATCGAGACGGAGACCAGGGTGACGAGCACCGGGAACGCGATGAGGGAGATGACCAGGCTCGGGGCGATGAGGCCGGCATCGCGGCCGAGATTGTGCCACAGCCGGGCCCACCACGAACTCGGCGCGGTTGCGGCCTGAGAATCGGCGGCCTCCTGGGAGTTCGGGCCGATCTGCGGAGGCTCTGCTGGGCGGGGCACGTCTCCAGCGTACGCGTCGGCGGGTGCGGGGGAGGTGAGATCGGGGGAGTGGTTCACAGCGTGATTCCTTCCTGTGCTGTGTGCGAGGACGTCTGCGCGGTGCCGACCGCAGTGTGAGTGCGAGCGGTGCTGCGGGATTCGAGGACCTTCGGGTGGAAGCGCGAGAGCATCCACACTCCGCCGATGCCGATGGCTGCGGAGACGAGCAGACCGAGAGTGGCCGGCGGAGTCAGGCCCGTGTACTCGCCGAAGAATGCGGCACCGATGATGACGGCGACGATCGGATCGATGACGGTGAGGCCGGCCAGCACGGTCTCGGCGGGGCCGCAGGCGTACGCAGTCTGGACGAGCCAGAACCCCGCCGCCGAGGCCAGGCCGACCGCGCCCAGCAGCGCCCACCAGCGCAGACCGAACGTATCGAGTCCGGGCAGTCCCGACATGACGACTGATCGGGCGAGGACGTGCGTGGCCGCGGCGACCGTGCCGAAGACGATCCCGGTCATGACGACCCGGGGGATGTGGCCGGCGGAGCTGAACGAGAACAGCCCCGCAAAGACGGTGAGGGCGATGAGCACGGCGAGCAGCCAGGTCACCGACTGTGCGTTCACGGAGATGTCGTGGGCGAACCTCGCCGAGGTGGCCACGAAGGAGAAGATCCCGAAGAGCGTGACCGCGATACTGATGAGCAGCGGAGCACCGAGGCGGAGCCCGAAGTACCGCCGGCCGATGAGGACGGCGAAGACGAGAGAGACCGCGCCGATGGGCTGAACGATGGCGACCGGGCCGAGTCCGAGCGCGATGACGTTGAGCACCGTGACCAGCCCCATGAGGCCGAGCCCGGTTGCCCAGGCAGCGCGACGGCGCAGGCTCGGAGCCATGGTGGCCACGGCATGCTGCTGGAAGTGGGTACCCAAGGCCAGGCAGAACGCTGCTGCGGTGGCGAGGATGACGGCGGTGATGATCATGACTCGAACGTTAGGGAGCCGGTATGCGCCGGCACATCATACGCAGGAGTGAAATGAGCGCCGCACGTATCACCCGTGAGGATGAGATCTGCGCGAAACCGGACCCAAGCGGCGGATTCTCGGGGATTGCGCGGGTACTGCGACCTCGCTGTCCGGTAGGTTTGGACCATGCCGGGATTTGAGGACGCGGGGAACGGAGACGGGGGAGCCGCCTCGGCGAGTGTGCCGCCTCCGTCGGAGACGACGATCAGGGTCGCCATCGTCGACGATCAGGCGATGGTGCGGCAGGGGTTCGGGGCGCTGCTCGACGCGCAGTCGGACATGCAGGTCGTCGGCAGCGCCGATGACGGGTCCGCCGTCGTCGACCTCGTCCGCCGTACGAGCCCCGATGTCATCCTCATGGACATTCGGATGCCGACGCTCAACGGGCTGGACGCCACCCGAGCGATCTTCAACATGCCCGGGGACCACCCGCGAGTCATCATGCTCACCACGTTCGACGCCGACGAATACGTGTTCTCCGCGCTCCGCGCCGGTGCCAGCGGATTCCTCCTCAAGGACGCCACCGCCGAAGACATGATCACCGCTGTCCGGGTCGTTGCCGGTGGGGAATCGCTGCTCGCGCCGTCGGTGACCCGCCGCCTCATCGCCGAATACGTCGCCGGGCCCACCGTGGCCAAGGACACCGCGGTGCTCGGTCAGCTCACCGACCGGGAGATCGACGTGATGACCCTGGTGGCGAAAGGACACGCCAACGCCGAGGTGGCCGAACAGCTGTACCTCGCCGAACAGACCGTGAAGACCCACGTCTCGAGGATCCTGTCGAAGCTCGGGTTGCGCGACCGCACCCAGATCGTCGTCGCCGCCTACGAGTCCGGGTTGGTCGTCGCCGGGAACTGAGCGGCGCGGTTCGGAGAGGGGCGTCTGCGGGGGGCGCCGGCTCGCTGACTACTCGCGGGCGAAGCCGGCTCCGAGGTCTTTGACGATCGTCTCCGCGGATCTGTCCTGGGCGCTGCGGTAGCCGGTTCCGGCCCACAGGTGCAGGCCGTGCGGGTCATCGGCCTTCTTCGCCGCGGCGCGGAACTCCTTCGTCAGATGGTGCACCGCCGGGTAGGCGTCGACGGCGATCGGGTCGAACGTCCGCACGAAGTCATTGACCAGCGCACGCGCGGGGCGCCCGGTGAACGCCCTGGTCAGCTGGGTGTCCGTGAACTCGTCGTCGGCCAGTGCAGCCCGATGAGTGGGTGCCGTTCCTGCCTCGTCGGAGCGCAGCAGCAGGGTACCGACGACGACTGAGCTCGCCCCCGCATCGAGGAGCTCTCCCACCATAGCCTCACCGTCGACTCCGCCGCCGGCTGCCACGGGCAGGTCCACCTCGGCGAGGATGTCACGGACGAGATCGACGGTCGCGCGGTCCTCGATGGTCCGTGTCGGATCGGCCGTACCCGAATGTCCGCCGGCGTGCGGACCTTGGACGATGAGCCCGTCGACCCCGACTTCGGCGGCCGCACGGGCCTCAGCAACCGTGGTCACCGTGGCGACGACCTGAGTGCCGACGGCGTGGAGGCGGTCGACCGCCTCGGCGGTGGGCAGATTGAAGGTCAGCGAGACCAGAGGAACGGGGTGCTCGGTGAGCCAGTCGAGCTTGTCGTCGAAATGGTCGTCATCCTCGACCGGTTCGGGATCGAGCGTGATCCCGCGAGCGGCAGCGACCGGTTCGAGCGCACTGACGAAGTCGTCGAAAGCTTCGCGATCGACGGGAACGGGATTCGGGGCGAAGAGGTTGACGCCGAAGTTCGAGGTCGTCTCACGCATCCGTGTGATAAGCGGAGCGAGGGCCTCGACAGTGAGATAGCCGCCCGCGACGAAAGGGAATCCGCCGGCCCGGGCGACAGCCTCGGTGAGTTCGGGCGTCGTCGTCCCACCGGCCATGGGTGCACCGATGATGGGCAGTGAGGTCTTCGCGAAGGCGATCGTCACGGTTCTCTCCTATTATCGGCGGCCCGGGCTCGGCGTCTGTAGCCGAGCGAGGCGGCCGCGTGGTCGTGCGTGCTCATCGCCATTCTCACACGATCGGCCGCGGCGAGTATGAGGTGACCGGTCGAAGGTATCCCTCGGAAGTATCGGTCGGCGGGGGAGAGGTGGGCTCTCCGGCGTGATGTGCCGAGGCAGACGCGGTTCCTAACTTCGGTGTCATCGCCCCGATTCCCTGTGATCGGCACTGAACGACTCTGACAAGGAACTGCCATGACACTCATGCTCAACAGCCCGGCCCCGCCCGCCGGCACCGAGGTCGTCCGAACCCCCGAGAGCGCGGTCGCCCCGCCCGCCGAACCTCGGGCTCGCGAAACCCACACCGCCGCCACACCCCACCGTGACCAGGCCATCGACCTCATCCGGTTCGGCTGCCTCGTCGTCGTGGTCATCCTCCACTCGATGATGAGCCCGGCCGTGCTCGGTTCCGACGGCACAGTGGCGCCGACGGTCGCGCTGTCGACGACCGCCGGATTCGCCGCAGCGTCCTGGTTCTTCCAGGTCATGCCCCTGTTCTTCATCATCGGGGGATACGCGGGCATCACCGGATGGCGGCGCACCCGTGCCCGAGGCGGAACTTGGACCGACTACCTGCGTGCCCGACTGCGCCGCCTCGCCGTACCCACAGCTGTCCTCGTCGTCATTGCCGGAATCGGACTGTCCGCGGCCGCTGACATGGGCGTTTCCTCCGAACTCATCGCCGAGGCGAGCCGCCGCATCGGCCAGCCGCTGTGGTTCCTCGCCGTCTATCTCGGCCTGTCCTCGCTGGTGCCGGTAGCGGTCCATTTCCATGAAAGAGCGCCGAGGCGGTCCCTGGCAGTCCTCGCCGGTGCCGTCATCGCCGTCGACGTTCTCTCCGGAACGACAGGGATTGCCGGCCTCGGCTATCTCAACTTCGTCGTCGTCTGGCCGCTGATCCAACAGCTCGGGTTCTTCTTCGCCGATGCCTCCGACCGCCCGATCAGCCGTCCCGTGGTGTGGTCGGCGCTTGCGGCCGCTCTGGGTCTCCTCGGCGGACTCGTGGCAGCCGGGGTGTACAGCCCGAATATGCTCGTCAACCTCAATCCGCCGACCGGCGCCCTCGTCCTGCTCGGCGTGGCACAGCTCTGCGTGCTGCGGCTGTGCCACGCCCGGCTGAATCGGGCGCTCGACGTCGATCAGCCGTCCGCAGAGTCGACGATGGTTCCAGGAGAAGTCCCCGCCGAGGCGGCCCCCACTGCGGCGGCCCCTTCCTCCCGAATCCTGACCGCCCAGTTATCGGCGCGGGTCATCGCCTGGGGCAATACCTACGGAATGCAGGTCTACCTGTGGCATATGAGCGTCGTCATCGTCCTCATCGGAGGTCTCGGATGGCTGGCGCAGACAGCCGTCGGCTTCCCGACGGGGATTCTGCTCGACCTGCCGACAGGCATCGTCGCCGAGTTCATCCTTCCCGAGATCGAGTCGGGATGGTGGTGGGCGACGCGTCTGCCGTGGCTGCTTGCAGTCATGGGACTCTCCGCGCTGGTCGCCATGGCCGCGGAGCGGATCCCGTTCCCCTCCGAACAGCGACTGGCCGCAGTCGGTCGCAGCCTCTCAGCGCTTGTCCGTGCTGTCCTTCCGCAGGGTTTCCCGGTCCAGGCATTCAGCTCGCGGGCGCGCGCCATCGTCGCTGTCGGAGCGGCCACGATGGGCATTGCGATCGCCCTCCTCGTCGGAATCGCGCCGATGATCTGGTCGGTCGTGGCGGCCGGCCTGCTGATGGGTTCGCTCGTCCTGTCGGCCGGGCTCACTCCACTGCGGCAGCCAGCTGGTCGGTGACAGTGCCCCAGCCGTCGAAGAACCCGAGCTCCTCATGCCGGGCGCGCTGCTCCGGGCTGCCGTGCCGCACGATGGCGCGGTAGTCGGTGCCGTCGGGATGGTCGCCGAGGATGATCTCGGTGGTCATCGCCACCGGGTCCGGCAGCGAAGGGTGCCAGGAGCTGCTGACGGCGTTCGTGAACACGAGGCGGCCGCCTTCCTCGATGACGAGGAACACCGCATGGACATGCGGATGCCACTCGGTGCCGTCTTCGCTCATCCGGGTGACGAAGGCACCGCCCGGAGCGAGCTCGCGCGAATCCACGCGCAGACTCAGGGGCGCCGGAATCCACCATTGGGCCAGCTGATCCGGCGTGGTCCAAGCGTCCCAGATGGCCTGCTTCGGGGCGTGGATGATCCGCTGGATGCTGAGGTCGAGGTCTGGATTCTGATTTCGTGTGCGAGAGAGCTGAGTGGTCATGATTCCTCCTTGGTGGGGGTGGGCCCGTCGGAGTCGACGGAACCCGTGGTGACGAACTGTTCGAGCCGGTCGGTGGCACGTTCCCAGATGCGCCGCTGTTCCTCGAGCCAACCCGAGAGCAGATGGAACCGATCCTGGTTGAGCACACAGGTGCGCACGCGCCCGGACTTCTCGGTCCGGATGAGGCCGCACGATTCGAGGCTGCGCACATGTTTCATGAACGACGGCAGCGAGATCGACAACGGCTCGGCAAGCTCTCCGACGCTGGCCGGCCCCCGCCCGAGACGCGCGATCACGCTGCGGCGAGTGGGGTCGGCCAATGCTGAGAACATCGCATCGAGCTCATCCGAATACTTAACCATAAGGCTAAGTATTACATCCTGGGGTGGCCTATGGGAAGAGGGCGGCTGAAAGTTCTGTGACGAATGATGACGACGATCATACTCAACTATTGTTGAGCAATTGAGTTTACTGATACGGTGTTGATCGTCAACATTCCACGACATCACTTCAGCAGAGGGCATGATGATCGCTTTCAAGAATTCGCAGACCTGGGCGCTGTCCGCACGGTTCGAAGCTCTTGACTGTTGCATGACCATGCCGATGTTCCGCCTCGTCAAAGGCTGATTTCTCGCCGACTCCGGGCGCCCGGGCTTTTCTGCGGCGGAGGCTGTCGAGCCTCGCTCGCCTCGCCCTGCCGGACGCTCCGCTTTCTCGCATGATTCTGGGGCGCCGAGTCGAAAGCGTTTGATCTTTTCGGCGATATGTTGAGCAATCACTGCCGTATGGTCGGCCGTGATCGTCGCAACTCGCGCCGACACCCTCGCAATCACCTCTGATTCACATCCACTACTGACACCACCCAGGACACCCATGACCACCATCAGCTCTCCCGCCGCTCCGACCCGCTCGCCGCAGCGCCGCTCTCACTTCGCTCTCGCCGCTCTCGCAGCAGGTTCCCTCCTCCTCGCCGGGTGCTCCGGATCGGCACAGGCCGAGGACGAAAATGCCACACCTCAGGACGGCGGAACACTGAAGATCGCCTACGACGTCGATCCGACCTGCCTCGACGGACAGCAGCAGGGCACGAACGTCACCCTCAATGTCACTCGTCAGATCACGGACTCGCTCACCGATCAGGATCCGGAGACGCAGGAGATCAAGCCGTGGCTCGCCGAGAGCTGGGATGTCTCCGATGATGCGAAGACCTTCACCTTCCACCTCCGTGACGGGGTGAAGTTCCAGGACGGCACGGACTTCACCTCCGCCTCGGTGAAGGAGAACTTCGAAGCGATCCAGGATCTCGGGGCGAAGGCCTCCCTGGGACAGACCTACCTCGACGGGTTGAAGTCGATCGAGACTCCCGACAAGCAGACCGTGACATTCACCTTCGACAAGTCCAACGCCCAGTTCCTCCAGGCGACGTCGACGATGTCGCTGAGCTTCTACTCCTCGGACACACTCGCGAAGTCCCCCGAGGAACGCTGCACCGGAGACATCGTCGGCACCGGCCCGTTCCAGGTGAAGTCCTTCGAGCACAACAAGTCGATCGAGCTCGCCCGGTTCGACGACTACGACTGGCCGTCATCGATCGCCGAGCACGAAGGGCCGGCCCACCTCGACGGCATCGAATTCTCCATCGTCCCCGAGGCCTCGGTGCGCAACGGTTCACTGCTGTCGGGGCAGGTAGATGTCGACTTCTCCGTCCAATCCCAGGACGAGAAAACCCTCGAGGCGCAGGGACTGGGCATCGCCTCCCGACCGAACCCGGGCGTCGTCTACAACCTCGTGCCCAAGCTCACCGGGAACATCGCCAAGGACAAGTCGGTGCGTCAGGCGCTCGTCAAGGGCATCGACCGCGACCAGCTGCAGAGCGTGATCTCGCTGCACCAGGCTCCGGCCACCTCGGTGCTGGCGAAGTCGACCCCTGAGTACGAAGACCTCTCCGATCTGCTCGCCTACGACCCGGACGGGGCGAAGAGACTCCTCGACGATGCCGGCTGGAAGCCCGGCGACGACGGCATCAGGGTCAAGAACGGCAAGAAGCTGTCGACGACGCTGACCTACTGGCAGGACGCCCCATTCCTCGAGCTCGTCCAGCAGCAGCTGCGAGAGATCGGCTTCGACCTCAAACTCGAGAAGAAGACCACTGCCGAGGTGACCGCCCAGCAGGCCGAGGGCAAGGAAGAGCTGACCTTCGGCAACCTCACCCGTGCCGACGGCGATGTTCTGCGCAACTACTTCGGCGTCGACGAACAGAACGGCAACGCGAGGAAGAAGAAGGAGAAACTCGACGACATCCTCGCCCGCACGACCTCGACGCTCGACGAGAAGGAACGCACGGCGGACTTCACGAAGGCCGCGAAGATCCTCATCGACGAAGGCTACTCGATTCCGATCGTCGAACTCTCCGGAGTGATCGGCACCGGCAAGAATGTCCACGACTTCAAGTACGAGGCCTCCTCGCGCTTCCAGCTCTATGACACCTGGCTGGACGGTGAGCGGTGATGAGCCTGCGCTACCTGGCCTCCCGGCTGGCCCAAGGACTGCTCGTCCTGTGGATCGCGTTCACCTTCAGCTTCTTCCTCCTCTATTGGCTGCCCGGCGATCCGGTCATCACGATGCTCGGCGCCGGGGGAGAGCTGCAGAGCTTCGACCCCGCCGAGGTGGCCAGGCTTCGTGCCGAGTTCAACCTCGACCAGCCGCTGCCCATCCAGTACCTGCTCGCCCTCCTGGCCGTCGTCCGCCTTGACTTCGGCACCTCGATCCAGGCCGGCACCCCCGTCAACGAGGCGATCGCCGCCGCCCTGCCCCCGACGCTCGCACTCGCCGCGTTGGCCTTAGGTCTCGCCTTGGCGGTGGGGATCGTCATCGCGGTTGCCGCGACCCTGACCCGCCGCCCGTGGCTGCGCGACACCCTCGCGGCTCTGCCGGGACTCGGGGTCGCACTGCCGACGTTCTGGGTCGGACTGATGCTGCTGCAGATCTTCTCCTTCCGCCTCCCGCTCTTCCCTGCGGTGGGCACCGGTTCCCCGGCCGCGATCGTGCTGCCGGCCGTGACCCTGGCGATCCCGCTGTCGGCGATCATCGCCCAGGTCCTCTTCCGCTCGCTGCAGAATGCCTGGATCCAGCCCTTCGTCACGACCTTCCACGCATCGGGCTACACCCGGCTGCGGCTGCTGCTGCGCCAGGCCCTGCCCGTGGCGCTGCTGCCGGCGCTGACAATGGGCGGGGTGCTCTTCGGCCAGGCGCTCGCCGGGTCCGTCGTGGTGGAGAACGTGTTCTCCAGGCAGGGCCTCGGTCGGCTCGCGCAGACCGCCGTGACCGGGCAGGACATCCCGCTCGTCCAGGGCATCGTCCTCTTCGCCGCGGCCGTGTTCGTCCTCGTCAACCTCATCACCGACCTCACCTACCCGCTGCTCGATCCGCGGCTGCGCGGCGCCCGCCGGAAGCTCGAAACCAAGGCCAGGGACACCCTCGCCGAGGCGTCCGACCGTGAGGACGCACCCGCCGGTGCGAGCCCGGCCGGCTCGACGGCAGAGTCCGCATCGACGAAGACCGAAGGAGCGCGCGCATGAGCCTGGCCACCGAACTGCAGAAGAACGCCCAGATCGCACCGACCGGGCCCGGTGCGGCCCGGCCCCACGAGGACCGGGTCCCCGGCGGCGGCACGCCCGGTCGGCTGCGTCGACTCACCTCGGCGGTGGGTTCCACCCGCATCGGGATCGTCGAAGTCATCGCGATCATCGTCCTCGGACTCGCCGCACTCGCCGCCGTCTGGCCGACCCTGCTCACCAGCGTCGATCCGCTCACCGGCAACCCGACCGACCGCCTCCTGGCACCCAGCGCCGAGCACGTCTTCGGCACCGATCAGCTCGGCCGCGACGTCTTCGCCCGCACCATCCACGGGTCCGCGCAGACCCTGTCGGCCAGCCTCGCCGCCGTGCTCATCGGGGTCGGCGCGGGCGTCCTCATCGGCCTGCTCGCCGGCTTCTTCACCGGGGTGCTCGACGCGATCTTCATGCGCACCGTCGATGTCCTCCAGGCCGTGCCCGGCCTGCTGCTGTCGATGGCAGTGATCACCGCGCTCGGCTTCGGCACCCTCAACGTCGCCGTGGCTGTCGGCGTCGCGGCCGTGCCTTCGTTCGCCCGGCTGACCCGTGCTGAGGTGATCCGATGGCGCTCGACGGAATTCGTCCGCGCCGCCCGCGCTGACGGACTTTCGGCTGCATCGGTCCTCGCCCTGCACATCTTGCCCCAGGTCAGAGGCCCGATCGGGGCACTGCTCGCACTCGAATTCGGGTCCGCTGTGCTCGCCGTCTCCGCCCTGAGCTTCCTCGGCTTCGGCGCCCCGCCGCCGCAGCCGGAGTGGGGTCTGCTCGTCTCCGAGGGCCGCGACTTCCTCGCCGCAGCCTGGTGGATGACGACCTTCCCCGGACTCGTCGTCGCTGCGGTGGTGCTCGCGGCCAACCGTCTCTCCCACGCCGTCAACTCCGAGAAGGAATTCCGATGATCAACACCGATCTCCTCGCCTGGCCCGCAGCCGGTGCCGGCACCGAAGTCATCGACGAGGCCGACGCGAAGACTCCCGCGGCGGATGCCGCTGCGGCAGACACCCGCGACTCGTCGACCTCGACCGTGACGTCCGGGGTCGCAGTCGAGCGAACCGCGACGCCCGAGACCCCAGCGCACGATGTCTCAACGCCCGAGACCTCAGCACCCGGTGTCCAGGCACCCGAGTCATCAGCCCACCAGGGGCCTCCAGTCCTCGAGGTTGCGGGACTGAGCGTCACCTACCCCGGTGCTCCCACCCCGGCGATCGCGGACATCAACCTCAGTCTCGCCCCCGGGGACACGCTCGCGATCGTCGGCGAATCCGGATCCGGCAAGTCCACGACGGCCGCGGCGCTGACCGGACTCCTCCCGGCGGGGACGAAGGTCCACGCGCACACGCACAGCCACCTCGGCGAGGACCTCACCTCGGCGAAGCCGCGCACCTGGCAGCGGATCCTCGGTACGGGAATCGCGTACGTGCCGCAGGACGCGGGCGCCGGGCTCAACCCGGTGCGCACGATCGCCTCCGCCCTGGCCGAGACCCTGACCGTCAACGGTTATGCGAAACCGCAGATCAGACCCCGCATCGCCGAGGTTCTCACCGCCGTGGGACTCGACCCGCAGACCCACGGACGGCGGTATCCGCACGAGCTCTCCGGCGGGCAGCGGCAGCGCGTGCTCATCGCCAATGCGATCGCCGCCCGGCCGGCGCTCATCATCGCCGACGAACCCACCTCGGCGCTCGACGCGACCGTGGCCAAACAGGTCCTCGACGTGCTGAGCGGCCTCGTCGCCGGTTCGCAGACCGCGCTCGTGCTCATCACCCACGACCTCGGCGTCGCGAAGGAACGCGCCGCAAAGCTGCTGGTCATGCAGGCCGGGCGCATCGTCGAAACCGGGCCCACCGAAGCCGTCCTCGCCGACCCCCAGCATGCCTATACGCAGTCGCTCCTCGCCGCGGCCCCGCACCTCGGGTGGGCGAGACTGCGGCCGAGCACCGACGCTGGCGCCACCACGACCCACACCGGCGCCGAGGCGGTCCTGTCCGGCCGCGGCATCGTGCGGAACTTCGGTGGGGACCGTCCCGCAGTTGACAGTCTCGACATCAATCTGCGGGCAGGATCGACTGTGGGAATCGTCGGCGAATCCGGGTCGGGGAAGACGACCTCGGCGAGGATCCTGCTCGGCGCCGACCGGGCGGATTCCGGAGTTATCACCCTCCACGGAAAGCCCGTCAGTGACTATCGGCGGAAGGACCTCGGACGGCGCATCCGGTACGTCCACCAGGACTCGAGCGCGGCTCTCGACCCGCACTACACGGTCGAGCGGATCCTCACCGAACCGCTGCGCGGCCACCGCATCGGCATCCGAGCCGACCGGCCGGGACGCGTGCGGGAGCTGCTCGACTCCGTCGCCCTCGATCACAGCCTCCTCAAGCGCACCCCGCGGGAGCTCTCCGGAGGGCAGCGGCAGCGGCTCGCGATCGCCCGTGCGCTGGCCGTCGACCCCGAGGTGATCATCCTCGACGAACCCGTCTCCGCACTCGACGTCGGCGTGCAGGCGCAGATCCTCCAGCTGCTCGTCGACCTGCAGGATCGCCTCGGCGTCGCCTACCTCTTCATCTCCCATGACCTCGCCGTCATCGAGCAGATCGCCGACGAGGTGATCGTGATGAAGGACGGACTTGTCGTCGAATCCGGGCCGACTGCTCGTGTGCTGCACGAGAGCCGTGACGACTACACGCGGGCGCTCATCGACGCAGTGCCGTGCTTCGACGACTCCGCCGTGCGCACGGCCGAGCGCGCGACTTCGACAGAGACCACCGACACCGACCTGCGCGCGACGTCCACCGACACCGGCGACGTATCGCTGACCCCGAACACCACCGAACTGACAGGAGCATCCCATGCCTGAATTCGACAGCAGCATCCCCGGCCAGCCGCGGCAGGTCCACCTGGCCGCGCACTTCCCGGGCGTGAACAACACGACCGTATGGTCCGATCCCGCCTCGGGAAGCCACATCGAATTCGACTCCTTCGCTCATCTGACACAGACCGCCGAGGCGGGACTCTTCGACTTCTTCTTCCTCGCCGAAGGTTTGCGCCTGCGCGAACACCAGGGGAAGATCTTCGACCTCGACGTCGTCGGACGACCGAACACCACGGCTGTGCTCTCCGCGCTCGCCGCCGTCACCAAGCGCATCGGGCTGGCCGGAACCCTGAGCTCGACGTTCAACGAACCCTTCGACATCGCCCGCCGGCTCGCGACGATCGACCACCTCTCGAACGGTCGCGCCGCCTGGAACGTCGTCACGACCTCCAACGCCTTCACAGGCGAGAACTTCCGCCGCGGCGGCTACCTCGACTACGCCGACCGCTACCGCCGCGCCGAGGACTTCATCGACGTGGCTCGGAGACTCTGGGACACCGCCGCCGGTGACGGGTCGTTCACGCATGCCAGCGACTTCTTCGACATCGCCGGACGCTTCCCCGCCGGCCCCCTGCCCGGCGGTCACCCCGTCGTCTTCCAGGCGGGGGACTCGGACTTCGGCCGTGACTTCGCCGTCGGCTCGGCCGACGTCATCTTCACCCGTCACTCCGACCCCGAATCCGGCCGGAAGTTCTACGCGGACGTGAAGTCCCGCCTGGCCCGCTACGGCCGAACCGAAGACTCCCTGAAGATCTACCCGGGAGTCTCCATCATCCTCGGCGACACTCTCGCCGAGGCGGCCGAACGCTCCCGTGAGGTCGCCTCCCAACAGGTCAGCGAGGCCGGTGCCATCGCGTTCCTCGAACGCGTGTGGGACCGCGACCTCTCCGCCTTCGACCCCAATGGACCCTTGCCCGATGTGCCGCCGGCCGCCGACTCGATCTCCCAGGGCAGGGTCAAACACATCAAGGACGCGGAAGCGACGATTGCCCGCTGGCGGAAGATCGCCGAGGCCGAGAACCTCACCGCCCGAGAACTCGTCATCCGGGTCTCGACCCGTCACTCCTACGTCGGCACCCCGCACCAGGTCGCGACCGACCTCGCCGAGGCGGTCCGCACGAAGGCCGCCGACGGCTTCATCCTCGTCCCCCACCTCACTCCGGGCGGACTCGACGAGGTCGTTGAGAAGGTCGTGCCCGAACTCCAGGAACTCGGGGTCTATCGCACCGAGTATCCGGACGGGTCCCTGCGCGAGAGCATCGGACTGCCCGCCGCCCGCACCGCCGCTGACTGGGCCGCCGCCCGTCGCGAAGCCCGCAGCACCGCCGCCGCAGAAACCGACACCACAGAGATCGGTGTCGCCGGCACCCCCGACGCTCCGACCCGCGAACTCAAGGAGGTGGGCTGACATGTCGCGTGTCGTCCTGCTCTCGGCCAGCCCCTCGGAGAACTCGAAGACCGAAGCGCTCCTCGAGTTCATCGCCCGCAGGCTCGGCCAGTACGGCCACCGTACGGAGTTCATCAAACTCCGCCACCTGCCCGCCGGCCCCCTCCTGACGGGGGATTCGAGCGACGGCCTCATCGCCTCGGCGCGGGACACGGTCGCCGCCGCCGACGCGGTGATCGTCGGATCCCCGGTCTTCAAGGCCACGTACACCGGACTGCTCAAGGTCTTCGTCGATCTGCTGCCGATGGACGCCCTGCACGGCAAACCCGTTCTGCCGCTGCTCACCGGCGGATCCGCCGCCCACGTCCTCGCCCTCGACTACGGCCTCAAACCGCTGCTGGCCACGCTCGGGGCGAGCTCGATCGGCCGCGGCCGCTTCGTCGCATCGAGCAACATCCTCCCGGCCACGGACACGACCCCTCCGAGCATCGACGAATCCGTCGAGCGCGACGTCGTCGACGCCATCGACCAGTTCGACTCCGAACTGACCGTCCGTGCGAGGTCGTGCACTCACGCCGAGGCGGCCGCCGCCGAATCCCTCATCACCACCCCGATCACGACCGAACGGAATCCCTCATGAGCGTCATCATCGCCACCACGCTGACTCCCGACCCGACCACCGGACCGGCGACCGCGAAGACCCTTGACGGACATGCGGACTTCGCCCTCGTCCCCGATGACTTCACCGGGTACGACGCGCTCGAGTTCGCCTCCTGGCTCGGCCCGCTGACCAGCAGGCTCGGGATCGTCCCCGAGGTCCGCGCCACCCATCTCGAGCCCTTCCACCTCGCGACCGCCTCGGCGACGCTCGACTATGCGGCTCGGGCCCGTGCCGGACTCGCTGTGGGCATCTCATCCACCCCCGCCGAGGCGGCCCTCTTCGGTCGACGCGGCCCCGCCCCGGCACCCGCTGCCTGGGCCGAGGCCGCATCCGTCATCGACGTCATCCGCCGACTCTGGGACTCCTGGGACGACGACGCGATCATCCGCGACGAGGCCACCGACCGGTACATCGATCGCGACCGCCTCCACTACATCGAAGCGCAGGTCCAGGACTCGACGGGAGTCGACTACTCGGTGCTCGGCCCCTCGATCACGCCGCGCCCGCCGCAGGGCCACCCGCCGATCATCGTCCGTGCGGAGGCCGGCAACGAGGCGGCCCGCGGCGCCGCCGACGTCGTTCTCGCCGACGAGGCCGCCGGCACCATCTCGCTCGAGGATCTGCGCACCGAACTCGACCCCGGGGTGCCGGTGCTCACCGTCCTGCCGGCACCGACGAACCGCGCCGAGGTGGCCGAGCTCGTCAGCTCCGTGCGCATCCTCGTCGAACGCGGGGCCTCGGGGGTGCTGCTGACCGCGTCAGCTGAGAATCAACTCGACTTCAGCGTCCGCCTCGTCTCCGAGATCCTGCCCGCCCTGCACGCGGCGGGACTGCGTGACACCCCTGAGGTCGTTGCGGCACTGGGCGGCGACAGCGACGCGAGCGATCTGCGCGGCCGCCTCGGACTCGCCCCGGCCGTGAGCCTCTATGCCGATGTGTAAGACGTCGGCTGCGGCGGACCTCACGACCGGCGGTGATGCGTCGACGGCATCCGATTCGGGCGGACACCGCGCCGACCTCACCTTCATCGGGGCCGGGCCGAAGACCCTGGGCATCCTGCTCGCGATCGCCGCGAACACGGACGCCGGGGCAGGCCTGCGCATCCACCTCGTCGACCCGTATCCGGCCGGAGCCGGGCGGATATGGCGGACCGAACAGTCGCCGCACCTGTGGATGAACTCGCGCACCGAGGACATCACGATCTTCCCGGACGAGTCCTGCCTGCTCGAGAATCCCGGCATCATGGGACCGACCCTGCACGAGTGGATCCACGGGCCCGGTCGGGAGCGCCTGACGCAGGCTGGCCTCGGCGCCGAGGCGGCAGGGCTCGACTCCCAATCATTTGCCAGCCGCCGGGTCCAGGGACACTACCTGACGGCGGCCTTCGAGACCGCCCTCGATCGTCTCGATGCTCAGGTGCACATCCATCGCGCCCGCGCCGCGGCGGTGCGCCGCGGCGATGACGACCGCGGCTTCGTGGTCACCACCTCTATCGGTGCGGAGATCGACACCGACGTCCTCGTCTCGGCTCAGGGGCATCTCGACATGCACACCGCCGAGCAGGATGCGATACTGGCCGACCGCGCTGCCGCCTCGGCGGGACATGATCTGTACTATCAGGCTCCCGGATACACGGCCGACCTCGACTTCAGCGGCATCCCCGCTGGCGCTGAGGTGCTCACCCGCGGGTTCGGACTCGCGTTCCTCGACTTCATGGTCATGGTCACCGAGGGCCGCGGCGGTGAGTTCGTCGACGACGGCGAACGGCTTCGCTACCGGCCCTCCGGCACCGAACCGGTGCTGTGGGTGGGATCCTCCCGTGGGGTCTCCTACAGTCCGAAGCTCGGCTACAGTCAAGTCGATGTCCCCGGCGCACCGGCCGTGGAATTGCGGTACTTGGACCGCGTGGTTGAGAGAACCGGCAGCGTGGGAGGGGACCGTCGCGGAAGCGGGCAGCGCCTCGGCGAGAGTTCCCGGTTCATCGAGTTCGATGCGGTGCTCGGTCCGCTGTTCGAACTCGAACTCACCTATGCCCACTACGAACACGTGCTGTGGAAGCGCGGCATCGACGCTCCCGAACTGCTCGAGCGCATCGACGCAACCGCCGAGCGGGTCCGTTCAGGCCGCATCGGCGAGAACGGGGCAGAAGCCACCACCGGCGCCGTCTTCGAGACCATCGCCGAGGCCGCCCGCGACGTCATCAGAGACGAGGCCGATCTGTTCGACCTGGACCGCATCAACCGTCCGCTGGCCGATCTGCGCTGCGATGACCTCGTTTCTGCAGAGGCGAGCGTGCGCGATCACATCTCGGGGCAACTCAAGCGCAGTGCCGATGTGCACCACTCTGCCGACCTCGCCGTCTTCACCGCTCTGGTCAAGGCATATGTGCAGATCAGGATGCTCGTCCGCGACGGTCGAGTCAGCAATGGCGATCGCACGGAGTTCGTCGAAGGCAGCTTCCATTCCCTGTTCTCATTCGTCGGCAGCGGCCCGCCGCCGAAGAGAGTCAGACAGATCCTCGCTCTCCACGAAGCCGGTCTCGTTCGGTTCCTCGGTCCCGGGTTGAGCATCGACGCCGCTGCTGCCGGTTTCACCGCCCGCTCCACCGCTCACCCGGAGGCGAAGACCTTCACTCATCTCGTCGATGCCCGCCTGGCTCGGCAGAGTGCGGAGAAGGCAGCCGATCCGGTCCTCGAAACACTGCGGGCGGACGGCCGACTGCTGCTCGAGACCGCGGCTCACGCGAAGCTGCGCACCGACGGTGCCGGTCGCGCGCTCGACGCACATGGTCGGGCACAAGGCGATCTGTTCCTGCTCGGTCCCGCGGTCTCCGGATCGACCGCCGAGGCCTTCAGCCGACCGCAGACGGGCGCCCCCGTGTTCGCTGACAACGAGCGCATTGCCGGGGCGATCCTCGACGCCGTGGCGGCAGGGTCCGACTGGCGGGAGCTCCTGGCCGGGTGACCGGCGACCGGCAGTGGGACTGCTCGATCGTCACAGAGAGCTGCCGCGGTGGGAACGAACGACGGTCACGTCGCGGGCGTACGAGTCGGCGGACCGCCTCGGCGAGGGATGCCGACCTTCTACGTCGAAAAATGACATTCATCGACGACATATGACGCGACGTGACCATCCGAGACGGCGCGTTCGCGCGAGCACATCGGGGACACTCACACTGAATCACACCGCAGATGCAGCGGTGCCCATCAGTGAAGGAAGGATCCGCCGTGAGTTCACCCCGTTTCGAACCCACCACACCCGCCGGAATCTCGACCCGATCGGTGCACTCGGGAGCCATGCCCGAGGCACACACCGGTTCGGTCGTGGCCCCGATCTTCCAGACCTCGACCTTCATGATGGACACTCCGGGAGAGACTCGCGCCGGCTTCGACTACGCGCGCACGGGCACGCCGAACCGCAGCGACCTCGAACAGGCTCTGTGCGAATTGGAGGGAGCGTCGTTCGCCGCGGCCGTCAATTCCGGAACCTCGGCCGAGGTGGCCGTGTTCTCTTCTCTGCTTCGTCCCGGCGACGAGGTCATCCTGCCCCGCGACGTCTACGGCGGGACCTTCCGGCTCCTGCAGAATGAATACGTCCGCTGGGGCGTGGTCATCCGCACCGTCGACCTCACCGACACCGCGGCGCTCGCCGCCGCCATCAACGACAACACCGCGATCATCTGGGTCGAGACCCCGAGCAACCCCGGGCTCGACATCATCGATATCGCCGAGGCGGCCCGCCTCGCCCACCGAGCGAACGCGCTCCTGGCCGTGGACTCGACCTTTGCGACCCCGGTGCTCCAGCGTCCGCTGGAACTCGGCGCCGATATCGTCGTGCACTCGACGACGAAGTTCATCAATGGCCACTCCGATGTCATCGGCGGGGCGGTCCTCACCGGTGACGGGACGAGCTGTCCCCGCGCCGCCGAGGTGGTCGACCGCCTCGAAAGCCACCTCGCGTCCGTCGGGCTGGGCATCTCCCCGTTCGACGCGTGGCTGACCAGGCGCGGGATCAAGACCCTGCCGGTGCGGATGAAGGCGCACTGTGCCAACGCGCAGGCGGTGGCCGAATGGCTGGAGACCCGCGACGAGGTGGCCGAAGTGATCTACCCGGGCCTGCCCTCGCACCCGGGGCACGAGGTGGCGAAGCGGCAGATGAGCGGGTTCGGAGGAGTGGTGTCCCTGCGCACCGACACCGAGGAGCGGGCACTGTCCCTGGTGGCGAACACGAAGCTCATCACTCTGGCCGAATCGCTCGGAGGAGTCGAGTCCCTCATCGACCACCCGGCGACGATGACGCACCTGTCCGTGGCCGGCAGCGAGGTCAGCGTCTCCGGCAGGTTCATCCGCCTGTCCGTCGGGATCGAAGACGTCGAAGACATCCTCGCCGACCTTGCGCAGGCGCTCGACGCCACGTCCGGTGATGCGGGCACGAGTCCTGCCGACGGAGCCGCACATACCGCTCCTGCGGGAAAGCACCACGTCTCGTCTCGAGCGGCTGCGGTCCCCGTATAGCCGACGGCATCACGTACCGGGAGCGACACTTCCTCCCGGTACGTCGGCACACCTCACCCTTCGTGGCAGACCACCTCGTTGCAGCGGGGTGATTCGTCGCGAAGGGTGAGGGACGCTCAGACACGCCGCGCGCAAAGGCGCGGCTGATGCGGTCCGGGGCTCCAGCGTCCACCTGGAAATCCAGTGGGGCCGGTCACAGGGTGTCGGGAAAACCCGACGTGGGGTCGGAGGTCTTCGTGCTGTTCGCGAGCCCGCGGCTCCCGTAGCGTATTTGCTATGAGTGAGAAGACCCCCGAGAACCCGCAGGATCAGGAGCCGCTCGGCCCCGATCCGCAGGAGCCTCAACCCCCACAGCGCGAAGAGTCGATCAGCGCCGAAGCGATCGTCAATGCACCGCCGACCACCGAAGTCGACGCAGCAGCGGTCGACGTACCGACCGCTCGCGAAGCAGGAGAGTTCCGGACGAAACCCGTCGACCTCGACGTGCCGTTCGCGACGGGCTCGACCCGAGTGATGGGAGCCGGCGAACAGGCCCAGCGTCCTGACGACCCACCGATGAACCCCACCAGGCCGGTCACCTACACACATCCGACGGCTCCTGCGCAGCCTGGCCCCCGCACCCATCCCTCGGCTCAGGCCGCACCATCCGGGTACGCGCCCTCGAACAACCCGAACTACCCCACCCCACCCGGCCGCGCCCCTCAACCCGGACCGCGCCCAGCACCACAACCCGGCCCGCAGTTCGGTCGTCCCGCGCCGCATGCACAGCCCATGCCGCATGCACGGCCTGCGCCGAACGCACAGCCCATGCCGATGGCACAGCCGATGCCACGCCCGCGGCCGCCTCGGCGGATGAAGCCCAAACGCGAACCCGTCGCCTACGCCCCGGTCACCGGCTCACTGCCGCTGAGCCGGGACGAGGTCACCGAGATCCCTGCCGACGGACCCATCACCTGGCCCAAACGCCCCACCGGAATCATCGGCGTCGCGAACCTCGTGCTCTCCGCCGTCCTCGCCCTGATCTGGGCGTGGATCCCGCTGGGACTGCTGTTCACCGGAATCGGCGGCATCTTCGCCCTCGGCCTCGGCGTCCTCGCCCTCCTCGTCTGGGTCCTCGTCCAGCAGGGCGCGAACAACGCCGAACGCTACCGGGCTGAACTCATCTACTCCGATAAGATCCCCGTCCCGAAGATCGAAAGCAGCAATCGCGAACCCGGCATGGGCCGCTTCCTCCACAATCGCTGGCTGCAGGTGAAATCCGGTGCCTTCTGGCGCTCGACCGCCCACCACTACATCAAGATGCTCCTCGGCCTGATCGTCGTCGCCGGCACCATTGCGGCAATCTGCGGTTCCATCTTCGGCATCTTCGCGGCCATCAACCCCCATGGAGTCAACACCTTCTTCATCGGCGAAACCATCGACGGACCGGCCCGCATCGGTGTGGCCATCGGTGCCGTCATCGTCCTCGCCAGCTCCCTGGCCATCCTGTGGTTCGCCCCGCTGCTCGACCGCGCCCTCGACCGGGCGCTGCTCGCCCCGGCCCGCACCGTGGCGCTGCAGGCCGAGGTCACCGAACTCGATCGGGCCCGCATGGCCGGCCTCGAGGCGGCCGCGGCGGAACGTCTGCGCATCGAACGCGACCTCCACGACGGAGCCCAGCCCCGCCTCGTCGCTCTGACCATGACCTTGGGCATGGCGAAGACGAAGATCGACACAGCTCCGGAGAAGGCGAAGGAACTTGTGGCCGAAGCCCATACCGAAGCCAAGGGCATCGTCAACGAACTCCGCCAGCTGGCCCGCGGAATCCACCCCGCTGTCCTCACCGATCGCGGACTCGACGCCGCGGTCTCCGCCCTGGCCGGACGGTCGACGATTCCCGTCGACGTCGATGTCCGCCTCGAGGGGCGGATCGGGCGTGAAGCCGAGGCCGTGTCCTACTTCGTCGTCGCCGAATGCCTGACGAACATCGCCAAGCACTCCGGCGCCACTCGCGCCAGCGTGTTCATCGCCCCGATCGAGAGCGGTGTGCAGATCGTCGTCACCGACAACGGCCACGGCGGTGCACGTGTCGACCGCACGGGGCGTCACACCGGGATCGCCGGCCTCATCGACCGGGTCGAAGCCGCTCGTGGCACACTGAACCTGACCAGCCCCGCAGGTGGGCCAACGACTGTAGTTGTGGAGGTGCCATGCGCATCGTAATCGCTGAAGACTCTGCCGTCCTGCGGGCCGGACTCGAAAGGCTGCTCGCCGACGCCGGACATGAGGTCATCGCCGCCGTGCCCGACGCCAACGAACTCCTCGCCGTCGTTCACAACGATCCGCCGGACCTCGCCGTCATCGACGTGCGCATGCCCCCGACGTTCACCGATGAAGGCATCCGCGCCGCCGTCCTCATCCGCAAGCAGAACCCGGACGTCAAGGTCCTCGTGTTCAGCCAGTACGTGGAGGAGCAGTACGCGTCCGAACTCATCGCCGAGAACACCGGCGGCTTCGGCTACCTGCTCAAAGACCGTGTCGCCGACGTCGAAGACTTCCTCACCGCCGTCGACGAGGTCGCAGGAGGCGGCACCGTTCTCGACCCGGAGGTCGTGTCCCAGATCCTCGTGCGCACGCGCAAGAAGGACGGACTCTCGACCCTGAGCCCCCGCGAGATCGAAGTCCTCCAGCTCATGGCAGAGGGCAAGTCCAATGCCGCGATCGCCGGCACCCTCTACCTCAGTGCCGGTGCCGTAGAAAAGCACATCTCCTCGGTGTTCACGAAGTTCGGCCTCACCGCCGACACCTCGGAGAATCGCCGAGTCCTCGCCGTCCTCACATTCCTCGGAGCCTAGAATGCCTGCCACAGTGCGCATCAGCGAATCCGCCCGCGTCGGTCTGCGCGCGGTCCTGATCATCCTCGCCGCCGTCGTCCTCCTCGTCCCCGTCATCGTCAGCACCGCCCAAGGTGCTTCCCGCCTCGACTACGGGCGGATCGAATCGTCCGAACCGCTGCCGAAGGCGATGAAGGAACTCAAGATCGGCCTCGACTCCGGTGGTGCTGTCGACATCAAGACCGCCGACGTCGCCGAGGCGACCGTGAAGCTCACCGGCACCGGTCCCCGTGACAGCTCCGCGAACCTTGAGGTCGACAGTCGAGCCGATACCGCCGAGGTGGCCGTGAAGAACGGCGGGAAACTCGAGAACACCAGGTTGACCGTCACCATCCCGACCAGTGAGGCGAAAGACCTTGCGCTGGACTTCGACGGCAACTACGGCCGGTTCGATGTCACCGGCGATTTCGCCGAGATCAACGCCGATACCGGCGGTGGAACCGCGAACGTGACCGGGTCGGCTCAGAAGGTGCGGACCACGAGCGATTGGGGTGCGACCTACCTGGACGGAGACTTCGGTACGGTGTCGGCCAAGACCGGGGTCGGTGCCATCGAAGGCGAGAACCTCACCGTCAGCGACCGCATCGACGTGGTCAGTTCGACGGGAACCGTCGACCTCGACTTCACCAATCAGGCGATGCCCACCGGCGGAATCATCGCGAAGACAGAAGAGGGCTCGATCGACATGCGAGTGCCGAATCTCAAGCTCACCTCAGAAGAGCTGGATAAGGACTTCTTCTACCGGATCAACGCGAAGTCCAATGACGGCACCGTCGACCTCGCCTCCGATCTGAAGAAGTACGACGTGGCGGACGACCCGAAGGAAGCCAAGGGCAAGATCCTCGTTCCGATCTCGGCCACAGCCGACACTGGTACTGTCACAGTCAACCAGAACTGAGAAACGACCGGCGCACCGGCGGGCTCGACGTCGGGCCCGCCCGTGCTTCGTCTGAGGGGTCGACGATCATGCAGATCACCGTCTATGGAGCCACCGGAACCTTCGGCGCGCAGTTGGTGCCCCAACTGCGCGAACGTGGACACACTGTTATCGCCGCTCATCGCGGGAGCGGGGTCGACACGGTGACCGGTCAGGGAGTCACCGAGGCGGCCGAAGGCAGCGACGTCCTCGTCGATTGCGTCAACCAGCTGACGATGAACGCCGACAAAGCCATCGATTTCTTCTCACGCAGCTCCCGTTCGATCGCCGAGGCGGCTGCCGAGAAGCCCGGCACCTCCGTGGCCGTCCTGTCGATCGCGTTCCGCTCCGAGGCCGCCGAGTCGCGGCTGATGGGCTACTACCGGGGCAAAGCCATGCAGGAGCGCATCTTTCGCCGGCTCATCCCGGAGGAGCAGCTGCTGATGTTCCGGTCGGCTCAGTGGTTCGAACTCGTCGACACGATGACGATCAAGGCCGGGCCGCTGCGCTTCGTGCCGAAGATGCGCGTGCGGGCCCTGGCAGTCACCGAGGCGGCACGCATGATGGCCGAAGCCATCGACGCACGCGAGCGCGGCACCATCGAGGTCGCCGGTCCCGAGATCAGCGACTTCGCTGAGATCGCCCGCCGACTTGCCGCTGCACGTGCCCGGAAGGCGGGTGTGAAGCCGTCGAAAGTCGTCGGCATTCCCCTGCCCGGGCCGATGGCCCGCGACGGCCTCATCCCACCGTCACCGAGGATGTCCGATAAGACCGTCGACGAATGGCTGCGCTCGGTCTGAGCTTCGTGTGAAGAGCTGACCCCGCTGCGAATCGCTGACCCCGACCCCAGCGCAACGCCCCGATTCCGGGGCAGGCGTATCATCCGTTCCGGAGGTTGTCATGGATTGGATGGAATACGGGCTCAACTGGGTCGACGCAGTCAGGATCGTCGTCTCATGTGTGGCCTTCTACTTCGGGATCATTCTGCTCTTGCGCATCTTCGGCCAGCGCACTCTGGCGAGCCTGTCGAGCTTCGACGTGGCCGCGATCATTGCGATGGGAGCGATCATCGGGCGGTCCATCCTCGGCGATACCCCGACCCTGGCGGCCGGAATCCTGGGTCTGGCGACCCTGCTGATCCTGCAGGCGCTCAGCGGATTCGGCCGACGCTTCGGATTCGTGCGCAGCGTCGTCAACTCCCCGGCGGTGGTGCTCATGGCCGGTCGTGAGATCCTCAAGGACAACCTGTCGAAGAGCCACGTCGACCACGACGAACTCATCGCCAAACTGCGATCTGCCGGCATCCGCAACCGCGATGAGGTGGCATGCGTGATCCTCGAATCGACCGGTCAGATCAGCGTCATCCGACGCGGTGCACCCACCGCCGAGGAGATGCTCACCGGGGTCGTCGGCGCCGACCGAGTGCCCCGCGACGGCTGAGACTCAGTCGAGCCCGAGCACCTTCGCGCCGTTGGTCCACAGCACCGAGCGCATCCAATCATCGCCGAGACCCAGCCCTGCCAGTCCGGAGATCTGATCGACATAGGGATAGGGGATGTTCGGGAAATCAGAGCCGAGGATGACCTTGTCCTCAAGCCTGGCCAGTCGTTCGCGGTAGGCGGGGGTCACCTCGGCGGGGGTGGAGAAATACCCGGAGGCGAACATCGTCGTATCGAGATAGACGTTGTCGAATCTCTCTGCGAGATCGGCGAACTCGTCGTACTCGGGCATGCCCATATGGGCGATGACGAAATTCAGCTGCGGGAATCGCTCGAGGACGTTCGCCACCGCCTGCGGCCCGGTGTAGGCGCCCGGCAGGGGAGCAGATCCGGCGTGGATGACGATCGGCACTCGGGCCTCTTCGAGTGCCTTCCACGCAGGGTCGAGGACCTCGTCGTCGGGAGAGAACACACCGACCTGAACGTGGACCTTGAACAGCTTCGCACCGGCGGCAAGCGCGGCAGGGACGTAGTCGGCTGATTCGGGTTCGGCATAGAGAGTGCCGCAGTGGATGACGTCGTCGTGGGCGGCGGTGAACTCGGCATTCCATTCATTCAGCCAGGCGGCCATTCCGGGTTTGTGCGGGTAAGTCAGGGCCGGGATCGCGCGCAGGCCGAGCTCGCGGACGATATCCAGGCGGGTGTCCGTGTCGTACCGGTAGGTGATCGGCCAGTCGCGACCGTAGTTGTCCGCAGCGTTGTCGAAGTACTCCCACACCTTGTCGAGTACGTTCTGCGGAAGGAAGTGGACGTGGATGTCGGCGAGTCCGGGCAGGCCGAGGGCGCGGACGTAGTCGGGCACCTCGGCATCGGTGCGCGGGGGAGCGGTCATCGTGTTCGGGATCTCGAAGGTGCGACCGATCGTCGTCTCCGGGGCAGGGTTCGCGGTCGGGGGAATGGGTGCAGTCTGGGCGGCCGAGGGGGTCTGAGTCGCTGCGTCATCGGAGTCGTTCATGGCCCCACTCTATGACCTCGCCGCCCAGGTCTTCACGGTTGGTCGGTCTTCAGCGCTCGCCCATGACCGACGCATAGACTGCCCGCATGAGCCTGCGCGATCCGTTCACGATCCCCACTCCGTCCCAGGTCAGACCCGTGGGGACGGCGCCGTTCTGGACTCCGGGACAGACCGTGACCTGTACGTTCCGTCGTTTCGACTTCGACCGCGACCTCGCCGAGGTGGCCCGCCCGATGCGTGTCATCGCCGACGGGCCGTCCGGCTCTGTTCTGTGGTTGGCAGGGGGTACGCCGACGCAGGAGACCCGCATCGTCGGGTGGGAAGACACGAACGCCCACGATGTGCCGTTGAAGGTACGGTTTCGTCCCATCGCCGAGGCGCCGACGAGGATCAATGTCGAGGGCACGTGGCGGGGTCGTGGAGTGCTCAAGATCGTCCCGCCCGAAGCTCCGTTCTCCGTATGGGTGCTGCTCAAAGATGCTGGGGATGATGTCGATCGTCCAGAGTCCGGCGGCGTGCAGGTCGAGTGGTACATCAATCTTGAGACCTCACACCGACGCAGCGATGATGCGCTGTTCACCAGCGATCACATCCTCGATATCACCTTCCCGATCGCGTCTATGCCCCTGCACGCCGAGGACGGTCGGCTCGATCCGACCGGTGCCGTGTTCAAGGATGTCGACGAACTCGCCGCGGCGGCGAACTACGGCGCGTGGCCGAAGGAGTGGTCGGAGATCATCCGGGACAATGGCAGCCATCTGCTCGATCACCTCGGCGATTTCGGGTGGGCCTTCGATCCCGAATGGGAGACGGTGGCCCGCGATCTGGTGGGGAAGGTTCGACTGGGTGCCGCCTCGGTGTCAGAAAAATCGTTCGATCAGGAACATCGGGCGATCCCGAATGGTTGTTATGACCGACAGCATCGGTGATCGTCGCGGATGCACCTGTCGCCCCATTGAAGCACACAAGCGAAGAATGATCTGCTGCTGAAAGGAACCGTCTCCATGACGACCAACCATCGGATTCGCCTGAACTCGCGCCCTGTGGGCGCTCCCACTGCAGAGAACTACCTGCTCGACGAGGTGCCTGTGCCGACCCCGGGCGAGGGGCAGGTGCTGCTGCGCACCCTCTATCTCTCGCTCGATCCGTACATGCGCGGGCGGATGTCGGACGCGAAGTCTTACGCCAAGCCCGTCGAGGTCGGCGATGTCATGGTCGGCGCCACCGTGTCCGAGGTCGTCGAATCCAATGCCGAGGGCTTCACCGCCGGTGAGATCGTGCTCGGCTACGGCGGTTGGCAGGAGTATTCGGTCGAGTCGACCGGACACCTGCGCAAGATCGACCCGGAGATTGCGCCGATCTCCACCCACCTCGGTGTGCTCGGCATGCCCGGGTTCACTGCGTACGCGGGTCTGCTCGAGATCGGTCAGCCCAAGGAGGTTGAGACCGTGGCCGTGGCCGCTGCGACCGGTCCCGTCGGATCCGTCGTCGGTCAGATCGCGAAGATCAAGGGAGCGACTGCCGTCGGCATCGCCGGCGGACCGGACAAGGTCGCTCACCTTCGTGAGCTCGGCTTCGACGTGGCACTTGACCACCGCACGGGGAACCTGCGGCAGGAGCTGAAGGAGGCGGTGCCGCAGGGCATCGACGTCTACTTTGAGAACGTCGGCGGGGAGGTCTTCGACGCTGTGCTGCCGCGGCTCAATACGTTCGCTCGCGTGCCCGTGTGCGGTCTCGTCGCCAACTACAACCTCACCTCGCTGCCAGAGGGGCCGGACCGTTCGGGAGCGCTCATGGGCAACATCCTGACGAAGTCGCTGCTCGTGCGCGGATTCATCCAGACCGAGTTCGCCGAGCGTCTGACCCCGCAGTTCCTTACGAACATGAGCGGCTGGCTCAAGGAGGGCAAGGTTCGCTTCCGCGAGGATATCCGTCCCGGTCTCGACAAGGCTCCCGAATACTTCAACGATCTGCTCACCGGCGGAAACTTCGGCAAGATGGTCGTCGCCGTGGGCGCCGAGAGCTGAGTCTGTCGGTTCATCTCTGAATCGGAAACGAAGAGGCGGCGTCGGCCAGTTCTGGCCGACGCCGCCTCTTTCTTGCCTTGCGGATCGCAACGCTGTTCAGCCAGGCAGGTATTCGGTGACGGAGAACGAGTTCCTCACGACCTGACGCAGCTCGTCCAAGCTGCTGGTCGGATCGACCTGACCGACCGCTCGCGCTTGGATGAGCAGATTGCCGATCGCCGTCGCCTCGACGGGACCGGCGAGCACTCTGCGGCCGGAGCGGTTCGCGGTGAGCTGGCAGAGCAGAGTGTTCTGCGAACCGCCGCCGACGATGTGGATCGTCTCCACACTCCGTCCCGTCAGCTTCTCGGCCTTTGCAATGGTCTGAGCATAAGCGGCAGCAAGCGATTCGAGGATGGATCTGACCACCTCGGCGCGGGTGTGGGGAGGGTCGATGCCGTGCTCACAGCACCAGTCGCGGATGCGGGTGGGCATGTCCCCGGGTGGGGTGAAACGTCCATCGGACGGGTCGAACACAGCCACAGGCGTCGTGATTGCGGCCGCCTCGGCGAGCAGGCTCTCAAGGTCCGAGCTGCGCTGAGCATCGGTGGCGTCGTGTTCCCACTGGCGCATCGATTCGCTGAGCAGCCACAGACCGGACACGTTCTTGAGGAACCGGATCGTTCCGTCGACTCCGCCTTCGTTCGTGAAGTTCGCTCGGCGCGCCTCCTCGGTCACGACCGGTTCGTCGATCTCGAGACCGACCAGGGACCAGGTTCCGCTGGAGATATAAGCAGAGCTCTGCCCCTCCATCGGCACGGCCACCACCGCCGAGGCGGTGTCATGACTGCCCACGGCCGTCACCTGGATCGGTTCGACCGCCCCGAGACGTTCAGCCACCGGTGCAGTCAGTTCCCCGATGCTCTCGCCGGGGGAGACGAGAGCGGGCAGAAGATCGGCCGGCAGTCCGAGCCGCTCCATGAGGTCGGCGTCCCAGTCTCCGTTGCGGACCGACAGAAGCCCGGTCGTCGAGGCGTTCGTGCGTTCGGTGCGCATCTGCCCGGTCAGCCAGAATCCGATGAGATCGGGAACGAGCAGTGCCGCGTCGGCGAGGTCGAGGAACCCGGATTCGGCTTCGACCGCGAACTGGAACACGGTGTTGAAGTCGAGGTGCTGGAGGCCGTTGTGGGTGAAGAGCTCATCAGGGGCGACGAGTTCGTGGACGATTTCGACACCGCGCAGATTCCGTCCGTCCCGGTAATGGTGCGGAATCCCGAGCAGTTCTCCGCCGCGGAGCAGCCCATAGTCGACGGCCCACGAATCGATGCCGATGCTCACGAGTCCCGGACTTCTGAGGATGGCTTCCCGGAGGCCCGTACTCAGTTCGGCGAAGAGCGACTGGATGTTCCAGTGCATGCTCTCGCCCAAGAACTGCGGCACATTGGCAAACCGAGCCACGGGGTTCATCCGCAGCACGCCATCGTGCACGCCGCCCAAGATGACGCGGCCGCTCGTGGCGCCGAGGTCGACCGCGGCGAGAGTGAGACCGGCAGCAGATTCAGTGGTATCCATATGTATGAGGATCTCCGTTCGCGTGCGGCTCAGCGCAGGAACGCTGCGGCGACTCCGGCGTCGACGGGCACGTGCAGGCCGGTCGTATGCGAGAAGTCGGAAGTGCACAGCGCATAGACGGCGTTGGCCACATTCTCCGGGACGACCTCACGGCCGAGGATGGTCCGCTGAGCATAGAACTTGCCCAGGTCCTTCTCCTCCACCCCATAGGTCTTCGCGCGCTGCGCACCCCAACCGCCGGCGAAGATTCCTGAACCGCGCACAACGCCGTCGGGGTTGATGCCGTTGACACGGATTCCGTGTTCGCCGAGTTCAGCCGCGAGCAGACGCACCTGATGAGCTTGATCGGCTTTCGTCGCCGAGTAGGCGATATTGTTCGGTCCAGCGAAGACGGAGTTCTTCGAGGAGATGTAGACGATGTCACCGCCGAGCCCTTGGTCGACGAGGATCCGGGCGGCGTTCTTCGACACGAGGAACGACCCCTTGGCCATCACGTTGTGCTGGAGGTCCCAATCGGCTTCGGTCGTGTCGAACAGCGACTTCGACAGGGACAGCCCGGCATTGTTGACGATGAGATCGAGACCGCCGAAGGCGAGGACCGCCTCATTCAAGGCCGCCTGCACTCCGGCCTCATCGGAGACATCGGCTGCGACGCCGATGGCGACATCGGTCGGCCCGAGTTCGGTCGCAACCTCCTGTGCTTTGGTCCGGTCGAGATCGGCGATGACGACGCAGGCCCCCTCGGCGACGAGGCGAGTGGCGATCGCCTTGCCGATCCCCGAAGCGGCGCCGGTGACGAACGCGATGCGACCGGCCAGCGGCTTAGGTGCAGGCCTCCGCTGCAGCTTGGCTTCCTCGAGAGCCCAGTATTCGATGCGGAACTTCTCCGCCTCGCTGATGGGAGCGTAGGTCGACAGCGCTTCGGCTCCGCGCATGACGTTGATGGCATTGACGTAGAACTCGCCGGCCACCCGCGCTGTCTGCTTGTCCGCACCATAGGAGAACATGCCCACCCCCGGAACGAGGATGATCGCCGGATCCGCCCCGCGCATGGCGGGTGATTCAGCATCGGCGTGGCGGTCGTAATAGGCCGCATAATCGGCTCGGTAGGCCTCGTGCAGTGCCGGGAGTGCGGCGATGGTCTCTTCCACCGAGGTGGCCGCCGGCAGATCGATGACCAGCGGCTTCACCTTGGTGCGGAGGAAATGGTCCGGGCAGCTCGTGCCGAGTTCGGCCAGAGCGTTGAGCTTCTCCCCGGCGAGGAATTCGAGCACCGCCGGTTCATCGGTGAAGTGCCCGACCATCGTCCTGTCCGCAGAGGCGAGACCACGCAGGTGCGGAGCCAGGGCCGCGGCCTTGGCCTGACGCTCATCGGCAGGCAGAGCGGCGAAGTCCGTGCGCTCTGCGCCGAAAGGTTCGGGGCGGCCGTGTTCGGCGATATAAGCGGCCGCGGTGTCGATGATCCACCGTGAGTTGGCTTCGGATTCCGCCGAGGTGGCTCCCCAGGCCGTGATCCCGTGACCACCGAGGATGGTGCCGATGGCCTGCGGGTTCTCCGTCTTGATCGCGGCGATATCGAGGCCGAGTTGGAAACCGGGACGGCGCCACGGCACCCAGACTACCTTGTCGCCGAAGATCCTTGTGGCCAGTTCCTCACCGTCTGCCGCAGTGGCGATGGCGATGCCCGAATCCGGGTGGAGGTGGTCGACGTGGGCGGCGTCGACGAGCCCGTGCATGGCGGTGTCGATCGAGGGTGCGGCACCGCCCTTGCCGTGCAGGGTGTAGTCGAAGGCCGCGACCATCTCGTCTTCGCGGTCGACACCGGGATAGGTGTTCTCCATCGCTCGCAGCCGGTCGAGGCGGAGGACCGCGAGACCTTCGGGAGTCAGCGTTCCGAGGTCTCCGCCGGAGCCTTTGACCCACATGAGTTCGACGTCTTCGCCGGTCACCGGGTCGATGTCGGTGCCTTTGGCGGAGGTGTTGCCACCGGCAAAGTTCGTATTGCGACGATCGGCGCCGAGCGAGTTCGAGCGGGTGATGAGTTCGTTGACGGTCGGATGGGTCATGGTTCTCCTTGAAAAGGATGGTGCGGGTGTCGAAGTGCGTGATGCAGCGAGGTGGGTCGAGACAGTGGGCGTCGCGATTTCGGGACGCCCACTGTCTCCAAGTTCAGGCGCCCCAGCCGGCTTGGGTGCCGCCGACGCGGTCGACTGCGATCTGCTCCTGGTAGCCGGATTCACGGAGGGCACGGATGGGGTCGGCCGGCAGTCCGCGGGAGACGCGCCAATCAGCGAGGTCGCTGCGAACATCGGTGTAGAACGCATCCATGAAGATGTCGTTGGCGGTGATGACATCGCCTGCTCGCTGAGCCGCAGTGAGCGCCTCGGTGTCGAGGAGGAGGGCTCGGGCGGTCATCTCCTGGACGTTGAGCACCGAGCGGATCTGTCCTTCGATCTTGTTCTCGACGTTGTGGCACTGGTCGAGCATGAACGCGATATCGGGACTGTTGAGGCCGCCTCCGCGAATCACTTCGTGGATGATTCGGAAGAGCTGGAACGGGTCGGCGGCACCGACCATGAGGTCGTCATCGGCGTAGAAGCGGGAATTGAAGTCGAACGAGCCGAGCTTGCCCAGGCGCAGCAGCTGCATGACGATGAATTCGATGTTCGTGCCCGGAGCGTGGTGGCCGGTGTCGAGGCAGACCAGCGCCTTGTCGCCCAGGGCTGCGACCTGGGTGTAGCTAGTGCCCCAGTCGGGGACGTCCGTGTGGTAGAACGAGGGCTCGAAGAACTTGTATTCAAGCACCATCCTCTGTTCCTCGCCGAGGCGGTCGTAGATCTGGGAAAGTGACTCGTGGAGTCGATCTTGCCGACCCTGCATGTCCGCTTGGCCAGGGTAGTTCGAACCTTCGGCCAACCAGATCTTGAGGTCCCGTGATCCAGTGCGATCCATGACGTCGATGCATTCGAGATGAGCGTCGATGGCCTTGGCGCGGATAGCCTCGTCCTCGTGGGTGAGGGCACCGAACTTATAGTCGTCGTCCTGGAATGTGTTCGAGTTGACCGTGCCCAAACGGACTCCGAGTCCGGCAGCGTGGGCAGCCAGCTCATCGAAATCGCAGAGGTCCCACGGAATGTGCAGGGCCACCTGTGGAGCGAGTCCGGTGAGTTCGTGGACCTTTGCAGCATCGGCGATCTTCTCGAACGGGTCCCGCGGAGTGCCCGGGGTGCCGAAGACCTTGAAGCGGGTGCCGGAGTTGCCGAACGCCCAGGAGGGCAGTTCGATCTCCTGCGCGGCGAGCTTATCGGTGATGTCGGAGAAGGTGGGGCGAGTGCTCATGAGAGTTGGTATTCCTTAATGTTGCGGTGGTGCTGGGTGCATTGTGGGACTGAAGAATCAGCGAGTCGCTGGATCCGATGCAGTGGTCACTCGGGGTGAACTTCGGCCCGGGCCGCAGCGAGTTGGTCCTCGAGGTGGAAGACTTCGCGGATTCGTTCCGGTCCTGCGTCGAACGACCCGCCGGCAGCGAAGTACGGAGACATCGACTGCTGCCAAGCAGCGTTGATCTCCGTCAGCTCCATCCCCTTCTGCGCGGCCTCGTAGTCGTCCGTTTCGAGATAGCCGATGACCATGCCGGTCGGATCCGCGAACAGGGAGTAGTTGCGCCAACCGGTGGATTCGAGAGCCTCGAGCATGTCCGGCCATACGGCCCGGTGTGCCGCGACGTACTCATCGAGGCGGGCAGGATCGACCTGCATGCGGAAACACACCCGCTCCATCTCAGCGTTCCCTGACTGCGGTGGAATCGGTCGAACCGGATGTTGCGGTTCCGTCGGTGTGGATATTGCCCGCGGCCACCTCGGTGGCGTGATCGGCATCGAGGAGTCGGCCGTAGCGTTCGATCTCGATCTCTTCGAGGGTCTTGTTCTGGGTGTTCGGGGCCCAGATCATGCCGATGAGCAGGGCGGCGACGAGGAGTCCGACGATGAGGAATCCGACGCCGTGGATGCCGGTCTTCTCGAGCATGAGAGGGAACCACAGAGACAGGACGCCGACCATGACGCGCACGATCATGAACATGAAGCCCTGTGCTGAGGCACGGTAGCGGGTGGCGAAGAGCTCGGCCGCCCACAGCCCGTAGAAGGCCTGAGCGCCCAGTCCGGACGAGATGCCCCAGCCGATGGCGAAGACGAGGAGGGAGAACCAACCGGCCGGTCCCCAGATGAGCACGGCCCAGGCGATGACGCCGAGTCCGGCGCCGAAGCCGTAGAGCCAGCGGCGGGAGACCTTGTCGCCGTAGCGCATGAAGCCGAAGAAGGTTGCGGCGCTGGTCAGACCCCAGACGAGGACCTGCAGCAGGTATTGGGAGCGGGCGTCGGTGAGTCCGGTGGCCTCGTAGATGCGGGGCTGGAAGATTCCGGCCTGACCGGCCACCGTGTTCCACAGGCCGTAGACGCCGATGAGGAAGAGGAGTGCTGTGATGTTCTTCTTCTTGGTGAACATCCCGAAGATTCCGCGGTAGGTGCCCACGGTGTTCGGGTTGGCCTGCTTCTTCGTCCAGCGACGCGATTCGCTCAGTCCGCGGCGGACCCACCAGGTGATGAAGGCGATGACGAAGAGGTGGGCGAAGATGATGCGGGAGCCGAGCAGACCCATCGGTTCGAGCAGGGCGGCAAGGAGGAAGCCGATCATCGGCCCGATCGACCAGGCCAACTGGGCCACACCGACATGGCCGGCCCTACGGCCGTCGGGGGCTTCCTCGGCGATATAGGTCCATGCGGCGGTGACACCGGCACCGACGGCGATGCCTGTGAGGACGAAGCCGATGAGCAGCGAGGCGAAGTTGAACGCGAAGATCGCGAACAGCGTGCCGAACATGTACAGGAGCAGGTCGTAGGTGTAGATGAACTTCCGGCCGTAGCGGTCACAGAGCGGACCGCCGATGGCTGCACCGATCGCAGCACCGAAGGCGTTGGCACTCAGTGCACTGAGCAGGCCGACGGCCATGCTGTCGAGGCCGAATTCCGTCTGCCACAGGCTGATGCTCGTGGCGATCGCGATGATCGAACCGGCTTCGATGTAGTTCGACATAGCCACGGCGACCGTGGCCTTCCATTTGGACGACGTCGTTGTGTCCTTCATAGGTTCCTCCAGGATGGCTCGGTGATCGCGACTTCGCGAATCCGCCGGGTGAGATGAAGTGATTGAAACGTTTCAATATTGTTGCTCGGAACACTAGCATGTCGTTCGGGTCACATCAAGACGGCCGTTGGCGGTTGTGGAAGTTGGGGTGGGAGCGGCGGCCGGAATGACGGTGCGTCAGGCACAATGAGACATGCCTGCCCGCGAAATTGCGGAGTGCCGCGGAGCGGATAACGGACGGCACAGCGCAGGTGACGTAAGTACAACGGATGACAGAGGGAGACTCATGGCGAAAGTGAGCATGCGCGAAGTCGCCGACCGCGCAGGAGTCTCGGTCGGCACGGTCTCCCATGTCGTCAACGGTTCGTCGAAGGTCGCCGAGGCGACGGCGGCGAAGGTCAACGCCGCGATCGAGGAGCTTGGTTTCGTTCGCAATGCCGCGGCCAGGCAGCTGCGATCTGGGCACAGCAGCAGTTTGGGCCTCGTCGTCCTCGACACCGCGAACCCGTTCTTCGCGTCTGTTGCGCACGGGGCCAGACAAGCCTGCGACGAGGCAGGACTTTCACTGCTCATCGGAGACTCGGGGACCGATGAGGCCCGGGAATCGAAATATGTCGACCTCTTCGCCGAACAGAGAGTGAACGGTCTGCTCGTCACCCCGACTGGCTCAGACCTGTCCGGGCTCGAATCGATTGCGTCCAGAGGCACGCCCGTCATGCTCGTCGACCGTGACTCGAACGGCTACGCCCTGTCGTCAGTGACCGTGGACAATATCGCCGGAGGGCGGTTGGCACTCGACCACATCATCGCCGGTGGCTGCACGAGACCAGCGTTCATCGGCGGCCAGCAGTCGCTGCCGCAGGTCGCCGACCGTTTGACCGGAGCGCGAGAACGAGCCGGTCAAGCAGGACTCGAGTTGCCGGTCTTCGACACCGCCGAACTCACCATCCTCGCCGGACGGGACGCGGGGGAGAAGGTCGTCGCGCTGCCCGACGATCAGCGGCCCGACGCGGTCTTCTGCGCCAATGATCTGTTGGCGGTCGGATTCATGCAGGCAGTCATCATGTTCAGCGATCTGCGGATCCCCGAGGACATCGCGATCGTCGGCTACGACGATATCGACTATGCGTTCTCAACGATCGTGCCCTTGACTTCCGTGCGGCAGCCGGCGGAACTGCTCGGACGCACGGCGGTGGAGGCACTCCTGCAGGAGAACGCATTGGCCTCGGATGAACATCACGACCGCCAGTTCACCCCGGAACTCGTGGTGCGGGGGTCGACCAGGCCGGTGTGAAGCTCAGTTGAATTGACCAAACACCTCGGCGGGGTCAAGGCCGAAGCTCAGCGCCAGGTTGAGCACGATGCGGGCCTTGCGAGCGTCGAGGATTCCCGCGGAGATGAGCCCGGAATCGAGCAGGCCGATCTCGCCGCCCGGATAGCCGTAGGTGCGGTGCAGGCTCGCACCCGAACCGGTACGTGAGGCCAGCACCACGGGCATCCTCTCGGCCAGTCGGGCCACGGCGGGCATCAGATCCTCGGGGACGTGACCGCCGCCGACTCCGGAGACCACGGCTCCGGCGAACCCGGACCCGTCGATGAGATCAAGGGTCTCTTCCGGTTCGCCCATCCCCACCTCGGCGAGGGCGACCTTGCTCAGTTGAGACGGACGGGGAAGTCCGGCGAACGGTGATTTCGGAGGCTGGGGTGCGTGCGGGAGATGGAGATCGTCTTCGCTCAGCCATCCGATCGCGCCGAGGATGGGCCCGGAGGAGAACGCGGCCGTCGAGGTCGTGTGCGACTTCGTTGCGAACCTCGGATCGTGGACCTCGTCATTGAACACAAGGGACGCAGGCAGGTTTCTGACCTGGTCGGACAGGGCAGTGAGCGCGGCGGCCCGGACATTTGCCGGCCCGTCGGCTCCGGGCAGGGTCGGATTGCGCATGGCCCCGGTGACAGCGATGTGAGTGCTCGAGTCATTGAGCAGCCAGAGCCCGAACGCGGACTCTTCAAGAGTGTCGGTGCCTTGGGTGAGGACGATTCCATCGGCCGCGGATGAGCGGGCGAGTTCGACGACGTCGAAGAGCATCTCGAGGGTGACATTCGCGCTCGAAACCTGAGCAACCTGAGTGAAATCAGCCTGCAGATCCGGCCAGACCTGATCGAGACCTGCGGCCGCAGCGATCTCTGCCCCACTGAGTGCTGGAGCAACCCCACCTGCGGCATTGGCGGTCGACGCGATGGTCCCGCCGAGAGCGGCCAAGAGCAGGTGAGGGGCGGTGTGGAGTGAGGTCTCAGGCATGATTCGAGTCTAACGTCAGTTCCTACGTCAGTGGCCTTTGCTAGTCTCCACGCATGGACCCCGCCACCGTGCTCCGCTTGGCCAACGACCAAGCCATGCAGTACCCCTCGGTCGAGCTCGACCACCCGTTCGGGCCGGACAATGCCGTGTACAAAGTGCGCGGAAAGATGTTCATGATGGCATACGAGCTGCGGGGAGTTCCGAGTCTCAACCTCAAGATCGATCCCCTCGACGGTGAGGTGCTGCGCGACGCCTATGCGGAGATCTCACCCGGCTATCACATGAACAAGAAGCACTGGATCACCGTGGCCGGGGAGGGAAGCGATGACGGCGGCGAACCCGGCGCCGCAACTGCCGGCGATCGTCTCGATCCCGATCTTCTCCACGACCTCGTGCTCGAGTCCTATTGTCTTGTCGTGGCCAAGATGCCCAAGAAGGACCGACCTGTTGACCCTGACACCTTCGGAGGGAGGAGAGACAGCCGTTGACCTCACCCGACTCGCGAATTGGCGCGCACCCGCCTAGGCGCAGAGAATAGTTCCTATGTCCGCCCTGTCATCCGCGCTCGCCTACCGGCGACTGCTCGAATCGAATGCCACCCTGCGCATGCTCCGGGCCGACAACCTCGCTGTCATGGCCGGAACCCTCGACGCTCATCTCGGCAAGCCCGGCACCAGGATGAACACCGAGGATCTGCACGAAGGCATCGATGCCGACCTCGAGGAGCTGCGCGACCACTTCGACCTCTCGCTGCGGACGGCGAAGGCCTACTGCGATGACTGGCGTCGCGCCGAAATCCTCGTCCGCCGTCCCGCCACCGCCGCCAGAGGCGAAACCTACGAACTCTCCGCCGCCGGCTTCGATGCCATCCGCATGCTCGAGCAGCTGCGCACCCCACCACAGACCGCCACCGAATCCCGGCTGGTCAGCCTCGCCCAATCCGTGCGACAGCTGGCCATCGACACCGACCCGGACAGCTCTCGCCGCCTCGCCTCCTTACGCGCCGAACGCGACCGCATCGACGCCGAGATCGCCCGGGTCCGCCGCGGCGATCCGCGCTCCGTCGTCCTCGACAGGCGGCGAGCCAACGAACGCGTCTCCGACATCCTCCAGCAGGCGCAGGGACTGCCCGCCGACTTCGCCCGCGTGCGCGCCCGCTTCGAAGAACTCAATCAGGAACTGCGGGTCTCGATCCTCGCCGCCGAGGACTCCCAGTCCCAAGTACTCGACGAAGTGTTCCGCGGCGTCGACCTCATCGAGTCCTCTGACGAAGGTCGGACGTTCTCGGCGTTCTCCGCCCTCGTCCGCGACCCCGAACAGTCCGCGGCCTTCGACGACGACATCGCCGCCATCCTCGACCGGGACTTCTCCGCCACCCTCTCTCTGGCCACCCGCCGTTCCCTGCGCACCCTGATGCGCCAGATGAAGGACGGGTCTCACGAGGTTTCGGACATCCTCACCGAGTTCGCCCGTGGCCTGCGCCGCTACGTCCACTCCCACGAATTCCAACGCGACCGCGTCATGCGCACTCTCCTCCAGGAGGGTCTCGCCGCGGCCGCGCCCGTGTCGCAGGAGCTCAAACCCTACGACGAGATCGGCATCGACCTCGAACTCTCCAGCGTCTCACTCGGCAGCGTCGGCGAGGTCATCCTCCACGACCCTGAGGAGTTCGACGCCGGAGCGGAACTCGGCGAGGCCACGGACTCCGAGATCGACTTCGCCGAACTCATCGCAGTCGCCCGCGAATCCGAAATCGACTTCGCCGAACTCACCGAGAACATCAACTCCGTCGTCACTTCCGCCCACGAAGCCTCCGTCGCGGAGGTGCTCGAAACCTTCCCCGCCACACAGGGACTGGCCAGCGTCGTCGGCCTGTTGTCCCTGGCCAGCACCTATGGCCACGTCGATGTCGGCAACCGCGAAATCCTCACCTGGGCCGGTATCGACGGCATCGTCCGCACCGCCGCGATCCGCCGCCACTACTTCACCGAAGGCATCACCCTATGAGCCCCACCCACCACGACAACGACACAGCCCCCGCCGAGGTGGGGGTCGCCTCGGCGATGGAATCCACCGACTCCGCAGACGACCTCGGCCACAACCCCAGCGGTCTGTGGTCCGGTGACACCGGAACGCTGGGAGAGCGCACTCGCCGAGTGCTGCTCGAACTGCTCAAAGGGCCGTATGTGTCCGGGACGCAGGCCCCGCAGCTGTGGGCCGCTCTCGTCGCGGACGAGGGCCTCGTCCGTTCGCGCCTGCACGATCTGTTCCTCGACCTCGTCATCGACCGGGTCGACGAATTCGCATTCACCCGCAAGATCGTCACCGACGAGATCGACGCGCCCGCCGCGGTGCGCAGCGAACGACTCACCTTCCTCGACACGGCGATGCTGCTGGTGCTCCGGCAGCTGCTGTTGGCCGCGCCGGGGGAGAAGCGTGTCATCGTCGATCGCGAAGAGGTCTATGAACGACTCGCGATCTACCGCACAGGGGACGAATCGACCTTCCAGCGCAATCTCAACGGCGCGTGGTCGCGGATGAGCAACCGCCTGCGCGTGCTCCACAAAGCCGGTGAAGACCGCTTCGAGATCTCTCCCATGGTGAAGTTCCTCATCGACGAGGACCGTGTGCGCGAGCTCATCGCCGTCTACGAACGCATCGCCGCTGGTGAGACCGATGCCGTTGAGATCCATGACGGCAAGTCTGATGACGGCGGGGACTCCATCGCCGAGGCGGTCGTCGACAATACCGCCACCGACGCATCCGATGCCGATAGCGACATCGACGCCGACACCGAGGAGGACGACGCGTGACCGAGGCACTCTTCCCGCTCGATGCCGCCTTCGTCGCCGACCAGGCGCGTGCTCGCGGAGCGAACCGGCCCGACGTCGGCAGTCAGTGGCGCCTGAGCGAGATCCAGATCGCGAACTGGGGCACCTTCGACGCCGACATCCACCGCATCCCCGTCTCCCACAAGGGCCACCTCATCACCGGGCCCTCGGGCTCGGGCAAGTCCTCCCTCCTCGACGGAATCGCCGCAGTCCTCACCCCGGACAAGTGGCTGCGCTTCAACGTCGCTGCTCAGACCGCGGGCGCTCGCCTCGACCAGCGCAGCCTCGTCAGCTACGTCCGCGGGGCCTGGACTCGCACCGCGGATTCCGAAGAGGACCGGGTCGTCAGCAAATATCTGCGCCCGCGCGCCACCTGGAGCGGAATCATCCTCCGCTACGACAACGGCAGCGACAAGCCCCTGTCGTTGGCCCGACTCTTCTTCATCAAGGGTTCGGGCACGAAAACGACGGACCTCTCCGACGCTTGTGTCCTCGAGCGCGCGGACCTCGACCTCTCCGACCTGCAGCACTATGCGCGCTCCGGACTCGAGACCCGCAAACTCAAGGCCGACCATCCTGATGCGGTGGTCACCTCGAACGGCCACCACGGGAAGTTCTATGCACGGATGCGCAAGACCTTCGGCATGGCCGACGAGTCCGCACTCCAGCTGCTGCACAAGACACAATCGGCGAAGAGCCTGGACAGCCTCGACCGGCTCTTCCGAGACCATATGCTCGAAAGTCCGGTGACCTTCGACCTCGCCGAGACTGCCGTCGCACAGTTCGGTGACCTCAAGGACGCTCATGACCATGTCGTCGAACTGCGCAAACAGCGCGATCATCTGCTGCAGCTGCGCGAAGCCGCCTCCCGTTTCGAGACTGCCAACGACATCGCCGCGAAGTCGATCGCGCTCAGCGAAGCTCTGCTGCCGTACCAGAAGCGGCGCGAGCTCGATATCCTCCGCGCCGACCTTTCGGCGCTGACCAGGCAGATCGTCGAACTCGAAGTCACCGCCGACCGCGCCAAACGTGACTTCGACGCCGCAGTCGACGAATACGACTTGGCCCGACGAGCCACTTTGGAACTCGGTGGTTCCGAGGCAGAGCACCTTCAGCAGCGCATCGACACCGCCGAAACCGAACGTCGTGCCATCGCCGAACGTTGGTCTGGGCTGGCTCGTCAGCTTGAGCAGGCCGGCATCGAGCACGCCCCGACCACTGCCGCCGAGTTTGCCGAACTGCAGGCCCAGATCGCCTCCAGCCTCGACGACGACACGCAGGTCGCAGGACCCAGCCATGCCGATCACGACCGGTTCTCTCAGGCGCGGGCGAAGGTCCGCGAACTCGAAGGGGAGATCGAATCCCTTCGGCGGTCCGGATCGACCGTGCCGAACAACCTCATGACGATCAGGTCCGAGCTCGCCGCCGGCACCGGACTGAGCGAGAAGGCGCTGCCGTTCGCGGCCGAACTCATCGAAGTCGACCCCGACGAGGCCCGGTGGACGGGTGCCATCGAGAGGGTGCTGCGGCCCATGGCTCTGACCGTCCTCGTCCGTTCTGAGAACCTCTCGGCCGTGCGCACCTGGGTGGATTCCCACCGCATCCGCGGACGCCTCGTCTTCGAGGAGATCCCGCGCTCAGTGCCGAGCCCCCGCCCCGTGGGCAGTGAGAAGTCGCTGGTCAACAAGGTGAATGTCAGCGACACCGGCTTCGGCGACTGGGTCCGGACCACCTTGTCCGAACGCTTCGACTTCGCCTGTGTCGACCACCCGGACGAACTCGACGACCATCCGCGCGCCGTCACCGTCAAGGGCCAGGTCAAGACCTCACGCACCCGGTACGAGAAGGACGACCGGCGGGCCATCGACGATCGCAGCCAATGGGTCCTGGGCAACCGCGAAGCGAAACTCGAAGCCCTCGTCGAATCCCTCAAGGAGGCTCAGTCGGAACTGGCCGCGGCCGAACAGGTGGTCGCGGCGGCTGACGCCGAAACCGCACTGGCCCACCGTCGCCGCGGCATCCTCGCCGGTATTCGCGAACAGTCCTGGCGCGACGTCGACCGAGACGGAGCGGCCGAGAAGGTCGCGACTCTCGAGCGGCAGCTGGCCGAACTCGAAGATGCCGACGGCGACCTGCAGCAGGCGATCGGCGCCGAACGCGAAGCCAAGGCGGTCAAGGACGCGGCCGAGACAGCGAAGAACGAAGCCGACTATGCCCTTCGCCGGGCGAACGAGGAATCGACGGGTCTGCGCTCGAACCTGACCCGGATCGAGGACGACGTCAACTCAGGTCGGGTGGCGGAAGTCGAGGGCCACCTCGGCGAACAATTGGACGAACGGTTCCGGAAGATCCAACGCAGCATCAAGCGGGAGAACCTCGCCGAGGTGGGCCAGCAGGTCTCGCAGGTGCTGCAGGAGGAGAAGGACCGGGCGCAAGCCGATGCAAGTCGGTCGGGGCAGTCCGTGACACGGTTGGCTGCCGAGTTCAAGGCCGCATGGCCATCGGTATCGTCCCAGCTCACGGCGGAAGTCGATGATCGGCGCGCCTACCTGTCGATGCTCGATGAGATCCTCGCGCACGGCTTGCCCGATCATGAGAACCGTTTCCGGGATCTGCTGCAGCAGCGGTCCCGGGATCTCATCGGCGAACTCCTCAACGAGATCCATGCCGCCCCGCGTGAGATCGAGGATCGGGTCGCGCCGATCAATTCGTCCCTTCTGCGGTCGCAGTTCGACGAGGACCGGTACCTGCGGCTGAAGGTCAAGACCCGGCGGTCCGAGACCGTCAACGCCTTCATCGCCGATCTCCGCCTCGTGGCGAGCGGCAGCTGGGGTGAGGACGATATGGAGACTGCGGAGAGGAAGTACGACACCCTCGCCGAGGTGATGCGCCGATTCTCATCCAGCGAGCACGTCGACAAGGTCTGGAAGACTCAGTGCCTGGACACACGCCTGCACGTGAGCTTCCTCGCCGAGGAGATCGACGACCATGGTCGTGCACATGCCACCTACGATTCGGGTGCGGCGATGTCCGGTGGTCAGCAGCAGAAGCTCGTGATCTTCTGCCTGGCGGCAGCGCTGCGCTATCAGCTCGCCGACCCGGATGAGGCGATCTCGAAGTACGGCACGATCATCCTCGACGAGGCCTTCGACAAAGCGGATACGCGGTATACGCGTATGGCCTTGGACATCTTCATCGAGTTCGGCTTCCACATGGTGCTGGCGACTCCGCAGAAGCTGCTGCAGACGATCGAACCCTATGTGGGTGCGGCGACCTCGATCGAGAATCCGAGTCGGCAGAAGACCCTGACCTCGACGATGGTGTGGGACGAGACGGAGCTGGACGGGGCTGGAGCTGAGTCGGTCTCGGAGTCAGTATCGGAGTCGGAGTCAGTCGCTGGCGCTGGCGAAGAATCGAGCGGCGCCGGAGCGGCCACGGAAGCTGAGGGATCGGACGGTGCCGGTGGGGCAGATGGGTCTGAGAAGGCGGACGGCTCCGACAGCATCCGTGTGGCCGGTGAAGTCGAGCTTGAGTTCGAGGAGTCGGACGCCCGATGACGATGCTCTCCGTCGCCGAGGCTCGGGACAAGGCGCGCAAGCGCCTGGCTGCGTCTATGGCTGCCTGGGCGGCGGAACAGGTCGAGGAGGTGCGAATCGAGATCGCCCTCAAATCGCCGACGGAACAGCAGGTGCTCTCCGATCAGGCTGCTGCCGCCGACTGGGCCGGCAGTTGGCGGGCGGTCCGGGAGGTTGCGGGGGCAGCCGCGGGCGCACCTGCAGAGCTCGAGATCGATTGGGAAGAGCGCAGCTGGGTCCGCGTCGGCAGTCAACGCGTTCCGGTCCGACTGCGACTGCTGACCCCTGATGCAGTGGCCGCTTTCGTTGGCGGCGACACCGCTCGAGAATGGCGGAGGCTGCGAGACCGTGCCGTCAGCATCCGGCAGCGACTCGGGTCCGTATCGAACGGCATCGCGGCGACTCGCGACGCGGACGCGGAGGTCAGCTCGGACGGGGGCTCCCTTGCCGCGGCGATACGTTCCCAGTCGAAACGGATCCTCTCCTTGTCCGACACTGCGTTCGTTACTGTCATCGACGTCGTCGACTGGCTGTGCACCCATCCGCTCGGATCGCTGCGACCCAGGCAGCTGCCCATCCGCGGGGTGGACTCGAAGTGGTTTGAGACCCACCGCAGCCTCGTCACCGCCCTGCTCGGAGGGATCGGCCATGCCGATGCGGTGACCGTCCTCGACGCCGAACCGCGACTGCGGCTGCGTATCCTCGACGGGACCTTGATCGGCTCCGTGGATCATGAGGTCACCGTCGATCGCACCTCGGACAGAGCGGCCGCCGCGTCCCTCGACGATGTGACCGCTCCGATCTCCCAACTCGGTCGACTGCCCATATCGCCGAGGCTGGTCTTCGTCTTCGAGAACCTCGAATCCGTGCTCGCCATGCCGGATTGGCCGGGTGCCGTGGCCGTACACGGCTCCGGCTATGCCGTCGACGGGGTCGCTCGATTGGACTGGATCGCCGGTGCGCGCGTGATCTATTGGGGCGACCTCGACTCCCATGGTTTCGCGATTCTCAACCGCCTGCGCAGCCACCTGCCGGAGGTCGAATCCGTGCTCATGGACGAAGCAACTCTGCTCGTACACCAGGACCTCTGGGTGCCGGAACCGAAGCCGAGCACCGGCACTTTCGCACATCTCACCGGCACCGAGGCACGTGCCCTCGAACGACTCCGCGCCGAAGGCCACGTTCGACTCGAACAGGAACGCATCCCGTGGGAGACGGCACTGGAACGGTTGAGGTCCGCGGCCGAGGTGGAGACCTCGGGTCACCTCGGCGAAGGAACAGGTCGTGGCGTGGGAACGGAGCACCGCCTCGGCGAGGGCCTCGATGATGACCGATAAACCCCGCGGGGGACTGGCCGCGCTGTGCGTTGCCGAACTCGTCTGCTGGGGCCTGCTCTACTACTCTCTGCCGGTGGCGGTCACCCCGATCTCTGACGATATGGGGTGGAGCCACACGACGGTGACGGCGGCGCTGACAGTCGGGCTCATCGTCTCAGCGCTCATGGGGCCCAGCGTCGGGCGGATGCTCGACCGGCACGGTCCGCAGCTGATCATGGGCGCGGGCACGGCCATCGGGGTCGTCGCCCTCGGACTCGTCGCGATCGCGCCGAACCTCTTCGTGTTCTTCGCCGCTTGGATCCTCGCCGGATTCGCCCAGGCAGCGACGCTCTACCCGCCGGCTTTCGCCGTCATCACCCGCTGGTACGGGGCGGAGCGGACGAAGCCCCTGACGACGATCACGCTCGTCGGCGGGCTCGCATCGACGGTCTTCGCCCCGATCATCGCCTGGCTCATCGACAGCCTCGGCTGGCGGGGAACCTACGGTGTGCTCGCCGGATTGCTCGCCGTCCTCGCGCTGCCGATGCACCTGTTCTTCCTCAACCGCACCTGGACCGACGAGGCGGCCGCATCCACGGTGAAGCCGAGCCGGGCCGAACTGCGCCGCGTCACTCGTCACCCGCGCTTCATCACCCTGCAGATCGCCGTCGCGATCGCCACGTTCACACTCTTCGCGGTGACGATCAACATCATCCCGCTCATCATCGAACGCGGTGCCGGCTACAGTCTGGCGGCCATCGCCCTCGGCCTCGTCGGCTTCGGCCAGATGGCGGGACGATTCGGCTACCCGAGTCTGGAACGGCACTCGTCGACACGGTCGCGGACGGTCATCCTCTTCGCCTCGGGCGCTGTCGGCCTGTGGCTGCTCGCTCTGGTTCCCGGCCCGATCTGGCTGCTCATCGGCATCGCCATGCTCGGCGGTAGCGTGCGCGGCTGCATGACATTGCTGCAGGCCACAGCGGTGTCCGACCGGTGGGGGACGAGGAACTTCGGGGCCGTCAACGGCGTCTTCGTCGCGCCGATCACCGCGGGCACGGCGCTCGCACCGGTCGCGGGTCCGGCGCTGGCTGGGGTACTCGGCGGGTACCCGATGATGGCGGTGACCATGGCCGGGCTGCTCACACTGGCGACCCTGCTGTCTGCGCGGACGTGAATGCCGCCTCGGTGAGGGGCACACTCTCTGAGCAGAGAAACGTGTAAAAGAATCGGCGATTTTTTTACACGTTTCGGAGATATGGAAAGTTGCTTGACACATCTGCCGGGCTCTCCTGCGGGCCTCCCAACAGACACCTCGTCGGAGGATCCTGCACATGCGAACCCATGGTCAGGGCCGCCTCGGCGAGGTTCTTCCCTGACCGAAAAGGGAGATATTCCCGCACTGGAGGGTGAGGAATCGGACAGCCGCCCTGATGGACTTCGGGGCTAGACTGAAAGCGCGGTCAAGGCCCCAAGCGTGGGGCCGCCCCCTGCCGGGGCTGTGAATGCACCCCGGTGCCATGGTTCAACGGAAGGAAGTCAATGCCCACCGTCGCCAGAAACATCGTCGATACCCTCGTCGCGAGCGGAGTCAAGCGCGTCTACGGCATCCCGGGAGATTCGCTCAACGGATTCACCGATGCCCTCCGCGTGAACCCGCAGCTCGAATGGGTTCACGTCCGCCACGAGGAGGCCGCTTCCTTCGCCGCCAGCGGCGAGGCCGCCCTGACCGGTGAGCTCGCGGTCTGCGCCGGCAGCTGCGGACCCGGCAACCTCCACCTCATCAACGGTCTCTTCGACGCCCAGCGTTCGCGAGTTCCCGTGCTGGCCATCGCCGCACAGATCCCCAGCGACGAGATCGGCTCGAACTACTTCCAGGAGACCCACCCGACCGAGCTGTTCCGCGATTGCAGCGTCTACGTCGAGAACGTCTCCTCGGCTGAGCAGATGCCCCGCCTGCTGCGCATCGCCATGCGAGAAGCCATCGAGAAGCGCGGCGTGGCCGTGCTCGTCATTCCCGGTGACGTCGGCCTGGCCGACATCGATGCCGCCGCCGAGGAGGTCCGGGCCTATCCGTCGCACATGATTCCCGCGGAGTCCCAGGTCGAGGCCGCGGCCAAGGCGCTCAACAAGGGCAAGAAGACGACGATCCTCGCCGGCGCCGGCACCGAGGGTGCCCATGATGAGCTGCTCGCCATCGCCGAGAAGCTCCAGGCCCCGATCGTCCATACGATGCGTGGCAAGGAATTCGTCGAACCCGACAATCCCTACGATGTGGGCATGACCGGCCTGCTCGGATTCTCCTCCGGCTACGCCGCGCTCAAGGACTGCGACACTCTGCTCATGCTCGGTACCGATCTGCCCTACCAGCAGTTCTATCCCGAGGACGCCACCGTCATCCAAGTCGATGTGCGCGGGTCCCAGATCGGACGGCGCACGAAGGTCGACATTCCGCTTGTCGGAACGGTCGCCGACACCGTCGAGGCGCTGCTGCCGAAGATCAAGGCCAACCGCACCAGCACGCATCTGAAGTCCCTGACCAAGCACTATCAGAAGACCCGCAAGGACCTTGACGAACTGGCTACACCGTCGAAGCGGACGATCCACCCGCAATACCTGACGCGCCTCCTCGACGAGATGGCCGATGACGACGCCGTCTTCATCCCCGACGTCGGATCACCCGTGGTGTGGGCGGCCCGCTACCTGACGATGAACGGCAAACGCCGCCTCATCGGTTCCTTCAGCCACGGGTCGATGGCCAACGCCCTGTCCCAGAGCGTCGGCGTGCAGTCGGCGTTCGAGGACCGGCAGACCATCGCGCTCGCCGGTGACGGCGGACTGTCGATGCTGCTCGGTGAGCTCATCACGCTCACGCAGAACAAGCTGCCGGTCAAGACGGTCGTGTACAACAACTCGTCGCTCAACTTCGTCGAGCTCGAGATGAAGGCGGCCGGTTTCGTCACCTTCGGTACCGACCTCGACAATCCCGACTTCTCCACCATCGCCGAGGCGGTCGGGATCAAGGGATTCCGTGTCGAGAAGTCCAAGGACCTGCCGAAGGTCGTCAAGGAATTCCTCGCCTACCCGGGGCCTGCGGTCCTCGATGTCGTCACCGAACGTCAGGAGCTGTCGATGCCGCCGTCGATCACCGTCGAGCAGGCCAAGGGCTTCGCGCTCTACGCCATCCGCACGGTGCTCTCGGGCAAGGGCGACGAGCTCATCGACCTCGCCCGGACGAACATCCGCCAGCTCTTCTGAGCTGAGTCAGGTCGCGGGGCCTGCGCCGCCGGCGCAACCTGCCGCACAGCACGATGAGTGTGCGCAGATTGCCACTTGGGACACCCAAACGGGCAATCTGCGCACACTTATCTGTGGGGAAGCAGGTTCTGCGGTCCGATCGGTCTGAGGAAGCCGGGGCCGGCCGACCCGCTCGCCCGAGTCAGCCCTGCTCAGATCTGAGGGTACGGCGCCAGGGCCTGAGCTGTGACGAGGGCGGCGGTCATCGCCTCATGGCCCTTGTCCTCGACCGAGCCCTCGAGCCCGGCACGGTCGAGTCCCTGCTGTTCGGTGTCGCAGGTGAGGACCCCGAAGCCGACGGGCTTGCCGGAGTCGATGGCGACCCGGTTGAGGCCGTCGGTGGCGGCTTGGCAGACGTAGTCGAAGTGCGGGGTGCCGCCGCGGATGACCACACCGAGGGCGACGACCGCGTCGAAGTGCGGTGCCAGGCGGGCCGCGGCGACGGGCAGTTCGAAGCTGCCGGGCACGCGGACGAGTGTGGCTTCGGCTCCGGCCTCGGCGGCGGCGCGTTGGGCCCCGTCGACGAGTCCGTCCATGATCTGGGTGTGCCAGGAGGCGGCGACGATGGCGACGCGCAGGTCAGCGGCGTCGACGGTGAGTTCTGGTGCTCCGGAATGAGCCATGAGTGTGTCCTTTGTTCGAAGGCTCCGCAGAGCCTGGTTCGTGTCTGTGTGGGGCCGAGATTCAGCTGGCGACGGCCCCGGCTGTGCCCGCGCCAGTGCCGGATGTGCCCGTGACCTCCGGCAGCGAGAGCACATGGTGCATGCGTTCGCGCTTCGTGGCCAGGTAGTGCGTGTTCTCTGGCCGCGCCGCGACCTCGAGCGGAACCACAGCGTCGACCGTGATGCCCAGCTCTTCGAGAGCCGAGGTCTTCGCCGGGTTGTTCGTGAGCAGGCGGATGCGAGTCAGCCCGAGCGAGCGCAGGATTGTCGCCGCGGCACGGTAGTCGCGGGCGTCGTCGGTGAACCCGAGGTCCCGGTTCGCATCCACGGTGTCCCGCCCCTGATCCTGCAGGGCGTACGCGCGCAGCTTGTTGCTCAGCCCGATTCCGCGACCCTCGTGCCCGGTCAGGTAGAGCACCGCCCCGCCGTGTTCGGCGATGAGGCCGAGCGCCAGGTCGAGCTGCTCACCGCAGTCACACCGGTGCGAACCGAAGACGTCCCCGGTCAGGCACTCCGAATGCAGCCGCACGAGAGGTGCCGGACCCGCTGAGTCGGAATCCGGGGACCCCGCAAACACGCCGAGGTGGTCATGCCCGTTGATCGTGAACGCGCGGGCCCGCAGGCTGCCGTGCTCCGACGGCAGAGCCACCTCCGCGGTCGCCTCAACCGATTCGTCCCCACCAGGGGCACCGGCGATGTTCACCGAGGCGGCCGCCTCAGTGCGGGAATCGTCCGAAGGCGAAGACACGGACGCCGCGGAGTCGTTGGACTCATCCGCGTCACGCAGCTCGAGGTAGGCGATGAGCTGTTCGATCGAGACCATGACGAGGTCGTGGGTGTCGGCGAAGTCGCGCACCGCGTCGAAGCGCATCATCGAACCGTCGTCGTGGACCACCTCGGCGATCATCGCCACCGGCTGAGCACCGGCCAGGCGCGCGAACTCGACTCCGGCCTCGGTGTGACCTGGACGTTCCCGGACCCCGCCGTCCTTCGCGACGAGCGGGAAGATGTGGCCGGGCCGCGAGATCGCCGCCGGATCCGGATCGGCGGCGGCGAGGACTCGACCGGTCTCGGCGCGTTCGGCGGCGCTGATGCCCGTGGTCACCCCGACCGCGTCGCAGCTGACCGTGTAGGCGGTGCCCTTCGGATCCTCGTTGTCGGTGACCATCGGCGGCAGACGCAGGGACGCGGCTCGGTCGGCGGTCATGGGTGCGCAGATGACGCCCGAGGTGTGCCGGACGAAGAAGCCCATCGTCGTGGGGTCGGCGAACTCGGCGGCCATGATGAGGTCGCCCTCGTTCTCCCGGTCCTCATCATCGACGACGAGGATGGGTCGGCCGGCGGCGACGGCTGCGATGGCCGCGTCTATGGGATCGAGGCGGCTGGCGTGGGCGATGGGATCAGTCATGATCGACTCCTTGCTGGGTGCTGTTCGAAAGCGATGAGTCCGCCGAGGCGGGGCTCGAGTGAGTGGGGACCGCGTCGGCGGCGCCGCCATCGGTGCGGAAGGACAGGAGGCGTGCGGTGTACTTCGCGAGCACGTCGACCTCGACGTTCACGGCCGCGCCTACCGGCAGCTCGCCGAACGTCGTGTGTGCCAGGGTGGCTGGAATGAGGCCGACCTCCACCCACGCCGAGGGTGCGCTCGGTTCGGACACGGCCGTCAGCGTCAGCGACACACCATTGAGCGCGATCGACCCCTTGATCGCGGTCAGCGGTGCGAGGTCGTTCGGGATCCCGATGCGCAGGGTCGACCAGTCGGGTCGGTCGATGCGGTTGAGGAGTTCGCCGCGTCCGTCGACGTGTCCTTGGACGACATGCCCGTCGAAGCGCCCCGAGGCGGGCGTGCAGCGTTCCAGGTTGACGCGGTCGCCCGTGACCAAGGAGCCGAGCCCGGTCAGGCGCAGGGTCTCGCCCATGACCTCGGCGGTGAATAGGCCGGGACGCTGCTCGGTGGGCTGCCTCGTCGAAGTCAGGCAGACTCCGTTGACGGACAGCGAGCCGCCGAGGTCGAGGTCGGCGACGAGGGGGCCGGCGTCGATGGTGATCGCGGCCGAATCGTTCGTGTGCTCGATGGACTCGACGGTGCCGAGTTCTTCGATGATTCCGGTGAACATGTGACTCCAGATTCTTCAGGCGGTGGTCGGTGGTGGTTGGGGGAGTGCGGCGGCTACGTACCTGGTTCGGGGGAGCCGGTTTCGGTAGGTTCCGGATCCGTAGTTGTGAAGTGCAGCAGGAAGTCCGGGCCGAGCCGTGACACCGCCGGTGTCTCCGTGTCGTCGGGGATCAGCTGCAGCGCCTCGGACAGGGTGCCGATGTCCAAGCCGTCGACGCTGCTGCGGCCGGGGCCGATGAGCAGCGGAGCCTGATAGCAGAAGACCTCGTCGACGATCCCTGCGGAGAAGAACGCGCCCAGCACCGTCGGCCCGCCTTCGACGAGGAGGTGGCGCACTCCGGCGGCGTACAGTTCGTCCAAGGCCGCACGGACATCGTGGGTGCGCAGCTGCAGAGTGTTCGGGTTGAGGGCGAGAAACGATGTGACCGGCAGTTCCGAGGTGCCGAGCACGACGGGCCGCGGCTGGTCGTCGAGTGAGATTCCGTCCGGGCCGCGGGCATTGAGACGCGGATCGTCGGCCACGGCGGTGCCGGTGCCGACGAGGACGGCGTCGACTCGGGCCCGGACTTCGTGGGCGTGTGCGCGAGACTCCGCGGAGGTGATCCACTGACTGGTTCCATCGGCGGCGGCGACGGCCCCGTCGAGGCTCTGTGCGATCTTCGCCGAGACGAACGGGCGGGCCTCGGCCGTCGACCGGACCCAGCGGGCATTGAGTGCGCGGGAGTCCTCTTCGTGCAGTCCCGAACGGACCGTCAGCCCCGCCTCGGCGAGGGTCTTTCCGCCGCCCGCGGCCAAGGGGTTCGGATCGGGGGAGGCGAAGACGACGGAGGGGATCGCAGCGTTGATGATCGCCTCGGTGCAGGGGCCGGTCCGGCCGTGATGGGCGCAGGGCTCGAGCGTGACGAACAGTGTCGAGGTGGTCAGATCGATGTCGAGGTCGTGGGCGGTGGTGATCGCGTCCACCTCGGCGTGGGGAGTGCCCGCACCTCCGTGGTGACCGGTGACGATCTGGCCGTCGGCTGTCAGGATTGCCGCGCCCACCAGCGGATTCGCTCCGCGAACACCTTCGCGGGCCGCATTGAGGGCAGCGGTCATCGCCGCGGATTCGAGGTCCGTGAATTCCGCTGCGTCGCCTGGCTGCGCGCCCATGAAAAAACCTCCCGAGCCTTCGCCGGGAGGGAGGATATTGCGGGTGCAACCATCAGGGCGTCTCAGTCGCGTGCGACGGTGCGGTCGATTGCACCAGACACAGCGGCCGAGGCCACCATGCTCCTCCCATCCAGACTCTGACTGTCGGTTTCGGAATTTCACCGAATCAACCGCCTGCACGAATGCGAGCGGCTCGCGGACTATGACCGCCGGTACGGAATTTCACCGTCCCCGGAACATGTGAGGCCAGAGTAGCATGACCATCACCGAGGCGGCCGTGAGGTCCGTCACATGGTGACACCTGGGCGGGGTGGGAGCGGTTTTGCGTGCGGATGGGGTGGAGTGTCTCCGTGGTCCGGGCGGGCCGGCGTTCGCGAGCGACGCGAAGGCGCTCGCGGTGACCACGATTTGCCGAATTGCATAACCTGGGTATATAAATAAGTTATGGATGATGTGGATTCGGCTGAACTCGTGTCGCGGCTCGTTGTCGTCTCGTCGCGCCTGACCAGAGCGTTTCGACGAGTGATCGGCAATGAGAACTCGCTGGCGGCGCTGCGTGCTCTCGCAGTCGTCGAGCAGTATCAGCCCGTACGGGTAGGCCATTTCGCGCAAGGATATCTGAGCTCTCAGCCCGCGGCGACGAAACTCCTCGCCAAACTCGAAGAAGCCGGACTCGTCGTGCGCGAACCCAGTCCCACGGACGGCCGGGCGTCGCAGTTCTCTCTCACCGAAGCCGGACGGGCGAGGCTGGCGGAGAACCGGTCGATCATGATCGAGCAGATGCAGCCCTACTTCGAGTCGCTGAGCGTCGAGGAGAGGCAGAGCGTCGATCGTGCGCTCGGGCTGGTCTCGGACTTCCTCAAGGACCGCCACCCGGTCGACGGCGTCGACGAACCCGCCGACGAATCGGACTCCGACTCGGCCGCGGGCTAGCCGCAGCACACACCTCATTTTTTCAACCACGCTTCCGAATCGGACTTCGCAAGCGGAACGCACCATAGGAAAGGAGACGCGACCAGCAGATGAGAGCGTCAGCAGACAACGAAACAACAGGGGACGAAACACCCGCCGATTCCGGGGCGGGAGCGTCGATCCTTCGCCAGCCGCGTGCCGTCTGGGCGGTCGCGTTCGCCGCGGTCATCGCCTTCATGGGCATCGGCCTGGTCGATCCGATCCTGCCGGCCATCTCGGCCGAGCTCGACGCCACCCCCGCCCAATCGATGCTGCTGTTCACCAGCTACCTGTTCATCACCGGCGGAATGATGTTCTTCACGAGCTTCCTGTCTTCGCGCATCGGTGCGAAGACCACGCTGCTCATCGGCCTCGTGCTCATCGTCGCGTTCGCGGCTCTGGCTGGATTCTCCGGTTCCGTCGACCAGATCATCGGTTTCCGTGCCGGTTGGGGGCTGGGCAACGCGCTGTTCATCTCCACCGCTCTGTCGACGATCGTCGGTGCCGCGTCCGGTGGTGCTGAGAAGGCGATCATCCTCTACGAGGCGGCTCTCGGCGTCGGCATCGCCACCGGCCCGCTGCTCGGCGGACTGCTCGGCGGCATCTCCTGGCGCGGACCGTTCTTCGGTACCGCAGTCCTCATGGCCATCGGCTTCATCGCCATCGTTGTGCTGCTGCCGGGAGGAACGAGCTCGAATGGGGCCTCGGCGGAGCCGATCAAGCTCAGCGCTACGTTCCGTGCGCTCGCCCGTCCGGGTGTCGCCATCCTCGGCGTCTCCGCTCTGCTCTACAACTTCGGCTTCTTCATCCTGCTGGCCTACAGCCCGTTCCCTGTCGAGGCTGCCGCCGCGAAGCTGGGCATGGAGGACTTCGGCGCCATGGGCCTCGGCTACGTCTTCTTCGGTTGGGGCATCTGCGTGGCGATCACCTCGGTGTTCGGTGCTCCCGTGCTGACCAAGCGGATCGGACGTCGTCGCAGCCTCATCGTCACCCTGGTCGCACTGGCCGTGCTTCTGGGCGTGATGTCCTTTCTCGTCGAATCGCTGGCCGGGATCATCGTCTGCATCATCGTGGCGGGCATGCTTCTGGGCGTGCTCAACACGGTGTTCACGGAATCGGCGATGGAGGTCAGCGACCTGCCTCGTCCGGTCGCCTCGGGGACCTATTCGGGTGTGCGTTTCATCGGCGGTGCCGTTGCGCCGATCGTCGCCGGTGCGGTGTCGGAATCGATCAGTGCGGGTTCTCCGTACCTCTTCGGTGCGGGGGCCGTGCTGCTGTCGGTCGTCGTCATCTCGCTCGGCTGGAAGAAGCTGCGTCGCGTCGACGGGCATATCGATGAGTCGCCGGTCGACGAGGCTTATGCCCTCACCGGAGGCGACGCCTGAGGCGAACTCGCCTGCAGGCAGTGCCGATCGTCGACGAGGTCGAGCCTTTTCGAAGCGGCAGCGGCTCGCGGATCACGGCGTCCGAGGAATCATTCCTCGGGCGCCGTTTCCGTGTCCGGACCATGACAAATGAGTGAATCATGCGCTGTGTTGCAGATCTGAAACCGGTTCGACACATGATCGATGGAATGCCTGGTGCAGAATAGAGTGCGCGCTTCCTGAAGATCGGCTGAGCATTTTCGGCCCATCGACGTGGGAGCGCGATCGGAAACGTCACCTACAAATGAAGGTCATCATGTCCTACGACGCGAATGCAGCATACAACTCCGGCGCACCCGGTCAAGGAGCTCCCGGTGCCGCCGGCCAGGGCTATGGAGGGCAGGGCTTCGGTGGAGCGCCACGCGGTGCCGCCAGCCCCGATGACCTCTCACTGCCGCTCTACGGCGCTTCCTTCGGCCAGGCCGTCAAGCGCTTCTTCAAGAACTACGCGAAGTTCAGCGGGCGCGCCTCGCGCAGCGAGTTCTGGTGGGCGACGCTGTTCTGCGTTCTCGTTGCGCTGGTGCCCTACATTCTTGTCATCATCGGAGCGGTGATGATGGCGGCGTCTGCTTCTGCCGATCCCTACGGGGGCGGGGCGCCCTCGGGCGGTGGCATTGCACTGATGGGCATCGGAGGGGTCCTTCTCGGCGTGTTTGTCCTGGCCACGATCGTGCCGTCGATCGCTGTCTCCTGGCGCCGCCTCCACGATGCAGGCTTCTCCGGCCTCTTCTACCTGCTTACCCTGACCTCTATCGGCGGAATCGTTGTGCTCGTTATGGAGATCATGCCGCCCAAGCCCGAGGGTCAGCGCTTCGACGTCTGATTTCGAGGTCTGACTGCGGCGCCTGTGCTCGGGCGGAGCATCACGTCTAGTTGCTGACACGTAACACAGCTGCGCAACCATAACGCCCCGTCAGTGTCATCTCGCACCATTGCAATGGTGCGAGAAGCCACTGGCGGGGTGTTGTGTTGCCAAGAGGACGGATTGCGAAGACCCTGCCGAGGCGGTCCGACCTGTCAGGAACGCCGGACGGTTCTGACGAATGACGTGACCATGGTGACGAAGACGATCGCCCAGACGGTCAGTGCGATCCAGTACCAGTGAAGCCCGATCCATTCGATCGCCGGCACATGATCCGACCGGCCCAGGTAGATGCTCGCCACGGCGTACATGCCGACTGGGAACACCATGCTCCACAGCCCGGCCGAATAGGTCATCGGCACCCGGTGGACGGCATGCCTCCAGGCTCCTGCGGCGACGAGCGCCGGGACGAGCCACGTGGCGATCGCCCACAGCAGCGCCGAGGAGGCGCCGACCAGTACACGTGTCGCTTCGAGCAGGGGAGCGTCGCCGAGATCGAGAATCCGGGAACCCGCAACGATCGTGATTGCCAGTGCCCCCATCGTCACCCAATACGGAGCATCGAGGTCCTTGGGCCCGAACCGATGCCGAAGCACGCGCACGCCGATCGCAATCACGCAGACGACGTAGAGCGCCAGTCCAACCGCCCACATGACCACCGCCGCGAGCGCGAGGAATGCGACCAGACCGGGCTCGAGATATGCGGTGTTCGGAAGCTCGATCCCCAGGCTCGCGGCGACCACCGCCACTGACTGAGCGGCCACCGCCCACACAAGCCACGTGCCGTTCACCCCTGCAGATACCGGCCGTGTGCTCGACCCGAGGATCGCGGTGAAGGGAATCCCGTACCCGAGCACCAGCCAGAGCAGACCGCCGAGAGCGAAGAAGGCGAGGGCCAGCGGGATCAAGCCGAAACCGACGAGCCCCGTCGCCAGGACAGTCGTGCCTGCCACAGCGGTGAAGAACCCGAACGCCCGGGAGGGATCATGCAGGTCGGCGCGGACAGCTTCTGGATATCGGAGGATCCGCACCACGGTGAGTACGGTGAAGGACACATACAGAGCGACGGCGATCCAGAACAGACCCACTGACAGCGAGTGCAGCTCTTTGAGCTCGGCACCGATCGACACGATGCCGGTCGCCATCACCGAGGCGAAACATCCGGGAGCCAGCGTCGAAGGGCTCAGCCCCCACCGTCTGTGCAGTCCGGTGAGGTTGCGATCGGCCGTGCTCATCCGCTCCTCATTCTCGTCGTCGTGTGTCGAGGGACATCGACGTCTTCGATAGTACGACCCCACCCCTGAAACCGCGTTGCAGTCCCGCCCTCCTGAACCGTTCCGCGGTCCCCACCGAGAGGCCACCCGAGAGTCCGCCCGATGGCCTCTGTCCAGCGAATCGATGTGCAATTCGTGACATCTGGGTCTTCTCGAGTCACTCTCGCGTCATTTTCATGAGAGAATTCACTGGTGTTACCAATGGGTAACTTCGCGTGGAGTCGCCCGCTCCACACCCTCACGTGCCGGTGGTGGCGTAGTCTGCAGTCACCTGCGCGGTGCAGAATTATCCGGCACTGACCGGATCGACGAGGGCACAGACGATTGGGAGCGATGGCTATGGAGAGCACAACGGACACTCTCGCCGAGGACACCGACATCGACGCGCCAGCGGTCGCGCTGCACGGTTGGTCGCTGTCCGGCAAACAGGGCGATGTGTTCACCGATATCGACCTCGAGGTGCCGACCGGTGCCATCGCTGTCGTCCGTGGTCCCGCCGGCAGCGGGAAGACCTCTCTCCTCCTGTCCTTGGCTGGAAGGATGCGGGTCTCCGCGGGGGAGGGCCGCCTCGGCGATATCGATATCCGCAAGCAGGCCCGCACCGTGCGCGGGCAGGTTGCGGTCGGACATATCGGCGGGCTGACGGACCTTGAGGACGATTTCACGGTTGCGCAGCACGTCGCTGAACGACAGATCATGCTCCAGCCCTGGTACAAGCCGTGGGCGTCGAAATCGACCCTGCGTGAGGTCATCGGTCTCATCCGGGACACTTTCACCACGGCTACGGAGATCATTGACGAACTCCCGCCTGGGACGTTCTCGAAGCAGGACGCCCAGCGCGCGGACTTCCTCATCGACGATGACGGAGAGGTATTCGTCTCCGAGCTGAGTGAGCTGCAGAAATTCTTCCTCGAATTCGGGCTGGCGAGCCTCAGCCGCCCACCCGTCGTCGTCATCGACAACATCGACTACCTGCGCGAATCCGCCGACCGAGCCCGTGCTTGGGCCGGGATCCTCATTTACCAGCAGCTGCGCAGATCACGGGATCCCGAGAACCCGCTCACGGTCATCGTCTCCTGCGAGGACTCGAGCGAACTCGACATCGCCACCAGATCGCTCGGCTTCCGCGCGGAGCCGTCGCTGGTCGAACTCGAACTGCCGCCCCACCCTCCCGCTCATCGCGGGTCCAAACACTGAACTGCCTGCCCCACGTATACGAATCCGAGGAGATTCCCGAATGTTCTCCCTGCCCTGGTTAGAACTCTCACGATTCAAACGCCACACGATCACGCGCTTGGCGATGATCGTCATCATCGTCATCCCGTCGATCTACGGCGGGCTGTACCTCGCCTCGAACTGGAACCCGACCGAGCACCTCGACAAGCTGCAGGCGGCAATCGTCAACGAGGATACCGGCGCGGAGAAGCCCGACTCGGACGGAGAGAAGCTCAACGCCGGTCAGGAACTCGTCGACGAGATCACGCCGAAGGGCGAAGGCGGATTCGACTGGCAGGAGACCAGCCAAGAGGAAGCCGACGAGGGACTGGCCGAAGGGAAATACTTCGCGGTCCTCGAGATCCCCTCGGACTTCTCCGAGATGCTCGTGTCGACCGGAGGTGACGATCCGGAGCAGGCAGGGCTGCGGCTGCGCACCGACGACGCCCACAACTTCATCGTCGGACAGGTGGCCGGGACCATCCTCTCCGAGATCAAGGGCGGACTGAGCAAGACGACGACCGCCGAGTACGTCAACCAGGTCTATCTCGGATTCAACGACATCCATTCGGAGACGGAGAAAGCTGCAAACGGTGCGTCCGACCTGCACGACGGAGCAGGCCAACTCCACGACGGCACCGGAGAGCTCGTGGACGGGACGACGAGGCTCGACAAAGGAATCGGAACGCTGCAGACCGGGCTCATCGACCTCGATAAGGGTGCGGGCGAGCTGAAGAAGGGCAGCGGCGACCTCGCCGACGGGGCCGATACCCTGGCGAAATCCACCACCGAAGCGAAGAACGGCTCGAAGAAACTCGCCGACGGTGCCGGGCAGGTCGCCGACGGCACCTCAGAGCTGCGAGATACCGCCGATGAGGCGACGAAGAAAGCCGAGGACGTCAAACGCAAGGCCGATGACGTCGTCGACGGAGCGCGACCGAAGCTCGAGCGCGCCGAAGGGGACTTCGACGACGCCCGCACCACCGTGCGCGGGGACATGGACGACCGGATCAAGCAGCTGCAGGAGGACTATCCGGACGACCCGAACGTCAAGAAACTCGCCGAGGATGCCAACGGCCTCGGCGAGGACCTCGATTCCGCACACCAGCGCGCCTCCGATGCCAAGGATGAAGCCAAGAGCCTCGAGGACAAGCTGACCGACGCGGTCGACGGCGTGATGGACAAGATCCGCACGGCCGATAAGAAGATCGGTCAGCTCGACGACGGAGCGCAGAAGGTCGCGACCGGTGCCGATGACCTCCACTCCGGACTGATCAAGCTCGACGCCGGAGCGGGCAAGCTCGCCAAGGGTGCCGGTGACCTGCATGACGGGGCCGTCCAGCTCAAGGACGGCACGGCGAAGGCCAAGGACGGAGCCGGTGATCTCAAGGACGGATCGGAGCAGCTCGTCGACGGGTCGACCGAACTCGACAAAGGTGCGGGCAAACTCGAAGACGGTTCCGGGGAACTCGCCGACGGGCTGGAGAAGGGACTCGAGCAGATCCCGACCTACGACAAGAAGGATCGGGAGCACCGGTCGGACGTCGTAGCTGTCCCTGTCGATGCGGACAAGGTCAAGGACAATGCCGTCGATGCCTATGGCGAAGGACTGTCTGCGTTCTTCGTCTCCTTGGCCCTGTGGATCGGCGGAATGATCACCTACATGGTGCTCAACGCCATCCCATACCGAGCACTGTTCTCATCGGCCACCTCGTCGCGCATCGCATGGGCCGGCTACGTTCCTGGGCTGCTGTTCGGCATCGCCCAAGTTGCGGTCCTCTATGCGATCCTCGCCTTCACCTTGGACTTCTCGGCCGGCTCGTGGTTGTGGACGCTGCTGTTCTCGATGCTCGTGGCGGCCTGTTTCCACTCCGTGCACCAATTGTGTGTCGCGGCCTTGGGTGGTGTCGGCAGGCTGATTGCCCTGGTTCTGCTGATGCTGCAGATCGCATCGGCAGGCGGAACCTATCCGGTGGAGACGGCGCCGAAGATCTTCCAGATCATCTCGCCGTTCCTGCCGATGACGCACGCGGTCAGCGGTCTGCGCACACTGGTTGCCGGTGGTGACATGTTCATCGCCGCGCAGGCGGCCGTGGTCCTGCTGCTGATGACCGCAATCTGTCTGGTTGCCACAACCGTGGTCTGCAGCCGCAAGCGTATGGTCACGCTCACTCAGCTCCACCCGAGCCTGCAGCTGTAGGCCGGGCCGGTTGCAGTGTCGTGCCTTGGGGTGCGGGGGTGCCTAGGGGTGCGGGCTGCAGAGTTGTTGCAGGGCACAGGGCTGCTGCGGACTTACAGGCCTGATCGCAGCGCGGGCGTCGCAGCGCGGGCGTGGCCCGTTGCGGATGCCAGACGCTGTCGGCGCATTGTTGGGTCGATCCACGGTGTTTTCGCTGCTTGAAACGCCGTGGGTCGACCCAACAATCCAGCGAAATCGAGTGGGAGGAGATCAGGCAACCTTCGCCGAGGTGTTTGGAGCTTCCCGGGTGCAAGCCGTGTGTGTCTGCAGAGCAAGGAGCGGTGCCGCCTCTGGCGTAGCGGGCGTCAGCGGCGGCTCAGTCGTCGAGGTAGCGCAGGTATCGCTGCGGGTCGTGGAGGAAGCGGCGCCAGTGATCGACCATGTCGAGGTCCTCCCACGCGGATTCGCGCAAGCCCCACTCGCCGACCTCGACGATCTTCGCGTTGTCGGCTCGGGCGAGGACGGGGGAGTGGGTGGCCGTGACGGTCTGCAGGCCCTTCCGCTGGCGTTCGCGGATGAGCTGCAGAAGAGTCAGCGAGGCTGTGAACGACAGAGCGCTCTCGGGCTCGTCGAGGATCCATAGCCCGAGGTCCATGAAGCGGCTCGTCAGCATGTCGACGAACATCTCGCCGTGCGAGCGCTGCGCATAGTGATGGCCGCGCATCGAACCGACGCTCATGAGATAGGCCATGTTCTCGTGCATCGTTTCGGCGCGAAGGAAGAATCCGCTGCGATTCGTTGTCGCTCCGCGCACGATCTGCAGGTGTTCACTCAGTTCGGGAGGCGCCTCGACGTGATCGCGCACCTCCCAATCTGAGCCACCGCCGTGCGGGAGGTCAAGAGCCGTGGCGATGGCCTCGATGATGGTCGACTTGCCCGAGCCGTTCTCGCCGACGAAGACGGTCGTCCGATCGAACTCGAAGCCGGACAGAACGTCGCGAACGGCCGGCAGATCACGCAGCCAGGGACTCAGCTTTGGAGGAGACAGGGCATGCTCGGCCACAGAACGCAGTGGCAGGTCGATGCGGGGATCCATGTCTGCGACGGTACCGATGGGCACTGACATCGGCGACGACGTCGGTCGCGTCGGCGCAACGTCCTACCCCAGCGCCAGCCGCGCGGCCAGCAGCACGAGCACGACGGCGATGATGACGTCGAGGACCTGCCAGACTCGCGGCCGCCACAAGTAACGGGAGAGCCCACGGGCGCCGTAGCCGATGACGAGGAACCAGCTGATCGAGCCGAGCATTGCCCCGAATGTGAACGGCCACACCCCGTCCGAACCCTGCTGATTCGCGAGGTTGCCGAGCATGACGACGGTGTCGATGTAGACGCCGGGGTTGAGGAACGTCAGCGCCAGAGTGGTGACGATGATGGACTTGAGGGACCGCTGATGAGTGTCCGCCTTCAGCCCGGTGGCTTCGCGCGCCGATTTCAGGCTCGTCCACGCGAACCACAGCAGGTAGGCCACACCCAGCCAGCGCAGGACTTCGAGCGCCCACGGCGCCAACAGCACGATTGCCCCGATCCCCACCGTGCCCGCTGCGATGAGCAGCACGTCGGCGACGATGCAGATGGTGACGACGACGCCGAGGTGCTCGCGACGGATCCCCTGCCGCAGCAGGAGTGCGTTCTGCGGGCCGACGGCGATGATGAGGGACCAGCCGGTGAGAAGTCCGGTGACGAGATGAGTGAGCACGGACTCAACAGTAGAGACCGACTGATCAGAAGAAGAACAACAGAATATGCATCTGATGCACAATTGCTTCATGAACATCGATCACGTCAAGGCGCTCGCCGCCGCTGTCGACGAAGGCACCGTCGAGGGAGCGGCCTTCGTACTCGGCATCACCGCCTCGGCGGCGAGTCAGCGCATCCGCACACTCGAGTCCCGCCTCGGGCAGGTGCTCATCCGACGATCGAATCCGATCACCGTCACCGAGGCGGGGCAGGCGATCCTCCGTTATGCTCGGCAGGTTGAGCTGCTCGAGTCCGAGGCGCTCGACCGGCTGCACGGCATCGACGCCGACTCCCTCGGGCTGGGCGGATCCGGTGACCGGGGTCGTGAGCCCACGGTGCTTCGGGTGGGGGTGAACGCCGATTCGATGGCGACATGGTTTCGCCCGATCTTCGCCGAGGCGGCCGGCTGGGACGATGTCGTCCTCCGCATCGAGATGGTCGACCAGGACAAAGCGCTGCCGCTCTTGGCCTCGGGAGAGGTGCTCGGCACGATCACCTCGACGGCGACCGGCGGGTACGGGACAACGGTCGCCGGGCTCGGGACGATGCGCTACACCGCCGTGGCCGAACGTTCCCTGTTCGATCGGCATTCCACCGGCGCCGAGGCGGATCTGGCCCAGTTGCCGATGGTGAATTTCGGACAGGACGACGACCTGCAGTTCGAGTTCCTCCGCCGCTGCGGTGTCGACGGTCGGCCGCCGATGTCGGTCGTGCCGGGCTCAGCGGAGTTCGCAGCCGCAGTGGAAGCAGGCCTCGGCTGGGGGATGGTGCCGGTCATGCAGCTCGACGATCTCGAAGCCGACCTCGTCGAGATCGGTCCCGATCCGCATATCGACGTCCCGCTGTACTGGCATCACTGGACTCTGGCTTCGGACAAGCTCTCTCGACTGACCGAGGCGCTGCGCCGCGCGGCCGCCAACATGCGGTGATTCGGGGGCGGAGCTGAACTGCCCTCTGTTGATCCGCTCAGGAGCTGAGGAGCTTGCTGATCGTCCACTTGACCTGCTCATGTGCGGCGTCGACGGTCATGGTCTCGGGAGAGATGATCGAGTGCAGGGCGATGCCGTCGACGGTGGTGAAGAGTGCTGTGGCGGTCGGCGCCACCTCAGTCGGGTCGAGATGCCCCTCCTCGGCGAGCAGATTCAGCCAGCGATGCAGGCTGTCATAGGTGACACGGTGACCGTGTTCGAGGAGGCGCCGGGACACTGCCCGCTTCTCCGCTCCAAGGGCATGCAAGTGCATGGAGAACCAGGTTTCGAGCTGCACATCTCGATGCTCATGAGTCGGCAGGAACTGGGCGCAGCACTCATAGAGCCGGTCGGCCGGGTCGCGGTTCGCATCAGCGATGGAGAAGTCCTTGACGACGGTGTCGATGGAGCGCCGAGCGACTGCTTCGTGGAGGTCTGCCTGGGTGGGGAAGTAGTGGCGCAGAGTCGACGGTCCGACCCCTGCTTCCTTGGCCACGGCGCGCACACTGAGGTTCGCGTGCCCAGGCTGCGACCCCTCAGCCAGGCGGATGGCTGCGGCGACGATCTCGTCTCGCTTCGACAACCGTGACTCCTCGCTTCATTGACAACGATGCTTCAACTCAGTGTATAGTACGTTGTACTAGTACGGTGTGCCAAAGCGTTGAAACGGCGCGGCAGGAACAGTGTGCTGACCCGACCAGAGGACCCGAACGGAAGAAGAGAGAGCCCTCATGATCGACAGTCTGCAGGAATTCGCCGGAAACATCCCCGACTGGCTGCAGTGGGCGGGCATTCTGCTCGTCTCGGCCATCCCTTTCGTCGAGTCGTATTTCGGCGCTGTCATCGGCGTCGCGATCGGACTCCACCCCGTGGTCGCCATCCTCATGGCCATCATCGGCAACGTCATCTCAATGCTCGCCTTCGTCTATGGGGCCGGTGCCATCCGCGACAAGGCGACGAAGAACAAAGAGGTCGAGGAGAAGCCGAAACGACAGCGGCTCAAGCGCATGTTCGACAAATTCGGCGTGCCGGGAGTCTCGCTGCTCGGCCAGACGCTCCTGCCCTCGCAGATCACCTCGTCAGCGATGGTCGGCTTCGGTGCGAACCGCAATGTCGTAGCCTTCTGGCAGGTCATCTCGATCATCCTCTGGGGAGTCCTCTTCGGAGTGCTCGCCACCCTGGGCATCGAGCTCGCCCTGCGCTGAGGAGCAGCAGCAAAGGGAAAGTGAAGGACATGCTTTGCCCAGGCCAACTGGGGGATGGGCCTGCCGTGTCACACCCTCCACCTAGACTGGCCCCATGACGGAATCCACCCCGACATTCCCACCCGTTGCCGAGTCGCCCGGCACCCCTGATGACTTCGCGATCGAGGCGCAGCGGATCCTGGCCGAGCTCACCGCGAACCCGAACGCGCAGTTCCGCGATGGCCAGCTCGAGTCCATCCGCGACCTCGTGCAGGCGAAGAAACGCGTCCTCGTCGTCCAGCGCACCGGGTGGGGCAAGTCAGCTGTGTACTTCGTGGCCACTCGGATGCTCCGGGCCTCAGGCACCGGGCCGAGTCTCATCATCTCCCCGCTGCTGGCGCTCATGCGCGACCAGATCGCCGCGGCCGAACGTGCCGGAGTCCGTGCCGCCAGTCTCAACTCCTCGAACGTCACCGAATGGGATTCCGTGCTCGAGGACCTCAAGGCCGGCAGTCTCGACGTCCTTCTCGTCTCTCCGGAACGGCTGAACAATCCGCAGTTCCGCGACGAAGTGCTGCCACAGCTGCTGGCCTTCCTCGGACTCATCGTCGTCGACGAAGCCCACTGCATCTCCGATTGGGGCCACGATTTCCGCCCCGACTACCGCCGCATCGGCCGGATTCTGTCCGAACTGCCACGTGACACCCCGGTCCTCGCGACGACGGCGACAGCGAACTCCCGCGTCGTCACCGACGTCGCCGAACAGCTCGGCGACGACACCACCGTCGTCCGCGGTGAACTCGCCCGTGATTCCCTGCGCCTCGGCGTCCTGCCCGGACTCGACGCGAGTGCCCGCATCGCCTGGCTGGCCTCGCACCTGAACGACTTCACCGGGTCCGGCATCGTCTACACGCTCACCGTCTCCGCTGCCGAGGACATCACCCGAATGCTGCGCGAACAAGGCCACGAGGTCCGCGCCTATACGGGCCGGACCGATGCCGAAGAACGCGCGGAACTCGAGCAGCAGCTCAAGGACAATCGGATCAAGGCGCTGGTGGCCACCTCGGCGTTGGGCATGGGATTCGACAAACCGGACCTCGGATTCGTCATCCACATCGGCGCGCCCTCCTCAGCCGTGGCTTACTACCAGCAGGTCGGCCGAGCCGGCCGCGCCACAGACTCCGCCGATGTCCTGCTGTTGCCCGGAGCGGAAGACGAACAGATCTGGGAGTACTTTGCGACTGCGTCGATGCCCAATCAGGACGATGCGAACGCCGTGCTCGCAGCCCTCGCCGAGGCGGACGGCCCCCTGTCCGTGGCCCGCTTGGAAACTTTGGTCGGAACCAAACGCTCCCGTCTCAACCTGCTGCTCAAGACCCTCGAAGTCGAAGACGCGGTGTCGAAGGTCAAAGGCGGGTACGTCTCGACCGGGTTGGGCTGGACGTATGACCGGGAACGCTATGAGAAGGTCGCGGCCGTCCGAGCCGAAGAGGCCCAGGCTATGCTCGATTATGAGGCGACAGAGCAGTGCCGGATGGAGTTCCTCATCCGTCAGCTCGACGATCCCGACCCGCAGCCGTGTGGGCGCTGCGACAACTGTGCGGGAGTGTGGTTCTCTGCCGAGATCTCCGACGAACAGCGCCAAGTCGCGGCCGGGAACCTGCACAAGATCGGCCTGCCGATCGAGCCGCGCAGCACCTGGCCCAGCGGACTCGCCAATATCGGTGTCCCTCTCAAAGGTCGGATCTCGGCTGAAGAGCTCGCCGAGGAGGGACGTGCCATCGCCCGCCTCTCCGACCTCGGACAGGGGCAGAGTCTGCGCTCGTTTCTCGCCCCTGATGCTCCCGATGCAGAGGTGCCCGGTCAGATCGGCAAGTGGTGTCTTGAAGTCCTGGCACAGTGGGATTGGAAAACACGGCCCGAGGTGGTCGTATCGATCCCGAGCAATCGCCGTCCTGTGACGGTGCGGTCTCTGGCCGCGAATCTCGCCGCGGCCGGCCGACTTGTGGACGGCGGGGAACTGCTCCAGGTAGGCGATCACGGCACCCCTGATGTCAACAGTGCTTTCCGCGTCAAAGACCTCTATGAGGCCTTCGTTGTTCCTCCGGAGATCGAGGAGGCAGTGGCCGGGAAGTCAGTGCTGCTGGTCGACGACGAGGTCGTCTCGCGGTGGACGATGACGGTCTGCGCACGATTGCTGCGCAAGGCGGGAGCCACCTCGGTGCTGCCGTTTGCCCTTGCACTCCGGGCCTGAGGTCAATTCGACGAGCCGTCCCGGAGCTGACCCCAGCCGAATTCGGTCTCCGATATTTCATCTCGAAGATCTTCGAAGAATCGATCTCGCGCCTCATCCATGCTTTCGTGCATATAGGAATCTGAAACGATGACGCTGAGAGTCTCTCCGCATGCCTGAATAGACGCTACGAATCGATCGAGCCTAGACCCCTCAGATTCGATAGTAAGTTGTTCGAATTCGGCATCAGTAAGCAGCTTCTGAATCGCTGGAATTACTATGTATTCGATCCTGCCGTTCAGTTCCGTGCTGATGTCCAAATGGATCCGCCCTCTTTGATTTCCAGTCGTGCGACACTCTCGGCCGTCGGCTCGTTGGTTTCGAGCTTAAACGTCGGCTAATGAAGATGCCATAAATACAGAGACTGTCGCGATGTTCATTCTGAGACTTATTCAGCGACCGCATGATTTCAAAGCTCACCATCAAGCGTGCTGGATGACTTGCAGCGGTACCTCTAACTCCTCTGCAGGTCTCTGACCAGGCGCGGAGTTGACCGGCGTCCGACCTTCACTGTCCACTTCGACCACGGGTAGGAGAGCCGGACATGGAAATAGTTGATGTATTCGGCGACCGCAAACAGCCAGATGACGATGATGAGAACCGCGCTGAGCGAAACGCCGGGCCAAGCGACGACGATGCCGATGAGTGAGGCGAGAAGCACCAGCGGGTTGATGACTCGCAGAAACCGATAGATTCGAGCCACCGGTCTTGGAATCGGGGCCGGCAGATGATGCCGAGCGATCAGCCAGTAGATTCCGGCCTGGACGAGGATGAAGAGCAGCGGGGACAGTGCTGCCCATAGCGCTGCTTCGGTTCGATCGGCCGTGACGAAAGCGAGCCGTGTCGGAATGACAGCGAAGACCGCTGCGGCGACGATCTCCCCGAGCCCCAGGCTGAGGAATCGCCGCCGCAGCGGTGCAAAACGGTCGGTGTCAGTCACAGCCGGATCAGCGACTGCCGAAGGGGCAGTCGACCGGAACAGAACCGGGCCGCCTCGGCGAGGCTGACGGTCACAGATTCTGCTGCAGCTGGAACGTCGCGCCTTCCGGATCGGTGACCGTGACGATGCGACCGTATGGGGAGTCTTCCGGACCGGCGAGCACCTTGCCGCCGAGCTCGGTCACCTTCGCTGCCGCAGCATCGGCGTCGTCGACGTTGAAGTAGGTGCGCCAAAAGGAATTCTGTGCCCACTCGCTGGCATCGCAGATTCCGGCCACGGCATCGTCGCCGTCGCCGTGCGTCGAGTACGGGAAGCCCTCCATCGGAGTGATGTCGAATGAGAAGACCTTGGCATAGAAATCATTCGCTGCCTGGTAGTTCGTCGTCATGAGCTCGAACCACACGGGAGTTCCCGGTGAGAGCGGAGTATCGAAGCCGGAGAACTCGCCGGGCTGCCACATGCCGATGGGCGAACCAGTCGGATCGACGACGACGGCCATCTGGCCGAGCGGGCCGACGGGCATGGGTCCGACGACGTCCGCAGCACCGGCACCCAACGCTGCCTGGTGGACTCCGGCGATGTCCCCAGTGTGCAGGTAGGTCGACCAGGCTGTGGGCATCTCCGGGCTCGGGGTGCCGTCCATGTTCATGGCTCGCATGGCGCCGCCGACGTTGCCTCCGTCCTTCGTGATCATGTTGTAGTGGCCGAAGTCCTCACCCATGTCGGTGAATTCCCAGCCGAAGAGCTGATTGTAGAAGTTCTGGGCGGCCTCGAAGTCCTGGCAGACATAGTCGATCCAGATCGGCTGGCCTTCGCGGGGGTTGGCAGGCAATGCGTCTCCTCTTGTGATTGGTGGAGGTGAGTTGCAGTGAATGGTGCCGACGGCAGCGGGATGACCCTACTGCCAAGCGCGCGTGAAATCCGCGAAGCAGTCGGTCAGCGCCGCCTGCAGAAGCGGACCGAAGGTCACGCGCCCGACCCCGAGCTCAGCGAGCTGTGAGAGGTCGAGTTCTTCGGGCACCGCGCCCTTGATCGGGTGCGCGGTGACATTGAGCGGCAGAGTGATCTGCGCGAGGATCGACTTGAGTGTGCCCACATCGGGCAGACGGACGGGGTAGACGGAGTCCGCGCCGGCGTCGGTGCACAGACGCAGACGTCGTACCACCTCGGCGGTGGGGTCTTCGAAGTCGCCGGGATATTTGAACACGTCGGTGCGGGCGTTGATGACGACGTGGACCCTTTGAGCCTCGGCCGCTTGGCGCAGACTCCAGATGTATTCGGCATGCTCCTCGGGGCTGCGCATGCTGCCGCGACTGTGCACCGTGTCCTCGATATTCACACCGACCGCTCCGGCCTCGAGGAGACCGGCGATGAGCTCGGGAGCGGGGGTGTCGTAGCCGGATTCGAGATCCGCGGTGACCGGAACATCCACCGCCGAGGTGATCCGTGAGATCCCCTCGAGCGCTTGCTCGAGCGTCATCTGCTCACCGTCGCCGTGGCCGAGCGAATCGGCGAGCGGGTGCGACCCGATGCTCAGAGCGTTGAAACCGACGTCGACCATCGCACGAGCCGACCAGGCATCCCAGACAGTCGGTAGCACGAGAGGTTCGTCCTGGTGATGTCCCTGCAGAAGGGTGAAAGCGCGTTCGGCGAGAACCGTGTAATCGACCATGGTCAATACTTTTCCACTGTTGTGCCTCGACACGCCAGGGGTCGGACTGGTTCACCAGAAGGTTTCAGGCAGGCGCAGTGATAGCGTGAACAACATCCGATGTCGCCGTACGGAGGAGCAGAGGTGGCCGGTTCGGGCGCCATCCGCGTTTCGCCCAAACCCGAGCGGGTATGGGCACTTCTCGCCGTGCTTGCCGGCATGGCCACGATCCTCATCGAGATTCCCGCGGCACTGATGTCCGAAGGCGGCTATTCGTTCACTCAGCAACCCATCAGCCATCTGGGGATGACCGGATGCGGGGACTGGGGAGACGTCGGAACCCCGATCGAGGTCTGCTCACCGGCCCATCCCTTCGTCAACGGTGTTTCCATCATCGCCGGATCGATGCTCGCGATCATCGCCTTCATCTGGCACGACTGGATCGCCCCGAGTCGCTGGGGCAGGTGCGGATCCTTCCTGCTCGCCGCCGGCGGAATGCTGTTGGCCGGAACCGGGATGGTCCCCGCCGATATCGACCCGACTCTGCATGCTGTCTTCGGTTTCGGCGGATCCGGAATCCAGAATCTCGGTCTGCTCGCCGCGGGCGTCGCCTTGACTCGCTGGCCCGAGAAGCGCTGGATCGGTCCCGTCGAATTCGGCGGGCTCACGCTCGGACTGGGCGCTTTCGGCCTCGCCGGAGCACTGATCTTGGCCGCATCCGAGACCTGGAACCTGCCCGTCGGGATCGTCGAGAGAGCCGCGTCCTACCCGTTCCTCATCTGGTTCATCCTCGCCGGATGGATGCAGCTGCGTGACGCCTCCAGGCGAAAGCGCGAACTCGCCTCCGGGCGCTGACGATCTACAGCCGCGGAGTCCGCGGCGGCACCTGGCGACGGTCGCCGGTCGCCTCGAACGCCGCTGCGATCTCGATGAGCGCAGAATCGTCCCAGCCTCGTCCGGCGATCGTCAGGCCCACGGGAATCCCGGTATCGGACATGGTGCCCATCGGCACCGTCACCGAGGGAATGCCCAGATGCCTGGGCACGAGGTTGCCGTTGGCCACCCATGTGCCGTTGCGCCAACCGAGTTCGGCCGAAGCCTCATTGACATCCATATCGGCCGGTCCCACATCGGCCATCGCCGGGAAGATCACCGCATCGAGGCCCCGCTCATCCATCCATTCCTCGAGGTCGACCCGGCGGGTCTCCTCGAGCCCGCGCACACCGGACTCGAGCTCCGGGATCTCCGTGACCGAGGCGTAGCGATTCGTGCGCACCTGCTCCGGGTAGGTTGCGATGTCATCGTCGAACCCGACGTAGCGATCCGGCAGCGCACCGGGTGGGTGGGGGAAGATCAAGGCTCCGTCCACCTCGGCGAGGGTGTTCAGTTTGGGGTCGCCGTTCGCGGCGAGGAAGTCATCCCACCCCCACGACGAGAGGTCGTTGATCTCCCGGTCGAGGTAGTCGGCGGTGACGAAACCCCGCGTCGCGATCGTCGGCGCACCGGGCCGGTCGCCCTCGTAATTGCTCACGACCGGGAAGTCGGTCTCGACGACCTCGGCGCCTGCGGATTCGAGGTCGGCTCGCGCCGCCTGCCAGGCCTCGATCACCGAGGCGCGCGTCTCGACGCGTTGTCCCGTGGGCCCGCCGATACCGCCGTCCGGGTTCGTCCCGGCCTCGTCATCGGCGTTGATGTACATCCGTGGCACGCCGAGGCGTTTGCCGGCCAACACCGACCCAGCCGCCGCGACCGATTCCGGCAGCAGTGCGGCATAGGAATCCGGGCGCACCGAGCTCGCCTTCGGGATATCCACCCACGGCTGGACGCGCCAGAAGTCCCCGCGAGTCTGCTCGTCGTCGGCGACGATGACGTCGAGGACCTCGGCCAGGTCGGCCATCGTGCGAGTGTGGGGGACGACGACGTCCATGGTCGGCACGAGCGGCCAGTTTCCGCGGACGCTGATGACCCCGCGCGAGGGGGTGTAGGCGATGAGCGCATTGTGTGACGCTGGGGCTCGGCCCGAGGACCAGGTCTCCTCGCCGAGCCCGAAGGCTGCGAAGCTCGCCGTCGTGGCCGTGCCCGATCCGTTCGAGGAACCGGAGGCGAAGGCGCTGGTCAGCCAATCCGCGTTGTACGGGCTTTCGGCGCGACCATAAAGCCCGCGCTGCATGCCGCCGTTGGCCATCGGCGGCATGTTCGTCAGACCCAAGCAGATGGCGCCGCCGGCGCGCAGCCGTTCGATCGTGAATGCATCTTTCTGTGCCACGAGATCGGCGAAGGCCGGGGATCCGGAGGCCACGGTGAGGCCCGCGACCATATAGCTGTCCTTCGCGGTGTACGGAATCCCGTCGAGGGGGCCGAGCGTCTCACCGGCCGCGCGTCGTTCGTCGGAGGCGGCCGCCTCGGTGAGGGCTTGCGGGTTCTTCACGATCACGGAGTTGAGTTTCGTGTCGGTGTCGGGGCCGTCGAACGCGGCGATCCGGTCCTGATAGGCCTCGACGAGCTCCACCGAGGTGGTGCGGCCGTTCTCGAGGGCGGCTCGCAGATCGGCGATGGACGCTTCGACGACATCGAACTTCGACATGATCTTCCTCCGGGCACTCGACGGTGCGTGCGCGATGTGGGTGTGTTCCTGCCCAGAGTAGCGCCGATTCGCCGAGGACGGGCTGCGGATTTCGTTGTCCTCGAGGTGCTGAGTGCGGTATTCGCGGTCTGTACGATCGAGGCATGACGGTCAACGCGATCATTCTCACCGGCGGTCGCTCGCGACGCTTCGACGGTATTCACAAACCCGGCGTCGAGGTCGACGGACGGTCGACGATCTCCCGGATCCTCCAGAGCATCCGCGGTGCGGCAGCCGACGCCGAGGTGTGGGTGGCCGGACCCGCAGACGGACTCTCGGCGGCGGAGCAGAAAGGCGTCCGCGTCGTGCGGGAAGAACCCGAGTTCGCGGGCCCTTTGGCCGGGATCGCAGCCGCGGTTGCGGCAATGCCGACTGAGGCGGACTTTCCGGCCGAGACGGCCGATGTCACCCTTGTCCTGGCCGGGGACATGCCGCTGATCACGGCGGGCCACCTCGGTGAGCTCATCTCTGCGTGTCGTGCCACCGGACGTCCGGCCACGGGCGCCGACGATCGGGGAAAGACGCAGTTCCTCTGCGCGGCCTGGCCGACTCGGCTGCTGCGTGCCCGTCTCACGGAGATCGGCGACCCGACGGATGGGGCGGTGAAGCTGCTCTTCGCGGGACTCGAGCCGGTCGCGGTCGCTGTGGACCCGGAGGTAGTGAGCGACTTCGACACTGCAGCCGAGCTCGAAGCGATTCGAACCCGGCTCAGCCCTGACGGGCCTTGAATCGAGGATTCTTCTTGTTGATGACGTAGACGCGGCCGCGGCGGCGGACCACCTGCGAACCGGGCAGTGACTTCAGCGAACGCAGCGAACGACGAACCTTCATGGATGCGACTCCTTAGTGAGAATGAGTATCATTAGAGATAATACTATGTTCTCCAGCGAAGGGAAGCGAATGCAGGGATCAGACGAACGCGGCCGGAGTCTCATCGTCGACGGAATCGAAGCGATCGCCGTCGTCGGACTCTGCGCGGCTGAGCGCAGGCGCTATGCGATGGGTCTGGCCAGGGATCGCGGTTTTGTCTTCGTGCCCGCGGAGCAGACGGAACAGGGCATCGAGGCGATCGACCGCCTCGTCGATCTGGTCGGAATGACATCCGGGGTGCACGGGTTCGTCCTCGAATACGGGGAGGACGCGGATTGTGCGGAGATCATCGGAGCTCTGAGTGCTCCCGACGCGCGAGCCGTGCTCACCGACCTCGTCTGCGTGCTCGACCTTGCCTGCCTGCGCAGCGATCTCGATTCGGAAGCGCGCGCCGGAGCCCTGGTTGCGCAGATCGAATTCGCCTCGACACTTGCTCTGCTGGCGCCCGATGCAGCCGACTCGGCCGGGGCCGAGGCGGCCATCGGGCTGATCGCGCACCTGGCACCGGAGGCCGAGCGCTTTCTCCTGCGCGACGGCGCGGTGCATGAGCCGGTGTGCTGGCAGTTCGGGCACCGACCTCCCGCCGCGGGGTGGACGGCGATACTCAACTCGGAGTTTCGGCCCCCGGCTCGGTCGGGAGGTGTCCGCGCCTGCCGTTTCGAGCAAGCGCGACCCTTCCACCCGCAGCGACTGCAGGCAGTGCTGAGTGCGGCTCTCGGCGAAGGCTGCTGGGGGCGAATCGTCCGTTCGGCCGGCTTCGCGAAGCTTGCCTCCCGACCCTATGTGACCGCGCATTGGGATCATGCAGGCACGCTGCTGACGTTCTCACCGCTGACCGCTGATCCGCTGCCCGGTGCAGAGCTGTTGGCGCTCGGTCAGGATCTCGCCTTCATCGGCTTCGACCTCGACGAGGCGGGGCTGTGTGAAGCGCTCGACCGCGCCGTCCTCACCGATGCTGAGCTTCTGGCGGGTCCGATGGCCTGGCTCGAGTATCACGACGAGTTCCCCGCATGGGACTCCGCGCACCGCGGATGACGCCAGCGGTCTTAGTCTGACGCCGGGGCGGTGCTCCGGCTGCGCTCAGCCGGACGCCCGACATTCGGCGCACAGGCCGAAGATCTCGAAGACGTGGTGTGTGATCTCGAAGCCGTTCGATGCCGCAATCTGACGCATCCAGTCCTCACTCGGCGGGTCGATCTCAACGGCGGTGCCGCAGCGCTCGCAGACGAGATGGTGATGGTGCTCGGTCTGCGCGCAGGCGCGGAAGAGCTGGGTCTCGGCGATGGTGATCGTATCGGCATCGCCGCCGCGTGCAAGCGCATTGAGCTGCCGGTAGACGGTGGCGAGGCCGACGCTGGCCCCTTCGTCTTCGAGGCGGCGGTGGAGCTGTTTGGCGGAGACGAAGCGGGTCTCGGTCTCAAGGGCAGAGCGGATGAGTGCCTTCTGTGCGGTGCTACGCGTCTTCTTCTGCGGAGCTGCCATGGGAGTCCTCCCTTATAGTCTCTGTCGAACTCATCGTCGACGTCACAGGGGCATATGCATGAACGCGCATATGCGAGAGAAATAATGAAACACGTTACCATTAACGGGCGGTTCACCCGCATCTCTACGATTGACCCCGTACCGAGAACGGGGCCCGCGCGCACAGCGGAACCCGCGCTGTCGAGCCACCGAGCACGAAAAGCGAGCACGACCACCGAGGAGGCGCAATGAGCGGCCCCACCCGCAGACCGGCGATCCCGGTCATCCTGCTCACCGGCTACCTCGGTGCCGGAAAGACGAGCCTGCTCAACCACCTCCTGCGCCACCCTGACGCCCGCATCGGCGTCATCGTCAACGACTTCGGCGACCTCAACATCGACGCCGGACTCGTCGTCGGCCAGGTCGACGAACCGCTGTCGATCTCGGGCGGATGCGTGTGCTGCCTGACCGATGACTCCGAGCTCGAAGACGCGCTCGTGGCGATGACGAACCCCAAGCTGCGCCTCGACGCAATCATCGTCGAGGCCAGCGGATTCGCCGAGCCCCTGACCCTGGCCCGCATGATCACGCGCATGGGCCACCACCGATTCCACCTCGGCGGGGTCATCGACGTCGTCGACGCCACCATGTACTTCGACACCATCGATACCTCGAGCCTGCCGCCCCTGCGTTTCGCCGCGACGACATTGGTGCTGGTCAACAAGCTCGACCAGGTGCCGGTGGCCGACCGTGGGACCACGGTCGAGGCCGTGCGCGCCCGCGTCCACGAACGCAATCCGCGCGTCATCGTCATCGGCACCCACCACGCCCGCCTCGACCCCACACTCATATTCGATCCGGGCGAAGGTGAGCAGGACCTTCGCCGAGGCGGCTCCGACGCCGGTGATGACCCGATCCAACCTGAGTTGCCGATCCGGGAACTGCTGCGTCAGGCCTACGCCGAGGCGGCGGTCGACGAGATCGGTGACGACGAGGTCGATGCGGAATCCATGCCACACCGCCACGCCCAGTCCGTGACCGTCACCGGCAGCGGCCCTGTCGATCCGGATGCGGTGATGGATTTCGTCGAAGACCTCCCGCCCGGGGTGTACCGCGTGAAGGGCACCGTGCTCGCGGCTGTGGGATCTCGCAGGCGCAGCTTCGGTGTGCAGGCTGTGGGTCCGAACGTCTACGTCGCGGAGGCGGCCCGACCTGTCCCGAAGACGCCGTCCTTAAGCGCGGGGAATGGTGATCGGCCGGATGCCGACAGCGTCCTCGTCGCCATCGGAGAGGACTTCGACACCGAGGCGGCCGAAGCCACTCTGACCGCCGCCCTCAACAGCGACGCCGCCGGAGGCCTGGATGTCGCGGCATCAGGCAGTGACCGTTCCGAACGCCTCCTCCACCACGTCCGCCTCCACACCTAATTGCTACCTGACGGCGGCCCAGCAACCTCGCGCCAGGTTGCTGGGCCGCCGTCAGGTAGTAAGAGGAGGGGATCCTCCGGTTTTTTCCGTGTTTCCTGAGGGTGGTCTGGGGGACAACTCCCGTGCCGGGCACCTGTGACCGCTTCTAGGGTCGGAACGTGCCCCACCGAACGGCCGTGATCGACCTGCCGGGAACAGCAGTGAGAATTCATCCTTTTGGGGGACACCGTTGCCTACTTTTGGGCGATCCGCTGAGGCGATCCGCTTGGAAGACTGACTGGAGCGCCCCGCTCACACCCCCGAACCCGGAGGAACCCCGTGCACCTGATCACCCGGATGAGTCTGAAGAACCGCCTCATCGTCGGATTGCTCACCCTCGTGATCGCCGTCTTCGGCATCGTCGCGACCACCTCACTCAACCAGGAGACGATGCCCTCGGTCGACCTGCCCGGCACTTCGGTGCAGGCCACCGTCCCCGGCGCTTCTCCGGAGGTCATCGAGGAGACTGTGACCAAGCCCCTCGAAACTGCGCTCGACGGGGTCGGAGAGCTCGAATCGGTGACCACCTCCACCTCGTCGGGGATGATGACCGCCGAGGTGACTTGGCCCTTCGGCAAGGACTCCGAAGAGATGACCGACGCCGTCCGCTCGGCCGTCGACGGAGTGAAGTCCGACCTGCCCGCCGATGCGGAAGCCGAGGTGCTGTCGTATCAGATGGATGAGGTCCCGGTGACGATGTTCGCCGTCTCCGGTGGAGACTCCGCCACCCTCGGTGACCGTCTTGAGACTGACCTCGTCCCCGAACTCCGCGCTCTCGACGGAGTCTCGAACGTCGAGGTCACCGGCCAGGACGAGCAGCGAGTCTCCATCACCTTCCGCCCCGAGGACGTGGCGGAGAAGAACGTCGTCGAATCCTCCGTGCCCGATGAGCTCGAAGCCGCCGGCACTGTCGTTCCCGCTGGCCAGAGCTCACGGGGCGACACGTCGATGGCCGTCGAGGTCGGCACTGAGGTCGACGCCGTCGAGCAGATCAAGAAGACGCCACTGCGCACCGCGGACGGCACCGTACTGCTGGGTGAGGTTGCCGACGTCGACCTCGACTCGGTCGAGAAGACCTCCCTGTCCCGTGCCGACGGCAGGGATTCCGTGACCGTGTCGGTGACCAAAGACCAGGACGCCAATGTCGTCGACGTCTCCCACAAGGTCGCCGACACCCTCGACAAGGTCGGTCCGAAGCTCGGCGAGGACACGGAATTCTCGACGATCTTCGATCAGGCTCCGGAGATCGAGAAATCTATCCACGACCTCTCCGTCGAAGGCGGACTCGGCCTGATCTTCGCGATCTTCGTCATCCTCGCCTTCCTCGGCTCGTTCCGTTCGACCATCGTCGCCGCGATCTCGATCCCGATGTCGCTGCTCATCGCGATGATCGGCCTCATGGTCGGCGACTACACGCTGAACATCCTCACTTTGGGCGCCCTGACGATCGCCGTCGGCCGCGTCGTCGACGACTCCATCGTCGTCATCGAGAACATCCGGAGACGCCAGGGCACGAGCGACCTGACGGTCGAAGACATCGTCGCCAGCGTCAAGCAGGTCGCCGGTGCCATTACCGCCTCGACCCTGACCACCGTCGCCGTGTTCCTGCCCATCGCGTTCGTCGACGGCATCGCCGGACAGCTGTTCCGGCCCTTCTCCGGCACCGTGTCCTTGGCACTGCTGGCCTCCCTCGTCGTGGCGCTGACGATCGTCCCCGTGTTCAGCTATTGGGTCCTGCGCCGCAGCCCCAAACCGCTCTCGCCCAAACGGCAAGCCGCCACCGACCGCAGCTATGAGCTGTGGGCGGCCAAGCAGCACCGCCGCTCGGTGGCCCGTGCCGAACGCCGCCAGAAGGCGATCGAGAAGAAAAACGCTAAACGCGCGGCCAAGGGCAAGGACCCGCTGCCGGACGCGACCGTCGAACCCGTCGTCGCTCCCGCACCCGGAAACGGTGAGGCCTCCGGCCGAGTCGATCGCCTCCAGCAGCGCAGCCTGCCGGCGATCATCTCGGCCCTGCACCACCCCTGGAGGACCATCGCCTTCTCCGTCGTCATCTTCGTTGTCACGATGATGTGCGCGACCTTCCTCAAGACGGACCTGCTCGGATCGGCCGGGCAGAACTCCGTGTACATCACGCAGACCCTCCCCGCCGGCGCTTCGCTCGAAGCCGGTGACAAGGCCGCGAAGCGCGTGGAAGCCGTGCTTGGCGATGATCCGGACGTCGACACCTACTCGACGACGGTCAACGGCCCGGAATCCGGAGCAGAGAACCAGTTCAACGTCACCCTGGCCGAAGACTCCGAGGCCGAGGTCGCGACGAACCGCCTCCGCACCCAACTCGACGACCTCGGGAAGGACGCGGGCGAGATCGACGTCCAGGACGCTGGCGGCTCCGTCAGCGAGGACGTCGAGGTCACCCTTTCGGGCACCGACCTGGGTGCGCTGCGAAAGGCTGCCGACGAGGTGACGAAGAAGATGGCGGACACCGACGGCGTACAGTCCGCCCGCAACGACCTCGCCGCCGATCAGCCGGTCATCGAGGTCGACGTCGATAGGGAGAAAGCCGCCGACTACGGATTCAGCCAGGCTGAGGTCGGGCAGGCCATCGCCGCCGCACTCCACGGTGTCGAGGCCGGCACCATCACCCTCAATGGCCAGGAGCGCGTCATCACTCTCGCTCCGACTCATCCGGATGCGACCCCGGACGAGATCCGTGCTCTCGAACTGCCCGTCACCGAGGTGCAGACGCAGAACGCCCAGGAGGATGCGACCGATCGGGTCGAGGAGAAGACCGATGCCCGCGCCGAGGAGGCCAAGCGCAAGGCCGCTGACGAATCGGCCGAGCAGCTTGAGTCTGCCCGTGAAGCTCGTGACAACGCGGCCGACCAGCTCGAACAGGCCCGCAAGGCCCTGCGCGATGCCGAGAATCCGCCGCCGGCTCCGAGCCCGGGCGACATGGCTGCCGACCAGGTGGAACAGGCCCGCGAAGGCGTCGAACAAGCAGAGAAGGGACTGAAGGAAGCCAACGACGCCATCGACGACCTCGTCGACGGCCAGCGTGAACAGGAGCAGAGCCAGGAGGAGGAAGAAGCGCTTGCCGATGAGCAGGCCGCCATCCCCGACATCAAGGGCGAACCGATCACCGTCGACGAGATCGCGGAGGTGAAGAAGACCGAGACCCCGGCGACGATCGACCGTGCCGACGGAGACCGGAAGGTCACCGTGTTCGCAACTCCGTCCAGCGGTCAGCTCGAAACGGTCACCGCTGCGGCCACCGATCTGACCGAGACCATGGATCTGCCCGACGGAGTCAGTTTCGACGTCGGCGGTGCCAGCCAGGAGCAGGCGGAATCCTTCGGTCAGCTTGGTATGGCGATGGCCGTGGCGATCGTGCTCGTGTTCCTCGTGATGATCGCGACGTTCCGCAGCTTCGTCCAGCCGCTCATCCTGCTGGTGTCGATTCCGTTCGCAGCGACCGGAGCCGTGCTGCTCCTGCTGGCGACCGGCACACCCTTGGGCATTCCCTCACTCATCGGTCTGCTCATGCTCATCGGCATCGTCGTGACGAACGCGATCGTGCTCATCGACCTCATCAACAAGCTGCGGGAGGACGGACTCGACCTCATGGACGCGATCGTCCACGGCACCCGACTGCGCCTGCGCCCGATCCTCATGACCGCGGCCGCGACGATCTTCGCCCTCGTGCCGATGTCGCTGGGGCTGACCGGTGGGGGAGCGTTCATCTCGCAGCCCCTGGCGATCGTCGTCATCGGCGGGCTCACCTCGTCGACGGTGCTCACGCTCGTCCTCGTCCCCGCCCTCTACCTCCTCGTCGAACGGCGCAAAGAGGTCCGGGCGGCACATAAGGAGGAGAAGCGCGCCAAGAAACGGGCCGAGAACCAAGCGCGGATCGAAGCGGAAACCGCCGAGGTGGCCCAACGTTCCGACGACCAGTAAACCCCTTAATTACTACCTGACGGCGGCCCAGCAACCTCGCGCGAGGTTGCTGGGCCGCCGTCAGGTAGCAATTGGGGTGGGTTAGGTGTCGGAGAGGCCGGGTAAGCGTGAGGCGGCGAAGCGGATGTGCTCTTCGGTCAGGGCCGCAGCCTCCTCGGCGCGACCGGCGGTGATGGCGTCCATGATCCCGTGGTGTTGGGCTTGCAGCTTCGCCATCAGCGCCTGCTGGTCGTCGACGCGGCTGAATGAGGAGAAGATCGACTTCCGCAGAGAGGTGCGGATGGCCCCGGTGAGGTCGGAGAACAGCTGATTTCCAGCCGCCTGAGCGATGGCGACGTGGAACGCGGTGTCCGCGTCGTTGAAGGTCTCCAGGCTGATCCCGGGAGTGTCCATCATCGCCAGCTGCGCATTCACCTCTGCCAGTGCGTCCTTATCGGCTCGGGTCGCCGCGAGGATCGCGCTCGAGCGTTCGAGCTGGATGCGCGTCTCCGTCACGTCATCGATGCTGAAGTTCGTGAGCGCAACATGAAGGCGGAGGAAACGAGTGAGCGCGGCCGAGGGCATGGCGGCGATGAACGTGCCGGCACCGCGGCCGGACCCGCCAGATGACCGAACGACGCCGAGGCTGTCGAGCACGCGCAGCGCTTCGCGCACACTGGCGCGACTGACGCCGAGCTTCGTCGCCAGGTCGCGTTCGGCAGGCAGAGGATCTCCGACGCCCAGTGAGCCGGTCATGATCTGCTCTTCGATGGCGTCGATGACGAGCTCATAGGTGCTCGCACGGTTCACGGGTTTCCAGTCGGGGCCCGCAGCCGCCTCGGTGCTGTCTGCCTGATCCGGGCGGACCCCATTCGCATCATCATTCATGGTCGTCTCCACCGCGCCATCATGTCATGCCTCTCATTGCTCGTCGTCCTGCTCGTGGGGTGTGACCGGAACCGCTGCCGGAAAACATTTGACGCAGATCACACCCTCGTCCTATGCTCAGATTAATGGTCTGACCTCATAAAGGCCATACTGAAAATTCTGATCGTTCGAGTTCGGAGCGCGTTCACAGGGGAACGGACCCGATGTGGGCAGGCCCGGCCGATTTGGAGAAACCATGTACACACCTGAAATCGCACCGGTGGCCGACAGCCTGCTGTGGTCGTCCCTGCTGGCGATCCTGCCGCTGCTGACGATCTTCGTCACCCTCGGCGCGCTCAAATGGAAGGCCCACTGGGCCGGACTGACCGCCGTCGGTGTCGCTCTCCTCGTCGCGATCGCCGCCTACGGAATGCCGGTCGGACTCGCCGCGCTCTCGGCGACACAGGGGTTCGCCTTCGGACTGTTTCCGATCATGTGGATCGTCATCACGGCGATCTGGCTCTACGAACTCACCGTGCGCTCGGGGCACTTCGAGGACCTGCGGTTGGTCATCAACGTCATCTCCGATGACCCGCGCATCCAGGCCATCATCGTCGCCTTCTGCTTCGGCGGCCTCCTCGAAGCGCTCGCCGGATTCGGTGCCCCGGTGGCGATCACCGGTGTCATGCTCGTCGCCGTCGGCTTCACCGCTATGCGAGCGGCCGTCGTCGTCCTCGTTGCCAACACCGCGCCCGTGGCCTTCGGCGCCATCGCCATCCCGATCATCACCGCCGGCACTCTGACGGGAATCGACTACCAGGACATCGGCGCCATGGTCGGTCACCAGACCCCGTTCCTCGCCGCGGTCGTGCCGCTCTTCCTCGTCCTGCTCGTCGACGGGCGTCGCGGGCTGAAGCAGATCTGGCCGCTGGCCCTCGTCGTGGGCATCGCCTTCGGCCTCGCCCAGTGGGTCTCCGCCACGTTCCTCTCCGTCGAACTCACCGACATCATCGCCTCCCTCGTCGGCCTCGCAGCCGTCGTCATCATGCTGCGCTTCTGGAAGCCGAAGGGCGGTCAGGACGCACTCGACCGCATGGCCGATGAGCGCGAACACGAAGGCGCCGATGCTCCCGATGCCGGCGGTGCCTCTGCTGCCGTTGCCACCGATGTGAAGAAGGAGACCGCGCCGCTGACCGGGTCCCGAGTCTTCCTCGCGCTCTTTCCCTATCTGCTCGTCATCGTCATCTTCTCCGTGGCCAAACTCGTGCCGGTAATCAACAACTGGCTGGCCTCGACCGATGTGAAGATCCCCTGGCCCGGACTGGATGGGAACATCCTCAACGCCGCCGGCGAAGTCTCGACGAGCACGGTCTACAACTTCCAATGGCTGTCTTCCCCTGGCACCCTGCTGCTCATCTCCGGCATCATCGTCGCGATCGTGTACAAGATGTCGGCGAAGGACGCCTTCGATGTCTTCATCGTCAACGTCGTGAAGATGAAGTTCTCGATCCTCACCGTCGGCTCCGTTCTCGCGCTGGCCTATGTCATGAACCTCTCGGGCCAGACGATCACCATCGGAACCTGGATCGCCGGCACCGGAGCCTTCTTCGCCTTCCTCTCGCCGATCCTCGGCTGGCTGGGCACTGCTGTGACCGGTTCGGACACCTCGGCGAACGCACTGTTCGCGACCCTGCAGCAGACCGCCGCACACGAGGCCGGGCTCAACCCGCTGCTGCTCGTCGGCGCCAACAGCTCCGGCGGCGTCCTCGGCAAGATGGTCAGCCCGCAGAACCTCACCATCGCGGCCACCGCCGTCGGTCTGCTCGGCAAGGAGGCCTCGATCCTCCGCCGCGTCATCGGCTGGTCCCTGGGCATGCTCGTCGCCATGTGTCTGCTCGTCGGACTCCAGTCGACGGTGCTGTCCTGGATGGTCCCCGGCTCCTGAATCCGCGCGGCGCCGTCTTGCCGATCGGACCACCCGCACCAGCCACCACCCACTTCTCAACCACCGCCTAATCAAAGGAGCGAAAAACATGGTCAAGAGGCAGATTCCTCAGCCGGCCGAGATCTTCGAGCTGATGAAGTTCAAGAAGTTCGAACTCGACCCGAAGAAGCGTCGCTTGGAGAATGCGCTGACGATCGAGGACCTGCGCAAGATCGCGAAGCGCCGGACCCCGGCCGCGGCGTTCGACTACACGGACGGGGCCGCCGAGGGTGAGATCTCGATGGAGCGCTCGGTCCAGTCCTTCCGCGATATCGAGTTCCACCCCTCGATCCTCAAGGACGTCACGAACGTCGACACCTCGACCCAGATCATGGGTGGCAGCTCGGCCATGCCCTTCGGCATCGCGCCGACCGGCTTCACCCGACTCATGCAGACCGAGGGTGAGACCGCCGGCGCCGGAGCCGCCGGAGCTGCCGGCATCCCGTTCACGCTCTCGACGTTGGGCACGACGTCGATCGAGGACGTGAAGAAGACCAACCCGCATGGGCGAAATTGGTTCCAGCTCTATGTGATGAAGCAGCGCGACATCTCCTACGGCCTCGTCGAGCGGGCGAAGAACGCCGGGTTCGACACTCTCTTCTTCACCGTCGACGCCCCCGTCGCCGGTGCCCGACTGCGCGATACCCGCAACGGCTTCTCGATTCCACCGCAGCTGACCCCGCAGACGATCCTCAACGCCATCCCTCGTCCCTGGTGGTGGTGGGACTTCCTGACCACCCCGAAGCTCGAGTTCGCGTCCCTGTCGGAGACCGGCGGCACCGTCGGCGAGCTCCTCGATTCGGCGATGGACCCCTCCATCAACTTCGATGACCTCGCCGAGATCCGCGCCATGTGGCCCGGCAAATTCTCCGTCAAGGGCGTGCAGACGCTCGAGGATGCGAAAAAGCTCGCCGACCTCGGCGTCGATTCGATCGTCCTGTCCAACCACGGCGGGCGCCAGCTCGATCGCGCGCCCGTGCCCTTCGAACTCCTCCCCGAGGTGGCTCGCGAGATCGGCAAGGACGTGGAGATCATCATCGACACCGGAATCCGCAACGGCGCCGACATCGTCGCGTCGTTGGCGCTGGGCGCGGACTTCACGCTCATCGGCCGCGCCTACCTCTTCGGCCTCATGGCCGGCGGTCGGGCCGGAGTGGACCGGACGATCGCGATCCTCGGCGAGCAGGTCGAGCGCACCATGCGCCTGCTCCAGGTCGCCGATGTCTCCGAGCTCAACCCGTCCCATGTGACCCAGCTGCGTCAATTCAACCGCGACGAGCGCGCGGAGATCATCAGCTCCCGCCCGGCCAAGGGCTGATTCGCCGAGGCGGCCCCGCGGAGGTCGATCAGATCGCCGAGGCGGCCCCGCCGGGGCCGCCAAGACGGGGCTCCGTAGGCAGAGAACGGACGGCCGGCAGCGAGAAGAATCTTCGTTGCCGGCCGTCCGTTTCGGGTTCAGGTGATCACTTGCCGAATTCGTCCTCGATGCGGTCGAGGACGTTCGTGGCGGAGTAGTAATCGAGGCGGAATGAGTCGAGGCCCATCGGGTAGACGGCATCGTTCTTCACCGCCGGTGTGCTCTCGACCAGCGAGTTCTTCGCATATGACGCGGCTGTCTTCTCGTTCGCGTTGAACAGGAACACGGATTCGCCGGTGGCGGCCTTCGACAGGTTCTCACCGGTGACTTCGACGATATCGGCGCGTTTGCCCATTTCTCCTTGGCCGGCTGTGCCTTCGGGGACCTCGGCGAGTTCGAAGCCGACCTCCTGGAGGAGCTTGCCTTGAGCGGATTCCGGGGTCCAGATGTTCGCGCTGGCCCCGGATCCTCCGCCCTTGGCCTTCTCGTTGAAGATCATGCCGGTGACCGGCTGCTTCGGGGCGTCGATGGCGGACTTCACCTCCTCGGCGCGGGAACCGAATTCGTCGTTGACCTTCTTCGCCTCATCCTCGTGGCCGGTGATCTCACCGAGCTTGGCAGTGACCTCCTGCCAGTCCTTGTCCCCGTAGTCGATGACGACGGTCGGGGCGATGTCGTTGAGCTGATCGTAGATGGCGTTCGCCGAGTCCTGGCCGGTCTTCGAGACCACGATGAGGTCGGGTTCCTCGGCGAGCACGGCCTCGACATCGGGGTCGCCCTGGTAGAGGGCTTTGACGTCCTTCTCCTTCGCGACGTCGCTCCACTGCGTGAAGAAGCCTTGATCGTCGGCAACGGGGGAATTGGGCATGGTGGCCCCGGAGGCGGTGACCGGTGCGTCGACGGCGAGGAGGCTGCCGGTGAGAGTCACCGAGGTGGAGACGATCGATTCGGGAGCTTCGTCGATGGTCACTTCGTGGCCGGCGTCGTCCGTGATCGTCAGGGGCCATTGACCGTCGGCGGCGGTGTCGCCATCGCCGGAGTCGGAAGAGCCGGACCCGCCGCAGGCGCTGAGGCTGAGAGCGGTGGCGAGGGTGACTGCGGCAAATACGCGTGTGCTGCCGGGTTTGACGCGGGACATAGGGAACCTTTCGAGAATGTTCGCTTGCGAAGATGAGCCTAACCTAAGTAGACCCGGGAAACTGCATTCGTGGTGCGATTCAGCGGAAGGTGCGGCGTGTCGAGCGAAGTATCCACTTAGGGTAGGCTCATCTTCGTGAAATCGACTCTGAAGAATCGGGCGGTTGCTGTGGCCGCCTCAGCTCTGACCATTGCCCTGTTCGCTGTCGGCTGTGCCGCCGAGGGTGACAAGGGCGCCGACGGGGACGCCGGAAACAAAGATGTTGCGACAGGAGGCGAGGCCTTCGGCACTGCTGATGAGGAGACTGCGAAGCTCGGCAGCGATGCCGAGGCTGGGGTCTTCCCGCGGACGGTCAAGCATGCGAATGGCACGACGGAGATCGAGAAGAAGCCCGAGCGCGTCGTCGTCCTCGACACGGGAGAGCTCGACGATGTCCTGTCGCTGGGCATCACACCCGTCGGCATGGTGACGACCGAAGGCGCCAGCCCGGTGCCGAGCTATCTCGAAGACCAGGTCAAGGGAGTCGAGACGGTCGGCACGATTCAGGAGCTTGATCTCGAGAAGATCGCCTCACTCGAACCTGACCTCATCCTCGGTAGCCAGCTGCGCGCCGACAAACGCTATGACGAACTCGACTCCATTGCTCCGACGGTGTTCTCGATCCGTCCCGGTTTCCCGTGGAAGGAGAACTTCCGCCTCGTGGGTGAGGCGATGGGCATGGAAGACGAGACGACGAAGGAGCTTGAGGAGTACGCTCGCGAGGCTGGAGAGCTCAAGGACTCCGTCGACGGCGACCCGACGATCTCGCTCGTGCGCTTCATGCCTGATCGCCTCCGCCTGTACGCGAATCAGTCGCTCATCGGAGTCATCCTCCACGATGCCGGGTTCAAGCGCCCGAAGAATCAGGACGTCGACGAGCTCGCCGTCGAGATCTCTCCGGAGAACCTCGACCAGGCGGCCGGCGACTATGTCTTCTACACCAGCTATGGCGATCCGGAGGCGACCGGGGAGAAGAAGGCACTCGAGTCGAGCCAATGGAAGGGTCTCGACGCGGTCCAGGACAGCAAGGCCATCCGCGTCAATGACGATGTCTGGTTCCTTGGACTCGGCCCGACCGGGGCCGGTCAGATCCTCGATGATCTGGAGGGCCACCTCGGCGAGTGAATCTCCGAGAGATTTCGCAGTGACGGCGAAGAAATCGCCTCTATGCTGACTCTCATCATCTGACTCGGAGAGGCCACCATGGGATCAGCAGCCGCTGCGAGAGGCGACGACGGGTTCGTTAAGGAACTCGACCGGAATTTCAAAGGGCGCGAAAGCGGCCCATCGGGCAGTGCTGCGGTCACTCCTCTCGTTGTCATCGCCGGGGTTCCCGGGGCAGGCAAGACCGAAGCGCTCAGAGTATTACGGGGCCGATCGCCTCGGGTGCGGTCGGCAGACCCGGAGGGCGTGCGACGTCAGCTGCGTCAGTGGGTGCCGTGGTTGCCGTACGCGCTTGTTCGACCGATTCTCCACACGATCGCCCATCTCCGCGTGCTTGCGCTCATGCTCAACAGGGGCGGCGGACCGCTGGTCATCCATGATCCGGGCACCCGCCGATGGAGTCGCCGACTCATTGTGAGCCTTGCAGGAATTCTCGGATATCGACCGATGATTGTCTTCATTGATACGGATCGAGATTCCGCGCTTCGCGATCAGGCGCAGCGGAAGAGGCTTGTCAGGCGACGCGCCTTCGACCGACATTGGAGGCGCTGGAGCGAACTGCGCGAGCGCATCCTTCGTGGTGACAGCCTCGGTGACGGTGAGCCCTGGGGCCGTGTCGTGCTGTCGCATCGGGGTGCTGTTGTCGATGATGTTCTCGGCCTGCTCGATACCGCAGCGGCTGTAGGATCTCGTTACTCTTGTCAGAAGCTCACCGAGGTGACCTTGGACATGACAACTTGAGGAGACCACTTTCGTCTCACTAAGTTGTCATTTTCTTCCAGTACCTACCACAGAGTAGATGAAAGCCTAAAGATGAGCTATCGCGGTGCAACATTGCGTAAAGGAGTGAGCGCCCGCTTTGCGGTCAAGTCGCTCGGGTAAAGTCATATCACCTACGAGTGTTCGACGACGAGCAGGATCCGCCTACTGTCAAGGGAGCTTGGATTGACTAGGTCCACGCTCGTCAGCGATCTCAATGTCTGACCTCTGCCTGCCAACATCAGGGCTCACAGGCGGTGGAAGTGCATCCGATCTCATTTAACCTGTAATCATGCCATGAAAGTCATACGACGTTCGCACACTGAGGGCGAAAGCCATCTCCTCGCTGCGGACTGGCGTCACAGCGTTCAACGCACTGGAAAACAATGGAAGAGTGACCACAGTCTTGATCCATCTTAAGCATTGTTTCGAAATGCTCCTCGAAGCAGCGCTGCTCGCTACTGGAGACAAGAATGTCTTTGACAAAGGGAAACGAGTAGCCACAGATTGAACCGTCCTTAGTTTGATTGAGGGTGTGACAGATATCCGGAAGGACGGCCCTTTTACCGAACCCGAAGGATCCTACCGAGCTCCACGCGCGTACCACACGGTTGGCGGTGGAAGCTCGCCGAGACCCTGCGATGCGCAACGGCGCGATCGCTCGGATCGCTGAACAGACCGGTGTCCACAAGGAAGCTCTACAGACGTGGGTCAAGCGCGCTTAAGATGACGATCTGCCCACGACGCCGATCGACTCCACAGCTCGGATCCGGCAACTGGAGGCTGAGAATCGGGGGCTGAAGAAGACGAACGAGATCCTCCGGTCAGCGACCGCGTACTTCGGCAAGGCGGAGTTCGACCGCCTACGGAAGTGATCGTCGCTTTCCTCGACGAGCACAAAGACCTATAGGGCACTGCGCTACACACGACCAATGACCCTGAAGCCGAAGCGGCCGGCATCCGTGAAGTCGACTTGGAGATAAAGTTCTACATGGGAAAATATGACCTGGCCGACAAATCAAACGTTAACCGCACCCGAGCCACAGCTCTGCGCAGGCACTTGGGACTAGGCAATGACGACGACCATTTTTCGCACCTCTTTCGACTAGGTACCCAGAAAACGTTGCGACACTCGGATAACGCGCTACGAGCGATGCGAGATGCGCTACGCCAAGTTGATATAGAGAGGGTCTGGGCAGCGCACCGTCCTATCTCAGCAAAAGTAGCCGACAGTCTTCCTGCATGTGACCAACTAGGCAGCGCCCAGTAGGTAAAAGTAAGGAACTACGCTCTGATCGCCTCAGAAGGGGCCGGATGACCCGCATTGTTTGACTGTGGAGCTTCAGCCAGCATCGCGATCTACCATCAGGTCCGCGACGACCGGCGCGAGTGCGACACCCAGGGCGTGGTGCTGGTCGGCGTCGAGATGCACGCCGTCGTGCTTGCTGCTGGTGGTGATCGTGTTCGAGTCGAAAAAGACGCAGTCGGTGTCTTCGCTGACCTGTCGAATTGCCTGCGCGAGACCCTGTGCGGCGATATCCCCGCCCGCGAACTTCGGGCCGATCGGTCCTCGAGGGTTGTCAAGCTGCGGGGGCGCGATGACGAGAATCGGCGGGGTAGGCATCCCGGGCTCGATCGGCGCTGTCCTGATCGCGTTGATGAGCGCTGCGATGCCCATCGCGGAGTGCCAGGGTTTGTGCTGGTGCATGGATTGGAAGTCGTTCGTGCCGAGTAGGAGAATCACGAGGTCGAGCGGGGATTGCGCTTCTATGACCTGTTGGATGCCGCTGAGGGCGTTCCGCCCAGGTTTGTATGGGTCGTCGAAGGCGGTGCGACGCCCGTTGAGACAATCCTCCGTAAGCCGGATGCGACCGTCCCTTCCCGCGTTGAGCGCGGCGTGCAGGACTCCGGGCCAGCGCTCTTCGAAGGGAAGTCGCTGCCGAGTCGTCGGGACTATGCCCCAGGTCAGCGAGTCCGAGTACACAAGGATGTGCTTCGTCGTTGGCATCTTGTCTCCTTTGCGTTGCCGTCGTTCTCTTTACGCGTTCACGGGTCCGGAAGGAGGATCGTGGCGAGGTTGACGCGTTGCTGACCGTCCTCCCGTTCCGTCAGGTAAGGGGCCAGTAGCTCGGCGAGGCTGGACTGGATCGTGGCGAGATCCTCCCTGTTCACGTACAAGGGCGTTCGCGCGAAACCGACCAACTCACGGGCTTCGGGAGAACCCGCGCTGAGGAAACGATCGAAGTCACCCGTGACGTCTCCCAAGAAAGTCAGGAAGGCTGTGTTTAGCTGCGCGCTGCTCATCGCAGAAAGCTCGGCGTGGTCAATCGCTGCCATCCGGTCCCCTAGCGCCAAGGTTCGCTCGATCGCGCCACGAGATCTGCGCTCATTGACCACGGCGACAACCTCGGCATCGAGGAGGGCCGCTACATGTCGATAGAGCGTGGCCTGCGGGATATCCGGGAGCGCCTCGCGCAACTGTGCCGTCGTGCGGTTGCGACCACCCAGCTGCTGGATGATCCGTAATCGCACGGGGTGCAGCACGACCTCTGCCAGAGCAGTCTTGTCCGGCACCTTGACTCCTCACTGTTATCATTATGATAATGTTCTCGTTACGATTCTATTCTAGCGACCAGGAGAGAACGATGACGAACATCACGTACGACCAAACGGGAGTACACGTGCAGTTTCCCGGCTGGGAGGCGACGATGACGGGCTTGCCGAAGCTGTCAATTCCGAGGGCGGCGATCCGTGGTGTAACGAGCGAGCCGGGATGGACTTCCGAGATCCTCGGGATGAAATCCGGTCTCGTCATCTCTGGCTACCGCAAGCTGGGCACGTTCAGACACCCTTCGGGAGTGCGGCGCCTAGTCTCGATGAAGCGCGGTCACCCGCTGCTGCGGATCGCCGTCGACCGGGCCGCCGTCGGGTTCGACGAGGTCCTCCTGAGCACCGATGCTGCAGAGTCGATCGCGGCAGACCTCCGATCGGACGTGCACTCTTGAACGCTGCGATCGAGGTAGAGGCGCTCTCAAAACGGTTCGGGGCAGTCGTTGCGCTCGAAGATGTCACCTTGAAGGTCGAGTACGGGCGCGTCGTCGGGTTCCTCGGGCCCAATGGGGCAGGGAAATCGACGCTCATGCGCGCACTACTCGGCCTAGTTCGCTCCGACAGCGGTGAGGCTCACATTGCTGGCCTTCCGTATGCCCACCTGCCTGCGCCCGCAAAGACCGTGGGCGCGGTCCTGGACATTGCCTCAGCGCATCCACGCATGACGGCACGCGCTCACCTTCACACGTACGCGGCACTCGGAGGAATGGACCGGTCGCGGGTCGACACCGTGTTATCCCTCGTGGGGGCGCAGTCGTACGCCGATCGTCGGATCGGCACCTTCTCCACCGGGATGCGCCAGCGCCTCGCGCTGGCCACCGCGATGCTCGGCGACCCGGACATCCTCGTGCTCGATGAGCCGTCGAACGGTCTCGACCCAAGCGGAAGCGCCTGGCTCCGCACATTCCTGCGCGAGTTCGCCGATGCTGACGGCGCGCCGTACTGCTCTCCAGCCATGTGCTCAACGAGGTTGAGCACACGATCGACGACGTCATCCTCATCGACCGAGGCCGCACCGTCTGGGCGGGCGCACTCGAACGACTCGTAGCGCAAGATGCTCCCCTCGAAGAAGCCTTCCTGCGCCTCACGCAGAAAGGACTCCTCCTATGAATGCCGTCTATGGCGAAGTCGCGCGACTGAGCGGCACCGGAGTAGCACTGCGGTCGACACTGGTTGCGCTCGCGTGTGGTGGCGGATTGCCGCTTCTCCTTGCGCTCACCGGACCGCAGAACGCCCAGCCTCCCATGCCGGACATCGACACCCCCGAAGGCGTTGGATTCGTGCTCGGCATCGGAACCGTGCTTCTGTTCGTCCCCGCGCTGATCGGGACCATCGCGATCACAAACGAGTATCGACACCGCACGATCGGCACGACGTTCCTCGTCGTTCCTCGTCGGGGTCGAGTACTCACAGCCAAGCTCGCCGTGTACACAGCGCTGGGCATTGTCTACGGAATGGTCGCATCCCTGTCGGCCTTCCTCGCCCTGATCGTCGCAACATGGATGCGCGGTGTACCGCTGGGCGTCAATGTGGTGAATCTGGTACCGGCACTCATACAGCTCAGCCTCGCCGCTGCCGCCTACATGCTGCTTGGAGTAGGGATCGGCGCGTTGGCGCGTTCACCCTTCGTCGCGATCGGCGTCGTGCTCGGCTACTTCCTGTTCGTCGAGTACGTCCTGATGATGGTTCCTGGCGTCAATGCGATCTACCCGTTCCTGCCGGGCGGCGCGACGGCATCGCTGACGAGTTTCGACTTCCTCACCGGCGCGATCGCGAGCCAGACAGCGCTGACGCCTGCGACGATGGTCTCACCTGTGCTCGGCGCTGCGATCCTCGTGGCATACGCGGTCATCGCGGCGATTCTCGCCATCTTCGTTCCCCTTCGGCGAGACCTGAGGTGAACGGATCCAGGGTCTCGCCGAACGGGAGCCTCTATGGCTGCATATACGCGCTCGCGTAGTCCTCACTGGGAGCCACGGGCTGGATGATGTCGAGCAGCACACCATCGGGGGCAGCAATGATGAAGTGCCGCTGACCGAAGTCCTCGTCGCGAAGCGGTAACACCACGTTCACCTCTGTTCTGCCGGCCAGCTGCTTGTGGACGGCATCGACGTCGCTGACTTCGAGGTTGACGATCACTCCTCGGGGAAGTTCACGGTATCCGGCCGGCACCGTGGAGTGATCGTGAGCCAAGATCGCCAGCTCGAACTCGCCTAAGCGCAAGCTGACATACCAGTCGGATTCAAAGGTCGTCTCAAAACCGATGAAGTCGCGGTAGAAGGACGCCGCGGCGTCGACATCGCGAGACATGAGCACGGGATAGAGGCTGGTGACGGACATTGCACTCCTTTACGTACGATATGCATGTAACGAAGCCAGTATACATACACACTGTACGTAAAGGAAGAGGACCATGCCCCGCGCCTCCGCAGCCGACGCCGCCCAGACAGCCCAACGCATCCTCGATTCCGCGAAGGAACTCTTATCAGCGCGAGGCTTCAGCGAAGTCTCCGTCGATGACGTCGCCCGGGACGCCGGGGTCACACGGGGGGCGGTCTACCACCACTACCGGAACAAGGTCGCGCTGTTCGGCGAAGTCGCCGCCCGACTCCAAGCCGACGTCGCACGAGCTGTCGTCGCGGCAGCCGAGAATGCAGACCCGCAGCCTCACGAACAGCTCAAGGCCGGGTCGCACGCATTCCTCGATGCGATCACGAACGGAGCCGCCATGCGCATCCTGCTCATCGATTCACCAGCAGTGACCGGCTGGCAGGAATGGCGCCGACTTGACGCAGAGAATTCGGCGACGCATCTGCGAGAGGCACTACGTGAGGCAGGAGTTGCAGAAGACATCCTCGATGCGTCGACCGCGCAGCTCTCCGGCGCGATGAACGAAGCAGCCCTGTGGACAGCCCAACAGAACGACATCGACCTGGCTCGTCGGCAGTCTCATCGGGCCCTTGACAGACTGCTCACGGCCTACGTGTCATAGAGCCGACTCTGGAGCATGGGAGAGTTTTCCAGAGATTCGCACGATGTCGAGGAGGTCGCGCGCGTCGAGCCGATCGGTGAAGCGGCGGCACACGGATTCCAAGTGCACGGCAGTCGCTCCACGAAGGGCGTCGAGACCGAGGGGGGCGAGTACGAGCAGACAGCCGCGACCGTCTGCCGGGTCGGGATCACGGCGAATCAGCTCTCGCGCTTCCATCCTGCCGGCGTGACGCGAGAGCCTGCTCCGCGACCACCCCATCTTCTGCGCCTGGGCATGCAGTGTGCTCGTCCTCTCCGGCGCTTCGACCAGGGTGCTGAGCACCTCGTAGTCGGGCTCCGAGAGACCCGACGCTGCAAGGTCGTGCACCACACCGGCCTGCACTGCGATCGTCATGCGACGAAACGCGCGCCAGGCGACTTCCTCATCCTCGTTCAGCCACGGCGCCGCGGACCCCATCCTTTTCGTTGACATGTAATCATTCTACGATCTATGCTCGTTTACATGTCAATGAAATCTCCTAGAGTCGTGATCCTCACGTGCAGCACCAGGCCAGGAGCTATGGGCCCGGCGGTTGCAGACTGGCTCCTGCGAACCCTCACCCCCGACGCCGACGCACTCGGCGTCGAGCTTCAGCATGTGTCGTTGCGCGATCTCGACCTCCCGTTCTTCGACGAGGAGGAACATCCTGCTGTTGGCGCGTACCGAAACCCGCACACCAAAGCGTGGAGCAAGATCGTCGACGAGGCGGATGGCTTCATCGCGGTCACGCCGGAATACAACTACGGCATGCCCGCGACGCTCAAGAACGCCCTCGACTACCTGAGCCAAGAATGGGCATGGAAGCCCATGGGGTTCGTGAGTTACGGCAACACCTCGGCAGGCACCCGATCCGTGCAGCACGCGAAACAGGTGATAACGACACTTCGTCTCGTCCCACTCGGCTCGACCGTCGCCCTGCGCCTGAAAGACACGATCGATTCGACCGGGGTGCGCCCGGGCGCACAGCTGACCGCGTCAGCGAACAGCTTGCTGGAAGAGCTGATCAGACTAGCTCACGCGCTCAAGCCCATGCGGGAGGCTGCACGGCCCGGTAACGGAGTTGGGCCGCTGCCCGGTAGCTATACACGCCCGTTGACTCCCAACGACGCACCTCATGTACTGGTTCTGCAGCGATGCTGCTGGGTCGACGAGGCGTTGAGCAACGAAACACTAGACCTCACTCCGTTCACCGAGACCCTCGACGACGTGCAGGCCTGGCTCACCGACTGGGAGACGATCGGACTCTGGCTCCACGGTCGTCTCATCGGAATGGTTCGCGCTCGACGCGCATCGCGAACAGGGTGCATCGGCAGACTCGCCGTCGTTCCCGATCTCTACGGACGGGGAATCGGGCGCTGGCTCCTCCGGCACGCGACGGATGCTCTCGCCAGCTCCTGCGACCGGATAGAGCTCAGCACCGGATCGCGAAGCACGAAGAACATCCATCTGTACACGAGCGAAGGATTCGTCCAGCAAACCGAGAATCCCGAAGGAGCAGTCGACCTTGTCAAGCGTTTTTGAAGCGAGGTCCGGTGGACTGACATTCGGCTCCCTGCGAATGCACCTACGTGTCGTCGCCCGGTTGAGGCATCGGCAGGCTTTCGAGGAATGCTCTTGCTGCGGGGGTGGAGTTGAAGCTGCTCCACGCGAGGTACTCGATACGGGTGGGGCCAGCTGTCACCGGGATCGTTCGAAGGTCGTTGCTGCCGGCGGGGATGACAGCTGGTGAGAGCAGGGCGATCACGAGGCCCTGCCTGACCAGGTCGACGATAAGGTCGGCGCTCATCGCTTCGAAGGCGACCTCGCGATGGACACCAGCGGCCTGGAATGCGAGGTCGGAGGGAACTCGGCCGGGTGTTCCCTCGGGAAAGTCCACGAACACTTCATCGGTCAAGTCTTCCAACCGTAGTCTGCGACGCCGAGCCAGTGAGTGTTCAGCGGCGACGACGACGATGAGCCGCTCCCTGGCAAGAACGCGCGCGTTCACGCCTTTCGGGGTGCGCTGTCGGGCAGCCCGAGCACTGCGACGTCCATACGGCCCTCGCTGATCGCGGTGATGAACTCATCGCTACCGCCGCCTCGGAGCTTGATCCGCACCGCAGGGTGGGCGCGATGGAAACGCCCCAGTACAGTAGGTATATCGATGGTGGTCACCGTCGGAATCACACCGATCGTGAGACTGCCTCGAATCTGCCCGTCCGCCTCCGCCGCCTCGGAGACCGCCCGTTCAGCCGCATCGAGACTCTCTCGTGCTCGTGCCAGGAATGCCTCGCCGGCGGCCGTGGTCTCAACCCTGCGGCTGGTGCGCGCGAACAACCTCACCCCGAGTTCGCGTTCGAGCGCCTTGATCTGGTGACTCAGAGCGGACTGCACCACGAGACACCGCTCTGCCGCGCGAGTGAAGCTGCGATCCTCGGCCACCGCGACCACATACCGCATCTGCTGAAGCTCCACACTTCAATGATCCTTGTTCATCACTGGGATCACAACAATGTCCTGGACTCATGGGCATGCCGGACCCGACGATGTAACCATGAGCATCACGACCTCACCGCGCACGCCTCCAAGCGTGCAGGCAGAATCCACGAGCCAGGCCGTGTGGACGATACTGACTGCGCTCACCCCGATGGCCTGGGGCACCACCTACATCGTGACCACGCACCTACTGCCCGCAGGGCATCCTCTCTTCGCTGCGATGATGCGCTCGCTTCCCGCAGGTCTGCTCGCGCTCTTGATCGCGAGGCAGTTGCCGCTCGGTTCGTGGTGGTGGAAGAGCCTCGTGCTCGGCACCTTCAACATGGCCGCATTCTTCCCGCTGCTCTTCCTCGTAGCCCAGCATTTGCCAGGCGGAGTAGCAGCCACGCTGGGTGCGGCACAGCCCATCGTGATCGCGTTCCTCGCCGTGGCGATCCTGCACGAAAAGCTCTCGCTCTGGCGAGTCACGTGGGGCGTGCTCGGCATGATCGGCGTTGCGCTCGTCGTCCTCGGCCGGAACGCTGCGATATCACCTCTTCGTGTCCTCCCGGGCTTGGGCGGTGCCGTGTCGATGGGCATCGGAGTTGTGCTGACGAAGAAGTGGGGGCGCCCCGAAGGGGTCTCCGCAGTAGGTCTGGCCGGGTGGCAACTCACCGCGGCCGGTCTTGTCCTGCTGCTGCCGGCTCTGCTCATCGACGGCATTCCGCCCGGTATCGACGGTAAGGCCGTGCTGGGGTACGCCTGGCTGGGGCTGATCGGGGCGCTGCTGACCTACACCATCTGGTTCGCCGGCATCCGGCGTCTGCCCGTGACGGCAACCGCCCTGCTCGGGTTGCTTTCCCCGCTCGTCGCGGCGGGGCTCGGCGCCGCGATCGCAGGTGAAGCCTTGACCCCACTCCAACTTCTCGGCTTTGCCGCCGCACTCATCTCGATGGTCGCCGGTCAACTCCCGCCACCGAGCACGAAAGACCACGTCTGATCATGCGAGCCGCTGTATTCGGTGCGACCGGCAAGGTCGGGAGCGCTATCCTCACCGAAACGATTCACTGTCTGTTTGCGAGGGCCTGTCCGATGATTCGCGCGGCTTCGGGGAACGCGCTGGGGTTGGGTCCGGAGTAGTTCAGACGGAGATAGCGGCCGGTTGGCTCGGCGGGAAACCAATCGTCGCCTGCTGCGATGATGACCCCACGAGCTTCGCATTCTCGGGCAAGCTGGAGCAGGTTCGTGTCGTCGGGCAGTCGCAGCCAGAGGTTCAGGCCGCCGTACGGTACGGCGTCCAGGCACGCCGCCGGAGCGTGCTCGTGGAGCGCGTCGACGAGGAGATCGCGGCGGGTGGCGAGCTGTTGCCTGAGTGAGCGCAGGTGCGTGCGCCAAGCCGGTTGCGTGACCACATCGACCGCGATGGCTTGTAGGGCGGAGCTGACGTACATCTCCTGGGCCTGCGTGTCCGCGAGGATGCGATCACGGGCAGGGCCGCGCGCGATCAGGCCCGCGACCCGGACTGATGGAGAGACACTTTTGGTGAGTGAGCGGATGTAGACGACGTGACCGCTGTCGTCACGGGCGGCGATGGGGACAGAATCGGTAGTGATGCCGAAGTCGTGCGCCCAGTCGTCCTCGATGAGGAACGCGCCGCGCTCGCGCACGATCCCGAGCACCGCGTCACCCAGTTTCGCCGACCACTGGCCGCCGGTGGGGTTGGCGAAGTTCGGTTGCGCGTAGAACGCGCGTGCCCCGGTCTGCGCGAAGGCGCGGTCGAGGTCGTCGGGGTTCGGGCCGTGCGGCCCGGACGGGATGGGTACGAGTTGCACGCCGACCTGCGCGGCGGCGAGCATCGCCCCCCAGTAGCTCGGTGACTCGATGAGTAGTGGTCGTCCCGCACCGACAAGGGTGCGGAAGAGAGTGCTGAGGCCACTCTGGCTACCCGGCACGATTACGACATCCCTTGCGGCCGGGGCGGTGAGATCCGTGGGAGTGATCGCGCCGAGTTCAGCGGCGAACCAGGATTGCAGCTCGGGCAGGCCTGCAGCGGGCGGGCGGCTCACCGCCGCCTCGCTGCGTGCAGCGCGAGCGAACGCGGCCCGTACCAGACGTTCGGGCAGCAGCTCCCTGTCGGGGTAGCCCGAATGCAGGGCGATCACATCGTTCGGCGTTGTGCGCAGCGCCACCGACGAGGCCGGGATGCGGTGCTGCGGGGAGCCGAGCGCTGCCGTCTGCCAGCCGTAGTCGTTCGGACGGACCTCCCGGACCCTGCGCACGAACGTGCCGACGCCCGGCCGCGACTCAATCACCCCCTGACCGATGAGGGTGCGCAGTGCCTTCTGCACCGTCACCGGGCTGGCCTCGAATCGCGCGACAAGCTGCCGCGTCGACGGAAGCTGTGCGCCCGCAGGAGCGACCGCGAGCCACTCGCCAAGTGCCGACACGATGCGGTCACTGCTACTATTAATCATGAATCACAACAATAGCGCTATTGTATATTCTGTCAAACTGCTACCAGTATCCCGTTCCGGCCTGTGGTGGGGGCTGCTCGGCGTGACCGCATTCTCGTTCACCGTGCCGTTCACCAGGGTCGCGGTGGAGAACGGGCACATGTCGGCACTGTTCGTCGGGTCGGGCCGTGCGGTGATCGCGGCCGTGCTTGCCGCCTTCGCCCTCGGATTGACGCGGCAAAGACTCCCGCGAGGGAGGCAGTGGGTACAGGTCGCGGTGGTCGCGGGCGGCGCGGTGGTCGGGTTCCCGCTGCTGACGTCGTTTGCCCTCGAGACAGCGCGCGCGAGCCACGGGGCTGTGGTGATCGCGCTGCTGCCCGCAGCGACGGCGGTGATTGCGGCGCTGCGCACGGGGGAACGACCCGCACGCTCGTTCTGGGTCGCCGCCGCGTTTGGTGCTGTCGCTGCGGTGGTATTCGCCGTGATCCAAGGTGGCGGTTTCGGCGGGCTGCACTTCTCCGACCTGCTACTGTTCGCCGCCGTCGTCGTTTGCGCGGTCGGCTACGCGGAAGGCGGATTGCTCTCGCGCAGCTTGGGGTCGTGGCAGACAATCTCGTGGGCGCTTGTGCTCGCCTCACCGCTGATGATTCTACTGACCGGCATCGCCATGGTGCAGCAGCCTCACATGGGCACCCTCGTGGAGTGGGGCGCGTTCGCGTACCTCGCGGTGGTGAGCATGTTCCTCGGGTTCTTCGCCTGGTATCGTGGCCTCGCCATCGGACCGATGGCAGAAGTCAGCCAGGTGCAGCTCACTCAACCGGTGATGAACATCCTCTGGGCAGGCCTGCTGCTGGGCGAGCACATCGGCTGGCAGACCGTTACCGGCGGCATCGCCGTGATCGGCTGCGCACTGCTTGCAGTTCGCGCCCGCAACCGAGGAAAGCAGGCAGGTGTACGAGACACACTCCGCGCTAACTGATGACTGATCTCGGAGAAGTTACGGGCTGATCCGTGGCAACCCGCAGGTTCGGTGGGCCCGTAGCGGTTGCACCAGATTCGCAGCGTCTCGCCGCCGACACCGAACCGCGGGGTGAGCGCACGATTCGACTGCGAGCGGGGCCGGGCACTCGTAGACCATGCGCATGGTGCGATATCGCAACTCTTGACTGAACTCCTTGGACATACTCCCGTTCCCCTTGCTAAGACCTGGAGCGAACCCCAGGGCGCTTCACCGCTATCTGCGAGTGCTGGGGCGTCTCGTACACGCCCATAAGGTCGTCGAGTGGTCGTGGAAGAGAATCGCTAGGAATCGCCGAGCCTTGTTCTGGTCGATGACGCTCATTCGCGACGAGCGGGGCCTCGACCCCGCCTCCACCGCCTAGCTGTACGAGAAACTGGGCTGCGGCTCCGTGCGCCGCCCTCGTTTGGACATATCAGGGCTAAGAAGACCACCACCGGAACGATTAAGCGCCCCCTCAACGCGTGGGAGAGCGGGCATTCCGCCTCAACGGTCAAGAGCTCCAGCGGGGCCGTGGTCCTGGGCCGTTCGGCCTAGGAAGGGCCGCGGGTAGTGCTCAGGGTTCGAGCAGGCGCTTGAGGTCTTTTGCGAATTCTGACGGCTCTGAGCTTGCGCCGAGGTGGTTACCTGGCATGTCGACTAGGGGCAGTCCTAGACGTTCAGCGAGTATTTGGGTTGCCCGCCGCGCGAGTTGATGATGGCTCAGTGAGCCTGCACACAGCGTAATCGCAACACGTCGGATGGCCTCAATATCGGGTACGTAAAAGACTGATGGACCGGCCATCTGCCCTAGAAAGTAGCGATTCTTTTCGAGTTCCTCGGCAGGTAGCTCGGGCATCGACATATGGGCGGGAGGTGTCTGATCTGGTCCCGTATGGTGGGCAGCGCCACTGAGATCAAAGAACTCCTGCACTGCCCGCTGGGGATCAGCCTCCGCGGCTTCAAACACCGCTGCAGCTCTGTCCGCTAGCTTCGAATCAGCCACGAGGGACACGAGCGGCGGCTCATGCAACACGGCCCGGCCAACCATTTCAGAATACTGCTTGGCCAGTTCCAACAGCGTCACGGCGCCGCCACTGGTTCCGACGAATAGGGCGGGTCCTCCGGTGAGCCGGTCAACAAGCGCAGCAAGATCCTCGGCAAGTACCTCGGGCGTGGGTGCAGCCATCCCCAGGACTGCACGACTGGCACCGACACCACGTGGGTCATGGGTGACGACGGTATAACGGTCGGAAAGCTCATGCGCTAGCGGTGCGAAACCAGCCCGCCCCGCCGGCGCACCGACCAGGAACAACAGAGGCCCCTCCCCCTGGAAGTCGAACGCAATCGTGCAATCTGTTCGCTCGAGAAGGTTCACCGAACCGGTGATTCGATCGCTGAAATCCATGATCTTCCGCGTAATTACATCGAGCGCTCGGTCGAGCTCCTCACGCCTATCCTGGACGCGACGGCGATGGGCTGTCAGTAACTCCACTCGAAGTCCGGCCAGATCAGCCACCTTGTTGTCTGCGCCCGTGAACTTCGCGATATCAGCCAGAGGCATCCCCGTCTCACGGAGATGAACCAGCATGCGGATCAACTCGACGTCGGCCGTCGTGTACTGACGGTGTCCCGCACTGTCGCGTCGTGGAGACGGTATGACCCTCTGGCGCTCGAAGTATCGTATCGTGTCCGGTTCCAGACCGATCCGTGCCGAGACTTCGGCAATCCCAAACAGCTCATCTCGTTCACTCATGCCTCAAGCTTCACCCCTGAACCGAGGTTCAGGTCAAACGAAGGGAATGCTGAAGGTTTGTTTGACTCTGACCTGACCCATGGTTTGGTTTCCACTCGAAGTCCGCCAACCACAATCGATCGAGTTCTAACCGGCTTTCGAACGGTATATGGTCGTTTGTGGTCGCGGACCAAAACAAACCGGGGTAGTGACGTTGACGCGCGTATGATCTGGGCGACCGGACCGGTAGTCCCTTCGAAAGTCGGGTGCTGTCCACAGCTCCCACAGTGGTGGCTACCGATGTGCCCTCCTCGGTGAGGTACATCAGTTCCGTGTCCAGCAACGTCTCCGTTGTCATGTTTCCAGCATCCTCGCGCCGACATGAAACTGGGAACACCGACACGCCTCCGACGCGAAATTGAGATTCCGACACGAAATCCGAGAACCTACAGCAGCTGTCTGAAAAGAACTTCTCTCCCGCTGGAATAAAACCATTCTCAGCAAAGTTGAGTCTAGTGTACGCAACTTTGATGAGGCCGACTTGACGGTCGGAACCTCGAAGAGAATACTTGAGTCCGGTTGGCTCAATGTGTGCGGTCGAGTGGTTCTGACTCAAGAGCCGGAGCCGCCCGATCGCACACATTCGAGTCGCAGGAACTCACGATCTGTAAGGAGAGAAAACTATGGCACGTGCAGTCGGTATCGACCTCGGAACCACGAACTCCGTCGTCACCGTCCTCGAGGGCGGCGACCCGAAGGTCATCGCAAACGCGGAAGGCGGTCGCACGACCCCGTCCGTCGTCGCAGTCAACAAGAACGGCGACTCCCTCGTCGGTGAGATCGCCAAGCGCCAGGCCGTCACGAACATCAAGAACACCGTCGCATCGGTCAAGCGCCACATGGGCACCGACTGGTCCACCGAGATCGGCGGCAAGAAGATGACGGCCCCCGAAGTTTCGGCCCGCATCCTCCAGAAGCTCAAGCACGACGCCGAAGAGTACCTGCAGGAGAAGGTCACCGACGCGGTGATCACCGTTCCCGCATACTTCAACGATGCTGAGCGCCAGGCAACCAAGGACGCCGGTGAAATCGCCGGCCTCAACGTCTCGCGCATCATCAACGAACCCACTGCTGCCGCTCTGGCCTACGGTCTCGAGCGCGGCAAGGAAGACGAGCTCATCCTCGTCTTCGACCTCGGTGGCGGTACCTTCGACGTCTCCCTGCTGGAAGTCGGCAAGGACGAAGACGACTTCTCCACCATTCAGGTCCGTGCGACCTCCGGTGACAACCGCCTCGGTGGTGACGACTGGGATCAGCGCATCGTCGACTGGCTGGTCGAGCAGGTCAAGAACAACTACGGCGTGGACCTGACCAAGGATGCCACCGCTCTGCAGCGCCTCAAGGAAGCCGCTGAGCAGGCCAAGAAGGAACTGTCCTCGGCCACCAGCACGAACATCTCGCTGCAGTACCTGTCGATGAGCGAGAACGGACCTATCCACCTGGATGAGACCCTCACCCGTGCGAAGTTCGAGGACCTGACCAAGGACCTCCTCGAGCGCACCAAGGCTCCGTTCCACGCAGTCATGAAGGACGCCGGTGTCTCCGTCAGCGACATCGACCACGTCGTCCTCGTGGGCGGTTCGACCCGTATGCCCGGCGTCTCCGCCGTCGTCACCGAACTCACCGGTGGCAAGGAGCCCAACAAGGGCGTCAACCCCGATGAGGTCGTCGCCATCGGCGCCGCCGTTCAGGCCGGTGTCCTCGTGGGTGAGCGCAAGGACGTCCTGCTCATCGACGTCACCCCGCTCTCGCTCGGACTCGAGACTAAGGGCGGCGTGATGACCAAGCTCATCGAGCGCAACACCCCGATCCCGACCAAGCGTTCGGAGACCTTCACCACCGCTGAGGACAACCAGCCCTCCGTGTCGATCCAGGTCTTCCAGGGTGAGCGTGAGTTCACTCGCGACAACAAGAACCTCGGCACCTTCGAGCTGACCGGTATCGCTCCGGCTCCGCGCGGTGTGCCGCAGATCGAGGTCGCCTTCGACATCGACGCCAACGGCATCGTCCATGTGTCGGCCACCGACAAGGGCACCGGCACCGAGCAGTCGATGACGATCACCGGCGGTTCGGCACTGCCGAAGGAAGACATCGACCGCATGGTCCGCGAGGCCGAGGAACACGCAGAAGAGGACAAGAAGCGCCGTGAGGCTGCCGACGTCCGCAACAATGCGGAGAACCTCGCCTACCAGACCGAGAAGCTGCTGACCGACAATGCCGACAAGCTGCCGGAAGAGCTCAAGACCGAGATGCAGGGCGATGTCGACGCCGTCAAGGAAGCCCTCAAGGGTGAAGACGACGACGCCGTGAAGAGCGCCTACGACAAGCTCGTGGAGAACCAGCAGAAGATCGGCGAAGCCATCTACAGCCAGCAGGGCGGTGCCGAAGGCGCCGAAGCTGCCGGTGAAGGCGCAGCCGATGCGAGCGCAGACGACGATGTCGTCGACGCCGAAGTTGTCGACGATGAGGATGAGGAGAAGAAGTAATGACTGCCGAGGGCAACGACAAGTCGTCCGAGGAGCCAGGCTTCACCTTCAGTGACAAGCGCCGGGTCGATCCGAACACCGGTGAGGTCCGTCCCGAGGCCGACGCCCAGTCGGCCTCGGCCGGGGCCGGCGAGGAGCCGACCGCGGACCCGAATGCCGAACAGGCTGGCGCGGCCGATGCCAGCGACCTCGGTGTGGACATCCCGTCCGATGCCTCGGGTCTCGAGGACATCGAGCCGGAGGCCGAGCCCGAACCGGGTTCGGAGGCAGCGGGGTACCTGGCCGACCTCAAGCGCATCAACGCCGAATATGCGGCCTACCGGATGCGGGCCGACCGTGAACGTGAGCGTGCGGCGCTCGGCGGCACGATCAAGGTCGTCGAGGCCCTGATCCCCGTGCTCGACGAGGTCAAGCTCGCTCGCGACAACGGCGATGTCACCGGGCCTTTCGAGACCCACGTGAACAAGCTGGTCGAATCGCTGAACAAGCTCGGCGTCGAGCAGTACGGAGAGGTCGGCGACGAGTTCGATCCGAACATCCACGAAGCGCTCATGCAGCAGCCTTCGGATGAGGTCGAGAATCCGACGCTCTTCCTGGTCATGCAGCCGGGCTACCGGATCGGGGAGCGCATCATCCGCGCCGCCCGCGTCGGTGTCCAGCAGCCGGAGGACTGAGCAACGACCACGATCGCCGAGGCGGCCGCCCGCCCCGCACGCCGGTTCACCGACGTACGGGGCCGGGGAACCGCCTCGGCGGCGGTCCGGATCTTCGGGGCATCGCCCCGGGGATGCGGATTGTGAGAGGACAAGTGAATACCCTGATGACAGGATTGATTGGAAGGAAAGGAGGTGCCAGGTGAATACCGGACCTCAGAATGATTGGTTCGACAAGGACTTCTACAAAACCCTCGGCGTCTCCAAGGATGCTTCCGACGCCGAGATCAAGAAGGCCTATCGCAAGCTCGCGCGCAAGTATCACCCGGACGCCAACCCCGGTGATGAGAAGGCCGAGGAGAAGTTCAAGGAGATCGGCCAGGCCCACCAGGTGCTCTCCGACAAGGAATCCCGGGCCCAGTACGATCAGGTCCGCGTCATGGGCGGCGGCGCCAGGTTCAGCGCCGGTTCCGGTGGACCCGGCGGGGCTGCCGGCGGCGGATTCGACGACGTGTTCTCCGACCTCTTCGGAGGCGGCGGACGCACCCGGACCCGCACGACCTACGGCGGTGGGGGAGACGTTCCCCCGGACCTGGCGGATCTGCTCGGCGGATTCGGCGGAGGTTTCGGCGGTGGCGGCGGATACGGTGGCTACCAGCCTCCGGTCAAGGGCGGCGACATCAAGTCGAGCACGACCCTGTCGTTCACCGAAGCCATCGACGGCGCCTCGGTGAAGCTGAACATGCCCGGCGGGAAGCCGCTGACCGTGCGGACCCCGATCGGGGTCAAGGACGGACAGAAGATCCGCCTGGCCGGCAAGGGCAAGGCCAGCCCCAACGGCGGCGAGCCCGGTGACGTCATCCTCACCGTGCACGTGAGTCCACACCCCGTCTTCACCCGCGATGGTGACAACCTGCGGATGGATCTGCCGATCAGCTTCGACGAGGCGGCCCTCGGCGCCGAGGTCAAGGTGCCGACTCTGGGCGGAATGCCTGTCAAGGTCAAGGTCGCGCCGGGTACACCGTCGGGACGGACCCTGCGCGTGCGGGGCAAAGGTGTGAAGACGAAGAAGGGCACCGGCGATCTGCTTGCGACAGTCGAGATCGTGGCGCCGAAGAACCTGTCCAAGGAAGCCAAGCAAGCGGTCGAGTCGTTCAAGGCCGCCACTGAAGGTGAGGACCCACGCGCCGGCTTGCTGGACAAAGCCAAGGCCAGCTGAGGTGGTGAATCACAATGCACATTTCATCGAGTGCGGCGGTGTATGTCATCTCGGTGGCCGCGGATCTGGCGGGCATGCACCCGCAGACGCTGCGGCAGTATGACCGACTGGGTCTCGTCTCTCCGGAACGCACTGCGGGCCGGGGCCGGCGTTATTCCGGGAAGGACATCGCCAAGCTGCGACTGATCCAGCAGCTGTCGCAGGACGAGGGAGTCAACCTCGTCGGGATCAAGAAGATCATCGACCTGCAGAATCAGGTCGATGCGCTCAAGAGCCGCAACGAGGAGCTCGAGGACGAGGTTCGGGCACGCCGGTCGGCGCAGGAACGCGATGCGCGTGTCTTCGCGGCCGGAACCGTGGGCGGAGACGTCGTCTCGATCTCGAGGGGACGACGCCCACAGGGTCGCCCTGAGCCGGGAGCTCTGGTGCTGTACAACCGGTACCGACGCGGCTGATCCTGACGAGGCCCGACTGGGACGCTGAGAACAGCGTCGAGGCGGAGTGCGAACCGAACTTTCGGTGCGCACTCCGCCTTTTCGCGTTGCTCGACGAATCCAGTTCATTGCGGCGCAGAAAAGTACACGTGTTGTGCGACACTGACTCTGTGAACGAGAAAGAGAAGGTTCGACAGGTCGCCGACAGTGCCGATTCGGCGGCTCAGGAAGCCGCGGACAGCCGCTGGTTCGAGCGTGTGGCCCGCGCGGGCTTCATTGCCAATGGGTTGGTCCACGCGATCCTCGGTGCGACGGCCGTGACGATCGGCCTGGGGCAGGGCGGCGGCGAAGCCGACCAGGCCGGAGCGGTCGGACAGATCGCTTCACAGCCCTTCGGCCTGGTGCTGATCGTGATCTGCTTCCTCGGCTGTGCGCTGATGGCGTTGTGGTGCTTGGTCAACGCGTTCTTCGGTGCGTCGTCGCTGCGCGGTGCCGGAACTCGCGACCCGCAGGAGAAGCAGGGGAGGAAACAGTGGATCGACTTCTTCTCGACGGTCGGTTCTGCCATTGCCTATGTGGTGGTTGCCGCGACCTTCTCCCAGTTCGTCTTCGGCGGAGGATCGGACTCGGGCAAAGTGAGCTCACAGGCCTCGACGACCGTGGCGAAGGCCCCGGGCGGACTGTATATCCTCATGGCTGCCGGCGCCGTGATTGCGCTCATCGGCATCGTGTTCTGTATCAATGGTCTGCGCCGGAAGTGGAAAGATGAGCTTCGTCGGCCGCGCAGCGCGTTCACCCGCTTCCTCGTCGGGTTCACCGGTGTTGTCGGGTATCTGGGCAAAGGTGCGACGCTGCTGTCGGTGGGCATCCTCATCGTGGTGTCTGCGGCGACCGGTGATCCGGAGGAGTTCACTGGTATCGACGGTGCGCTCAAGGGCATGCGCGATCAGCCGTTCGGGCCGTACCTGCTGTTGGCGGTGGGCTTGGGCCTGGTCCTCTACGGAGTCTTCCTCGCCCTGCGCTCGAGGTACGACCGCATGGATTGAGCAGTCTTCTGCCCGGCGGCAGATGTTTGGCCGCTGATGTTTAGCCGCTGAGATACGAAGAAGGGCGCGAACCCAACTGGGTTCGCGCCCTTCTTCGACTCACGCCCGGCTCAGTCGAGCCGGCACGTTCTCAAGTCGGTCGCCATCAGATCTCAGCGGGATCCTTGGCGACCTTCTTGCGGCGCATGGTCATGGCGACTGCAACTCCACCGATGAGGAGGAGGCCGGCGCCGCCGACGAGGCCGGTCAGCTCGGTACCGGTGCGGGGCAGGTCGCCGCCGTTGCCGGCATCTCCGTTGTCGCCATCGTCGTTTCCACCGTTGCCGTCTTCATCGCCGCCGCCGGCGTTCGGATCTTCCTCGACCGAGAAGTCACCGGTCAGCTCGTCATCGCCGCAGGTGACGGTGACGTCGTAATCGCCGACGTAGGCCGATGCGTTGGAGGCGCTGGTGCCGTAGACGTTGACGTTGGCCTTGCCTTCGTCGTCAGCCTGGACGGTCTTGTCGAAGGCGGTGACGCTTGACTCGCCCTTCGGGTTGACGAGGAAGCGGACGTCTTCACCGGGCTCGCAGTTCTCGACGGCGAGGGTGACGCCCTTGTCTTCCTTGACGAAGTCAGCAGGAGTGATCGACTCGGGGGAGACGGTCAGCTTGGCTTCTTCAACCGGAGCGGTGGGCTCTTCGGTTTCGTCTTCGGTGATGACGAAGTCCTGAGCCGGGGAGTTGGTTTCCGACTCCTGGTCGACGCCCCAGACGGAGTAGTCGCCGGCCGGAAGCGCCTCGTCGCCCTCAAACTTCAGGGTTGCGGAGATCTTTCCTTCGTCGTCGGCTTCGACTTCTTTGGTCGCGAACGGCGACGTTGCGTTGCCGCCGACGACGGTGACCTTGCTGTTCGGGGTGAAGCCCTCACCGGTGACCTTGACGCCGTTCTCTGCGAACTCGCTTTCCGTGAACTTGTCGGCGTTGAGCGAGACCTTCGGGTCGACCTCGGGAGCCTCGGGCTCGTCTGTGTCGTCGACGACGGAGAAGCTCAGCCCGTCATAGGTGCGCTCCTCGCCATCGCGAGTGATCGTGACGGAGAAGTCGACCTTGCCGTTCTCGATGTCTTCGGCGGGCTGAGTCGAGTAGATGTTGTATTCGAAGGTATCGCCCTCAGCAGTTCCGGCTTCGCCGGTGAGCGAATCCGAGATCTTGTCTCCGGCTTCAAGACCGGTGATCGTGACGACGATTCCCTTGTCCTTGTTGGCGAGGTCCTCGGCGGTGATCTCCTTGGGGGAGGTTGTCACCTTCGCTTCGATGGCCTGCGCCTCAGCCTCAGGCGACTCCGAAGGAGTGCTCTCCTGGGCGTCGCCGGAGTTCTTGACGACAGTGTGCGAGTAGCTGTCCGAACCGGGAGCAGCGATGACTGGGGATGCGGCCAGGCCGGTGATGGCGATGGCCACCGCGGGGGCGAGGGCGAGCTTCTTCATGTATTTCCTTAGAAAATTACAGCTGGGTGTGAAGTATTACGAATGTAACAGTAATGCAACATTCACCACACACATAGTTGTGGTCGTTTTGTTCAGCACTGACGTCGGCTCTGTTGCAGAGTTCATTCTTCATTCACCCTGAACACCCGGTTCGTCACAGACTGCAGAACAGAAGGAGGGGCGGCTCAGCGTGTGCTGAGCCGCCCCTCCCTCTCGATTCAGGTCATCCGCCTGGCTCGGATCAGAAGCTCGTCGGAGTCTGTCCGAACTTGTTCTTGCGGCCGGTCAGTGCGATCGCGGCACCACCGACGAGGAGGAGCAGGGCTCCCGTCGTCAGTCCACCGAGGTCGGCACCGGTGCGAGGCAGCTGGCTGCCGTCATCTTCACCGCCGTTGCTGGCATTGCCGTTGTCCCCGCCGTCAGATCCGCCGCCATTGGCGCCTTCGGTAACTGTGAAGGAGTCTTTCATGGTGTCGTCGCCGCAAGTTGCGGTTGCGGTGTACGCACCGACGTAGGCGGAGACATCCGACGAGGTGCCGAAGACGTTGACCGAGGCATTGCCTTCGTCGTCAGCTTTGACGGTGTTCTCATAGGCCGTGACGTTGATGCCCTTCGGGTTGACCTCGAAGTGGACATCTGCGCCGGGCTCGCAGTTCTCGACGGCGAGGGTGACGCCCTTCTTCTCGTTGGCGAAGTCCGCCGCCTCGATCGTCTTCGGTGAGACCTTGAAGGTCGCCTCGGCGGGAGCCTCGGTCTCACCATCGTCTTCACCGACAACGTTGATGTTGCCGTTGAGAGTCTCCGACTCGGTGCCTTCGCGGTCGATGGTGACGGTGAACGGAACCTTGCCGACCTCGAGGTTCGCGGGGTTGCCCTCGTACCAGAGGTGGAGTTTGTAGTCACCGTCAGCCTCTGCGGTCTGGCTGTTGCCGGTGAGCGAGTCAGTGATCGTGTCGCCCTTCTTCACGCCCGAGACGGTGACTGTCACGCCCTTGTCCTTGTTGGCGAGATCCGCGGCCGTGATTTCCTTGGGATCGACCTTGAGTGAGGCGTCGATCGGATCGACGGCGTCCTCGTCTTCGTCGGTGACGGTGACCTCGACGGAGTTGCTGGCGGTGCTGGTCTCATCGTCGATGAAAGTCAGCGAGTAGGTGCCGGCTTCGAGAGATTCGGGAGCGGTCACAACGCCTTCGACATCACCGTTTTCGTCAGCGCGCAGTTCGTCAGCCTGCGGTGCGGCGGCACGCTGCGTTGAGACGGCCTCGCCCTTGACGCTGACGGTTCCGTTCGGGGTGAACCCGGATCCGCTGAACTTCAGCCCATCCTTCTTGAAGTCTTCGAGAGAGATCTCCTTCGAATCAACCTTGACGGTCGGGTCGACGTCGCTGGTTTCGGCGACGACGTTGATGGTGCCGTTGAGGGTCTTTGATTCCTCGTCCTCACGGTCGATGGTGACGGTGAAATCGACGGGGCCCTTTTCGAGATCCGCGGGGTCGCCTTTGTAGTAGACGCTGAAGGTGAAATCACCATCGGCTTGCACGGTCTTCTCTTTGCCGGTCAGGCTGTCAGTGACTGTGTCGTCCTTTTCAAGGCCGGTAACAGTGACGTCGACGCCCTTGCTCTCGTCGGCGAGATCTTCTGCGGTGATCTCGTTTGGGGACACCGAGAGTTTGGCGTCGATCGGGGCGGTCCCGTCATCTGCAAACGGGGCGTACGAGAAGCTAGTTGTCTCCGTGACGCTTTGTGCATTCTTGCGCTCGACCTGAACGGCAAGGCTCTGCTGGCCGGAGGTGAGGGACTCGGCGCTCTTGGAGGAGCGCAGCTTCATCGTTGCGGTCGATCCCTGAGCGGTGACGGCCGGACCGGTCAGGCCGGACTTGGCGGCGACCTTGTCGCCCTTCTCGAGGCCGGTGACCTTGACGGTCACACCGTCCTCGTGGAGCTCCTCGGCGGTGACTTCACCCGAGGTGACCTGCACCGAGGCGTTGATCGGGTTGGCCTTGTCCTCGGACTTGTCGTCGTCCTTGGAGTCCTTGTCCTCGTCCTTGGGGGCAGGAGCGGGCTTCGGATCGACCTTCTTCGGAGGCTTCTTTGCCTCGTCCTTCTTATCCGCTTTGTCCTCGGCGGCCTTCTTCCCGTCCGCCTTCTTCTTGTCAGCGGCTTTCTTGGCAGCCTCGGCCTTTTCCTTGGCCTTCTTTTCGGCTGCCGCCTTCTCTGCAGCTGCCTTCTTCTCGGCTTCAGCCTTCTCAGCCGCGGCCTTCTTGGCCTCTTCCTTCTTCTTGGCTTCGGCCTTTTCGGCGTCGGCCTTCTTCTGCTCGGCCTTCTGCGTGGAGGCGGACTGGGCAGACGTCGATTCCGCGGCGGCGACCGGGCTCGCGACAAGCCCGGTGAACGCGAGCGCGACTGCCGGCGCGAGGATGATCTTCTTCATTGGAGTGCCTTCAATCTCTGTGGCGAGGGGTGTGATACGGCACTCATCCTAGGTTCTGAGGGTTTTCCAAACTATTTCTGTACGTTTTGTTCAGGTTTAAAAGCGGTAACACTTAGGTGAATTTCTTTAACCGTTTCGTGACCTACTCGTCGGTAAAAGAATGACCGTCAGTGCAGCCTCGGCGAAAGGACGAGTCGGCCGCGCGAATTCAGCGGTTCCGAACTAGACCGGCCACGCCTCGGCGCGGATCTGCTTGCGCTGTTCGACGGTGGGGACGCGGACGGTCAGGGCGGAGGGGTCGACCTCCATCTCCAGGTAGGACGACTGTCCCAGCGGGTCCCCGTCGATCTGGATATCGACCTCGTCACCGGCTTCGATGACGACCTTTCGGCACTTCCGAATGTTCGTGTGCAGCCCGCGTGAGGCTCGGCGGCCGGCGATCGATGCGAGCACGCCGACCCACTGGCCGAGGTTCTTCGGGCTGACGATGAGCACGTCGAGCATGCCGTCGTCGATCACGGCCTGGGGAAGCAGCTGGATGCCTCCCTGCAATCGGCCGCAATTGCCGCCGAGCACCGAACGCACCCTGGCCGAGATCCGATATTCGTCGTCGAACGTGACCTTGACATGACTGGGTTTGCCGGTGAGCTTTCGTGAACCCGCTTCGACGTAGGCGAGCCATCCGAGGCGGGCCTTGAGATCGTCGTTGGTATCGGCCATGACCGCGGCGTCGAAGCCGAGTCCGGTCATCACGGTGAAGACATGGGTATCGCCGTCGGGGGCGATCTTCGCCTTCCCCACGTCGATCTCCCGGTTGCGTCCCCACAGGGCGATTCGCAGCGCCCATTCCGTCTTGTCGAGGACGAGGTCGATATTGCGGGCGAGCAGATTCCCGGTCCCCAACGGCACGATCCCCAGCGGAGTGGAGGTTCCTGCCAGCGCCGAGGCGACCGCGCGGATGGTGCCGTCCCCGCCGGCGGCGATGACGACGTCGACCCCCTCGTCGAGGGCACGGACCGTGGCCCCCTCGCCGGAATCCTCGGGGGTGGTCTCGAGCACGAGCGGAGGGTTCCATCCTTCGAAACGGCAGATCGCCTCGGCGGTGGCGGCCAATTTGCGCACATCGGTCTTCGTGGGATTGACGATGAGCGCGGCACGGTATCTGGCCGCATCATCGACCGCCTCGTCGGAGAGGTTCGCCGGGTGGGCGTAGCGTCTCATCGTGTTGAGCGTGCGTCGCACGCCGTTGCGGCGGCCGATGAGGAACGCGGCCACGAGCACGGCGAGGGCACCGATGACGATGACCCAGGTCATCAGGGGGTCCAACTCGATGATCATGTCCCAAATCTACAGTGCCCCGGTCGTGTGCAGGCTGAGTGCCGAATGTCGAAAACACGCCCGGCCCGTTAAGCTGAGAGGGTGATCGATCTAGCGCTTCTCAGAGACAACCCGGCCCTGTTCAAGGCATCGCAGGAGGCTCGCGGGGCATCCGTCGAGCTCATCGACGAGGTCATCGCCGCCGATTCCGCTCGTCGTGCGGCCATCACCGCATTCGAAGACGCACGTGCGGATCAGAAATCGTTCTCCTCCCAGATCGCGAAGGCGCCGAAGGAGGACAAGCCGGCACTCATCGCGGAGGGCAAGGCGAAGTCCGAGGCCGTGAAGTCGCTGTCCGCGGAATCCGAAGAAGCCACTTTCGCCTTCGACCAGCTCGTGTCGAAGGTTCCGAACCTCATCATCGAGGGGATCCCTGCCGGCGGCGAAGAGAACTTCGTGACGCTCAAGACCGTGGGCGAACCCCGCGACTTCACCCCGGACGGCTTCGAACCGCTCGATCATCTCGAGATCGGCGAGAAGCTGAAGGCAATCGACACTCAGCGGGGAACGAAGGTCTCCGGCTCGCGTTTCCACTACCTCACCGGTTTCGGCGCGAAGCTCGAGATGGCTCTGCTCAACCTCGCCCGCGACGTCGCCGAGGAGGCCGGGTTCAGCCCGACCATCACCCCGACCCTGGTGCGTCCCGAAGTCATGCGCGGCACCGGGTTCCTCGGTGAGCACGCCGATGAGGTGTACCGTCTCGAAGCCGACGACCTGTTCCTCGTCGGCACCTCCGAGGTGCCCTTGGCCGGCTACCACATGGACGAGATCATCGATCTCTCCGACGGTCCGCTGCGCTACGCCGGCATCTCCTCCTGCTACCGCCGCGAGGCCGGCTCCTACGGCAAGGACACCCGCGGAATCATCCGCGTCCACCAGTTCCAGAAGGTCGAGATGTTCGCCTACGTCCCGGTCGAGGACGCCGAAGCCGAACACGAGCGGATGCTGTCGCTGCAGGAGAAGATGCTCGGACTGTGCGAGCTTCCCTACCGGGTCATCGATACAGCTGCCGGCGACCTCGGTGATTCGGCCGCCCGCAAGTTCGACTGCGAAGCCTGGGTGCCGACTCAGGGCACCTACCGCGAGCTGACCTCGACGTCGAACTGCACGACGTTCCAGGCCCGCCGCCTGCAGATCCGCGAACGCCGCGACGGATCGACCCGCCCCGTCGCCACCCTCAACGGAACCATGGCCAACACCCGCTGGCTTGTGCCGATCCTCGAGAACCATCAGCAGGCGGACGGCTCGGTCACGGTGCCCGAGGCACTGCGGCCCTACCTCGGCGGGATGACCGCACAGGGACCGGAAGGACCGCGCTACTGAGCCTGTGCCGGGACGCGGGGCACTGACCGTGCGGCGGAACTCGACGGGACTCGGTCGGGTTCGGTCGCCTCGGCGCCGGGAAGAACGACAAGAAGATTCACGCATACGTTGGGAGACACATTGACCCCGCACCTCATCGCACTCGATGTCGACGGCACGATCGTCGGCTACGACGGGACCCTGTCGGAGTCGGTGAAGCAGGTGCTCGATCGGCTCGCCGAGGAGGGCCACCACCTTGTGGTCTCCACCGGCCGAGCCCTGCCGGGAGCGCTCGAGGTCGTCCACGCGCTCGACCTCAAGCACGGCTTCGTCGTGTGCTCGAACGGATCCGTCGTCGTCCGCCTCGACCCGGAGCTGCCGTTGGGGTGGGAGCTGCACCATGTCGTGTCCTTCGACCCGAAGGATGCGCTCGAGCAGATGCACGCGGCGTTGCCGACGGCGCTGTTCCTCGTCGAGGATCCGGACCTGCACCGGTGGGCGTCCGGGGCGTTCCCGGTTGGCGAACTCGCCGAATCCGACACCCTCGACATCGTCGACTTCGATGAACTGCTGACCAAGCGGGCCACCCGCATCGTCATGCGTGAGGTCAACGGCACCGCCGAGGAGTTCGCCGCCGCCGTGGACTCGCTCGGACTGCATGAGGTCAGCTACTCGGTGGGCTGGAGCAACTGGCTCGACATCGCCCCGGACGGGGTCTCGAAGGCCAGCGGTCTGGAGATCGTGGCCGAGGAACTCGGGGTCAAGCACGCTCACACTGTGGGGGCCGGAGACGGACTCAACGACCTCGAGATGATCGAATGGGTCGAACACGGAATCGTCATGGGGCAGTCGAAGGACGAACTCAAGGTGCTCGCGAGCGTGGTCACCGACTCGGTCGACGACGACGGACTGGCGACCGCCCTCGTCGACTACTTCAGCCTCGACTCAGCGCTCCTCGAGGCAGAGGGCACCACCAACACCCGCCCCTGATTACTACCTGACGGCGGCCCAGCAACCTCGCGCGAGGTTGCTGGGCCGCCGTCACGTAGCAATTAGGACTAGTTGGGGCGGGCGTCGAGGACGGCGTCGAGGTAGCGGGCGACGCCATCGTCGTCGACGGCCTCCGTTACCGCCGCGGCGATCGCCTTGACCGACCCCAGCGCATTGCCCATGGCGACCCCGTGCCCGGCCCACGACAGCATCTCGATGTCGTTGGGCATATCCCCGAACGCCATCACCTGCGCCCGCGCCACTCCGAGGTGGTCGCATAGATCCGACAGCGTCTTCGCCTTCGTGATCCCATGCGGTGCCAGTTCGACAAGACCGTTGTCCGGCTCGGAGAACGAGGCATGGCAAGTGCCGTCGACGAGCGGATCGATGAGGTCGTGCATCGCCTGCGAATCGCTCGTCTCCAGACGCACGAGCACCTTGACGACGTCCTCGCCGGCGAGTTCGGAGACATCGTCGATGATCCTGGCCTCACGCGGTCGGCCGGTGACGAACTCCCGGTCGATGAAACCGCCGTTGAGCGTCTCGTAGGCGAACCGGGCCTCGGGATGATCGACGCGGACCGCCGCGGTGATCTCCGTCAGCGTCTGCGCATCGATGGTGTGGGCATCGACGACGGACTGCGATGCGATGTCGTAGACGACTGCGCCGTTGAGGCAGACGACGCGACCGAGGTCGGGGATCTGCTCGGCGATCGGCGCCAACCATCGGATGGGCCGCCCGGTGACGAGCACGAAGGGGATTCCCGCATCCTGACAGCGGTGGATCGCATCGATCGTGGCCGTCGAGATCGGCTTCCAGTTCAGCAGCAGCGTGCCGTCGATATCGCTGGCGACGAGGCCGAGGTCGAAGTCATCCGGCGGCAGGATATCGGGGCTGATCGGAGGTCTCATGATGCCTCCACCCTAGCGAGAATCTCCCGCGCCCGCCCCAGCAGCTCCTCGGCATCCGTGATGAACCGAACCGTGGCCCCCGCGCTCGAGTCGATCGACCGTCCCGATGGCCCGTCCGACCGTGCCATCGACGCAGCGAGCACCGCCTCGCCGACCTTCGACGAGGCCTTCGTCAGCAGCTCCGGTGCGTCGCCGACGGCCTGCCGAGCCGGCCCGGGCACCACCTGACCGGTGACGGGGTGGCGGGCGTGGAGGGTCGCGGTGAGGTCGTCGACGACGTCGACGAGCGCGTTGAGCCGGTGGGTGCCGCCGACGATGACGTCGATCGGATCCTTCGCCGAGGCGGCCGTGGCCTCGCCGTCGGATGATCCCGCCGAGGCGGCTCCCGAGATGGCGCTGCCACCGGAGTCGCGTGACTCGTGGAGGGCCACCGCGGTGGTGTAATACCGGTCGACTGCGCGGATGAAGCGGTCGCGGTTGTGGCGCCACAGACCAGTGCCGAACCGGTCATCGTCCTTGACCGCGGTCGGAATCGCCTTCTTGCGCAGACCGGAGAAGAAGCGCTTCACAGATAGTTGCCGGTGCCGCGATCGTCGCGGTCCGACTCCTTCTTTTCGCCGGGCTGCCCGTCGGCCAGCGTCATTCCGGGCGGAACCATTCCCGGAGGCAGTTGGCCGCGACCGGCCATCTGCTGGGCCATGGCCTGCTGTGCCATGATCGCAGTCTGGATGCCGTGGAAGAGACCCTCTAACCAACCGACGAGCTGAGCCTGGGCGATCCGCAGCTCCGAGGTCGTCGGAGGACCGTCGGCCGAGTCGAAGGGCAGGTCGAGGCGCTCGAGCTCCTCGATGAGGTCCTTCGACAGCCCATCTTCGAGTTCGTCGATGGAGCGGCGATGGATCTCGGCGAGGCGCTCGCGTCCCTTCTCATCGAGTTCGGTACCACGGACCTCCTCGAGCAGCTGCTTGACCATGGTGCCGATGCGCATCACCTTCGCCGGTGACGAGACATCCGCCTGATCGTGCTGCGCCTTGGCGAGGCCGGACTGCGCTCCGTCGGCGTTCGATACACCGTTCGCGTTCCCCGCCTCGTCTGTGTTCGCTGCGTCCGAAGTGCTCGTGTCACCCGCGGAGTTCTGGATGCCGCCTAAGGACTCGGGATTCTCAGTCATTGCTCATGCACCTTCCTCATCGACGATGAGCAGAACCTTTCCGATGTTCGCCCCGTCCTCCAGCGTCTGATGAGCACGGACGACGTCGGCCAGCGGCATGGCCTCGTGGATGATGGGGCGGATGTCGCCCGAGATCACGGCCGGCCAGAGGCGGTCGGCCACCTCGGCGACGATGGCGATCTTCTGGTCCTTCGGCCGCGCCCGCAGGGTCGTGGCGGAGACTGACTTGCGCGGCTGCATGAGCCAGCCGAGGTTGATCTCGGTCTTCGTTCCGCCCTGCATGCCGATGATGACGAGACGGCCGTCGGTGCCCAGCGCCTTGATATTGCGCTCGAGGTACTTCGCGCCGATGATGTCGAGGATGACATCGGCTCCGGTCGACCCGTCGTCGTGGGTGCAGATCTCGTGGACGCGTTCGACGAAGTCCTCTTCGCGGTAGTTGATGACGGCATCGGCGCCGAGTTCGCGGCAGAATTCGGCCTTCTTCTCGGAGCCGACGGTCACGACGATCTTCACGCCGAGGTGGCGTGCGATCTGGATTGCGGCCGTTCCGATTCCGGAGCCGCCGCCGTGGACGAGCAGCCATTCGCCTGCCTGCACCTGTGCGCGGCCGACGATGTTGGACCAGACGGTCGACAGCACCTCGGGCAGGGCGGCCGCCTCGGTGAGGTCGAAGCCGGCGGGGACGGGAAGCAGCTGACCTGCAGGAACGGGCACGTATTCGGCGTATCCGCCGCCTGAGAGCAGAGCCGCCACCCGGTCGCCGACGGACCAGCCGGTGACGTCGGCGCCGAGTTCTTCGATCGTGCCGGAGACCTCGAGGCCGGGAATCTCGGTGGCCCCTGGTGGGGGATCGTAGAATCCGCGGCGCTGCAGGAGGTCGGCCCTGTTGACGCCGGCGGCATGGACGCGGACGAGGACCTCGTCGGCGGCGATGTCTGGCGTGGGTTCGTCGGTGACCTGCAGGACCTCGGGCTCACCGGGGGAGGAGATCGTGATAGCGCGCATGCGTCCACTCTAGTAGCTGGGTGCGCGAGTGGGCAGGGGCATCCGCGAGGTGGGGTTCGGTGGAAGGCCGCTCGGGATGAGGCAGGGCGGCAGCGAAGCCGCTCAGGCGAAGAGGCGGAACATCGGCGAGTTCTGGTGGACGCGCTCGACCTCGATGTTCGAGGCCTCCATCCGCTCGAGCAGGTTCGGCAGGTCTTCGGCATAGCCGAGCTGAATGCCGACGAACGCCGGTCCGGTCTCCCGGTCGGAGCGTTTGACGTACTCGAACATCGCGATGTCGTCCTCGGGCCCGAGCACCTCGTTGAGGAACCGGCGCAGGGCACCGGGCTCCTGCGGGAAGTCGACGATGAAGTAGTGCTTGAGGCCCTCGTGGACGAGCGAGCGTTCGAGGATCTCCGGGTAGCGGGAGATGTCGTTGTTGCCGCCGGAGACCAGGCACACCACGGTCGATCCGGGTTCGATCGTGATCGGCTTGTCCGACTCCGGGCCGCCGATCCCGGCCGAGGCCAGAGCACCGGAGGGTTCGGCGATGATTCCGTCGACCTGGTACATATCGAGCATCTCGGTGGCCACCGCGCCCTCGGCGACGGGGCGGATGTCGAGGCCGAGGTCGGCGATGACGTCATAGGTGATGTTGCCGGCCCGGCGCACTGCGGTGCCGTCGGCGAAGCGGTCGATGTTCTCCAAGGTCACGGGGTGGCCGGCCTTGAGCGCTGCGATCATCGAGGCGGCTCCGGCGGGTTCGGCGCCGATGACCTTCGTGTTCGGCATCCGTTCGGCCGCATAGGCGGCGATTCCCGCAAGCACTCCGCCGCCGCCGACGGGAACGATGATGTAATCCGGGTCGGTCTCGAGCTGAGCGTGGATCTCCGCGGCCACGGTGCCCTGACCGGCGATGGTGCGCATATCGTCGAAGGCGGAGACCAGGAGTGCCTCATTGCGTTCGGCGAACCGGTGGGCCAACGCCGAGGCGTCATCGTAGGTGGAGCCGGCGATCTCGATGGTCACCTGCTCCCCGCCGAAGTGACGGACGCGTTCGATCTTCTGCTTCGGCGTCGTCTTCGGCACGAAGATCGTGCCCTGGATGCCCAGTTCCTTGCAGGCACGGGCGAATCCCTGGGCATGGTTGCCCGCCGAGGCGCAGACGACACCGCGGGCCCGTTCGTCGGCATCGAGCTGGAGCATGAAGTTGAAGGCGCCGCGGATCTTGTAGGACCGCACCATCTGCAGGTCCTCGCGCTTGAGGTAGACCGTGGAACCGGTAGCGGTCGTCAACCGCTCGCAGATCTGAAGTGGCGACAGGATGACAGAATCGGAAATTCGCAGCGCAGCCGCCTCGACCTCGCCGGCGAGTGTGAGCTTCTGGGGAGTCATGTCTGTTTCAACCACCAGACTATTGTGCGCCCTTTGTCTTGCTATTTGGCAACTCGTATCGATATGAGGACAACTGCGGGGCCGCTGAGGACCCGCCTCGGCCCGCCCCGCTATGACAGTACCGCGTCCCTCCCGTACCCGCCTCGCACCTACCCGAACCCGGTGATTCGGCTCCCGACTTCGGGGTTTCGGGTGCGCCCTGGACCGCGAACACCCCATATCATGATTGGATGGAGGATGCCCGTAATCCCTTCTAGGAGACGTCATGGCCATCAGCAGTGAGCTCGAACAACTGTTAGCCAGCTGGATACCCCGACAGCCGTGGTTTCCCAAGCTCGCAGCAGATTTCGGGACCGACCCCGACATCACCCCCATGTCGGTGGCCCGCGCGTTCACTTACACCGCCGAGGAGCTCGGGGGCTTCGCCGGTCTCGTGACCGTCATCTCCGTCGGCGACGGTCCCACCCTGCGTCGCCTCAACATCCCCCTGACCCTGCGCGGTGCCGAGGATATGCACCTGCGCCACGCCCTCATCGGCCGCGTCGACGACCTCGCGCTCGGCACCGTCTACGTCTACGACGGCGCCGCCGATCCCGTCTTCGTCAACCTCATGGCCGACGCGATCACGAAGCGCAAGGTCTTCGACGGCGGGCAGCTGTCCACCGAGTCCCTGCGCCACAGCCAGGAGAAGACCGAGGCCCGGGACCGTGCGCCCATGCCGTTCCCCGTGACCGCGAACGGGGCGGCCGCCTCGGCGAATGGATCGACGAACACCGCCGCCGAGGCGGTCCCACCGAAGCCATCGATCGGAGACCTCACGGTGGGGGCGGAGGACGTCATGCCCGTCGAGATCCGCCCGATCGAGGTCTCGGACTCCGGGCAGTACAAGTCGACCGTCATCATCCACGACGAATACGAGCCGCTGGAGCTCTCGTTCTTCCACGTCCTCGAGAACGGAATGCCGTCGTCGCTGACGATTCCGGTTCTGCTCACCGAGGCGGGTTCGCGCAGCGTGCCCGAGGTCATCGGCTGGGGTTCGGGCCGCTGGTACGACATGTTCGAGGTCCAGGAGATGGAGGCGCCGATGGCGCTGCTCTCCCACGTCGATGTCGACGCCGAACCCGCATGGCGAGAAGCCGTGAACACGGTGTGCGCCGTCGACTCCGGTTCGATCGGGGCCTACAACGCCCACGCCGCAGAGATGGGTCGGCGCATCGGCGAACTGCACACGGACATGGCCGCCGAATTCGGTGTCGTCGAAGGCGCCGGCGAACCGACGAAGCAGCTGGTGCAGAAGTGGGTCGAACGCATCGACTGGGCGCTGGGCCGGGCACCCCTGGCCCTGGATTCGCTGGTGCCGGAGCTGCGCGGCCACCGTGCCAGGCTGCAGAGCCTCGAAACCATCGGCACCCTGCAGAAGATCCACGGCGAGCTGACGCTCGACCATGTGGTCAGCTCGTCCACCGACGGCTATTCGGTCGTGAAGTTCACGGACTCGACGGACTCGGACCCCAAGCCCGCCGCCTTCGACCTCGTGGCTCTGCTGCGCAGCATCGACTACGCTGCTGGTTTCGCTCGTCTGCAGCGCACCGACGCGCTCGACTCCGAGGACGGCTCGCTGGTCGTCAGCGGCTTCGGCAACGATCCGGGAGCGCTGCGCGCGATCTTCGATTCGCCCGAGTACCTGTGGGCCTCGCAGGTCCAGAACTCGCTGCTGTCCGGATATTCGCGGGCGCGCGGCGACAGCATCGGGCTGAGCGATCCCGTGCTGCGCGCGGCGCTGGTCGACCGGCTTCTCGTCGAGGTCGTCACCGAGCTGCGCAACCGCCCGAACTGGCTGTCCGTGCCGCTGGCCACGCTCACCCTCGTCCTCAAGGGCAAGCCCGCCCGCACCGAGGAGGCTGCTGAGGCCCGCCTCAACTGGTCTGATTCCGGCGAGGCGGGGTCCGATGCGGCCGAGGACTCTCCAGCTTCCGGCGACGCAGCCGGTGCTGCTGTTGCCGAGGACTCGGAAGTGGATGCGGAAGTCGCGTCGAGCGATGCGTTCGCCGTGGCTCCACCCGCCGACGAGGCGACCGCCGCCGATTCGGAGTCGGTCTCTGCGGCGCCCCGTGGAACCTCCGGCGCCGTCGCAGCTGCGATCGCGAACTCAGACTCCGAGGATTTGGCAACTAACAAGTCTGAAGCTGGTGAGCCCGAAGCCGGGGACTCCGCGACCAACGAGACCGAAGCCAGTGAAATCGAAGCGGACGAGGTCGAGGTCGCCGATACTGCGGAGAACACCGTTGACGCGGTCGCGGATTCCGACATCGACGATGTCGAGGACTCGACCGTGGTCCCGCCCCAGGACGACGCACCCGAAGTGGCTCCAGCTCCTGCTGAAGACGAGGAATTCGTCGACGAGGAAGAATCGGAGGCTCCGGTCCGACGAGTTCCGGCCTCGTTCGCGGCGCGCGGCGCCACCTCGGAGGACGCCGACAGCACTGGACACGAATCGCAGCCGGCCAAGCCGAAGGACGCACCGAAGCTCGGCCACACGTGGAGCGAACGTTCGCAGAACTCCGGCAGCGACCGCGGAACATTCGGCGAGCAGATCTCCGAGCGGCCGGACAAGAGTCGCGACGATTCCGCGGCACGGCCCGACGAATCAATGGATAAGTCCCGGGACGATTCGAAGCCTGCCGGCGGGTCTGTGTTCGATGACCTCCTGGGCACCGAGCGTAAGCGGAACCGGATGAAGAAGCGCAAGAAGGACTGACCGCCTCCGCGGACTCGTCGCCTCGGTGCCGGTTGCCTCGGTGAAGGTCGCGGACTGAGCCAGTCGCTGACTGAGCTGGTGACATTCGTGTGCGCATCCGCCAATTGGCAGATGCTGTTGCGGTTGTGAGAAACTATGGTGGCTCGACCTCGCGTCGAGCAGGCCGGGTTCGCTCCATCACTGTCACAAGCATGGAAGAACCGAAGGAAGCGTGTCCGAGCGGCCGAAGGAGACGGTCTTGAAAACCGTTGTGCGGCAACCCCGCACCGTGGGTTCGAATCCCACCGCTTCCGCCATGGGAGAAGCCCCTGAGCTCATCGTCAACAGCGAAGAGCTCGGGGGCTTTCGCGCGCCCGCCGCGACGGGTCAGCATTCGCGGCAAAGCCTCTGCTTCCGCTCGTTCAAGGCTGAGCGCGCTTTTCGCTGGGCAGACCTACCGATAACCGCGCCTGGTCTTGAACGACGGGATTCCCGCGGTGCAGCGCTTGAACGACGGTCCTAGCGCTGCCGCTGCCGCAGACCGAGTCGCACAGACTCGGTCGCGCAAGGGTCCTTCTTGACCAGGCCCGCCGGAAGCGCCGGGTGTCCCAGTGCCTTCAGCGAGTTTGTCAGACGGTGGTGAGCGGATGATGCGGCAAGGGTGGAAGCTCGACGGCGATCGGGTCGCCCGGACGAACCACTCCGCCTCGGGCGACGATGCCCATGACTCCGGCAAGCCGGCGAACATGGCCATCGTCGTCTTTGAACACGAGGCGCTTCATCAGGCCAGGCTGCAGGTCATCGATCTGACGGCACGGGTTGCGCAGACCGGTGACGACCACTGTCGCCTCACCGATTCTCAGTCGAGTGCCGACCGGCAGTTCGAGCAGATCGACTCCGCGCGTGGTGATGTTCTCCCCGAGGCTGCCCGGCTCCACGGTGAACCCCTCGTCGCTGAGGTGGTCGAAGAGTTCGCCATGGATGAGGTGGACCTGTCGGAGGTTCGGTGTGCTCGGGTCCCTGGCCACTCTGCTGCGATGCTGAACGGTCGTGCCTGCATGAGCGTCACCGGCGACGCCGATGCCCTCGATGAGCGTGATCGAGGGCATCGGCTCTTTGCTGAAGTCATGCGCAGGGTTGAAGTGGACTGCGCGAACCGAGGACACCATGGAACTGATTCTCCCATGTGGCCAGCCCCGCGACAGAGACTCCACTTCCGCTCGTTCAAGGCTGAGCGCGCTTTTCGCTGGGCAGACCTACCGATAACCGCGCCTGGTCTTGAACGACGGGATTCCCGCGGTGCAGCGCTTGAACGGCACGCCCAGCGCTAAGTGTCGTAACTCGCGGGTTCGAAATTCATGCGCACTGATCAAGATCACCGCGTATGAATTTCGAAGCCGCTCATAGGCACCGTTAGGCCGATAGTGCACTCAGGTGCCGACCGCTCAGTCGCGGACTGGTGCTCCCGGTTCGGGACCGCTGGAGCCAGCCTCGGGCGTCCCAGCACCCTCGCCAGCCTCAGGCGCCTCTGGTTCGGACATCTCGGCATCGGCCTCGGGGTCGTCGAAGCTGCGCACCGAACGCTTGAATCCGCGGGTCAGCACTGCCAGGTACACGATGCCGATCGCCAGCCACACGAGACCGCCGATGAGCGCGGTCCCGTGCAGGCTGACCCACAGGACTCCTGTGAGGATCGCGCCGACGGCCGGCATCACGACGTAGCTGAACGCCGACTTGAAGTCCTTGACCTGCTTGGTCCGGAAGGCGTAGTGCGCAATGACCGTGAGGTTGACGAAGGTGAAGGCGATGAGCGCACCGAAGTTGATGAGCGCCGAGATGAGCTCGAGGCTGAATGACATCGCCAGCAGGCACACCGCACCGACGAGCACGATATTGAACACCGGAGTGTGCGTCTTCGGGTTGATGTATCCGAAGGCCTTGCGCGGCAGCACCCCGTTGCGGCCCATCACGAGCATCATCCGCGACACCGACGCATGCGAAGCCAGCCCCGAGGCGGCGGTCGCAGCGAATGCCGCAGCCACGAAGAACAGCTGGAACACGTGGCCGCCGGTGATCATGCCGATCTCCGGCAGCGGATCGTCGACGATGGTGAACTGCGAATTGTCGGGGAAGAGCAGCTGCGCGAAGTAGCCGGCGACGAGGAAGATGAGACCGCCGGCGAGAACGGTGAGCATGATCGCCTTCGGCATGAGGCTGACGTGCTTCGCCTCGTTCGTGTACATCGTCACCGCATCGAAGCCGATGAACGAGAAGCACACGACAGTCGCACCGGTGAGGACCGCGCCGAGGTGGACGCCATGATGGATGAACGGCTCCGGGCTGAAGACGACTCCGGCGCCTTCGCCGGCGTTGAGCTGCATGACGGCGAGCACGCAGAACGTGGCGACGAGCACAACCGCGAAGACGAGGAGGACGCCGTTGATGTTCGCCGTTCCCCGCATCGAGGACAGGACGATGCCGGTCATGACGATCGTATAGACGATGACCCACACCCACGGGGGCGCATCGGGGACCATCGACTCCATGTAGAGCCGGATGATGAGGCAGTTGACCATCGGCAGCAGCAGATAGTCCAGGAGGGAGGTCCACCCGACGAGGAAGCCGAGCCCCGGTGACATCGTCTCCCGCGTATAGGTGTAGGCCGACCCCGCGGTCGGGAAGACCCTGACCATCTTGCCGTAGCTGAAGGCCGTGAAGATCATGACGATGAGCGCGACGAGGTACGCCGCCGGAACGGCTCCGTTCGTCTGTTCGGAGACGATTCCGAACGTGTCGAAGACGACCGTCGGCGTCATATAGCCGAGTCCGAGTCCGACGATGGACCACAGTCCGAGGTTGCGCTTCAGTGAGCCAGAGGCAGCCATATCAATCCTCCCCAATGAGTCTTGCCGCCCGCCGGGCCGTCGACGTCGCCATCGATGACCGGCCCGGAAGTGATGTGCGTCATGATCTTAGCGCCCAAGGTACTGAAAACGAAACCATCGCCGAGGATCGGGACGGGTATCAGTGTGAAATCGTGACCTTTCCGATGAAAACCGTCAATATCGGCAACGATATCGGTAGTCCCAGCCGGCATCACGATGACCAGTTATCGAACGAACCGTCAGCGCCGACGCGAAACAGAGTAGATTGCAGTCAACGGACAATGTGGCCCCACGAGAGGTGTGAGAGCAGTATGGCGATCGAAACGCTCAGTTCCCAGCAGTCGGCGGCATGGAAGGATCGAGTCCTGCCGCCGGTCGAACAGGTCGCCGAAGGTGTCTGGGCCCTCCCGGTCCCGATCCCCAACAACCCTCTCGTCTACACCTACTGCTATGCCCTCGCCGACGGCTCCGGCGTCGTCCTCATCGACCCGGGCTGGGATGGCAAGGATCAGTACCTGGCGCTCACCTCGGCGCTTAACGACCTCGGCTTCACGGTCACCGATATCCACGGAATCGCGATCACCCACTATCACCGCGACCACATCGGGCTCGTGCCCGCACTCCTCGCGAAGAACCCCGACGCCTGGGTCGCCATGCACGGCGAGGACCTGCGCGCGATCAAACGCTTCTACACCAACGCCGTCGACCTCGGCACCGGAATCGACCCCAACCTCAACATCGCCCGCGCCTATGGTGTCCCCGAGGACCGCTGGGCCGAAGTCGAAAGCCTCCAGGTCGGATCGGACAAGGGCGGGTCGAAGAGCGCCTCGATGGACCTGTACAGACAGGCGATGAGCCGGCTGCCCGAGAACATCCACGTCCTCGATGACGGCACCGAACTCCCGCTCGACGAAGGTCGAGTGACGGCAATGTGGACGCCGGGGCACACCTACGGGCACTCGGCGTTCGTCCGCGACGAGGACAAACTGTTCTTCTCCGGCGACCATGTGCTGCCGACGATCACGCCGAACATCGGCCTCGACTCCGGGGCGATCACGCACAGCCTCGGCGATTATCTGCGCTCGCTGGAGAAGATCGGCGAGCTCGACGAGGACGTGGCGGTGCTGCCGGCCCACGGCTTCCGCTTCCGCGGGCTCCATGACCGCAAGGTCGAACTCGTCGAACACCATCACGAGCGCCTCGGCGAGATCCGCGCCCGCATGGAGGCCACCGACGACCACAGCGTCTACTCGATCGCGGCGGGCCTGCACTGGTCCCGCGGCTTCGAGAGCCTGCACAATTTCAACCTCTTCGCCGCCCTTGCCGAAACCGCCGCGCACATGCATTATCTCGGTATCGACATCGGCGTCGGCTCTCTCGTCGGCAAAGACTGAGCCGGGCCCGGCCTGAAGAAGAGAGACAGCAAGGAGGAACCAGCATGAGCACCGAATTCGTTCCCGCCGCCGAGGTGCGGCCCGTGACCTTCGCCGTCCATGCGAGCGACCACGTCGAGCGCGGCCACCGCCGTGGCGAGGAGCTGCGCACGGGAATCGCCTCCACCCTGGATGCGTATCGGCGCTACTTCTCGCATCTGTCCATCACCGAGGCGGCCGTGCAATCGGCAGCAACGTCGAGTTGGCAGCGACTCCAGCAATGGTGGCCGACCGGCGCCGAGGAGGTCGAAGCCGTCGCAGCCGGAGCGGGCATCGACGTCACGGAGCTCATGGAGATCGTCGCCCGGACCGAGATCATGACCCAGGCACTGGCCGCGCCGACCGAATGCTCGACCGTGAGCCACACCAGCCCGGGCGCCTCCGTGGCCGCACAGAACTGGGATTGGGCGGCGGACTTCTCCACTCTGTGGCACTTCAACGATGTCGGTGCCGTGCCCGGGCAGCACCGGCATGTGGGCATCGCCGAATTCGGAATGCTCGGCAAGATCGGTCTCAACGAGGCCGGTGTCGGCGTCCTGCTCAACATCCTCAGGCACCGGAACGATGCGCCTGGTGGCGTGCCCATCCACATGATCCTCGCCCGTGTCCTGGCCGAAGCGGGCACCCTCGCCGAGGCGCTTGAGATCATCGACTCCGCACCGACGTCATCGTCGTCGATCATCACCGTCATCACCGCCGAGGCGGCCGTCCAGGTGGAGATCGCCGGTGGCCTCAAGCGCGAGCGACGGGCCCGCGCGGGCAGTGTGGCCGATGGGGAGACGGGGGAGTCCGGATTCCTCATCCACACGAACCATTTCCTGCACCCGGATCTGCTCGACGGTGCACTCGAGCTGCGTCCCGATTCGACCTCGCAGGAACGGTACCGTCACCTCGCCGAGGCGGTCGTGCGCTTCGAAGCCGAACGTGCGCTGGCGCGTGGCGAAGAGGCCCCGGCAGGCGGCGCCGCCCATGCTGACGGTGCCGCTGAATCCGACAGCGTCGTCGTGTCCGACGGCGCTGCCTCGACCGACGGTGCGAAGAACGCGCCCGTCGCGGTCGGAGATCTCACGAAGCTGCTGACGACTGGACCGGGAGACGCGCCCGTGTGCTGCACTCCGGCGCCCGGCGCCGCCTACGGGGATCGTTCGGCGACCCTGGTGAGCGTGCGCATCGATCCGGCGCGCAAACAGATCGACCTCGCACCCGGGTCACCGGCCGACGGTCTGCACGGAAACCGCCGCTTCCAACTCTGAACCGGCGGCGGCCGCTCAGTCCTCGTCTGCTCCGTCCGTCGCACTGGCGGAATCATCGGAACTCTCGTCCGCCTCGGCGGCTTCCTGCTCGCGCATCTCGATGACCGCGTCGAGGGCAGACGCGATCGCATCGTCGTTCTCCAGTGCGGCTTGGATGAGTCGCCACGGCACAAGGTCGAGATTCTGATCGCCGATGACGAAGCGGATGAACGGCTGCTTGCTGCGCGGATCATCGGCTTCGAGTTCGGCGCCGTAGCGCCACTGGCCGAAGGCGATGCGGCGCACCGTCTCACCGATGAAGCGCATGGCGCCGGCGGTGAAGGGGGTCTCGTCCTCGGCGATCATGTCATCGGGGCCGTCGTAGCGGACCGCGACCTGCTTGCCCAGACGGGCGAGGCTCTCCCGGTCGAAGCCCCACGAACTCGGATCGGCCTGCTCCTGAGTCCAGGCGGCGATGCCCGGTTCGACGGTGCCGATGAAGCGGGTGAGGAATTCGACCTCCTCCTCGCTCGAGTTCTCGGCATTGAGCACGCCGAGGGAGAGTCCCGTGCACTTGCGGCGCGGTTGGCCGTCCCCGCCGAGGAGCTCCCTGGCCTTGTCGAGCACTGCGGTGAACACCTCGGCGCTGCGCTGATCGACGGCGGCCAGCACGATGCCCACCAGCGGGATCGGCTCACCGGCGGCCGGACCGTCGGCATTGTCGGGGCGGATGAATGGCATCCCGTTGCCCGTCGACTCGTCGTGGTCCCAGACGCCGCCGATCGCACGCAGATAGGTTTCGCCGAGGTAGCGGATGAGTCCTTCGAAGAAGCGGCGGTTCTCCGGCTTGAGGATCTCTTCGGTGTTCGGGAACTTCGAGAGCACGAAGAGTTCGAGCATCGGCAGTGATTTCGGCCCGAAGTCCTTCGGGAACTTCACGGTCTCCCCGTCCTCCTTCTCGAAGGTTTTGGGGAGGTCGGCGAGGACGAACGCGCCGAGGCGGACGTCCATATTGTTGATGAAAGCAGAGAATTCTCGCTGGAGTTCGTTCACGGGCACCACCTTAGTGCCTCGAGCCGGTTCGTCGAGCGCGTTCAGACCTTGTCATAGGGGCAGAAGCCTCCAGGTATCGCTGTCGGGGCAGAAGCGTTCAGACCTCGGCGTCGGGACAGAAATCGATGAGGTGCATGAGGACCTCGACGATGAGGCTCGGATCGATGTCGACGTGCTCGTCCATCTTCTTCCCGGCCGCCGCAGTCAGGGCGATCCGGTTGAACACGGAGATGATGACCGTGAGGAAGTCGCCGAGCGGCTGCTTCGTCGTGGCGCCGGCGACATCGAGGGCCGTGGTCACGAGCGCGGCCAGCCGATCGAGCTGAGTGGCGTTGAGTTCGACATAGCGGGCGTGGAGATGTGGGACCCGCAGGCAGTAGAGCTCGATCTCCTGTTCCGTGATCGTCTCGGCCACGGTCTGCTTCTTCTCATTGAAGACATCGTCGATGAACTGCGTCATCAGCGCTTTGATCTCCGGCACCTCGGCAGTGGCCATGAGCTGCTCGGACCACCGCTGGATCGTGGCATCGAGGCGATCGAGGTTCTCCGAGATGCGCATCTCGATGATCGCGAGCACCAGGTCGTCACGGCTGGAGAAGTTCGAATAGAACGCCCCGCGGGTCAGACCCCCGGCCTCGCAGATCTCCTCGATCGAGGCGCCGTCGATGCCGCGCACGGCGAAGACCGAGGTGCCGGCCTGAACGAGGGTGGATCGGGTCTGGCGTCTGCGTGGGCTGAGTTCGTCTGTGTTCATCGTCATTTCGTTGCTGGTGGGGCGGCGATGGCCAGGGTGGCGCTGTCATCTGTGCCGGCATCAGAGCCGGCCGCGGGGTCGGTTCGAAGGTCAGGGCGGCTGAGCATCTTATGAGAATCCTCGCTCAACCTGGGATCCATTTGCATGGAGGGTGGGTATTGCACAACAATACAATACTGTATCCAATACACTTTTGTATCGAGGTTTTCGTGTCAACTTTCCTCTACGCCCTGGGCCGTCGTGCGTACCGGACCCCGTGGCGTTTCATCTCTGCGTGGCTGCTGATCTTCGTCCTCGTCGGAGCCGGAGTCGCCGCCTTCTCCAAGGACTTCGACAATGACTTCACACTCCCGGGCTCGGAGGCGCAGACCGCTCTCGACTCGATGAAGTCGACGTTCCCCGAAGCCGCCGGCGTCTCCGCCTCCGTGATCGTCGTCGCCGACGACGGCGACTCGGTCGAGGATGCGAAGTACAAGGACGCGATCGAAGACGAGATCGATCGCATCGAGGACCTCCCGCACGTTGACACGGTGACCTCCCCGTACTCCGACCTCGTCGAGGGCGCCATCAGCAAGGACGAGACGGCGGCCATGATCTCCGTCCAATACGACGGCACTCAGCAGGACGTCGGGGAAGACGCCGGCGACAACCTCATCGAAGCCCTCGATCCGCTGCGTGACGCCCTGCCCGGGGCGCAGGTCGAAGGCGGCGGTGAGCTCTTCCAGATCACCGGTGTCGAGATCTCCTGGGTCGAAGGCATCGGCGTCGTCATCGCCTTCATCGTCCTCCTGCTCACACTCGGTTCCTTCCGAGCCGCAGGAATGCCGCTGATCACCGCGCTCATCGGCGTCGGCATCTCCGTGCTGCTCATCGTCGGCGGCACCGCGTTCGCGACGATCAACTCCTCATCGATCATGCTCGCGCTCATGCTCGGACTGGCCGTGGGCATCGACTACGCACTCTTCATCGTCTCCCGCGCCCGCGACCTCCTCGCCGACGGCCACGACCCCGTCGAGGCGGCCGGACGCGCCGTCGCGACCGCCGGGTCCGCCGTCGTCTTCGCGGGCATGACCGTGATGATCGCGCTCCTCGGCCTGTCCCTGGCCGGAATCCCCTTCCTCACGATCATGGGAATCGGCGCTTCCGGCTCCGTCGCCGTGGCCGTGATGATCTCCCTGACGATGGTCCCCGCCCTGCTGGGACTCGTGAAGTCCAAGATCACCCCGAAGCCGACGAAGCGCTACCGGAAGGCCTATGCCGCGGCCGCTCAGCGGGCGACGACGGGCACGTCTGCCTCGGCGAAGGGATCATCGACCGGCACCGAGGCGGGCGACGGTTCCACAGGAACCCCCACTGTGGCGACCGACGCTTCCACAGGAACCCCCGCCGAGGCGACCAACCCGGCACTGCGGGAGAGGATCGCCGACGAGGCGCGCGCCGAGGGCGGCGACCCGTACCCGCCGACGATCATGAACAAGTTCTTCGCCGGGTGGCTCAAGGTCGTCACGAAGATCCCGCTGCTGACGATCGTCGTCATCGTCGGCGGCCTCGCGCTCTTCGCGATCCCCGCCACCCAGCTCCAACTGTCCCTGCCCACCGCAGGCGACCAGGAGCAGGGCACCCCGGCACGGGCGACCTACGACCTCATCGACGAGCACTTCGGACCCGGCTACAACGGGCCCCTGGTCATGACCAGCCAGATCGTGACGAGCGACGATCCGCTCGGAGACGTCGAGGAGATCGAGAAGCGCATCGAGAAGGTCGACGGCGTCGAACAGGTCATCATGGCCACCCCGAACCGGGACGCGACCGTCGGGCTCTTCCAGATCATTCCGACGACGGCCTCCGACGACCCGGCGACCCTCGACACGGTCGATCGGCTGCGGGACCTGAGCACGGAGATCGAGGACGACTTCGACTTCGACACCGCCGTCACCGGTGCCACCGCGATCCAGATCGACGTCTCCGACCAGCTCGGCAAGGCTCTGGTGCCCTTCGGCATCTTCGTCGTCGGACTCTCCATCATCCTGCTCATGATGGTCTTCCGCTCCGTGGCGGTGCCGATCAAGGCCACCGGTGGGTTCCTCCTCTCCGTCTTCGCCTCCTTCGGCACGGTCGTCCTCGTCTTCCACGACGGACTCTTCGCCGGCCCCTTGGGCATCGACGGGACGGGACCGGTCATCAGCTTCCTGCCGATCATCGTCATGGGCATCCTCTTCGGCCTCGCGATGGACTACGAGGTGTTCCTCGTCTCGGGCATGCGCGAAGCCTATGTCCACGGCTCCTCGGCCAAGGACGCCATCAGAGCCGGATTCGCCTCCTCCGCCCGCGTCGTCTCGGCCGCAGCGATCATCATGTTCTCCGTCTTCGCGGCCTTCGTGCCCGCCGGCGAACCGATCATCAAGTCGATCGCGCTCGCCCTGGCCGCCGGCATCTTCGTCGACGCCTTCCTCGTGCGCATGTCGCTGGTGCCGGCGATCATGCAGCTGCTCGGCGACAAGGCCTGGTGGCTGCCGAAGTGGCTCGATCGGATCCTGCCGCGCCTCGACGTCGAAGGAGAGGGCCTCGCCCACGAAGTGGCCCTGCGCGACTGGCCGGAGCCGAACTCGGACTACCGGGTCTACGGACGCGGAATCGGCGTGTACTCCGGAGACCGCGGCTTCGCCCGCGTCGACATCTCCCTGCTGCCCGGCCAGATCCTCGTCGCCAGCGGCGATTCCCGCCGAGCCCTCCTGCTCGCCGTGTCCGGCCGCGTCGGACTCACGGCCGGGGAGATGAAGATCGGCCAGAACGTCCTGCCCGAACACGCCGGACGGGTCCGCCGACAGGTTCCCTACCTCGACCTCAACCGGGGCGAAGCCGACCGGATGATCAGTCCGCGCGACATCTCTCGGATGGCCGCCTCGGCGCCGGATCTGCTCGTCATCGACGGGGCGGAGAAGCTCGCGGCCGGGGCACGGGAATCGGCCGGACCGGCACGGGATCTGCGCGATCTGCTGCCGCAGCTCGTCGCCGAAGGCACCACCGTCATCCTCGGCCTGCCCGACGGGGATGTGACAGGGATCTTCGATCCCGAAACGAACTACTTCCACCTCGACCTCGACGAGGCTCGACCCGATGAGCGGGGCGGAACCGACAGCGAATCAGACGGCGAACACACCCACGCCGTCGACAGCACCAACATGGAAGGTGTGCAGTCGTGAGACTCGAACGTGCGAACTCGAAGAAGCCGGTGAACTGGCTCTCCCTCCTCGGGCTGGTCCTCATCCCGATCATCGTGGCGGCCGGATTCATCCTCGCCACGTGGAAGAGCGGCGATCGTCTCGAGACCATCGAAGCCGCCATCGTCAACAACGACGATGGAGCGAAGGTCGACGGCAAGACCGTGCCGATCGGCCGTCAGCTGACCAGCGGTCTGGTGGGTGAGGACGAGAACAACATCCACTGGGTCATCACCGATGAAGAGGATGCGCAGAACGGGCTGTCCGACGGCACATACGCCGCGAAGCTGACGATTCCCGAGGGCTTCTCCCGCGCTGTGACCTCGGTCGATGATGCGAAGTCGGCGACGCAGACGCAGCTCGACGTCGACGTCTCCGGGACCGCTCCCGCGCTCGATACGCAGATCTCCCGATCCGTCGCCGAGGTGGCGCGGACGACCTTCAACACGCAGATGACCGAGAACTACCTCGACAACATCTACGTGGGCTTCAATAAGATGGGCGATCAGATGAAGGACCTCGGCGACGCAGCCGGGGAACTCGACAAGGGTGCCGAAGGCCTCGAGGAAGGCACCGGACAATCGGCCGAAGGCGCCGGCGAGCTGTCCAAAGGCATGAAGCAGCTCAGTGACAACGGCGGCGAGCTCAAGTCCGGAGCCACGGAGCTGTCGAAGGGCGCCGGCGAACTGTCCAAGGGTGCCTCGGAGATGTCCGGGGGCCTGAACGAACTCGACAAGAAGACCTCGAAGCTGCCCGACAGCACGCAGAAGCTGGCCGACGGCTCCGGTGAGCTCTCCGACGGCGTCGACGAATACACGAAATCCATCGACGAGATCATCAAGGGCTTCGCCGGATCCGGCGACTCGGGCGAAGGCGGCCTCGGTGACATCACCAAGGGCGGCAAGGAGCTCGAGAAGGGCGCCGACGGTGTGTCCAAGGGCGCCTCCAGCCTCTCCGACGGACTGCACCAGTACCGCGATGGGCTGAAGGAGGGTGCGGACAAGGCCGATCAGCTGGCCGGGACGAAACCTGATCTCGACGTACTCGTGGCTGCCGGCATCATGACAAAGGACGAGGCGGAGCAGGCACGGGCCGAGATGTGCCCGACCGGCACTCCCGATCAGGTCTGCCAGGGCATCGAGCAGGCCTATGCACAGGGGCTGCTCAACGGCACCTCGGGTGGTCTGAACCAGGCCGTCGACGGGCTCGAGCAGGAGCAGAACGGCTCGTCCCTCCTCGGCGGGTCCGATGACCTCGCCAAGGGTGCTTCGGAGCTCTCCGACGGCGTGACCAAGTTCGTCAAGGGACTCGAGGACGGCCTCGGTGAGCTGACGAAGGGCATGGAGGACATCTCGAAGAACGCTCCGAAGCTCCTCGAGGCCTCGAAGGGACTGCGTGACGGTGCCGCCGGCGTCGCCGACGGCAACCAGCAGCTCGCCGACGGAATGCCGGCCCTGTCCAAGGGCATCGGCAAGGTCGCCGACGGTTCCTCGGAACTCTCCGACGGTGCCGGTCAGCTCAGCGATGGGCTGAGCGAATACAGCACCGGTGTCGGCAAGTACACCGACGGTGTCTCCGAGGCCGCAACCGGCACCTCCGAACTCTCAGCAGGCCTCGACAAGCTCGATGAGGGTACGGGCAAGTACGCGAAGGGCGTGAGCAAGTTCGCCGACGGCGTCAAGGACGGTGCGGACGAAGTGCCGTCCTACACGGCTCCGGAACGTGACCGCTTGGCCAAGGTCGCCTCGGCGAATATCGAATCCCCGGACACGGACAGCGTCACGGATGTGCTGGCGGGATCGACGATCGCGCTGCTCATCATGCTCGCCCTGTGGATCGGCGGACTCGTCACCTATACGGTGCTCAAGCCGATCCCGGCATGGGCTCTCCTCTCGACGAAGTCTTCGTTCGCCGTGTGGGCGCGCGGACTGCTGCCCGGCCTCGTCGTCGGCGTGCTGCAGGCGCTCGTGCTCTCGATCCTCGCGGTCACCGTGATGGACATCGACGCGATCCAAGGCTTCGACATCGCAGTGCTCACGTTCGTCTCAGCGATCGTGTTCATGATCCTGAACTTCGCACTCGTGGCGTGGTTCGGGGGAGTGGGCCGGTTCCTCTCGGTCATCGCCGTCGTGCTGGCCGTGGCGGGTCGGACGATCGGGGCGGTGCCGCAGTTCTTCGACTTCGTCGCACCGATCCTGCCGCTGACTCCGTCGATGAACGGCTTCGCAGCGATCGCCGCGGGCACCAGCGGGCAGGCAGCCGCATACGGCGGACTGCTGGCCTGGGCGGTCATCGGCATCGTGATGTCGCTGCTGGCCATCGTCCGGGCCCGGACCACGAAGCCCGAAGCCGCCCTCGAAATGGCGTAGCCGCCGGGGCGGCCGCGGCGCCACGCTGCCGGCCCGGTGCGTCGCGGCGGCGCCTCTGCGAACAGCCCAGTCTGAGTTGAATAGCCCATGTTTGAAACTGGGCCATTCACCCTAGACTGGGCTGTTCGCGTTTGGTGATCGGCCGCTCACTTTCCTCCATGTGCATTACAGAGAAGGGTGTACCGAAACTCGCCTCGTGCATTGCGCGGCGCGGAGTTCGGCAACTGTCGTGGGTGGTGTGGTCCGCTGGTGGACAGTGTGCTGGCGGCGGAAGCGGAGTCGCGGGTGGGCCGTCAGCGACCGCGGAGTCGCGGGCGGGCCGAGAGCTCTCGGCGGCTGGCGTCCGGGGAGAGCCTGCTGAGCTTTAGAGGAGGACGAGTACGCGGTCTCAGAGGAGGTCGAGGATCGCCTCGGCGGCTGCGTGCGAGTCGTTGAGCGTGGCTGCGTTCGTGCCCGGGTTCGCTGCGATCGCCAGCCCCCACTGCTTCGACGACAGCTGGATCGACAGAGCGAACCGGCGCGGGTGGACGTTGCCCTCGACATCGACGGTGCGGTACGGCCGAGACGTGAGTGCGAGTCCGTTGAGGAACTTCTCTCGACCGTCGTCCAAGGTCAGGCGGGCCGCGGTGAGCTGACCCCGTTCGAGCATCCCGTACAGCAGGACATCGGCTGCGCGCGAGACGGAGTTCGTCGGGGACGCGGCATCGATGACGACGCTGCCCGTGATCGCTCCGGCGGCCTGCGCCGAGGTGACCGTGAAAATCTCCGGCCGCGGCTTCTGCGCCTCATTGGTGAGTCCCTTTGCTTTGGCAGTGGGGTTATCGACCCCGTCCGGGCGTGCGGCGGTGCCGGAACTTGCGGTCTCTGCTTCTGCTTCGGGCGCCTCCTGAACCTCGCGGAGTGCGTCCGGGTTCTCTTCGATGCGCATATCGGGGCCGATGAAGGACACGATTCCCGCCTCGGCGAGGGCGATGAGTTCCGCGATCCGCTGCGGGGGAGGCCCATCGCAGATGCCGGAGACGAAGCCCTCGAACCAGCCGAGGATCTCCATGTCGATGCTCACGCGGTCGATGTGGCCTGCGACGATGAGCTCCTTGAGCAGCAGGCGGGACTGCCATAGCACGGTGAAGAGCGCCTTCTCCGGGCTGCCGGTCGGACCTGCCAGAGAGCTGCGCAGGTCGGTGCGCAGGAAGTCGAGCATCCACTCGTGCAGAGAACCTGCCTCGCCCGGCTCACGGCTGGTGAAGAGCTCGCCTTCGAGCGGGTTGAGCAGGGTGTGCAGGGACATGCGGTCGGCCGGATCGGGCACGAGTGCCTCTTCGATCTCCGACCAGGCGAAGGCCTCGCGGGTGACGCGGCCCTGACGGGCGGCATCCTCGGTGGTCGTGGCGCTCGCTGTTCGAGCAGCACTGGCTGTTCGTGCAGTGCTGGAAGTGGTCGAGTCGCCGCTTGCCGCGGCACGAGCGGGCGCAGTTGTCCGAGCCTCGCCGGCACCGACTTCGCCCGACTGCGGGTGGGTTTCCTGCCAGGTGCGCCGGGTCAGGTGACGTGAGACGGCTTCGCCGATGGCCTCGCGCAGCTGGCCGGGGTCATCGGCGAACGCTTCGGGACGGACCTGGGAGAGCGTGTGATAGTACGCCAGACGCAGGTCGGCGAGGATGAGCGGCCACAGCTGATCATTGAATCGGGCACCGGCCTTGCGTTCCCCGTCGAGGTGCTCGATCCCGGCGAGCAGAGCGATATTGTCCTTCGTGAAGTACCGCAGGGGCCAGTCCCGCCGAGGATGTTCATGACAGATCGGTTTGCTGCGGTACGGGATTCCGCGTCGTGATCCCAGCGCCAGCCGCGGTTCGTCACCGCTGGGCACATACCGCAGCAGTCCGCCGGGCTGCGTCTCATAGCGACCGCCGCGCTCATGAGTGAACAGGGTCTGCAGGTCGAAGTAGTTGAGCCCCATGCCACGGACGATGACCCGCTCACCGGGGGCCACCTCGGTGACGGGGGTTTCCGCGGGCAGACCCTGCGGCAGGTACAGTCCGCCGCCCAGTTCGGCGAAAGCGGCGAGGCGGGCGCGCTCCTCCGGCTGGGCGCTGGGGATGTGACCGACGGCGAGCACGACGGCGCTGGCGACGATCGTCGTGCCGTTCTGGCAGCGCACGAGCTGCTCGGGGACAGTGGCCCGTGAACTCTCTGCCACCGATTGGGGGAGGTCCATCGCGGGCAGGTCGATGACGGATTCGGCCTTCGTCGGGTGTTCGACGATCTCGATGAAGTCCGGTGCGCCCTCGCGGATGCGCCGGTAGGCGTCGCGGAGGTAGCGGCCGTAGAGACTGCGGCTGGGGAAGGTCGAGTGCAGCGGTTCGGTGCCGCCGTTGGCAAGGTACCACTCGGCCATGGACGGTCCGGTCGGTGCTTCTTCGGGGCCGAGGAAGCTGCAGCTGGAATCGGGGAAGACGGTCTGCTCGGCGATGGTGGTGTTCATCAGCAGAGACTCGGGCTGGTCGGTGCGCCACACGATTCCCGCGCCGGGCGGGTACGGGTCGATGAGGTGGATGGTCAGCGCGGTCTCGGCGGTGGCGTCAGCCGCGCTGCGGGACGCGCCGACGGTGCCGGCGAAGCGTTTCGCAGCCAGAGCCACGAGCCTCTCCAGAACGGTGAGACCTCGCGGTCCGACGCCGATGATCGCGACCGCGGGGGCGGGAGTCTGTGGAGCCTGACTCACCCCTGCTCGCCGGTTCCGCCGTTGGGCCCGGGGTAGCCGGGGAAGTCGTCACCGGGCTTGAAGCCCTTCGGGTAGCACTTGCCTTCGGCGTTGGGCTCACCCGGCGTTGCCGTTTCGGTGGCGTCCGCCTCGGCGCCGGCCTCGTCCGTGGAACCATCCGCGGAATCGGCCGGTTCATCGGTGGCGGTGTCTTCGGTGCTGTCCTCGGTCGAGCCGGTGCTGTCCTCGGATTCCTGGGACTTGCTGCCGTCGTTCGTCGGCTTCGGTGTCTCCTCGCCGTCGGACGCACCCTTGACTTCGCCGAGGATCCACTTGTGGAGCACATCGTAATCGGGGTCGTAGGTCGGGGTGACGTCATTGTTGATCTGGACTGTGGTGACGTCGCCCTTCTGCATCATCATGGCAAGTTCGATGAAGGCCGGGATCTCGTTCTGTGGGATCGACGTGGCGATGTTCCGCGTCGCGGAGTTCGCGAGCTTCGGATAGGCCGTGGCGATCTCCTGCGGGTCGATCTGCTCGAGAGTGGTCTTGAGCATCCGCTGCTGACGGCACATGCGGTCGTAGTTGTCGCTGCCTTCACGGGAGCGGACGTACCAGAGTGCGTCCTTGCCCTTGAGCGTCTGCGGGCCCGGATCGACCCAGCCGTAGATCTCGTTCTTCACACCCGACATCGATTTTCCGCCGCCCATCGGGATCGGGCGTTCGACGTCGATCTTGACTCCGCCGATGGCGTCGACGACGTCTTCGAATCCGGCCATGTCGACCGAGGACCAATAGTCGAGCTTGAGACCCAACGAGCCTTCGACGGCCTGCATCGTCGCCCACATGCCCGGTTCGAGTCCGTGCGGGTTTCCGATCTTGTCGGGGTTCTGTTCGCCCCACTGCCATACGGCGTTGATGAGGTCCTCGGACGAGTCACCGGAGGGGCGGAATCCGTCGGGCCACGCCTTTTCGAGTTCGCTGCCTTCGGGGAAGACCGGGAACGCGAGGTTACGGGGCACGGAGATGAGCGCGGCGTTGCCGGTCTTCGTGTCGATGGAGGCCACGAGCATCGTGTCCGGGCGGGTGCCCTCACGATCGTCGCCATTGTCGCGGCCCATGAGGAAGACGTTGATATAGGGCTTGTCCGCCCAGAGGTCTTCGGCGCTGTGGGCCTTGCCCGTGCTGTCGCCGAAGAGGCTGGCCACCGTGTCGGACTGCACGCGGGCGAAGACCGAGCCGACGCCGAGCGGGATGCCGATGATGAGGGCGAGGGAGACGACGAGGACGCCGGCCATCTTGTTCTGCCAGGGCCGGTATCGGTGTCCGCGGCGCAGCCCGAGGTGGGATACGACCATCACGAGGATCCAGATCACGGCCACGAGCACGGCGGCGATGGCGAGGAAGTTGAGCAGCGAGGGGCTGGCGACGATCGTGGCGATCGCACGCACCGGTCCCTTGACCAGCAGGTAGACGAGCCCGACGAGCAGAGTGAGGACGAAGAGACCGAAGACGATGAGCCCGGCGGGCCGGAAGCGTGTGCGCAGCAGTCCGACACCGGGCAGCAGGGTGCTCAGTGAGGTCCAGCCGACGAGGCTGGGGAACGATTCGCCGAGGCGGGAGGAATGGCGGCGGGCCCGTCCCGGTCCGTGACCGGTCGACTTCTCGCCGTGGGCGGAGCCGTTCTCGTCGGCTCCTCTCGCGGCAGACGATGCGCCGGTTGCTGCCGCAGTGCCGCCCGCACCGACCGCTGCTGCGGCCGCGGCGCTGCGCGCGCCCCGTGTGGCGGATGACTTCTTTCGGCCCCGGCCTCGGGATTTGGCCGCGTGCCGTTCACGGGCGTCGCGGCGAGTCGTTGGAGCGGAGCCCGTATCGGCGTCGTTGTCCGTGTGGTCGAAATCGTGGGAATCCCTCGCCGAGGCGGCCGATTCGTCCCGTGCGAAGGTGCGCGGAGCATCGTGGGCAGGACCGCGCCGTGAGCCGGCGTCCGGATCATCCTGTGTATTCGAGCTTGCTGCTGCGGCCACTCCGGCGGCAGAGGCTCCGCTTGCGGCGGCAGCTCGCAGCATGCGGGCTTCGCGGCGAGTGCGTGGGGCGACCGGGCGCGGAGGCGGTGCATGCGGCGAGCGGGTCGCTGATCCTGTGTCACGGGTGCTGTCGCCGAGTCGATTGTCCGACTGCTCTCCGGATCCGCGAGAGCTTGTGCGGAACGAATAGTCGGATCGGGCGTCGGCGGACCGTGTGGAGTCCTGACCAGAGTTCTGGCCGGGGTTGTGGTCCGAGTTCGTGCGGGACCGGCGAGGATTCACCGCCGAGGTCGGCAGCTGCTTGGAGTCACGACGCTGGGAGTCCGAGCGGCGAGGCTCAGACTGCCGAGAATTCTGCTGCGGCGAGCTCGACTGCGGTGTCGAGTCGCTTTCACTGGCGGCGGTGTCGCCGCGGAACCGGGGGCGAGAGGAGGCACGGAGCCGACGACCTGTTGTCTGGGAATCGGGGTCGCTCCCATGCGTTCCGCGCTTGTCAGGGGGAAACTCTGGCAAGTTGTCTACTCCTCAAAAACTGTCTACTCGTGCAATACGGCCCGCTCGCCGTTCTCGTTTCCGGCACAGGGCACACCGCGGCCATCGGTTTTCCGACCGGTGTTTCTGCGAGGATCTGAGACCAGACCGCAAAGCACATCACGCCGATTTTACGCCTGGACATTGATGAATGCTGGAATTCCGGTGTGGGGGAGCGGTACAAAGGGGACATTCGGCCCGGATTTGCGCCCGTCACGGGTCGGTTCGACTATGACGAAGCCCACTCTCCGCGGTTGCGCTTTGCCCTGGATGGCTCCTTTCCCTTAGGCTGTATCCCGTAGTGCTGGAGGGTCTGTCGGTATGCATTTCTCCGGAGCGGATCGCAGCATTGCAGATGGAGTCGTGGCTGAGCGGCCGAAAGCGTCACCCTGCTAAGGTGAAGTCCTCCAATAGGGGGACCGTGGGTTCAAATCCCACCGGCTCCGCGTGAGGCAGAACCCCTGCGATCCGATGAGAATTCGGGCGCAGGGGTTCTTGCGTTCCCACAGAATCGCGTTTGCCCGCGAGTGCCGACGCCTTTGTTCGTCTCGACTTACGTTCGATGTAGTGAAAGTTCACCTGTCCGGGGTAAGTTGATCCGCGTCCGCCCCCGCGCCACCGGAGCTCACCAGCAGAGATGCTACTCCGGCGAGTACTGAGGAGAACTCCCATCGCTATGCCCCTGATCCGCAAGACAGCTCTGTCCGCTGCCGCCGCCGCTTTGGCGCTGACCCTGGCCGCCTGCTCGTTCGGAGACGACACAGAGGAGCCGAACGCCGAGGGTGCCGAGACCCAAGGCGCTGCGCAGGAGTCCGGTGAGGCCGCAGGTTCGAAGGGTGAATCCGGATCCGCCGAGGCGGCCGGCCTCGATCCGAAGGATCTTCCCGATCCTGTCGCCTCCCAGGAGATCCCCGCCGCCGTTGACGGCGATGACAAAGCGACGATGACTGTCGAGCTGTTCCCTCTCAAGCGTCAGGGCGAAACTGTCGTGGCGCAGTTCGCGTTCACCGTGAACTCTGATCAGACCGACGAGGACGACGACGGCGACGATCTCTACGGCTATCTGGGCGGGAGCTGGGCGCCGTTCCTTGTCGACTCGCAGAACCTGCGCAAGCACAACGTGCTGGATAAGTTCCCGCAGCGAGCGCAGACGAATGTCCAACAGACGAAGTTCAAACCCGGCCAGACCCACTACGCCTTCGCTGTCTTCGCGGCCCCGCCGCCAGATGTCGACGAGGTCGAGGTCTCCGTCGTCGACGGTATGAACCTCGCCACCGGAGTGAAGATCTCGTGAAGCCGGCAGCCGTCGGTCCTGCAGCGGTGATTCTTGCTGCCGGCATTGTCGTCGCCGGTCCACCCGCACTCGCGTTCGCAGACTCAGTGACTTCGCAGGACATCGCCAACCGAGATGCCCCGACTCCGGAGGACTTCACCGATCCCGACCAGTCGCAGATCGACAAGAGCATCGTCGAACTCGAACCGGAGATCTATGACCTGGACAAAGGCATCGAGGACGTGGAGACGACCAAAGCCAGTGGCGGCGATACCGTGGTCACGCTCGACACCGATATCCTCTTCGACTTCGACTCGTCCGAACTGAGTGAGGCCGCGAAGAAGAAGATCAAGGAGCTCGTCACGGATCTCCCGACCGACTCCGAAATCACCGTCGGCGGGCATACGGACTCCAAGGGCGAAGACGACTACAACAAGAAGCTCTCCGAAGACCGCGCGAAGGCCGTCGCCGAGGTGCTCACCTCGGAGAACTCGGACCTTGAGGTGACAGCAAAGGGATTCGGCGAGTCCGAGCCCGTCGAGTCGAATGAGAAGAACGGCAAAGACGACCCTGAGGGCCGGGCGAAGAACCGTCGCGTCGAAATCCGCTACGAAGGCTGAGCCTGATCTTGGGCTGTCCGGGAAGAGCGGCTGAGGCCATTGACGAACCTGACGGCACTGCATAGCGTCTCTCTCTATAGATGGTCAAACAAGAGTCAGCTTCGGTGACGTCGGCCCGGACCAGACCGCGAAACCGCCGATTCGGGGACCAATGGAGGGCAACCGATTGAAGACAGTCATCATCGGAGGCGGCGTGGTCGGGCTGACCAGTGCCTACGAACTGGCGCTGAGCGGACACGACGTCACAGTCATCGAGGCTGCCCGCTGCGGTGCGGGCGCCTCTCACGGAAATGCCGCAAAGATCGCCATCGCCGAGAGCACCCCGGTGCCTGCCCCAGGCGTGCTGCTTCAGGGGATCCGATGGATGCTCAAACCCGACAGCCCACTATCGATCAAGCCGTCCCTTGCGCCCGGCTATCTCAGATTCCTGTTGCGGATGGCCAGGCACTGCAACACACATGACTTCGAAGCCGGACTCGACCTCCACCTGCGCCTCGGCGAGGATGCGAACGATCTCTTCGATGAGTACCAGGCTCAAGGCATCGACTTCGAGATGCACGACCGCGGTGTGCTGCTGGCTTTCGAGACTCGGGAACGCTTCGACGAGCACTGTGCGAGCCTGCCCGCTTTCGAGGCCGCTGGCCACCTGCCGCGGCGACTGCATGATGACGAAGTCCGCGAGGCCGAACCGGCTCTCAGCGATCGCATCCGCCACGGTCTCTCTTTCTCCGCTGACCGACAGATCGAACCCGATTCTCTGACAGCGGGCCTCCTCGCGAAACTCACCGATCTCGGCGTAGTCGTGCGAGAAAACACTCGCGTTGGACGCTTCGTTCGCTCCGGCGACGCCGTGACCGCAGTTGTCACCTCCGACGCGGAGGTCATCAAGGCCGACGCTTTTGTCATCTCCGCCGGTGTCCCGTCCGGCGTGTTGGCCAGGCAACTCGGCCAGAAGATCCCCATCTACTCGGGCAAGGGCTACAGCATCGACTACTCACCCGCTCCGATCCCGCTGCGCACATCCCTGACCCTCGAAGATGCTCGCGTCGCCGTCACTCCGCTGAACGGCATGCTCAGGCTCGCGGGCACGATGGAGTTCGGCAGCACGGACGACGACGTCAACGAGGTCCGCGTCGGTGCAATCCGCCGCGCGGCTCAGGAAGCATTCCGTGAGTGGGGCGACGGTCAGGGAGAACTGGCTCCATGGGCTGGGTCGCGCCCCATGACTCCTGACGGCCTTCCCGTCATCGGGCAACTGGACTCCGTGAAGAACGCCTACATCAACTCCGGACATTCGATGCTCGGTCTGACACTGGCACCGGGATCTGCCCGACTGCTATCCGGACTCATGACTGATGGAAGCTCGACCCTGCCCGGTGAACTGCTCGCTCGTGTGTCCCCGAATCGGTTCTGAACGATTCACGTCAACGCCGCACGGACCCGAACGGACGAGGATGGGCTCATGACCACACAACAAGTCACCGGCAGCGAAGTCGTGGACTGAGGCCCGCCCGAGCAGAGACGAGGGAACGTGAAGAACAGACAGCTCATCCAGGCCGTCGATGTCCACGCGGCCGGCGAACCCGGCCGAGTGCTCATCGGCTCGGGACTGCGGGTCAAAGGTGCGACGATGGCCGAGAAGCTCCGCTACTGCGAAGAGCACCTCGACGACTTCCGGAACCTCATCCTCCACGAACCCCGCGGCTATCCCGGCCTGTGCTCCCCGATCGTCGTGCCTGCGACGGATCCGAGCTGCGATTTCGGAATGATCGTCATGGAGCAGGGCGGGTTCAAGCCGATGTCCGGATCGAACCTCATCTGCACCGTCACGGCGCTGATCGAGACCGGGTCCGTCGATGTCAGAGAACCGGTCACCGAGCTGCGGGTCGATACCGCCGCCGGTGTCGTCACGGTCCGCGCCGAGGTGGAGGCCGGCCGCGCGAAGTCGGTGACCTTCGACAACGTCCCGGCTTTCGTCCACGGACTCGACCTGCCTCTCGAGGTGCCTGGGTACGGGACGATCCCCGTCGACATCGTCTTCGGTGGTCAGTTCTACGTACAGACTGCGGCGGACAACCTCGGCGTGGATCTTGATCCTGGCAATGCCAAGGAGATCATCAGGGCTGCCAGCGTGTTGCGGCAGGCGGCGAACGAGACCTTCGAGGTGAGGCATCCCCTCATCCCTGAAATCGATTCGATCGGTCTGCCGCTGATCCACGGACCCGCCCGAACTGAGGGCACCGACGGACGCAACGCCGTCGTCCTGCCCAACGGCATAGTCGACCTCGACGATCCGAGCACGTGGACTGGGACTCTCGACCGCTCGCCGTGCGGCACCGGGACGAGCGGGCGAGTGGCGGCCAAGCACGCCCGCGGCGAACTGCGCGTCGGTCAGCGATTCGTCCACGAATCGATGATGGGTACGACCTTCACCGCCGTGGTGAAGGAAGAGACCGAGATCGGCGGTAGTCCAGCCGTCATCCCTTCGATCACCGGGCGCGGGTGGATCACAGGATTCCAACAGCTCGTGCTCGAGGCCGATGATCCGTTTCCGGTCGGCTTCACCGTCGGAGACATCTGGAGCGGCGGTACGAGGGCAGCAGAACCAGGAATCGACGGCTGGGACGCGGATATGGCGGGGCAGGATCGATGACTGTTCGAGCGGTAGTCTGCTGATCAAGGCCAGTGGTCGAAGCCGACACGATTCGCTGCACACGAGGAGCGCACAATGACGAACGAACCCGACCGCATCTCTCTCGATGATCTTGTCTCGGCGATCGAAGCCAAGCTCACCGCCGCAGGAGCCTCTTCGGCGGTTGCGAGAGTGCTGGCGACCAACTGTGCCACCTGCGAACGCGACGGCACTCTCAGCCACGGAGTCTTCAGGGTCGCCGGTTATCTCGATTCATTGAATCGAGGCTGGGCAGATGGGGCAGCAGAAGCGAGCATCGACGTCGTCGGCCCTTCCTATATCCGCATCGACGGTCACAACGGTTTCGCCCAACCTGCACTCGCCGAGGCTGGGCCGACGATCGACCAAGCGCTCGACGACACCGGCGTCGCCGTCATCGCTCTGCGCAACACCCACCACTTCAGCGCACTGTGGCCTGACCTCGAGGCATTTGCACGCGACGGTCGGGTGGCGATGGGGATGATCGCCAGCGGCAAGCTCGCCGTTGTCCCCGAGGGGGCCACCCGCCCGGTCTTCAGTACCAATCCGTTCGGTTTCGCCACACCCGTCGCCGAGGCGGATCCGATCGTCTTCGACTTCTCCACGTCGTCGATGTCCCACGGGGACCTGCAGCTGCTGCGGGCAGAGGGCCAGGACGTTCCGGTCGGGACCGGGGTCGACTCGACCGGCGCGGACACCACGGATCCGAACGCTATCCTCGACGGCGGCGGAATCCGCCCCATCGGCGGGCACAAGGGTGCGCTGCTGTCGTTCATGATCGAAACGCTTGCCGCAGGGCTGACCGGCGGTGCCTTCACCTATGAGGTCGACGCGGAGGCCCCCGAGGGCGCCCACACCTTCCGGACCGGTCAGCTCTTCATCGTCATTGATCCCGAGCGCGGCGGCAACGACGCCTACCTCGCTCGGGTGCGCGAATTCGTCGACATGCTCCGCGATGCGGGCATGGACCGTCAGCCCGGTGACCGTCGCTACGCCAATCGCGCCGAGGCGGCCGAACGCGGAATCCCCGTCACCGACACGATTCGCGCTATATTCGACTGAACTTCTGTCGACCGGCCGAAGCCTGCTCTGTCCCGGGCAGCACAGGACCCCGTTGGCGGGAGTTGCCGACTCCGTCGAGTACGGTCCTCAGCCGTACATCCGCCACCACAGCAGCGCTACGTGCAGTGCCGTGCGTGACTCAGCATCGTCAAGTGAGACGCCGAGGCGGTCCTGCAGGCGATTGATCCGTGCGTAGAGCGCGGGCCGGGACAGATGCCCGGCCCGCGCCATCGCCGACTTGTTGCCGCCATGGGAGAGGTAGAGCTCGAGGAAGTCGAGCAGTCCGTCGTCTGCGGCGTCCGCAGCGAATGGCAGAACGCCGTCCCGGCGTCCGTCTTCGCCGAGCAGCGGCCCCAGCTCTCCCTCGGCGAAGGCACGCAGCCGGGAGTCCTCGGCCAGCAGAGACAGCAGCCCGCGGATGCGCACGTCCGAAGAGCGGTAGAACGCACGCTCACGCACATCGAGCGTCGACGCGACCTCGGCGACGTGAGAAGCGGGTTCGAGACCGGCGACAGCGCGAAGCAGAGAAGTGCTTCCGCGGCCGACCCCGACCACCCAACTCGCAGCAAGCCCCTCGAGCTCGGCGAGAAGGCGGTTGAGGCGGTCGTCGGCCTCCGCAGTACCGCGCGGACTCGGCTGTGATCGTCGGTTTCTCCCGCGACCGGGCCCCAGAACGAACCCGAACACGCCTGACTGCAGGCTCGTCATGAGCAGACACAGATTGAGGCGCGAGGCGGCAGAGGTGATCTCCTGCGTCAGGCCGCGCTCCTGCAGCTGCACCCGAGTCGGATCGGTGTCGGCCTCACGATCAATGCGGACGACCACTGGGGTGAGCTCGGCCCCTTCCGCAGGAGTGAATCCCAGAGAGCGGGCGCGCTCCCTTGCCGAACGCTCGTCGATGCCCTCTGAGTCCGTGATCTCTCGGATCAGGCCGCTTTGGGCCTGCAGCAGCAGATCCTGCTCATCGCGATCGGCCATTCGAGTCAGCGTCAGGGCTTCACCGGCGCGCTCGATGACCTGCTCGAGATCGGCGACGGACTCGGCGGCGCCGGGTACGACGAGCCGGCCCCATCGGCGAGAACGCAGCCCCACCGGCGTCTGCCGCCACTGCGCCGGCGCGTGGCCGCCGGGTGTCGTGCTCGCACCGCTGACGAGGTCGACCCACTTCTGCACGAGAGCCTGCGAGCCACGGCCGGAATGCGCGAGAACTCGATGGGACACATCCTCGAGGACCACCGCCGTGCCCAACAGCTCTGCAGTGCGGTCGACGATCGTCTGCGCTTCGGCCCGATCGAGGCTCAGCTGCGTGTACGTCTCGTGGATCTCCCGGGCATGTTCGAGCCGCGAGATCTGCTGTGCGAGAAGGCTGCGGTGTGCGAGCTCGGTGATCCTGACGAACTTCACCCGTCGCGGCAGGACGATGACAGGCAGGTCCCTCGCCGAGGCGGCCGCGGCCGCGATCTCGCGCGCTTCCTCATCGTGGGTCGAGTTCTCATCGACGAGTTCGATGATCGTCCCAGCGGCACCTGCGCGCTCGAGCTGGTCGAGGAACTCCGTCATCGCCGCAGGCGAGTGGCGGAAGGCCGTGGCGGTGGTCAACACGAGCTCACCACCCTCGAGGAAGCGCTCGACATGCTCGGAATCGGCGATGTGGACCCAGCGGATCGCCCGGTCGAGGCTTGCCTCGCCGGCAAGTACCGCAGGCTCTGCAGCCCTGATCTCCTCGAACTCGAGCAGACCGGCGATGCTCAACGATGCCCCGCTCGACTCCCGTGCAGTGTCCATTGACATAGTGTAAAGCCGAGGGCGAAGATTCTGACATTCTGACACTTCCGAGATCGGCAAAGCGGACAGAGGATGGACTCAACCGACGTACCGACGACGCAGAAGGACTCTTCATGGCAACGCTCTCCCACTGGATCAACGGACGGACCGTCACCGCGGACACCGACACCCGCCTCGGCGATATCACGAACCCGGCCACCGGAGTCGTCAGCGGCCAGGTGGTCCTGGGGTCGAAGGCCACCGTGGAATCGGCGATCGCTGCAGCATCCGCCGCGTTCCCCGCCTGGCGCGACACGTCCCTGGCCAAGCGGACCGCTGTCCTCTTCAACTTCCGCGAACTGCTCAACGCTCGGAAGCAGGAACTGGCCGAGATCATCACCGCCGAACACGGCAAGGTCGTCTCCGACGCTCTCGGCGAGGTCGCCCGCGGCCAGGAAGTCGTCGAATTCGCGTGCGGCATCGCCGGCCACCTGCGCGGCGGCCACACTGAGAACGCCTCGACGAACATCGACGTCCACTCCCTGCGCCAGCCGATCGGCGTCTCCGCGATCATCTCTCCCTTCAACTTCCCGGCCATGGTTCCGATGTGGTTCTTCCCCGTGGCCATCGCCACCGGAAACACCGTCGTGCTCAAGCCCTCGGAGAAGGATCCGTCGGCCGCGAACTGGCTTGCCGAGCTGTGGAAGGAAGCCGGGCTGCCAGATGGCGTGTTCAACGTCGTTCACGGTGACAAGGAAGCCGTCGACACGATCCTCGAGAGCCCCGAGGTCGCCTCGGTGTCCTTCGTCGGGTCGACCCCGATCGCACAATACGTCTACGAGAACGGCACCGCCACCGGCAAGCGCGTCCAGGCGCTCGGAGGAGCGAAGAACCATATGCTCGTCCTGCCCGATGCGGACCTCGACCTCGCCGCCGACGCCGCCGTCAACGCCGGCTACGGCGCCGCAGGTGAGCGCTGCATGGCGATCTCCGTGGTCGTCGCTGTCGACTCCATCGCCGATGAGCTCGTGGCGAAGATCGCTGAACGCACCAAGACACTGCGCGTGGGTGACGGTGCCACCGAGCCGGACATGGGACCACTGGTCACCGCCGCCCACCGCGACAAGGTTGCCGGCTACATCGATGCCGGCGCCGAGGCGGGAGCCACCGTCGTCCTCGACGGCCGAGAGAACACCCCGGCCGAGGGATTCTTCCTCAACCCGACCCTCTTCGACAACGTCACCCCCGACATGTCGATCTACACCGACGAGATCTTCGGGCCCGTGCTCGCCGTCGTCCGCGTCCCCGGTTACGACGAAGGCATCGATCTCATCAACGCCAACCCGTACGGCAACGGCACCGCGATCTTCACCAACGACGGCGGAGCCGCCCGCCGGTACGAGAACGAGGTCGAGGTCGGCATGGTCGGCATCAACGTGCCCATCCCCGTCCCCGTCGGCTACTACTCCTTCGGCGGATGGAAGAACTCGCTGTTCGGCGACACCCACGCCTACGGCGACGAAGGAGTTCACTTCTTCACCCGCGCGAAGGTCGTCACCTCCCGCTGGCTCGACCCCAGCCACGGCGGCCTCAACCTCGGATTCCCGACCAACGACTGAACCGACCACCACGGACGTCCGCCCCGACCCGGGGCGGACGTTCACACCACGACGAACCACCTCGGCGAAGGAGCCCTGACATGACCACCACCGCGGATTCCCCGCTCACCGAATCGCACCTCGATACTGAAAGCACCGGCGCCGACCGGATCGACCCCGACCTCCTCGAGGCCGGGCGCCGCGCCCACGAGCTCGACCGGGCGCACGTCTTCCACTCCTGGCAGGCGCAGGGGCCGTTCCAGCCGATGACGATCGTCGACGCCGAAGGTCCCTACGTCTGGGACGGCGAGGGCCGGAAGCTGCTCGACATGTCATCGCAGCTGGTGAACACCAATATCGGCCATCAGCACCCGGGTGTGGTCGCGGCGATCCAGGAACAGGCCGGCAAGCTGTGCACCATCGCGCCGCAGCACGTCAACGACGCCCGCTCCGAGGCGGCCCGACTCATCACCGAACGCACCCCGGGCGACCTCGATCATGTGTTCTTCACCAACGGGGGAGCCGACGCGAACGAGCACGCGATCCGGATGGCCCGACTGCACACCGGTCGGACGAAGGTGCTCTCGGCCTACCGCAGCTACCACGGCGGCACGCAGCTGGCCGTCAACGTCACCGGCGACCCGCGCCGGTTCGCCAACGACTACTCCGCTGAGGGCATCGTCCACTTCATGCCCGCCTACCCGTACCGGTCGTACTTCAACTCGTCGTCCGAGGCCGAGGAGACGCAGCGGGCGCTCGCCCACCTCGAGGACATGATCACCCTCGAGGGGCCCGGCAATATCGCGGCCCTCATCCTCGAGACCGTGCCGGGCACCGCGGGGATCTACGCCCCGCCGGCCGGTTATCTCGAAGGCGTGCGGGAACTGACGGCGAAGTACGGGATCGTCTTCATCGCCGACGAGGTGATGGCCGGGTTCGGCCGCACCGGCCGCTGGTTCGCCCTCGACCACTGGGATGTCACCCCGGACCTCATCACCTTCGCCAAAGGCGTGAACTCCGGATACGTCCCGCTCGGCGGGGTCGCCATCTCGGATGCGATCTTCGAGACCTTCCGCGACCGGGCCTACCCGGGCGGACTGACCTACTCGGGACATCCGCTCGCCTGCGCGGCAGCGGTCGCGACGATCACCGCGATGGAGGACGAGGGGATGATCGCCAATGCGGACCGCCTCGGCGAGGACATCATCGGTCCGGCTCTGCAGGAGATGGCGCAGCGCCACCCCTCGGTCGGGGATGTCCGGGGTCTTGGCTGCTTCTGGGCCATCGAGCTCGTGAAGGACAGGACGACGAAGGAGCCGCTGGCGGCCTACGGCGGCAGCTCACCGGAGATGAACGAGATCATCGCAGCGCTCAAAGCCGACGGCGTGCTGCCGTTCGCGAACTTCAACCGCATCCACGTCGTGCCGCCGCTGAACACCCCGGATGAGGACGTCAGGTTCGGACTCGCCGCCCTGGATCGGGCACTCGACGTCGCGGATCGGTACGTCACGGAGTAGATTCGTCCCGCGAGAAGGGGGCATCGCCTCGGCGAGGGATTGCTGGTTTCGGGCCCCGTTCGGAATGTGAGTGCTATTGCACTCTCAGCCGGGCGGGGCCCGTTTGCGCACGTCAAAAGTGAACAAAAGGTGAATCAGGTGGAGTAGGGTCGAATTGCGGGTGAAGAGCGGTTGAATCTGTGGGTAGACTTCTGCGGGATAGTGATGGCTGGCCGTCAGCTGCATCATCCACGGTCCGAATAGTGTCTACACCCAAGGTCGATTAGTGGAAATCATCTTCGTCGTCGTGCTCGTCATCGCACTGGCACTGTTCTTCGACTTCACCAATGGCTTTCACGATACGGCCAATGCCATGGCCACACCGATCGCGACCGGGGCCATCAAACCGAAGACGGCGGTCACGCTTGCCGCGATCCTCAACCTCGTCGGTGCCTTCCTCTCCACCGAGGTGGCCAAGACCATCTCGGGCGGCATCATCAAGGAAGGCGGCGGGGGAGTCCAGATCACTCCCGACTTCATCCTCGCCGGCCTCATCGGCGCCATCATCTGGAACATGGCGACATGGCGCTTCGGCCTACCATCATCCTCGTCCCACGCACTCTTCGGCGGCCTCATCGGTGCGGCCATCGTCGGTGCCGGACTCAACTCCGTCGACTACGGAGTGTTCCTGTCCAAGGTCGTCATCCCGGCTCTGGCCGCCCCGCTCATCGCCGGGTTCAGCGCCTATCTGTGCACGAAGATCGCCTACGCGATCACTCGCCGCAACGAGGAGGGCAAGACCGCTCGCCGTGCACCGTTCAAGTACGGGCAGATCTTCTCGTCCTCGCTGGTGGCGCTCGCCCACGGAACGAACGATGCGCAGAAGACGATGGGCGTCATCACCCTCGTGCTCGTCTCCGCGAACCTGCAGGAGCACGGCACCGGCCCGCATATCTGGGTGATCACCGCGTGTGCTCTGGCGATCGCGCTGGGCACCTATGTCGGCGGTTGGCGCATCATCGACACCCTCGGCACGAAGCTGACGACGGTCAAGCCCGCTCAGGGACTGTCGGCCGAGACGTCGACGGCTGCGGCTATCCTCGCCTCTTCGCACCTCGGCTTCGCTCTGTCGACGACTCAAGTCGCCTCCGGTTCCGTGCTCGGTTCGGGACTGGGCCGCAAGGGCGCCGATGTCCAGTGGTCGACGGCCGGACGTATCGCCTCCGGTTGGCTGCTGACGATTCCGGCCGCCGCGATCGTCGGCGGGATCGCAGCCGGCATCGCTCACTTGGGAACGGTCGGCGTCGTCGTCGACACGGTCGTCGCCGTGGTCGTGGTGCTGTGGATCTACCTCAGTTCCCGCCGGGTCGAGGAGACGGACATCTCGAACTTCGACACCGTCGGCGAGGCCGTCAACATCCGCGGCCGCAAGCGCAAGCTGCGTAAGGATCGCAACCGCAAACGTGCTCAGGAGAAGAGAGAAGCTCGATACGAGGCCTGGGCGGAGAAGCAGGCGGCGAAAGAGAAGCGCCGTGCCCACCGCGATGCGAAGAAGAACGGGGCGGTTCCCGCCGAGGCTGCGAAGACGAGTTCATCGTCGACCGGATCTGCTTCCGGAGCCGATGCGGGCCGGGCCTCGAACACCGGGGCAGATGCGGGCCGGGCAGATGCGAGCGATAAGGGAGACGCGAAATGATCGAGTGGAGTTCGTTCGCCATCGTTGCGGCCGCGACATGGGTCTCGGCCATCATCGTCATCACGCTGTTCTCCGTCGGAGTGCGGATGCGCGCCGCGCACCTCGACCGTGTCGAGGAGGGCCGCAGCAGCTCGGCTCTGCCGGTCGGCTACTGGGCGGTCTTCGGCATCTGCGGGGCAGTCGTGCTGCTCGGCGTCTACCTCATCGTCCCGGCCCTCCACGGCGCCTGACACTTCAGAGGCCGACCGTCTGACGCTTCGGGAGTAATTCGCCTGGGCTCTCTGGGGTGCTCGCCACGGCGCCTGACGCCTCCGTGCTGCAGGCCACGTGTCGTTTCTGAAGTGCTCGCCTGAGCTCTCTGGGTGATCCCCGCGTGACGGCTCAGGCAGCGATCGCTTGCCGTCGGCAAGCTGCTTTTGGACGACCATCACTCACCGGTAGCGTCGCGTACACCCTCTAGCGCACCATCCCTCGCCCTTAGTGGCTGTGCCTACAGTTGCAATGGTGCAACGTGCCGCTGCGACGGTGTTTTGCTCCCACCGGTGCCTAGCGACAGCAGCGGTGAGGGATGCTCCGGACTATGTGCATGAAGCATCCCTGCGTCACGAGAGGAAGTGCCACTGCCGGGTAGTTATGCCGCTGACGGTGCGGGATACCCGAGCGTTGGAATCGGGGCGGCTCAGTGAAAGCAGCTGCGGGTGGCTTTCCTGAGACCCTGGTGCCTCGGCTTAGACTCGATCTGTGAGAACTCCACCGCACAATCCTCGGCAATCCGCCGATCTGCAGAAGGAAATCGCCAAAGCCGATCGCCGGCGCATCGACCAATGGCATGCAGCAATGCGGCGCGATGGACGCGTCGTACTGCGAACAAATCTAGTCAAGATTTTCGCCCTCGCACTCGTCAGCTGGCTGTTCGTCGGAGCGATCATCCTCACGTTCACCGTCACCTCCGCTTCGACCTGGAACCCGATGTCCCCTGGCTTCGGCGGGTGGCCGGTCTTCTTCCTCCTTGCGGTCTTCGCCATCGGTTTGGCGCTGATCGGCGTCGGAGCGCTGTTGTGGACTTTTGTCTTTCCCGTTGTGCGACCACAGTTCGTCGTGTCGAGATGGGGTGTGGAGTCCTCATGGTGGAAGCATGGCGGGCGGGTCAGGCAGTTCGCAACGCCGTGGTCAGGCATCGTCGACATCGGGGGAGAGTTCCAGTGGAGGAAAGGGATGCTCCCGGACGCACTGGTCGTAACGATCACGGCCCGCGGTGTGACCGCTCATCGGAATGCGCTGATCGGCAACGTCAGGTTGCCGGAGTTGGTCACATATCGCGTATCAAGGCGGCTCAAAGCGAAACCGCGTGATGTGTTGGTATTTCTCCGTGAGGTTCACGTGGCGCATACGGCGCATCGCTGAACTCGGACCGGAACACGTCAATCCCCCAACCACCTCGGCGGCGGTTGGGGGATTGTCGATGAACGGACGGCTCAGAGACTGTCAGCGATGAAACCAAACGGCTCAGGCTAGCCACACAGCTAAGAAACTCAGCCAAACGACTCAGGCGAGGCCGAGGCGCTGGCGGAGGTTGTCGACCTCGGCGCGGAGCTCGGCCGGAACCGAATCGCCGAGCTCGGCGTACCATTCCTCGATGAGCCCGAGTTCGGTCTCCCACTCTTCGGGCTTGATGGCGAGAGCCTTGCGCAGCTGCTCGTCGGTGAAGTCGAGGCCCTCGGTGTCCAGGCCGCCTTCGACCGGAGTGAGGCCGAGCGGGGATTCCTGAGCATCGGCGGTGCCGGTGACGCGTTCGAAGACCCACTTGAGAACGCGCGAGTTCTCGGAGAATCCGGGCCACAGGAACGAGTTGTCGTCGTCGCGGCGGAACCAGTTGACGTAGAAGATCTTCGGCAGCTGAGCGCCCTCGGTGTTGCCGATGTTGATCCAGTGCTGCAGGTAGTCACCGACGTTGTAGCCGATGAAGGGACGCATCGCCATGGGATCGCGGCGGACGACGCCGACGGCACCGGTGGCAGCCGCGGTGGTCTCCGAGGAGAGCACCGAGCCCATGAACACTCCGTGGGTCCAGTCCTTGGTCTCGGTCACGAGCGGCATCGTGGTCTTGCGGCGACCGCCGAAGAGGATGGCCGAGATCGGCACACCGTTCGGGTTGGTCCACTCGGGAGCCAGGGTCGGCACGTTCGCGATCGGGGTGCAGAAGCGCGAGTTCGGGTGAGCGGCGGGGGTGTCGGACTCGGGCGTCCAGTCGTTGCCCCTCCAGTCGGTGAGGTGAGCAGGTGCCTCGTCGGTCTTGCCTTCCCACCACACGTCACCGTCGTCGGTCAGTGCGACGTTGGTGAAGATGTTGCCGCCGGCCTCGATGGCGCGCATCGCGGTCGGGTTCGTGGTGTAGCCGGTGCCCGGGGCGACTCCGAAGAGTCCGAATTCGGGGTTGACGGCGTAGAGCTGGCCGTCTTCGCCGAAGCGCATCCATGCGATGTCGTCACCGAGGGTCTCGGCCTTCCAGCCGGGGATGGTCGGTTCGATCATGGCGAGGTTCGTCTTGCCGCAGGCCGAGGGGAATGCGGCGGCGACGTACTTGACGACTCCTTCGGGGTTCGTCAGCTTGAGGATGAGCATGTGCTCGGCCAGCCAGCCTTCGTCGCGGGCGATCGCGGAGGCGATGCGCAGCGCGTAGCACTTCTTGCCCAGCAGTGCGTTGCCGCCGTAGCCGGAGCCAAAGGACCAGATGGCGCGATCCTCGGGGAAGTGGGTGATGTACTTGGTGGTGTTGCAGGGCCAGGCGACGTCTTCCTGTCCCTCTTCCAGCGGAGCGCCGACGGAATGGACGCACTCGACGAACTTCGCGTCCTGGGCGTCGATCGCATCGAGGGCGTACTTGCCCGAGCGAGCCATGACGAGCATGGAGAGGACGACGTAGGCCGAATCGGTGACCTCGATGCCGAACATCGGCTGGTCCGCCTCGGCGTGGCCCATGACGAAGGGGATGACGTACATGGTGCGGCCGCGCATCGAACCCTCGAACAGACCGTTGAGCGTTTCCTTCATCTCCGCGGGAGCGACCCAGTTGTTGAGTGGACCGGCATCCTTCTCGTCTTCGGAGCAGATGTAGGTCCGGCCCTCGACGCGGGCGACGTCCTCGGGGTCGGAGGCCGCGTAGTAGGAGTCCTTGGTGCCGTTGACACGCTGGATGGTGCCGGCTTCGACGAGCTTCTCAGCGATCTCGTTCTTCTGTGCTTCGGAACCATCGATCCAGACGATGTCGTCCGGGGTGGTCAGGGCGGCGATCCGGCTGACGAACGAGAGCACCGACTTGTTCTCGGTCGGTGCGTTCTTCAGCTGGTCAGCGACGACATCATGGTCGAGGACAGTCATGAGTGGTCTCCTGGTCAATCGGGTGTGGGGTTTCGTCTCCGGCGGCTGGCGTCCGTCGAGCGGTTGGTACATATCCACCGTAGGATGGGAGCGGAAGCGAAAAACGCGCGTTTCGGTCACTCGAAGATGTGCATTGGATCACAGCCAGAGGGTCATTGACGTAAAAGCAACAATCGGATGACGTGTCGTTTCAAGTGATTGACGGTTTGTTTCGGCGATGATCGACGGCTGAAATCTGCGATTTCATCCCCTCTCGCCGAGGTGGCTCTGACCGTGAGTGCGAATGTGGCGAAGCGCACGTGGGTGCGATTTGAGCTTCAGTGAAACTGGTGTGTATAGTTGTTCGAGTTGCAGGGCGTGAGTCCGAGCGACATGCGCCACTAGCTCAACGGATAGAGCATCTGACTACGGATCAGAAGGTTGGGGGTTCGAATCCCTCGTGGCGCACAGAAGGAGAGTCCCTCACCTGGCAGGATTGCTGGTGAGGGACTTTTTCGTGTGCCTGGAGTCAGGCTGATCCGGGCGTCGATCCGAAGGTTGGGGGTCTGTTGGGTGCTGAGACGCGGAAAGCCCGTCGCCATCGTGAAGAACTTGGTGAGGTCATCGAGGTGTTCGCCGACCGCCCAGGGCCGAAGACGGTGTCGGGGTTCGTCCTCGGGTGGATGCTCTTCACAGCTCTGACATTCATCAACCCCGGGGAGACGCCGCTGCTGGCGATTGCTCCGGGCGTCATCTTCGCGGTGATGTTCGGTCTGATCCTTCTCTATCTCTCGGGTGAGCGGCTCATCGTCTGCGAACGAGGGATCCTTGTCGGCTCCATCGCCCCGGGGATTCGTCCCTACGCCATTCCCTATCAGCAGATCACGCCCGGCAGCATCGCCGGGGTCGCCGGTGCGAACAGATATCTCAAAGAGGTCGGACTCCAGGGACAGATCGCTCAGTCGACTCTGCGAGCGTCGTGGTGGACGAAGAACGGTGTCCACTTCGTCGCCTGCTCGGCCGAGGATGCCAGGCGCGGACGCAGACGTTTCACACTGGCCCTCGACCCGATTCCACGGTCGATCGACGGCCGCTGGATCTGGTTCTCAGGGACCGGTCGGCAGTCCGCGAGGTCGGCGGTCGAGGCGATCGCTCGGGCCGCCTCGGCGGCGGGGTATTCGCAGCTGGCCAAGGCCGCGCTCGATCGCGCAGTCGTCGAGCTGACCGGCAACCCCGAGGACGCGGCACGACAACTGCCCGGCCACCCTCCGGTCGGCAGGGGCAGGATCAGATAGTGGGGACTCGGGTCGCTCGCGGCCGAGCCTTGTATCACCTGGCGGCAAGCACACCTTCTCGCTGTTCAGTCGACAGGCGTTTGACGGCCTCTCGGATCGTCACTCCCGAGGCCCGGTTGGCGCGTGGGAGGATCCAGTCGAAGACGAGGTCGGGGCGTTTGCGCGAGGTGTCGCGCAGAACCCAGCCGATGGCCTTGCGGATGAAGAATTCCTTTTCCTCGAGCATCGCATCGGCGAATCGGGAGAACCTGTCGAAGTCGCCGCGGCCGTGCCGCAGCGGGACCAGGTGCGCCAGCAGGGCCGAGCGGCGAATCCAGAAATCCCCATCGCTCGCCCAGCGCTCAAGAACGGGGTCGAAGGCAGTATCCCGTTCGCTCAACGGCCCGACGAGGTCCCCGGCCAGAGGGTCGACGAGCGCCCAGGTCTTCGCCTCGCGGAGCAGGCCCTCGATGAAATCCGCATCCCCGCCGCCGAGGCGGTCCTTCGACTGGATGAGCACCATCGTCGCCGCGGCGCGACGTTCGTGGACGGGTGTGAGGTGGCCTGTCGCCCCTTCGCCTGTGTCTGTCGGCCCGGCACTCGCAGCCGAGTCGTCCGACGACATCGGCACGGCCCAGAGGAGTCGGGCGAGTTCGATGACCTCATTGTGGCCAAGCGCTGTTCCGCGCAATGCCGCGCGAACGACGGTTCGGGTATCCGGGACGCTCACCCCGTAATGGAGGAGTTCGCTCTTGAGGTAGGCCCTTTCCTTCTGGGCCCGTTCGCTGCCGCCACGGGCGCGCAGATCTCGGTCGACCGCCTCGGCGAGGGTGTGGGCCTTGTTCCGGGAATCGGAATTCATGGAGTGAATCTTTCCATGGCCCCGCTGCCAGTGGGTACAGGCGCTGCAGATCGCAGTGAATGCGAAACGGCCGACAGGCGGACTCCGTCGATCGCGATGATCGGGGAGCGCGCCTGCCGGCCGTTCTCTGTTCTCAACCGGAGGCCGCGAGTCTCATGCTGCGCAGTGTCTCCGGAAGTTCTGGGGATCTCCGGTTCGGACGGGGCTCAGCCCCACCGGGACCTGTGCCGGGTCAGGACCTCAGTCCGTGCCGGCGTCGAAGGCCGAGGAGAGGTTGGCGAGGTCGCTGGCCTCGTCCACCTCGGCGTTGGAGTTCGCGATCTCCTCGGCGCCGCCGGCCTCCAGCGAGCCCACGAGCTCCGAAGTCGGACCGGACACGATGCCCATGGCCGCGTACTGCTCGAGGCGGGCACGCGAATCGGCGATGTCGAGATTGCGCATGGTCATCTGGCCGATACGGTCCTCGGGGCCGAAGGCGGAGTCGCCCACACGCTCCATCGACAGCTTCTCCGGGTGGTAGGACAGGTTCGGGCCCTCGGTGTTGACGATCGTGTAGTCGTCACCGCGACGCAGACGCAGGGTGACCTCGCCGGTGATCGCCGAGGCGACCCACCGCTGCATGGACTCGCGCAGCATGAGCGACTGCGGGTCGAGCCAGCGTCCCTCATACATCCGGCGGCCGAGGCGGCGGCCCTCTTCGTGGTAGAGGGCGATGGTGTCCTCGTTGTGGATTGCGTTGAGCAGGCGTTCGTAGGTCACGTGCAACAGTGCCATGCCCGGGGCCTCGTAGATGCCGCGGGACTTCGCCTCGATGATGCGATTCTCGATCTGGTCGGAGACGCCGAGTCCGTGTCGGCCGCCGATCTCGTTGGCCTTGAAGACCAGGGCAACGGGATCGTCGAAGACTTCGCCGTTGATGGCGACTGGGCGGCCGGCTTCGAAGCGGACCGAGACCTCTTCCGACTTGACCTCGACGTCATCGAGCCAGGCGGCGACGCCCATGATCGGTTCGACGATGTCGAGTCCGGCGTCGAGGAACTCCAGGGTCTTCGCCTCGTGGGTGGCGCCCCAGATGTTCGCATCCGTGGAGTAGGCCTTCTCGGCCGAATCGCGGTAGGGGTAGCCGTGTTCGACGAGCCATTCGCTCATCTCCTGTCGGCCGCCGAGCTCGTCGACGAACTCCGAGTCGAGCCAGGGCTTGTAGATGCGCAGCTTCGGGTTGGCCATGAGGCCGTACCGGTAGAACCGCTCGATGTCGTTGCCCTTGTAGGTCGAGCCGTCGCCCCAGATGTCGACGCCGTCCTCCTTCATGGCGCGGACCAGCATGGTCCCGGTGACAGCGCGGCCGAGGGGGGTGGTGTTGAAGTAGGTCTTGCCTCCGGAGCGGACGTTGAACGCACCGCACTGGAGGGCGACGAAGCCTTCTTCGACGAGCAGGCGCTTGGCGTCGACGAAGCGAGCGATCTCGGCACCGTATTCCTTGGCGCGATCGGTCACCGACTCCAGGTCGGGCTCGTCGTACTGGCCGATATCGGCCGTGTATGTGCACGGGATGGCGCCCTTGTGGCGCATCCACGCGACCGCGCAGGAGGTGTCCAGACCGCCGGAGAAGGCGATTCCAACGTGCTCACCGACTGGGAGCGAAGACAGTACTTTCGACATGTCACCAGCGTAACGTGATTGTGCGCCGTCTGTCGAATTGTTATGCATAGGTCCGTATTTTTATGTGCGGGAAGTTGGTGAGGCGATGGAATCTCGCCGAGGCGGCCCCGCCGATTGCTATCGTGAGCGGGTGACGAATCCTCCCGTACCTCAGTTCACCGTCCGCCCTGAGACTTCCGGCGACTTCGACGCGATCCACGCGTTGACCGCAGCTGCATTCGGCCAGGTTGACGAGGCAGAACTCGTCGACGCCCTCCGCGGATCCGGCAATGGGGTCGAGGGCTTGTCGTTCGTCGGAGTGCTCGAAGGTGAGGTCATCGCCCACGCGATGCTCTCCCGCTGCTTCGTCGGCGAGGCCCCAGGCGTCTGCCTGGCGCCCTGTTCCGTATGGCCCGAGCGCCAGCGCACCGGCGCAGGCACTGCGGTGATCGAAGCGCTCCTCGCCGAGGCGGCCCGCCGTGGTGAGGCATTCGCCGTCGTCCTCGGCCACCCCGAGTACTATCCGCGCTTCGGGTTCACCCCAGCCTCAGGCTTCGGCATCACCCTGCACGTCGACGTTCCCGACGAAGCGCTCATGGCGATGCCGCTGGGAGGCGAGGTACCCGCGGGCGCCCTGGCCTTCGCGCCAGAGTTCGGGGTCTGATCCGGGGCCGCGCCCCACCCGCGTGAGTTACTGCTTCGCGCGGTGTGCCCGGATCGCCTCGGCGACGGCGATGGCGTCACCTTCGGGAGCGTCGGACTTCCGATCCGGACGTGCCGTGAACAGATAGATGAATCCGGCGACAAGCACGACGACCAGACCGATGAGCACGATCCAGTCGGCGAAGAACGATCCGGAGTCGCCTGGCAGCGAGAGCAGGACCATCGCGAAGATGCCGTAGGCCAGTGCGGCGAAATTGACGATGATGCCCCAACCGCCCAGCGACCACGGGCCCGCCGGCTTCCACCCGCGCAGCCGCTGCCGCAGCGCCCCGAGGACGACCATCTGGAATGCGAGGTAGATGCCGAGGATCGCGAACGAGGTCACGGCGACGAGGATTCCGTCGTTGAACCAGATGAGCACGCAGATCAGAGCGGGTGCCGTGCAGGCGACGATGAGCGCATTGTGCGGGATCTTCGTCCCGTCGGTGACCTTCGACAGCCACCGGTGTCCGGGCATCATTCCGTCGCGGGCGAAGCTGAAGATCAGCCTCGACGCGGCGGCCTGCAGGCTGAGCACGCAGGAGATGAATGCGAGGACAGCGACGACGAGGAAGATCTTCGCCCCCACCGCACCGAGGCTGCCCTCGAGGATCGCGGGAATCGGGTCAGCGACCTCACCGGAGACGATCTCCTCGAGATTCGGTGCCGCGAGCACGTACCCGCCGAAGGAGAACAGGGCCGAGACCGCTCCGACGAGGATCGTCATGAGCATCGCCTTCGGGATGCCGCGAGCCGGATTCGACACTTCCTCGGCGACGTCACCGCATGCTTCGAATCCGTAGAAGAGGAAGAGCCCGGCGACTGCGGCTCCCATGAAGACGGGCAGGTAGCTGCCGTCGCCGGCGGTGCCCATGGTGTCGAAGAAGACGGAGAAGCTGTGCTTGCGTTCGAAGATGAGCAGGAACAGGCCGAGTCCGATGACGCCGATGAGTTCGGCGAAGAGGCCGATGCGCGCGATGCGGGCCAGCCATTTCGTGCCCGAGAAGTTGATCGCCAAGGCCAGCACCAGCAGCGCCAGGCCGAGGAACAGTGTGGAGTTGCGGCTGAGTTCGAGGCCGAAGAGGCTCGCGAGGAACCCGGCACCGAACTCCGCCACCGAGGTGATCGTGACGATGAGTGCGCAGATGTAGATCCATGCGGCCATCCACGCATATCGCTTGCTCCACAGCCGCCTGGCCCATGGGTAGATTCCGCCGGCGATGGGGAACTGGGAGACGACTTCACCGAACACGAGGGCGACGAGCAGCTGTCCGCAGGCAACGATGACGATCCACCAGATCGAGGGCGGACCACCGGTTGAGAGCGCCACTGCCAGCAGCGAATACACACCGACGAGAGGGGAGAGGTAGGTGAAGCCGAGGGCGAAGTTCGCCCACGGACTCATCGACCGTTCGAAGGAATCTTCGTAGCCGAGGACGGCCAGATGGTCGGAATCGGAGAGGTGGTCGCCGGCCCGGTTGCCGGTGGAGTTGTGAACGCCTGCGGGGTGGTGGGCGTTCGAGGGGAGATCGGACATGGTGATGTTCCTTCATTCGAATCGTCGTTGATTCTGTGCTGTTCGCATCGTATCTCCGATTCTCACCTGCGGAAGCGTTCTCGCCCGCGCGGCTGATTGCTATTTCATCCTCGCGGCGGAGGTGTCGAACAACGACGAGTCATAGCGTGGAATCACAGGCACGGACCACCGCCGAATCGGTGGGCACAGTGCAGGATCGAGGAGGAACCGTGAACACGCAGACGCACAGTCACAACGGATTCGCCGAGGCGACCGGACCGACCGAGCCATCACCTCAACCCACTATCCAACCCCACCGGCCCGGAACGACGGATTCCATGCCCGGTTCTGCCGCCTCGGCGATGGATGGATCGCACACCCCCGCCGAGGATGTCGACGCGAAAGGACGGCCGCTCGCCGTCGTGCCCGCTCGGGTCCCGTGGCTCGAGATCGGAATCTTCACCGTCACCGCATTCGAGCTCGCTTGGCTGGCCTGCCTGCCGCTGTGGTTCTCCGCGGAGGGGATCGGCGATCCCGTTCTGCTTCTGGCCTGCGGCAGCGCCATGATGTTCACTCCGCTCATCGCGAGCATCATTGCCTCCATCGTCCAGCGCCGCCGCGCCCGTGCCAGGGGAGAGGTCCTGGCCAGTGCTCCGCGCTACTTCGGCTTCTGGCCGCTGCGCAGCTTCGGCCGAGTCATCGGGATGACCATCGCCGCCTTCTTCGGGATCATGGTGCTCGTCGTCCTCGGCTACCTGGTCAGCGCGGCCTTCGGATGGCTCGCCCTCGACCTCGACGGGTTGTCCGGGTTCACGGCGCAGCTGGAGACGATTCCCGGCACGGACTCATTGCCGACTGCCGCCGCCATCGCCATTTACCTGCTGCTCATGTTCGTCAGCTCGGTGGCCAATGTCGGTGTCACGATCGGCGAGGAATTCGGCTGGCGAGGATGGCTGCTCACCAGTCTTCGTCCCCTGGGCACCTGGCCTGCACTGCTCATCATCGGCGTCGTCTGGGGGCTGTGGCACTCACCGCTGATCCTGCTCGGCTACAACTTCGGCCGCCCCGACATCGCCGGTGTGGGTTTCATGGTCGGCGGCTGCATCATGGTCGGCGTCCTCTTCGGTTGGCTGCGCCTGCGCACCGGATCCGTCTGGCCGGCCGTATTCGCCCATGCCGCACTCAACGGCTGCGGGGCCATGTTGTTGGGCCTGTTCGTCGATGCAGGTGCGCCGACTCCGGATCCGGCGCTTGTCGCGTTCCTCGGAGTCGCAGGCTGGATCGTCTCAGCGGTCGTCATCGCAGTGCTCGTCGTCACCGGCCAGTTCCGCAAGCAGCCGGAACTGGGCATCAAAGCGAAGGCCGGCGCCGAATCTTGAGGCTCGGCCCCGGCGTCGGCTAGGCTCAAAACCCGATCAACCGGAATCCCAAACCCACAGGAGCCCCATATGACCTTCGGACCTTCGCTGCTGCAGACCGCCGGACGCGTGTTCACCGCACCGATCTTCATCAGCGGCGGATACTCGGCCGTCACTGATCCGGCAGGCAAAGCAGCGATGGCCGAGTCGACCCTGGACGCCATCCGCGAATACGTGCCCGGGCTGCCCGACGACAACGAGCTGCTCGTGCGCATCAACGGCGGCGTCCAGATCCTCGCCGGCACCACCCTGCTGCTGGGCATCAAGCCGCGCCTCTCGGCACTCGCACTCGCCGGGTCCCTCATCCCGACCACGCTCGCCGGACACTCCTTCTGGGAGATGGAAGGCGGAGAGGCGAAGGCTCACCAGACCCAGTTCTCGAAGAACCTCGCCGCGCTCGGCGGACTGCTGCTCCTCATCGGCGCCGGTGAGAACCAGAAGGCCATCGACAAGGCGGCCGCAAAGGCTGCCAGGAAAGCTGCGAAGAAGGCCGAGAAGCACGCCCTCAAGCAGGCCTGAGGCATGACGCAGCCGTCCGCTGGTGACTCCTCTGAGCAGGAGGCCGCGGGCGGTGTGTCCGCCGATCCGATGTCAGCCGCGATCGCTGACATCATCACCTTCAACGATGTCAAGGATCCCGATCTCTGGACGCGACCGACCACGCCGCCGTCCGTGATCGCCATCGTTGACCACGACCCCGCCTGGACCGATCATTTCGCCGAGGCAGCCCACCGGATCCGTCGGGCCCTGAGCCCGAGCGGTGCGTTCGTCGGCATCGACCACGTCGGGTCCACCTCGGTGCCGGGATTGCCCGCGAAACCGATCATCGACATCGCCCTCGTCGTAGCCGACCCCACGGCCGAAGATGACTATGTCCCCGCGCTCGCCGAAGCGGGATTCGGTCTCACCCTCCGCGAACCTGCGTGGTACGAGCATCGGATGTTCAAGCGGCTCGACCCGGAACCCGGGCAGCCGGGATGCAATCTGCACGTCTTCGGACCCCGGTGCGCGGAAGTGGCACGGATGCGGCTCTTCCGAGATCGGCTGCGGGAGCATGCGGTCGAGCGCGGGGCCTACGAGTCGGTGAAGCGGACATCGGCCGCGGAATCGAACGCGGTCGGGGAGACGGTCATGGGCTACAACGCCCGCAAGCAGGCCGTCGTCCGCGAGATCTACCACCGCATCTTCGAAGCCCGAGGCTGGGTCTGACCCACTCCACTGATGCACCAGTTCCGATGGATCTGATCCACTCCACATACACTCCCGTCCCGAAGCGTCTGATCCGCTGATTCACACTCCCGTCGCCGTTTGCTTAGGGTAGGCTAAGCAAAGACTTGCGAACGAGGGGTGGAGCGAATGGTCAACTGGCAACGCGGCGTGATGCGGCTGATGCGCATCACGAATCACGAAGTGGTCGTCACCGGGGTCACGGACTTCACCCCGACCTACCGTCGGATCCACTTCTCCGGTGCCGAACTGCTGGCCCAACTCGATGAGGTCTTCCCGACTCTGTGGACCCGGCTGTGGTTCCCGCACCCGGAGAAGGGCGAAGGCCACCTGAGTCAGCGCGGCTACACGTTCTCGGCCATCGATCTTGAGGCCGGGACATTCAGCCTCGACTTCGTCCTCCACGGTGACCTCGGGGAAGCCGATTCGGGCGGCCCGGCAAACCAGGCAATTCCGGCGGGCCCGGCAGTTTCTGCGGGTCAGTCAGGCCCGGCGGGCTCGACAAGCCCGATTGAGGCGGAATCCACGTCCGACATCGGTCCCGCGGCCCGCTGGGCGGCGCATGTCCGCCCAGGTGACACCATCGAAGCCGCCCTCACCCCTGCGCGCCTCGACCTGCCCGACGACACCTCCCACCTCCTCCTCGCGGGGGACCTCACCGCGCTCCCGGCCATCAATTCCTGGTGCGAAGCCGTCCCCGCCGACATTGCCATCACCGTGGCGATCACTGCCGACCTGGCCGAGGTGCCAGGGCTCCCGCAGTCGGCACACCCCAACGCGACGTGGCATTGGGTGAGTCAGGGTGTGAGCGCCGAGGCGGCCCCGCAGCATCGCACGGATCGATCCGTGGCCGATCACCTGCGCGGACTCGACCTCGATAGCGCCGGACTGTACGTCTGGGCGGCGGGGGAGAGGAGCATGGTCAAAGAGGTCCGTCGCTTCGCCAAGGGCGATCTGGGGCTGGGGCGTTCGCAGCAGTTCTCCCAGTTCTACTGGTTCGCCGACAAACCCACCGGCTGAGCCGCGCCGACACGAATCGCTCGACCCTCCGATTCGCCACAGCACTGGATTTCCGTCCCCATTCGCCACATCTCTGGAATTCCACGCAGAAACGCCTATGCTCAAGGCATGGCCAAGGCACTCCTCATCGTCGATGTCCAGAATGACTTCACCGAAGGCGGCGCGCTCGGCGTGACCGGCGGTGACGCCGTCGCCGAAGGCATCAGCGCTCACCTCACGGCACATGCTGGGGACTACGATGCCATCATCGCTTCCCGTGACTGGCACGATGCCGACAATGACAACGGCGGCCACTTCAGTGACTCCCCGGACTTCGTCGATTCCTGGCCCGTCCACTGCGTCGCAGGCACCGACGGCGCAGCTTTCGATCCTCTCCTCGACACCGCGGCCATCACCCATGAAGTCCGCAAGGGCCGAGGTAAACCCGACTATTCGGCTTTCCAGGGGATCACGGACACGGGGAGCCGCCTCGGCGAGCTTCTTGGCGATCTCACCATCACCGAGGTGGACGTCGTCGGCATCGCCACCGACCACTGCGTACGCGCCTCCGCACTCGACGCGCTGAGCGCGGGGCTGAGCGTTCGCGTGCTCACCGACCTCGTCGCGGGCGTCGGAGGCGAGTCGAGCAGAGCCGCCCTCTCGGAGGTCAAGAAGGCGGGCGCTGAGCTCGTCTGAGTCGCCGACTCTCCGCGGAACCTCCACCCTCAGAAAACCTATCGCCCCAGTTCAGCGCGTTTTCTCCATCGAAAGTTGCAGATCGAATCCGAACTCACAGGCGATGTGTGTGACTCCATAGATTGATGGACTGGAGTCATGAACTCACCACTGGCGAAAACCGCACATACGCTGACATCGAAGCGCGGTTCGTGGCTCGTCCTCGGCGGGATCGTCGTCCTCGTCGCCCTGCTCTTCGGACTCCTGTCCGGGGCAGGAGAAGACCGGCCCAACGAAACCGCACCGGCCGATTCCGAATCGACTCAGGCACAGAAGATCCTCGACAAATTCCCCGAGGCGGACAAACAGTCCGTCATGGTCGTGGCCTCGAACGAGGACGGATCCGAACTCTCCGCCGACGACCAGGCCGAGCTGAAGAAGCTCGGCTCCTCGCTGGGTGACTCCGTCGGCGACGAATCCACCGAGACCGTCACCGGACCGATCCTCAGCGACGACAAACAGGCCGCGCTGCTCATGGTGCCCATCACGGTCGGCCTGACGAACTCCGACACCGCCGAGACCGTCGACGACCTGCGCACCGCCATCGCCGACGACCCGACCGCTTCAGGACTGACCGATGAGGGCATGTCCCTGCTGGTCACCGGCGGTCCCGCGATCGGCGCCGACATCGCCTCGGCATTCAACGGCGCGGACTTCACGCTGCTCATCGTCACCATCGTCATCGTCGCCCTCCTGCTCATCATCACCTACCGCTCACCGATCCTGTGGCTGCTGCCTCTCATCGTCATCGGCACCGCCGACGGACTCGCCTCGACCGTGACCGCGGCCGTCGGCGACTGGCTCGACCTGCAGTTCGACGCGGGTATCATCAGCGTCCTCGTCTTCGGCGCCGGAGCGAACTACGCGCTGCTGTTCATCTCCCGCTACCGCGAGGAGCTGCGCCGCTTCACCGACCACCGCCGCGCGCTCGCTGACGCCTGGACGCACACCGCCACGACGATCCTCGCCTCGAACCTCACCGTCGTGCTGTCCCTGCTCAGCCTCGTCTTCGCGATCATCCCCGGCACCCGCGGCCTGGGCATCACCGCGGCCGTCGGCCTGCTCATCTCCGCAGCCGCCGTCCTCTTCGCCCTGCCGCCCGTGCTCGCGATCTGCGGCAAGAAGATGTTCTGGCCCTTCATCCCGAAGGCCGAGGAGAGCACGGATGAAGAGCTCACCCCCGCTGAGGCAGCCGCCGCCGGCCGTGCCATCGCACCTGAGGGTGCGACCGCACGTGCGGGTGCGGCCAAGACCTCGATCTGGCGGACCATCGCCACCCGCGTGGTCCGCAGGCCGGGGCTCCACCTCGGTGCTGGGATCGTCATCCTCGGTGTCATGGCCACCGGGTTCATCGGATCCTCGATCGGTCTCGACCAGACCGAGAAGTTCCGGGTCCAGTCCGAATCCGCGCAGGGACTCGATGTCCTGGCCGACCACTTCCCGCCCGGGGAATCCCAGCCGATCTGGATCGTCGCCGATACCGACCATGCCGATGAGGTCGCCGATTCGGTCAACGATATGAACGGCGTCGTGCGCGCCTCGGCGATCGAGGACACGAACATCGACGGCACCTCGGTCACGAAGATCATGGTGACCGGCGAGTATGCACCCGACAGCACGAAGGGACTCGACCTCGTTGAGGACATCCGCGGCGACGTCCACGCCATCGACGGAGCCGACGCTCAGGTCGGTGGTGCAGCGGCCACGGAGCTCGACGCCCGTGACGGCAATCAGAAAGACTTCATGACCATTGTTCCGATGGTGTTGGCGATCAGCTTCATCATCCTGCTCGTCATCCTCCGTGCACCCATCGCGGCGTTCACCCTGCTGCTGGTCAACGTGGTCTCCTCCGCGGCGGCCATCGGGCTCGGCGCGTTCCTGTCACGGACGATCTTCGGTCAGTCCGCATTCGATTCGCAGGTGCCGATCCTCGCGTTCCTCTTCCTCGTGGCACTCGGCATCGACTACTCGATCTTCCTCGCCCACCGTGCGAAGAAGGAATCTGTCCTCCACGGCGGACGCCAGGGCATGGTCGAGGCAGTCGCCCACACCGGCGGCGTCATCACGAGCGCCGGCATCGTCCTGGCCGGAGTGTTCGCGGCGCTGGGCATGCTGCCGCTGATGGTGCTCGGCCAGCTCGGCCTCATCGTCGGAGTCGGCGTACTGGTCGACACGATCATCGTCCGCACCATCATCGTCCCCTCGATCTTCGGACTCGTGGGCGACAAGATGTGGTGGCCCAACAAGGCGATCACGCACTTCCACGAGCGTGCGGCATCCGGTGCGGCTGACGGTGACGAACACTCCACCCATCTGCTCGCCGAGAAGGAATTCGCGGACTCCGGTTCCGGGATTCACCACGGCAAGCACTGAACCGTCACGCTGGGTGGGCCCGGGCGACGACGCAGATCGTCGCCCGGGCCCGCTCGGTTTCCGCACCGGACGGCTCAGATGTCATACCACCGGGGGTCGGGATGTGATTGAGTTGGCAGGGAGAACATGACAGCACAGGATCACCGCTTCGGCAGTTTCATCGCCGAGGCCGATCTGCAGGAAGGTGGCAGCGTGGGCGCACGCAAATGGACGGAACGCACGATGGAGTTCGGTCAGCACGCCATCGCTCTCGTCCTCATGCTCATCTCCTGCATCCGCGCGGTCTCTGCCGGTGCACCGATGCTCGCTGCCGTAGCCGTGAGCGTCGTCTTCCTCGCTTGGTACGCCCTCGGCGCCGTCCGCGCAGCGCGCTCCGGCGCACTGGTCCTCGCGAAATGGTGGCTCATCGTCCTCGCAGCCGCCTGGCTGTGCACCCTGCTCGTCTCCGCCGAGTTCATCTGGGTCGCCTTCCTCCTCTGGCTGCTCGCAGGCCACCTCTTCTCCCTGCGCATCGCCGTCGTCTTCACCGCACTCACCTACATCGCGACAATCGTCGCCCCACTCGCGCACTACGGGCAGGTGCCGACCCCGAGCATCATCGGCTCCCTCATCGGTGCCGTGTTCGCTCTCGGGCTGTCCCGCGGTTATATCGAACTCCTGCGCGAGGGCCGCCGCCGCGAGGAACTGCTGCGCTCGCTTGAGCTCGCCCACCAGAACCTGCTCGACCTCCAGGACGAGCTCGCTCTCACCCAGCGCCACGCAGGCGAGATCCAGGAGCGGACCCGCGTCTCCCGCGACATCCACGACACGATCGCGCAGTCGATCTCGTCGATCCGCCTCATCGCCCACGCCGAGGCGGAGCGCACCACCGATGATCACGCCGGGCAGGTGCTCGCCCAGGTCGAGGAGCTCGCCGCGCAGAGCTCCCGCGACGTCCGCCGCATCATCGCTGCGCTCGCCCCGGCCGAACTTGAGGACGGGGCGCTGACCGCGGCGATCCGGCGCCTGCTCGCCCGCCTCGAGGAGGACAGTGCTATCAGGGGCCGGCTCGACGTCGATGAGACCCTGCCGACCCTGTCCGCCGAGGTGGAGGTGGCGCTGCTGCGGACCGCTCAGTCCGCACTCGCCAATGTTCGGCAGCATTCGCAGGCCACGCGTGTGATGGTCAGCCTCATGGACCTCGACGGGGCGATCAGGATGGACATCGTCGACGACGGGGTCGGCATGGCCGATCCGCACAATCGGCAGCGGAACCCCGATTCGGGATTCGGTCTCGACTTCATCGGCTCCAGGATGCGCGAACTCGGCGGTGAACTCGTCATCGAATCGAGTCAGGGATCCGGCTTCGCCATCTCCGCGACGCTGCCGAGCCAGTCCCAGCTGCACACCCGGGGTGAGGGCCTCAGCACTGCTGACGAGGGAGACGGCACACGCGAGAACACCGACACAGGAGAGAACGCATGAGCATTCGAGTCATCCTCGTCGACGACCACCCGGTCGTGCGGGCGGGCCTGAAGTCAGTCATCGACGCTCCGGACCACATCGCCGTCGTCGGTGAGGCCGGCAGTGGTGAGGAGGCGCTGACTGTCGTCGACGAACTCGACCCCGACGTCGTCCTCTGCGATCTGCGGCTGGGGGAGGGGATCGACGGCATCGAGGTGACGAAGCGGCTGCGCGCAAAGGCGAATCCGCCGGCGGTGCTCATCCTCACCACCTTCGACCTCGACTCGGAGATCATCGCCGCGATCAACGCCGGGGCCTCGGGCTACCTGCTCAAGGACATCGACCCGGGGGACATCTCGACGGCGATCGAGAAAGCGGCGAAGGGGGAGACCTATATGCCTCCGGAGATCTCGTCGAAGGTCTTCGCCGCGATGCGCAACCCCAGCCCGAAGCTCACCCGGCGTGAACGCGACGTCGTCAAACTTCTGGCCACAGGGGCCTCGAATGCGCAGATCGCACAGGAGCTCTTCGTCACCGAGGCGACGGTGAAGAGCCACCTCGTCAATGTATTCACGAAGCTCGGGGTGGACTCGCGGGCCCGCGCCATCCGAGTCGCCGAGGACCAGGGGCTGGTTTAGCGGCCGCGCTTCTCGCAGTCTCCGCCGAAAAACGGGCTGAGCGTCGAGAAACGCATGTGCACCCCCGTTTCTCGACACGCAGCCCGTTTTTCGGCGAGTGCGCGGTTCTATGCTCACCACACCCGAAGTGCCAATGTGAATGCCGCCGCATATGATCAAGCTATGCACAGGGGTATGAGCAGGAGAAACGCATTATGAAGCGGATGTGGGCGGCGGTTGTGGCGGCAGGTTTAGTGGCGCTGAGCGGCTGCAGCATCGGCGGCGAACCAGAGGGAAAACCATCGCCGACGACGACCCCGACCTTGGCCGAACCGGTCGAGCTCGATTACTTCGCCACACTGACCGTCGACGATGGTGCGGGGCATGCGCTCGTCACCGACTGGGTCGAAGAGAAGCTGCGGGCGATCGATTCCACCGGAGAAGAGCTGTGGAGCATCGACGCCTACATCAATGACGAAGGCGGAGGCTCAGAAGCCTATTCCGCGGGAGACCTGGTGATCGTCAACGACTACTCGGGAACGGTCACTGCCTACACCTGGGAAGACGGCGAGGAAGCCTGGTCATTCGACATTCCCGGCCCCGACGATGCGTGTCATGAACAGATGGCGTTCGGCTCCCGGTCGACAGGGCTCGGCAACCGCCTCGGCGAAGATGACCTGCTCCTGCTCGAATACAGCGGCATGCGAATGGACGGGCACTGCACACCTACCTCCGAAGCCGGCAATGCGGTGTTGTTCGCCCTTGACCCATCGACAGGGGCTGAAGCCTGGCCGTCGCTGTCGATCGATGATGACGGTCGGACCTTCGGCGGCTCCCTGATTCACCTCGCGCCGGACCGCAAGAACGCAGTCATGTCATGGCAGTCCGGGGAGGACTCCATGGTCACACGGATCTCATTGGACACCGGGCGCCATGCCACTGTTCCCATCACCAAAGCTCGAGCGATCGACGACTCCGGAGTCGAGCACTTCGACGTCTTTCCGACAAGCGATGAGACCACGCTGACCTACCTCTTCGGAGCCGAGGACCCCGATGACCCGATGAGCCAGGCGTTCAGCAGAGCAGCTGAGCTGACCCTTCCTGCTGGACTCAAAGAGACCGACAGCGCGACATTGGCCGCCGACTCCGGCCCTAACGCCGCGACGATGGAGGACACGACCGATCCGATGTGTTCGACCGACTTCACCTTTACGCCGGAAGGCCGGGCCGCGTGTCTGCAGCTGCAGCTGTTCGCTTCGGCGGTCAAATATCAGGGCTCGGACGGGTCGCCGGAAGGATGGTTCGCGGATGCACCGGAGATGGCTTTCGATACCGTGCTGTACTCGGGGGCTCCCAGAACAGTGCCTTTCGACAGCCGAGGGAAGGCTGCGGTACTCGCGCCGGGTCCCGACGGAGGCGTCGTCGCCATCGATGCAGCGACCGGGAAGACGACGTGGAATGCTGGCGACTACAGATCGACGACTCCGTGGGGCGGCGAGGGAGTATTGCCCGACGTCGGGCTGGTCGTGCTCACTGACAATAAGAAGACGAGCTTCTACGACTCGGATACCGGCAGACTCGTCGAAGAGCACAAGGCCGACCAATACGATGAGCTGACCTCCGGCTACAGCACCATTCTCGTCGCCGGTGAGAAATCGACGACGATGTGGGCTGTGGTCGACACGTGAAACGCCGAACCGCCGTTGCGGGCCGAGGCGGCGCCAGTGAGTCGGAAGCCGAGCGCGCCGCATCGGCACTGTGACCAACTGTCAGATGAATAACTGATAGGTAATCACCATTACCGTCACTCCAGGTGAGAGACGCAGGCGATCGGGACGGAGAACGCCGCATCGCCCCAATCGGCTCTTCTCGACTACGGAGTTTCACCTCGTGCCGGTAGTCTGTTCCCTGCACATCGGGACAGCCGCGCGCATGCGCAGCGCGGTCCAGGTCGAGACAGTGGAGGTGACATGGCAGGCGAAGACGAGACGTTTCCGCCCCGCCCGGTGACCCCGCCGAACCGACGAATCGGTGCATTGTCCGGCAATACCAAGGGCATCGGCACATCCACAGACACCGCCACCGAGGCGGCTCCCGGTCGATCTGCGGACGCGGACTCCCAGCAGCCCTCGGTTTCCGCGGACCCTGCAACCGTGCAGTCCGGAGTCGATGATGTCGACGCCTCGGCGTTGGACATCACCCTGCCGCACGTCGGGGAACTCACCTCTGCCAGTGAAGACGCGATCGTCGACCCATCGGAAGCGGTGCTCGAGAGCATCGACCTCGACACCTGGAAATGGCCCGAGTTCTTCGCCTTCGCGCTCACCCGAATGCAGGAGATCTTCCCGACCGGCGGCATCCCGCGCGGCATCGGGCCGGTGCGCGAATACGTCACCGAAGACAACGACTTCCGGTCCTTGACGATCGACCGCGAGAAATGGCCGGCCGCCGACGAGGACTGGACCACCGTCGGCGACGTGCTGGCCAACACCCACACCGACGCCTGGCTCGTCACACGCAACGGAGTGGCGCTGGCCGAGGAATACGCCTGGCCGATGAAGCCCGCCCGCCAGCACATGCTCTTCTCCGTGAGCAAGTCCATCGTCGCCACCGTTATCGGTGCGCTCGCCGACGCCGGACTGCTGCGCCCCACCGACCTTGTCACCACGCATGTGCCCGCATTGGCCAAGAGCGGCTACGCGGGAGCCACCATTCGCGATCTGCTCGATATGCGCTCGGGCATCAAGTTCTCCGAGGAATACCTCGAGGAGGGCTCTGAGATCCGAGCCCTGTTCGAAGCCGTCGATTTCGCGCCTCGATCGGCCGCCTCGGCGAAGGGGATCAAGAACTTCCTCACCGGGCTGACCAGCGACCGCGAACACGGCTCTGCCTTCGTCTACCGCAGCTGCGAAACCGATGTGCTCGCCTGGATCGCCGAGGCGGTCACCGGCCAGCCGTTCTCCATCGTCGCCAGCGAATACGTGTGGTCGCGGATCGGCGCCGCCCACGCCGCCCAGGTCTGCCAGGACCGGTGGGGCGGATCGATCGCCGACGGTGCCATCAGCGCCACCCTGCGCGACCTCGCCCGCTTCGGTGAGATGATCGCCCGAGGCGGCACCACTGACAACGGCGAACGCGTGCTCTCGGCGGAATGGGTCGAAGACATCTTCACTGGCGCCGAGGACTCCGCTGAGGTCTTCGCCGCGTCTCCGTCCGGACGCTCCTACCCGGGCGGAATGTACCGCAGCCAGTTCTGGATGCCCTCGGCCGACCGCAACGTCGTCATCGGCATCGGCATCCACGGCCAGATGCTCTACATCGACCGCGCCACTCAGACCGTCGGCATCAAGCTCTCGAGCGACCCAGAACCGGTGAGCCTCGCGGCCCAGCACGGCACTCTGGCAATGTTCGAGGCCATCGCCGAGGCGGTCCCGACCGCTGGTCAGACGCCTGCAAGCCCTGCACTCACCGAGGCGGCTCCCCGGAACTCTGTACCGGGCACCGCGCCTGCAGTGCCGAGCGCAGCTGCTCCCGCCGACCCGAGTATCGGCAGCCCCGAGGCGGCGAGTGCCGAGGCTCTGGCTGCGGATTCGATTCCGGTGGCTGCGTCACCAGCCGAAGCGGTGCAGGCGGCTGCGGAATCCGTCGGATCAGTCCCTGCACAGACCTTGCCCGCCCCGGCGGAAGATGCCCCCGTAGCGCCGGCTCCCGTAGAACCACCCCTGTCGGGAGCGCCGACTGCCCCTCTCATCGGGCACAACACTCTGTACTGAGGCCAAGCGCGTCATCTTCTGGCGAAACCCGTGCGGTCGAAGAGCGAGATCGGTAGCGTGAGGATCGGAATGACACCGATCATAGGAGATATGACCATGACCGACTTCTTCGACCGCGAGAACGACCGCAAGTACGACAGGGCCTACAAAGAAACCACTCCCGACATCCTCAAAGCCTTCGGCGAGTTCAACAACGCCGTCTTCGCTTCCGAAGGTCGCGAGATCCCGCTGAAGTACCGTGAGCTGATCGCCTACGCCGTCGGCTTGACCACCCAGTGTGCCTACTGCATCGATGCGCATTCGAATGCAGCCGTCAAGGCCGGCGCCACGGAGACCGAACTGGCAGAGACTGCCTGGACCGCCTCGGCTCTTCGTGCCGGTGGAGCCTATGCCCACGGTCGTTTGGGCTTCAAGCTCACCGGGGTCCACGAGCACTGAGTTCGCCCCGGGTCGAGTCCCGATTGCCTAGACTGAGAGGCGATCATGAGTGACGAGCCCCGCACCCTTCCGCGCAGAACAACCCGTTCCCGCCCGCACCGCATCCTCGTGCTGGCACTGGACGGGGTGTCTGCCATGGATCTCGGCGTCCCCGTCCAGGTCTTCGGCCGGGAGTCGAACGCAGCCACAGACCGCACCCGCGCCGAGGCGGCCCCGCGCTCCCAGCCGAATCCGAGCGGTGAGGCGGCTTCCGCCGTGCCCGGCGGACGGGCGACGACCGTCCCTGCAGGGGTCTGGCCCTACGAGGTTGAGGTCTGCGGCATCGCTGCAGGAAAGGTGACCGGTTCGGACGGGCTCGACTATTCCGTCGACCAGGGACTTCACGCCCTGGAGACCGCGGACACGATCATCCTGCCGGGTGCCACCTCGGCGGTGGCAGAAGAACCACCGGCCTCGGTCGTCGGGGCGCTCCTCTCGGCTTTCGAACGCGGCGCGCGGATCGCTGCCATCTCCACCGGCACCTTCGTCCTCGCGCGCACAGGTCTGCTCGTCGGGCGACGCGCCACCACGCACTGGTCGACGGCGAAGGAGCTCGCCCGACGGTTCCCCTCGATCAAAGTCGACGAGAACGTCCTCTTCATCGACGAAGGGCAGCTGCTGACCTCCGCCGGAGCCGCCTCGGCGATCGATCTGTGCCTCCATCTCATCCGCAGCGATCACGGCGTCGGACTGTCCAATCAGGTCGCCCGGCGGCTCGTCGCCGCCGCCTATCGCAGCGCCGGCCAGGCGCAGTACGTGCCGCGCAGCGTGCCTGACCCGCTCGGCGACGACTTCGCCGACACCCGCGAATGGGCGCTTCAGCACATCGGCGAGAAGATCACCCTGCGGGATCTCGCCGCCAATGCCGGAGTCTCCGTGCGCACCTTCTCCCGCCGTTTCGTCGAAGACACCGGCTACACACCCATGCAGTGGGTTCTCAGAGCCCGAGTCGATGTCGCCCGGGAGCTCTTGGAGAACTCCGACCTGGGCATCGAGCAGATCGCTGACCAGGTGGGACTCGGAACGGGTGCGAATCTGCGGATGCACTTTCAGCGCATCCTCTCGACCTCCCCGAACGACTACCGTCACTCCTTCCAGGGCTGAAAGCGGGCGCTCGCCAGGGCGAGGATCTGACACTTCCGGGCCGAGCTGGAGCATTTTTCGGCACATTTCAGGGGCCAAGATCACACGAAGACTACGCTGGCCAGAAACTTTCGACCTTTGGCAATACGACTGGCGAGAACCTTGCGTAGATTGTCTGTCTGGCCACTGTTGACGTTTGTGGAAATCGCCCATGATGGAGATATCAAGACGAATCCCGTGTTCAACATCTACAAGGAGTGACATTGACTCGCATCGCCATCAATGGTTTCGGTCGCATCGGACGCAGCACCCTGCGCGCGCTGATCGAGCGCGGCAGCGAGCTCGAGGTCGTGGCCATCAACGACCTGGGCCCCGTGGACGATCTCGCTCGGCTGCTGAAGTTCGACACCACCCTCGGGCGCTTCAACCATGACGTCGAGGCCACGGATGATGAGATCGTCATCGACGGCAAGGCCATCAAGGTCTTCGCCGAGAAGGATCCGGCCAAACTGCCCTGGGGTGAGCTCGGCATCGACATCGCGCTCGAATCGACCGGCCGCTTCACCAAGGCCGAAAAGGCCAGCGCCCACATCACCGCCGGCGCGAAGAAGGTCCTCGTATCCGCTCCCTCGAAGGGTGCCGACGTCACCCTCGCCTACGGAGTGAACAACGAGGCGTACAAGCCCGAGCACACCGTCATCTCCAACGCCTCCTGCACGACGAACGCCCTGGCCCCGCTGGCCAAGGTCCTCGACGACCTCGCCGGAATCGAGCAGGGCTTCATGACCACCGTCCACGCCTACACGGGTGACCAGATGGTCCAGGACGGCCCGCACAAGGATCCCCGCCGTGCCCGCGCCGCCGCCGAGAACATGATCCCCACCTCGACGGGTGCGGCCAAGGCAATCGGCCTCGTCCTCCCGCAGCTCGACGGCAAGCTGTCCGGCGATGCCATCCGCGTGCCGGTCCCGGTCGGATCGATCGTCGAGATCAACACGACCGTCTCCCGTGAGGTCACCCGCGACGAGGTGCTCGACGCCTACAAGAGGGCCGCCGAGGGTGAGCTCAAGGGCATCCTCGACTATGAGACCGAGCCCGTCGTCTCCTCCGATATCGTCGGTCAGCCCGCTTCGTCGATCTTCGACTCCGCACTTACCCGCGTCGTCGGCAGCCACGTCAAGGTCGTTGCCTGGTATGACAACGAGTGGGGCTTCTCCAATCGTGTCGTCGACAACCTCGAGTTCATCGGCAAGAACTGACGTTCTCCGCTGATACTCGCCTGATCTTCATCGGCGATATCCGCCGGTGACTTCGAACGTCGCCGAGGTGGTTGCTCGGCGCCGACGGATGCACCTGTGGCCTCGAATCCGCTCCGCGCGGATTCGAGGCCACAGTCGTCGCAACGGAATTCCCGGAAGTCACAAGGGGACTCCCTGGCAGGGCTTCGCCTCACCGAGGAGGCCCTGCGTCTGCGCGCGGCGCTCAGACGTCGTCGGCGCCGGGGGTGCCGCCTTCGTCTTCCCAGCGTTCGATGGCGCGGACCTTTGCGCGGCTGAACTTCAGGCGGATGCCGTAGCCGCCTTCCTTGCCGTCGGGAATGAACCGCGCGCCGTACTGTTCGAGGGCGAGGATGAGTCGACGCTCCTGCTCGGCGGTCAGGTCCGCTGTCCCCTTTTCGTAGTCCTTGAGTTCGGACTTGTCGATCTCAGCTTTGTCTGCCACGTGCTTGGCCGAGACCTGGCAGAGGATCCGCGTTGCGCGTGCCAGGGGACCGTCGATGATGATCTCTTCTGTGCTCATGGCTCCACTTTGCCAGAGGCCATGATGGCTGCCAAGGACGGGCGACCGGCCTCTTGGCCTGATTCGCCGCCGGCGGCGAATTGGGATCGCTGCGCACATCTCAGCCCGGTGCAGTGTGTAGAAGCAGGTGAAACTGCGGACCAATGGTGTTCTATTCATTCCCGAGCAAGTCATGTCAGTGCCGCGGTCTAATGTTCTGTCCACGCATCCGACATCGGAGTCGGAGGTGACGCGTCGCAGGGTGCGGCGCACGACGGAAGGTCAGAACAATGATGATCACGACCAACAGCGTCGCTCGTTTGGCGCAGAGGTGCGGAGAGTTCCTCGGCGACTTCGGCCAGACGATGACACCGAGCTACCCGGCGAGCCTCGCGCTGTGCATCCTCGACGCAATCTATTCGACGGGCTCCCACCCGACGGCGGTGGATAAAGTCGTCGCCCGGTACATCGCCCAGCACGGAGACACCCATGGAGCGAAGTCGCTGCGCTACTCGATCGCCGCCGCAGGTGGGGCACGTCCGTGGGCTGAGTTCGAGGCGTGCAACCTCAAACCGGCCAGCACCCGCCCGGGGGCGGTGCTCAAGGCCGAGGTCGTCGACGACGCCACCCGAGTCATGGCCGACTATGGGATCGATGATGTCGGTGATCTGCTTGAAGCGGTCGGCGAGGGAGTCGGCAACGATGCGTTCTACAACGACGTCTCGAAGGCCTGGCGAGCTCTGCCCAGCCAGAGCTCGGGCATCACGTGGCTCCACCTGCTGATGCTCGCCGGGTGCCCTCAGTTCGAGGTCGACGACAAGGTGGTCGGATACCTCGCCGAGGTGGCCGACCCCGAAGCCGATCTCACCGTCGACTACGTGCACGATGAGATCCACGCAGTCGCCCGCGTGCTCGACACCGAGGTGTCAGCCGTCCGAAGGATCGTCTGGCAGGCTTCGCACGGCCGTATCCTCTCACTGCTCAAGGACGAGGACCTTCTGCCGGCTGACGGTCCGATCGAGGGTCCTGAGACGTCCAGTTCGGTCTGGGAGTTCAGCCCGGAACCGGTGGCGGGCAGGCCCTTCTGAACCGTGTCGAGCAGTGCGCTCGGCTCAGCGACCCGCGTTGCGCCGGTGCTGTGCGGCCAGCCGCACCGGCGCGTTCGGGGCGCCGTATCCCTGGTAGTCATTGCGGCGTTCGACCATCTCGAAGAACACCGATCCGATCGTCGAGGTGTAGAAATGGAGGAACTCGCCGCTGCCGTCGCGGTCGTAGAGGATGTTGTTCGCCCGCAGCCGTTCGAGCAGATCGGGGGCGAGATCGAAACGAGCCTCGAGATCCTCGTAGTAGTTCTCGGGAACAGGCAGGAAGTCCAACCCTCGTGAGACCGCGGTCTCTGCGGCCGTGAAGATGTCATCGCAGGCGAGAGCGACGTGCTCGGGGTAGCCACCGGTCGTCGAAGTTTCGGCAGAACGCGGCGCGAGGTTGAGCGGCATGCGGATCGCCCCGTCGGAGCTTGCCATCACCTGCGACCGGACGAGACCTGAGGGGCTGGGCACATCGTTCGAGACCTGAGCGTGGAGCGCGAGAAGAGAGGTGTAGAAGAGCACCGCTTCGTCATAGTGGTGGGCCGGCTGTGCGAGGTTGACGTGGTCGATGGCCGAGCGGCGATCGTCGGGGACGTTGCCGAACTCCTCGGTCCACGTGGGGTCGATGCCGGTTCCGTTGCCGAAGAATACCTCGGACCCGTCGGGAGCGAAGACGCCGCGCAGGATCTCCTCGTCATGGGCCTGGTCGCGGGGGACCTCGGTCGCCTGGAGCAGAATCGCCCGATTGATCGCGGCGTCGGCATCGGCCACGGCGAAGCCGATGCCGTGCAGATGGGTTCCCGATCCGGTGGGTGCGCCAGAGGGCTCGGATTCCACGGGGTCGACACCAGCGGATTCGGTGACGACGATGCGTGCCTGTCCGCGACGCCACAGCTGGACGTGCGGCTTCGTGCGGTGGAATCCGACGAAGCGGAATCCGAGCTGGTGGATTTGCCGGGTCAGTGCCCCGAGGTCGTCGGTGCCGAGCTCGACGTAGTCGACGCCGCGAGGTTCGGCGACCTCGGGCAGCCGCTGCAGGTCGAGACGCACTCGTCCCGCACCGGCGGCTGCAGGAGTGCCGCTGGCCGAACCCGGGTCATTGTCCTCAGACACCTGATCCGCGGTCGCCGCCTCGAGCCACCGCAGGGAACGCAGTCCGTCGACGGCGGTGCGCTGGGTGTCGGCCTGTCGGAAGGAGTCGTTGAAGACTTCGAGCGACACCGGTCCAGCATAACCGGTCCCGGCGACGCGAGCGAGGAAGTCGGTGAGGTCCCACGAGCCTTCGCCGGGGAAGACTCGGTGGTGACGGGACCAGCTGAGCACGTCCATCGACAGGGCCGGAGCGTCGGCGAGCTGGAGGAAGAAGATCTTCTCGCCCGGGATCTCGGCGATGCGTGACAGGTCCGTACCGCGGGAGAGGATGTGGAAGCTGTCGAGGCAGGTGCCGATGCGCGGATGGTCGGCGGCCTTGACGAGGTCCCAGGCGCGATCGTATTCGGAGACGAATCGACCCCAGGCCAGCGCCTCGTAGGCGACATTGATGCCGTATCTCTCTGCCAGATCGCCGAGGCGGCGCAGCTGATCGACGACGACCTCATCGTTGTCGATGGTTGCGGTGGCGACGTTCGAGCACAGCAAGATCGTGGTCATACCCATTCGACTCATCAGCTGGAACTTCGCCTCGGCCCGGGTCAGATTGGCGGCGAACTGCTCGTCATCGACGCCTTCGAAATCGCGGAAGGGCTGATAGAGGTCAAGACTCAGTCCGAGCTCTGCGGCCAGTGCAGCGGTCGCTTCGGGGGAGTTGGGGGAGACGATGAGATCCTGTTCGAAGATCTCGACCCCGTCGAATCCTGCCGTTGCGGCAGCCTGCAGCTTCTCCTCGAGCGTGCCTGACAGGCACACCGTGGCAATCGAGGTTTTCATCGTGACCTTTCCTCGTGGACGACATCGATCTCTTCCAGGCTCAGTCCCTTCGTCTCCTTCGCCGTCATCGCGACCAGGCCGACGACGACGCAGACGCCCGCGGTGAACGCGGCGACCAAGACCCAATTCTCTCCTCCGGCGCCGGCGACAGCGGAAACGAGGACCGGAGCCAGACCGCCGGAGACCGCGAATCCGACCTGTGTGCCCAGCGCCAGACCTGTCACTCGTGCCGTCGTCGGGAACATCTCGGCGTAGAACGAGGGCCAGATGGAGTTGGCCAGCGAGTACGCGCAGCCGGACATGATGGCGCCGAAGACGAAGATGAGCGGCCAGTTCCCGGCCGAGACCGCACCCAGGTACGGGAACATCATCAGACCCGATCCGACGGCGCCGGTGATGAAGATCGGCTTCCGGCCGAATCGGTCGGAGAGCAGTGCGGCCGCCGGGATCGCGAAGAGGGCGACACCGTTGGCGATGACCGAGACGAGCAGCATGGTCGAACGCTCGAGGCCGACGATCGACGTGGCGAACGACAGCGACCAGACGGTGAAGACCATATTCACGGTGTTGACCATGGCGCACACGGCCACGCGGACGACCGCAGCCTTGTGCCACCGGAAGACCTGCATGAGCGGTGGGTTCTCAACCCGCGACTCCTTGAATGCCGGCGGCTCCTCGAGCCCGCGACGGATGAGCCAGGCGGTGAGCACGACCAGTGCCGACAGCCAGAACGGTACACGCCAGCCCCAACTGAAGAGTGCTTCGTCAGGGAGGAAGGCAGTGAAGGGAATGAACACGGCTGTGGCCAGCAGGGTGCCGGCCTGAGTGCCGTGCAAGGTCCAGCTCGTTGTCCACGACCGCTTCGCCTCGTCCGAATGTTCGAGGGAGACTGAGATTGCGCTCGCCTGTTCACCCGAAGCCGACAGGCCCTGGATGATGCGGCAGAGCACGAGCAGGGTCGGAGCGAGCATTCCGACCTGGTCATAGGTCGGCAGGCAGCCGACGACGAAGGTCGACACGCCCATCATGAACAGAGTGAGCATGAGGACGAACTTGCGACCGAAGCGGTCACCGAGCGGTCCCATGATGAGCGCACCCAGCGGACGCACGACATAGGCGACCCCGACCGTACCCATCGCCAGCAGAATGGCGATCCCCGGTGCGGTGGTCTCGGGGAAGAACAGAGTGTTGAGCACCAGCGCTGCCGCGGTCCCGTAGACCGCGAAGTCGTAGTACTCCAGGGCCGAACCCGTCCAACTCGACAGGGCCGCGCGCAGCGGTGTCTTCTTCGTGGGGCGAGCTTCCTCGATCGCGTTGCTCATGCTTCCTCGCATTTCTCACTCTCAGGACTTATCAACGGCCTCGGCGCTGTCGCGCGTTCATCGGACCGACACTGCATTGCCATAGTGTGGCAATAATTGTTACATTGTGGTTTACAGTGTGATTGAGATGACATAGCCTGTCAACGTGGAACGAGGGAATTCTGCTTTCCGGACTCACGAACCACCTGCACATACTGCCCCAGCACCACCGAACTGCCACAGCAACGCAAGGAGGCGAAGCATGCCGCCCAAGGGCTCGAACTCGGTGACGAAGACCTTCGAGATGCTCGAACTCCTCGGCGAATCACCCGAGGGGATCAGCGCCGCCCAGGCCGCCGAGACGACCGGCTATCCCTTCTCGACCGCCTACCGCCTCCTCGGCGGGCTCGTCGAATCCGGGTATGCCAGCTTTGATGCGCGCACGAAGATCTACACCCTCGGGATGGAGGTCTTCCGCCTCGCGCAGAAGGTCGCGCACCGGCAGGGGCTGTCCGGAGCGACGAAGGATCTGCTGCAGGAACTGACGAAGTCCACCGGCGAATCGAGTATCCTCGCCGTCCGTCGCGGCAATGCCGCACTGACTGTGCTCACCGTCGACGGCCCGCAGTTCCGCACGACCACCGACCCCGGCGACGAATCTCCGCTGCATACCTCGGCGATCGGTCAGGCTCTGCTCGCCCATGATCCACAGGCCGACGCCACCGTCGACGCGCTCGACCTCGTCGCTCGCACCCCGAACTCGATCACCGATACGGCGAAGATGCGCACACGTCTCGAACAGATACGCGCCGACGGCTGGGCGGGACAGTCCGAAGAGAACGACATCGGCATGAATGCCCTGGCCGTGCCCGTCTTCGACCTCGACGGCACCTTGCTGGCCTCGCTCGCGCTCGCCGCTCCGGTCTTCCGCCGCAGCCTCGACGAGCTCATCGAATTCGTCCCCCGACTGAACGAAACCGCGGCATTGATCGCCGCCCGATTCCCGAGGTGACCATGCCCGCAACCACTGCCGAAGCTGCATCTGGCCCAATGACTCCCCGGCCCGAGATCCTTGTCCTCAACGGACCCAACCTCAACCTCCTCGGGGAGCGCGAACCGGAGATCTACGGCCGCACTGCGCTGGCCGATATCGAGGCCATGTGTGCCGACACCGCCGCCGAGGCGGGGCTGAGCGTTCGCTGCATCCAGAGCAACCATGAGGGTGGGCTCATCGATGCCGTCCATGCGGCCCGGCGCTCCACGGTCGGTGCGATCATCAACGCCGGAGCGTACACGCACACCTCCCTGGCCCTGCACGATGCGCTGAAATCCTATGACCACCCGATCATCGAGGTGCATCTGAGCAACCCGCATGCGCGGGAAGCCGTGCGCCACCACTCCTATCTCTCACCCGTGGCCGCGGCCGTCATCGCCGGAGCCGGTGCGAAGGGCTACGTCCACGCGGTCGAGATCCTCATCGACCACCTCACGAACGCGAAAGCGAGACTATGACCTCATCCCTCCTCCTCGGCCTCATCGGCGATGGCATCTCCGCCTCCCGCACCCCGCGGATGCACGAGAACGAAGGTGCCGCACGTTCCATCCCCACGATCTACCGCACCATCGACATCAGCAGCCCCCACCTCGCCGAGGCGACACTGACGGAGCTGCTCACCGCAGCGATCCGCCTCGGTTTCGACGGGCTCAACATCACTCATCCGTTCAAGCAGCAGGTCATCGGCCTCCTCGATGAGGTCGATCCCGTGGCCGCGCGCATCAATTCGGTCAACACCGTCGTCATCGACAGCGCCGGACGGACGACGGGATACAACACCGATGTCACCGGTTTTGCCGCCGGATTCCGTGCCGGACTGGACGGTGCGGCCACCGAGGAGGTCGTGCAGATCGGTGCGGGCGGTGCCGGGCGTGCGGTCGGGTTCGCCCTCGCCGAACTCGGAATCGGCGAGCTCATCATCGCCGACACCGATGTGCAACGTGCCGAAGGACTCGCCACGGACATCGTAGAAACGACATCGGTCGGAACTCGGGCGCGAGCGATCGGGCTCGATGAGCTGGAAGGGGCGGCCGCCTCGGCGCAGGGGATCGTCAACGCCACCCCGGTGGGGATGAAGGCGTACCCGGGAACTCCGGTCGACACTTCCGTGTTCGGGTCGGATACCTGGGTGGCCGACGTCGTGTACTTCCCACTCGAGACGCAGCTGCTCGCCGAAGCCAGAGCGAAGGGCTGCCGCACGCTCGACGGATCGGGGATGGCGGTCAATCAGGCCATCGACGCGTTCGAACTCTTCAGCGGCCAGAAGGCCGACCCGCAGCGCATGCGTGAGACCTTCCTGTCCTTCGGTTCCTGATCCGAGACACCTGACCAGGATCCGAAGCGGCTCCCGGTTCGGCGGGAATGGTCAGTTCTCGGAGGTGCCGCCTGCGGCTTCGGCCTTCTTCTGCTTGCGGTATTCCTTGAAGAAGCTGATGGCGAAGATGCCGACGATCAGGGCCAGGGTCAGCCACAGGGCGTACTTGTCGATGACCTTGAGGATGTCGACCGCGGCCTCTCCGAGCTGGTAGCCCAGGAATGTCCAGATGAGCGTGAAGATGAGGCAGCCGAGGAGGTCGGCGACGAGGAACAGCGACAGGCGCATCCGCGTCCACCCGGCGACGAGGTAGACGAGGGTGCCCGGGATTCCCGGGCAGCGCGAGATCAGCGTCATGAGGAACAGCGCCCAGTTCGGGATCTTCTTCAGCTGGTTGATGCGTTTGAGCTGGCGTTCGTTCTGCGCGAAGAGCCGCAGCACACCGTCGCCCCACCGGCGCCCGGCCAGCCAGAACGCCCAATCGAGTTTGGCCATGCCGACGAAACCGGCGACGATGACCAGCCACAGCGGGATCTCACCGACGCGGGCATAGGCGGCGGCAGCGACGATCGAGGTCTTCGCGCCGTTGATGAATTCCTGGACGACCGGGGCATTGACGAGCATCCACGGTCGCAGCGGCATGAGGCCGAGGTAGATGAGCGGGACGCCGATGATGATGAACAGCAGCAGCTTGTCGAGGCCTTGAGCCTTGCCCTGCCAGGGTTTGATCGCCGCCCACGGATTCTCCTTGGCCTCGGACTCGGAGGTGGCATCCGGCTCAGTGTTTGCGGAACCGTCTGCCTGCGCGGAACCATCGTCCGGCTCGGGGGACTCGGGCATCGGCGATGAGGAGTCTGCGGATACGTGCTCAGCCTCGTCGCGGTCCGCGCGATCGTCGCTCATCGGTGGGCTCCTGCGGGTCGTCGTGGCGGTCGGCGCTTACGGTATCACAGGCGCCCGAACACTCCACCTAAGAAGACTCTCATCGCCTCCGGCTCGACTTTGCGGCAGGCCTTGGGCAATGTGGACGGTATGGGTGGACGATCGAAGATCATCGGCTGGATTGTGGCCGGTCTCGTTGTCATGCTCGCACTGCTGACCGTGCTCATCGTTCGCAACACCACCCAAGCGGACCCGCCGGATCTCAGCCCGGTGGAAGTCACCCCCGAACCGACGGAGACCTCCAAGACGTCGGATGCAGACGCTGACAGCTCTGCCGACGAAGACTCGACTGGTGCTTCCGACACCGGCACCTCCGCTGCCGAGGACTCAGATGTCGCGGACTCCGGAGGCGAGGATTCGCGAGAACCTGATGAGATCGAGCACTCCTACGAACCGGTGCCCAACCCGCCTCGTGAAGTCCCCGACGACGATGATGACGGGGACGACGACGGCGACGATGATGACCGGGACGACGGCGACGATGACGATGACGGGGACGACGATGACGACTGAACGGCGCGTCGGGCTGACCGTTCAGAACCGGTTGACCATCACCGTTGCCGCACTGTCCGTGCTCACCCTCTCCATCGTCGGCCTCATCCTCTACACCGTAGAGTCGAACAACGTCTCCAGCCGGACCACCGCCTCGATGTCCCAAGAGGTCGACGAGATGCGGACGTTCTCCGAGAACGGGATCGATCCGCAGACCGGCAGACCATTCGCCTCCGTCGATGAGATCCTCAGCAATTTCCTCGCCCAGAACAGGCCGGACGAGGACGAGGTGCTGTTCGCGTTCCTCACCGACGGCCGCGTGCTCTATCAGGGTGAACCGAAGGACCTCCTCGGCAGGTCGAGCGACTTCGAGAAAGCCGTAGCCGGGGTGGCCGAGAAAGGCGGGGAGATCCGCCTGACCGTCGGTGACGTCGAATACGAAGGCTTCGTCCTGCCCATCGCCGGCACCGAGGCGGGAGCGGGCACGGCCACGGACACCCAGACCGCGCCCACCGATTCGACGTCCCGGACGAAGGGCGTCGGCGAGGTGGCGGGCGGAGCGGCCGCGACGAACGGGGCGGGAGCCTTCGTCGTCGTCCACAACGTCTCGGCCAGCCATGCCGACCTCGTGCAGATCATGCAGATCTATGTCGTCGTCGCGCTCGCCGCCACTCTGCTCATCGCCGGACTCTCCTCACTTCTGGCGCGCCGGCTGCTGTCACCGGTGACCGAGCTGAGGCAGACCGCGCAGTCGATCTCCGGCGGTGATCTCAGCAGTCGTCTGGAGACGAAGGGCCATGACGACATTGCCGAACTCGGGCACACCTTCAACGAGATGCTCGATCGCCTCGAGGCGGCTTTCGAAGCTCAGCGGCGCTTCCTCGACGACGTCGGGCACGAGCTGCGCACGCCACTGACCATCCTCGGCGGTCACCTCGAGACGATGAATGCAGAGGACGTCGGCGATGTCGAGGAGACCCGGGCGATGCTGCTCGATGAGACGGATCGGATGGGTCGCCTCGTCGAGGAGCTGCTCCTGCTGGCTCGTGCCCGCCGCCCTGATTTCGTGCGTTTCGCCGAGGTGGACCTCAGCGGGGTCGTGTCCGATTCCCTGGCGAAGGCCAAAGGACTGGGCCACCGGGAATGGGGCCTCGAGGCGCCCGAATCGCTGAGTTTCCGCGGGGATCGACAGCGCCTGACGCAGGCGCTTCTGCAGCTGGCGTCCAATGCCGTCGAGCACACCGAGGACGGTCAGAAGATCGTCTTCGGTGCCCGGGACGACGCCGAATCCGTGCACATTTGGGTCCGCGACGAAGGCAAGGGGGTGCCCGACGAGATCGCCGAGGACATCTTCGACCGATTCTGCCGCGGGTCGACCGAAGGGGCCGGGTTCGGGTTGGGACTGTCGATCATCTCCGCCATCGCCGAGGCGCACGGAGGCACGGTCGTGCTCGACCGGACCACCGTCGGTGCACAGTTCCGCATGATCCTGCCGAAAGGACAGAAGTGAAGAGCATTCTCGTGATCGAGGACGAGGCGCGGATCTCCGCCTTCATCTCGAAGGGCCTGACCGCCGCCGGGTTCAGTCCGCAGACCGCCGCAGACGGACTCACCGGGCGAGATCTGGCATTGACGGGCGACTTCGCGCTCGTCATCCTCGACATCGGTCTGCCAGTCCTCGACGGTTTCACCGTGCTCGGGCAGCTGCGTGAACGGCGACCCGAACTGCCGGTGCTCGTGCTCACCGCCCGGGACAACCCGGACGACACGATCTACGCTCTCGAGTCCGGGGCGGTCGACTATATGATCAAGCCCTTCCGGTTCGCGGAGCTGCTGGCTCGCGTTCGTCTGCGGCTCAAGGAGAGCCCGCAGGAGCAGGAAGCCACGGAGCTCATCCGCGATGAGGTGCGCATCGACCTGCTCAAGAGGCAGGTGTGGGTCAGAGACCGTCTCGTCGACCTCTCGGCTCGGGAACTGTCCCTGGCCGAGATCCTGCTGCGCAACAGAGGCAACGTCCTCTCCCGCGAACAGCTGCTCTCCCACGTGTGGGGATTCGACTTCGACCCCGGCTCGAACGTCGTCGACGTCTACATAGGGTACCTGCGCAAGAAGCTCGGCTCTGATTTCGTCACCACGGTGCGCGGCTTCGGATACCGCGTGGACTGAACCTAAGATCTTTCTCATCCGCGTCTTAATCTCATCTTAATCACAGCCGACAAGCTGAGATGTATGAGACGACGATTGAGAATCGCACTGTTCTCCCACGACTCGCTGGGACTGGGCCACATCCGCCGCAACAGGGCGCTGGCCTTCGCTCTGGCCCGAGACCTGCCGGCACTGACCGGCCGGGAGGTCTCCGGTCTGCTCATCGCCAGCAGTCCTGAGGCCACGCGATTCGGCCTGCCGGATGGGTGGGACTGGGTGATCCTGCCCGGAGTCACCCCCGCCCCCGGCGGTTACGTCCCACGGGCACTCGCCTCCTCGATGCAGGGCCTGCGGGCACTGCGAGCGGCGGCGATCTCGGCGATCCTCGACCAGCAGCGACCTGAGCTCTTCATCGTCGACCGGCACCCCTTCGGCATCGGCGGCGAGCTCGCCGACGCCATCGACCAGGTCCGCGATTACGGCTGCCGTACGGTCCTCGGGCTGCGCGAAGTCCTCGACACCCCGTCCGTCATCGCTGCCGAATGGGAGAAGGTCGGAGGGCCCGCACGTGTGGCCGAATCCTTCGACGAAGTCTGGATCTACGGTGACCCGGACGTCTACGATCCCCGGTCCACCGGGGAAGTGCCAGCTCCGCTTGCGGCCAAGGCCGTGACCACCGGCTACCTGTCACAGGACCGCCCCGATGACGGCGGTGTTCTGCCGGCAGGCACCGTGGCTGCGGGTGTCGTGACGGCAGACGTCGAGACGGCAGGGGGCAGAACCCGGCCCTTCGTCCTCACCTGCCTCGGCGGGGGATCCGACGGCGGCAGCCTCGCCTCGATCGCAGTGGACGCCGAACCGCCCGATGGCCACCGTCACCTCGTCGTCACCGGTCCGCAGATGGACACCGAGGAGTTCGAACGACTGCGTGCCCGTGCCGGTGCGGCCACCACAGTCATCCGTCACTGCGACGACATCCCAGGACTCGTCGCCGCCGCCGACGCTGTCGTGTGCATGGGCGGGTACAACACTCTGGCCGAACTCATGGCCACCGATACCCCCGCTCTCGTCGTCCCCCGCAAGGGACACCGGGCCGAACAGCCCAGGAGGGCATTCGCCCTCGCCGCAGCCGGAGCGGTCGACGCTCTGACGATCGACAACCTCGACGCCGATGCGCTCAGCCAATGGTTCGACGGCCGGGTCGGACGACCCACAGACCGCTCCCATATCGATCTCACCGGATTGGCCACCGTTCCCCGCCGGGCAGCCGAACTCATCGCTGATGTCCGCGCCGAGGCAACGGCACCCGGATCCGCAACCGCACTGACGCCGACAACCGCACCGGCGTCAACCGCACCGGCGTCAACAGCGCCGACGGCGACTGCAGCCGCCGGCACAGCACCGTCCGCCCGTCTGCCCATCACCCTGGAGGAGACCAGCCATGCTGTCTGAACAGACACCAAACCCTTCAACACCGGCACCGCGTCCACCGGCAGCCCCGACCGCTCGACCGGAAAGACATCTCGGCCGCCGCGCCTACGTGCTCAAGATGTACCCGCGGTTCTCCGAGACCTTCATCGTCTCCGAGATCCTCGCGCGTGAAGCCGCCGGAGAGGACCTCGTCATCTTCTCCCTGCGCCCGAGCACGGACACCCGCTTCCATCCCGAACTCGCTCGCGTCCGCGCCGAGGTCATCCACATCGACCGGCCCTCGAGCGCCCGCAGCTTCTGGCAGTCCTTCGCCGAGGCGGCAGCGGAACCGCGCGTGGCCGCGGCAGTGTCGGACCACCTCGGCGAACTTATGGAACTGGGCCACGATGATGCGATCCAAGCTCTCACCCTCGCCCGGTTGGCCCTCGACCACGAGGTCACCCACCTGCACGCGCACTTCGCGTCGGTGTCGACGACCGTGACTCGGGCCGCCTCGGCGCTGACGGGGATTCCCTACTCCTTCACCACGCATGCGAAGGACATCTTCCACGAGGATGTCGTGCTCACCGATCTGGCCCGCAAGACCGCGGACGCCGACCACGTGATCGCGATCAGCGATTTCAATCGCCGCTACCTGTCGCGGGTGCTCGGCCCCGAGTTGGCCGACCGGGTCGTCGTCGTGCGCAACGGCCTCGAGATCGATCGCTTCCCGTATCGGCCCAAGCAGGGCGCGACGGGCGAGGTGCCCTCGCTGCTGGCCGTCGGCCGCCTCGTCGAGAAGAAGGGATTCGCCCACCTCCTCGACGCGCTCGCCCGCCTCCGGGCCGACGGCATGAGCTGCCGTCTCGACCTCGTGGGCACCGGCCCCCTCGAGGAGGAGCTGCGGACCCGGTCCCACACACTCGGACTCGACGACCTCGTCACCTTCCACGGAGCGCTGACCCAGGCCGAGGTCCGCGACATGCTCACCGACCATGACATCCTCGTCTCCCCGTTCGTCATCGGCACCGACGGCAACGCCGACGGCCTGCCCACCGTGCTGCTCGAGGGCATGGCCACCGGAATTCCCTGCATCGCCGGGGCCGTCACCGCCGTGCCAGAGGTCATCGACCATGGCCGGACCGGGTGGCTCGTCGACGGTACCGATGAGGCGAACATCGCCTCCACCATCGCCGAGGTGGCCGCCGCCCTCCGCACGGATCCCGCCGGTATCCGTGCCGTCACCGATGCCGCCCGTGACCGGGTGTGCCGCCTGCACGACTCGGGCGTCCAGGCCGGGCAGCTCGCGAGCCTGGCCGACGCTGCGGCGGTGCCTGGGGCAGTTCCTGCCGTTCCGACAGTCCGTGAAATGGAGTCAGTGTCATGAGAATCGCCTATGTCCTTCTCGACCCCGGCATCGGAGTCTTCGGCACGAAAGGTGCCAGCGTCCACGTCCAGGAGGTCGTGCGCACCTTCCGAACACTCGGCCATGAGGTCAGCGTCTTCTGCACCCGCACCGATGACGACGTGCCCTCCGACCTCGCCGACCTCGATGTCACCCGCCTCGAGGTGCCCCGTGGTCTTGACCGCTCCCAGCGTGAGATCGTACTGTTGCGACTCTCCGATATGCTCGCCGACCTGGTCACGGACACGGTGGCCGCCTCGGGGCAGGGATTCGACCTCGTCTACGAACGGTATTCTCTGTTCTCCACGGCCGGTGCCGGGATCAGCCAGCGCCTCGACGTGCCTTTGATCATGGAGGTGAATGCGCCTCTGCTGGAGGAGCAGCGGACCCATCGCGGACTCGTCCACGCCGAACACGCCGCCCGTGCCACGGCGGCAAGTTTCGCCGGAGCCGCACGCATCGTGTGCGTGAGCGAACTCGTCGCCGACTGGGTCCGCACCGACTATCCCGGCCTCGGCGACGTCAGCGTCGTCCCGAACGGAGTGAACACGGAACGGATCACTCCACGGCCAGATCACGACAGCCTCGGCGGGGAAGGATGCGGGTCGCCCAGCGGTCGCTCGATACGGGAGGACCGCCCCGGTGGGGGACCTCCGAGTGTTCACGGTCCGGTGCGGATCGGGTTCGTCGGCACGCTCAAACCCTGGCACGGCACGGATCGGCTCATCGCCGCCTGCGCCGGACTGGTCGGGGACTTCCGTGTCGACATCGTCGGCCATGGCCCCGAATCCGAGGCGCTGGAGAATCAGGTGCGTACGCTCGGGTTGGATGGGCGTGTGCGTTTCCACGGTGCTCTGGCACCCGAAGCCGTGCCGGAGGCGCTGCGCGAATTCGATATCGCGGTCGCCCCGTACCCGGCAGGGGAGAACTACTTCTCCCCTTTGAAGGTCTACGAATACCTGGCCGCCGGACTGCCCGTCGTTGCATCGAGCGTCGGTTCGATCCCCGGCGTGCTCGCAGGAACCGGAGCCGCGATCCTCACCGACCCGGCCGACCCCGCGGACCTCGCCCGCGCACTGCAGAGACTCATCGACGACGGCGAACTGCGCGCGAGGATGGGAGCACGCGCCCGCGCAGAGGCCCTGACCAGCCATTCCTGGATGCGCCGGTGTCAGCAGATCCTCGCACCGGTGACGGGAACCGCCGGCGACACAGCTGCCGGAGAAACCGATGCCGCACCTATCTGCGAGGAAACGTCCGTATCGGGACGGCGCCCCGCCTCGGCGGTGATCTCATGAGCGGCAAGAAGCTCACGGCGTCCGCGCTGCGGCGGACCCTGCGGATCATCCGCCCGCACCTGCGTCGGCACACGTGGCTGATCATCGGCGGGATGGCCGCACTGCTGGCCGACGTCGTCTTCCGTATTCTCGAACCGTGGCCGATCAAGATCGCCGTCGACGCCGTCACCGCGGCCCTGGGCGCCCAGATCGCCCCGACGTTCGGCCTCGACGCCGGAGTGGGTACGACCCTTGCAGTCGTGGCCATCGGCCTGGCCGTCATCGTCGGCGGACGGGCCGCGGCGAACTACGCCTCGACGATCTGCTTCGCTCTCGTCGGCGCCCGTGTCGCCACCCAGCTGCGCTCACGGGTGTTCGATCACGTCCAGTCCCTGTCGCTGCGCTACCACTCGAAGGCCTCGATCGGAGACACCTCACAGCGACTCGTCGGCGACATCGGACGGCTGCAGGAAGTCGCCGTCACCGCCGGGCTGCCCCTGGTCGGCAATGTCATCACGCTCGCCGTCCTACTCGTCGTCATGGTCGTCCTCGACCCCGTGCTCAGCGCCATCGTGCTCGTCACGGCGGCGGTCTACGGCCTGCTGTCGAAGGTGGCGACCCCGAAGATCACGAAGGCCTCCCGGTCCACGCGCAAGGGTGAGGGCCGACTGGTCGGATCCGCCGCCGAGGCGCTCGGTGCCATCCGCGTCGTCCAGGCCTACGGACTCGAGAAGACCGTGGCCCGCGACTTCGCCGACGGCAACGAACGCGCACTCAGGGCCGGGGTGCGGGCACGCCGTCTGGCGGCCGGGCTCGAGCGCTCCACGGATGTTCTCGTCGGCATCTCGCAGGCTCTCGTTCTCGCCTTCGGCGGGTGGCAGGTGCTGCGCGGGGCGATGTCTCCGGGCGACCTCGTCCTCTTCCTCCTCTACTTGAAGATCGCGATGAAGCCGCTGCGGGACATGGCCAAGTACACCGGCCGGATCGCTCGCGCGGCCGCCTCGGGGGAGAGGATCGCCGACCTCCTCGACGAACCCGTCGAGATCGCCGACGCCCCCGACTCAGTGTCCATGGGCCCGGTCTGCGGCGACGTCGTCTTCAACCGCATCACCTCGGCCGATGGGCATGGCAGGCCGCTGTTCGACGAGCTGGACCTGCTCATTCCGGCTGGACAGAAGGTCGGGATCCTCGGGGCCTCCGGGGCCGGAAAATCGACCCTGATGAGCTACCTGCTGCGGTTGTCGCAGCCGGACTCCGGGTCGATCTACCTCGACGGCTACGACACCCACAACGTCACTCGCGCCTCCCTGCGGCAGAACGTGTCGGTCCTTCTCCAGGAGTCCGTGCTCTTCGCCGCGAGCGTGCGCGAGAACATTCGCTACGGTCGGCTCGATGCCACCGACGCCGAGGTGGTCGCCGCCGCCCGTGCGGCCCGTGCCGATGCGTTCATCCGCTCTCTTCCCGACGGCTACGACACCGAGCTCGGCAACCGAGGGGACACGCTTTCGGGTGGGCAGCGGCAGCGGCTGGCCATCGCTCGCGCCCTCGTCCGCGACGCCCCGGTCGTCGTCTTCGACGAAGCGACGACAGGGCTCGATCCGCAGACTCGCGCCGAGGTGGCCGATTCAGTGTCCGCGCTGACGACGGGCCGGACGAGCATCGTCATCAGCCACGACGTGGCGATGATCCGCGGACTCGACCGTGTGGTGTGGCTCGAGGACGGTCGGGTCGTCGAGGACGGAACACCGAGCGAGCTGGCTGCGGCTGCGGACTCGCGCTTCTCCCGGTGGATCCGTTCGCAGGCCGACGAAGCCGACAGCGTGCCGGGGCGAACGATGGGGGCGGAGCCGTCCACGGTCGCGGGACCACGTCCGTCCGAACCGCCCACCGTCGGCAGCGCCCCCACCTATGCAGGAGCCTCATCATGACCGCATCGATTTCCGACCCGGTGAACGACTTCGTGGACACGAGATTCGCCCTGTTGCCCTATATCGACGAACTGCGATCGGCAGACGAGCTCTCCCGACGCCTCGGCTTCGCGGTTCGTCCTCGCCGTGTCCGTGTCAAACCGGGGAAGAGCGCCATCGTCGCATGGCAGCGAGAGGAGCCCAGCCGCCTCGGCGAATTCGATGGTTGGGGATTCACCGCGGTTTTGACGAGCCCGGACAAGCTCGCCAATGCTCGGCGGCGGGCCGCTCGGCACGGGCAGGAGCTGGTCGTCCACGAGGCTGCCGACCCGCGTTCGGCGGGTGCGACCGGTGCCGTGCTGGTCACCGGCGGAGTGCTGGCCGACCCCAGGATCGGCAAGCATGTCGCACGGACACTCGACCACCTCGGCGGGGATCTGCGGATCATCGGATACAACCCCGCCAGGCGGCTGCTGCTCAAGCACACCCCGGCCGATGGGGCGCCGGAATTCGTGCGGATCGCCGCCGACTCCCAGATCCACCTCGCCGAGGCAGCCGACCGTTGGCAGCGAGCGGAGCTTCCCAGCCTGCCGGTCGAGTTCGTCGGCGGACGTGACACCGCCACACGTTCGCCGTGGTGGGGGACCGGTGACCTGAGCGATCGACCGGATCCGAATGTCGCCGAGGAAGTCGGCGTGATCATCGCCGAACTGCACAGAGGCGGTGTGTCTGATACACGTGCACTGCCGGACGACGAAGGCGATCCGGGAGAATCCGCGGGCGTGCAGGCAGACAAAGTTGGCGCTTCGGCAGGGGAGGACGGACGCGCGCTCGACTCTCCGCTCGACCAACTCGAGACCACCAGCCGGTCGCTGGTTCGTCTGCTCCCGGAACGAGAGACTGACATCGTCGGACTGCTCTCCGAACTGAGCCGACGACTCGGACCGAATCGAGGCCTCGGGCCGAAGCGGGAACTGCGGGAGATCCACGGGGACCTCAGCCCCGACCAGGTGCTTCTGGCGAATTCCGAGTGCCGGATCATCGACCTCGACCGGTCCGGGTACGGGCCGATCGGGATGGATCTGGGGCGATGGATCGCGGCCTGCCGCGTCGATTCCCGGTTGCACGAGCTCGAGCACCCCTTCATCGACGGCTACCGTTCCGCCGGCGGCGAGGAGACCGACCTGGGCGCATGGACGGCGTGGGCGATCCTGGTGGCCGCGCTCGAACCCTGGCGCAGCTGCTCCGAGACCTGGAGGGACGAGACGATGCGGATCATCGACCTCGCGCGCACCGCCTTGGAAGGGAACGCCCCGACGACGGAGGTCGCACCATGACCGGGACGAAGCAGACCGTGACGAAACAAGCCGTGACGAAGCAGACCGCGGCGACGCAGGTCGCGACGAAGCAGACCGTGACGGAACAGGCTGCGACGAAGTGGGGCGCGGCACTGCAGATCCCCGACGCAGTGACAATCGACGGACAGGACTGGAAAGTGCGTCGAGCCTGGCCCGCAGGAGACAGCCGAATCGCGTGGGAGGCTTCTCTTCCTGGCCAGGGGATCCGGGTCGGCTATCTCGACGAACGCGGCGTGACGGTCCTAGACGCTGACCGTGACCCGAAGCTGCCGGGTCTCGCCAGGCTGCTCGCAGACGGAGGCAGGTTGGTCTCCCATCGGCCGGGCAGACGCGCCGTCGTCCGTCTGCGCGACGGCAGCTTCGCCAAATGCGTGCGCGACGGAAAGGCCTCCGACGTCATCGCGGGACAGCGCCGAGCGGTTGGGTTCCTTCCCGGTTTCGCCCTCCCGCAGGTGCTCAGTTCGGATTCTTCGACCGTTGTGCTAAGCGTGGTGCCCGGGGTCGAACTCCATGATCCAGCCGAGCTCGGCGAGGAGTGGTCACGCGCCTGGGCCGAGTCCCTCGACGCCTGGGCTCAGGCAAAGGCACATCCGACCAATACCGTGCCAGCGGCTGCGCCGAAACTGCCGACCGCGATGCTGTTTCATGGGGCTGCGGACGAGGTCGAAGTGCTCCACTTATGGCGTGAGCGCGCCCGTCCTCTGCTGGAGACCACGCGGACTGTGCGAGGGGAGACTCTGCTCGCCGACGTGGACGAACTCATCGCAGAGGTCACGGTCGAACTCGACGACGGGGCCGCCTCGGCGAGGGACGGATCGATCGGGCTCATCCACCGGGACCTGCACGATAAGCAGATCATGTGGGATCCGGTCTCCGGACCGGGACTGCTCGACGTCGATACGGCGTGCCGGGGTGAACGGGCGCTCGACCTCGGAAACCTCTGCGCGCATGCCCGGTGGCGCACCGAGCAGGGACTGTGGACCTCCGCCGAGGCGGCCGTGGTCATCGATGAGATCGCCCGGGTCGCCTCAGCGGCGGGGATCGACCCGGCCAGGGTGAGTGTGTACGAACGAGCCACCCTCATTCGGCTCGCCTGCGTCTACGCTTTCCGACCCGCGTGGAGCGACCGGATCGGATGGCTGCTCGAGGCGGCCCGCTAGATCTCACTCCGCGGTGCTTCGGCGAGCATCTCCCCAGATGTCGACACCGGAGTCGACGGCGAATTCGTCGATTGCCGTGAGCTCTTCATCGCTCAAGGGTGCCGCGTCGAGAGCCGCGACATTGTGCTCGAGCTGTTCGACACGGCTGGCCCCGATGACCAGCGAAGACACTCGGTCATCCCGCAGTGCCCAGGACAGGGCGAGCTGTGCCAACGACTGACCGCGAGCGGCCGCGATGTCGTTGAGCCCGCGGATCCGGGCGAGGTTGTCGGCGCTCAAGAACCCGTCCTTGAACGATGGCTTCGCCTTGCCCGCGCGCGAATCTTCGGGCACTCCGCCGAGGTACTTGTCCGTGAGCAGGCCCTGCGCCAGCGGGGAGAAGCAGATGACACCGAGCCCTTCGTCAGCGGTAGTGTCGAGGAGCTCATCATCTTCGATCCACCGGTTGATCATCGAGTACGACGGCTGGTGGATGAGCAGGGGAGTGCCGAGATCGCGAGCGATCTGCGAGGCCCGGGCCGTATCGGCGGCGGAGTATGAGGAGATCCCGGCGTAGAGCGCGCGACCGGAGCGCACGGCGGTGTCGAGTGCGCCGATGGTCTCCTCGAGAGGCGTCGAAGCATCGGGGCGGTGGGAGTAGAAGATGTCGACATAGTCGAGGCCGAGTCGGCGCAGTGACGCATCGAGGCTGGCCAGAAGGTATTTGCGGCTGCCGCCGGGACCTCCATATGGGCCGGGATGCATGTTCCAACCGGCCTTCGTCGAGATGATGAGCTCATCGCGGTAGGGGCGGAGGTCTTCGCGCAGCAGCCGGCCGAAGTTCGTCTCCGCCGAGCCCGGGGGAGGACCGTAGTTGTTCGCCAGGTCGAAGTGCGTGATGCCCATATCGAAGGCGCGACGAACGATATCGCGCTGGTTCTGGAAGGCGACATCGTCGCCGAAGTTGTGCCACAGTCCCAGTGACAACGCAGGCAGGACGAGTCCGGATCGGCCGACGGGGCGATAGGTCATCGAGTCGTAGCGGTTCTCGGCTGCTAGGTACACACGGACTCCCTGAGCTGGGTGGAAGAGGTCGTATCCCAGCTTACGGGCGAGCGGCCAGCGTGCACACGCAGGCGCGATTGCCGTCGGCGTCGGCAAGGACGGTGAATGACGGCGCCTGGGACTCGTCGACGATCGTGCCTCCGGCGTCGACCGCGGCTCTGATCCGCTCCGGCGCGACCGCCGCCGGCACGGAGACATCGACGTGCAGACGCTGGTGCGGCATGGCATGTTCCTCGCAGTCCTGGAACCACAGCAGCGGCATCTGTCCGGCAGGATCGACGACATCGGGTCCGGAGACGTTACTCGCATCCCCGGTCAGGAGCGCCGCCCAGAACGGGGCGATGGCGTCCTGGTTCGCGGTGTCGAGGCCGAGTTCGAGCAGTGCCGGGATGGTCGGGTCCGCCTTCACCCCCGCCGAGGCGGCCGCCTCGCTGATCTGTCCCGCGAGGTTGAGGTCGCGTTCGGTCACGGCACCGGTGTCGTGGCTGGTCAGGCGGATGTCGACGTGGGGGAAAGTGAGCGTGACATCGGGATGGTGGCCGGCCGCCTCGGCGAGGGACCCGATCTCAGCCACGAGATCGAGCCCGGTCGCGAAGTCGCCTGTGAGGAACCGGGCGCCGATGCAGTCCGGCAGCCCCTGCCAGTCGCCGAGCCCTTGGGAGTCGAGTGCGTCGAGCAGCTTCTGTCCGGTATATGCAGTCATGGCTTCATGCTAGGGACTTCTCCCTCCCACGTGAACCCCTCGCGTGCGAACCCCTCGTTCCCGGATCCAGCAGGCAGGGGCGTAACGTTGCCCCAGTGATTGGCTCAACCGCATACCTCGTGACGCTTCTCTTCGCGTCGATCGCGCTTCTCATCCTCCTCATCAACTGGAAGACGAAGCTGCATCCGTTCCTCGCTCTCCTCATCACCTCCGCCGTGACGGCACTGGCCGCCGGTGAAGAGATCGCCAAGATTCCGGAGACGATCGCCGCCGGAGCCGGCGACACCCTCGGCGAGACCGGTGTCGTCGTCGCCCTCGGAGCGATGCTCGGACGGCTTCTGGCCGACAGCGGCGCCATCCAGCGGATCGCGAACCTCGTCATCGAGCACTCCTCGCCGAAGGCCGCACCGTGGATCATGACGGGAGTCGCCTTCATCATCGGCATCCCGATGTTCTTCGAGGTCGGCCTCGTCGTCCTCATCCCGGTCATCTACGCGGTCGCCTCGCAGCTGGAGAAGAAGACCGGGCAGAAGAAGCTGTGGTACCTGCGCATCCTCGTTCCCGCGATCGCCGCGCTCGCCTGCCTCCACGGCATGGTTCCGCCCCATCCGGGACCGCTCATCGCTGTATCCGGACTCAACGCGAACGTCGGAATGACCATCGGCCTCGGCCTCGTCTGTGCGATCCCCACCGTCATCCTCGCCGGCCCGGTCTACGCCCGCTGGATCGCCCCACGGGTCAAACTCGAACCGACCGCTGACCTCATCGACCAGTACACCGGAGCCCGCGCCGAGGTGGACCAGAAGGAACTGCGAACGATTCCGGTCTGGCTCGCCTTCGTCACCGTCCTCGTCCCCGTCGTGCTCATGCTCGTGCACACCGTCGTTCAGCTCGTGGCGCCGGAGTCCTCGTTCGAACCCATCGCCGAGGTGATCGGCAACCCGATCATCGCCATGCTGGCCGGAGTCGTCTTCGCCGCCATCGCACTCGGATGGACCTCGGGAATGGGCGGCGAGCGGATCCGCAGTTCCTTCGGCGACAGCCTCAAGTCGATCGCCGGAGTCATCCTCATCATCGGCGGCGGTGGTGCCTTCAACGAGGTGCTCAAGGACTCAGGCATCGGCGACGCCGTCGTCGGCGCGACCTCTCATCTGGAGATGAACCTCATCCTGCTCGGCTGGTTCATCGGCATCCTGCTGTCGTTCGCCACCGGATCGGCGACCGTCGGAATCACCTCGGCCACCGGCATCGTCGCCCCTCTCATCGGTGATCACTCCGGGGCATACGTGTCTCTGGTCGTCATTGCGATCGGCTCGGGATCGATCGGTCTGAACTGGGTCAACCATGCGGGATTCTGGTTCGTCAAGGAGAGCTTCGGCATGACGATCGGTCAGGCGACGAAGACTCACATGATGGTCCAGACTCTCGTCAGCGTCTTCGGGCTGATCTTCGCCTTCCTGCTCTCACTGCTCTTCGTCTGACGGGTCTCCGCTCGCCCGGTCTCAGCCCGCCAGCCCGGCCACTGACCGCCTGCCCTCTGCTCGCCCGACCTCCGCCGGCCCAGGACGCGCCGTTCAAGCCGGGGCGCAGATATGTCGTGGTCGACGACGCCATATTCGCGGCGCCAATTGATCGAGGGAAGGGAGCGCTTGAAAGTGAGCGAGCGCTTGATCGACGGCACGAGTGAAACGTCGACCGAGGGGATGGGCACCGCAAAATAGACCAGTGGTCTTGATTTCGCAGTGTGTCCTGTGCCTCAATGGTGGTGTGACGAAATTCCATGCCATCCGTGACCAGCTCCTCGACCGTCTCGAGGACATGGCCGCCGGTGAGCAGTTCCCTCCGGAACGGCAGCTCGCCGAGACGCTCGGCATCTCGCGGATGACCCTGCGCCGCGCCATCGACGAACTCGTCGCCAAGGGCATGGTCCGCAGGCGGCACGGCACGGGTGTCTTCGCACTCGGACCGAAACTCGACCAACCGCTGGCCGCGAGCTCCTTCACCGAGGATATGCTCGCCCGCGGAATGCGTCCCGGGTCTCATATCCTCAGCTTCGACGTCGCCGAGGCGGGCGCGCACATCGCTCGTCGACTCCATATTGCCGAAGACGACGACGTCATCGCGATCCTGCGTCTGCGCCTGGCCGATGACGAACCGATCGCTCTCGAAGAACTCCACGTCCCCTCGGCTCTCGTCCCGGGGCTGAGTCCAGGTGACCTCGAGGACCAGTCCTTCTACGATCTGCTGCGCCAGAACTTCGGCATCCGCCTCAACCACAGCGTGCAGACGATCGAGCCCACCCTCCTCGACGCCGGCGAAGCTCAACACCTCGGCGTCGAAGAACTCTCACCCGCCCTGCTGTTCGAACGCATCTCCCGCGGTGCCGATGACCGCCCCTTCGAGTTCGTCCGCTCCGTCTACCGAGGCGACCGTTACAAGGTCCGCACCGAACTCACCGTCCCCGCCCCGGCCGCATCCGGGGCCGCCCCCACCGGCACCGCTCCCGCCACCGTCACCGACCACACAGGAGGAGTGCAGCCATGATCATCGCCGGCCTCATGACCGGAACCTCCGCCGACGGCCTCGACCTCGTCATCGCCGAGTTCCGACCCGACCCCATCAGCGACACGGAACCCACCCCCAGCTTCGACCTCGTCGGCGCGGACCCCACCACCCTGACCGTGCGGATCCTCGCCGAGCGCGAAACCCCGTTCGACGACCGACTCTCCGACGACATCCTTCGCCTCCTCGAGCCGGCAGATCTGCCGTTGTCACTGGTCAGCAGCGTCGACGCCCGGCTCGGCCGATTCTGCGCCGACGCCCTGTCCGAACTCTGCGCCGACCACGACTTGACCCCTGACCTCGTCGTCTCCCACGGACAGACCGTCCGCCACGACATCACCGACGGGCAGGTCACTTCGACCCTTCAGCTGGGACAGCCGGCCTTCATCGCAGAACGACTCGGTGCGCCCGTGATCTCCGATGTCCGCTCCCGTGACGTCGCTGCCGGGGGACAGGGCGCCCCGCTCGTCGGGCTGCTCGACTCCCTCCTGCTCTCCGACGCCGAGGCGCCGACCGCGGTGCTCAACCTCGGCGGAATCGCGAACATCACCGTCATCGCACCTGGCCACGATCCCATCGCCTTCGACACCGGCCCGGCCAATGCCCTCATCGACATCCTCGCCCGCCGCATCACCGACGGTCGCCAGGGCTATGACCGCGACGGTGCGCTCGCTTCCGCCGGCACCGTCGACGAGGACCTGCTCACCGCGCTCCTCACTGAACCCTTCTACACGCGCCCCGCCCCGAAATCGACGGGCAAGGAACTCTTCCACGCCGCCTACCTCGACTCATACCTCGAATCCCACCCCCACCTCGGCGAGCATGATCAGATCGCCACGGTCACCGCGCTGACCGCGTGCACCATCGCCGAGGCGGTCCGGGAGCACAATGTCACCACCGTCATCGCCTCGGGAGGTGGGACGAGGAATCCGGAGCTGATGCGCCGCCTCGGCGAGGAACTGGGCGAGGGCATCGTCCTCACGAGCACGGATGAGGCCTTCGGGCTGCCGGAAGGCAGCAAGGAAGCGTTGCTCATGGCGCTCCTCGGGTGGCTGAGCTGGCACGGACTCGACGGCACGCAGCCCAGTCTGACCGGGGCGATCGGACCGCGCATCGCGGGCCGGTTCACTCCCGGTAACGAGCCGCTCCGTCTGCCCGAACCACTCCACCGACGACCCACCCGACTGAGACTGGCCGACTGAACCGCGGCCGCCACCGGCAACGCCCGCCCGGCCACACAAACAAACGCACCTCCTGACCACCGACCACCCGACACACTCCACACCCCAACAAGGAGAGACCAATGCAGATCATCGACCTCCTGGTGATCATCGCCTATCTCGTCGCAACGGCGTGGCTGGGACTGGCACTGAGCGGCAAGCAGAGCAGCCTCAAGGGCTACTTCCTCGGCGGGCGCGACCTGCCGTGGTGGGCAGTCTGCCTGTCCGTCGTCGCCACCGAGACGAGCGCGCTCACCGTCATCGGCATCCCCGTCATGAGCTACCTCGGCGACCTCAACTACCTGCAGCTCGGACTCGGCTACATCCTCGGCCGCGTCATCGTCGCCTACTTCATGCTGCCGCGCTACTACGACGGTGAGATGATCACCGCGTACGCCTACCTGGGCAAACGCTTCGGCCAGTCGACGCAGACCACGGCCGGCGTGACCTTCCTCTTCACCCGACTGCTCGCCGACGGCATCCGCGTGCTCGCCGCGGCCATCCCGCTCAAGGTCATCCTCGACGGGCTCGGCATCCACACGAACTACTTCGTCATCATCGTCGTCCTCTCGCTTGTGACGATCGTGTACACGTTCATCGGCGGCATCAAGGCCGTCGTCTGGGTCGATGTCGCGCAGATGATCCTCTACGTCCTCGGCGGGATCCTCGCGATCATCATCATCTCCGCATCGATCGGCGGCGGATGGCTCGCCGAGGCGGTCGAGGCCGGAAAGACGAACATCTTCGTCTTCGAGGGCAACCCGATCTCTGCGGACACCTCGTTCATCCCGTCGGTGCTCGGCGGCGCCGTGTTCGCGATGGCCTCCCACGGTTCCGATCAGCTCATCGTTCAGCGCCTGCTGTCGTGCCGGTCGAAGCTCGAGGCGCAGAAGGCTCTCATCACCTCCGGATTCGTCGTGGTCGTCCAGTTCGCGATCTTCCTCGCCGTCGGTCTGGCTCTCTGGGCGTACTACGATCACGCACTGCCTGCGGACCTCGGCCTGACTCGCGACGACGAGATCTTCCCGCTGTTCATCATCGAAGGACTGCCCACGGGAATCTCCGGACTGCTGCTGGCCGGCATCCTCGCCGCCGCGATGTCGACGCTGTCGTCGTCGCTGTCGGCCCTGTCGTCCTCGACGGTCAACGACGTCTACGCGAAGCTCAAGCGCACCCCGATGACCGACGAACAGGGATTCAAGGTCGGCCGCTGGGCGACGATCGGCTGGGGCATCGCGTTCATCCTGCCCGCCACTGTCTTCGAATCCGACTCCGGCAACATCGTCATCCTGGCTCTCGGCATCGCCGGCATCACGTACGGCGGTCTGCTTGGCGCGTTCGTCTTCGGCATCGTCAACAAACGAGCCCGTGCCGTCGACGCGAACATCGCCTTCGCCCTGGCCGTGGCCGTCAACGCGTTCTTCTTCGTCATGGAGAAGTACGTCACCGGCGAGGTGTGGGTGGCGTGGCAGTGGTACCCGCTGCTCGGCGTCATCGTCACCTTCATCGTCGGCGGCCTGCTCGGTCTGCGCCACAAGACCACAGTCGAAGAGCCCACCATCGCCGAGGTGGAAGGGAGCCCCCGTCCATGACTTTCTCCCAGCCGGGCTCAGCCCGCCCGACCTCGCCGACGTCGGAACCGAACCCGCCGACGTCTGAAACGGCACCGCCGGCGGCCGGCCGGCCGCTGTCCCCGACCGAGCAGCGCAATCCGGCGAGCTCCGGACTCGACAACCTTGACACGCTCGGGGTCTTGCGGGTCCTCAACGCCGAAGACCATGCCGTCATCGATGCGGTCGCCGCGGCCCTGCCGCAGCTGGCTGAACTCGTCGACATTGCCGCTGACCGCATGCGCCGAGGCGGCCGCGTCCACTACTTCGGCGCAGGTACCTCGGGGAGGTTGGGCGTCCTCGATGCGAGCGAGCTCCTGCCGACGTTCAATCTCGAACCGGGCCGAGTCATCGGTCATATCGCCGGTGGTCAGGCGGCATTGGTCAATGCGGTGGAGAACGCCGAGGACTCCGGGGCCGATGGATCCGCAGCCGGTGCCGAGCTCGGACCCGACGATGTGGCCATCGGCATCGCCGCGAGCGGGTCGACCCCGTACGTCGGCGGGGCGCTCGACGCGGCGCGAGCCAACGGCGCCCACGCTGTGCTCATCTCGAACAACCCGCACGCCTCTCTGGCGGAGAAAGCCGATGACCACATCGTGCTCGACACCGGCCCCGAAGTGATCACCGGATCGACCAGGCTCAAGGCCGGCACCGCCCAGAAGCTCACCCTCAACGGGTTCTCGACCGCGCTCATGGTCGCTCTCGGCCGGACCTGGGACAACCTCATGGTCTCCGTCGTCGCGACGAACGCGAAGCTGCGCGAGCGCACTGTGCGCATCCTCCGCGAGGCAGCCGACCTGGGAGACGCCGACGCGCGAGCTCTGCTCGAGAGCTGCGATGGCGATCTCAAGTCCGCTATCGTCGTCTCCTTCACCGAGGCGGCCCCCGCCCTGGCAGCGTCGACTCTGGAGTCCCATGATGGTTCAGTCAGGGCCGCGATCGCCGAGCTTGTCGGGACGAAGAAACCGGTCGGCTCGGACGACGGTACGGACTCGGAAGGTTCCGGCCCGGGTACCGTGGGCGCATGACCCTGATCCTCGGCATCGACATCGGCGGCACCGGCAGCCGAGCCGCGCTCGGTGACGTTGGCGATGCAACTGACCATCGTGGCAATGCCGTTAGCAGACCGGGCATCGCTGACGGCGGGGGCTTCGTCCCACGCATCATCGACCAACTCACCGGCCCGCTGATCGAGATCGGGCCGAGCGGCAGCACTGTTCTCGACGTCCTCCGAGAACTCGTGAAGTCGGCCGCCGATACCTGGTCCGAACGTCTCCGCGAGGTCAGCGGCATCGGAATCGGTGCGACCGGCATCGCCTCCCTCGCTGAGGATCCGTCCGACGTTCTCGCCGAGATCTCCGGCGAGGTCGGGGTGCCCGCAGTCGCCGCGATCGATGCCGTGACCGCCCACCTCGGTGCTCTCGGTGGGGCCGGTGGGGCGATCAGTGTGCTCGGCACCGGGGCGATCGCCATCGCCCATCCGGGTCCGGACGCTGACGGCAAATGGACAGCAGACTGGTCACGAGCCGATGGCTGGGGACACCTCTTCGGCGATCGCGGGGGAGGAGCGTGGCTGGGACGTCATGGTCTCGAACTCGCCCTGCGCACACACGACGGAATCGACGAACACGGCCGTGCTTTGCTCGAGGCAGCCACCCGACGCTTCGGCCCACCCGCCTCGTGGCCGGCACAGTTCTATACCCGCAGCGACCGGGCCGGACTCCTCGCCGAATTCGCCGTCGACGTCGCTGATTGTGCCCGGGCCGGCGACACAGCATCTGCCGACCTGCTCCGTGAAGCTGGTCAGGAAGCGGCCCGCAGCGCGCTCGCCGCAGCTCGTTCCGTGCGAACTGACACTGACTCTTCAACGGTAGCCACCGAGGCCTTTCCCACTTCCAACTCCTTGACCCGCATCGCTCTCACCGGGGGAGTCGCGGCCGCCGGCGATCACCTCGTCGAGGGATTCCGCGCCGAAGCCGCACGACTGGATCCGACCATCACCATCGTCGAGCCCGCAGGCGGACCATTGGATGGGGCACTCACGCTCGGTCACCTCGGTGCCGGTGGGACACTGGGCGCACAGGACAAGGTCCTCTGGACCTGATTGGGCGTCAGTCGCCCCTGGCCTGCCGCACCATCCGCACCTCGCGCACCTCGCGCACCCCGTCGTACTCGTCGGTCTTGATGGTGCCGTCGGGGACGAACCCGTTCTTTGAGTAGAACGCCTGGGCGCGGGGATTCGGATCCGCCACCCACAGATGGCAGGTGGTGCCTGGGCCGACGACCGTGTCGAGGAGTTGTTGCCCGACGCCGGAGCCCTGCACGGCTTTGTAGGTGTAGAGAACGAAGAGTTCCCGCTCATCGGGTCGGTCGGTGTCGCGAGAAGGCCCGGACATTGCGATGCCGACGATCCGGCCACTCTGTTCGGCAACTGCGCAGGAGTGAGTTCTCTGACGTGCCTCATCGAGTGCCGACGTCCACATCTGCCGGCGACGGTCGATGAGGTCGGGAGCATCGAGGAGTTCGTCGGGCATGATCCCGCGGTAGGTCTCACTCCAGGTGTCGACGTGGACGCGCGCCATTCCGGCGACGTCGGCAATGACTGCGGGGCGGACTTCAAGTGTCATGAACCGACTCTACCCCCGGGTGCCGATCGTTCGCCGGGCCTACGACCATTCACAACACAAGGTGGAGCTCCGGTCCCCGGCACGAAATATTCACCTGACCTGCATCTGCCGACAAACAGCTGTCCAGCCGGGGCACCCAGGATCGAGAGAGTGAGAGCGAACCGCGAACCAGTCACCTCCGTCGAATCGCCAACCTCCGGCCACCCACTTCCTCAACCGCTCCGGCCGTCACCACCCGGTCCTCGGAGCTCCGGCGGGGGAGCCGTCGCATTCGAGCCGGTGGCAGCACCACCGCCCTCCGGCCTCGAGCTGCCGATGGGCCCGCGTACCCGGTTGTATCGATTCTTCGAGGCCCTGCCGGCGGCGATCAGCTTCACCGCTGTCGGGCTCGTGTTCGTCCTCCCATTCGTCGATGCAATGCTCGGAGCGGTCTATGTGCTCTCGATCGTCGGGCTGATGTTCGTCCGGGCGATGCTCGGGGCGATCGACGTCGCCCGCGGGTTCCTTCGCTACCGACGCAGCGCTCGCGTCGACTGGGCGGCACGCCTGACCGACCTCGAGCGGGCCCTGGACGGTCGCCCTTCCCTGGCGCATCCTCGGGGTGGATTCCGTGCTGCCGACCACGCTGCCATCGTCGCCAAAGTCAGTGCCGATCCGGACTCGATCATGCGACCATCGGCCCTGTTCCACGCGGTCGTTGTGGCTGCGTACAACGAGCCCTACCCGGTCATCGCTGACACCATCCGCACCCTGCTGCACACCTCGACGAAGCCCGAACAGCTCCTCGTCTTCTTCGCCCATGAGGAACGGGGAGGACCGGCTATGGCTGAGACCGCTCGGCGGCTCGAAGCCGAGTACGGCCACCGCTTCGGGGCCTTCGTCCTCGTCGAACACCCGGCCGGATTGCCCGACGAGATCGCCGGCAAGGGAGCGAACATCACGTACGCCGGTCACCTCCTGGCCGAATGGGTCCGTGACGAGGCCATCGACCCGCGTCGGGTGATCGTCACGAGCCTCGACTGCGACAACATTCCGCACGAGTCCTATTTCGACTGTGTCGCCTACGAATATGCGACCGCGCCGGACCGGGAGCGTCTGTCGTTCCAGCCGATCAGTCTCTACATCACGAACATCTGGGACGTGCCCGCACCATCGCGAGTGGTCGCCAGTGCGAACTGCTTCTGGAATCTCACCACCACGGTCCGGCGGCTCGCCCTGCGCAACTTCGCCTCCCACGCGCAGCCGCTGACTGCTCTGGTCGAGATGGGCTTCTGGTCGAAGCGGACCATCGTCGAGGACGGCCACCAGTACTGGCGCAGCTGGTTCCACTTCGACGGGGACTACCGGGTCGTCCCCATCCACGTCCCGATCTTCCAAGACGCGGTGCAGGCAGGGACGTTCAGGACGACCATGGTCGCTCAGTTCAAACAGCTCAGCCGCTGGTCGTACGGCGCCTCCGACGTTCCCTATGTCGGGGTGCGCGTCTTCGCTCCCGGAGCCCGCGCACCGTTCTGGCCCGGAGCCATCCGTTTCTTCTCCCTGCTCGAAGGGCACGTCAGTCTCGCCTCGATCTCGATCATCATCGCCATCGGCGGGTGGATCCCCTTCGTCGTGGCCACGCAGACGGGGCAGGCATCCTCGTTGGTCGAGCGCATGCCGATTACCGTGGGCATCATTCAGCAGATCGGCATGATCGGACTCATCGTCTCCATCATCGTGTTCAACGCGCTGCTGCCCCCTCGGCCGATCCACGTCCCGCGCGAACGCCGGGTGACGATGTGGCTGCAGTGGCTGCTCTATCCGCTCACGCTGCTCGTATTCAATTCCTCGACCGCGCTGTACTCGCAGTGGTGCCTGCTCACCGGCCGCTACCGCGAACGCTTCGACGTCACCGAGAAGATGGCCGGCGGACGCTCCAACTGACCAGGTGCCGGCAAATCAACTGGTTCAAAGTGTGAGTGCCCGGATTTCAGGCTCCTCTCCTGCACTTTGAACCAGTTGTCACCTCCGTCGCCGAGGCGGTCGGTCGGCTGGCCGGAGCGCATACCCTATTTCCGTCGCCCGGAGCGAGGTCTACGCTGGGAACTGAGCCCCAGCGTTCACAGAGTCAACGGTGCCGCCGATTCCCGGAGCCGCGGTGCCGTGGAGCCGAGGAGAGTGTCATGGCCGACACCGACACCCCACACACCGCCCGCACCGACACCCCACACACCGCCCGACACGACATCGAGCATTTCGACTGCATCATCAGCGGAGGCGGCCCTGCCGGAATCGTGGCCGGCCTGCTGCTCGCCCGTGGCGGAGTGAAGGTCGTGGTGCTCGAGAAGCACGAGGATTTCTTCCGCGACTTCCGCGGTGACACCATCCACCCGTCCACTCTGCGACTGCTTGACGAACTCGGCCTTTACCACGAGTTCGCCCGCATTGCTCATCGCCGCGTAGAAGGAGTGACCCTGACCGGGCGAGGCGGCCAGGACATTCTGCTCGCCGATTTCACGCGGCTCAACCTGCCCCATCCGTTCATGACGATCGCGCCCCAGTGGGACTTCCTCAACCTGCTTGCAAAAGCGGGCGAGAACGACTCGAACTTCGACCTGCGGATGGGCGTCGAGGCCGCCTCGTTGATCTGGGACGGAGACCGTGTGGTCGGTCTCCGTGCCCGGAATTCGACCGTCGCCGGGGCGGCCCCACAGTCCGAAGATACCGACGTTCCCCACGGGAAACGTGCTGACCCCGCCACCGACGTTCCCACCCCGGCCACCCTCGAACTCCGCGCACCACTTGTCATCGCCGCCGACGGCAGATGGTCGAAGGCGCGCGCCGAGGCAGGGTTGTCCGTGAGGGAACTGCCGTCGACGATCGACGTGTGGTGGTTCCGCATCGACACCGAGGCGGTGCTGCCCGATTCCGTGGCCCCACGAGGTGGGAACGGAAAGGTCTTCGTCGCCATTCCGCGCGACGGGCACGTGCAGATCGCCCGCCTCATCCCGAAAGGCGCGGACGCGCGATTGCGCGCCGAGGGAATCGATGAGTTGCGTGATGCCGTCGCGGAGACCTATCCGCAACTCGCCGCGGACGTCGGCCGGATCGACTTCGATGACGTGAAGCTTCTCGACGTCCGCCGCAATGAGGCCGAGCAGTGGTTCGTCGACGGCCTGCTGTGCATCGGCGATTCCGCACACGCGATGAGTCCGCTCGGCGGGGTCGGAGTCAACCTCGCGGTGCAGGACGGAATCGCCGTCGCCCGGATTCTCGCCGAGCCGCTGCGTGCCGGGTCGGTGGGCACCGCCGAGCTGCGGCGACTGCAGCTGAGACGACTCCCGACCACTCGTGCGGTCGAACTCCTGCAGTCAGGAATCCACCGGATGGTCGAACCCGCCGTTCACGGGCACCGGCCCATCCGTCCACCTGCACCGGTGGAGTGGCTGCTGACGACTTTCCCCGCGCTCACCGTGGTGCCGGCGCGTATCCTCGGCATGGGAATCACCGCAGAACACGCCCCGGATTTCGCACGACGCGAGGAACCGACCTTCGACGGAGCCCGATGAGCGAAACCCTGAGATTGCGTCCCTTGGCTCCCGCCGATGAAGCGGTGCTGAGGGGCTTCCATGAGCAGCTGCGCGCCGACGACTTCGCATTCCTCCAAGCCGAGGGCACGTGGGACGACATCATCGCCGCCCACGAGCGCGAGGCTCGCGGAATCGATCTCCCACCGGGACGAGTGCGCGCGGAATTCCTCGTCGCCGAGGTGGACGGGCGGCCCGTGGGTCGCACCTCCATCCGATACGAACTCAACGACTTCCTGTTCGATTTCGGCGGGCACGTCGGATATGCAGTCGCCCCGGAATTCCGTCGCCGAGGATACGCCCAGCAGATCCTGTCCCGCTCGGTCGAACGTCTGCGATCGGCCGGAGTCGAGAGCGTGCTCGTCACGTGCGATGAGACGAACATCGCCTCGGCAAGTGTGATCGAACAGTGCGGGGGAGTCCTCGAGGACGTGCGCGAAAACAGTGACGGACCGCCGAAGCGGCGTTATTGGATCGGCGCGGATTCCGGTTTTCCTCAATCGGCCTCGACGGTCAGCACTAGTGCCGCGGTGACGGCCGATCCGTAGAGTCGAAGACATGAACTCACTATTCGACTCCATCCGCAGAATCGGTTTCCGTCGCGGTCCCGACCGCATCCTCGGCGGTATTGCCGGGGGCCTCGCCGAGGTGACCGGCATCAACGTCTGGATCATGCGGCTCATCGTCCTCGCCTCGTTCCTCCTCCCCGTACTCGGAATCGGCGCTTACCTCGTCGCGTGGATCCTCACTCCGTGGCAGGACAATTCGATCCCGCTGCAGCAGGTCTTCGGCGGTCGCTAGATCGAGTGACACGCGTGAGCTGATCAGCGTTCGCTGTCCAGTTGCGCCATAAGCGCACTCGGGTAGCGATCGCCACGTACCTCGGTTCTGGAGAGGACCTCGTCGATCTCTGCGAGATCAACTGAACTCAGCTCCACCTCGGTGCTGCTCAGTGTCGCTCGTACCTGCTGGACGGTGCGCGAACCGACGACGGGGACGATGTCCTCACCCTGTGCTGCGACCCAGGCGATCGCCAGCTGGGGCAGCGTGATCCCCTTCGCCGAGGCGACCGAACCCAATGCCGATATGATCGTTTCGTTGTGTTCGAGGTTCTCCCCTTGGAAGCGGGGGAACATCGCTCGATTCCCGCCGGTCTTGCCCGCGAACAGTCCCTTCGCCAGCGCCCCGTAAGCAGTGATGCCGATTCCGAGGTCTCGGCAGGCGGCCAGGATCCCATTGGACTCGATGGAACGGGTGAGCAGTGAGTACTCGATCTGCAGGTCGCTGATCGGAGCGACCGTTGCCGCCCTGCGGATCGTCTCCGCACTGACCTCGCTCAATCCGATCGACCGGACGTACCCGGCCTCGACGAGTTCGGCGATAGCCCCCACGGTCTCTTCGATAGGGATATTCGGGTCAAGGCGTGCCGGCCGGTAGACGTCGACATGATCTGCGCCGAGACGTCGCAGCGAGTAGGCAAGGGAGTTTCGGATTGCATCGGGGCGCGAGTCGAAGCCGATGAAGGATCCGTCAGGTGAGAGCACGGCCCCGAACTTGACCGAGAGGATGACGTCGTCACGGCTGCGCTGGCTCAGCGCACGGCCGATGAGCATCTCGTTGTGGCCTGCTCCGTAGAAATCGCCGGTGTCGATGAGGGTGCCTCCGGCGTCGAGGTAGGTGTGGATGGCGGCGATTCCCTCAGCGTCAGAGGTCGGGCCGTAGGCACCGGACATACTCATGGCGCCGAGGCCGGGCGATGTGACGATGGGTCCTGCGGCGCCCAGTCGGCGGTGGTCGATGGTCTGCGAGTTGTTTTCAATAGTCATGTCAATGAGTCTGCTCGCATTGAGCGCCGGTGAGAATGCTCTGTCGATCCAGGGACAAGTTGTCCCTGGCTGCTGTCGGGCAGCAGGCAGATAATGGGGCGATGACTGATCGTTCGGGCCTCGCCGATTTCCTCCGCCGTCGCCGCGAGAGCCTGCGACCCGAAGACGTCGGTGTGGGCACCACGGTTCGCCGGCGCACGCCGGGACTCAGACGTGAGGAAGTGGCGATGCTCGCGGGCGTCTCCGTCGACTACTACTCCCGCCTCGAACAGGGCAGAGGAGCGACGCCGTCGGCCGGAGTCGTCAGCGCCGTCGCCCGTGCGCTGCAGTGCGACCGGGACCAGCGCGATCACCTGCTGCATCTCGCAGGACACCCGGTCCCGCCGCGCAGTTCGGACGGGCATATCCGGCCCGGGCTCATCGCCGTGGCGAATCGGCTCGTCGATGTGCCGGCCGTCATTGTCACCGACCTCGGCGAGGTCGTCTGGCGGAACCCGATGGGGCGTGTTCTGTTCGGCGATCTGCCGGAGGAGCCGGGACGTGAGAGGAATCTGATCTGGAAGTGGTTCGAGGACCCGGAGTCACGGCCGATGCCCGAAGAGGACTGGGACAGGATCTCGGCGACACATGTGAGCGATCTGCGGGCGACATACGCCAAGCGGTCGGGTGACCGGCGCGTGCGGGAGTTCATCGCCGACCTCATCGACATCAGCGAGGAGTTCGCCGGACTGTGGGAGCGGCACGACGTCGCGGTTCGCCATTCCGACATCAAAGCGATCGCCCACAAGGACGTCGGTCGACTCGATTTCCGGTGCGAAGTGCTTCTCACTCCCGACGATGACATCTCGCTGCTTGTCTTCTTGCCTCTCGAAGGCACCGAGACAGCGGGTCGTTTGGAGCTGCTCGGCGTCGTCGGGACACAGACTCTGGCCTCGGGGTGAGGTGCGGACCGAGTCAGTACTCGCGGGGAGCACTGCCGACCGATGCGCAAGAATGAGGGCATGAGCGAAAGCGAGCCCTCCGCACCGACCGATCGCTACCCGGCCGCCGACGAATGACAGGCGGTCGACAGGCACTTCACTGACACTCTCGTCGGTGAAGACGACGCGCTCATCGCCGCACGCAGGTCAGGTGCTGCGACGTCAATGCCCAATGCCGAGGTCGCAGCCAACCAGGGAGCGTTCCTCGGACTCATCATCGCGCCCCGACGGTGAACCGTACCCGATAGTCGGAGCTACCAGACTTGTGGAGCCCTTCGGTAATAGACGTCGATCGGATCCAGGTCCAGCGTCGGTGCGTCGAAGATCGTCCAGATGAGGAGAACGACCGTGACCGGGAAGAACGCGATCGCCAGATAACGCGTCATACCCCTCCAGAAACCGACGCGTCGGCCGCTGTGCTTAAGCGTGACGACTCCGCACAGCGCCTGGCCGGGGGAGACGGTGCAGCCGTAGAGAACGCCGAACACCAATGCCATCAGCGGATAGCTGATAAGAGCAACTTTCATGGCATCGTCGATCGAGATGATATTCACCGCGGCGAGGGCCAGCGCGATGCCGATGAGCATTCCGGTGAAGAAGAGGACGAGGACCGCATCGAGGATCCTCGCCCACCAACGCCGAACCGATGGCGCCGGGGTCAGCGGACCGCGGTTGCGCCAATGACCAGGGCCGTTGACGGCAAGCCCAGCTTGGGCGCGGTAGTTCGAACTCATTGTGCGTATCCTTCTCGCTGCTGACCGGTCGATGACTCCGACTCTATGCGGTTGCCGGCCCGCAGGGGGTGTTCGTCAGGCAACATCCTGTGCCAGTTCCGGTACAACCCTTCTCGACCGTCCGCGGTCGGTGGGAGAACTGAATCGTCTGCTGAAAATCTGCTGAAAATGATGCACCCCCGAAGCTCGCAGCTTCGGGGGTGCCATGTATCATGCCTGGTCAGGCTAGGTGGGCCCCGTGGGGATCGAACCCACGACCCGCGGATTAAAAGACCCCTAATAAACCCTTATGAATACAGGGCTATAGGGGATTGAGTGCAAGTTGAATGCAAGTCTTGTCACCGATGCAACTCTAGCCGCGCCGCGTCCTGAGCCTCAGCGGCGATCCTTCCGAGCGCTTCGGCAACTCCAGTCAGATCATCCGCGAACAAGTGGCTGTAGGTATCTAGGGTCATGGCGGCTGAAGCGTGACCTGCGAAGCTCTGAGCGAGCTTCACGTTCGCACCAGCACCGACCACGAGAGAAACACACGTATGCCTGAAGCCATGCAAGCTGAAGTCATCAGGGAAGTCCGAGTCCTGCCGATTGAGAGTGTAGCCGTGGGCGGCGTCGGGCAGACTCAGCGCCTGTCGCGTTTCAGGGTCGGCTTCACCCGTGACCGGCAGGCCGTGAGCCTGCTGTACTTGCTCGACCGCTCTGGCTGTCTCCGGGCCGTAGACATGGAAGTCCCCGCTATATTCTTCGTCGGCCATGTTGAGAGCATTCTGCAAACGTTCAACGGCTGAAGCCGCAATCTTCACAGCAGGCTTCAGTGCCCGGTTGTTGACATTCTGGTTCTGCAAGTCGCCCCCGCGCGGGGCGGTAAACAGGTGGTCATCCCGGCCCCGGCGGCGAGCCTCGGCAATATCCAAAGCGATCTGAGTAAGCGGGATCGTTCGGCGCTCGCCACCCTTTGTCACCTCGGCGTAGCTGATTTTGTTGTCGATAGTCCTCTGAGTCCTGCGGACCCTGAGAGCACCGTTCTCAACATCACGGCCACGGAGAGCCGCAAGCTCCCCAAATCGCAGACCAGTCAATGCGAGGAAAACGAAGATCGGAGCGAAGTGCTCCGACGAGCACGCTGCGATCCTGTAGACCTGCCTCATGCTGAGGCTGTATCGCTCCACGTCGGAATCCTCCGACTTCGGCAATTGCTTGAGATAGGGCTTAACCGTGTTCGCCGCGACATACCTGCCGACCGCATAGTTCATTAGGCGACTGAACTGACGCACGCCTTTAGCTTTATTGCTGGGCGAACTGAACTTCCCTTGCTCCACCCACCCGCGGACTGCCTTGTCCGTGACCGTCGCCAACGGTGCGCCGCCCCACCGTGGTTCGATGACGGATCGGTAGATTTCGTCATACCTGTTTAGTGTGTTCCCGGCCGTGCCGGTGTTCTTCCGCCCACCAGTGCCACGCAGATACTGCAACCACTCCTGATGAAGCTGCTCTACCGTCATCTTCTCAGCCTTAGACTGATCGACATTCGAAGACGAATCCAGCTTCGCGTAAGCCTCACGGTCGAAGTCCTCAGCTTCGCGCTTCGTCCGAAACTTCTTGCGTTTGTACTTCCGCTGGCCCCCGTCCATGACGGGATACAGGCACTCCCACGGTAACTTGCCCGTGGCCAGATTCTTCACACTCATGAAGCAAGAATACAACTAAAAGTCCGTGAGTCAGATAATTGGGAGTCGCGACATCGCCGCGCCCCGCAGGCCTGATGGTCTTGATGCACTCGCGACATGCCCACAGGTAGAATTTTTCCCTGTGGAAAGCGGTGGAAAACCGTTGTAGACCCACATTCCGAAAGGTTGTCCAGAACGAGTCGTGGCCTTGACAAATCAAGGGTTCGGCGTTACTTCACGGCTTGTGGACGATTGCGGACTGCGGTTGCACAGGGTGTGGAACCTGCAAATGACACTGGTGTAACACTGGATATGGATGTAAAGTCGTAGACGAGCACAAGATGATGTGGTTGTCAAGCCTTCGATGGCAGATGACACAACTCTTGAACGTCCCTCAGCGCCCGGCCCTGAATGATCAGCGCGGTTGCGAGAGCACGAGGGGTGGCAAGTACTCGTATTCAATGGATCGCCATGCGCGGAGGCTGCGCAAAAAGGCGGCCTGTCTTCACTACGCAATCGGTGTACCGACCGTAAGCCAAAGGGTGCGAAGTACATTTCGGTCGAACTCAGCACCAGAATCAGCAAAGGACACACCTATGCCCATCAATACTCAAGCAGGCCCTCGGTCTGTCGCTCCAGCAAATGAGCGCGACAGTGAAGACGCATCACTGGTTGCAGAGGTAGAGAGCTATCTCAGGCGTCAGCCGCAGCCGCGAACGGCTGTCATGAACGAGCATGAAGCCGCCGAATACATCGGCTGCTCAGTGTCGTGGCTGAGGAACAACAGGCGAAGCCCGGCAACGCCGCCATTCGTCAAAGTCGGGAAAAACGTTCGATACAGGATCGGGTCGCTAGACACCTGGCTGGAGCAACAGGAAGTGAAGCACTGAACGCTCATTCCGCTATGGCTCCATGAGCCAAAAGCAGTGCTGTCAAACGGGCAGTCCAGCAGGGAATGACCCCGTGTGAGTGGACGGTAACGAGACGAATGGAATGCAGTTCTTCCCGCCCAGAAATAGCGGGGGCGGCGACATTGAGAGGGAATGGGTGCCGGAATCAACTTTACAACTGACCAATCGGTCGGGAAATAGAAGGAGTCGCGTAAAGCGAAAGCACAACAAGTGCCAATTCTGGGATATGAAAACGGGAGGTTGCGACTCCGATGGAGTCTCGACCGTCCGATACACAAGCGGAGGAATCAAGTATTCCTATTGGGTATGCGCAAAGCATTACAACAAGAAGCGCCGCTTGATCTACGGAGTCTGCTCTTACCGAGTGCGCCGCGAAGACGGCAGTCTCTACAACTGCACGTCAATCCGAGACACGAACAGAGGAAAAGGCCCAAAGAAGCGCGGCTATTGCCGCAGGCATGAAGACCAGTACCTCAAAGAAGCGAAGCCGGGAGCCGTTCAAAGTGCCCTCGACCGCCTCGCCGGAATTATCACTTCCGACAGTTTCACTGGTTGTTGGTTAACACCGGCAAAGAAGAGCAGCACCAACGGGCGAGCCCAGATCGGTTGTGCGGGGCTGACCTGGACAACCTACCGTCTGACCTATGTCCACTTCTTCGGGCCACATGCCAAGGGACTGGAGTTATCGCATTCATGCGATAGAAAGCTCTGTTGCAACCCGCTTCACGTCATCCCTATGACTAAGAAGAAGCATGAAGTGCTGACCCGCGACGAGCAAGCTACAAACATCTGGCGGATCGCTCAGGCGAACCGCGAAGCGCCAGTTGACCTGCTGACATTCGCTGAGACCCACAGCCTACCGCTGTATGGCACCGGGACACGGTTCGCTAATGCCTTTTTCGGCACTGACTACTTGCTCGCGGATAAGCGAGTCGCCCGCGCCGTCTAGCCCGGCCACTACGCGAACTGTGTAGCAATTCAGTCGATACAACTCTCGACACACCCAAAGGAGGTGAACACCCATGCCGCCGAGCAAAAGGCTCGGCACGAGAGTTAGAGAGCATTACAGATGGATCAAAGCAATCTGGAATTCATCAAGGTCGGAGATCTTGAGCCCGGTGACTTCTTCACTCTTGGAGTGAATAGTCCCCTGACGTTTGTCGCCCGAGGCCACCATTTGACGATGGGCGGCAGTGCCCAGCTGGACGCATCGTGCCTTGCAGGCATGCGCGACGGAGCCGCCTACACGAGCACGTTCTACCGCCCGGCGCTAGAAGTTCTCCTTGTCCCCGAAGACGTCGTGGGGGAACGAGTAGCCGCTGCTGTCGAAGCATTCAGTGACCGACAGTTCCGAGGCCATGAACGAATCGAACTGCCCTCCGGTGTCTGGCCTTGGGCGGACGCAGTAGTGACCGGCGGCGAACCGGAGGTCGCGGCTTGACCAACCTCAACGCCCAAGTCCTCCACAACTACGCGAACTACCTAGAACGCCGGTTCGACCGGCTAGAGCTTAAAGAGCTACGCGCGCCCGACTCCCGCCGTGAGCGGCAGATGGAGTATTACCTCAACGAGCTGGACGTGGTGTTGGAACTCATTAACCAGATCGAAAGCGAGACCAAATGAACATAGGAGACCAAGTGACCGTAGACGGCAAAGTCGCCGAGGTCGTCAAACTGCGAATGTCCGTACCCGTCGCCGTGATCGAGTTCGGGGACGGCGAACGCGACCTGTACTGGTACGGGGGCGCGGAAAGCAACAGTGGCGATTCGGGGCTGGTGCGTGGCCCCGAGACGGGGCCGGGCGGATTTGCTGACAAGTGGATCGGAGCTCAGGCACTAGCGCCCATCAACGATGGGCCCAGCTCTGACGACCTGGCCGATTCGTGGGGGTTAGGCCCGCTGCCCACAGAGCCGCATGAAACTAGGGCTTCTACACGACCAGCAGACATTCCCGAACATTCCCCCTCGCAATCTACCTGGTCGCCCGAAACGCCACGACAGGCAGAGAAATGGTCGCGAGTGAAGTCCTGGTACTACCGCGCAGGGCTATGCCCGCGCTGTTCCAGTCAGGGCGCATGGGGGCACCAGCTTGGGTTCTCAAACGTGAAGCCGCCCTGTTTGCCTTGCTCTCGGGTCGTCTCGAAGTTTCCGATCCTTGCTGTCCACGGCTGGTGCAGGCTCACTCAGTACACGGCACCTCAATACGCGGTCTCCGCTGTCGCGTGAGGGCTTCTACCCGACCTGGAGTCGACGGTGCACCAGTTGGATGCCCTGACTCCCCGGTCATCTAAAACACACCAATCCAATACGAACAGGAACGAATTTGAACATCACTCATGAGAACGAAGACCAGCACCGTCCAGCCGCCGAAGCAGCCGACTCCAAACTTGCCAAGGCCCGGGAGGCTTTAACCGAAGCTCAGGCGGAACTCCAAACGGCTCGCCAAAACCTCGCAGACCATGAAGCCAAAGCCGAGACGGCCAAGTCGAAGCCAAAGAATTGGGCGCATGACGGAGCCGAACTCACCGCCACGATCACCTGGTATGAACGCATGGTCGCCTCACGATCTTCAGCCGTCGCGGAAGCCGAGACTCAAGCCGCCGAGGCGAACCGGGCGCTCGCCCTTGCTCAGATGCAAGACCGCGCCGAGGCCATACGTGATTTCGACCGGAACGCTTTCATCCGCCGGTACGCGGCGATGCTTGCGCCTATCGCTGCCGAGGCATGGGCAGAGCTGAATGCCGTCACCGACCTTAAAGGCGAGATAGCCTCAATTGCACGCGGTGCCGGTATCGACAACTCGCACCCACGGTATTCGGAGCCGTCCGGCGGCATGGGCGAACACGTCTTCGACGGCATCCGTCTCGACCCCGTCGGGCTAACGTCCTCGACCGTCGAAGAAGCTTTCAGAGTTCCCGATGACCCTCGGGTCGTCGCACGCCGCGAAGCACACGCCGCCGAAACTGCGAAGCAACGCGACGCTGACCGTGAGGCCAAAGCTCAAGCGCAGGCCGAATGGGAAGCCGGAGCCGCCCATCGCGAAGCCTACGCTCGGTTCAAAGTCGCCCACGACAACTGGACTGCAGAACGCTTCCGCCGCGCCCGCGCTTTCGAGACCACGGCGACAATGCCGCCCGAACCCGTATTCGCTGATCCGGCCACCTGGTGAAGTGACGCGGGTGACTCACCTGACGAACATCTGAAATGAGAACGCCCCTCGGCTTAGGCCGGGGGCGTTCTTGTATTCACGGACTTCTCTGAACTTCTGAAACTTTTTTTGACCCACACGCCATAGGAATAGGTGGGGGCCGATTTTTAAGGCCCCCACCCCTCGACCGAACACGCCTTGACCACCCACTAGTCGAGTCCCCTTAGTTACTCCTGGATGGGATCGAGTAACAATTACGGGCTTCTGAAGTGGGAGCGTCCATTCCTGCTATGACCCACCGGTGGATTTAGGGGACGGGGGTGGGGGTGGTGCCCCCACTGGCTGCGTAGCTGTTAGTCTCCTTCGCTCCTGAGCTGATGGACAGCTGCGGCAGCCTCTATCGCTTCTCTGTCCCTGCCGAGGATGTGCTTCGCGATGAAGTACCCACTGATCACGATGACAAGACCCACCGCGACATACGCGGCTCCGGCTGGCACTGCGCTGCTGTTTGACGCGAATCCGCCGGTAAGGGTTAACGCCGCCGCGAGGATCGAAAACGTGCCTGCCATCTTGGAGCGCCTTTCCGAATAGGTGCGTAGCCATGCGGCGTAGGCGGCGTCTCGATCCCGCCTCTCCAAGGGGCCACCTCCCAGCAGTCGCGATTCGACTGCCTCGTCTGTGTAGCCGCTGTCTTTGTTGGCTGCTAGTGGACGGTCGTTGTCGCATTTGTCTGACGTTGAGGTGCCGCCGACATCATTGTTCACTACTGGGTTTTCACTCATAGTCCAAATGTAGTCGATGCGGGTCCCGTTCATCTGTGGCGGAGCCGCGCATCACGGGCAAAAGTGGTTTTTGGCCCGCGTCAAGGGAAGTATGCTCACTGGACGCTGCCAATCGGCTCTCAACTGCCCCGAAGTTTAGCGTCAAGGGAAGTTCATGTCGAAATGAATGGACACATGTCTAAGGAAGTCGTAGAGTTCAATACACATTTATTGGGCGGTGTTCGCCCACCAGCAAGAGGGGATCGACATGAAAGGTCAGGCAGTCGCCTACGTCCGCGTCAGCAGCATCGACCAAAACACAGCCCGACAGTTAGAAGCGGTCGGAGAAGTAGACCGTGTGTTCTCAGAGAAAGTCTCAGGCGGATCACGCGACGGGCGTGAGCAGCTAGCCGAGATGATCGCCTACGTCCGAGATGGCGATACCGTTATCGTCGCGTCAATGGATCGACTCGGCAGAGACGTGGATGACCTGAAGTCCATCATCCGCGAACTCAACGGCAAAGGTGTGAACGTCCACCTGAAGAAGGAGGGACTGCGATTCGTCGTTAACGGTGAAGAATCAGACAAAGCAATGACCGACCTCATGCTCCACCTGCTCGGCGGTGTCGCCCAATTCGAAAGAGCGCGAATCCGGGAACGTCAGCAAGAGGGAATCGAGATTGCCAAGGCTCAAGGGAAGTTCGCTAAGGCGAAAAAGCTCAGCGACGAGCAGATCGCAGAAGCCCGCCAGCGGATCGCTGAGGGTGCAGCCAAGGCTGAGATAGCCCGAGACCTCGGAGTCTCACGGCAGACGCTCTACACGGCGCTAAAATCTGCCTGAACTAATCGGCAATGGCTCGCTGCTCCCAGATATGTGCTGCATACCTTGCGATTCCAGCGGCAGTATATGCTTTCGCGATCACCATGCCCAAGTCTGCTACGCGTTTCACAACAGGTGAATCGTATTCCTGATCTTCCGCTAGCGGGTCACTGAACCGATGTTGCCAAGAGGCACCATGAGCGTCAGCAGACGAAGTTCTCCATTGTGACCGAAGCACCTGACTGAAATGCTCTACATCTTCATCAGCGAAGAACTCATCGCTAATAAGATCGCTTGCTACTTCCTTGAACATCGTGGTCAAAGACGGAGGTCTGCCCCCAACCGCGTGCGTGAGGTCTGTACGAATTGAACGTAAACCCTCCAATTCTTCATCTGTTACCTCTCGGTCATCCTGAAACAACCGGTCCATCGTCTGAATGTCTTCCTTGCTTAGGATCTCGTCGTTGAGCTGACGCAAGGCCGAAGCATTCGCTCGTCTTACTCGTGACTCCCGGTCGTCTGGTCGAATAACCCAAAATGCTTCACACGCGCCGAGAAGTGCCGTGCGATGTACAAGGCCAAATGTCGTTCCACGTTGCAGTTTTTCGCCCCCAGCCCAAAGTGCTTGGAACCCCTGTAAGCCGCAAAGAGCGGAGGTTATTGACGCAGACACCACGCGGCTGGCGGTTCTTTCGCCAACTGTCTCCTCGTCATCCTGGTCTAGTTCTGTGCCACTGTCCGGGACAGTCAGGCTGTCAGCCGTAGCTCTAATGTCACTAACCATTTGGTCAATGCGGTCGAGTGCTTCGTAGTCATCATCATCTAAATACTGAGCCATAGCTAGAGACTAAATTCGACCGTGGCTATCGGCAATGAATTCATAGTCATCGGCCTCTGGTGATGCCAGTTGGAGTAGTTTCATTAGTCCACCTCGCTGGTGTCGCCGTCGCTGTTTTCGCCGTCAGGGTCGGAGCGCTCGTAAAGCACACTGCCGACAAGCCCTTCGACCGAGATTGCATCCGGGTCAGGCTCCTGGCGACCCTCAGTTTCGGCCAGGCGAACTGCCGAAATATACGCCAGACGAACTGCCTGGATGACGAGTACACGGCGCAGTCCCTCCGACACCTCTCCACGCTCGTGGGCAACGGCAGCCAGTCGCGAAATCGTCTCGGCTCTGCGAGCGATACGCACGTCAGGGTGGCCTCGCTCCTGGCGAGTTGCGTCTGAGATAAGAGGAAAGCGGAACGATTCTGGGAGGTCGATTGGTTCGGAGAGCGGCGGAATCTTTTCGTTCAGGATAGCGCCGAACTTGCTGTCCTTGATCGCGCGAAGATAAGCCGAATATTCCAAAGCATTCAGATGCTTCTTTGCCTCTGCGTTGCTGCTTGCAACTCCCTCATATTCCCAAAGCGGCCACATCTCAACTTCAGCCACTTCGAATACATCAAGAATCCGCATAGCTACAGCGTCAGTTCGCTGATTCGTGAGATGGCGATTAAGCCGAGTCGAAAGCTGTTCGTTGGTCTGTCCGACATAAATCGGCTCGCCATCATAATCGAAGAACGCGTAAGCTCCCCATTTGGCTGAGGCGATCTTCCGCCCCTGGCTGTCAGTCGCTTTCTTCGCTTCGTCAAAGAGTTGCCGGAACTCCTGAACCAATGGAGCTGGCAAGTCTTTCAGCTTCGGCTTCTTCCTGCCAGCGCCACCTGCGCCCCGAGCCGAGGCTTTGCTCGTGCTCGCCATCAGACCGCCTCAAGATGAGCAGGGGAACGATGACCGTCAAACTTCCCCCTGATTAAAGGCAACAGGTAGTTGTCTGCAAGCCAAGACACTGCTGGCACTGCAACTGCGTCACCAAATCCAAACATTGCTTGAGTCGTTCTCGCCGCACTGAGGTCATAATCTCCCGCGCCCATGAGCCGCGCGTATTCGCGTGGGGTCATCCAGCGGACTTGAAGCCGACCGTTCCCTAAACGAACCACTGCCTGCTTTGACGATCCGCCCCGAGCAGTGCGAAGGCAACCCGAAATGTCATCGGGGCGAACCTCCCACACGGCTACACCCTTCCGGGTTCGCCGGTAGGCAGTCCGATATTTGACGCCAGATGACTGGCGAAGTTTCGTAATGCGCTCTAGCTGGAACGGGGATAGCGACCCGACAAAAGCCTTGGTGCGAGTCTCGTCCCACCACCGGTCATCAGTCGCGGGCATAGCTTCCACCAATTCGCCGAACCCGTCAGTTAATGGCGACGGCGGCTTCGGTAGTTCCGCACGATGAGTTCGCAATTCATTGTCACCGTAAACCCACTGAATCCAATCTGGACGCAACTCCGAATTGGGCTCGGGAGTATCCTCAGGCGGGTTCATCGCGCCGACCAGGAAAAGCCTCGGACGTGACTGCGGAACAAACCGACGTGCATCAATCGCGAGCACATCTACCGAATAGCCGAGGTCGTTGAAAGCGCGGATCGCTGCAATGAGGTCATCGCCACCATGGGACGAGGCGAGACCCGTAACATTTTCAAGCACGGCAACTTCAGGACGGTCATCGCCAAGTTCTTTCAAAAGGCGAATGAAATGCCAGAACGTACCTGACTGTGAACCGGCGAACCCAGCGCGACCGCCGGCCAATGAAAGATCAGTACACGGCGACGAAGCCCACGCGAGTGAGGTGCCGTGGGGAAGCTCTTCCACACCGACGCCCCCGATGTCTCCAAGCGAAAATGAGTGCTCGGAAGACTCTCCGAACTGAGCGTCATACATGGTCTTCTTATCGAGCTCATAGTCATTCGCCCATGCAACATCGAAGCCTGAGGCTTCAAGGCCCATACGCGCGAGTCCGATACCGGCAAAGAACTCTAAAACCTTAGGCCGCGTGCCACCAATCGATGTTGTATCTCCCATGTGCCCAACACTAGCTGAGCAGACTGACACTGGTCAGAGGGCACACCTGTGAACGTTGCGGGGACTGTAAACCGATCATTCGTCAGAAGACCGAGGCCTCGGATAGAACGCGACCGGCGAACTGCCCGGCGGGTAGAAAAAGACACCGGGGCGAAGCCCTGGTTCTGGCCGATACTTCGCCAGCTCAGGCAAATTACCTATCTCAGTCTCGTTGCGCAGCGACATTGCTTACCTCCCGAATTGGTTTTCATCATTATCTGACTTCAGGTAGTCGCATGTATACGAATGTCTGGAGCTTGCTCCAGCATTGAACTAGTCTGACGTGCATGCGCTCAACGATGAGACCGGCATGAAGACGTGCGCGGTGGTGTGGTGTGATCGGAGCCCAATAGCTCGCGGCCTCTGCCAGCGTTGCTATGCAACTTATAGGCGTGGGGTCAGCCCAAAGAAGTCACGGCAATACACAACCCGAGACACCAAAGCGCGGGTTCGAGATGAAGTTACTCGTCGGCGCGAATTGGGCGAGACCATCACCGATATTGCCGTATCAGTCGGAGTCAACGAATCAACACTCGGTAAATGGTTTCGGCAGTGGAGGGTTAGACCCGCTGTCGGCAAGTACGGGAAAAGCCTGGCCCGGAACCGGTGGAAGCCGTGGAGCCGAGAAGACGCAACTATTGCATGCACTCGAACAGACCTATCTCTATCGGAACGCGCCGAACTTTTAGGCCGCTCATACTCCGCCGTAGTCGGATTCATTCGCGACTACCAGCAGCGGTCTGGTGACCCCTACGGCATCAAGTAGGATTCCACCGAAATCAGCGCCGCCGTTCCCGTCACGCCGCGTTGGTGAGGCCGTCCGACCTCGCGGCCCATTTGCGCCGAGGCCATCAACACGACAGGAGCCGCACGCCTTTGCGCTGGCCGATCCCGGCGGATCGTCACAAACTAATCATTACAGTTAGATTACAATGCCGACTTGACACTTGGTGGTAACCGAATCATCTATGATATAGAGTTCGCGTAACACGGTTCGATCAGTCCGAGCGCTCGTCCTGCCGCAACGAAGTGACCCCAGAACTTGATCGCATGGTCTCGGCGCGAACCCCCGGCAGATCAGGGCGAACGGCAAGCGCAGTTGCCGACTCAGAATGCAAGTAGAATGCAAGTTCCTGCAATGATCCAACGTGACACGCCGGTAAATTTGACAGCCATCTTTACCTGTGAATGAAACCGCCTCACCAGCATAATCGCTGGTGAGGCGGTTTGTTTTACGGTGGGCCCCGTGGGGATCGAACCCACGACCCGCGGATTAAAAGTCCGCTGCTCTACCAACTGAGCTAGAGGCCCCGCCCCATCACAAGCGCAGTACACAGGCCTGCTGAAGCATGATGGAGACGAACCAATAGTAGAGGTTCGCGCCCGAATTACTCAAACCAGGAACCGCCGTCGGGAGGGAGTCCGTCGACTTCCTCCCGACGAAGCTCCGCGGCTCACTTCTCCAGTCCGCGCCGATCCTCAGCGGTGTACGTACGAGGCAGACCGTCCGGGGCCTCGAGATCCTCGGGATCCGTGGGCTCGATGACGTCGGACTCGATGGCCTTGTTCTTCTTGACCTTCCCGAGCAGGGCACGGATATTGCTCAGGCCCGCGAGCAGCTTCCGATCCTTCTTCGGCGCAACGTACTCGGGGTCGGTCTCGATGGGGAAGACCGTCGGCGCAGCACCGAAGGCCTCCTTCGATTCCCCAGCGACCTTCCGCGCCATCTGCGCATTCACCACGGCACCGATGACAGCGCCGACGCCGAAGGGCAGCAGCCGACCGACCAGCGATCCGCCGGCACGGGCGGCGAACTTGCGGATGAAGGTCTTGCGCAGCTTGCGCACGAGCAGATCGACCAGCGGGGCCGGCAGCTGCTTGGTCACGGTGGCGCCCCAGCTGCCGAACATCGACTCCACGCCGCCGTTCTGCTTGCCGAACTTCTGGATGAGGTTCTTCCCGTCCTTGCCCAGCATGAGGCCGAGGACCAGGGCGTTCGCCCGTTTGGCGTCGGCCACCGGCAGTCCGTGGATCTCTGCGATGGCCTGCGCAAACAGTGCAGTGCCTTCCAGAAAGCCCGCAGTCTCGACGCTGGCGACACCCAGCGCGGCCGTCGTGCCCAATCCCGGAACGGCCGCGGTCGCACCGACTGCGGCTCCGCCCGAGGTCGTCAGGGTCAGATAGTGCCGGCGAATGATCGTGATGAGCTCTTCGGGGGTCGCGTCCGGATGCCGGCGGCGCAGACTGCGCACATAAGCCAGGGCGACGGGCCGCTGCACGGACAGCAGACGCGACAACATCGACTGGGCGCGGGGATTGAGGGTCCCATCGTCATTGACTGCCAACTTCGCAGCTTTGTCGAGACCCTTCTTCGCCACTGATGATTTTGCCACGAGAGTTCCTCCTCGTTTCGGTCACTCGCGACTGCCGGTCGCAGTCACGAATCAGACTCAAGTTTAATAGCGTCCGTTGTGAGTCCCGGGAGCAGAACCTGACCGTGCGGCGAAAGCCCGAATGTGCTCCACGTCCTAGTCCGCGCACCCTGACAGGGACTAAACTGCCCTGACCATGTCACAGCGCGCATTCCATCGTCCCGTTCCCCTGGCCGACCTCGACTCCGTCGGTGCCGTCGACGATCCCGTCGCCCGTTCGGAGACCTCGCACGCCACCGCGGCACTGCTGCTCGGCGATGCAGAGGGAAACCGCGACGAGGCTGCCACCAGGCGCTTCGTCGAACTCGCCGATGACATCGGCTTCGAGATCATCGCCGAGATGTGGTCAGCCGCTCCCGCCGTCTCCGCACCCGGCGCATTGTGGCGCCTCTACGCCCTGCGCCAATGGATCAAGTCCGCACCTCGCGAACTCGCCGAGATGTTCTCCGACGGCCAACGCCGCGTCACCGAGGGCATCGGCTACGACGAGATCCTCGCCGGCGTCGAACTGCCCGCCGGACCCGACGAAGTGGCCCACGCCATCGACGAGATCCTCGTCGGCGCCTTCCGCGGTGACGTCGTCATTGCGCTGCTGCGCGCCTCCGCCTTCGTCGGCATCTGCGCGGCAGGCGCCGACGACCACGACACCGCCGTCCGCCTGCGCCAGCTCTCCGAAGACCTGTCCGACGCCGCGGTCGCCCATCGCCGAGGCGGCCTCGACTGATCCTCAGCTCGCCGGCAATCCCCTCGCCGAGGCGGCCCCGCCCGACCGAATGAGCGTGGTCCCCGTAGGGACCGGATATTCCCGCCCGACCACGACATCGACTGTGAGATTCTCAACGGACGAAGAGCCGCCTCGGCGGTGGATTCATGAGCATGAACGAGTATCGTAGGGGGTGGCCTTCGGGCCACCGGACGCTGGATCGCTGAAGCCCCGGGCTCCAAATTCAGCCGCTTCGAGCGGCCTTCCGCCGAGAGGCGCTCTCGGTTCAGCGTCCGGCACATATCATTGAGGCATCATGCATATTCGTCCGGCTTGTCCGGGCCCCGGGCAGGAGGAGCGCATGCGGCTCAAGCGGGTACCGCAGGACAAGGTGTTCTATGAGCGGCTGTCCGATCTCGTCTCACAGATGCGGCAGTGCAACCTGGTGCTCGCCGAACTCTCCGGAATCGAAATCAGCGAACGCCGCGACGTCGCCGACCGCCTCCGCGAGATCGGGGACAGGGCCGATGAGGACATGGGCGCGATGCTGCGCGCACTGCGCGAGAACTACATCACCCCGTTCGACCGCAACGACCTCTACCTGCTCAGCCACCACATGCGCGATATCTGCCACCGGCTGCACGGAGTCGGCTACGTACTCGCCTCCGGAGCCTTCGACCCGCTGCCCTCCGGCGTCCCCGAGACCCTGGCCGTGCTGTCGAATCAGACGGACCACACCTCGCGGATGATCACCCGACTGCCGGGCAAGCTCGACCAGTGGGACTACGTCGACGCGATCAACCGACTGACCTACCAAGTCGAGAGCCTGCAGTGGCGGATGTCGGACGCGGTGCCGAACTCCAAACGGGGACTGACGTATATGGCCGCCGTGTCCCAACTCGGGCAGGCCTTCGTCCGGGCCGCCCACGGGTTCACCGAACTCGGCAAGGTCGTCGCAGCCATCGCGATCAAGGAGTCGTAGTCCGTGGAGCTGCTCTTGGCGGCAGTCGTCATCGCCGCGGTGATCTTCGCCGGCTCGAACGGATTCCACGATGCCGCACTGACCGTCGGCAACGCGGTCGTCGGGCGAGCGATGCGACCCGGCTGGGCACTCAGCCTGGCCGTCATCTTCAACTTCATCGGTGCGCTCCTCGGTGAGGGAATCGCCATCGTCGTGGCCAACCAGATCGTGCTCTTCTCCGGTTCGACAGACCTCATCCTGACCACCTTGCTGATCGCCTTCGTCGCAGCGACGACGTGGAGCCTGTTCACCTACTATCTCGCGCTGCCTGTGTCGTCGACCCACTGTCTGATCGGCGGTCTGCTCGGCGCGGGAGTCGTGTTCGGGTTCTCAGTGAATACCGGTGAAGCGATGGACTCCGTGGTGTGGCCGCTGGTGCTCTCACCGATCCTCGGGTTCATTCTCGCGTGGGTGCTCACGCTCATCCTGTCGAAGTCGCTCGCCTCCACTCCACCCAAGCCGCTTTTCCGGGGTGCGCGCATGGTCGACTCCGTGCTCACGGCGGCCCTCTCGCTCGTCCACGGGGTCCAGGACGCGCAGAAGATCGCGGCCCTCGTCATGGTCGCCATTCTCGCCGTCGACACGCAGCAGCACGATGTCCTCTCCGTGGTCGACATCTCTTGGCCAGTGCGCCTGCTCATCGCCGCGGCTCTGGCTCTGGGCACCGGATTGAGCGGGTGGCGAGTGGTCCAGACACTGTCCGTGCGCATGGTCCGACTCGACCCGCTCAAATCCTCCATCGCCGATGGCGCGGCCACGATCCTCATGTACACCGCAGCTCTGATCATGCGGGTTCCGGTGTCGCTGACCTTCGTCCTCGGATCATCGATCCTCGGCACCCAATACGCCGGGCGCAAGGGCCACGCCAGAGCCCGGTACTTCGTGCCGATGTTCGGCGTCTGGCTCCTGACGATCCCGGCCGCCGCGCTGTTGGCCGTGGTGCTCGGGTGGATCGTCAAGGCCTCCGTCGGACTCTGACAGGCCACCCGGTTCCTGCTGTTCGCTGACGCCGGAGCCGAGCCCGGGAGCGCGAGGCGCCCGGGCTCGGCTCTGACGAAATCGCTGACGTCGGTGCCGACGAATCAGCCCCGAGGCTTCCGCCCGAATACGAAGCCGGTGGTGATCATGGCCGCGGCGAGGACGAAGTGCAGCCAGTTGTCGGCGGTGTTGAGCCCGACGAAGTTGCCCATCGACTCCATCGGAATCACCATTCCGTAGATCCACAGCACCGCATAGATGATTCCGCCGACGACGAGGTAGTTCTTCGCCAGTGCACGTGAGCGGAGTCCGAGCATCCCGACGACTCCGAAGAGCAGGTGGACGATGTTGTGGAGCACCGTGACCTGGAAGAGGCCGAGCAGTGCAGCGTCGGTGTGGTGTCCGGCGAAGCTGATCGAGCCGAGATTCGCGGTGATGCCCGGGACGAAGCCGAGGATCCCCACGAGCAGGAACACTGCGCCGAAGAGCCCGGAGACCATCTGCACCTGCGAACGCGCACCGCGTGCAGCGGCGGGCGACTGTGACGACATCGAGATATTCATGACGATCCTTTCCCAAAGATGGCTGGTATCGGTGATTCGGAGCAGATGCCGATTCGGATGACCGACGGGCGAAACTTTCCGGCCGCCGTCTCATGTCGGCCCGCCGCTGTAGTCTGGTGGCAATGGGAGCTTGGGCGGCGAAGCTGTGGCGCAGACTGCTGGTCCTTCTGATCGGCGGGGTCATCGCCGTGCCCTATATTGCGGTCATCATCTGGGCCGTCTCCGCGTGGAACGAGGTCAGCGACCGGTCTCTGGCGTTCAGCATGCTCGCCTTCAGCGCCGTCGTCTTCGTGCTGTTGTGCATACCCGCGTTCCTTGCCGTCATCCGCGCACTCGAACGGACCCTGGCTGAGCAGCTCCTCGAACTGTCCATCCCCACCCCGCCGAGGCGGCCGAGCTGGTCCGATCGCCTCCGCGGTGCCCTGTTCTACTTCGGCCACGCCTTCGCCGGTGCCCTGCTCCTGATCACGGTCGTCGTGGTCCTTCCTTCCGTGCTGCTGATGGTTGCGGACCCACAGCAGGCCTCGGAACTGTCGAACGGACTCCTCGGCATTGCGGGCTCCCCAGCCGGGGCGACTGGTGGATCGCCGGCCGGAAATGCCGATCCGTCGGCCGGCACCGGTGCCGAGTCCGTCGTCGTCCTGTCCGCCGGGCTCGTGCAGATCCTCGCACCCGTGATCCTGCTTCTCCTCACGGCCACGATCATCGCCGAAGGCTACTTCCTGCCTCACTACGCACAGATCCTGCTCGGCCCCTCGGCCGCTGACCGGGCTGAGCTCGCCGGGGCCGAGCGAGTCCGTCGGTTCCGTCGCACCGTCCTCGCCCGCGAAGTCCACGACTCGATCGGTCATGCCCTGACCGTGACGATGATGCAGGCAGCTGTGGCCAAACGTGCCCTGCACCAGGATCAGATACTCGCCGAGGCGGCCGTCGACGAGATCGCTCGCACCAGCCGTGAGGCGGTGGCCGAGTTGGACCATGTCCTCGCCCTGCTGCGTGCGGAGGCCGACGGCGCAGTCAGCGACGAAAGCACCGCAGGCGACGCCGACGCCCTTGGCGTTGCTGATGCCATCGATGGTGCCGATGCCCTCGATGGCGCCGAGAGCGAAGCAGTGGAGGGCGGAGAGCTCGCGGGGGACGGTGACAGCGGAAGTGCGGGGCCGCCTCGGCGAACAATGCTCGATATCACCCGATTGGCCGAGGAGGCCCGTGCGATCGGGCACCCCACCCGACTGACGGTCAGCGGGGATGCCACCGGACTGCCGCCGACCGTGGTCCACGAACTCCACCGGATCGTGCGCGAGGCGGTGACGAACTCGCTGCGGCACGCGACGACGCCCGGCCTCGATGTGGCCGTCGACATCGGCGCCGACTGCGTACAAGTGGTCACGCGCAATGCCGGCGCGGCCACCGGCCCGGTGCTCGGCTCATCGGAGAAGGGACGGGCCGATGGGAAGGCGGCGGCTGACGCGAAAGCGGCGGGCGATGCGAAGGGGGTTGCCGGTGCGAAGGGGGCGGCCGCCTCGGCGAGGCAGTCACGCGGACTCGTCGGCATCGGTGAGAGGGTCGCTCTGTTCGGCGGAAGCGCCGACTGGGGAATCGAGAACGGACAATGGATTCTGCAGGTGAGACTGCCGTATTCGGAGGGACAGATGCCATGACCATTTCGGTGATCCTCATCGATGACGAGCCTCTCGTGCGTGCGGGTCTGGCCGCGATCATCGACTCCGACCCGGGACTCGAGGTCGTCGGGGAGGGCGATGACGGGACGGAAGCACTCGATCTGGTGACTCGGTCGGATCCTGATGTCGTGGTGATGGATGTGCACATGCCCCACCTCGACGGATTGGAGGCCACGCGGCTGCTCATGAGCAGGCAGGAGCCGCCTCGGGTGCTCATCCTCACGACCTTCGACAGTGATGACTACGTCTTCGAAGCTCTGCGCGTGGGTGCGGACGGCTTCGTCCTCAAACGCGCTCAGCCGTCCGAACTCGTCCGGGCGGTGCATACCGTGGCCGGGGGAGATGCGCTGCTCTATCCGCAGAAGATCCGGGACATGGCAGCACGGTCTCACCGAGCCGTCGATGTGGTGAGTTCTGCTGGGCTGAGCAGGCGGGAACAGGAAGTCCTCACCCTCATGTCGAGAGGAATGAGCAACGCCGAGATCGCCGGGGAGATGTTCCTCGGGGCGGAGACGGTGAAGACCTATGTCAGTTCGCTGCTGTCGAAGCTCGGTGCCCGTGACAGGACACAAGCGGTGATCAAGGCTTTCGAATCGGGGTTCGTCGAGACCTGACCCCAAAGTGAGCAGGCGGGACGGCCGTTCAGCCGCCCAGTGTGCATTCACCCTCTCGGGAGCCGGCTTCACCCTTGTGGGGGAGCCCCCGGCGGGCCTTCGGGGACGAGCCTGGAGTCATGACACGGAAACAGCTCACTCAAACCGCCCATCATCCAACTCAATCGACCGACCGCGGGGTGCAAGTGGGACTGACGGCCGCCTTGGCGTGGTCGCTCTTCCTCATGATCATGTCGGTCCTCTGGGGACTCGGAGTCGTCTCCTCACCCCTGGCCGGATCCGAGGAGTGGACGTTCACGTCGATGATCGCCGCACTCCCGGGACCGTTCGCGGGTCTCATCATCGGCTCCGTCGCCCTGCTCAGCTTTGTCGGCTCGGCGGCCCTGCTCACCGCGACCCGCCTGCGGCAGCGCCTTTTCGACAGAGGCGGGACACGCGTTCTCGGGGTTGTCGTTCTGGCCTTCGCCGCCGTGGTCACGGTCATGCTCACCGACACCTTGCTGCTGGCCTACCTCGGCTATGCGCTCAGCCTGCAGTTCCCACCGGTCCCGACTCCGGTGATCTGGCAGGCAGTCATGCTGCTTGGTCCGCTGCTGTGGATCATCGTGTGGGCCGGCGCAGAGAAGACCAGTCGTCGGATACGCGAGGACAGTCATCGTCATCTGACCGAGACCGTTCAGGTTGAGGATTCCGCCGCCGGTCACAGGCGTGCAGACGGTGACAGTGCCGGACGCGTGGGGAGATCGACGTCGGTCACCGCAAGCGCGAAGATCGCCGTCGCCGTGGCGGTCATCGTGCCGGGCTTCTATGCCCTGACGCGGGTCCTCTGGGCCGTGGGAATTCCCTTCGGCCTGAGCTCCGGACTCTTCGATGAAGGGCAGCGCGTCGGACTCTGGCATTCGGGACTCGCGCTCGCCTTGGCCGCCATCGGTGGAATCCTGCTCACCCTCGGTCTCATCCAGAGATGGGGAGAGCGGCTGCCAACATGGCTTGGTCCTCTGGGCGGAAAGCGAGTGCCGATCACTCTGGCGACGATTCCCGCGACGATCGTGTCGCTGGCGATCTTCACCGGCGGAGTCGGCCTGGTGCGCACAATCTTCTCGGGGACCCCCGAAATCTTCGCCGACAGCTGGTGGGTGACGATCGGGCCGACGCTGCTCTTCCCGCTCTGGGCCGTGGCGCTCGGCTGGGCGACCTTCGCCTACCGGGAACGTCGGCTGGCTGCCGAGGCGGGTGCGTCCGGCGATGTCTGAGCTGTCTTTTCGAATCTTCGATGTCTCCTGCGGGCGGATCCACCTCGAATAAGCGGACGATCTCGAGGTGGATCCACCCGCTGGATCAGCCGGGGAACGGCCCGTAGGTGGCCAGCAGGTTGCCCTTGCTGGTCCGCTGCACGTCCTTGAGCTCCAACCGGGTCGTCGTTCCACCCTCGAAGAGGGACCGTCCGCTGCCGGCGACGACCGGGTGGATGGCCACCGTCAGCTCGTCGACGAGGTTCGCTTCGACGAGCTGACGGACGATCGACATCGATCCCTCGACAGCGATCTTGCCGCCGTCGCCGGCTTTGAGTTCGCGGACGAAGTCGACGAGCTCGCCCTGGATGAGAGTCGAGTTCTCCCAGCTGAGATCGGCCTGCGACAGCGTTGTTGAGGCGATGTGCTTGGGAGTCGAGTTGATGAAGTCGGCGAACGGTGCGTCCTCGCCTTTTGTGTGGTTCGGCCAGTAGCCCTCCCACTCCTGATAGGTGACACGGCCGAGGAGGCAGTCGTCGACGCCGCCGATGGCCGTGGTCATCCACTCGCCCATCTCCTGGTCGAAGGAATCGAATTGGAAGTTGAACGGATCGGATGCGATCCCGTCGAGTGACTGGAACAGTGCGGCGATGACAGTGCGGGACATGGTGATCTCCTCATCGAGTTGTCGTGCGGGCCGTTGCGTTTCCTGAGGGCTGTGGTTCCGCAGCCCAGAAAGTTCAGAAAGTGAACTATGGTTTCAATAGTGAACTGATATTGCTATGCTGTCAACCATGAAGTCGTACGGACAATTCTGCGGTCTGGCTCGGGCAGCCGAGGTGCTGGGGGAGCGGTGGTCGCTCATCATCCTCCGCGACCTCCTCGTCGGTCCGAAGCGCTTCAACGAGCTTCGACAGGGAAATCCCGGCATCCCCTCGAACCTGCTGACCACGCGGTTGCGCGAACTCGAGGCCGCCGAGATCATCGAGCGCGGCCTCAACGGGCGCAACGTCGTCTACCGACTCAGCGACTATGGTTCGGATCTTAGTCCGGTGCTCATCGAGCTCGGCCGCTGGGGTGCACGGCGGATGGCTGAGCCCCGCGAGGGCGAGGTTCCGACGGACTCCTCTCTGGCCGCGGCTTTGCTGACCGCGCGCACCGACGCCCGAGTCCGACCCTTCACAGTCGAAATCACTGCCGGCCCCGCGACGGCTCATGCGACCGTGAGCGAGCGCGGTGTGGAGGCTGCGGAAGGGGCCCAGGCAGAAGCTGACCTGAGGATCGAAGGTCCCGGGCTGCGCGACCTGCTTGCCGATGGCGCAGCCGAAGCCGCACGAGCGGCAGGGACGATCACGGTCGACGGCGACGAATCCCTGCTGGTCGATTTCGTCGCGGCCTTCCGTGCTCCCCGCGACGAACCGGCGGCCGGCTAGGAGGCAACGCCGCGTCGTCCTCGAACAGCTTGTCGCCGTTCCCTCGTCTGCGACGGTTGCGCCGACTCCTCACCTACGACGGTTCCGCCGGTCTGCCCTTCGGTGCCGCAGCAGAGTGACCAGGGCGTGGAGAAGCGCGGGTGCCGAGGCGATGAGCAGCAGAACGCCGCCCACCGTCATCACCGGCAGCAGGATCGACCCGCCGATGACGAAGCCGGTGAATAGAACGGCCGAGATCACGCCGCGCGCCAGCTGTTCGAGCCCTTCCACCCGACGATCGAGCTTCGGCGTCGACACCGTGAGCTCGCCGTCTTCGACCTTCGTGACCAGTGCGTCGAGGCGTCCGGGCAGGCTCAGGGTCAGACGCACGAGGTTGAGCGCCTCCTTCGTCGCCGAGCCGGCGACTCCTCCCGGTGAGTCGCTGATGAGGCCGCGTGCATAGGGTTCGACGACCTCCCAGATGTTGAACCGGGGATCGAGTGAGCTGCACAGACCAGAGACCATGGCGAGCGCACGGATGATGAGGAAGAGGTTCTCCGGCAATTGGACCGGAAGGTCGCGGACCACCGATTCGAAGTCCCTGGAGAAGGCCCGCAGCTCCTTCTCGTCGACCTCGCGCAGCTGAGCGAATCCCATCCCGCCGAACCGGGAGAAGAGCTCGGTCAGTGCGCATTCGAGCTCCGCGGTGTCCGCGCCGTCAAGCAGCACCCCGATGAGTTCGACGCTCGTGACCAGGCGGTGCGAATCCCTGGTGGCCACGGCGATGATGAGCTCACGCAGCCCCGAGCGCAGATCCTCGGGGACATGGCCCATCATTCCGAAGTCGACGAAGGTCAGGTGCCAGCCGACCCCCGCCGAGGCGGGATGCCCAGTCGAGGTGTGCGTTTCCCCTGTCGGCGGTGAGCCACCCATGTCCTCGGACGCCGGAGAGACACCCGAGCGCCCGACCGCTCCAGTTCGGTCGGGAGTGACGAAGATGTTGCCGGGATGGGGATCGGCGTGGAAGAAGCCGCCGCGGAAGAGCTGATCGAACATCGTGTGCGCGAACGCCGAAGCCACCTCGCGTGGATCGATCCCTGCCCTGCGCAGCGCCGCGACATCGTTGATCTTGATCGCCGAGACATCCTCCATGGTGAGAACCTGGGTCGTGGTCTGCTCCCAGACGATTCGCGGGGCCTGCGTCGGACCGGGCGAACCCGATGCCGAACGCTCGGCATCGTCCGCGAAGCGTGCGGCTTCGGTGGTGAACTGCTCCGCATTCGCCGCCTCGTGGAGGTAGTCGATCTCCTCGAGGCTGACATGGGCGAACTCCTCGACCAGCCCCGGCATATCGACCCGGCTGGCGATGAACCCGACGCGGGAGAGCCACCCCGCGATCCGGCGCAGTGTACGCAGATCCACCTCGACGACGTCGGCGATGCCGGGGCGCTGGACCTTGACGACCACCTCGGTGAATCCGAGCTCGGCGGCCACATCCGGAGTCAGGGTGGCCGAATGAGCCTGGCCCAGTGATGCCGCGGCCAGCGGTCGGGGGTCGAAAGTGGCGAAGGCGGTGGTGAGTCGCATACCCAGCTGCGCCTCGGCGAGGGGCCTGATCCTGTCGAAGGGAACCGGCGATACTTCGTCCTGCAGGTCTGCCAGCTCTGCGGCGACCTCGGGCGGGAGGACATCCATGCGGGAGGAGAGGAACTGGCCCACCTTGATCATCAGCCCGCCGAGATCGATCGCCAGCGCCCTGAACTTCCTGGCGGTCGACTGCCAGCGCTCCACTCGTCGTCGGGCGGCCAGGCGACCCAGACCGATGCGAGGCAGGACGAGCTCGAACCACCAGGCCATGGCCATCTGGGCCGCGGCAAAGCGCAGGATCCGGGACGACCGGGACCGCAGCGCTCGCTTCCGGTCGGGAAGACCCTGGCCAGGGCCGACAGTGTCTGCTCCGCTGTGCTCACCGGCTTCTCGGCCGAGCTCATCCGGACTCACGCTTCTCTGTTCGGCTCCCGTCGACATCGCTCAGTCCCGAGCGAGGATCGAATACAGCCTGCGTTTGGTCTCTTCCAACTCGGTGACCGCCTCTGCGACCTGCTCTTTGCTGCCCGAGCGTCCGACCTGAGCGGCGGCCTGTGCCAACTCGACCCCGGCCTTGGCCAGTGTGGCCGCGCGCGGAGGCTCTTTCCTGCCGACCGATTCCCACGGGGCGGCGGAATCGGAATCGGCCTCGACGTGCTCGCGTCCCGCCTCAGTGAGGGAATAGGTCTTGCGTCCGCTCGACGGCTCCGCATTGATGAGACCCTCGTCCGTGAGCAGCTGCAGCGTCGGATAGACCGACCCGGGGCTGGGCTTCCAGCTGCCGCCGCTGCGTTCCTCGATCTCCTGGATGATTTGGTATCCGTGCATCGGGGCCTCTGCCAGCAGCGAGAGGATTCCGGCACGGACGTCACCGCGGTTCATGCGGGCAGGCTGTTTGGGGGCGAAGGATGAGCGCAGCTGCTCGAACGCCTCCCAGATGCTAGCGCTGCCCCGGTCGCCGCCTCGGTGATGGGAGCTTCCGTGGGTGAATGGCTCGTTCATGATGACCTCCCCGGTCTGACAACACCGCAGTACCCCGCTGGTTGCACGAAGTTCACTGCCCTGACGATATGTAACGATATATCGCCGATGTGTTGTCGGGAAGACCATGAGGTCGTCTGCGGAGGCAACTCACTGCGCGCGTTCAGGGTGACGTGACGACCGATCTGCCGGCGCCCTGCGCGATCCCCGAGGCGACTCTGCGCGAGTGCCCTACCGCCCGAAGTCGCGTCCGGCGGAGCTGCCAACGCAAAGTGGTCGTTCTGGTCACGTTCCGCTGAGCAGAGCGTGACCAGAACGACCACTTAAAGAGGCATATGCCGCCGAGGCGGCACCCGCCACTGAGGGGTACCCACCTCTAGGCGGCACCCGCCCCGAGGGGCGCCCGCCGTTTGGGCGAGCCTTCAGATCATCCGAAGCGACCGGAGATGTAGTTCTCGGTTTCTTCCTTGTCCGGGTTCGAGAAGATCGTCGAGGTCTCGTTGAACTCGATGAGCTTTCCGGGCTTGCCGGTGCCGGCGATGTTGAAGAACGCGGTCTTGTCGGACACACGAGCGGCCTGCTGCATGTTGTGCGTGACGATGACGACCGTGTACTTGTCCTTGAGGTCGTTGATGAGGTCCTCGATCGCCAGGGTCGAGATCGGGTCGAGAGCCGAGCACGGCTCGTCCATGAGCAGGACCTCGGGTTCGACGGCGATTGCGCGGGCGATGCACAGACGCTGCTGCTGACCGCCGGAGAGACCCGAACCGGGCAGGTTGAGGCGGTCCTTGACCTCGTTCCAGAGGTTCGCGCCGCGCAGGGCACGTTCGGTGAGATCGTCGGCCTCGGTCTTTGACAGACGCTTGTTGTTCAGGCGCACACCGGCGAGCACGTTCTCCTTGATGCTCATCGTCGGGAACGGGTTCGCCCGCTGGAAGACCATGCCCACCTCGCGGCGGACGTTGACCGGGTCGACGCCGGCACCGTAGATGTCATTGCCGTCCATGAGGACCTCACCGGAGACGCTTGCGCCGGGGATGACTTCGTGCATGCGGTTGAGCGTGCGCAGCACCGTGGACTTGCCGCAGCCGGAGGGGCCGATGAAGGCGGTGACGGAGCGCGGCTTGATCTGCATCTGCACTCCGTCGACGGCGCGGAAGTCGCCGTAGAAGATGTCGAGATCCTTGATGTCGATCTGCTTGGACATTGTGTTTCCTATCCGTGGAAATGGGTGAGTCTGGAGGTCTGTGGGCTGTCGCCGGTCAGCGTCCGGCCTTCGGTGCGAGCACCTTTGCGATGATGCGGGCGAGCAGGTTGAGCACCATGACGAGGGCGACGAGCACGAGGGCTGCGGCCCAGGCGCGTTCCGAGCTGGCCAGGGCGGCGGCTCCCGGCGAGACCGGGCGCAGCTGCGAGTCGTAGATGAACGTCGGCAGCGTCGACATCCAACCGGAGAAGAGGTTCCAGTTGAGCGTCTTGGCGAACCCGGCGGTGACCATGATGGGTGCCGTCTCACCGATGACGCGGGCGATGGCGATGGTGACGCCGGAGAGGATTCCCGACACCGAGGTGGGCAGAACGATCTTCACGATCGTCTTCCACTTCGGCACGCCGAGTGCGTAGGAGGCCTCGCGCAGGTCCATCGGCACCAAGCGGAGGATCTCCTCCGTATTGCGCACGACGATCGGGATCATCAGCACTGACAGCGCCACGGCCGCGGTGAAGCCGGTCTTCGCGATTCCGGCCGCGCCGGGCAGAAGCACGTTGGCAATCGTGGAGAACAGTGCGAAGGCGAAGAGACCGGCGACGATCGAGGGAATACCGGTCATCACGTCGACGAGGAAGGTGATCGCCTTGCCCAGGCGGTTCTTGTTCGAGTATTCGACGAGGTAGATGGCGGTGAGGACGCCGATCGGAATCGAGATCACGCAGGCGGCGAGTGTGATGAGCACGGTGCCGACGATGGCGTGGTAGAAGCCGCCGGCCAGAGTGGCCTCACCGGCGACGTACTGCTGATCGAGGACGCCCTTCATGCCGAGCATGGTGCGGGTGAGCAGGTCACCGCTGATGGCGGCCCCGCCCTTGGACACGGTCAGCCACAGCAGCGAGATGAGGGGAACGCATGCGAGGACGAACGTCGAGGTGACGATGGTGGTCGCGATCCGGTCGACGGCCTTGCGGCGGCCTTCGTAGGACGCGGAGACCGCGAACACGGCGATCGCGTTGATGAGGCCGGCGAGGACGGCCACGACGGGGATGTTGAAGCCGCCGAAGGCGATGAAGCTGATGACGATCGCCACGAGGATCGAGGCGACGGCGACGATCCACGGGGTGGCCTTCGGGAGCTGTTTGGAGGTGAGCTTCGCCGGTTTCGACACGGCCGCCTCGGTGGTGGTGTTCATGGTGGTCATTGGTCTCAACTTCCCTTCACCGAGGTGCGGGCGACGATGGCGCGGGCTCCCATGTTCACCAGCAGGGTGATGACGAAGAGCACGAGGCCGACGGTGATGAGCTCGGACAGGCGCAGTCCCGCGGCCTCGGGGAAGTTCTGCGCGATCTCGGAGGCGATGGTCTGGTTGCCGCTGACGACGAGCGAGGCGGTGAGGACGCCGGGCGAGAGGATCATGGCCACGGCCATGGTCTCACCGAGGGCGCGGCCGAGGCCGAGCATCGTGGCCGAGACGATTCCGGACTTGCCGAACGGCAGCACGGCCATGCGGATCATCTCCCAGCGGGTGGCGCCGAGCGCCAGCGCCGCCTCTTCCTGCAGGCGCGGGGTCTGGAGGAAGATCTCGCGGGTCAGCGAGGTGATGATCGGCAGGATCATGATCGAGAGCACGAGGGAGGCGGTGAGCAGTGTGCGGCCCGTCTGCGACACGGAACCGTCGGCGGCCGGAGCGAAGATCGGAATCCAGCCGAACCACTTCGACAGCCACAGGTAGAAGCCGGTGAGGTTGCCGGCCAGAGCGATGCCCCACAGGCCGTAGACGACCGAGGGGATGGCGGCGAGCAGGTCGATGACGTAGCCGAGCACCGGAGCGAGCTTGCGCGGGGCCATGTGGGTGGTGAACAGAGCGATGCCCAGCGAGAAGGGAGTCGCGACGATCAGTGCGATGGCCGCGGAGATGAGCGTGCCGATGACCAGCGGCCAGACATAGGAGAAGAAGCCCTTGCCGCCGGTGATCTGGGAGGGGTCGCTGATCTGCGCGGTGATGGTGTCCTTCGACTGTGCGAGAAGGAACAGGGCGACTCCGGCGAGGATCACCAGGATCAGGATGCCGGCGATGAGCGTGGCGGCTGAGAAGATGCGGTCGCCGGGTCGGACGACGGCCTTCTGCTGCCGAGCTGCCGGACTCTGCGGCGGCTTCTGCCCGGATTCGGGCGTGGAGCCGGGCCCTGTGGGGCCTGACTCAGTGGTCTGTGTGCTGATCGGCACAAGTACTCCTCATGTGACTTGTGGTGAAACCGGGGTGGTTCCACAGGCGCGGAAAAGCGGCGCAGGGCTTCTGCGCCGCTCCCGACTGGCTATATCTCCAGGTCAGAGACTGAAATCAGCCTTCGACCTTGATCGAGTCGATGACTTCTTCGATCTGCTTGCGCAGGTCGTCCGACAGCGGTGCGGACCCGGCGGAATCGGCAGCGGACTTCTGTCCCTCTTCCGAGACCACGAACTTCTCCCAGGCCTTGACCATGTCCACGGTCTCCTGGTCCTTGTAGGACGAGCAGACGAGGTGGTACGAGACGAGCACGATCGGGTAGGCGCCGGACTCGGTGGTGTCGCGGGCCAGGTCGAAGGCGAGGTCGCCTTCGCTGCGGCCTTCGACCTTCTCGGATGCGTCGACGACCTTGGTCGCGGCTTCCGGGGAGAGCTCGACGAACTCGTCGCCGACCTTGACCTTGGCGGTGGAGAGCTCACCGACGGCCGAGGCATCCGCGTAGCCGATGGCTCCGTCGGTGTCGGAGACGGTCTGGATGACACCGTCGGTGCCCTGAGCTGCCTCGCCGCCGTACTCCTTCGGGAAGTTGCCGTCGACCTCGGCGTCCCAGTCCTTCTCGGCGGTGGCCTTGAGGTACTCGGCGAAGTTCTCGGTGGTGCCCGAGTCATCGGCGCGGTGAACGGCGGTGATCTTGAGGTCCGGCAGCTCGGCATCCGGGTTGTCGGCCTTGATGGCCTTGTCGTTCCAGTTGGTGATGTCGCCCTTGAAGATCTTCGCGATCGTTTCGGGGGAGAGGTTGAGCTCGTCGACGCCCTTGACGTTGAAGGTCACGGCGATGGGGGAGATGTAGACGGGGAACTCGTAGGCTCCGTCGGCGCCGCAGGCTTCCTTTCCGGCCTTGACCTCGTCATCGTCGAGGTGGGCGTCGGATCCGGCGAACTGCGCGTTGCCGGCGAGGAACTGTTCACGGCCGGCACCCGATCCGTCGGGGGAGTAGTTGACGGTCACGCCGGAGTTCTGCGAGGTGAAGTCCGCTGTCCAGGCATCCATCGCGGCCTTCTGCGAGGAGGCGCCGATGCCGGTCAGGGTGCCCTGCAGGTCACTGCTGCCGCCGGATGCCTCTTCGCCGGTGGCGGACTGTCCGCCACCGCAAGCCGAGAGGGTGAGGGCGCCGACCGCGAGGATCGCAGCGGAGGGGGCGAGATGCTTCATCTTCACGAAGATGCCTTTCATGTTTGTGGACACAGCTCGAGAGTTCTCGATTGCTCGTCATCCACGCTAAAGATCACGCGTGAAGTGCAAGGAGTTGAAACGTGAATGGAAGGTGAATGAGGGGCGAAGGGTTGGAACCGCTGTGAGTGCTCGATCACAGACTTCGTCGGTTTCATGAAAGGATCATTGTCGGGACCGGCATTCGCTCGCCGAGGCGGCCCGTTCCGTACGTGTGTAAGTTCGCCGAGGCGGCCCACCCAGTGCGCATGCTCGACCTTGAGAATCGGCTCGCTCGTGGGTCGTGCGCCTCGGTCAGCTGTCGATGGGGCGGACGCGTTCGATCTCGACGATGCGCGGCACCGGTCCGGGTCGCACATAGGCGATGAGGACCTCACCGGGCTTGAGGTACGGATCGTCCTTCGGCAGCTTCGCTTCCACACGCTTCGGGGCATGGGCCGCGTAGACGGAGAAGATCGTCGGCAGCACCGGCCGGTGCGTGCAGTAGATGACGGGTTTGCCCTTCGCCAGCAGCTTCTCGATATAGCGGGCGGTCTTGTCCGGGTTCGCAGCGGTTGCCTTCTCGCTGAGCGTCGACACCTTCTTGATCGACTTGCCCGTCGCCGCCGACAGCGGAGTCAGCGTCGCCATGCACCGCTTCCACGGACTCGAGACGAGCTTGCGGACGCCCCAGGCTCCCAGCAGACCGGTCAATGCCATGGCCTGTCGGGTGCCGAGCTTGAGCAGAGGCCGTACATGCTCGGTTTCGTACCACTTCGCCCGCGGGAACGCCTTCCCGTGGCGGACGAGGATGAGCGGCCACGCCCGCAGCGCGTCCGTCTCAGCGAACTTCTCCAGCGCGTCGAGCTGTTCCCGGTCCGAGAACGACGTCAGCTTCGACCGGGCCTTGTCGACAGGGAACCAGCCAGCGGTGTCGACCTCTCGCTTGTTCACCGGGGCGAAGTCCGCTTCGTCCTTGACCTCGGCCGACCAGTAGAAGACCTTCTTCAGCGTGTTCTTGCCGACCGTGTACTCGGCCGACGGCAGTGGGATGCCGAGGTGGATGTCGAACCCCGTCTCCTCCTTGACCTCGCGGATCGCGGCCTCCGGCAACGTCTCACCCGGGTCGACCTTGCCCTTGGGCCACGACCAGTCGTTGTACTTCGGGCGGTGAATGAGCACCACCTCGAGACCTCTCGGACCGTGTCTCCAGCAGACGGCCCCGGCGGCCAGGACATCGGCGGTGACGCGCGATGATGCCTGTGCCGAGGCGACCTCGGACCGGCTCACGCCTCATCCCCGATTCGCCGACGCTTCCGGTGCCGACGGATGAGCTCCGACTGATAGTCGGCGAGGATGCTGCCCTCGTCGTCGTGAGTCCGCCGGGTCCATCTGCCGTCACCGGACAGATCGAATGCCGAGGTGGTCGGGGCGAAGACGAGATCGAAGAGTTCGATGATCTCCGCCCGGTGACCGTCATCGACGATCTGCACGAGCGCTTCGACCCGACGGTCGAGGTTGCGGTGCATCATATCTGCCGAACCGATGTAGACGATCGGGTCGCCGTTGTTGCCGAAGACGAAGGCGCGGGAGTGTTCGAGGAAGCGTCCGAGCACGGAACGCACGGTGATGTTCTCGCTCAGACCTTCGATGCCCGGGCGCAGAGCGCAGATTCCGCGGACGAAGACTTCGACGGCGACCCCGGCCTGGGATGCCCGGTAGAGGGCGTCGATGATGGCTTCGTCGACGATCGAGTTGACCTTGATCCGCACCTGCCCCGCTCCGCCGGACTGTGCGATCGCGATCTCGGAGTCGATGAGGTCGATGAGTCCGGTGCGCACATTGCTGGGGGCGACGAGGAACCGTGAATATTCGGACTTCGGCGCATAGCCGGAGAGCTGGTTGAACAGCTTCGTCAGATCATCGGCGACGGCCCGATCACGTGTCAGCAGCCCGAAGTCCTCATAGCCGCGGGCGGTCTTCGGGTGGTAGTTGCCGGTGCCGACGTGACAGTACCGGGCCAGCCCGTCAGCCTCCTGACGGACGACGAGGGAGAGCTTCGCATGGGTCTTGAGCCCGACGATTCCGTAGACGACATGGACGCCGGCGCGCTCGAGCTTGCGGGCCCAGGTGATGTTGGCCTCCTCGTCGAACCGGGCCTTGATCTCGACGACGGCGAGCACCTGGATGCCGGCCTGTGCGGCATCGACGAGGGCATCGATGATCGGCGAATCCCCGGAGGTGCGGTAGAGCGTCTGCTTGATCGCCAGCACGTTCTTGTCCGACGCCGCCTGTTCGAGGAAGGCCTGCACGCTCGTGGAGAACGAATCGTAGGGGTGGTGCAGGAGGATGTCTCGGCTGGCCACCGCGTCGAAGACGTCGACCTGGTCGCTGGATTCCCGCAGCGACAGGTCCTTGTTCATCTGCGGAACCATCTTCGGATAGTGCAGGTCATCGCGCGGGACATCGGCGATATCGGACATGCCGGACAGGTCCAGCGGGCTGGGCAGGTGGTAGATCTCCGAGTCGTGGATGCCCAGTTCGTCCTTGAGCATCTCGAGGACGCGGGGGTGGATGTTCTCTGTGATCTCCATCCGCACGGCCGGACCGAAACGCCTGCGCAGCAGCTCCTTCTCCAGAGCCTTGAGGAGGTTCTCCGCATCGTCCTCTTCGACCTCGAGGTCCTCGTTGCGGGTCACGCGGAAGGTCGAATGGTGGACGATTTCCATGCCGTCGAAGAGAGTCCCGAGGTGTTCGGCGATGATGTCCTCGAGGGCGACGAAGCGGGCGGGGACGTCGCGTCCGGCGGGCCGGTCGGTCGCCTCGGCGACATTGAAGAACCGCGGCAGGCGCGGGGGAACCTTGACGCGGGCGAAGAACTCCTTGCCCGTCTCCGGCGACCGCAGGAGCACGCCGAGGTTGAGCGAGAGACCCGAGATGTACGGGAACGGGTGGGCCGGATCGACGGCCAGCGGGGTGAGGACGGGATAAACGTGGCCGAAGAAGAATTCGTCGACGCGGTGGCGCTCATCCTCGGTGAGGTCCTCGACCTGGACCTTCGTGATCGATTCCGCGTCGAGGCGGGGACCGATATCGTCCTTGAGCAGGGCGGCATGCCGGCTCATCAGCTCGAACGCGCGCACCCCGATATCGTGCATGACCTGCGCGGGCATGCGGCCGGTGACGCTGGGCACGGCGAGACCGGTGTTGATGCGGCGTTTGAGACCGGCGACGCGGACCATGAAGAACTCGTCGAGGTTGGTCGCGAAGATCGAGAGGAATCGGACGCGTTCGAGCAGCGGGATCTCCGGATCCGAGGCGAGATCGAGGACGCGTTCGTTGAAGGCCAGCCAGCTGAGTTCACGATCGAGGAAGCGATCTGCCGGGTCGGGCAGTCCCAGCTCCTTACCCGAAGCCGCGATGTCGTACAACGCTCTACTCCTTCTCGTCCGTCGACGCCGTGCTCGCAGATTCAGTGCCGGTGACCTTTGCGGAGGCCGGTGCATAGGCCACGTGCGCGACCGCGACATGGAAACCCAGTCGCTCGTACAACCCTAGCGCCGGGGCGTTGTCCGATTCGACGTAGAGTTCGATCGTCTCGGCGCCGGCGGTCACCATCCGCCGCATTCCCTCGACCGTCAGCGCCTTGCCCACGCCCTTGGCGTGGATGCGCGGATCGACTCCGACGACATAGACCTCGCCGAGGCGGCCCTCATCATCCGTGTCCGTGATCTTCGTCTGGTGGAATCCGATGACCTCGCCATCGCGGGCGGCGATGATGAAGGTGGTCGGGTCGAAGTCCGCAGCGGTGACGACGGCATCGATATCGGCGCGGGTCTGGCCGCCCTGTTCGGGATGCCAGTCGAAAGCGGCGTTGTTCACGGTCAGCCAGCCGTCCTCGTCGCCGGGAGCGAAGGAGCGGATCTCGACCCCGTCGGGGCTCTGCGTCTCGGGGAGGCCGTCGAGGCGCAGACCGGTGTCGGTGCGCATCTGATAGAGCACTCGATCGCGGCCGAGGCCGTGCTTCTGGGCGAGGTGGGCCGCGGTCGGGTGGTCCCCGTGCGACCAGCACCAGGCTTCGGGCTCTTCGTCGAGGATCGTTCTCAGCAGCTGTTCGCCGAGGCCCTGACGACGATGGTCGGGGGCGATGAGGAACTCGGCGGCGTGACGATCCCCCTGCAGGGCGCGGATTCCGAACCCGATGAGCTCGCCGGTCGTGTCATTGCCGGCGGAGTCGGCATCGGTGGTGCCGGCATCGGCGGGGCCGGAACCGTCTGCGTCGTCGGCAAAGACGCGCCACACGCTCGAGGCGGTCTGCGCCTCGTGGGCGGTGTCCTCACCGGTGGCGACGGCCATGAGCCCGCCGGAGATCTCGGGGGCGCCATCGGTGGCCGCCACGTCATCGAGGAACTTCAGCTCATCCTCGGTGAGGGTGTCGATCGGGGTGGAGGTGATTGCTCCGCTGGCCTGGATTCTCATGCCGTCACGTCCTCTGAATCTGTGTCTGTGACGCTGTCGGCGCTGAACCGGTAGCCGACGTTGCGCACGGTGTGGATGGCGTTCTCAAGGTCTTTGCCGAGTTTCGCACGGAGGCGGCGAACATGCACGTCAACGGTGCGGGTGCCGCCGAAGTAGTCGTCGCCCCACACGGCGAGCAGGATGTCGTCGCGGGTGAAGACGCGTTCGGGGTGCATGGCGAAGAACTTCAGCAGGGCGAACTCGCGGTAGGTGAGGTCGAGGCTGCGTCCGCCGAGCTCGGCGGTGAACGCGGTCTCGTCGATGCGCAGGTCCCCGGTGACGACGACCATCGGTTCGCCATCGGCATTCCACATTTCCTCGCCCGTGTCGCCGAGGCGGCTGGACGAACCGGGCCCGCCTCCTCGGGCGGTGCCGACGGGGCCGCGTCCGGTGCGAACCGGTCCCCGGCCCCCGGCGTCGCCCTTCGCGCCGAGCCGGCCGGACCCGGCATGCAATCCGCCGGGGAATCCGCTGCCGGAATGAGCTGACGAGGATGCGGCGTGACGGTCACGGGCCACGCGCAGCCGCGCTTCCACCTCGGCGGGGCCGGCAGTGGTGAGGATGAGGTCGGACACGTTCCATCTCGCCGAGGCGGTCGCCAGTCCGCCCTCCCCGAGGACGACGATGACGGGGGCGGTGATCCGTGCCTCGGCGAGCAAGTCGGAGATGCGCGGGGCCAGGGACAGATCGAGGCAGGCGTCGGCGATGACGACGTCGACCGCGGCGGATTCGGCCCGGCGGCTGGACAGGTCCTCGGCGGCGCAGCGGTCGATCTGGTGACCGAGGTACTGCAGGGATTCGGGAGCGAGCGGGGCGTCGAGCCTGGCCGTGGGGCAGATGTGCAGAATCCGCATGTGCTGCATCCACCTCCTCGGCGCCCGTCGTCTCGCCCGTCGTCTGAGGAAGAGTATAGCGAGGCCCCGGCCGGGGCAGGTCCGACGCGCTGCCGCCGGTGGTTACCGCGGGTGTCGCCGGATAAGGCACGATAGTGCTGTGATCAGATGGATTCGAGTAGCCGTCGCCCTGGTGCTGGTGTTGGCCCTCAGTGCCTCCGTGTACTGGGGCTATACGCTGTTCCTGCTGGCGACCGGGCTCATCGTCTTCGGCGTCGCCTATGGCTGGCCGCGTCTGACGGACTCCCCGCAGCCGCGGGCGACGTCGATCATGCTCGCCCTCTTCGGCGTCGGCGGACTCTACGCCGCCTGGCAGGACTCAACGGCTCCCTACCTCGACTGGCTGCCCGTGCTCGCGGGCCTCGGTCTGCTGTGGACCTTCGTGCAGAACCTCACCCGCGGAATCGGTGCCTCCTATGCGGTGGCGAACGTGTCGGCGCAGGTCTCCGGTCTCGTCATCGTCCTGTCCGCGAGCACCTGGGTTGCGGCGATCACGGTCCCCGGTGACAAGGAGGCCATCGTCATCGGCCTCGCCTCGCTCATCGTGGCGCAGTGCATGACCGCGCTGCCGTGGCCGGCGATCTACACCTCGCCGTTGGCCATCGCCATGTCCACGGCCGTGGCGGGGATCCTGTCGGTGCTCGTGTTCGCACAGGCGATCTCCTTGGCCATGGCGCTCGTCCTCGGTGTCATCATGGGCCTGCTCGTGGCAGCGGTCGATCGGATGCTCGGGCTCGTCGCCTATGCGAAGTTCCAGGCCGCCAACCTCGAGGCCTCACAGAACATCGAGGTCAAGAAGAACGTCGAGAAGGCCCGGAGCTTCGCCGTTCAGCTCGCCCTCGGTGCCGCCCCGATCGCGCTCGGCGGAGTCGTCGTCTACGCACTCGAACGCGTCGCTTCCTGACCCGGGCTGAATGCACATCACTTTGTCAGGAACTGTAGACTGGGAGCATGGATAATCTTGTTGCTCTCGAAATCGTCTTCTCCAGCCTCGTCGGCATTGCCGCTCTCGGTGCCCTGGGTGTCGGGATCAAGGTCGTCACGGCGCTGTTCAAAGACAACCGCTGATCCCTGATGGTGATCGAACTCGATGCCTCGGTCCATCCCGAGCTCGTCCCTCTGTCCTGGCTGATCGGGTCGTGGGAAGGCGTCGGTGTCGTCGGCTATGCGGACACTCCTGAGAAGCAGTTCGGCCAGCGCATCGACTTCGTCGCCCACGAGGGCACGCCCTTCCTCCAGTACACCGCGCATGCCTGGCTGCTCAGCGAGTCCGGTGAACTCGAGTCGACCCTGACTCTCGAGACCGGAATCTGGCAGCTCGTGCGTCAGCACGACGACGGCGACGTCGGCCCGGGAATGATGGTGCCGACCGAACAGCAGTCCTTCACCTCGGCCGCAGCGGTCGAAACCCTGCGCACGAACGACGACGCCTTCGAGATCGAAGCCGAGATCGTCCACCCGCACGGAGTCATGGAACTCTACGCCGGCACCGTCAAAGGACCGCGCATCGATCTGGCCACCGACGTGGTGGCCAGGACCAAGACCGCGAAGGAGTACACCGCCTCGACGCGGATGTACGGCCTCGTCGGCGGCGAACTCATGTGGGCCTGGGACATGGCAGCCATGGGCCACGAACTCGCCTCCCACTCCTCTGCCAGATTGAAGAAGCTGTCTTAAGATGACTGATCCCGTGTCGCCGAATTCTGACTTCAACGATTCGCCGTCGCCGGAGAACACCGACACCCCCACCGAGGCGGTTCGGCGCTCGTCGCTGGCCCGCGGACTGAGCTCGACCGCGGTGCTCGGGGCCGGCGACCTCGCCGAGACTCCCATCCACTACGGAGCTCCTCTGCGAGAGCAGCGCGTGCTCGAGGAGAAGGACGGTCTCGTCGACCTCGCTCATCTCCGCGTGCTGCGTCTGAGCGGACCCGACCGTCTGACCTGGCTGAACTCGATCACCACGCAGAAGATCGACACCCTGGCCCCCGGAGTGTCCACCGAAACCCTCGTGCTCGATCCGAACGGTCGCATCGAAGGCTGGCTGAAGCTCGTCGACGACGGTGAGGCGCTGTGGGCGATCAGCGACCTCAACACCGACGCGACACTGGACTTCCTGCGCAAGATGGTCTTCATGATGCGCGTCGAGATCGAGGATCTCAGCGACGACTATCAGTGCTTCGGCGCCATCACCGCTCTGCCGGAGACCCTGCCAGTCACCCGGACCTGGTCCGATCCGTGGCCGCACATCGGAAGCGGTTCGGCCTCCTACGCGCAGATCGACATCGGGCACGATGTCGCCGGAACCGACCATCCGGGTCTCGAGACTCCGTTCGTCATCGGCATCGTCAAGCGCTCCGATCTGCAGGGCCTGTCGGCGAACAGCCTCGACATGGCCGGCTTCGACGCCTGGGAGGCCCTGCGGATCGCCGCCTGGCGACCTGGCCGGAATGAAATCGATCACAAGGCCCTCGTCGGCGAACTCGACCTGCTGCGCACGGCCGTGCACCTGGCCAAGGGCTGCTACCGCGGTCAGGAAGCGGTGGCACGCGTCCACAATCTCGGTCAGCCGCCCAGGCGTCTGACCTTCGTCCATCTCGACGGGTCCGGGCACATCGCGCCGGACCCCGGCGCCGAGGTGCTTGCCGAGGTCCGCGGGTCCGAACGATCAGTTGGCACTCTGACCTCGGTGACCGTGCACTGGGAGCTCGGACCGATCGGTCTGGCCGTAGTCAAACGGAACCTCGCCCCCGAGGCGCAGCTGAGCTTCGAAATCGGCGACGGCGAACGCGTCATCGGTGCTCAGGAGACGATCGTCGTGCCGATGCGCGAGCACGAGCGCGTGCTTCCGGAACGAAACAGGGACGTCGACGCCCGCAGTCAGAACCGCTGATTGCAGCGAATCTTGGGTGCGGCCAGGGGCTGCCTCTGTCCTCGTTGTGGGCGGTCCGACTCGGGGATTCGACGGTCGATGAACGGCTGCGGATTTCGTACCCGAACTGGCCCGAATCCGCGCGTTCGTCTCTCCGTCGCGGGCGGTTCTGCTCAGCCCTCGGACGGTAAGTGACAAAAAGCGTCGATAACCCCTATTCTTCCCCTTATGACAGCTTTGGAAATTGGCGGCGAAGCTCTGCCGCAGGAACGTAAGATCGTCACCGAGATTCCGGGACCGAAGTCCCGTGAGATCGAGGAACGTCGCAAGTCAGCCGTGGCGACCGGTGTCGGTTCGAGCCTGCCCGCCTACGTGGTCGCGGCCGGCGGCGGCATCCTCAAGGACGCCGACGGCAACCAGCTCATCGACCTCGGCTCGGGCATCGCCGTGACCACGGCCGGCAACGCGAACCCCCGCGTGGTCGAGGCCGCGAAGGCCCAGCTCGAGGCCTTCACCCACACCTGCTTCATGGTCAACCCGTACGAGAGCTACGTCGAGGTCGCCGAAGCCCTCAACCGCCTCACTCCGGGTGACCACGAGAAGCGCACCGTGCTGCTCAACTCCGGTGCCGAGGCCGTCGAGAACGCTGTGAAGATCGCTCGCGCCCACACCGGTCGCGACGCCGTCGTCGTCTTCGACCACGCTTACCACGGTCGGACCAACCTGACCATGGCGATGACTGCGAAGGCAGCACCCTACAAGGCCGGCTTCGGTCCCTTCGCCGGTGAGGTCTACCGCGCACCCATGTCCTACCCGTACCGCGACAACGATGCGGCCGGCACGAAGATCAGCGGTGAGGACGCAGCCAAGCGCGTCATCACGATGATCGAGAAGCAGATCGGCTCCGAATACGTCGCCGCGATCGTCATCGAACCCATCCAGGGTGAGGGCGGCTTCATCGTCCCGGCCGAGGGCTTCCTGCCCACGCTCGTCGACTACGCCCGCGAGAAGGGCATCGTCTTCGTCGCCGACGAGGTGCAGGCCGGATTCGCCCGCACCGGCAAGATGTTCGCCTCCGAGTGGGAGGGCATCGTGCCCGACCTCATCACCACGGCCAAGGGCATCGCGGGCGGTCTGCCGCTGTCGGCCGTGACCGGTCGCGCGGACATCATGGACTCGGTCGGACCGGGCCGCCTCGGCGGAACCTACGGCGGCAACCCCGCCGCCTGTGCCGCAGCACTCGGCGCCATCGCCTCTTACGAAGAGGACGGGCTGCCCGAGCGCGCCCTGGCCATCGGAGAGATCATCGTCGACCGCCTGACGAAGCTGCAGTCGAAGTACCCCGAGGTCGGCGACATCCGTGGCCGCGGTGCCATGATCGCCGCCGAGTTCGTCGAGCACGATTCGATCGAGCCGAACGCGGATCTGGTGAAGAAGATCGCGGACTACTGCGCGAAGAACGGCGTCCTCGTGCTCACCACGGGAACCTTCAGCAACATCCTGCGCTTCCTGCCGCCGCTGACGATCTCCGACGAGCTTCTGGGCGACGCCTTCGACGTCATCGAGGCAGCCCTCGCCGAACTCCTCGGCTGACCCTCCTCCCAATTACTACCTGACGGCGGCCCAGCAACCTCGCGCGAGGTTGCTGGGCCGCCCTCAGGTAGTTCGGGGGAGGCAGTTGTAGCACAATAGAGGCCATGACTTCAGAGATCGACAGCGCGACCGGCACGTCAGCGAGCGTTCCGGCCCGAGTGTGGCACTTCCTTCGGGGGCCGCGCTTCATCGATCTGCCGATCCGTCTGCTGGCCCTCATCATGGGTCTGACGATCCTGGTGCCCGGGTCGTTCGAGATCACCGAACCCCGCTACGCAGGCCTGCTCATCCTCGCCTACGGACTCATCGTCTTAGCCGGCTTCCTGCCGCTGAGCATCGTCATCGCGACGACCGGACTGGGCATCGCTTTCTCCATGCTCTACCCGGACCTGGAGAACATGTTCCCCGAGGCGCTCATCCTCGCCACCGCGGTCCTGATCAGCCGCCGCCGCTGGATCGGCTTCGCGCTGGGCACCGTCGGACTGGCCGTCTACCTCGGCGTATCGACCCGCCTCGGATCCTATGACGCCGGCTTCGAAGGGTTCACCGACCTCGGCTACGGCTGGCTGACCTACTCGACCCTCGGCCTGTGCGCGTCCTTCGTCGAAGCCCGAATCCGCAGTGAGATCGACCGCCGCGAACGCGCCGCCGTCGACCACCAGAAGTCACTCGATGCCATGCGCGCCCGGTTCACCAGCGATATGCACGACACCATCTCGCACTCGCTGACCACCGAATCCGCGATCATCCGCACCCTGGCCAAGGAAAACGATCCCGAGACCGCGGACCGCCTCCTCGCCGAGTTGGCGCTGGTCAACGCCGAGGCCACGAAACGGCTGCGACAGCTGGTGACGAGCCTGAGCAGGTGGGAGACCGAGGCCTGCTCCGGGGACTCCGCCACCTCTCGGGTCCGGTTCCGCGCCGAGGCGGAGCAGCTGACGACCGCGATCGAGGATGGGTGTGCGGCCGGTTCCGTTCCGCTGACCACCGAGCTCGCCCCGTTGCCGACCCACGCGACAGGCACCTTGTCACACCATTTCCGGGCCGTGATGCTCGAGCTCGCCACGAATGTCATCCGCCACTCCGTTCCGGGCACCCCCGCCACCCTCGCCGTCGAAATGCGAGGTGAGCGCGGTGACCGGGCCGAACTGCTCTGCCGCAGCACGAACGAATCCCCGACCGCCCTGACCAAGGCGCCGAGGTCGCTGTCCCGCCGGGCCACGGCCGTGGGCGGCGTCTGCCGGGTGGACGAGGATGAACGGAGGAGAACCGTCGTCGAGGTGGCCCTGCCGGTCCGTTTCGTCTCCCCGTCCGCGCCGACTTCCTCGAAATCGCATACCGTGCGGTCTTCCTCGAATGTGGTCATGATCGACGTCGTCGATGATGACTTCGACACCAGCGCCGAGGCAACAGGTACTTTGCCGATCTCTGCTGAGTCGGCCGCCACCGACGCCCCCGACCGACTCACGGGCACGGACACCGCTGGTTCCGACCTCTCGGGCGAGGAGACCTACCGGCTCAGCAACGGCAGCCACAGCAGCGGCAGCCACAGCAATGGCACCCGCACGAAGGGCGGCCGGGACAAGGTCGACGCCTGATGGCGTCGCACTCCCACACGGCCGCGCACACCACCGCGGCCCCGCACCGGACCTCGGAGGCGGCCCCTCACGTGAGACCGGAGACGACCATGCCGCAGGCCGACCACGACATGACCTCTGACTCCGCCGCACGCACCTCCGTGCTCGTCGTCGATGACGATTCGTGGACGACACGAGCGGTGGCAGCGGCGCTCGATGATGCGGGTTCCTTCCATGTCCTCGACCCGGTGCACTCCGGCGAAGAGGCCATCGCCGCTTTCGACGCCGAGCGTCCCGACCTCGTCCTCATGGACGTCAACATGCCGCCGGGAATGAGCGGCGTCGATGCGACGGCGGCGATCATGGACCTCGACCCCGAAGCCCGTGTTGTGCTCCTGACGACCGTATCGCCTGGTCCGGGAATCGCTCGCGGGCTCGAAGCCGGCGCACTCGCCGTGATCAACAAGACGGCCGGGGAGAGGGAACTCGTCTCGATCGTGCGGGCCGCCTCGGCGGGGGAGAGCCCCGAACTGCTCAGAGGGTTGGCCGAGGACATCGTCATCAGCGGAGATCCCCTGCCCGACGCCCCCGACTCGGCACCGCAGCTGACCGCCCGCGAGATGGAGCTGCTCACCCTGCTCTGCCAGGGCCACAGCTACGAGGAGATCGCCGCCGACCAATCGGTGGCCATGTCCACCATGAAGTCGCACGCCCGCAACCTGCGTCTCAAGCTGGGGGCGCGCAATCTCGCCCAGCTCGTCGTCCGCGCCCTCCAGTTCAAATTCTTCTCCCCGGAATGATCTGCCCCCGTCGAGGCGGCTGGCTGATTCGACTCAACCCCACCCCGCCGAGGTGGCCGGCCCGTCCGGTTCATCCCACCCCACCGAGGCGACCGGTTCCGTTGACGCGGACCCTCCCGACCACTGTCGGTCGTTGACTACAGTGGGAGCATGACCGACACCGCGAGTCCGCGACTGTCCCGCCTGATCCGGGACACGGAGGGGTTCCTCCTGCCGCTGACGGAGGTGGCCGACGACGTCGCGGTCGCGCGAGTCGAATTCGGCTTCGACCTGCCAGCCGCCTCTACAGAGCCGTCGGCCGCAGTGCTCACTGCTCCACGCACGGCTCCGCTTTCCGCTGCACGCGCCACTCCGCGCACGGCTTCGACCCCCGAGGCCGCCGACCACGGCTCCTTGAACGGCACAGTCGTCCTCGTCACCGAGCCGGTGCGCAGCCCTGCCGGGCTCGATTCCGTGCTGACCGACTATGCGGGAGCCGCCGCTCTCGTCGTCCCGCCCGGAACGCACAGCCACCTCGGTGACGAGGCCGATCTGCGGGGGAGTGCGGGCCGGGCTCCGGTCCTCCTCGAACGATCGCCGCATGTGACGTGGTCGGAGATCCTCGTCCATCTGCGACAGCTCATCGAGGGGGCGACGAGCGCCCTGGCCTGGCCTGATGTCGACGACCTCAGCGCCCTGGCCGCCGTCATCGCCGAAACCACGGGCGCGTCGATCACGATCGAGGACCCGGCCTCGCGAGTGCTCGCGCATGCGAACCTCGGCGACGAACTCGATGAGATCCGTCGCGAGACGATCCTGTCCGGGGCTATTCCCGACTGGCGGATCGCCGAACTCGAGGAATCCGGGTTCCTCGACACGATCCGCCGTTCCACCGATGTCGTCGAACGTCCCGCCGAAGGCACATCACCGGCTCGATCGGTCATCGCCCTGCGCAGCGAGGGCGAACTCATCGGGACGATCTGGGCGGCCTACCCGGCCGAGGTCGACCCCGAACCGCTGCGCGAGGTGCTGCGCGACGCCGCCCGCGCGGCCCTGCCCGTGATGCTGCGGACCCTGCGTCGGTCACCGTTCGAGAAGCGCATCCGCCGGGAGGCTCTTGGCGGGATCCTCGCCGGCTCGGCCGATCTCGGGCCGTCGGCGACCCTGCTGTCGCTGCCGTTCTCGGGCAGTTACTGCGTCCTTGCCTTCACCGAGGTAACCCCCGACCGAGAGCCCGTCCTGCGGTTCCATCTGCGGGCCGCCTTCGCCGATGCCGTCCTCGCGCACGTGAGCTCTGCCGGTGCCGCACACGCCGGACATGGTTCTGTCCCTGTCGGCCCGGCAGATGTCAGCATGGGTCGATCCGGAACCGGGGAGCGGGTCCACCTCGCGGCATTGGTGCAGATGAGCGAGCCGATGAACGCCGAACAGGTGCGCGATCACGTCATCGCCGCTCTGCGCAGGTCCCTGCCGAAGTCGGAGACCCTGTGCTTCGGAGTCGGCACCCCGGTCGACCGCCTCGATGCCGTGCACCGGTCGTGGACCGAAGCCGCATACGTCGTCGACGCCGTGCAGGCTGTCACCGAGGCGGGGCCTGGCGCGGACGACGAGGACGTGGACCCGACCCCACAGAAGAGTTCGGTTACGCGCGCAAGTCCGAGTACTCACGGCCGAATCGTCGGGGCGACCATCCGCGACGTGGCAGCGAGGGTCGTGGGTCTGCAGGTCGCCGATACGCTGCTGGCCGCAGATGAGCGCGTGATCGGCGGAGGGCCCGGACCGGCCGACGGACGAGCACCCACCGGCCAGCGGGCTCAGTCGGGCGCAGGAGTACTCCGTCCGGCGCAGGCACTGGCAGCTCACGACTCTCAGCACAACGGCAGCCTGCTCGAGACCCTGCGCGTCTACTTCGCCACGGTCGGCAACTCGGCCGAGGCATCTCGCCGACTTCATGTGCACACGAATTCGCTGCGACACCGTCTCGGCCGCATCGAGGAGATCACCGGACTCTCAACGGCGGAACCGGCCGAGCGGCTCTGGCTCGAACTCTCCGTGCTCGCTCACGACCGGTCGTGAGAAACCTACAATCAGCCCCCGCGAACATTGGCGAATTATCGTGCGTTCTTCGAGGTCAGCCGTCCTAAAGTGACAACAGATCTCGAACGAAGGACGTTATGCCCAGTCATCATCATGCGATTCCGAACCGTCGCGCCCGAGCAATCCGAACGATCGCGGAGAACAGCGTGTCGCCTCACAGCGCAGCCGCTCAGGCACAGTCGGCACATGCCTCCGCGCAGTCGGATTCGGCTCCTGCACAATCGGATTCGGTGCCCACACTGCCGGCAAACGCTTCCGCGCAATCGGACTCCGTCCCGGCGCTGACCGATGAGGCGGCTGTGCTCGGACTCATGGATCTTGATTGGGTCGACACCGCCTTCGACCGGCTGACCTCGGCATTCGCATCAGATCGCGAGGTGCTCCACGCAGTGGCGTGCAAGGCGGTGCCGCTGCCGTCGTTGCTGCGCCGGTTCGCCGAGGCGGGAGCCGGCTGCGAGGTCGCCAGCCCCGGCGAACTCGAACTCGCCCTCTCGGCCGGGTTCGCACCCGACCGCATCGTCTTCGACTCCCCGGCCAAGACCTGGGCCGAACTGTGCCGGGCCGTCGACCTCGGCGTCTCGATCAATGTCGACAACTTCGACGAACTCTCCCGCCTCGACACGATCCTGGCGGATCGGAACAGCACGGCCGTCACAGACGCCGCGCCCGCCTCGGCGAAGATCGGAATCCGCATCAATCCGCAGTCGGGCACGGGCGCGATCGGCGCCTTGAGCACCGCCACCGAAACCTCGAAATTCGGTATCGGCCTCGCCGACCCGGGTGCCCGCGAGGCCCTCATCGAGGCCTACCTCGCTCGCCCATGGCTGAGCCAGATCCACGTCCACTCCGGCTCGCAGGGCATCAGCCTCGACAAGGCCGCCGTCGGAATCCGCGCCGCCGTCGACCTCGCCGAGGAGATCAACTCCCGTGCCTCGACCAGGCGGATCACGCGCATCGACATCGGCGGGGGACTGTCGGTGAACTTCGACGGTGAGGACATCACCCCGACCTTCGCCGACTACCGCTCGGTGCTCGAGGAGGAGGTGCCGGGCCTGTTCGGCTTCGACATCGTCACCGAATTCGGCCGCGCCCTCCTCGCCAAGGCCGGCACCATCCTCACCCGCGTCGAATACGCGAAGACCACCGGCGGGCGCCGCATCGTCATGACCCAGGCCGGCGTCCAAGTCGCCACCCGCACCGCTTATGCCCCGAACGACTGGCCCCTGCGGATCCTGCCGTTCACCCCGGACGGGAACCCCAAGACCGCCGAAGAAGCCGACACCGAGGTCGTCCCGACCGACGTCGCCGGACCCGCCTGCTTCTCCGGCGACCTCCTGGCCCGGGATCGGATGCTGCCGCGTCTCGACGCGGGTGACCTCGTCGCCGTGCCCGAGACAGGTGCCTATTACTTCTCGAATCCGTTCTCCTATAATCTGCTCCCGCGGGTGCCGATCTTCGGCTACCGCACTGCTCCCGACGGCGGCATCGAGTTCAGCATCATCCGCCGCGGGCAGACGATCGCTGAGATCCTCGCCGAGGCGGGCGAGACCGAACTGCGCCCACCGAGCCCGGCGAACCGCGGGCTGAGCCCGGCGAACCGCGGGCTGAGCCCGGCGAGCCGCGCGCTGAGCCCGGACGGACGTGCGCTGAACCCGGACGATCGCGAAACCGCTGCCGACCCCCTCGCCCACGGCAGCTGATTTCGAGTCGCCTGTGGCATCTGCACAGTGACCGGCTGGCATATTTGTGTGTTGTTGTGCCGTTTTCACGTCACTTCGAACGTAGAGTGATGGAGAACACATCTGCTCTGACCCGGGAGAACACCCCGATTCACCCGGGTCAGGGGAGGACAAGTGAATCACCGCACGAGAAGAAAGACGAAGATGTTCACTTCACACTCACTGCGCAGAGGCTGGCAACGGTGCCTGGCCGGCGTCGCAGCACTCGCCCTTGCCGGATCGATGGCCACCTCCCCGGCGCAGGCCGCCACCTCGGAGGCTCCGGCCTCCGAGAACGTGCTGCGGATCGCCACCGACGGTTTCATCGACTCCTTCAACCCGTTCACGTCCTTCTACCTCGTGCCGACGAACACCTTCCGGTACATGTACGAGAACCTCGTGGCCAACGACGCCAAGGACGGTTCGATCACCGAGGGACTCGCCACCGAATGGAACACGGACTCCGAGGGCAAGGTCTGGACCTACACGATCCGTCCGGACATGAAATGGTCCGACGGTGAACCGCTGACCTCGAAAGACGTCGCCTGGACCTACAACCAGATGATGGAGAAGGAAGAGATGGCGGTGGCCAACGGCAGCCTCGTCGAAAACTTCGACAAGGTCGAGGCCCCCGACGACGGCACCGTCAAGATCACTCTGAAGAAGCCGCAGGCGAACAACCCCGGCCAAGAGATCCCCGTCGTGCCCGAGCACGTCTGGTCGAAGATCGACAAGCCCGGCGAATTCAAGAACGATGAGAAGTCCGTCGGCTCGGGACCCTTCCAGCTCGAGAGCTACGAGGCGAACAAGTCGATCACGCTCAAGGCGAACCCGAACTTCTGGCGCGGCAAGCCGAAGCTCGACGAGATCCAGTACCGCTACTACACGAACTCAGATGCGCAGGTGCAGGCGATCCGCTCCGGCGAAGTCGACTTCATCACCGGGCTCAGCCCCGACCAGTTCACGGCGCTGGAGAACGCGGACAACGTCGAACTCAACGACGGCAACGGCCGCCGCTTCAATGGAATCTCCATCAACCCGGGCGTCGCCGACGCCAAGGGCAAGGAATTCGGCACCGGCAATGAGGCGCTGAAGGACAAGAAGGTCCGCCAGGCAATCCGCGCCGGCATTGACACCGAGACCCTGCGCAAACAGGTCATGCAGGACTATGCGCAGCCGGCCACGAGCTTCATTCCTGCCGTCTACCCGGACTGGGCACTCAAGTCCGACAACTCCGTCATCAGCGGATTCGACGTGGCCGAGGCGAAGAAGCTCCTCGACGACGCCGGCTGGAAGGAAGGATCCGGCGGCATCCGCGAGAAGGACGGTGAGAAGCTGCAGCTGCGCTTCCTCACCGACGCCGACGCGCCGATCGAACAGAGCACCGCGAAGTTCCTCAAACCGTGGATGAAGGACATCGGCATCGACCTGAAGAACGAGTCCTCTGACGTCGACACGGTGTCCGAACGCACCACCAAGGGCGACTACGATATGTACTTCTCCGGCTGGTCGATCAATCCCGATCCCGACTACCAGCTGAGCATCAACACCTGCGGTCAGCGCCCCGACGCCGACGGCAACGGCGGCACCAGCCAGGACGGCTGGTGCAACAAGGAATTCGACAAGCTCTATCAGGCTCAGCACGTCGAGCTCGACCAGGCCAAGCGTCAGGACCTCGTGCAGAAGGCCCAGGCCATCCACTACGAGGAAGCCCCCTCGGTGACGCTGTGGTACCCGAACCAGCTCGAGGCCTACCGCTCCGACCGGTTCGACAACTTCACCAAACAGCCCAGCGACGGCGGTGCCATCGCCAACCAGGTCGGCTACTGGGGATATTCCTCGGTCGAACCCGTCAGCGAAGAGGAAGCCACCGGCGGCGGAATGGGCGCAGGAGGGTGGATCGGCATCGCGGCAGCGGTCATCGTCGTCCTGGGCGGAGGCGGCTGGCTGCTCAGCCGTCGCAAGAAGTCCGACGACCGCGAATAGTCCCCACACCCACAGTCCGGGTGCCGCACCATCCGCACCACCTGCGGCACCCGGACCCGCGGGCCAGTCCGCACCACCTGCGGCACCCGGACTCACGGGCCAGTCCGCACCACCTGCGGCACCCGGGCCCACGGTCCCGTCCCCACCACCTGGAGCACCACAGTGAGCACACCCACCCACGATCCCCAGTCCGGGGATCGCCCTGACCGAGGACCGGGCACGGCGAACCCGGGCACCGACCCCACGAACCCCAGCCCCGCCTCGGCGAAGGGATCCGCGGCAACCGCCGACGCGAACCCCGCCGACCCGGCGAACCCCGCCGACGCGAACCCCGCCACCGTCGATATGGACGAACCACCGGCCGGCGGATCGTTCGCCCGTTACTTCCTGCGCAAGCTCGGCGGGGCCGCGACCTCGATGGTCCTCGTCATCGTGCTCGGCTTCTTCGCCTTCCGGATGCTGCCCGGCGATCCCGTGCTCAAGATCGCGAAGGAACGGCCGATGTCGCCGGCGCAGATCGCCGAACTGCGCAGCCAATACGGACTCGACAAACCCGTGATCGTCCAGTTCTGGGACTACCTCGTCGGCATCGTCACCGGCGACCTCGGCGAGTCCTACGTGTACCGGAAATCCGTGTCCTCGCTCATCGGCGAATACCTCGGCCCGACGCTGCTGCTCACCGCCACCGCGGCCGTCATCGCCATCGTCCTGGGCCTGTGGCTCGGACAGATCTCGGCCTGGCGCCGCAACACCCTGTTCGACAAGCTCGCGTCCTCGACCTCGCTGATCTTCTGGTCCGTGCCGACGTTCTGGCTCGGCCTCATCCTGCTCATGATCTTCGGCGGCACCCTCCAATGGCTGCCCACCGGCGGCATGATCACCCCCGGCCTCGACCCGTGGTCACCGGCCGGAATCATCGACGTCATCAAACACCTCATCCTCCCCGTCGTCTCGCTCGTCGCAGTCGTCTATGCGCAGTTCCTCATGATCATGCGCGCCTCCCTGCTCGAGGAGATGAACGAGGACTACCTCACGACCGCCCGCGCAAAAGGACTCACCGAGGATGAGGTCCGCCGCCGTCACGCCGTGCCGAATGCGCTGCTGCCGACCGTCACCGTCGTCTTCCTCCACATCGGCGGGCTCATCGCCGGCGCCGTCACCGTCGAAGCCGTGTTCTCGTGGCCGGGGTTGGGCAAACTCACCTTCGAGGCCATCCGCGGCCCCGACCTGCCGCTGCTGCAGGGCACCTTCGTCGTGTTCTCGGCGATCATCATCGTGATGAACCTCGCCGCCGACATCGTCTACCGATTCCTCGATCCCCGCGTCAGGAGGGCCTGATGAGCGCGAACACCCCCGCCGAGGCGGTCCCCGGCCCCTCATCGAACGAACCGAATCCGCGTGGTTCGGAGACACGGGGATTCACCCCCGTCGTCGACGGCGCGAAGCTCGTGCGCGAACGCCGCCTGAACAACGCGAAGAAGAACTGGGCGCTCTTCCGCTCCGACGTCCCGGCGCTCATCGGCGCCGTCGTGCTCCTCTTCTTCATCGTCATCGCGATCGCCGCACCGCTCATCGCCCCGGCCTCGATGCTCGACGTCACGAAGCAGCTCGACGTGCCGCGCTATGCCCCGCCGAGCCTCGACCACCCCTTGGGCACCGATGACCTGGGACGGGAGCTGTGGGTGCGCATCCTCTGGGGAGCGCGCGTGTCGATCCTCGTCGGCGTCGCAGCGACCGTCATGTCGATGATCATCGGCACCATCATGGGCCTGGCCGCAGGTCACTTCACGGGACTGTTCGGCGGCATCATCATGCGCATCGTCGACTTCTTCATCGTCCTGCCGTCCCTGCTTCTCGCGATCGTGCTGTCCTCCGTGCTCGAGCGCGGTGTCTTCACGATCGTCGTCGCCATCGGACTGACCTCATGGGCGTCGACCGCACGGATCGTGCGCTCGCAGACGTTGAGCGTCGAATCTCGGCTCTACATCGAAAGGGCGCGCATCCTCGGTGCCGGTCATTCCCATATCCTGTTCCGGCACCTGCTGCCGGCGGTGATGCCGCTCGTGCTCGCGAACACGACGCTGACCGTCGGTGGGGCGATCATCGCCGAATCGACGCTGTCGTTCCTCGGCCTCGGGGACACGTCGAAGGAATCGTGGGGCACGATCCTGAAGAACTCGATGGACGTGTCCGCGGCGACCTCCGGCTACTGGTGGTACGTGCTCACCCCGGGCATCGCGATCCTGCTCGTCGTGCTCGCCTTCACGATGGTCGGGCGCGCATTCGAGGCCATCATCAACCCTGCCCTGAGGAGCCGCTGATGACCGATCTGCAATTCGAGAACGTCTCGATCACCTACCGCTCCTCATCCGACCGCGGCGACGTCGTCGCCGTGGAAGACGTCAGCCTCGACCTGCCCGCCGGTGCCACTCTGGGCATCGCGGGGGAGTCCGGGTCGGGGAAGTCGACCCTGATCATGTCGGCTCTGCGCCTGCTGCCGAAGTCCGCGCGCCTCGACGGTCGGGTCCTCCTCGGCGGGCAGGACATCCGGGAGCTGAGCTTCGGCCAGATCCGCGCGGTCCGGTGGGCGCAGGCCTCGATCGTGTTCCAAGGCGCCTTGCACTCTCTCAACCCCGTCCGCGAGGTCGGTAGTCAGATCATCGAAGCCCTCGAACATCACTCGAAGGGCACGTGGACGACCCCGCAGAAGCGCCGCGACCGGATGTTCGAACTCCTCGCCGAGGTCAACCTCGAGGCGGCGAAGTCGACTGCGTATCCGCACGAGCTCTCCGGCGGGCAGAAGCAGCGCATCATGATCGCCATGGCGCTCGCCTGCGAGCCCGATATCATCATCGCCGACGAACCGACGACGGCTCTCGACGTCATCGTGCAGAAGCAGATCCTGTCCGGCCTGGCCCGCCTCGTCGCCGAACGCGGGATCTCGCTGCTGATGATCAGCCACGATCTCGCCGTGCTCTCGGCCGTGTGCGCGAAACTCGCGATCATGCGTCACGGCCGCCTCGTCGAATACGGACCGAGCGACGAAGTGTGCCTGTCTCCGCAGGAGGACTACACGAAGCAGCTGGCCGGTGCGTTTCCGCAGATCGGGGACCCCGAATCCCGGCTGAATCCCCGAACACTCAAACCCGCCGAGGTGGTCCGGGCCGAACCGTTCACCATGACGGATGAGGTGGTGCTCGAGGCGAAGGATCTCAGCGTCTCCTTCGACACCCGGCGGGGTCGTGAACGTGCGGTGCGCGGTGTGGACCTGCAGCTGCGGAAGGCGGAGATCCTCGCCGTCGTCGGCCAGTCCGGCTCGGGGAAGACGACTCTGGCACGGTCGCTGCTCGGTCTGCAGGAGGTGGAAGCGGGTTCGCAGCTGTCGTTCGCGGGCAAGGCTCTGCCGAAGAAGGCGAAGGAGCTGCGAGCATTTCGGCAGAAGGTGCAGATGATTCTGCAGGACCCGGCCGGATCGCTCAATCCCAAACGCAGCGTGTACGAGGCCGTGGTCGAGGGCTTGAAGGTGCAGGGAATCAAGGACCGGGAGTACGAGAGGGTCATCGGCGCGCTCGAAGCCGCCGAGCTCACCCCGGCCGAGGACTACCTCGAGTCGATTCCGCAGGAGCTCTCCGGCGGACAGCGGCAGCGCGTCGTCATCGCCGGCGCACTGGCTCTCGACCCGCAGGTGCTCATCGCCGATGAACCCGTGGCGTCGCTGGACGCCTCGGTGCGCGGGGAGATCCTGTCGCTGTTCCTCGCGCTGAAGAAGAACTTCGGGATGAGTGCGCTCATCATCACCCACGACCTCGGCCTGGCCTGGAACATCGCGGATACGGTGGCGGTGATGAAGAGAGGGGAGATCGTCGAATACGGTGAGGTCGACAGGGTGCTGTCCGATCCGCAGCACGAGTACACGCAGGAGCTGCTCGCCGCGGTTCCCCGACTGGGAAGTCAGAGTCTGGTGAGGAATGAGTAAGTCGAGCCCATATCTCGAGTCTGCACCGCTGGCGCCCGGTGACACCGTTCGCCTCATCGCGCCGTCCGGGCCCACCGACGAGGAATCGCTGCAGCGAGCCATCGCCCAGCTGGAATCCTGGGGCTTCGACGTCGTGCTGGGGGCCAACGTCCGCAGCCGGCACCCGCGGGTGAAGTACCTGGCCGGCACTGATGCCGAGCGCCGGTCCGACCTCGTCGACGCGTGGTGCGATCCGGACACGGATGCGGTGATCGCGTTGCGTGGCGGCTTCGGAGCCATGCGCCTGCTCGACGGCATCGACTTCGACCTCATGCGCCGGCACATGCTGCGCCGCGACGGCCGTCCCAAGCTGCTCACCGGCTCCTCGGACATCACCGCACTCCACCAGGCCTGGGAACACCACCTCGGCGTCGCGACTCTGTTCTGCCCGATGGTCGGCAATGACCCGTTCAAGAACTCGACGGTCGTCCCCGACGAGGTGGCCTCGTGGCTGTTCCATCCCTGGGGCGGTCGCGAACTCGGCTTCCCCGCAGAGGACGTGACCATTTCGACCACTCAGGACCGTACGACGGAGGGCACCGCTGCGGCGGAGCAGACCGCTGCGACCCGCCCGCTCAGCCGGGCGCAGACGTTGGTTCCTGGGTCGGCGAGGGGCCGCCTCGGCGGGGGAAATCTCAGTCTCATCGCCGCGGGGATGGGCAGTCCCGAGCTCATCGACGTGCGGGAACGACGCGAGCATCGGGGTCCGAGCATCCTCATGCTCGAAGACGTCGACGAGGAGCTGTACCGGCTCGACAATCTCATGGTGCAGCTGGTCCGCGGCGGGTGGTTCACCTCGGCGGATGCGGTGGTGCTCGGCTCGTGGGAGGACTGCGCGCCCGTCCACGAGGTGGAGGCGCTGATGATCGACTACCTCGGCGGTCTGGGAATCCCGATCGTGTCTGAGATGGGCTTCGGCCACGATCCCGATGCGCCGAGCGCCCCACTCGGCGTCGACGTCACGCTCAAGGCGGAGCCCGGGGAACGGCCGCGGCTGTGGGTGGATCACGCGGGTGGGCAGGCATGATGGTGCCGACCACGTGCCGATGGCCCGGCTCGGTGAGGCGAACGAATCGCGGGCGCGCAGACATGAACGAAACGAGACTGACAGGAGCACGCTGATGAGCGAACTGAAATTCGATGGACTGCCCGGAGTGCGATTCAGCGCTCTGGCCTTCGACGTCGACAGTGGGGAACGGGTGTTCGCCCACAATGAGAACGACGAACTCGACACCGCCAGCATGGGCAAGGTCTTCCTCCTCCACACTGCCTTGCAGATGTACAAGGACGGCACGCTTGGCCTGGAGGAACGCCTGCATCGGCGGCCTTCGGAGAGGGTCGACGAATCGGGGATCTGGTACCTCATGGAGCAGGACGATCTGAGCATCTTCGACGTCGCTCTGCTCATCGGGGCGTTCAGCGACAACTTCGCCACGAACGTGCTCATCCGCAGGGTCGGGCTGGAGAATGTTGCGGATCAGGTGGAGAAGCTCGGGTACAGGAACTCGGGTCTGCACGACTTTCTGCGCTGGCCGCGCCCGGCCAAAGCGCCGCGGACACTGTCGACGGGCACGGCCGCGGAGCTCAGTGATTTCATGGCCAGGCACGCCAAGGACGAATTCTGGGACGAGTCGACGAACGAGGTCTTCCGGCGCTGGTTGGGAGCCGGCGCGGACACCTCGATGGTCGCCTCGGCGTTCGATCTGGACCCGCTCGCTCACTACAACTACCAGCGGGACGTGTGGGTGTGGAACAAGACCGGCACGAACGGGACGATCCGGGCCGATGCCGGGACCGTGATGACGCCTACGCGTCGCGTCGCCTATGCGGTGTTCGCGAACTGGGAACCGGGCACCGACCGCGTCGTCGACGTCATGCCGATCATGCGGCAGGCCGGCAACGCGATCCACCGGTTCCTCTGAGCCCGAGCGCGAATTGGCGCCGAGAGCCGTGGGGTAGTCTGGTGGGCGATGTCCGATACGATCTACCTCACAGGCGAAGCGAAGGCTCCGTCGAACAACCCGATCACCAACCAGTTCGGTCTGTTCTACGTGGCATTCGAGATCCAGCCGGACACCCACCGAATCCTCGATGTGGACTGCACGGCGACGTTGGCTCTGACCCGGAACTTCATTCGGAGCCTGTTCGTCGATGCCGACATCACGGACCCTGGTCGACTGATAGAGCGCATCCAGCGCCGCTACCACGGATCCTCGCAGAAGGCGCTGATCACAGCAGTGAACAACGCCGCGAAGAAGTACCGCGAGGTCACCGCTTAGGCAGCGCCTTCGACCACCCCGATTGCCCGGGCCCTCACCGGACCGGATCCGATCGACAACTGCACATTGCTCCATCCCGGAGGCATCCTCGGTGCCGCCCCCGTGGCTCTGCCACTGGCCCAACCGGTGCTGCTGCCATCCGCGCCGTGCGGCGCAGCCAGCTGCGGCACCGTCGGCTCTGCCTCTGCCGGGATGGACGTATTCAATGAGGAAGTGTCGTTAGTGATCACGGACGGTTTTCTATTCATCAGCCTGCTTCTGGCGATTTCCGCAGCGCTCGTCGTCGCGGACCGGAGCGGGCGCTTCAAGCTCTTCAAATATGTGCCCGGCTTCGTCATCCTCTACATCGTGGCGGCGCTGCTCAACACGTTCGGCGTCTTCGACCACGACGGTGGAGACATCACCGCGGTCGGCGACACCCTGCGCGAGGTGATGCTGCCCGCGATGATCCTGCTCATGCTGTTCAAGTGCGATATCCGGCAGATCATCAAGCTCGGGCCCAAACTGCTGCTCACCTTTGCGGTGACCGCGGCGAGCATCATCATCGGCTTCATCATCAGCTACCTCATCCTGCACTCCAGCCTCGACCCGGAAGCGTGGAAGGCCCTCGGCGCTCTCAACGCCTCGTGGACGGGTGGTTCGGCGAACATGGTCGCGGTGCAGGAGGTCCTCCAGGCACCCGAGAACGTGTTCGGCTACGTCCTCATCGTCGACACGGTGCTCTACTCCTTCTGGCTGCTGCTCATCTTCTCCTCCGTCACAGTCTCCGACAAGTTCGACAAGTGGACGAAGGCCGATATGTCGAAGCTCGATTTCACCGACAGAGTCTCGGCCGAGGAGGAGAAGCCGATGACGCTGTCGTCGATCTTCGGACTCATCGGATTCGCACTGCTGGCCTCGGCCCTGGCGATCCGCCTCGGCGAACTGCTGCCCGAGGTCGGAGCGGTCATCGACGGTACGGCGTGGACAATCCTCATCGTCAGCGTCCTCGGGCTGGCCATCGGATCGACTCGGTTCGGCAGGACCGCCGGATCCAATGAGCTCGCGACGATCCTGCTCTACCTCATCATCGGCATCATCGCCTCGGGCTCGGACTTCACCTCCCTGGCCGAAGCGCCGCTCTATCTGGTGGCGGGCATCATCGTCCTCGTCGTCCACATCGCCATCATGCTCATCTACGCCAAGCTCACCCGCACCGAGCTCTTCAGCATCGCCGTGGCCAGCACCGCGAACATCGGCGGAATCGCCTCGGCGCCGGTCGTTGCGGGAGCCTTCAACCGACAGCTCGTCCCCGTCGGTGTGCTGTTCGCGCTGATGGGAACGTTCCTCGGCACGTTCCTCGGCCTGTGGTCGGCCCAGATCCTGTCCGGGCTGGCATGATGAACGAACCGACCCCACCTCGCCGAGGCGGCCGACCTCCCCATCGCGGGAGTACCGTTCCGTGCGTGCACCCCTGCACCGACCCAATCCGCCCGACCGGAAGGACCCGACCATGACCGCACCCAACACAGCCTCCGCAGCCGGACCCGGCACCGAATCCGCACCAGACGCAGCATCCGCACCCGCCGTCGACGTCTTCGACGGACACAACGACCTCGCCTGGTACCTGCGCGAGGAACGCGACTACAGCGTGGAGGGGCTCAACGACCCGGCCGTCTCGCCGTTCACCACGATGGATCAGCTGGCGGCCGGACACGTGGCCGCGCAGTACTGGTCCGTCTACGTTCATTCCTCGATCACCGGCGCCGACGCGATCAAGGCCACATGGGAGCAGATCGACGCGGTCCAGCGTGTCGTCACCGCCTACCCCGAACGACTTGCCTTCGCCCGCACCGCCGCCGACGTCCGTGCGGCTCGCGCAGCCGGCAAGGTCGCCTCCCTCATGGGCGTCGAAGGCGGTCAGCAGATCGACGAATCCCTCGCCGTGCTGCGGTCGTACGCCCGCGCCGGGGCCCGCTATATGACTCTGACGTGGTCGACCACTCATTCCTGGGCCGACTCGGCCACGGACGAACCGGTCCACGGCGGCTTGAGCGTCTTCGGACGTGAGGTCGTGGCGGAGATGAACCGGATCGGCATGATCCTCGACCTCTCCCACGTCGCGCCCACCGTCATGCACCAGTCGCTGGACCAGAGCACCCTGCCGGTCCTCTTCACCCACTCCTGCGCGTACGGTCTCAACCCGCACCCGCGCAACATCCCGGACGACGTCTTGGACCGCGTGCCCGACAACGGGGGAGTGGCGATGATGACGTTCGTGCCCTCGTTCGTCTCGAACGCCCGCCGCGAATGGGTCGACGCCGGAGAACAGGGAACCGCCCCCGAGGTGACCGTGGTCCAGGTCGCCGACCACTGCGATTACGTTCGCGAACGGATCGGCATCGACCACATCGGACTGGGCGGCGACATCTGCGGAGTCGATGAGCTGCCGACCGGACTCGGTGATGCCGGCCAGTATCCGAACCTGTTCGCCGAGCTCGCCTCGCGCGGCTGGTCGCAGACCGACCTGCGCAAGATCGGCTTCGACAATGCGATGCGCGTCCTCGACGCGCACGAGGATGCGTACACGGCGTTCCTCGGCTCGGCGGTCGACGCACCGTCCGCGGCCAACGCCGGTTCCGCGGCCAACGGCACGGCCGCCTCGGCGACGGTGAACGGCGGCGGCAACGTCGGGTCCGCAGGCAATGGTTCGGCCGCCTCGGCGGGGGCGGAATCATGACGCGGCTGCTCGTCATCGTCAATGACATCGAGTCCCAGCCGGGGCTGCTGACACGGTGGATGATCAGCGAGAACGTCGAGTTCGATCTGCGCATCGGCGGGGTCTCACCCCTGCCCGGGCCCTCGGAGCTCGATGGCTATGACGGGCTCATCATGCTCGGCGGCGGGTACATGCCCGATGAGACGGACCGGGCCCCGTGGTTGGCCGATGAGGCCGAACTCGTCCGCCATGCCCTGGCCACGGATCTGCCGCAGTTCGGGATCTGCCTCGGCGGGCAGCTCGTCGCCCACGTCATCGGGGGCGATGTGCAGGCTCGGACCGGGGCGCCGGAGAAGGGATACACGCGGATCGACACCACCGCCGAGGCGGCCGCGGACCCGGTGTTCTCCGCGATCCGGCCACGGACCTCGTTCGTCGAAAGCCATGTCGACCGCATCGTCGCCCTCCCCGAGGAGGCGACCCTGCTCGCCAGGAGCGAGGCCTGCGAATTCCAGGCGTTCCGGGTCGGCAGGGCGTGGGGGACGCAGTTCCACCCGGAGTCGACGCGGGCGAACATCGAGCGCTGGGATGCGGAGAAACTGCAGACTTTGGGGTTCGATAAAGATACCCTGTTGGAAGAAGCGATGGAGCTCGGGCCGGAGAGCGAACGTGATTCGAAGGCCCTGTTCTCCGCGTTTCTCACGGTGGTTCGGAACTGAAGCTTGTGTGTCAGGCTCGTGACTGAGGCATACTAGGCGAGGCTCTGACCACAGTCAGGGTTGCCAGGTATGCGGCACAGCCGCCGCATTGGACACGGAGGAATCGTGAGCGACAAAGAACCCACGACGACAATCGACCCCGGTGACGGACACCAGCCCGAGACCCTCAAGCGGGTCATGGGGCCGAAGCTGCTGCTTCTGTTCATCGTCGGTGACATCCTCGGAACCGGCGTCTATGCACTGACCGGCAAGGTGGCCGGGCAGGTCGGCGGTGCCGGTTGGGCACCGGTGATCCTCGCCTTCCTCATCGCGCTGATCACCGCCTTCTCCTATATGGAACTCGTGACGAAGTATCCGCAGGCCGCGGGTGCCGCGCTCTATACGCACAAGGCGTTCGGAATCCACTTCGTGACGTTCCTCGTCGCCTTCGCCGTCCTCAGCTCCGGAATCACCTCGGCATCGACGGCGTCGAATGTCTTCGCGGCGAACCTCGTGGCCGGTTTCGGTTGGGACGTCTCCGGCACAGGGGTGATGTGGATTGCGCTGGCGTTCCTCACCCTCATCGCGCTCATCAACCTCCGCGGAGTCGGCGAGAGCGTATGGTTCAACGTCGTCCTCACTCTCATCGAGCTGAGCGGTCTGCTGCTGGTCATCGTCGTCGGCTTCTTCGCACTCGGTTCGGGTGACGCCGACTTCTCACGCGTGATGATCTTCGAGACCGAGGGCGACAAGAGCGTCTTCCTCGCGGTCACCGGTGCCACTGCGCTCGCCTTCTTCTCCATGGTCGGTTTCGAGGATTCGGTCAACATGGTCGAGGAGACGAAGGATCCGCGGATCTTCCCGAAGATCATGCTCTCTGGTCTGACGATCACCGGCATCATCTACGTCCTCGTCTCCCTGGTCACCGTCGCAGCAGTGCCCATCGGCGTGCTCACCGAGAGCGAGACGCCGCTGCTCGAGGTCGTCCGGGAGGGTGCTCCGGGCCTGCCGATCGATACGATCTTCCCATTCATGACGATGTTCGCCGTTGCGAACTCGGCCCTGATCAACATGCTCATGGCCAGCCGTCTGCTCTACGGAATGGCCAAGCAGAACGTGCTCCCGCCCGTGTTCGCGAAGGTCTTGGCCGGACGCCGCTCGCCGTGGGTGTCGATCATCTTCACGACGCTGATCGCCTTCGCGCTCATCTTCTTCGTGTCCACGATCCTGCCCGAGACGGTGACCGCGTCCCTGGGCGGCACCACCTCGCTGCTGCTGTTGGCAGTGTTCGCCGTCGTCAACGTCGCTGTGCTCATCCTGCGCAAGGACAAGTCCGGCAATGCCGAACACTTCAAGGCACCGACGATTCTGCCGTGGATCGGAGTCATCACCTGCGTGTTCCTCGTTGGTCCGTGGGCCCGTCTCGATGAGCTCATCCAGTATCAGATCGCGGCGGCGCTCGTCGGCATCGGTGTCGTCCTGTGGGCCGTGACCTGGTTCTGGAACCGTTCGACGAAGGGCACGAGCACCCGATTCCGCAATCCCGAAGAGCTGTCGTGAGCTCATCCCCTCGCCGAGGCGGCGCAGCCGGGGCCGCTCGCCGACCCATGTCTGCATCGCTCGATATGCTGGGACTGTGGGTTCCCGACCTGCGCGCTCGGATCTGTACAGCTCAATCCAACGAAGGTGAAAAATGACAGTACTTGTCGGTTACGTCAACAATCCCGCCGGACACGCTGCTCTCGATGCCGGCATCGCGCAGGCGAAGAAGGACGGCAAGGAGCTCGTCGTCGTCAATGCGTCACGGTCGGCGCAGCGCAGCGACTCCTACCGCCTCGGCGAAGGGGAGCTCAAATCGGTCAACAACTACCTGACCACGGCGGACGTCGAATTCCGCGTACTGACCTTGGGCAGCGAGTACGACCCGGCCGAACAGATCCTCGACACCGCCAACGAGGTGGGAGCCGAACTGATCGTGCTCGGAACCCGGAAGCGCACCCCGGTCGGGAAGTTTCTGCTCGGGTCGACGATTCAGAAGGTCATCCTCGACGCCGAAGCCCCGGTACTGTGCGTCAAAGCCGCGCACTGAGGGCTTGACCGCAGCGCACACGCAACCCGCCTCGCTGGGCTGTCATGCACCCGCCGCACGCACGTCTCAGCGGAGCCGCTCCATGATGAGATCGGCGTTGACATGAGCGCCGGCCATCACCCCGCTGGCTGTGCTGGCCACGACCATCGCCGACACGTCTGCGCTGTTGCCGACCGCCCAGACGCCGGGCACATCGGTCTGCCCTGCCATCTGCGTCGGAATATAGGTGCCCATCCCGCTCGGGTGAGCGACGACCTCGCCTCCGAGCTGGGCGAACAGGTCGGCATTTGCTCGACCATACGCACCGACGGTGAGCGCATCGAAGGTAAGCGATTCCGCTCCGTCCGCGGATTCGGCGGCCGCCAGTGAAACGACGGTGTCGGACTCGGTGCGGGCCACCTCGGTGACGGTGGAATCGATGAACTCGATGCCGAGCGTATCGAGCATTGCCGTCTGTTCGGAATCAGGGGCGGGAGCGTTGTGCCGGATGAAGCTGACGTGGTCGCTGAGCTGGGAGAACAGCATCGCCTGGTGGTATGACATGGCCGTTGTGCCGATGACCCCGATGCGCTGTCCGCGCACCTCGAAGCCGTGGCAGTAGGGGCAGTGCAGGACGGAGTCGCCCCAGCCTTCCGCGAGACCCGGGATGTCCGGAAGTTCGTCGCTCAAACCGGTGGCGATGATGATGCGTCGGACCCTGACATCGACCCCCGCCGAGGTGGTCAGTTCGAATCGATACCGCGGAGCCGCCTTGGCGGGGTGGGGTTCCGAATCGATCGTGCGTGCTTGCTGCACGGTCGCATCGATGAAGGCAACGCCGTACTCTTTGGCCTCGGCGCGGCCTTTCGCCACGAGATCCTGGGGCCTGATGCCTTCGTGGCCGAGGACGTTGTGCGCGTGTGCGCTTGAGGAATTGCGCAGCTGGCCTGCGTCGATGACGACGACGGATCGCAGAGACCTGGCCAGGGCGATCGATGCGGCGAGGCCGCCTGCCCCACCGCCGATGACGGCGACATCGAAGGAATCCTGCGCGGATTCGGCCGACGAGTCGGGCGCAGTTGGCTGGGAGTTTACGGGTGCAGTTTGGGTGGTCATGATTCTCCTGTGTGCTGATGGATGGTCGGCGTCTATTCGAGTGTGTTCCTAGCCCGTATAAAAGTGCAAACGTGTTTGCAGAAACAGCAAATTGTGTCATGCTGAGGGCATGGAAGAGCCAAGAGAGTCAGGGGAGCGCGCCGCTCATGCGACGGGTCGGATGTCGGAGATCCTCTCCGATGGGTCCGCCCCGGTTGAGGCGCAGGAGGCTATCCGGCAGTCTTTGGCGGGTGTCGGCGCTCGCCTGCGAGGGCTGCGGCAGGAGCAGGGGCGCACCCTCGACGAGGTGGCTGAGCTTGCCGGAATGTCGACGAGCACACTGTCGCGCCTGGAATCCGGGAAGCGCAAGCCGAGTTTGGAGCTGCTGCTGCCGCTGGCTGGGGTCTATGGGCTCCCGCTCGATGAGCTTGTGGGGACTCCGCCGATCGGCGATCCGCGCATTCATATCTCCCCGCGGAAGTTCCACGATCAGACGATCCTGCCGCTCAGCCGCGGAGCGATCGGAGTACAGGCCTTCAAGCACATCGTCGACGGTCGGCAGACACCGAAGCTCGGTGCGCTGAAGACTCACCCCGGATTCGAATGGGTGTATGTGATCCGCGGTCGCCTGACCCTCATCCTCGGCGACCGGACGATGGTTCTCAGTGCTGGAGAGGCCGCAGAGTTCGATACGCGCACTCCGCACTGGTTCGGGGGAGCCGATGACGGCGGGGTCGAGTATCTCAGCCTGTTCGGACCCGAAGGACAGCGCGTTCATATGAAGAGCTGAGTGGAGCTGTGGGCCGGCGCAGGCGCTCGTTGATACGACGGGGCGTCGGTTGCGCGCGCTTGATTGTGGCGGGAAGTGAGTTCCGCAAGCGTGACCGTGGCGGGACGTGAGTTCTGCCCGGGTGGCTGTGGCGGGGTCCTGGTCCTGCGTGCTCGCGTCAGTGGCGAGAAGTAGTCTAGGTCCACTTCGTCGACACCGTAGGTGAGAGCCCCTTCTTCTGGTCGCCGCCAGCGATCATTGTCAAACACCGCACTCCGAGTGAGATCTCCCATTGACCAGCGTAAATAGTACAAAATAGTAAAACAGAGAAAATATCTCAAATAAATCGTACAGAACTATCGACTTTGTTCTATTCCTGGATTAGAATGGAGCCAAGCCGAAGACATCGACGATGATGAACGGACACAGAGAAAATGGCTCTCATTCCCGACCGAAGGTACGACGAGCACAACGATCGCGAAGCGGGAAAGGCTTCGCAGGCGCCACCCCCTCAAGGTTCACCGCCCAGTGACCTTCCTCCAGCTGCAACCGGCTCTTCTGCCCGGTCTGCCGACGGTGGCTCCTCCAGGTCGACGTACCGGGAGTTGCTCGCTGAGGCCGGATTCGATCTGACCGGTCATCCTCTCGCCGACAGATTCGACGGGATCGCCGACAACCTGACCGACGGCGAGGCGATCGCCGACCAGGCTGGTGACGGACATAGTGACGCCGTCGAGGACGGCAGCGATGAAGTCGTCGACGGCGGCGCAGCTGCGTCAGGCGGCGGTCAAGCAACCGCTATCGAGGCTGACGCAGCTGTGCCTGCTCTTCCGAACGGTGATATCCACGCCGGGCAGGGGCCCTGGTCGAGCAGGACGACGATGCCGGAGACCGAGGCAGAGGTCCAGGCATGCATCAGAGAGATCGAAGCACGCCAAAGCGCGTGGATGAAAGCAAAGCGCGAAGAACGTGAGGCACAGAGAGCTGCGGAGCGTGAGGAGTATCTGAAGAAGAACCCGCAGGCTCGCGCAGAGGACGAAGAACTCGCGCGTGAAAGAGCGGAGTGGAACGCCCACGTTGAGCGGTACGAGGCGAAGAAGCGGGCGCAGAAAGAAGCCGAACGTATCGCTGAGGCAGAACGCGCGGAGCGACACAAGGCACTCGCCGAACGCTATGACTCAGAAGCTGACACGCATCCCCTGCTCGACGAGTTTCGCTGGTCAGACTTGAAGCACGCAGCCCCGGAAGTCACAGAAAGCATCTGCGCTCTGCAGGGCCTGCTCGACGGGCTCCACGACTTCACTCGCCCCATGGGGCCCGATGACGCGGTGACTCTTCTCGATGGTCTTGAGACCTTGAACCGTCTGACGGAGTCCCTGTCGGTCGTGACCCTCTCCGTGTTCGAACGTGTCGGCACGCCCCGCGACTACGGGGCGAAGACGACGAAGGCGCTGGTCCAACATCGGCTCAACCTGTCTGCACAAGAGGCCTATCGCCGCACTCAGCTCGCTGAGTGCCTGGGAAAGCGGACCAGCATGAGCGGGGAATCGATCGAGGCGCAGTTTCCGATTCTCGCAGCGGCCCTTCGTGAAGGAGTGCTCTCGGCAAACCAGGCGTCGACGATCTCCAAATGCTTGAAGAACCTGCCTGTGAACGTATCGGAGGACGACAAGATCAAGGCTGAAAGCCTGCTCGTCGAAAAGGCTCAGTCGGTTCGCGTCTGCGATATCCATGCACTCTTCGAAGAGATCCTGGGCTGGATCGATCCCGACGGCCAGGAACCGAAAGAAGCGGCAGACCGGGACAGCTTCGCTGTCAACCTGCGCCAGGCGAAGGACGGAACGTGGACCCTCAAAGGTCGCCTCGACGAGGAGACCGGTGGGATCCTCAACGGCCTGCTGACTTCGCGCATCAAAACCGATTCTCAGTCGGACGAGGACAACTGCGCGAACGCGGCAGGAATCGATGCCGCTCCCGCGGATGGCGAACGCCCGATCGACGGAGCGAGCGCCACCGACGAAACCCGATCTGCCGACGACGCCCGCCCCGCAGCCGAACGCGGCGGTGACAGTGTGAGCGACCTCGATCAGGAAGTCGTCGACGCCTATACGGAGGTTCTGCGCGGCGACCGCGCGGACTGTCTCGACCCTTCGCTTGACTTCACCCCGCCGCAGGTCGGCGCGAATGGTGAGATCCCGCAGGGAGCCGGGGTGAGGCAGGACGGCTCACTGGTGACGATGGCCGCTGAGCAGCCGAGTGTCCGGCGTCGCATCTACGAGCGTTTCTCCAGCGTCATCGGCGGCATCGAAATGAACCGCATCAAGGCCGGAGCGGCGTACGCACTGGTCGTCACAGCCAAGGCAGAAGACCTGGCGAACCGGACCGGCAAGGCCGTCACGGGAGTCGAAACGCCGTTCCCGATCGATTCCGCTGCTCTGGAAGGACTGAACGGATCGGTCTTCTTCCACCTCATGGGCGAGAGAGCGAAATCGTTGGCACTCGCGACAGAACGACGGTTGGCCACAGAGAAACAGCTGGCAATTCTCGCCAGCCGTGACCAGGGATGCACGTTCCCCGGATGCGACACTCCTCCCGGCTGGTGCGAAGCGCACCATATCGTCCCATGGGCGCAGAACGGCAAGACTGACGTCAACAATCTCACTTTGGCCTGTTCAGCGCATCACCACCTGCTTGATTACACCGATTGGGACTGCAGAATGCTCATCGACGGTCGGCCCGCGTGGGTGCCACCGGCGACCATCGATCCAGCACAAGAACCGGTGCTCCACGCACGGTTCATCGCGCGGGAAATCGGAGAGACTCTCTTCGGCTGACAAGCACTTAGGTTCAGCTGACAAGCACTTGGGTTCGGCTGGCAAAACCCGGGCAATGTGACTGTTATTCGCGGGACACGTGGCCGAGACCAATGGTGCGGTTCATCGGCGGCGTGGTCCGCGGGGAACGGAATGTTCTTCTCACATGCACTGTTGCCTCGTTATGAAGCTTTCGATCCTTGACCTCGTTCCTGTCCGTACAGGACAAACGACAGCAGACTCCTTCGCCGCCTCAAAGCAGATCATCGACACGGCTGACAAGCTCGGATTCACCCGCTATTGGGTCGCCGAGCACCACAACATGCCCTCGATCGCATCGACGATGCCAGGGCCCGAACTCATGCACCTCGGCCAGGGAACACAGCAGATCCGCCTCGGTTCCGGTGGAGTCATGCTTCCCAATCACGCCCCGCTGGCGGTCGCCGAGCTGTTCGCTCTGCTCTCCGCTGTCTACGGCGACCGCATCGATCTGGGAATCGGTCGCGCACCGGGGACGGACCCGATCACTTCGGCGGCAATGCGCGGCCACCTCGGTGAAGGACGGATGGTCGACCGTGAAGGACGAGCAATCGATCCCGTCGAACAGTTCCCCCAGCACGTGATCGACACTCTCAGCCTCATGCGGCCCGAGGGGATGCGAGTTCCGCTTCACGGTGGACGCGAACATGTGCTCAAGGCGACGCCCGCGGCAGCTCCGGGAACGCAGCCGCTGCCGTGGCTGCTCGGTTCATCCGGTTACTCGGCCAGGCTGGCAGCTGAACTCGGCATGCCCTATGTCTTCGCCAACCACTTCGCATCGGGTGCCACCACCGGAATGAAGATCTACCGCGACAATTTCACGCCTGGCGCTTACGGATACAAGCCGCAGACCTTTGTCACGGCCAACGTCGTCGCAGCACCCACCGAGGAAGAAGCGCGGCTGCGCTCGGAGCCATTCATGCTGCAGATGGCCAGAATGCGCACCGGCGGACCGATGGAGAAGCTGCACCTGGCCGGCGACGACGTGCGATCGGTGATGACCGACCAAGAGCGTATGGTCGGCGAAGAGCTCTCCGGCAACTGGATCATCGGCGACACGAAATCCGTGTCCGCGCAGCTCGAGGAACTCGCCGAGCGCTTCGAGGTCGACGAGATCATGATTCAGCCGATTGCGGGTGCCGTGGAAGGCGAAGACGTACGCGAAGACCCAGGACGGACTCAGACGATCGACCTGCTTGCCACGGAATTCCTCGGCTCCACCGGAGCTTCCGGCGTCGCTGATGCAGGCACCGATATGTGACACCTGGCTGAGGTCTGTCCCCGGTTCCGATCGGGGCCGATATCGGCCATCGGCACCGGGCCGAAGTCTCAGCTCAGCATCGATTCGGGCAAGTGGACTTCAATCCACGACCAGTCCGCGTTATCCTGTCACAGTGTCATGAAAGCTGACAGTCGTGTGACAGCCAGTAGAATCGACACCGTGCAGAACCTCGTCTACGGCGAGGCCGCTCCTTGCGGAGAGGTCGAAACGGAGGCGAATGCTGTACGCCGAATGCGCTCGCGCACCTTCGGAGACTTCCCCCACGCGGGCCCCGGCCTGCAGACCGAAAGAGAAATAATGCGTACCAAAATTGCTGTTTCGGCAGCACTTGGGGTCGGACTGGTTTTCGGCGCCGGTGCTCCCGCACTGTCGAGCAATCTGTCGTCGACCGACGCCGCAAAAACGTCCGGCATCTCCGCTGATGTCGTGCCCGGCCAAGAACTCGAACGAATCACCGACGGCAAGATCGAAAAGGGCGAGACCGCCTACGTCGATGTCACGGTCGCGACACTGTGGACCGACCCGAAGGCCCCTCGCAAGGTCGACAAGCCCGCGCTCCAGCACCCCGTCGACCTCAAGAAGTGGAACAAGAACCTCGAATCCACCGATGTGCGCCGGGGCCTGACTGGAAAAACCGAGACACAGGCAACCTACGGTTCGGAAGTCTCCGTCCTCGAAACCAAGGGCAGCTGGGCAAAGGTCGCCGTGACCGACCAGAAGACCCCGAAGAACAAGAAGGGCTACCCGGGTTGGCTGCCCAAGAAGCAGCTGGTCGAAAACGACCGCTTCGGAAAGCTCGCCGAAGACCAGCCCCGCGCAGTGGTCACGAAGCCCAAGAGCGAACTCGAAGGCATCGAATTCACCAAGGACACTGGTGCCGACGTCAGCTTCAACGTCGACCTGCCGCTCATCGCCCAGGACGTCGATGATGTCCGCGTCGCTCTCCCCGGAGGCGGAGCCGCCTGGATCGACATCGATGACGTGGATGTCTACGACGTCGGCGACAAACCCGAGAAGCCCAGCGGCAAAGACCTCGTGAAGACCGCGAAGCAGTTCGAGGGCCTGCGCTACCTGTGGGCCGGAGTCTCCGCCTACGGATTCGACTGCTCCGGATTCACCTACTCCATCTACAAAGCCCACGGCATCGATCTGCCTCGCGACTCGGGAGAACAGGCGAAGGCGGGCAAGGCTGTCTCCTCGTCGAACCTCAAGCCCGGAGACCTGCTGTTCTTCTCGACCAGCTCGGGAACAGTCCACCACGTCGGAATGTACGTCGGCGACGGCAAGATGATCCACTCGCCGAACGCGTCGAAAGACGTCTACATCACCGACTGGAAGAAGTGGGACACCGGAAACGAATTCTCCGGAGCCCGCCGCATCCTCTGATCTGGATCGAGTCAGATGGTCCCGGTTGCAACCAGGACCTGACCAGTTCAGTCGAGTGACCAGACGACACACTGATGGCCGGTGCCCTGAGGAGGGCACCGGCCATCAATGATTTCAGTAGGGCCTAGCTGGGAACATCGCCAAGGTTGCTGAGCACGGCTCTGGCTGGGGAGCATCGCCAGGTCTGCTGAGCATGGCGATTGCTGAGAGACCTGGCCAGGGGAGGGGAGGGGCCTGGCCTGGGGAGAGGTGCCCGCCGAGGCGGCTATCGAGCAGAGTCGACCGGAATGACCGGCGACCCGATTTCATCGAAACTTGTCCACCGAGGCGACCGCCGTATGGTTTCTCCGAGGCGACCGCCGGTCAGTGCCGCGAGCTCTGAGTCGATTTCAGGAAGATGGCACGGGCCAGATCATCCCGACGTTCGATGACCAGCCGGCGCAGAGCCGCAGGTGCATCGTCGTTGGCGGCCAACCATGCGTCGGTCTTCTCGACCACAGCCTCCTCGTCGACGGACCACCGGGGATAGAGGCCGAGCACCAGGCGGCGAGCGATCTCAATCGAATTGTCCGTCCAGAACCCGAGCAGACCATCGAAGTACTCATCGACATACTCCTCGATGAGCGGCATCGCACTCGGCGCGATGAACCCGGCGATGATCGCCGACAGAACATCATTGCTCAGCGCTCCCGCCTCGCGGATCGCCTCCCAGGCACGAATCTTGACGATCGGCAGAGGCAGTGCGGCACTGGCCGTCTCGGCGTGAAGTCGACCCGAAGAGCTGGGATCCGAATGATTCTCCCGCGCGATATCCGTCTGATCTGCCCACCCGAGGCAGACGAGCGCCGTCAGCGCATTCCACCGCAGCGCATGATCATTGATGAGACCCCGGAACGGCAGCGTCGCAGTCGAATGCTCGGCGCCTCGACCCGTGCGGGCACCACCGGAAGCTTCGGCCGACTGACTCACCGAACCGGCCCGATCAGCAGAACCGGCCTGCCCAGCCGAACCAGCTTGCCCAACCGAACCAGCCCGATCAGCCGAACCGGCCTGCCCGGGAGCTCCGGCATACATCCGGTCGATCTCCTCACCGACCGGCACCGTCAGGATCTGGCTGGCGAACCCACGCCCCATAGCCACCGCGGAACTGCCGGCGGCACAGCGGGCCGTCCGCGACGTCAGCGCCAATACGAGGTTGGCCAGATGCAGCTGCGCATCCGAACCCGCCTTCGCCGCCGCCAACGCATCCAACGCGGCTCCCAAAAGCCCCATGATCGCGGCATCGAAATTCCGATCCGCCACCCACTGATCGATGCAGGTCAGAGCGGTCTGACTGAGCCCCGCCATGATCCCGGCATGACTCTCCTTGCCCAGGCTGCGGGCATAGGCGGTGAGGTACTTCTGCACCGGCATGAGCCCATCGCGCACCGCATTGTCCAAGGCCGACCACACCAGGGCCCGTGACAGCGGATCCGTGATCCGCGACGCCGAGGTGACCGCCGCCTCCGTCGACTCCGGATCGAGGCGCACCCGCGCATAGTCCAGGTCGTTGTAATTGAGCAGAGTGATCACGCCGGCGCTGCGACCGATCAGCTGCTCGACGTCGGCAGACTCGGTCGAGAACTCGAAACGGAAGGAATCCAGGGGAACGATCGCCCGCCCCGACCGCCCGAGCGTGGCGATCTCGATCGTGTGCGGCCGCAGCAGGGCTGTGCCCTCGGCCGAATCGGACTGAGTGATCGTGGCACCCGTGACCTGTTCCGAACCGGACCGTCGCCGAGGCGGGTTCACCCTGCCGCCCGACCCGGATCCTGCCCCGTGAGCGGCTCCGGCAGCCTCATCGAAACCGTCGCCGACCGCATCCGGGCTGCGCAGCCTTGCGCCCGAACTCGAAGCCACGAGCCTCCCTCGTCCCGCGCTCTGCGCGGAGACGTCGGAACCGGCAGAATCTCCGTCGGCCCCGATTCCGGCCCCGCCCTGCAAGAACGCGGCCGACCCGACCGTGGACCCTGCCGACCCATCCGGGGACCCAGACGAACCGTCTGCCGTCGTGAGCTGCAGGGACAGCTCCGAGACTCCGGACGTCCCCAGCCACGCGGCCGCCCAGTTCGCGATGTCCCGGTCGGGAGCCGCCTCGGCGAGGCATTCGAGGAAATCAGCCAACTCGGTATTGCCGTATTCGAACCGTCTGAAATACAGCCGCGAACCTGCGAAGAAAGCCTCCCGGCCGACGAACGCGACGAGCTGCTTGAGCACGGATGCGCCCTTGGCATAGGTGATGCCATCGAAGTTGAGCTTCGCGGCCTCGACATCGGGGATGTCGGCGACGATAGGGTGCGTCGTCGGATGCAGGTCCTGCGTGTACGCCCACGCCTTGCGGCGCAACGCGAAGGTCACCCACCCATCGTTGAACCGCGTCGCCTCGGCCAGCGCGAGCCCGCCCATGAAATCGGCGAAGGATTCCTTGAGCCACAGGTCATCCCACCACTTCATCGTGACGAGATCGCCGAACCACATATGCGCCATCTCGTGCAGGATGACATTGGCACGGGACTCGTAGTTCGCGTCCGTGACCTTGTCCCGGAAGATCAGATTGTCCGTGAACGTCACCAGACCGGGGTTCTCCATCGCGCCGAGGTTGTACTCGGGAACGAAGATCTGATCGTACTTGCCCCATGGATAGGGGTAGTCGAATTCGGAGGTGAAGAAGTCGAGGCCCGCCTTCGTAACGCCGAAGATATCCTCCGCGTCGAGGTGGTCGACGAGGCTCGCGCGCGTCCACGCGCCCAACTGCACGGTCTGCCCGGTGCGCGGATCCGTCCACTCGTCCGTCGCCCCCTCGTAGGGGCCCGCGGTGATGCAGGTGATGTAGCTCGACTGCTTGAGCGTCGGTTCGAAGCAATGGGTGACCGCGGCAGACGACTCGTATCCGTTCGCAGGCTCGAATCCCGCCGAGGCGGCCCCCGCCGCACCATCGGCCGGTTCCGTCCGCGCCTCGGCCCGGTTCGACAGAACCTGGAAATGTGCGGGAGCGGTGACCGTGAAGATGAACTCGGCCTTGAGGTCGGGCTGGTCGAAATTCGCAAAGACGCGACGGGCGTCGGTGGGTTCGTACTGTGTATAGAGATAGGTTTTGCCGTCGGCCGGATCAGTGAACCGGTGCAGACCCTCGCCCGAGGTGGAATAGCGGGCCTGCGCCTCGATCGTCAGGGAATTGCGGCCGGCGCGGACGGGGAACGTGACTCGGGCGCCGTCGAAGACCTCGGCGGGGGAGAGACTCTCACCATTGATCAGAACTGAGGTCACGGAGTCGGCGATGAGGTCGATGAATGTCGAATCGACGAAGCGGGCGGAGAAGTCGACGACAGTGCGAGACAGGTACGTGTCGGCATCGGTTTCGGCGTTGCTGACGTCGATATGGACTGAGTAGGAATCGACCTCGAGCAGCTGTGTTCGGCTCTGCGCTTCGCTTCGGGTGAGATTCGTTGTCATTCAATAGCCTCCTCGGCGGACAGACTTTAGCATGCCACATTTCCGGTATTCTGAGTACAGCACCAGCGAGCGGCAGAGGGGACTGATGGCGGACAATCGGGTCAGCGAACTGCCTCGGCGGGGGTTCAACGTCGTCGCCCACCGCCTGCGCTTAGGGCTCAAGCGAGTGTGGGTGAACTCCGGTCAGCTGATCCAGATCCCCATCGCCGCGACCGCCGCCTACGCCTTCTGCGTCTATGTGCTCGGCCACCCGTATCCGTTCCTCGCCGCGGTCGCCTCCGCCGTCGGCATCGGCCCCGTCGTCGACCGTCGCCTGCGCCGCGCCCTCGAGATCGGCATCGGAGCGACGTTCGGGGTGCTCGTGGGCGAGATACTCGTCAACTTCTACGGCTCCGGCATCTGGCAGCTCGCCCTGACCCTGATCATCGGCCTGACGATCGGCACGATACTGAACTCCGGCGGCATCTTCATCACCCAGATCGCCGTCCAATCCGTCTACGTCGTCGTAGTCCCTGCCAGCGCCACCACCATGCCGTTCCCGCGCACCCTCGACGCTCTCACCGGATCCGTCTGCGCCATCCTCCTGGCACTGCTGATCCCGCGCGACGCTCGAAAGGCTCCGCGTCGCCTGGCCGCGGACATGCTCGAGGAGGTCGACGCAGTCCTCAGGATGATGAAACGAGCCCTGCGCGAAGCCGATGTGACGATGGCAGGACGAGCCCTCGAGCGTGCTCGCGAAACCCAGGACATCATCGACTCCTGGGGTTCATCCCTGCGGATCTCCCGTGAAGCCGCGAAGATCAACGCACGTGCCCGCCGGCATGCGGCCGAAGTCACCCGCCTGTCACGTGCCCACACCTTCTCCGACCGCGCGATGCGGACCATGCGAGTCATCGCCCGCCGCGTCGTCGGCATCACCGAGCTCGGCGTCGCCAAACCCGTCATCGCCGACTACGTCGGATCCTTGGCCGACGGTGCGAAGAAGCTCGAGATCGCTCTGCGCCGCGGCACCGACCGTTCCCTCGCCGAGGCGGCCCTGTCCGAAGCGGCGGGGGCTCTGGATCCGCGAGCGAAGCCAGATTGGGACATCCACGACGAGTCGATGGTCCTGCTCCTGCGGACAGTCGCCGTCGACCTGCTGCAGGCCGCGGGACTCACTCGTGAAGAAGCCCAGTCCCGGCTTCCACCGCTGGCCGTGAACGCCGATGATGACGACGGACCGGCCGTCGAATAGCCGTCGAAGCTGTGCGCGTACTGCGGAGAGAACGCCGGATGGGGTTTGCGTCGAACGGGGCGTCCCCGAGGCGGTCAGCTGCTTTCGACGACGAAGACGGCGTTCGTGCCCGGCTCCAGAGCCGTGAACCGGTGAGGCTGATCGCCCGGATGGGTGAGGTAGTCGCCGACGCCCAATTCGTAGGACTTGCCGAGCACTTCGATGCGTGCGGCCCCGCGGCCGAGGATGACATGTTCGATCGTGCCCTGCGGGTGCGGCTGAGACTCCCTGGGTTCACCCGGTTCGGCCTGGATGAAGTAGACGTCGCGTCGGGCATTCGTCGGCGACGGCGAGAGCAGGGTGGCCACATAGTTCGCGGTGGTCGAGGGCAGGCTGGGCATATCGCCGACGTGTTGGAAGGCGACCTCGTGCGGGGGCGGGTCGAGCAGGCGCGCAAGGGGGATGTCGAGCGCAGCGGCCAGAGCCCACATCGTCTCCAGGCTCGGATTTCCGCTTCCCGTCTCAAGCCCGGACATCGTCGACTTGCCGATGCCGGCGCGCCTGGCGACCTCGGAGAGGGAGAGTCCGGCGCGCAGTCGTTCTCGTTTCAGCGCCGCCGCGATCTGCTGACTCGGTGAGAGCGACGGGCCGGGCGCTGTGGCGTCGGAATCGGTGGCGCTGGGAGCGGACTCGGGGTCGGAGCTGCCCTGAGCGTCATTCAGCGAATCGTCGTTGCTTCGAGAAGTCATGGGTTCACTATAGCGGTTAGGCCGTTCGGGTTGACGAACGATGGCCGAGGGTGCACTGTATAGAACATGGGTTCATTATTTCGCACGGCTGATCGGGTGCTCCCCGGCTCGACCTATCGTGCGGTCGCCATCGTCACCGTCACGATCATCGCAGTCGCGCTGTCGTACGGGGCGATCTCCGCGGTCTCCGGATTCGCCTGGTGGCAGACTCTGCTGCTGGCGATGTTCGCTCTCGGCGGCGCCGCCGAATTCACCTTCGTCGGCGTCATCGCCGCCGGCGGTGCCCCGATCCTCGCGGTGCTGGCGGGTCTCCTCGTCAATTCCCGGAACTTCGCCTTCGGCGTCGCAGTCGGCCCTTTCTTCCCACAGGACTGGCGAGCTCTCATCGCCTCCCACTGGATCAACGACGAATCCACCGCGATCTCGCGCCTCGGGCACAACGACCGGGCGAAATGGCATGCGTTCCTGCTCATGGGCGCCGCAATCGCCATCATGTGGCCCGGCGGTGCCATGGTCGGGCAGTGGCTGGGCAATGTCATCAACGCGGACCTGCTCGGACTCGATGCGGCCTTCCCGATCATCCTCTTCTGCCTCATCCGCGGGGACCTGAAGAACCGGGTCACACTCTCGCTGACCGTCATCGGCATCCTCATCGCCGTGGGCCTGACCCCGCTGCTGCCGCTCGGGCTGGGAGCAGTGACCTCGCTGTCCGTCTTCGTCTTCGTCGCCGCCGGCTGGGGTGTGCGTTGGTTCATCCGTCGCCGCCGCGCAGGCGACAACAGCGCAGACCCGCACGATGCCGCCCACTCGCAGCACTCAACCCGAGAGGAGAGCCGCCGATGAGCGCCGTCAGCTTCCTCATCGCCCTTGCCGGGCTGAGCCTCGGAACCTATCTCATGCGCTTCGCCGGTGTGAAGGTGGGAGCGGCCATCGCCACGAAGGGGCGCCGGCGGACCCCGGCGACCGCCTCGGCAGGGCCTGACTCCTCTGTGGGGGCCGATTCCTCCTCGGGCGTGGACGGACAGGGCACAACCGCCCCTGCAGGGGCCGACGGACAGGGCACAGCCGCCTCGGCGGGGGCCGGTGATTCGGCCGACTCGACCGAGCGTGTGACGATGTGGATGGACCGGGCCACGGTCGTGCTCATCGGCGCCGTCTTCGCCACCACCGCGGTCTTCGACGGCACTGACATCGCCGATCCGGCCCGCCTCATCGGCGTTGGTGCCGGCGTTCTCGCCTCGATTCTGCGCGTGCCGATGCTGCTCGCCGTCGTCATCGGCATGGGCGTGTGTGCGCTCATCCGCACCACCGGGATCCTCTGAGCAGGGACGGCAGGCATCCACTGTGAAAGCCGTGGGATGCGGATGGGCAATTGCCGAGGATCTCCAGCCCGGAACTGCCCCGAAAGCCCGAGATTGCTAGGCTGGGACCATGGAATACATCGCGGGCTTTCAGCGTCTCGTCTTTCTTGCCCTGACGGTGGCCGCATTCGTCGTCCAGCTCTGGGCGTTCATCGACTGCCTCCGCTTCAAGGACGAGAACTACCGTGCCGTGGACAAACAGAGCAAGAAGTTCTGGGTCATCCTCCTCGGCGTCGGACTCGCGCTCGCCCTCATCGCACTGCCTCCGATGGGCATGAGCATGATCTTCCTCAACATCATCGCCCTCGTCGCCGGCATCGTCTACCTCACCGATGTGCGCCCGAAGGTCCGCGCCGTCGACCCGCGATACCGCAACCGCTGACCGACTTGACGCCGTAACTGCATTTGCGGACCCGATCGGCAAGCGCCCAGCACACGCTGACTAGACTCACCCTATGAGCACCGACCTCAACCTGCCGGGCCCCGAATCCGGCTTCATCGCCACGTTCGGAAGCGGCGAGCCGCACACCCTCTTCGGCCACGGATTCGCCGGCGCGATCCGCGACACCCGCCCCTTCGGCACCGGCATCACCGGCACCCGCCACTTCCTCCACCTGCCCGGCCACGGCGGCCGCCCCTCACCCTGCCCCGGCTGGACCTACCCGCAGATCGCCGAGGTGCTCGCCGACGCCGTGAGCACCACCTCGGCGAGCCGAGCGCTGGGCGTCTCGATGTCCGCCGGAGGACTCCTCCACCTGCTGAGCATCGCCCACCCCGTGACCCGCGGTCTCGACAAGATCGCCCTCGTCCTCCCCGCCTCCTTCACCGGTTTCCCCGCCGAGGTGGCCGCCGCCAACCGCTCCCACCTGGAGAGACTGCGCCGCCTCGTCGCCGATGAGAACATCGACGGCATCGTCGAACTCATGCTCTCCCGCGAACCCGCCGAGGTGGCCCAGATGCTTCCCGCGCGTGCTTGGACCAAGGCGAAGGCCGAGAACCTCGTCCACACGGACATGTCCGACGGACTCGGACTCGCCCTCGAAATCGCTGTCGCGGATACCGAAGAGGCAGCCCGGAACCTGCGCTCCTTCCCGGGCGATGTCCTCGTGCTCACCCACGAAGACGACCCAGCACATCCGGTCCCCGTCGCCGAAGCCATCCACCGTGCGATTCCGAACTCCCGCCTCGAGGTGCTCCCTGCCGGATCGATCTTGTGGCGCGGCCGTCATGACGTACGGCGCATCCTCGGCGAGTTCTTCGGTTAGGCACCGGCTTCGACCAGGCGCCGGCTTCGGTTAGTCACGTTCTTCGGTTAGGTTCTGGATTCGGTTCAGCGCTGGCTTCGGCTGGTCACCCGACAGAGGTCGTTGGCTAGACTGTCTCCGTGCGCATCTCCGTCCTCTCCCTACACACCTCGCCCGTCGCCCAACCCGGCCAGGGCGACGCCGGAGGAATGAACGTCTACGTCGACCGATCCGTGCGCGCGCTCGCCGCCGCCGGACACCGCGTCGACGTGTTCACCGCCGACCCCGGCGGACTCGACGGCACGGGAGGCAGTGCAGAAGTCGCTGTCGACGGAGCCGGCGCTGGTCGGGGACGCGGCGCGGGCCCCTCAGAGGGTCAGAGTGCGAGGCTGGAGATCACCGAATCCATCACCCTCCACCACCTGCCGGTCGGCGCCGCGACGAAGGACGAACTCGCCGACGCGATCGACGAACTCGCCGACCTGCTCAATGCCCACCCCGACTTCCGCTCCGCCGATCTCATCTGGAGCCACTATTGGATCTCCGCCGAGGCGGCCCTGCGCGCCCGTGACAACGCCGCCGAGTCCGGAGACAGCGGCACCGAGTCCGGAGACAGCGGTGCCGACGCCGTTGTCGGGGTCGGGCAGGACCGTGCGGCGCAGGCTCCGATCGCGGTGAGCATGCACACGATCGGGGCCGTGAAGAACCGCGATTCCGACACCAGCCACGAACGACCCCAACGACTCGAAGCCGAAGAGCGCATCGCCGCCGAGGCCGATCTGCTCGTCGCCGCCACCCCCGCCGAACGTCGCGATCTCGTGTCGGAGCTCCACGCCGACCCCGACTCGGTCGTCGTCGCCCGACCGGGTGTCGATCACGCGCTCTACGCACCGGACTCACAGTCGGACGCGCGCAAGCGTCTGGGATTCGACTCGGACGAGGCGATCGTCCTCTACGTCGGGCGTATGCAGTTCATCAAAGGCACGGACGTCGCCGTCGACGCCCTGGCCTATCTGCGGGAACGCAACCCGCACCTGGCCTCCCGAACCCGCGGTATCCTCCTCGGAGCCGCCTCGGGGGCAGGCGTCGAAGCAGGCGGGGGAGAGGTCCGACCGTCCTCGACGTATCTGCGGGAGCTGACCGCGGCGATCGCGAGCGAACCCAGCGTCGAGGTCCGCCCGCCCGTTCCCTCCCACATCCTCGTCGACTACTACCGGGCCGCTGACCTGCTCATCGTCCCCTCCCGCAGCGAATCCTTCGGACTCGTGGCCGCCGAAGCGGCCGCCTCCGGTCTGCCCGCGATCGCCTCGGCGGTGGGAGGACTCCCGGAAATCGTCGAACACGGACATTCGGGACTGCTCATCGCCGATCACAACCCGCACCACTGGGCGACGGCGATCGAAACGCTGCTCACTGACACACAGCTGCGAGCCGAACTCGCCGGCCATGCCGTCGACCGTGCCGAACGCTTCGACTGGGGCCACACCGTCGCAGCCGTCCTCGACGCTGTGCCGGACATCTCCGGCATATCTGCGCGGCGCTCGGAAGCGCTGGGAGCGTGCTGAACGACTAGAGTCGGCGGTGAGCACGAGAGCCGAGCGAAAGGCGTGAGAGCATGAGCACCGACACCGAGGCGATCCTGTCCGGAGTGCGCACCTGGGCCGAGAGCAACGACGTTCCTGTCGATTCGATCGAGGATGCCGAGATCGTCGTCACCCTGCCGGGGGAGAAGAAGCTCAAGACGAACGTGGCGATCAGCGTCTTCGCTCGCACCGCCCATCTGCAGGCGTTCGTCATCCGTCATCCAGACGAGAACTCGGCCGCATTCAATCGGTGGCTGCTGCAGAAGAACCTCAAACCCGGGCCGGTGGCGTTTGCGATCGACGGCCTCGGCGATGTCTATCTGCGGGCGAGCGTGCCCCGAGAGCATCTGCTCGATGACCTCGACGGACTTCTCGGGGCGATGCTCGCCACGGCGGACTCCTCATTCAACGAACTCCTCCAGATCGGGTTCCTCACCGGAATGAAGAAAGAGTGGGCCTGGAGGGTCGGCCGGGGCGAGTCGACGCGCAACCTCGCGGCCTTCGAGAAGGTGCTCAGCGGGGATGACAACGAATTCCTCGGCACCTTCGGTGACGCCGATTCCGAACCCCCGGCGGTGTCGGCGGTGTCGGCCGATCGTGCGAGTGAGGGCTCGCGCTCGTGAGTGCGGCCGCCTCCAAGCCGGTGAGCGTCGACGAATACATCGCCTCATTCGACGACGAGCGACACCGAGCTTTCCTCACCCGGCTGCGCGAGCTCAGTCGTGCCGCTGCACCGCGAGCCGAGGAGAGCCTCAAATGGGGCAGCCCCGCCTATGCCCTCGGCTCGATCCTGTTCGTGTTCGCCGGGTACAAGAAGCACGCGAACGTCGTCTTCACTCCCAGCACGAAAGACGTCTTCGCCGACCGTCTGCAGGACTTCGACACTGGTAAGGGCTCGATCAGACTGCCCTATGACGGCGAGATTCCGACCGAGCTGCTGACCGAGATGATCGCCCACCGGATCCGCGAATTCGAGGTCGATGGAGTGAAGTGGATGTGATGGCGCGCCGGTCTCAGTCGAGGGGCAGCTTCATTCCCTCGTGGCTGGCGACATAGCCGAGCCGATCGTAGAAACGCTGAGCACCGGTGCGCGACTTATCGGTGGTGAGCTGAACGAGTCCGGCGCCGAAGCGACGTCCGCACTCGTGAGCCCATTCGAAGACCGCCGTGCCGAGCCCGATGCCCTGAGCCGAGGGGCCGACTCGCACCGCCTCGATCTGCAGGCGGAGCGTGCCGCGGCGAGACAGGCTGGGCAGCAGACTCAGCTGCAGGGTCCCGACGACGGTCGAACCGTCGCGGGTCTGGCCAGCTGATCGGGACTGCTCGGCTGACTCGGCCTGTTCGGCTGACTCGGCCCGGCCTGGCGTGTCAGCCTGTCCTGCTGCTTCGGTGACGGCGACGAGGAGCTGATTGGGATCGGCGTCGATGAGCGCGAACGCACGAGCATAGGGGGCCGCATCCTCGGCGTCGGGGATGGCAGATGCAGCGCCGGCTGCGACAGCGCCCGCACGGTCGACCACTTCGACCTCGGCCTCACGGGCGGCCCCGAGCACGTCGTCACGCAGGAGCGCAACAATGGCCGACACATCGGCCTCGGTCGCGCGGCGGATGACGAACGTCCGGCCCGCCAGGTCCAGGGTCTGAGGGGAGAACCCGTCGAAGCCTCGGCCCGAATCGCTCTGACCTGATTCGCCCTGACCCGATTCGCCCTCGCCCGGGGCTGCCTCGGTGGTCATCAGCCCGCGATCCCAGCGGAGGGCGCTCTGGCAGCGGCCGGCTCACGGCCCGCCGCATCGACCGGCGGCTTGCCGTAGGGACGACGAGCGAAGAGCGAGGCCAACACGGCGCCGGAGACGTTGTGCCACACGCTGAAGACGGCTCCGGGCAGCGCTGCCAGCGGTGAGAAGTACGTGGTGGCCAGGGTCGATGCCAGACCGGAGTTCTGGAGTCCGACCTCGAACGACAGCGCGCGACGGGTCGGGGTGTCGAGACGGCAGGCCGCGGCCACACCGTAGCCGACACCGAGCCCGAGCAGATTGTGCGTGACGACGGCCAGCAGAACGAGCACACCGGCAGTGGCGATCGAACCCGCGGATCCGGCCACGACGATCGAGACGATATAGGCGATGGCGATCGAGGCCAGCCACGGAAGCACCGGCGAGATCTTGTCGACGAACTTCGACGCGAACACGCGGACGAGGACGCCGACGATGACCGGCACGAGCACGGTCTGGCAGATCGAGACGAACATCGACCAGAACGGCACGTCCATATACGAACCGGCCAGCCACAGAGTCAGCAGCGGGGTGAGCACCGGAGCGAGCAGCGTCGACAGGGTCGTGATCGACACCGACAGTGCTGTGTCGCCCTTGGCCAGATAGGTGACGACATTCGACGCAGTGCCGCCGGGCGCGCAGCCGACGAGGATGACGCCGACGGCGATCTCGGTCGGAAGCGAGTACACGGTCACGACGAGGAGGCCGAGCAGCGGCATCGCCACGAACTGAGTGACGACTCCGAGCACCGCAATCCACGGCCGCTTCGCGATGCGGGCGAAGTCGGGCAGCGTCAGGGTCAGGCCCATGAAGAACATGACCACGCCGAGCGCCCAGGTGATCGACGGCGCCAGGGGAGTGAAGGCATTGGGCAGCAGGAACCCGAGCACTCCCGCAATGACGACGAGGACCGGCAGAGCCGTGACGGCGATGATCGAACTGCGATCGGCAGCGGGAGCGGCTGTGCCTCCGGAAGCCTGATGTGCTGGCGTTTGTGACATGGGTCCAGGCTACTCCGCCGATTTTGCCATTCGAGACACACGCCCAGAAATTGAGACCCGATCGGCGAGGTGGATCGGCGGGCGGGGAGGAGCGGCGGGGGAAGAGAAGTGGGGGAGGAGCGGCGGGGCGTTGGCGGGCCACCGCCGGAGAAGACCGGCGGTGATGACGGTCGTCGGCGACCGAGACTGAACGGTCGTGTCAAAATGGAGCCATGACGTATAACCTCATCCTGCTGCGCCACGGCGAAAGCGAATGGAACCAGAAGAATCTGTTCACCGGATGGGTCGACGTGACCCTCACCGACAAAGGCCGTGCCGAAGGCAAGCGCGCCGGCGAGCTGCTGCGCGAGAAAGACCTCATCCCCGATGTCGTTTACACCTCGCGGCTCAAGCGTGCGATTCTGACTGCGAACATCGCACTCGAGGCAGCGGATCTGTCCTGGCTCGACGTCCACCGCAGCTGGCGCCTCAACGAACGCCACTACGGCGCACTGCAGGGCAAGAACAAGAAGGAGATCCGCGACGAGTTCGGCGAAGAGCAGTTCATGACCTGGCGCCGCTCCTTCGATACTCCGCCGCCGGCCCTGGCCGACAGCTCGGAATTCTCTCAGGCCGGTGAAGCCCGCTACGCCAACCTCGGCGATGCGCTGCCCCGCACCGAATGCCTCGCCGACGTCATAGATCGCCTGCTGCCCTACTGGTACGACACCCTCGTGCCCGAACTCACTGTCGGCAAGACCGTGCTCGTGGCCGCCCACGGCAACTCGCTGCGTGCGCTGGTCAAGCACCTCGATGGGATTTCCGATGCCGATATCACCGGGCTGAATATCCCCACCGGCATTCCGCTGCACTACGAGCTCACCGAGGACTTCACCCCGGTCACCCCCGGCGGAACCTACCTCGATGCCGAAGCGGCAGCGGCCGCCATCGGCCAGGTCGCCATCCAGGGGCGCTGACCCCCGGCCCCACCGCAGACGGGGCGGGATCCGTTCGGGCTCGGGCGCCGAGACGACACTCGGACGCCGAACCCCGGCCCCACTCATGCACCGATCGAGTCGGTCTTCCCGGCGATCGCCTTCATCTCTTCGAGCAGAAAGGCGATCGCGGGGGAGGCCGACATCGATTTCCGCCACACCAGTGAGATCGTGCGGGCAATGCTCGGATCATCGAGCGGCACCGCCACGACATCGGCCGGCAGGTGCGGCCTACCCAACCGCGGCACGAGCGCCAACGCCCCGACAGCTCGGACGAATTCGATCTGCGTGTCGTACTCGATGGCCCAGTAGTCGATCTGCGGCTTGCTGCCGAGCTCCTCGAACAGCGCCGTCAGCCATCGATGGCACACGGCATTGCGCGGCGCCGATACGAACATCTCGCCGAGCAGATCGCTGCGGGTCACCTCGGTGCAGGCGGCCAGATGATGATCCCGATGCATGACGATATCGGCCCGATCCACGGTGATCGTCTCCGAGATCAGCGTCGCGGGCAGGTGCAGCGAGGACGAATCCCAGCCGAAGACGAGCGAGGCATCGATCCTGCCGGCGGTGACCATCTCGATGAGCTCGTCCGGCTCCTCCTCGAAGTTCGACACCGTCAGCTCCGGCGCCGAGGCGGCCAATCGCGGCAGCGCGGGTACGAGCAGTCCGCGGATCCCCGTCGAGAACCCGCCGACCGTGATCCGTCCCCGCGGCTCACCCGACTGCGCTCGGGCCGCGGTTTCCAGACTCTCCAGCTCCTCCAGCAGCCCGGCTCCGCGTCGGCTGAGCTCCCGGCCCACCGGTGTCAGCGCAATGCCGCGGCCCGTCCGCTCAGTCACCGGTGCACCGAGATAGCGCGAGAGCTTCTGCAGCTGATGGCTCACCGCCGCCGGCGTGTATCCCAGAGACTCGGCCGTGGCCGTGACCGAACCGAGCGAATCGAGGGCGACGAGGGTGCGCAGGGCAACGGTATCGATCATCAAATTATCTTAATGAAACAGTGGACGGACTTTCAATAGAAGTTTGACGACGGGGCTGGAATGCTGGAGTTATGCGCTCGGTCCACTACATGCTCGCCCTCCTCGTCGTCGTTCTCTGGGGAGTCAACTTCATCTTCATCGACCTCGGTCTGCGCGACTGGCCGCCGCTGCTCCTCGTCGCCGCCCGATTCACCTTCGTCGTGGTGCCCGCGATCTTCTTCGTCCGCTTCCCCCGTGGCTCCTTCGGCCGCATACTCCTCATCGGCACCTTCATGTCGGCCGGCCAGTTCGGCCTTCTCTACACCTCCATGGCGCTCGGCCTGCCCGCCGGCCTGACCTCGATCGTCATCCAGATCCAAGCCGCGTTCACCGTCATCGTCGCGGCCCTCGTGCTGCACGAGATCCCGAGTCGCCGCCAGATCATCGGCATCCTCATCGGCCTCGTCGGCCTGGCCGTCATCGGTCTGAGCCTGCAGGCGAACGTGCCGATCGTCGCCTTCCTCGTCGCGGTCGGCGCCGCCCTGTCCTGGGCGACGGGCAACGTCATCGCGCGCGGCGTGAAACCCGGCACGAACGGAGTGCAGATGACGGTGTGGTCGGCTCTCGTCGTACCGATTCCGATGGTCGCACTGTCGATGCTCATCGACGGTCCCGCCGAGGTGGCCCATGCACTGACGCACCCGACCTGGGGTGTCGTGGCCTCGGTCGTCTACACCGCCGGACTGGCGTCGCTGGTCGGCTATGTCATCTGGAACTCGCTGCTCGCTCGCTTCCCGGCCTCGCAGGTCGCGCCGTTCTCCCTGCTCGTCCCGCCGGTCGGAGTTCTCTCCGCCTGGATCGTGCTCGGAGACCGCCCGAGCATCGCCGAACTCATCGGCGGAGTTCTGCTGCTCCTCGGTGTCGCCGTGACGACGGGAGTGCTCAAGAATCTGGCCCGCGGTATCAAGAACGGGCCCAGACGTCGCCGAAAGATCGTCGTCAGACAGGCGCCGGAAGAGGTCTCGGCCTCCAGCTGAGGCTTCGGTCGCGTCAGTGAACCGCTGGCGCAGAATGCGCGAAGCGCCCCGACAGTGTCGGGGCGCTTCGCTCGATTCGTGCTTCGTCGAGCCGGGTTCCTACTTCTTCGACAGGTAGGGTTCCCAGTTTCCGGTGAGCAGGTACTCGACCTTCTGCGACACGGACACTGCGTGATCACCGAAGCGCTCGTAGTAGCGCGAGAGCAGGGTGACATCGGCGATATGACGGGGAGCCAGCGAGCCGGCCGGAGCTTCGCCGAGCTTCCCGAACACGCTCAGGTGAAGCTCGTCGAGCTCCTCGTCGATGGCGTTGATCGTGGGCACATCGGACAGGCCGGGATTCGAGAGCAGGCTCTGCGTCGCCTCGGCGATCCTCTCACCGGACTCGCCCATCCGCGCGAACGTCGATTCGAAGCCCTCGGGGATTGCGGACTCGGGATAGCGGATGCGCACCTGCTGGGCGATGTGACGGGCGAGGTCGCCCATGCGCTCGAGCGATGCCGACATCCGCAGCGAACCGATGACGGCACGCAGATCTGCGGCCACCGGAGCTTGCAGGGCGAGCATCTCGGCGGCCTGCTGATCGAGGGTGAACTGCATATTGTCGATGACGGAGTCGGCCTCGATGACCTGCTCGGCCAGCTCGAGATCATTCGAATGCAGCGACTGATTGGCCAGGCGGATGGCGTCGAGGACCTTGGTGGACATGCCGACCAGCTGGGTGGCCAGATCGTCCAATTCGTTTCTGAAGACTTCGCGCATGAACTGCGGTTCCTTAACTCTCGATTGTGACAATCGGAACTGACTGTCGGTGGTGCATGGTGTCATGAGGGGTGCCGGCGCTTCCGATCCGCACCCTCAGCGGGGGAAAGCAGAAGGCAGGAACGGCAGGGAGCGCAGGCACACAGACGTCAGCATCGCACGATCGAGTGAACGACTCCAGACGGGAAGGTGAATTCCTCGGCAAATACTTCCAGCAGAAGTGAATTCGGTGCGCCGGGACGATGGACAGCGCCTAAGCTTGAGGCTGTGGATCTCTTAGTAGTGGCGGTCCTGACCGGCGTCGTCGGCCTGGGCCTGGGTATAGCGGGAATTCTTGCGTTCCGATTCAGTGAACGCTCCCGCGATGCTGCCGATCTGCATTCCGAGGATGACCTGCCCGAAGGCATCGCCGAGGTGCTGGCCGTCCTGCCCTCTGCCGCGATCGTCATCGACGCCGGTGACGACGTCGTCAAGGCGTCGCCGGCCGCATACACGTTCGGCCTGGTCAGGGGGCATTCGCTGGCATCGCCCGAGATGCTGCGGGTCGTCGGCCGCGTCCGCGCGCGCGGTCTCATCGAAGAGATCGACCTCGAGCAGACACGGGAGAACTCCGACTCCGTGATCCGCTACCTCCACGCCCGCGTCGCTCCCTTGGGCACCTCCTTCGTCCTCGTCCTCTGCGACGATCAGACCGAATCCAAGCGCGTCGACGCCGTCCGCCGTGACTTCGTCGCCAACGTCTCCCACGAGCTCAAGACGCCGATCGGTGCGATGGCACTGCTCGCCGAGGCGGTCACCGACTTCGCCGACGATCCGGCCGCTGTCGAACGCTTCGGCGGGCGGATGCAGCGGGAGTCGAAGAGGCTGACCCAGCTCGTGCAGGAGATCATCGACCTCTCCCGCGTCCAGGACCACGCCGCTCCCGCGACGACCGAGAAGATCTCCGTCGCCGAGGTGGTCGACGATGCCGCTGACCGTGCCCGGACAGGGGCGGAAGGCAAGAACATCCACATCGAGGTCTCCCCGCCGACCGATCTGCTCATCGAAGGCAATTACGAACTGCTCGTCAACGCGGTGCGCAACCTCATCGACAATGCCGTGAACTATTCGCCGGAGGGCACCCGCGTCGGCGTCGGAGTCGACCTCGTCGACGAGCGCATCGAGATCGCCGTGACCGATCAGGGCATCGGCATGACCGCCCAGGACACCGAGCGCGTCTTCGAACGCTTCTACCGAGTGGACCCGGCACGCTCCCGGATCACCGGCGGCACCGGACTGGGGCTGAGCATCGTCAAGCACATCGTCGCCACCCACGGCGGTGAGGTGCGTGTGTGGAGTCAGCTGAACAAGGGCTCGACGTTCACGATCGTGCTCCCGTTGGCCGGAACTGCAACCGAAGCCTCCGCTGCCGATTCGGCCCCAGCCGGTGTACTCATCGAACATTCCGCGGATTCGACCGGGACCGCCTCGGCGGATGATGACGAACCGACCGGAGCCGCCTCGGCGACAGAGGGCGAGTCCACGGGGATCGCCTCGGCGGATGACGACGGGCACGGAACCGCCGCGTCCGGCGCGGACGACCCGGCCGGCGACAACGACGCGCCCTCCGGTGATAATGGAGACGGCGGGGCGACCGCCGACCCACCCAAGGAACTGACCGAAGAAAGCGAACAAAGGAAGCTCACAACGTGACTCGTATTCTGCTTGTCGAGGACGAAGATTCGTTCTCGGACCCGCTGTCGTACCTGCTCGGTAAGGAAGGGTACGAGGTGACGGTCGCCGATGACGGGCTCAAGGCTCTGGCGGAGTTCGACCGCACCGGCGCCGATCTGGTCCTGCTCGATCTCATGCTGCCCGGTGCTTCCGGCACCGAGGTGTGCCGCGAGCTGCGGGCGAAGTCCAATGTGCCGATCATCATGCTCACGGCCAAGGATTCGGAGATCGACAAGGTCGTGGGACTCGAGCTCGGCGCCGATGACTATGTGACGAAGCCGTACTCCTCACGGGAGCTGCTGGCTCGCGTGCGAGCCGTGCTGCGCCGCAATGTCGAGACCGAGGAGTTCGAGGACGAGTCCGTGCTCGAGGCCGGGGGAGTGCGCATCGACGTCGAACGCCACGTCGTGTCCGTGCGTGGTGAAGAACAGTCCATGCCGCTCAAGGAGTTCGAGCTGCTCGAGATCCTCGTGCGCAACTCCGGCCGAGTGATGACCCGCGGTCAGCTCATCGACCGGATCTGGGGCGAGGACTACGTGGGCGATACGAAGACGCTCGACGTCCACGTCAAGCGACTGCGTGCGAAGATCGAGGAGAACCCGTCGGAGCCGCGTCTGCTCACCACGGTGCGCGGGCTCGGGTACAAGTTCGAAGCCTGAGGGCGTCGATCGGCGAAGCCGGGTTGGTGAGGCCGGGTTGGTGAGGTCGGGATCACTGGCCGGACGTGAATGCAGAAGGAGCCGCTCACATCTGTGAGCGGCTCCTTCTGTGCTCTCGCGCGGGACGGGTCCCGGTGCTCGAGGAAGGCGGATCAGCCGTTGGCTGTCGCGGTTCCCTCCGCGGAACCGGCATCCTCGGTCGGCATGTCCGACGGGGACTCGGACGGCGATTCCGACGGCACGTACTCGTTGTAATACGGCAGGGTGTCGGTGAGGAGCTGAGTTTCGATGACCTTCTCTTCGCCGCCGTTCTTGACGGTGATGTCGACGAGGTCGCCGGGCTTCGCCTTGAGGCTGTCGACGGTGACGACTTCCTTGGACGAGGTCTCGGGACTCTTCGGGTCCTGGACGAAGGTGTCGCCGGCCTTGATCGATTCGCTCACCGTGGTGTCGGCAACCTCGATGGACACCTTGGCGGTGGAGTCACCCTTGTTGATGAGGGTGAAGAACAGCTGCGCCGGACCGGAGCTTTCCTGATCCGTGATGAGCATGAGCCCACGGACCTCGACGTCGCCGACGGCTCCCGAGGCTCCATCGCCGCCGTTGTAGTGGTATTCGGCGGTCTGATGGGGAGACAGCAGGCTTGCACATCCGCTGACGGGGATAACGAGAGCGAGTGCGGCAACGGCGAGAGCCGCGCGGTTGTGCCGTTTCATTATGCTCCTTGAAGTGGCAATACAAGATCAGTCTGTATACTACCCGGTTTTTGACCCGCTGTAGAACCGGGTGGTCGGAGTGGTCGAGGTTCTGCGACGCTCGGGCGCGTCGCGGTTGAAGTTTCGGTGAAGAGGCAGCGAAGTTCGGTCTGCATCGTGGTTGGTCGAGGATCTCGGCCAAGCTTCTCGGCAATGCGCCCTCTCCCGATGTACTCGCTGGCAGAGGCGGCAGCCGGGCTCATCGCGGTGCGCGGCAGAGGCGGAGCCTAGCATGAAGATTCGCTACCCTGAACGATTTCTGTGGCGAGCCTCATGGTAAACTGGTATTCCGCGAAAGGGGTTTGAAGAGAATATGAGTTTCCAGGTCGGCGACACTGTTGTCTATCCACATCACGGTGCAGCGACAATCCAAGAAATCAAGAAACGTGCCATCAAAGGTGAGGAGAAGCTGTATCTCAAGCTCCAGGTCGCCCATGGCGATCTCGTGATCGAAGTTCCGGCAGAGAACTGCGATCTGGTCGGTGTGCGAGATGTCGTCGGTGAAGAAGGCGTTGAAAAGGTCTTCAACGTCCTGCGTGCCGAATTCGTCGAAGAGCCCGCGAACTGGTCCCGTCGATACAAGGCCAATGTCGAGAAGCTGCAGTCCGGTGACGTCATCAAGGTAGCCGAGGTCGTCCGTGACCTCTGGCGCCGAGAGCAGGACCGTGGCCTGTCGACCGGCGAGAAGCGCATGCTCTCGAAGGCCCGCCAGATCCTCGTCTCCGAACTCGCACTGGCCGAGAAGAAGGAAGAGTCCGAAGCAGAAGCTCTGCTGGACGAAGTGCTCGCATCCTGAGCACCTGTGTCATCGTCCCGGCCGCAGGGTCGGGATCCCGTCTGGGCTGCGGCGAGCCGAAGGCCTTCGTCCGTGTGAACGGTCGGACCCTTCTGGCCCGCAGCCTCGAGACGATCATCTCCTCGGGAGTCGCCTCCACAATCGTGGTGGCTGCTCCCGAGGAGTTTCTTTTGCGGGCGCAAGAAGAAATCGCCGAAGTGGCCACGCGGATGAAATGCGAAATTTCAATTACAGCCGTAGCAGGTGGCGGTGATCGAAATTCTTCGGTGCAAACAGCCTTGAAACTTAACCGAGATGCGGAATACGTTCTCATCCATGATGCGGCGAGGTGTCTGACCCCGCCCGATGTGTTCACCCGAGTGGTCGCCGCGCTGCAATCCGGCGCCGAGGCGGTCGTTCCGGTTCTGCCGATGATCGACACCGTGCGGAGGGTCGTTTCGCACGAGACCGTCGGTGCGGATCCGAGCTCAGGTGCAGGCACGGGTGCGGAGCGCGCTTCCAATGGGATTGTTTGGTCGATCCACGGCGATTCTGGCGCTGAAACCACCGCGGATCGACCAGACAATCCGGATCATGCCGTCGCTGTGGGCGCCGGCGGGCGTGCAGTGGTGCGGGGCGATCTTGACCGGGCCGAGCTGCGACGGGTCCAGACGCCTCAGGGGTTCCGCGCCGAGGTGCTCAGGCGGGCCCATGACGAGTTTGCTGCCGACTGGGTCGGCGCGTCAGAAAGGGCTGGCTTGGCCGATGGCACTGTCACGACCGATGACGCTTGCCCAACCGACGGCGCGGGCTCGACTGCAGAGGCAGTTCCGACGGCCGGGGAAGGCCGGCAGGGCAGAGTGCTGCCGACGGACGATGCGGGGCTCGTCGAACGCCTCGGCGTTGAGGTTGTCGCCGTCGACGGTGACGAAGAGGCGCTGAAGATCACCTATCCGCTCGACCTCGTCCTCGCGGAACAGCTCGCCCGAATGCGCGACCGAGCTGAAGTCCACAGAGCAGATGCGTTGGATGCGGCGAAGGAGCCACGATGAATCAGATCATTCCACGCATCGGCACCGGCGTCGATGTCCATGCCTTCGCCGCCGATCCCGCGCGCGAGTTGTGGATTGCGGGACTGCTGTGGCCGGGCGAACGAGGACTCGAAGGACACTCGGACTCCGATGTGGCCGCCCACGCCTGCTGCGACGCGCTGTTCTCCGCCGCGGGGCTCGGCGACCTCGGTGAGCACTTCGGGGTCGACCGTCCGGAATTCGCCGGTGCCTCGGGTTCGGTGCTGCTCGCCGAGGCGGCCCGCATCGTGCGCGCGGCGGGTTTCGAGATCGGAAACATCTCCGTCCAGGTGATCGGCAATCGACCGAAGATCGGCACGCGCCGTGCAGAGGCCCAACAGGTGCTGTCGGCTGCTGCCGGCGCACCCGTGTCGGTCTCGGGCACCACCTCTGACGGACTCGGACTGACCGGGCGAGGCGAAGGAATCGCCGCCATCGCCACCGCCTTGATTCATCCGAACTGATTCAACAGCTCTGAACCACCAGTATCGAGTCAGACGCACTTCTCTGTTCGAACCGAGCCAGGTGCGCCGAGGAAGGAACAAGCAGTGAGAGTCCTCTTCCAAGGAGCCGGCGCCATCGGCATCGCCGGGGCCGCGCTCTTCACCGATGGCCATGAGGTCGCCGTCGTCTCCCGCACCGCTGGTCCCAATGGGCGGGCGGCCTTTCCGCGGCGCGTGAGCACCTTCGACCCGACCGATCCCGGCGGGGTGGGAGGTGGACACGGCAGCTGCAGGCAAGGAGGTGGGCGAGCCGGAGGCAACAACAGGGGAGCAACCGGGGGAGAAACCGGGGGAGGAACCGGGCGAGAAAACGAGCGAGAAACCGAGGGAGCTGAAGGCAGACAAGCGAGCGCGGGCAGTGGCTGGTCGGTGACTCGCGTAGCTGCGACTCGACGGGTGACGATCTCAGACTGGGCTGCTGCCGCAGATGGGAGCTGGGACCTCATCGTGCTCACGACTCGGCCGGATGATCTCGATGCAGAGGTGGTCTCGGCGATTCGGGACATCTCGCCCGCGTTCATTGCGACGACGAGCCAGGTCGAGGGAGACCTCGATCGAGCACGAGCAGTCTTCCCCGGCACTCAAGCAGTCATATTCGGACCCGCGTTCCTGTCCGAGCGACTAGACCCAGGCGCGCCGGCTGAGGTTGTGCGCGCTGAGGGCAGCCGTGCCGGGGATGCCGACGGAGGTGTGCGCACATCCGGTGGTCACGGCAGTGGAGCCGACAGGGAGGCCGAACCCGGGCATGAAGTGACGTTCTGGGCACCTGCGGGTGCGCCCCGGTTCTTCGTCGCAGGACCGTCGACCGCGGTGCGTGCGCTTGTCAGCAGGCTGGGTCGACTCGTACTGCCGGTGCCGATGGAGGCCGTGCTTCTGCCGCCGGCGGTGTTCATTCCCTTCGTCGCCGAACTCAGCGTCCGCAACGGCAGCTGGGTCGCACTGAAATCACACCTTGACCGCCCTGCGAAGGCTGCGAGCGAGGCCGTGCGGACCCGCCTCGGGGTGCAGGTTCCCGTGTTCGGTTCCGCCGCGCACGTCGTGCTCGAAGCAGTCGAGAGGATCGTGCCGATCGACGTGACGAACTATGCGGGCAGGCACTTTGCCCGGCACGTGGGCCAGTCGCGGGACATGCTCGCCGGCTGGGCGGAATCGGCAGATCCAGCCCACGCCCTGCGGGAGCTCGTTGCTGCATTGGACGCACTTGACGATTGAGGCTCGACGAGTTCAGATGCCCGCATTGGACGAAGGCTGCGACTGAGCAACCGGCCGCGAGGGAGATCGCAACGGTCCGGCCGCTGGAGATTGCCGCGGTCCGGGGGTGGGGGACTGCTGCGGTCCGGGCACGGAAGCCGACAGCCGCCTCGGTGGCGGTGAACGGCGGGCTCAGACCTTCGCGTTCGGGTGACGCTTCGTGACGATGAGGCCGATGAGGTAGAGCGCGACGACGAAGATGAGTGTGCCGACGATCTGGAAGCGCACGGATTCGACGGTCAGGCCGAGTCCGATGATCACAGCGATTCCGGCCAGGGTGACATACGACAGCCATGGGTAGCCCCACATGCGCAGCGGCAGGGACTGGCCAGCCGCCTCGGCGCGACGACGCAGAACGATCTGCGATACGAGGGTGGCGACCCAGGTGACGATGAGCGTGGAGCCGACGATGTTGAGCAGGACCCCGAGGACCTCGGCGGCCCAGAAATAGTTGAGCGCGACGGCGACGAAGCCGAACGCCGAGGTGGCCAGCACCGCTGCCACTGGCACACCGCGGCGATTGGTCCGGCCGAGCCCGCGCGGCAGCATGGACCGCTGCGACATCGAGAACGACATCCGGGACGCTCCGTAGATGTTCGCGTTCATCGACGACAGCAGCGCGATGACGATGACCGCGGCGAGCAGCGAGGCGATGAATGGCAGTCCCGCGGTCTCGAGAACGGCCACGAAGGGGGACTCCGCCAGGCGGTCGTCCGTCCACGGCAGGACGAGGACGATGATCGCCACCGACCCGATGTAGAGGAACAGGATGCGCCACACGATCGTCTTGATCGCCTGGGAGACGCTGCGCTCGGGATTCGCGGTCTCGGCCGCGGCGACCGCAACGATCTCGATGCCGCCGAAGGCGAACGCGACGACGAGCAGGCCCGCGGCGATGCCGGAGATGCCGGTGGGCATGAACCCGTCGGCGAAGATCTGCGCGGGCGGGTCGGCCGGGGTCCACCCGAACAGGTATGCGGCACCGAGGACGACGAAGAGGACGACGAAGGCGACCTTGATGAGTGAGAACCAGAACTCGAACTCACCGAAGCTGCCCGAAGTGGTGAGGTTGATGGCCGTGAAGACGAGCATGATCGCCAAGGCGATGACCCACTGGGGGACTGCCGGAATATAGGAAGCAGCGATCTGCGCGGCGGCGGTGGCCTCGGCGGCGACGACGAGGCACAGCTGGACCCACCACAGAGCACCGACAGCGAAGGCCGCGGCCGGACCCATGGCCTTGCCCGCATAGTGCGAGAACGCACCCGGATTCGGGTCGGCGGCGACGAGTTCGCCCAGCGCCCGCATGACGAAAATGACGATGAGACCCGCGACGACGTAGGAGATGAGCACGGCGGGACCGGCCGCCTGCACTCCGGCGCCGGAGCCGACGAAGAGACCGGCGCCGATCGCCGAGCCGAGGCTCATCATCACCAGGTGGCGGGGCTTCATCCCCACCTTGAGGCCGTTGGACGAGGTATCAGAAGAACCCGAGGCCGAGGCGGACGCTGACTCGGCGGGCTGCGAAGACTGTGATTCAGGCACCCGACGAGTCTATCCGGCAGAGGCGGAATGCGCAGACGCGGGTCGCGAACCCGTGTGGGTCGCGACCCGCGTCTGCGAGTTGCGCTGGTCGGTCACGGCCTGACCGCAGGCAGGTCGGCTATGCGATCTGCGTCTTAGTCGGCGAGCGGTCTGAGCCCGGCCTGCGGCGGCTCAGTGTCCGCGTTTGATCCAGTCCTCGAGGGCCGGGCTCTCCGCGCCGATCGACGTGGAATCGCCGTGCCCGGTGAGCACGACGGTCGCCTCGGGCAGCGGGAAGAGCACGTCGCGGATCGATTCGATGATGGTCTCGAAGCTCGAATGCGACCGTCCCGTGGCTCCGGGGCCGCCGTTGAACAGGGTGTCTCCGGAGAACAGCACCGGACCGACGGCCCGACCGGCACCGGCCGATGCCGGAGCCGGCAGACCAGTCTCGACGAAGAAGCACGTCGAACCAGGGGAGTGGCCGGGAGTGTGCAGGGCCTTGAGCTTGATTCCGCCGACGGTCCATGTGTCGCCGTGGGCGATCTGTCCGTCGGGACGGTAGTTCTCAAAGGTCATATCCCACAGCACATAGTCATCGGGATTGAGGTACACGGTGGGGTTGCCCACCCGTTGTGCGAAGTCGCGGACGACGCGCACATGATCGTCGTGACCGTGCGTGAGCAGGATGGCCTTGACGTCTCTGGATCCGACCGCCTCGGCGATCGCATCGACATCATGGGCCGGGTCGATGACGATGACCTCGGAATCGTCGCCGATGATCCACACGTTGTTGTCGACGTCGTGCGTCTCTCCATCCAGGGAGAACGTGCCAGACGTGACGAGATGCTCAATAGCTGTCATTACAGTTCCACCACCGATCGTAGGACTTGGCCCTTGGCCATCTTCTCAAAAGCGGATTCGACATCGCCGATGCCGATGCGTTCGGACACGAACTTCTCGAGCGGGAAACGTCCCTGCTGGTAGAGGTCGACGAGCATCGGGAAGTCGCGGTCGGGCAGGCAATCACCGTACCAGGAGGACTTGAGCTTGCCGCCGCGGCCGAACACATCGAGCAGCGGAACCGTGAGCTCCATTTCCGGAGTCGGCACACCGACGAGAACGACGGTGCCTGCGAGGTCGCGGCCGTAGAAGGCCTGCCGCCAGGTGGCGGGAAGTCCGACGGCGTCGATGACGACATCGGCGCCGAAGCCTCCGGTGCGCTCCTGGATCGCCGCGACGACCTCGTCCTCGCTCATGCCCTTCGTCGACACCGTGTGCGTGGCACCGAAGTCGCTGGCCCAGGACAGCTTCTTCTCATCGATGTCGAGGGCGATGATCGTGTTCGCCCCGGCCAGAGCCGAACCGGCGATCGCCGCGCAGCCGACACCGCCGGCGCCGATCACGGCGACGGTCTTGCCGCGGGTGACCTCACCAGTATTGATGGCAGCCCCGATACCGGCCATCATTCCGCAGCCGAGCAGCCCCACGACTGCCGGGTCCGCTTCGGGCACCTTCGTGCACTGACCCGCGGCGACGAGTGTCTTCTCGGCGAAGGATCCGATGCCCAGAGCGGCTTCGAGCTCGGTGCCGTCGGGCAGGGTCATCTTCTGTGAGGCATTGTGGGTGTCGAAGCAGTACCAGGGTTCGCCGCGCTTGCAGGCACGGCAGTCGCCGCAGATGGCGCGCCAGTTGAGGATGACGAAATCCCCGACCGCGACCTCGGTGACTCCTTCGCCGATCTCGGAGACGACTCCGGCGGACTCGTGGCCGAGCAGGAACGGGTAGTCGTCGCTGATCCCGCCCTCGCGGTAGTGGAAGTCCGTGTGGCAGACGCCGCACGACTTCACATCGACGACGACCTCGCCCGGGCCCGGATCCGGGATGACGATGTCGGTGAGTTCGACCGGGGCTCCCTTGCTGCGGGAGATGACGCCCTTGACGGTCTGTGGCATTGCGTCTCCTAAATGTCTTCGGTGACGGGTGTCCGCGGATGGGAACACCCGAAGTGGACTGAGCCTACCCCGGAATGGGGTGCTCACAGCCCCCACCCTAACCAAGCACGCTGACGTCGACCAGGTCGGTCCGGAAATCAGTGCACTTACGTGCGCTGACATGGTTCAGAGAGGGCGGAACCGTCCGTCGGGCAGCCTCGATCGGTCGTCGGTCTCGTGCACTCTGAGGGGCATGCGGAGCGGAAGTCGGCGCTGTTGCGTCCGGCGGTTCGTCCCTGGCGGAACGGGGATCGCAGGCGGTGGGCGGAGCCGCGATCCGAGGCGACGGCCAGAGTGGTGAATACGTCTCACATTGTGGTTTATCATTGACCGGTAAACTCAATCCCAGTGATCCGCGTCACCTTCGGCGGTGCGGTTCTCACTGCCATACTGCAAAGGAGGAGTCATGGCAGGCGAATGGAAACGCACGAAGTCCATCGAGCAGAGCATCCGTGACACTCAAGACCCCGAACATCAGCTGAAGAAGAACCTCGGCGCACTCGACCTCGTCATCTTCGGCGTGGGCGTCTGCATCGGCGCCGGCATCTTCGTCCTCACCGGGCACGCCGCCGCGACGAACGCCGGGCCGGGCATCGCGCTGTCCTTCCTCATCGCCGGCGTCGCCTGTGGCCTTGCGGCGCTGTGCTACGCCGAATTCGCATCGACGGTGCCGGTTGCCGGCAGCGCCTACACGTTCACCTTCGCGACCATGGGCGAACTGTTGGCTTGGATCATCGGTTGGGATCTCATCCTCGAATTCACCGTCGGGTCGGCAGCGCTCGCGACCTCATTCAGTCAGTACCTCGCGGTAGTCCTCGAGAGCACGCCGTTCGCCATCCCCGATGCCATCGCCACGGCCGAGGGCGGCTGGATCAACCTGCCCGCGGGGCTGCTTGTACTGGGTCTGACGATCGTTCTGGTCACCGGCATCAAGCTGTCGAGCCGGATCAACATCATCGTCACCTTCCTCAAGGTCCTCGTCGTCCTCGCCGTCATCATCGTCGGGCTCTTCTTCGTCAAGGTCTCGAACTGGGTGCCGTTCATCCCGCCGGCGGAAGAGCCTGCCGACACCGGCGGATCGATGATGCACCTGCCTGTCGTTCAAGGGCTCTTCGGACTCGACCCGAGCGTCTTCGGCATCGGAGGCATCTTCGCAGCAGCAGCCATGGTGTTCTTCGCGTTCATCGGCTTCGACGTCGTTGCCACCACAGCAGAGGAGACGAAGAATCCGCAGCGAAACCTGCCTATCGGCATCTTCGGCTCCCTGGCTATCGTCACCGGACTCTACATCGCCGTCTCCCTGGTGATCACCGGTATGCAGAACTACAAGGACATCGACCCCGAAGACGGTGCCCCGCTGGCGACCGCGTTCGTCAATGCGGGTCTTCCCCTGATGGGCAACCTCATTGCGATCGGAGCCTGCATCGGCCTCATCGTCGTGTGCATGATCCTCTTCATGGGGCAGACGCGCGTCGGCTTCTCCATGGCTCGCGATGGCCTGCTGCCGCAGTGGCTGGCGAAGACCAACCCGAAGTTCGGCACTCCGTACCGGTTCACGATCATCACCGGCGTGATCATCGCGGTCATCGCCGCGTTCGTGCCCCTGTCGACGCTCGCCGAGCTCGTCAACATCGGCACGCTCTCGGCCTTCGTGCTTGTTTCGATCGGTGTCATCGTGCTGCGTCGGACCCGTCCCGAGCTCGAGCGCCCGTTCAAGGTTCCGTTCGTCCCGGTGCTGCCGATCGTCTCCGCGATCGTCTGCTTCTATCTCATGCTCAATCTCAACATGGACACGTGGATCCGCTTCCTCGTGTGGCTGGTCATCGGCCTCGTCGTGTATTTCGCCTATTCGCGGAAGCACAGTCGACTCAACCGGCCCGCCGAGGTGGCCGAAGCGTAACCGCGGCACCGTCGCCGGGATGACCGCAAGGTCACGCCGGCCTCGCCGAGGCGGCCGTGACCACGGCCCGGCCGCCTCGGCGAGGGAAATACACATGAGCACGAGGAAGGCGGTCCGATCCCTGTCATCGGGGATCGGACCGCCTTCGTCGTCTCATGCCGTCGGAGTGGGCGCGGTGCTCACTCCTCGTCGGGGTGCTTGCGCAGGTGCATGATCGCGGCGCCGAGTCCGCCCCATACGGTGACCATGGCGATGACCATCATGATGATTGCTGAGGTACCCATTTCAGGCTCCCTTGGTTTCGTTGCGGAGATTCTCTTCGGCTGCGGAATCGGCGATCGCCGCCTCCGCCTCGTCGATCGTCTGCTTCGGCCACTTGATGAGCGTGAGGACGATCGCTGCCACGACGAGCAGGCCGATCATGCCCCAGCCCATAACCCCGGTGATCAGGGTCGGGTAGTCCTCGTATCCCTCGGTGGCGTAGGTGATGATCTGATGGATGAGCATATAGGCGAGCACCAGCGTGGTCACTCCGCCGAGGATGATCATCCAGAACCAGCCGACCTTGAAGCTCGAGATCGCGTTGAGGTGATCGCGCAGGACCGGCAGCTTCCGCAGCGCCCATCCGATCACAATGAGGCCGACGACGGCGCCGCCGACGATGCCGATGTTGTTGGCCCAGGCATCGATCGTGTCGAGCACGTAGAGTCCGGTGACGGTGGGCAGGAGCAGGATCGAGATGATTGCCATCACACCGCCGACCAGGATGATCGATGCCTTGTTCCCCAACCTGAACTTCTCACGCAGCGCCTGGATCGGCACTTGGACGATCGAGACGAGCGAGGTCAGGCCGGCGAAGACGAGGCAGGCGAAGAACGCGAAGCCGAACAGTCCGCCGCCGGGCATCTCGGAGATGAGTGTGGGGAAGGCCATGAACGCCAGGCCGATGCCGGAGTCCGCGACCTCGGAGACCTGAGTGCCCTGTGCTGCTGCCATGAATCCGAGAGCGGCGAAGACACCGACGCCGGCGAGGATCTCGAACGCGGAGTTCGAGAAGCCGACGACGAGGCCGGAGCCGGTGAGGTTCGTCTTCTTCTTCAAGTACGAGGCGTAGGTGATCATGATGCCGAAGCCGATGGACAGTGAGAAGAAGATCTGCCCGTATGCCGCGATCCACACATTCGGATCAGTCAGAGCTGCGAAGTCGGGCGTGAAGAGGGCGTTGAGGCCCTCGGCTGCGCCGGGCAGGAACAGTGCCCTGACGACGAGTGCGAGGAACAGAATCACCAGCAGCGGAATGAAGATCTTCGAGAATCCGGCGATGCCGTTCTGCACACCCAGAAGCAGAATGCCCAGGGTGATGATCCAGACGATGATGATCGGGATGAGCACCGCGGGCACGAACTCCATCGAGATTCCCGGGTCGGAGAGGTTGAGGAAGTCGGACTGGAAGAAGGTGGCCGCATCGTCTCCCCAGGCCTGGTTGAGGGAGAAGAACATGTAGCAGCCGGCCCAGCCGATGATGGCTGCGTAGTAGATGCCGATGACGAAGGCTACTCCGGTCTGGAACCAGCCGATGGGTTCGGCGACCTTCGACGCCATGCGGAACGAGAGCGGCGCCGAGCCGCGTGAACGGTGCCCCATGGCGTAGTCGAAGAACAGCAGCGGGATGCCCGCTGTCAGGAGTGCGACGAGGTAGGGGATGATGAAGGCGCCGCCGCCGTTGTCGTAGGTGACATAGGGGAAGCGCCAGATGTTGCCGAGGCCGACGGCCGAACCGATGGCAGCGAAGATGAACGCGCCGCGGGTGGCGAAGACCTCCCTCTGGGGTGATGTCTTGAGAGACATGGTGTCCTTTCTGTGGCGGTCCCGGGGATTCGTGACCGAGTCAGCCCACGCAGTCTCGTCCGTGAGACGGTCGGGCTCGTTCGAAGTCCGCTATGCGAGAAGGTCTCTCGCCTCGGTCTTCATTTCTTGCGTCCACTTTACTGGGAACTTGCTGAGTGATGTGCCACGCATCACGTGAGCCGCGTAACAGTCGTGTATCGAATATCGGGAAACGGGGAAATCAGCCAGGCCCGGTAGACTTGTGGGCGTGACTATCTCGCTCTATAACACCGCCAGCCGCACGACCGAAGAACTGCGCCCCGTCAACGACGGTCAGGTCGGTATCTACGTCTGTGGCGCCACGGTGCAGGGCGAGCCGCACATCGGCCACCTGCGGTCGGCCTCGGTGTTCGACACGCTGCGCCGCTGGCTGCTCTACAGCGGCTACCGGGTGACCGTGATCCGCAACGTCACCGACATCGACGACAAGATCCTGTCGAAGTCCGTCGAAGAGGGGCGGGAGTGGTTCGCTCACGCGTACAAGTACGAACGCGCCTTCACCGCAGCCTACGACGCGCTCGACGTTCTGCCGCCGAGCAGCGAACCGCGCGCAACCGGGCACATCACGGAGATGATCGAACTCATCTCCCGCCTCATCGAAGCCGGTCATGCCTACCCCGCGCTCGACGGCAGCGCCGATGTCTACTTCGACGCCGCCTCGTGGAGCGACTACGGGGCACTGACGAACCAGAGACTCGACGACATGGAACTGTCGGAGGGCGCTGAGCTGCGCGGGAAGAAGGACGCCCGAGACTTCGCCCTGTGGAAGGCGCACAAGGACTCCGAGCCGATCACCGCCTCCTGGCCCTCACCGTGGGGTCGGGGCCGACCGGGTTGGCACATCGAGTGCTCGGCCATGTCGACGAAGTACCTGGGGTCGAACTTCGACATCCACGGCGGCGGACTCGACCTGCGTTTCCCGCATCATGAGAACGAGCTGGCGCAGTCCCGTGCCGCCGGGGACCAGTTCGCGAACATCTGGATGCATTCCGGCCTGCTCAACGTGGGCGGGGACAAGATGTCGAAGTCTCTGGGCAATTCGGTCTTCGCCTCCGACCTGTTCGACACGTTCAGCCCGCTGGCCGTGCGCTACTTCCTCACCGGTGCCAGCTACCGGTCGATCCTCGACTTCTCGAACGAGGCGATGGAACGCTCCGCGGCCTCGCTCGAACGGCTGCAGAACTTCCTCCAGCGCGCCCGCCAGACGCTCGGTGCGGACGCGCCGGCGCTGCCGGACGTCAGCGACGCCTACGGTTCACGCAGCGTCGACGTGCCCGCCGAATTCGCCGCCGCCCTCGACGACGACCTCGGTGTGCCTCGTGCCCTGTCCGTGGTCTTCGCCTCTGTGAGCGAAGGGGCGAAGCTCCTCGACTCCGGCGGTAACCGGGAAGGCCTGACGCGGATCGTCGCCGAGGTGGAGCTCATGCTGGACATCCTCGGTGTCAATCCCAGCGCTGAGGTCTGGGCCGGTTCGGCGGCCGATGCCAAGGCGGAGTCGGCGCTCGACTCCCTCGTGGCCACCATGGCCGAGCGACGGGCCGAGGCGAAAGCGGAGAAGGACTTCGCCACCGCGGATGCTCTGCGGGACGAACTGGCCGCGGCCGGCGTCGTCATCGAGGACACGTCCGACGGCTACCGCTACCACCTCGGCGAGGGCTGAGGGCGACGAATTTCGGCCACGGGCACGAGCTCGCGGCCCCAACGTATTTGAAGGAATCAGATGGCTTCCAATCCCCGCTCCGGCGGTTCGAAGAAGGGTCCGACCAAGGGGTCGGGCGGTAAGAACAAGCGCGGCCTGCGCGGCAAGGGACCGACGCCGAAAGCCGAGGACCGCGTCTACCATAAGGCGCACAAGGCCGCGCAGCAGCGCAAGAGCTCGAACGCCTCGGCGCAGGCGAAGCGGAAGAAGAAGGAACTCGGACCGAATATGGTCGCCGGGCGCAATTCGGTCCTCGAAGCTCTGCGCGAGGGCGTTCCGGCCACCGCGATGTACGTCTCCGGACGCATCGACTCCGACGATCGGGTCCGCGAGTCCATCACTCTCGCGACTCAGCGCGGCATCTCGATGCTCGAAGCGAGCAAGCCCGACCTCGACCGGCTCACCGATGACGCGATACACCAGGGCATCGCCCTGCAGGTCCCGCCCTACGACTACGCCGATCCCTCCGATCTGCTCGAGTTCGCGGCCGAACGCGCCGAAACGCCGCTGCTCGTGGCCCTCGACGGGATCACGGATCCGCGCAACCTCGGTGCCATCGTCCGGTCGACGGCGGCCTTCGGCGGTCACGGAGTGATCATCCCCGAACGTCGCGCCGCCTCGATGACGGCCGCGGCCTGGAAGACCTCGGCCGGCGCCGCATCGCGAATCCGCGTGGCACAGGTGGTCAACCTGGCCAGGGCGATCGACGAGCTGAAGAAGCAGAATGTCTTCGTCGTCGGCCTCGACATGGACGGTGACGTCGAGCTGCCCGAGCTGACCTTCACCCGCGACCCGCTGTGCATCGTCGTCGGTTCCGAAGGCAAGGGGCTGTCGCGGCTCATCGCGGAGAAGTGCGATCAGATCGTGTCGATCCCGATAGCCGCGACCACCGAGTCGCTCAATGCGGGCATCGCCGCTGCCGTGTCCCTCTACGAGGTGGCAAGAGCCCGCCGCCCCTGACCCCTCTTACTACCTGACGGCGGCCCAGCAACCTCGCGCGAGGTTGCTGGGCCGCCGTCAGGTAGCAATTAGAGGGAGGTGCGGTAGGTCTGCTCGTCCAATGCCCCGACTCTTGAGTGGCGGCGGCTGTAGGTGAAGTAGACGATCGCGCCGACGGCCATCCACGCTCCGAAGACGATCCATGTCCGCCCGCCGAGGTTGACCATGAGGAACGCACACGCCACGGCTCCCAGCGCGGGCACGACCGGCCCGAACGGAACCTTGAATGAGCGCTCGAGGTCGGGGCGTTTGAACCGCAGGTAGATGACGGCGATGTTGACGAGGCAGAACGCGAACAGGGTGCCGATGCTCGTGGCGTCGGCGAGTTCGCCGAGCGGAATGAACGCCGCCGTGATGGCCACGAGGCCGCCGACGATGAGAGTGCCGACCAACGGAGTGCCGGTGCGCTGGGAGACGCGGCCGAAGATCTTCGGCACCATTCCGTCCCTGGCCATCGTCAGCAGGATCCGCGACTGACCGTAGAGCACGGTGATGACGACGGAGAAGATCGCGAGCACCGCGGCCACCGCGAAAAGCAGCACCGCGATATTCGACCCGGTGATCTCCTCGACGATCTGGACCAGCGGGGCGTGAGCGCCGTCGAACCACTGCCACTGCCGTGCACCGATCGCTGCGACGGCGACGAGGACATACATCGAGGTGACGATGAGCATCGAGAAGATGATCGCCCGCGGCAGATCCCGGCGCGGATTCTTCGCTTCCTCACCGGCCGTGGACGCAGCATCGAAGCCGATATAGGAGAAGAACACGCTGGATGCGGCCGCAGTGACTCCGGCGGCACCCATCGGCAGCATCGGCGCGAAGTTGCCGGCCTTGAACGCGGTGAACGCGACGATGGCGAAGAAGACGAGGATGCCGATCTTGACGAACACGAGAATGGTGTTGACGACACCGGATTCGCGGGCGCCGCGCATCAGCAGTACGGTCGCCAAGGCCACGACGATGAGGGCAGAGACATTAATGACGCCGCCGGGATAGTCCGCCACTCCGGGCCCCGCGGTCAGCGATGCGGGCAGCTCGAGGCCGAAGACGCGCAGGGTCTCGTTGACGTAGTCGGCGGCGCCGACAGCGACCGCCGCGACCGAGACCGCGTATTCGAGGACGAGGCACCAGCCGCAGACCCAGGCGACGCCCTCACCCAGGGTGGCGTAGGAATACGAGTAGCTCGACCCGGACACCGGCACCATTCCGGCCATCTCGGCATAGCTGACCGCCGACAGCAGCGCGGTGATTCCGGCGAGGACGAAAGCGAGCCACACTGCGGGGCCGGCCACAGGGACGGCTTCGCCGAGGATGACGAGGATTCCCGTGCCCAAAGTGGCGCCGACGCTGATCATCGTCAGCTGGAAGACGCCGAAGGTCCGCCGCAGCCCACCCTGCTGCGCGGTCTGCGCATCGGTGTGGGCCTCGGCGGTCATGGCGCTGATCGACTTGCGTCGCCCCAGCTGCCGCAGCACTCCTGTGGGAGTGTGCGCCGGCGGGGTGGGCGGAGTGTGCGAAACGGTCATTTGAATATTCTTGCATAATCATGAATATTGTCTCGCCGGACCCCCGCGTGGTCACTGGTCACTCCGCCCGGCAGCGTCGCGGATCTCACACGTCGGGGGTGAACCGGCCGTCCTGCGCCATCCAGCCGCCGTCGACGAGCTGCGAGTGCCCGGTGACATAGCTCGAGGCGTCCGAGGCGAGGAACAGAACGGGACCGGCGATCTCGTGCAGGCGACCCCAGCGGCCCAGGGCGGTCTTGTCCGCATACGCGTCCCACCACTTGCCGTCGGCCTTGATCTGCTGGGTCAGGGGAGTGTCGAAGGGGCCGGGCAGGATCGCATTGACGCGCACGCCCTTGCCTCCGAGCTCGCTGGCCATTGTCTTCGTCAGTTGGACGACACCGGCTTTCGCTGCCGCATAGATTCCCTGGCCGGGTTCGATGGCCAGCGCCCGGAATGAGGCGTAGGTGACGATCGATCCGCGACCCCGCTCACCCATCTCACGGCCGAAACCGCGCATCAGCCGGTACGTGCCCTTGAGGTTGATGTCGATGACCCGGTCGAACTCGTCATCGGTGGTGTCGACGAGGCGTTTGCGCACGTTCGCTCCCGGTGTGATGACGAGGATCTCGGCATCGGCCCAGGCGTCCACGAGGGCATCGACGGAGGCCGTGTCCGTGATATCGACGGCTGCAGCCGTGGCCGTTCCGTCCGTTCCCGGCGCGGCCGATCCGTCCGATGCCGTACCCTGCGCCGTGGAGTGGGCGGCTGACCCGCTCCCGCGAGCGGCGATGAGGGCGGCGGTCTCCTCGGCGCCGGCGAGGTTGAGGTCGGCGACGACGACGTGCGCCCCCGCATCGGCGAGCCCGATCGCGCTGGCCTGTCCCAGTCCGGAGCCGGCCCCGACGACGACGGCCGTGCGCCCGCTGAGGTCGAACAGGGACGGGATCGACGGGTTGTTCTCGTTCGTGGGCATCGGCTCGTTCGTCGACATCGGGAATCCTTCCGGGCGGGGTTCGGTTCCGGAGCGACACCGATGTCGCTCCGTGGACTTCAAAGGTATGCCCGCCGAGGCGGTCCCGCCGTTCCCGTTTCACCTTGTGGAACATCGGCTGAGGTCAGGACCGCCTCGGGGAGGGGGTCAGAATTTCTTGCTGTCGACGTAGCGGATCTCGTCGGGGAGGTTCGCCAGGTAGTCGACGATGAAGTAGGCGATGGCCTCCATCGTGGGGATGTCGCGCTGACGGGCGCGCGCCATGGTGCGGCGGTGCTCGGCGAATTCGTAGAAGATCTGCCCGGGTTCGAGCTTGCGGGTGAGGTTCTCCGGGATCGCCTGGATGAGGGGTTTGTACACCTCGTCGAGCCAGCGGCGGGCGGCTTGGGATTCGTCGAGTTCGTCGAATTCGGCGATCTCGGGAGCCGAACGGAACGAATCGAGGTCGTTGAGCATCGCTCGGGCCTGGTTTTCGTTCGCGCCGATCCCGGTCAGGCGCAGCAGACGCCGTGAGTGGTGGTTGGGTTCGACGACCTTCGGGGACACGAGGAGGCTGATGCCGTCGAGATCCGTCGTCACGGTCAGTTCGCCGAGGTCGAAGCCCAGGTCGTTGAGGCGGCGGATGCGTTCGTCGATGCGCCAGCGTTCGTTGACGCTGAATTCCTCGACCCGGGTCAGCTCCGCCCACAGCGCGTTGTACGACTCGCAGAGCCGTTCACCGGCCGCCAGCGGATCGGTCTCGGGAGCGACGAGTCCCGCGGCCTGCAGGTCGAGGAAGTCCCCGGCGATGTTCATCCGCGCGATCCGCAGGTCCATGTTCCGCTGCCCGTCGGAGAGCTGGTCGTGCAGCTCGCCGGTCTCGGCGTCGACGACATAGGCGGCGTAGGCATCGGCATCGCGGCGGAAGAGCGTGTTCGACAGGGACACGTCTCCCCAGTAGAAGCCGACGAGGTGGAGGCGGACGAGCAGAACAGCCAGAGCGTCGACGAGGCGGCCGCCGGTGTCCTCGGCCAGGTCACGGGAAAACAGTGCACGGTAGGGCAGAGAGAACTCGAGATAGGCGGTGATGAGAGCGCCCTTGAGTGCCTGGCCCGATGCGGTCCTGCGCCCTCCGACGACGGCGCGGGCCTCGACGAGGGGGACGTCGAGGTTGCCGAGCGCACCGAGGATGTCGAACTCACGCGTGGCCTGCGCATCGTCGGTCTCCTTGATCGCGAGGACTTCGTCTCCGATCTCGACATAGCGTACGACGTGGCGGGAGATTCCGCGGGGCAGACCGCCGAGGAGCTTCTCCGGCCACTCGGCCAGGGGCAGGTGCCAGGGGAGCTCGGCCAGGGCCGCATGATCGGCGTTCCGGACAGTGTGGATCTCCGGTGAGGGAGCCGCAGCGCCGACCGATGCCGCGACGCCGACAGATGCGGCTGCGTCGACCGATGCGGTTGCGTCGATCGGCGTCGTCGCCGACGGTGAGGCCTGTGCTGACGGGTCCGGCGGGGGCAGGGTTCCCGGCACGGCTCAGGAGTCCGTGTCGGACACCGAGGCCACGAGCGCCTCGGCGAGGTCGGGTGTCTCCACGCCGATGAGCCGTCCGCGATCGAGGAAGGCGATCCGGTCGCCGAGGACCTTCGCATCCTCGAGATCGGAAGTGGCGTAGATCGTCGTCAGCCCGAATTCCTGCTGCAGCTGCTTGATGAGAGCAAGGGTCTCAGCCTGCTGCTCGGGGACGAGATTGACCACGGGCTCGTCCATGATGAGCACCTTGGGTCGGCGCACCACGGCACGCGCCAGGGCCACGGTCTGGCGCTGCAGCTGGGTGAGGTCTCCGGGAACCGAATCGAGGATGTCGCTCAGCCCGATCTTGTCCATCACGGATTCGACGCGTTCGGTGATCTCGTCGGCGGGCAGGCCGTCGACGCGCAGCGCAAAGCCGAGATTGTCGCGCACGCTCATATGCGGGTAGAGCGCGTAGCTCTCCAGGGCCAGGGTGACATCGCGGTCGTTGACGGCCGCGTGGGTGATATCCGCGCCGTCGATGAGGATCGTGCCGGACTTCGGGGTCTCAAGTCCGTGCAGCATTCGCAGGATCGTCGACTTGCCCGACCCGCTGGGTCCGTAGAGGACGAGGAACTCTCCGTCATCGACGAAGAGATTGAACGGGTGGACGGATTCGGACGTCGTGTTCTCGTAGACATGACTGAGGCCATTCAACGACACCGTTGACATAAGTCCTCCTAAAACTTCTGAATAACTCCGTGAGCAGCTGGTCGTCGGTGACCCGGCAGGGATGCTCAGTCACTCTCATCCTAAGGGGTGGATGGTTGGGGTGCTCTGTGAATTCGACAAAGCGTAGAGTGATTCTCAGCACGATGGCTGTGCGCCGACGCATACCGCGGCGTCCACCCCGCCCGATGCGCCGACGCAGACCGCGGCGCGAAAGTAGACTGATTCGTATGAAGGTCACGTTGGACGAGGTCGCCGCCAGGGCCGGAGTCTCTCTGGCCACGGTCTCCCGGGTGCTCGGTCGCCGCGGTGCCGTCGCCGAGTCGACCCGGGCGAAGGTGCTGGAGGCGATGAGCGAGCTCGGCTATTCGCGCTCGACCCTGCTCCATGATGCGCCGAGGCGGCTCGTGGCCGTCAGCGCTCCCGGCAATCCCGAACATTGGCAGGTCCAGGTCTGCACCCGCGTGGCCAAGGCCCTGCAAGATCATGAGCTCCTCGTCACCCGCCCGCTCGTCGAAACCGACCCGGAACCGCTGCAGACCGCAATCGAGGCGGGCGCAGTGGCCCTGGTGACCACGACGATGACGAGTCTGAATACGGAGATCCCCTGCATCCGCGTCGCCGAACAGTCCGCCACCGAGGAGGTCTCCGAAGCCGGTACGGAGGTCATCGCCGCGCGCCTCGACCTCGGCGGTGGGATGACCACGGCCTTCGAGCATCTGCGGGCTATCGGCCATCGGAGGATCGGGCTGATCTGCAACGACAGCGGTGAACTGGCCGTCCAACTCATCCGCCGCTTCCTCGCCGAACATCCGGCCAGAAATCTCGGGCTCAACCTCGAGGACTGGATCTCACGGGTGCCGAAGTCGTTCTCCGGCGGATCGCGTGCGGTGCTCGAACTCAAGGATGCGACCTGCACAGCGGTGATCGTCCAGTCCGCGCTGCAGCTGCACGGAGCCCTCCACGGTCTGCGGAACCGGCATCTGCAGGTGCCGCGGGACATGTCGGTCGTCGGATTCGGCGATTCCCCGACGATGAAGTTCACGGGCCCGCCGGCCACGGTGCTCGGCCTCGACGTCGAGGGGCTGTCGAATGCCCTCATCGATGCGACGCTGCAGACCCTGCGGATCTCGACGACGGGTCTGCCTTCGGTGCCTCCGGTGTTCCGTCCTCGACTCGTCGCCCGAACCTCGACGACGGCGGCCCGCCAATGAGCGAACACCTGCCCGAGCACCGGCACGTCCGTCTCGCCGAGATCGCCGGTACTGCCGGAGTCTCGAAAGCCACCGCCTCACGAGCTCTGCGCGATCCCGAATCGGTGTCGGCCGCCTCGTCGGCGAAGGTGCGGCAGGCTCTGGCGATCCTCGGCGCTGCCGGCCAGACTCCGTACGCCGAATCCGGCACACGGGAAGGATCCGGTGCTGGGGCTGGATCGGGTGCCGGCTCGTCGCTCATCGCGCTCATCAAACCCGCAGTGTCAGCAGGCAACGTGGACCCGTATTCGCGGCTTGCGGAGATCCTGACGAACCGGATGTTCGGACTCGGCATCGCCGTCGTCCACATCGAGGCCATCGCCGAACGAAATGAGGCCCTCCTCGAGACGATCCTCGGCAGTGAACACGGCGGGCCCACGATCTCCGGAGCCGTCGTCGTCGGCGGCGGTGCCGCTGGTGTGCTTGCGGGGATGCTCGCCGAACGTGGGCTGCCGCTCATCCGCATTTCGAATGCCCGCCACGACGACGGGATCTCGCGCATCTACCTCGACGCGACAGGAGGAATCGAGACCGCCGTGGCCCACCTGGTCCACCTCGGCCACAAACGCATCGGGCTCGCCGTGCTGCGCGATTCGGCTGCCCCGGCCCGCATCGCCGGCTTCCGCAGATCGATGGCAGGGATCCTCCACATTCCCGCCACCCGTGATCAGGCCCCCGTCGTCGAGGCTGCCGGCGGAGCCATGGCCGGAGTCGCAGCCGCCGAGGAGCTGCTCGACCTGCGCTGCACCGCCGTCATCGCCTGCGCCCCGTCCCTGTCCTTCGGCATGCTCGAGGCCGCCCAACGGCTGCGACTCGACGTTCCCAGGGACCTGTCCCTGCTCACGGTCGGCGACGTCCCCGACGCCGATGTCGTCCAACCGCCCCTGTCGCAGGTCGTCTACGACTGGGCGACCGTGGCGCAGTCGGCGATCGACGAGATCCGCGCGATGATCGCCGCCGGTGACGCGCGCGTACATGTCGACTACACGGTCGACCCGGACCTCGTCCTCCGGGCCAGCGCCGTGCCCCCGCAGCGCCGCTGATCTCGGGTTTCGATCACAATCATCCTCGCCGAGGCGGTCCTGCCGTGATGTGGATCCGAACGGTGAGTCGGATCGACCGGAGTGCGCCGAGGCGGTCCGATGCCGGTCGCGAACCGGATCATCCTCGGCGAGGCGGCTCGACCTCAGTCGTGGACGGTGCGGAGGAATTCCGTGCGTTCGGCAACGAGGCGGCCGAGCAGTTCGGCCACGGCTGCAGGATCGGCGATCCGCCATGAAGCGCGAGTCGGGGCGGACCCGACTTTGACGGTGAGACCAGCGTTCAGAGCGCGGGAGTCCGTGAGTCCGTCGAGGGCCGCGAAGGCGTCCTCATCGGTGACATCGTCGCCGAGGTAGCCCATTGCCGTCGGTTCGCCGGCACGGGCGAGCAGCCGGATGCCGTCGCCTTTCGTCGCCTGTTTGACGGCGAGTTCGGTGATGTCGTGGCCTTCGATGACACGGATGTCCGGGAACTCCTCGACCACGTCGAGGGCGTGTTCATGGAGGGCCGCGGCGGCCTCGGGGGCGAGTCCGCGAGTGTGGACCGTCCGCGAATAGGGTTTGCGCTCGATGAGGAAATCCGAGGGGCCGTCGGCATGGCCCGAGTCGCTCGCGCCAATCGTTGCGGCCGAACCCGTCGTCGCGGCCGCACCTGTGGTCGCCGCGGCCGAACCGGGGCGTTCATCAGCGCCCGGAAGAGTGTGTTCGAACGCGTCGAGGTGAGTGTCGATGGCGGCGAGCATCTCCGCCTCGGCCGGAGCGAGCTCGGGGGACCGGCCCATTGCGGTGTCGGGATTGCGATCAGCGTCGGTGCCGAGCTCGGCCTCTGCGCCGTGCGAACCGATCAGCCACGCCGAGTCCGGCGCCTCGGACAGGCGTCGCAGGGTGGCGATATCGCGTCCGGACACCAGCGCCACCCGAGTGCGCGGCAGACCGGCAAGCGCCGCGATGGCCGAGGCCGATTCGGGGACCATCCGGGACGTCGAGGGATCGTCCTGAAGAGGTGCGAGCACCCCATCGAAATCCAGGGCCAGCAGCAACGAATCGGCGGTGGCGAGATCGCGCAGGGCCACCTCGGCGGGGGCGGAGGGGGCAGGACCGAGCACGGTCGGCTTCGATGTCACTGTTCTTCTCCTAGCGGGCGGTGGAGATATCGTCTGTCCACTCGGCATCATCGGGTCTGTCGGCGCGATCTGATGGGGCCGCCGGCACATCCGGCGGCGGTGCGGTCCGGTTCTTCTGCACCACGGGCCGTTCGGGGACGATGACCTCGGGATTGTCCTTGATGTGCTCGAGTTCGGCGAGGAAGTTCTTCGACCACCGGCTCACGGTGTCCGTGGCGACCCTCTTGCGCATCTGCTTCATCCGGCGGGTGCGAGTCCTCTCGTCCATCTGCACGGCTTCGAGGATGCCCGCCTTGAGGTCGGCGATGTCGTGGGGATTGACCATCACCGCGCCCTTGAGCTGTTCGGCAGCCCCGGTGAATTCGGAGAGCACGAGGGCTCCGTCGTCTCGCCTTCGGCACGCCACATATTCCTTGGCAACGAGATTCATTCCGTCCCGCAGAGCGGTCACAAGCATGACATCGGCGGCGAGGAAGAACGCTGTCATCTCGTCGCGCGGATAGGAATGGTGGAGGTAGCGCACGGGAATCGATCCGACATCGACCTGCTCACCGTTGATCCGCCCGACGGCCAGTTCGACGTCGTGGCGGATGATCTTGTACTGCTCGAGCCGCTCCCGCGATGGTGTCGCGATCTGAATGAGCACGACATCCTCGACATCGAGTCGGCCCTCGGCGAGCAGCTCCCCGAACGCCTTGAGCCGGTGGCGGATGCCCTTCGTATAGTCCATCCGATCGACGCCGAGCATGACCACCCGAGGATTGCCGACCTCCTCGCGGATCTGTTTCGCCCTCTCGACGATCTTCGGATCGCGGGCGAGCTCCTCGAGATAAGGGGTGTCGATCGAGATCGGGAACGGCTCGGCGCGGACGAGGTGGGCCGGGAGGAAGTCACCCGGCGGAACCGAGACGGTCGACCCCTTCGTCGCGTATCCCAGACGCCCGCGGACGGCACGGCGGAAGTTCGCTGCGTCCGCCGGCCGTTGGAACCCGATGAGGTCGGCGCCGAGGAGCCCGCGGAGGATCTCGTCGCGCCACGGCAGCTGAGCGAAGAGCTCGTAGGGCGGGAAGGGAATGTGGTTGAAGAACCCGATCGCGAGGTCAGGGCGCAGACGTCGGACCATCTGCGGAACCAACTGGAGCTGATAATCGTGAACCCACACGGTCGCGGACTGCGCAGCCACCTCGGCGACCTTGGCCGCGAAGCGCTCATTGACCCGCACATACGCGTCCCACCAGGTGCGGTGGTACTCGGGAGGGACGATGACATCGTGATAGAGCGGCCACAGTGTGGCGTTGGAAAACCCTTCGTAGTACCTGAGGACATCCTCACTTGTCAGAGTCACCGGGGTCAGGTGCATGCCGTCGATGGTGAAGGGTTCGAAATCCTCGTCGGCGACGCCCGTCCACCCGATCCACGCCCCCTCCTGGGCCTTCATCACTGGAGCCACTGCAGTGACCAAACCCCCAGGTGAGGTGCGCCATCCGCGATTCTCGTCGTCAGGATCGCGGTCGACGGGCAGGCGGTTTGCCACGACGACGAAATCGCTGTCGCCGTAGGGGATCTCGGTGCTGGGCTCGGCAGAGTCGACGGTGCTCATCTGCGCCTCCTCCTGTGTCGGTCCTTGGAATGAACTGTACTCGCTCGACTAGGCTTGGCCAGGTGATGGATCAGGAACTGGGAGGCTACCGCCTCATCGAGGAGCTCGGCTCGGGCGGCATGGGTGTCGTCTACCTCGGTGTCGACGGCGGAAACAACCCGGTCGCGGTCAAGGTCCTCCATCCGCATATCGCCAATGACGAGACCGCCAGGAAGCGTCTGGCCCGCGAAACCCGCACCCTGCGCCGGATCCGCCATCCCCGCATCGCCGAGGTGCTCGACGCCGAACTCGATTCCGCGCAGCCGTTCATCATCACCGAATTCGTCGACGGGCAGACCCTGTCCGATGATGTCCGCGACAACGGCCCCTTCGCCGAGGATGAGCTCGTCCACTTCGGCCACGCCCTCCTCGACGCTCTCAACGCCGTCCACGATGCCGGCGTCATCCACCGCGACCTCAAACCCGCCAATGTGATGATCATGGACGGTGAGCCGATGGTCATCGACTTCGGCATCGCCCAGGTCGCCGACGAAGTGCGCGTGACCGCCACCGGGCTGGTCATGGGCACCCCCGGCTATCTCTCCCCGGAGATCGCCGACGGCAAGACGTCGAGTGAGAAGACCGACTGGTGGGGATGGGCCGCGACCATGGCGTTCGCCGCCACCGGCCGCAACCCCTATGGCTCCGGACCCTTGGAAGCCGTGCTCGGTCGTGTGGCCATGGGCAAATTCGACCTCGACGGGGCGCCGAAGAACTTCGCTCCGCTCATCTCCGCCTGCCTCGACCCGAAACCCGAACGTCGTCCGTCGGGGCAGATGATCCTCGACGCTCTCGTCGACATCGAGTCCGGGCGGATGCCGCAGCTCGGTTCCGGTCCCAGCGGCGGGGCCAGCTCGGGTGGCCCGCAGCGGACATCGAGCGGCACCGCGGTCATGCCTGCCGTCGACGACGGCGGCAGCGGTCACGGCGGTGCCGGTCTTGGTGGTGCCGGTCTTGGCGGTGCCGGGGCCGCGGGGGCAGCGCTCGGGGGTGCGGCCGGGTACGGCGGCTCTGCTGGTCAGGGTGGTCAGCGGGGAGACTTTGCGGGCACGGGGTACCCGGGAGCCGGCCCTTCCGGCAGCGGGCAGCCGCAGTACCCCGGATCCAGCCGACCGACCAATCATGCCGGGTCCGGTCATGGTGTCGGGTCCAACCAGGGAGCGGGCTACGGTCCCGGGCAGATGCACGGGCAGCCGCCGCACCAGGCGACCGCACCGCCGATCAGCAACCCCAACGGCGGCATCCAAGCGGGCCCGGGCTCCCCGATGGCAGGTGCTGACCTCGGCCGTTCCGGCTTCGTCCAACCCGGTCACGGACAGAACCTCGTCGGACCGAACGGTCCCGGCGGACAGCATGGCCAGGTTGCCCAGGGACAGTGGGGAGACCAGTCCGGTCCCGGCGGCCAGCACGTGGGGCCCGGCGGCCAGCCGACGCAGCAGGGCGGTCAGCAGATGCAGCCCGGCGGTCAGCCGTGGACGCCGATGGGGTACCGACGAGTGCAGTCGGGCGGCTGGGTCGTCTTCGGACTCGTCGCCCTGGCCGTCGCCGTCATGCCGCTCGGCCCGCTGGTCGTCAGCGTCGTTGCGCTGATCTGGTCGGTGCTCGCCCGCACCGGCACACGTCTGGACCGGAAGGTCCAGCGGTACCGGTTCGACCGCGGAACGGATTCGGGCGGATTCTTCCGAGCGCTCGCCTCGGCGCCGGGGGCCGTGCTGGCCTCGATCCTGACCTCGGTGGCCTCGCTCATCCTGCCGGCGATCGCGGCCGCCGCCGCGCTCGTGCTCACCCGGCTCGACATCGCCGGGATCGTGCCCAGCGGGTCGTCCGAACAATGGTCGGTGTGGGCGGCCGGCGCCGCGGGTTCGCTGGTGCTGTGGGTCGGGCCGGGAGCCTCGAGCCTGCGCTTCGGCTCACGTCTGCTCGTCTCTGGAGCCACTCGAAATCAGCTCGGCCGCCTCATCGCCTTGGCGGTGATCGCGCTGCTCGTCATCCTCGCCGTCATGGTCATCCAGTCGGGGGCGGCCATGTCCTGGTGGCCGCTGACGATCAACCCCTTCGACTACCTGCCCGGACCGGTGTGAGCAGGTCGGACTGACTGTTCGGTCTGGTGCGGGTCGGTTGGCCGGTCGTGGGCGGGTTGGTCCGGCGCGGGCGGGAATGTGAGAGTGCACCTGGGTGATCGTGCGCCAGGGCGCCTGGGCGGTCGTGCGCCTGGGCACGTGGGCACCTGGGCACTGTTCAACCGTGTGATCGCGCGATTCGATCCGTACTGATAGCCGGAAGAGCCCGAGGTAGTTGAACGTTGTAGTTGAACCTTGAATGTTTCTGGGAGTCGGCGCAGCACCTGTTTCGGTACAGTGGTGCCGTCGGGTCGCGGAAGCCGTCCCGCACCGTTCGGGCCTCAGGCCGCACCGATGTCAGACGATCCAACGTGAGGAACAATGGCGAAGAACAACTCCGCGGACGACAAGCGGAACCGCGCACGCGAGAACGCCCGCCAGATCGCGGCGAATCAGGCGAAGAAGGAGAAGACGGCGAAGACGATCCTGTACACCGGGATCGCAGTGGTCGTCGTCGCCGTGCTCGCCGTGGTCGGTGTGCTCGTATTCCAGCAGAGCAAGCCCGCTGTCAGCCCCTCGAACTATGTCTCCGACGGAATCACCGTGGGCAAGGACAACACGCTCGTGCAGCCGCTGAAGATGCCCGAAGGCGAGGAATCGGATCTGCCGGCTCCGACCGAGGAGGGTGCGAAGAAGGGTGCCGCCACGGTCACCGTCTACCTCGACTTCCAGTGCCCCGGGTGCAAGGCCTTCGAGGAAGGCAATGCGAGTATGCTGCGTAAGCTCGCCAATGAGGGGTCGATCGTCGTCAACTACAAGCCGGTGTCGTTCCTCGACCGCATGTCCAGCGGCAACGAGTACTCCACCCGCGCCGCCAACCTCGCCGCCTGTGTCGTCGACAGCCAGCCCGAGGTCGCCATGGACCTGTTCGACGCACTCTACGCTCAGCAGCCGGAGGAAGGCAGCGAGGGCCGCACCGATGAGGAGCTGCTCAAGGTGGCCGAGGACGCCGGCGTCGACACCTCGAAGAAGCTCAAGGCCGATCCCGAGCAGACCGTGAAGTCCTGCGTCACGGACCGCACCTTCGACAAGTTCGTCGAACAGTCGAGCCAGACCGCTCTGGACGACGGTGTCGAAGCCACCCCGTGGGTGCTCATCAACGGCAAGCGCACCGACAAGACCAGCGACTCGCAGGCTCTGGCCACCGAGATCCTCAAGGCCACCGGAGAGTTCAAGGGCTGAGTCCCTGAGGACCTGATCGGTTCCTGTCCGAGGCTGGACCGGACATCGTCCGGGGCAGCGCTCGGTCCGGCAGTGCACGAATGAAGGCCGGACCCCGCCGAGGTGGGGCCCGGCCTTCGTCGTCCCCGCGGTTTTGTGGCCGGACCCGGCCATGGACTACTATCGTGTAGGCGCGCACGCTCGGTGCGCACCACGCCTCCTTAGCTCAGTTGGTAGAGCACCGCTCTTGTAAAGCGAAGGTCGTCAGTTCGAGTCTGACAGGGGGCTCCACTCGGGAAAGCCCCGCGAACCGCTAGAACTAGCGGAACGCGGGGCTTCTTCATACCCGGGCCGTGCCGTGGCTGGGATCTGCGCTGCTGCGGGCGACGGGCCTTGGCCGCGCTCGTTCAAGCACAAGCTTCTCGTTCAAGCGCAAACATCTCTCGTTCAAGACGGAGCGCGGCTATCGATTCGTACATGGCGCGAAAAGTGCGCTCAGCCTTGAACGAGGCAGCGGAGGCGAGTGGCCGAGCGCTGCGGTCGAGTGGCGGAGGCGAGCCGCCGGGCGACCGGCTAGGTCTGGCCGTCGCGTCGGAACACGAGCATGAGGGAGCGCATGCTCAGCACGAAGCCGCCGAAGAGCAGCACGAAGCCGAAGAACGAGTACAGGTGGATGTCCTTCGTCAGCAGCGGACCCTCATCGCTGGTGATGAGCATGATCGCTCCCACCACGGCGGCTCCGGCGAGGACGGCGACGATGAGCTGCTGAAACAGACTGGTGAGGAAGCTGCGGTCGGAGGGATTCTCGAGCACGCGCATGTTCATCGAGAACCGGCCGTGTTCGAGGTCCTCGGTGATCTTGTTGATCCGGCGCGGCATGCGGTCGATCATCGGCATCAGCTGCAGGGCCCGACGCTGCAGCTCATCGGTGATCTTCGTGCCCTTGAGCTTCGACCGCACGAGCCTGTTGCCCTCCTGCCGGGACACGGCGACGACATCGAAGTGCGGATCGATCGTCAGCAGCGCACCCTCCACGGAGGCCATCGCCCGGAATGCGGCGCTGATCGGCGCCGGCACGGAGAACCGGTGCGCGAGCACGAGATTGAACAGGTCGTCGAAGAGCTTCTGACCCTGCGCCGCACGGGTGCCGCCGCCGTAGCGCAGCAGGAGTTCGCCGACGGCTCGTTCGACCTCCCGATCGTTGAGCCCGTCGGGACGTCCGAGGAGTTCGAAGAGGGCGTCGGTGGCCCCGGCGCTGTCGTTCTGGTCGATCGAGTAGAGCATGAGTCCCAGTGAGGTCTGTGTGCCCGGATCGAGTCGGCCGACCGCACCGAAGTCGAGCAGCCCCAGCTTCCCCTCGGGAGTGATGAAGATATTGCCGGCATGCAGATCGGCGTGGAAGATCCCATCACCGATGATCTGCTCGAGCGTGGCACCCAACAGTGTGGTCGCCAACCGGGACCGCTCGGCATGACTGAGCCCGGTCAGCAGCGCCCCCGCCCGTGAGACCGGCTGTCCGGGCAGCCGATCCATGACCAGCAGGCGTTCGCCGCTGAGGCCCGGGTAGCCGTGTGGAACTGTGACGTCGAACTTCCCCGACCGTTTGAGGGAGTTCTCGATGCTGGCCATATTGTCCAGCTCGATCCGATAGTCGAGTTCCTCCTCGAGCGTGTTCGCGAAACCTGCGGCCAGTGACTGCACACCCAGATCCCTGCCCCAGGTTGTGGTTTTGTTCAGCCAACCCGCCAACCGCAGGATGATGTCGAGATCCTGAGTGACCTGATTGAGCGCCTTCGGCCGCTGCACCTTGACGATGACTTCCGTGCCGTCGAGCAGGGTCGCCTCATGGACCTGTGCCACCGAGGCGGCCGCCAGCGGCGTGGAGCCGATCCGTGCGAAAACCTCTCCGATCGGTCGACCGAGCCGCTCGGCGATGGCCGGTTCGATGACCGACCAGGGCTCGGGCGTGACCTGGGTCTGGAGGGTTTCGAGCTCACGGACGAACACCGGCGGGAGGATGTCTCTGCGGGTGGAGAGCATCTGTCCTAGCTTGACGAAGGTCACCCCCGCCTCGGCGAGGGATTCCTTGAGCGCTCGCGCGGTCTTGACGTCGCGACCAGGCGAATCCCCTCCGAAGCCGCGCAGCTGTGAGCCGAGCCCGTGCCGCACGGCGATGGACACGACCTGGGCGTAGCGGCGGCCGCGGCGACGACGGGATTTCCACCCGAAGAACAGCGACTGAGGGCTCGGCAGGGACCCGGTCGGGAAGGCCGCTTCGAGCATGACGAGGGCACCGACGCCCAGAGCGAAGATCCAACCGAGGGCGAGCACCATGAACAGCACCGCCACTCCGGGGGAGACGTCGAGCCCGTCGACGTTCTGCCCGGTGCCGGCCCGGTAGAGGTACTGGACGGTCACGGCCACGACGGCGCTCATGACGAGACCGACGGCCAGAGTGCGTGGCCAGCCGGTGGGGACGCCGACGACGCGACGGACCACGGTGGCGGCGAACCATGACTGGAGGAAGAGGAAGACGAGTGCGGCGAGGCTCACCAGCACATATCCGCCGACGTCCAATGCTTCCATCGATGACTCTCCTGATCCTGTTCGGACTCTCAGCTGTGGGCCGGCCGCTGTGGGCCTTCAGCTTCGGGCTGTCAGCCGAACATCGTCGATTCGGTCATCTCCAGCCTAGTCCGTCGAGTCAGTCCGTGCGCGGCGGATCGAGGCGCCTCCGCCTTCCGGGCAGGCCTACCTGACGGGCCCAGATGAGGATCCACACTGCACCGAGGAAGGCGAGCAGTCCCGGGAAGAGCACCCCGAAGCGCAGGGTGGTCACGGTGATGATGAGGGACAGCAGCGTCGGCCCGCCGAGCTTGCCGCCGTTGTTGAAGATCGCCCAGATGCCGAGGAACCGCGGCCGTCCGACCGCGGGGGAGAGGTCCGCTCCGATCGTCATGTTCACACCCGCGCCGAGGCCGTTGCCGAAGGCCATGACCGCGGCGGCGATGACCATCCCGGCGAGATCCGGTTTCGCGACCATGATGACGAACCCGGTGCCGAAGATGGACAGACACGCGACGAGCGTTGCGACCCGGCCGAGATGATCCTTGATGTACGCGCCGAGGAACATGACGATGAGTTCGAGTCCGGCGCCGAAGGCTATGATCAGCGAGATCGACGACTTGTGCAGACCGATCTCGACGCCCCACAGCTGGACGACGACCGGCTGGGCGGCGCGGGCGGCCGCCAGCGCGATGATCGTGACGCCGGTGAGGATGACCGATTTCCACCGCACGTCCAGCGGCGGCCGGCGATCCTTCTTCCTCCGCCGAGGAGGGGCTACGTCACCGTGTGCCGGATCGTTCGCCTCGGTGGGGTGGGCCGCCTCGGTGGGTGAGGGATCGTCCGCACATGAAGTCGGGGCCGCCTCGGGGCGGTGGGGATAGTCGTCGAAGCCGGGGATCTGGGCGATCGGCAGGGTCATGATCGCGATCGCGGCGACGGCGGTGAGGCCGGAGAAGACGAACACGGACCAAATCGGGAAGACGAGCATGAGGCCGGCGCCGATCATCGGCCCGACGAGGTTGCCGACCCGCTGCGTGCCGCCGAGCGCAGTCATCGCCTTCGCGAGGTCGGCCGGCGGCATCACCTCGGCGACGACGGCCTGTCTGGCCAGGCTCCACACATCGGAGACCGGGCCGAAGACCATGAGCGCGACCGTGTAGACGAGCAGCGAATACGGCGAATCCCAGATGAAGGCGGTGACGATGGAACCGAGCACGATGATCGCCGCGCACGTGGCCACGAACATGGCCCGGAAATCGCCGAGGCGGTCGATGAGGATCCCGGCCGGCACCGTGGCCATGAGCGACACGGCCCCCATGATGCCGACGATGGCTGCGGCAAACGCCTGCGTCGAGCCCAGCGAGAGCGCCCCGAGCACGAGGATCGGCATGATCGCACCCAGGCCGACGGCGAAGAGGGCGAACGGCACGAGCACCGGCCACAGGATGGGTTTGAGCACGTGGCAAGTTTAGTTGAGGCGGGGCCGAGGCGTTCGCGGAGTCCGAGGTGAGAGCGGCTGCGGGTATGCGGAAAACCGGGCGGGCCGGTTCGGCGGGTGTTCGGCCAGCGCAGCGGGGTGCCGGAGTCGGCCGGACGGCCATAGAATGTGCGAGCACTCAATCCGACCGGTGAGGATCCCATGACCGCACAGCACTCAGCCGCACCACGGTTCCGCCTCAGTCCGATGCGTCCGCGCGATCCGGGTGAAGAGGGGCGGGCAGCCAGCACGCTCGAACTCTTCTTCGACCTCGTCTTCGTCATCGCCGTCTCGATCGCGTCCTCACACCTGCATGACACGATCACGGAGGGCCGCCTCGGCGATGGGGTGGTCAACTACCTGGTCGTGTTCTTCGGGATCTGGTGGGCGTGGATGAACTTCACGTGGTTCGCGACCTCCTTCGACACCGACGACTGGCTCTACCGAGTGCTCACGATCGTGCAGATGGGCGGGGTCCTCATCCTCGCCGCCGGCATCGGCCCCGTCTTCGAGAACGAGGACTACCGGCTGCTCATCGGCGGCTACGTGCTCATGCGCATCATCATGATCTCCCAATGGCTGCGGGCCTCTCGCGGTGCCGGGGCCGCACGGTGGACGACGATCATCTACGCGGCCGGTATCGGCCTGGCCCAGATCCTGTGGGTGATGTGGCTGGCCATCGACGACTCCATGATCCGGTCCGTGGGCCTCGTGGTGCTCATCCTCGCCGAGGTGGCTGTGCCGGTCATCGCCGAAGCCCGCGGCAAGACTCCGTGGCACCCGCACCACATCACCGAACGCTATGGCTGCTTCACGATCATCGTCCTCGGCGAGAGCCTCCTGGCCTCGGCGAACACCGTCTTCGACGCGTTGGGCGAAGTCGAGGATATCGTCCCGCTGATCTCACTGGGCGTCCTCTGCCTCATCGTCACTGCGGCGATGTGGTGGATCTACTTCTGGCCGCCGCATCACCGGGCGATCGGCAGCCTCGGCGGATCGCTCAGATACGGCTACGGCCACTACTTCATCTTCGCCGCCGCCGGTGCGTTCTCGGCCGGGGTCGGCGTGGAGGCCGATTCCCAGCTCGGTGCCAGCGCTCTGAATCCGGTGCTGGCGACGTTCACGGTCTCAGTGCCGATCGTGGTGTTCGTCCTCGGGGTATGGGTGGTCGCCATCCGCGCCAACGCCAATGCCGTCGTCAACACCGTCGTCCCGGCCTGCGCACTGCTCGTCCTCCTCGACCCGATCATCCCGGTCCCGACTTTCCTCACCACATTCTTCATGGTCATCATCGTCATCACCCTCGTCGTGTTCCCTCCGCTCGATGACAACGGCAGGACCGGCGCCGAGGCGGTCGTGCGGTGATCGTGCTCCGCTGACGGGTGCGCGCGGGCCGGGGGAGGAGTTCGCGCGGGCCGGGGGAGGAGTTCGCGCGACCACGTGCAACAGAACGGGAGTGCCGGTCCGATCTGCGCCCTCGTCAGAACGGCAGACCGTGATAGCGGTCGATGTGCCTCTGTTTGGCGTGGTCGACCCGACGTGACATCTCCGCGGAGTCGACCTGCACGTGCAGGGCCCGGACGCGGCGACGCTCAATGAGCCACAGCGCCAGGCGCAGGACCAGACCCTCGAGGCCGGATGCCCTGGCGCGGGTGTCCTCGCCGCTGTCGACGACGAACTCCCTGGTCACGGTGATGGTGCGTTCGACGATGCGGCGCTGGTGAGATGCCCTGCCGTCGGCAGTGCCGATGCCGTTCAGGGGAGGGCGGATGGGTGCGGTGAGCGTGCTCATGATGGGGTTTCCTCTCCATCGGTCAGGGGGAAGGCGTAGAACTGGATCTGCACCGGGCGGGAGCCCGGATCATTGCGGCCGCGATACTTGTTGATGAAGGCCATGGTGGTTCTCTCGTACTCGGCGGCGATCTCGGCGAGCTGTTCCTTGGTCAGGCGCAGATTGCTCGTCTCGCTGACCGCGGCTTCGATCCACGACTTCGGCATCCGCTGGCCGTCATAGGCGGCATCGATGAAGTGTTCGAAGTTGCGCTGCGCATTGCGCACGAACTCTCGGTTGACGTAGGACGAGGCGGTCCGTGCCGACGGGTCGAGGTCGCGTTCGGGGCCCGGCACCTTCATGGCCCCGGGAATCCTCTCCCACCACTTCTCTCGCCCGCTCCGTTCGCCCTCGACCTCGCGGATGAGCTGGTGCCGAGCGAGCTGACGCAGGTGGTAGCTCGTTGCCCCGGATGATTCGCCGAGGCGCTTGGCCAGGCCCGTCGCCGTCTGCGGGCCCTGCGTCGACAGCGCGTCGTAGATCGCCATCCGCAGGGGATGGGCCAGGCCCTTGAGGGCCGAGGTGCTGATCTCGCGGACGCCGTCGGGGTGGGTGATCTCGTGAGTGGCGTCGTGTCCGGTGTCCTCGCTCATAATGCAAAGATACGCCTGCAAAGAAATCTTTGCAATACTTTCTTTGGATTGTGTTCAGGTCATCGGCTGAGGCCTCGACGCGGCCAGGTCGATCGGGCTGAACGCCGGAGCCCGGCGCAGATGTGCCGGAGTCCGGTGCGGATATGCCGGGCTCCCTATCGGTTCGAGGTCGCACGTAACGCGGCCCTATCGGTTCGTCGCTGAAAGTGGCACGCTGGAGTCATGGTCTCTCAGAGCGTCGTCCCATTTCACAGTGTCGTCCCGCCCTACCTTCTCGATGCGATCGCCGAGCGCGGCACCGAGCGATTCCCGAAGGCCGCGGCCGCCGCGGCAAGCTGCCGGATGTCCGATGAGAGCTGCCGGAACCTGCGCCTGGCCGGGCTGCGCTATACCCCACCGGCCGATCTCGGCAGAGACGAATCCGCGCTCGCCGCACCCGCTCCTGCAGGACTGCAGCGTCTCGTCCACGATGCTCAGAACACCGAGGTGCTGCCCGGCGAACTCGTCCGCTCCGAGGGCGAAGAGCCCGTCGACGATGAGCCGGTCAACGAAGCCTATGACGGGCTCGGTGCTTCGTATGCTCTGTTCTCCGAGGTGTTCGGACGCGATTCGCTCGACGGCGCGGGAATGCCGCTCATGGCCAGCGTCCACTACGGCAAGGACTACGACAACGCCTTCTTCGACGGCCGCCTCATGGTCTTCGGCGACGGCGACGACGAAGTGTTCACCGGGTTCACCGGCTCGCTGTCGATCATCGGCCATGAACTCTCGCACGGCGTCATCAGCCACACCGCCGACCTCGAATACTTCGGCCAGCCGGGAGCGCTCAACGAGCACTGCGCCGATGTCTTCGGCGCCCTGACCCAACAGCACGACGCCGGGCAGAATGCCGAGGATGCCGACTGGCTCATCGGCTCCGGAATCTTCACCCCCGAGGTGACCGGTCGTGCCCTGCGCTCCATGATCGAACCCGGCACGGCTTATGACGACGACGTCCTCGGCAAGGACCCGCAGCCTGCGCATATGGATGACTTCGTCACCACCGATTCCGACAACGGCGGGGTCCACCTCAACTCCGGGATCCCGAACCGGGCCTTCGCGCTCGCCGCCATCGCCGTGGGCGGCCCGGCCTGGGAAAGCGTCGGACAGGTCTGGTACTCCGTCCTCACAGGGGCCGAGATCACGCAGCGCACCGAATTCGCGGAGTTCGCAGAGCTCACCATCGCCGAGGCGGCCGACCAGTTCGGAGCCGGATCCGACGTTCACGATGCGATCGTGTCCGGATGGGAAACCGTGGGCATCTCCCACGCCGGTTCGGCCCGTGGAAACCAGGGGAGCAGCTGGTGAACGAGCAGCCTGCCGATGGGTTCGGGCATCTGCTCGTGGAACGCTCGGGCGGGATCGGCGGGATGCTGCTCGTCTGGGAAGTCGACATCGACGCAAGCACCCGACGCGATGACCTCGGTCCGCGCATCGCCGAACTTCCCTGGTCCGACAGCGGGCAGAAGGATGATTCGCCGCAGACGACGGGGGCCGACCGATTCGCCTACCTCATCGAGAGCCGGTACGGGCGAGTCCGCTTCGGCGAGTCTCAGATGCCGCCGGAGTGGAAGCAGCTGGTCGATGACGTCCGGGAAGTCGCCGAACCGCAGAGGCGGCAACCCGGCTGACCCTTATGCTGGAGGTCATGACCGACACCAACCATGACCCGGGCAGCGACGCTCGGACGACGGCCGAGAAGAACGAACGCGACCTCGAAGCCGGGGTCCACACCGACCTCAGGGAGTCGATGACATACGGGTCGTATCTCGACCTCGACCGGCTCCTCGGAGCCCAGCATCCAGTCAGCAGTCCCGAACACCACGACGAGCTGCTCTTCATCATCCAGCACCAGACCACGGAGCTGTGGTTCCGGCTCGTCATCCACGAACTCCTCGACGCCCGGCGCCTCATCGCCGCCGATGAGCTGCAGACCGCGCTCAAGCGCATCGCCCGCGTCAAACACATCCAGAAGACCCTGACCGAGCAGTGGTCTGTCCTCGCGACGCTGACGCCGAGCGAATATGTCGGGTTCCGCGATCAGCTCGGCCGTGCTTCCGGCTTCCAGTCCTGGCAGTACCGGGCCGTGGAGTTCCTGCTCGGCAACAAGAATCGGGCCATGCTCCCGGTCTTCGACGGTGAGCCCGAGGCGCGTGCGGCCCTGGAGCAGTACCTCGAGGAACCGAGCATCTACGACGAGTTCCTCGCCTGCCTGGCCCGGCGCGGTCTTCCGGTGCCGCAGCGGCTCCTCGACCGAGACAAATCGGTCGCCCATACCTTCGATGAGGAACTGTCCGATGTCTTCCGCATCATCTACGAGAACCCGCAGAAGTACTGGCAGGAATACGAGAGCTGCGAAGAGCTCGTCGATCTCGAGGAGAACTTCCAGATCTGGCGCTACCGACACATGCGCACCGTGTTGCGGATCATCGGCATGAAACGCGGTACGGGCGGTTCGAGCGGAGTCGGATTCCTGCAGAAGGCGCTCGATCTCACGTTCTTCCCCGAGCTCTTCGACATCCGCACCGGAATCGAGAACGGCCCCGGAATCAGCCCCGAAGGGATCTGAGAAGCACCTTCAGCCGAGCAGCAGGTTCCTCACCTGCGGGAAGAACGGGGAGTCTGGGTCGATGACATCGGCATGGTTCGCGCCCGGCAGCTCGGTCAGGGCGGCGGGGAAGACACGGGAGAATTCGACGTTGACGGTGGCATCGGCATCCCCGTGGATCGAATGCACGTCGACGCGTGCCGGGATGAGGGCGGCCCGTGAGCGCGGATCGTGGCGCAGGTAGGCTTCCAGATCGTGCTCGGGCCGTACGCCCATATAGTCGAGGACTGCTCCATCGCCGAGGTTGTCCTCGACTTCCCGCAGCAGATCGGTCACCGGTGCCAGAGGACGCAGACGGATCCGCGGACCCCCGTCGGGCAGGTGCGAAGCCCAGGCGAGGACGAGGCAGCCACCGGCCGAATGGCCCGAGACGATGATATTGCCCTGTGCTCGTTCGCTCACGCCCCAGCGCGGCAGTTCGGCACACACCGATTCGATGGCCGCGGTGACATCGTCGAGCAGGAGCGGCTGCCCGCCGAGTCTGCGGTACTCGACGGAAGCGACGAGCACTCCCGACTCGGCCAGTGCCCGAGCCAACGGTCGGGCATGGGACAGATCGGTGCGGGGGCGGAAGTAGCCTCCGTGGACGAAGATGACCGTCGCCGAGGCGGTCGCCGGGTCACCATAGACCTCGACGAACTGCTCGGGGGAGTCCCCGTAGGCGTGCCGGAAGGACGGAGCCACGTCGGTCCCGGCGGCGGCGAGTTCGGGAATGCGCACGGACTCGACGCTCATCCTTCGGTACCCCGAGGTGCGTTCACCTCACCGGTTCCACCTGTGTGAGTTTCGCCCGAGCCGGTCCGGTCGGCAGCGCCCGCTTCGCCGGCGGCGCCTGTCTCACCGTTCTCCCGGGCGCGATCGACCTCACGCGAGCGTTCGACGAGGTCGCGGACGCGGGTGAGCTCCGCCAGCTTCGGGTCCAGAGTGTCGCCTGAGGACTGCCCGCGCAGCCGGCGACCGACCCACGGGGCCAGGTACTCACGGGCCCACCGCGACTCCTCGCTCATCACCTCGCGGATCGCCCGCGTCGGACGAGCGGGAACGCCGAAGCCCTTCACCGGCAGGGAGCGGCCGCTCTCCAGGGTCGCCAGAGCCTGCTCGGCGACGAGATGGTGGCCCTTCGTCGACAGGTGGATGCGGTCGTCGGCCCACATCTCCGCGGCGTAGAGCGAACGCAGCCCCCACAGGTCGACCATATGGCAGCCGTGCCGCTGCGCGATCGACCACAGGTGGGCGTTGTAGATTCCCACGCGCGGACGCACCGCACGGATGAGCGGGGTGCTGAACTCGGTATCGAAGCCGTTGCACATGAGCACCTCGATGCCGGCCTCACGCATCGCGATCACGGCGCGTTCGAACTTCGCGGCCAGGGCATCGATATCGGCCTTCGGACGCAGGCAGTCATTGCCGCCGGCGCACAGGCTCACGAGGTCCGGCTTCATCTCGAGCACCTGCGGCACCTGGTCATCGACGATGCGGTCGAGCAGACGACCTCGGATGGCCAGATTGGCATAGGACAAGTCCGTGCTGCCCACCGACGATTCGGTGAGCATGAGCGCGAGCCGGTCGGTCCAGCCGCGGTACCGATCCTCGACCCGTGGGTCGGGATCCATCAGACCCTCACTGAACGAGTCTCCGATTGCGACGTATGAGGTGATCGGCTCAAGCATCAGGGATCCTTCTCTCTTCGTGCGATTCATCCAGACTATACGCCGGGACTGACACGGACCCGTCCGCCCCAGAACTACCTGACGGCGGCCCAGCAACCTCGCGCGAGGTTGCTGGGCCGCCGTCAGGTAGTAATTGGGAGGGGAAGAGGGCGGGAACTCGCCTTGGCGGAGGTCGTGCGCAAACGCGGCGAAGGGCCCCGAGGTCACCGAGTGGAATCATCGAGTGGCGTAGACTCGACACCGCAGCCCGACGTCGTCGCCGACCCCCTCGCTAGGAGCAGAATGTATCGGTCAGTCCCGGTCCCCGCAGCCACAGATTTCGTCATCACGAACGCGCGGATCGTGCCCGTGGCCGATGCCTCCGGGAACCGCGCCGAGGCGATCGAAACCGGCACGCTGACGGTCAGGGACGGCCGCATCACCGAGGTGGCCCCCGGCTCCGTCGACACGTCCTCCCTCCCAGCGGACACCGAGGTCATCGATGCCGGTGGACGCTGGGTCCTGCCCGGTTTCATCGAAGCCCACGGCCACCTCGGCGTCCATGAGGACGGTGAAGGCTGGTCCGGTGACGATACGAACGAGATGACCGATCCCAACGGGGCGGGCCTGCGCGCGCTCGACAGCATCGATCCCACCGATCTCGGATTCAAGGATGCCCTGCGTGGGGGTGTCACCTCGGCGCTCATCAAACCCGGTTCCGGCAATCCCATCGGCGGTCGCACCGCTTTCCTCAAGACCTGGGGTCGGATCGTCGACGAGATGCTCGTGACGCAGGATCTGTCCGTGAAGTCCGCACTCGGCGAGAACCCGAAACGCGTATACGGAGAGAAGAAGGTCACCCCATCAACGAGGATGGGCACCGTCAAGATCATCCGCGACGCCTTCGTCGAAGCGCGGAACTACCAGGCCAAACGTGCGCAAGCCGACGCCGATGGCACCCCGTTCGACCGCGACCTGGTCAAGGAGACCCTGGCCGACGTCCTCGACGGCAAGCTCGCATGGGACCAGCACTGCCACCGCGCCGACGATATCGCCACCGCCATCCGCCTGTCCGAGGAATTCGGCTACCGCCTCGTCATCAACCACGGGACCGAAGGCCACAAGATCGCCGATTTCATCGCCGCCAAGGGCATCGACGTCATCCTCGGCCCCCTGATGACCTCCCGATCGAAGGTCGAACTGCGCGACCGCACCCTGGCCACCGCGGCCTCCCTCGCCGAGGCGGGAGTGCGCATCGCGCTGACCACCGACCATCCGGTCATCCCGATCAACTTCCTCATCCACGAAGCCTCCCTGGCCGTGAAGGAAGGACTCGACCCGACCGTCGCGATCGAAGCGCTGACGATCAACCCGGCCGCGATCTTCGGCCTCGACGACCGCCTCGGTTCCCTGGCTGTGGGCCGCGACGCCGATATCGTCATCTGGTCCGGCGATCCGCTCGATCTGAACTCCCGCGCCGAGACCGTCTTCGTCTCCGGCCGTCGCGTCTTCGACTACGACGCCGCCTCAGGAACCGCGTACATCGCCGACCCACTCGGCCCGACACTCATCAGCGAGCCGTGAGCGACAGAGAACTCGAAGACGCCACCACCACCGAGGTTCGGGTCGAGGATCCGGCCGAGCCGGGCCCTGTCCGAGGTTCGTCCCCGGCCCCGACCTCCGGCGGCAACCCGGAGGCCGGATCCCAGGCCCTGCGCGAACTGCTCGAACGCACCCGCCTGCAGCGGCTAGCCGAACTGCGGGACTCCTCACCGGAACCCCAGCCTGAAGATCTCGCCAAGGCCGCTGCGGCGAAGGCGGCGAAGGCCGAGCGCAGCGGCGGGCGGTCGAAGTCCCGCACCGACCACCTCGGTGCGTCTCAGCGCATCGCCCAGAAGGTCGCCCGGCGTACCGTCGGCAAACTCGTCTCCGGTACGACGGAGAACACGCAGCCGGTGCCGATCGTCACCGCGCTCAAGGGCACCCCGTACCAGGCGCCCGTCCAGGCGAACGAGCCGAGCGAAGACGAAGCCCGGATGATCCTCGACCTCGCCGCCGATATCGCGGCGATGATGATGCGCGCCGGTGCCGGCACGAGCGATGTCGAGGTCTCCGTCATCGCCGCGTGCACCGCGTGCGGTCTGGCCACCGTCGAGGTCGATCTGACATCGAACACGCTCGTCGTGCACTATTCGACTTCGGACGGACGTCTGCTGACGGTGATGCGGGTCAACCGCGGTGAGTCCACGCATTTCGCGAAGCTCGCCTCTGTGCACAAGCTCGTCACCGACCTCGTCGACGGGCGTTTGGAATTCCATGAGGCACGCAGTCGTCTCGACGCGATACGCACGCAGCGGCGACCGTTCCCCGAATGGTTCACCACTGGTGCCTGGGGCTTCATGGTCGGTGCCCTCGTCCTGCTGCTCGGGGGAGGCCCGATCGCGATTCCCCTGGGCATCACGATGGCGATCGTCGTTTTCCAGTTCGGCAAACTGCTCGGACGCACCCACCTGCCGTCGTTCTTCATCACGGCGCTGCAGGCCGCCTCGGCGACTCTCATCGCCACCATCGCCGGCGACGTCGGTATCATCGCCTCACCGCAGTACCTCGTGGCTGCCGGAATCGTCCTGCTGCTGCCGACGCAGTCGCTGTATTCGGCGGTTCAGGATGCGCTGACGAACTTCCCGCTGACCGCCGCCGGGCGGGTGGTCGGGGTGTTCATGACCCTGGCCGGCATCGTCTCCGGAATCGCCCTGGGAATCGTGTGCGGTCAGGCCATCGGGCTCAGCCACATCGAGGTGCTCGTGCCGAAGACGAGCCCGCATGTGGTCACGGCGATCTTGTCGATGGTCGCGGCGTCCGTGGTGGCGATGTCCGGTGCGGTGGCCATGTCGGCCAGGCGCCGATTCATCCTGCCGGCGGCGCTCGTCGGCCTCGCTTCGCACATCACGATGATGTCGCTGACGCTGTTGGACATCGACAATGTGCTTGCCAGTCTGCTGGCGGCCACCGTCACCGGTTTCCTGTCGCGGCCGCTGGCGCTGCGGCTGGGAGCGCCGGCGATCGTGCTGATGATTCCCGGCATCTACACCCTGCTGCAGGGGCTGTCGATCTTCACCGCTGTCTATCAGATCGCGTCGGAATCGGAGAACGTCTCCTTCGCTGTGGGTCTGTCCTCGCTGTTCACCGCGATCCTGGCGAATGCGGCGCTCGCTGTCGGCGCTGTGCTCGGCAGCTATCTGGCGCTGCCGCTGAAGAACCTCAAGAGTCAGAGCTCGGCTGAGGAGAAGGTCGAAGAGGTGCGCAGCGGCGAGACGTCGACCTCTGTCATCGAACCGGTGCAGCCCGGTGGCGCGAAGACCCAGTCGAGTGGGACCGGAGGACCGAAGGCTCAGTCGAGCGGGGCCGGGGTAGAGAAGGCTCAATCGGGCGAGACCGGAGAAGCGGACGCCTCGGACGAGGCCGATACCGGTCCGATTCAGATCTGATCCGGGCTCAGATCGGGTCCCGGACTCAGACCTGATCCGGCAGGGCCCAGTCGATCGGGTCGATGCCCTTCTGGGCGAGCAATTCATTCGTGCGCGAGAACGGTCGGGAACCGAGGAATCCCCGCCGTGCCGACAGAGGTGAGGGATGCGCGGATTCGATGATGGCCACCTCGGCGGTTCCTGATGTCAACAGGGGAGCGAGGTTCCGGGCGTCGCGGCCCCAGAGGATCGCAACAAGCGGCTGATCGCGTTCGATCAGCGCGGTGATTGCCCGTTCCGTGATCTCCTCCCAGCCTTTGCCGCGGTGGGAGGCGGGTTCGCCGGGGGAGACGGTGAGGGCGCGGTTGAGCAGCATGACTCCCTGGCGTGACCAGGCGCGCAGGTCCCCGTGCGCGGCCGGCGGAATCCCGAGGTCGGACTCGAGTTCCTTGTAGATGTTGCCCAGCGACCGCGGCAGGGGACGGACATCGGGGTCGACGGCGAATGACAGGCCGATGGCGTGGCCGGGCGTCGGATAAGGGTCCTGGCCGACGATGAGTACCTTGACCTCGGACAGCGGTTCGGCGAAGGCGCGGAAGACGAAGTCCCCGGAGGGCAGGTAGGCGCGACCGGCGGCGATCTCGTCGCGGAGGAAGTCGCCCATCGAGTGGATGCGCTCTTCCACTCCGGTCAGGGCGTTCGCCCAATCGGGGGACATGATCTCTGTCAGCGGGGGCGTCGACGTCATGGGCACGAGTGTAGCGATGCTCGGCGGACGAGGTCGCGCTGGGACAGTGGCGTCAGCTGCCAAGGAATGGACGGAGCAGGAACGGCGGTGCTGTCGCCAGCGGAGGGAAGCGGGGGCGGGAAGACGCCACGGACGTCATTGTTGGGTCGATCCACGGTGGTTTCCTCACCGATATCACCGTGGATCGACCCAACAATCCTCCATTCACCGCGCAGACGCGGGAAGGGCGAGCTTTGCGAACACCGGCACCGCCTCGGGAGAGGCGGACGATAACGTCGGCACCGTCTCGGCGAGGGTGGGAATCGACCTGCGCGCATGTGCACGGAGCGCAGATCGGGTGTGCGCGATCGCCTACCGAACCGGTGTATTGCCGTTCAGCGCCACGCGTTATGCTCGGCCTAAGGAGTTCATCGTTGAACGAAAGGACCGAAATGTCGGAATTCCCAGAGGCCAAGAACTGGAAGATGCTCATCGGCGGAGAATGGGTCGATGCCGCTGACGGCGACACCACCGATGTCATCACCCCGATCGACCGCAACGTCGTCATCGCCAAGGTGCCCAACGGCAAAGAGGCCGACGCCGACCGTGCCGTCCAGGCCGCACGGAAGGCCTTCCCCGAGTGGGCGGCCCTGCCGTTCAAGGAACGCCAGAAGAAGCTTCTGGCCTGCGCCGATGCGCTCGAAGCCGCCTCGGAGGAACTCGCCCAGCTGACTGCTCTCGACACCGGCAACGCGATCCGCACCCAGGCTCGCCCGGAGACGATCACCCTGGCCGACCTGTTCCGCTACATGGGCGGCGTCGCCGGTGAGGTCAAGGGCAACACCCTGCCCGCCGGAGACAAGCAGCTCCAGTACACCAAGCGTGTGCCGCTGGGTGTCGTCGCCGGCATTCTGCCGTGGAACTCGCCGCTGATGATCGCCGCCTTCAAGACCCCCGCCGCGATCGCCGCCGGCAACACGATCGTCCTAAAATGCGCCGAGGATGCACCGCTGACCATCCTCAAGATGGCCGAGATCATCGCCGACATCCTGCCCGCCGGTGTGCTCAACGTCGTCACCGGCAAGGGCTCGGTCATCGGTGAGGCCCTCAACGTCCACCCCGACGTCGACAAGGTCTCGTTCACCGGATCGACGAGCGTCGGCCGTCACGTCGCCGAGGTGGCCGGTGGCCGTCTCGCGCATTCGTCGATGGAACTCGGCGGCAAGTCCCCGAACATCATCTTCCCGGATTCGAACGACGACGACACCCTCGAGCAGGTGCTGCTGTCGACCCGCTTCGCCCGCCAGGGCCAGTCGTGCACCATGGGGTCGCGTCTGTTCCTCCACGAGGACATCTACGACGATTTCCTGTCCAAGCTCGTCGACGCGGTGTCGAAGATGAAGGTCGGCGACCCCCGCGATGAGTCCACCGACATCGGCTGCATCATCAACGAGAAGCAGTACGACCAGGTCGCCAGCTACATCGAGATGGGCAAGTCGATGGACGGCGTCGAGATCGCCTACGACGGCTCCGATTCGCTGGAAGTCGGCGAACCCGGCTTCTACCACGCTCCCGTGATCTTCTCGAAGGCGAAGAACGACTGGCAGACCAGCCGTGAAGAGATCTTCGGCCCCGTCCTCTCGGTCATCCCGTGGAAGGACATCGACGAGGTCATCGACATGGCCAACGACTCCGACTTCGGACTCGCGGCCTTCGTCTTCACCAAGGACGTCGACGCGGCCCTGACCATGGCCAACCGGATCGAATCCGGCTGGGTTCAGGTCAACCAGGGCGGCGGCCAGCTGGCCGGCCAGTCTTACGGCGGCATGAAGACCTCCGGATTCGGGCGAGAGGCATCGCTGGAAGGCATGCTCGAAGGATTCACCCAGATCAAGCAGGTCAACATCCGCATCCGCTGATCCTTTTCCCCGCCGAGGCGGCCCTGCTCTTGCGGTCGAATGTGGGGTCGATCCGATCCTCGTGATCGGGTCACCCGGTTCGCCGAGGCGGCCCCGCCTCGGCGCAGGTCGTTCCCTTCACCCCGTCGACACGGTCACCGATCCGGTGCCGTGCGGCGGGATGATGCAGTTGCCCGCGCAGCCGCCGCCGGGCATGTGCGAGTTGCCGTCCCACGAGCCGTGCCCCGGTCGGGATCGACCTCACAGCCTCGGCGGCGCGCCGGAAATTTCGGTACCGCCGATCCGGCGATAGGATAGAAGCACAGACACCTCTCGAAGGAGCACAACCTCTATGCCGCCGAACGACGACACCTCAGAACTGAGCGAGCTCGAGGTGGCCGTTTTGGAGTTCGAGCGGCGGTGGTGGAAATACGGAGGCGCCAAGGACCACGCGATCCGTGAGCGCTTCGACATGTCAGCCACCAGCTACTTCCAGATCCTCAACTCGCTTCTCGACAACCCTGCAGCTCTGGCCAGCGACCCCATGCTGGTCAAGCGCCTTCGCCGAATCCGCAGCACGCGGCAGAGCGAACGCGCCCAAGCCCGCGTCTCGAGGTAGACATGACCGACGAATTCGACGAGATCGAGCCCGGCCGGCGTAGCGGTGCCCATCGACAGGAGTCCGCGGCGTCGTCGAACATCGGTGCCATCTCGCTGGTCATCATCCTCGCCCTGGTCGCTGTCCTGCTGGTCGTGGCCGCCATCAACATCATCTTCTCTTCGATGGGCAACCCCGAGTCGAAGATCGCCGACCCTCCGGCCTCCGAATCGGCGTCGGCCGAACCCTCACCGAGTGAGAGCGAAGTCAGCGTCGCGGACGATTCGATCACCGTCGACGTGCTCAACGGCTCCGGCGTCTCCGGTGCAGCGAAGAAGTTCTCCGAGGCTGTCGAAGAGAAGGGCTGGAAGCTCGGGCAGGTCGGCAACTACTCGACGAATCTCTCTGATTCGACCGTGTACTACAACGGCGAGGAGAACGCGTCCCAGGCCAAGCTCGTCGCCAAGTCGCTGGGAGTCTCCGCCACGGAGGCCTCGTCCGACTTCGAAGCCGACATCACGGTCGTCATCTGTTCGGACATCGCCGATCGCGGACCCGAACCCAGTGGAGGCGGGGACTCGGAGTGATCCGAAGCGATTCGGCGGCGCGGCAGCGCGACTGAGTCGGCGGGATCGGTTCGGCCTCGGCCGCCTCGGCGATGAGGGCATGAGACGGCGGGGCTCCTTGGTTGCGGTCGGGTCATGGGACGGTGGGCCGCCTCGGCGAATTCCTGACCGAATGGTCTGATTTCATTTGCCGCGATCCCCGCTGTGAACAGGGCAGAAACCCTTAGGTAACGAATCTATAACAGTGTTGAACCGCTCTAGGTGGGATGCGCGCCTGCGGTAGAGTTGCAACAGCTAGGCAAGCACAGCACCTTGTGTTCTATTCGTGCTTCACCGAGATTATTCTCTAGAGGTCAATGAGAGAAGTCGCGGGGTCAGTTGAGTTTTACTAGCTTCCGTATCTCGGGTGGGGTCATCTGATCGCGGCTGCGATGCGGGATTTCAATGGCACTGCACTGTATGGAGAAGTAATGGCACAAGGTACCGTCAAGTGGTTCAACGCTGAAAAGGGCTATGGATTCATCACCCTTGAAGGCGACAACCAGGACGTGTTCGTTCACTGGAGCGCAATCCAGATGGACGGCTACCGCTCTCTCGAAGAGGGCCAGCAGGTTCAGTTCGAAGTTGGAGAAGGACAAAAGGGTCCTCAGGCGGAGTCCGTCACCCTCCTCTGAGACTGGCTGCTGTCAGCACAGTTTTCTGATCCGCTGCGGCGGGGAGTCGGAACGGCCTTCGGGCCGACCGGCACCAATCGCACGGGGGAAGCGCCGAGCAGGCAACTGCTCGGCGCTTTTCAGTGCCCGCGGGGCGCGGGGGCCGCGTCGGGTGCACCCGTGCGCTTGGACTTCGATTCAGCCCAGTGTGAGTTGAGCAGCCCATGTTGAAAACAGGGCTACTCGCCCTAAACTGGGCTGTTCGAAATCGTGGGCAATCGGGCCTGCGCCAAGCGTTTCGCGCTGGGCCGAACTGCCCGCTGCGCCTCCATCGCGCGCCGACAACTCGCGGATCTGAACTGCCCTCGCCCATCTTGGCGGGCGACAAACATTTGCACTCGCATGGGGAGAGTGCTAAATCTAGTACTGGTGAAAACCGATGGGTTCCCACCAGTCGTCTCGAGAGCGTGGTCCATATGTGGAATGGAACATGCGGACACACTCTCTGCCGTCGCGGGCGTTGACGACTGCTCTGGATTCCCACTCCACTCCATCAGGGAGGATCTAAGCCACTATGGCAAAGATGATTGCATTCGACGAAGAAGCTCGTCGAGGACTCGAAGCTGGCCTCAACCAGCTTGCGGACGCGGTCAAGGTGACCCTTGGACCCCGCGGTCGCAATGTCGTGCTCGAAAAGCAGTGGGGCGCACCTACCATCACCAACGATGGCGTCTCCATTGCCAAGGAGATCGAACTCGAGGACCCCTACGAGAAGATCGGCGCCGAGCTCGTCAAGGAAGTCGCCAAGAAGACTGATGACGTCGCAGGCGACGGAACCACCACCGCTACCGTGCTCGCACAGGCTCTCGTCCGCGAAGGTCTGCGCAACGTGGCAGCCGGTGCTGATCCGCTCAGCCTCAAGCGCGGTATCGAGAAGGCCGTTGAGGCCGTCACGAACGTCCTGCTGAACAACGCCATCGACATCGAGACCAAGGAACAGATCGCCGCTACCGCTGGCATCTCCGCCGGAGATCCCGCAATCGGTGAACTGATCGCCGAGGCCATCGACAAGGTCGGCAAGGAAGGCGTCGTCACCGTCGAGGAGTCCAACACCTTCGGACTCGAGCTCGAACTGACCGAGGGTATGCGCTTCGACAAGGGCTACATCTCCGGTTACTTCGTCACCGACACCGATCGCCAGGAAGCTGTCCTTGAGGATCCCTACATCCTCATCGTCAACTCCAAGATCTCGAACGTGAAGGACCTGTTGCCCGTCCTCGAGAAGGTCCAGCAGTCCAACAAGCCGCTGTTCATCATCGCCGAAGACGTCGAGGGCGAGGCCCTGGCCGTCCTGGTGCTGAACAAGCTCAAGGGCACCTTCAAGTCCGTGGCCGTCAAGGCTCCGGGCTTCGGTGACCGTCGCAAGGCTCAGCTCGCCGACATCGCCATCCTCACCGGTGGCCAGGTCGTGTCCGAGGAAGTCGGGCTCAAGCTCGACAGCGTGACCACCGATCTGCTGGGCACCGCCCGCAAGGTCGTCATCACCAAGGACGAGACCACCATCGTCGAGGGCGCCGGAGACGCCGAGGAGATCGCCGGACGGGTCGCTCAGATCCGCGCCGAGATCGAGAACTCGGACTCCGACTACGACCGTGAGAAGCTGCAGGAGCGTCTGGCCAAGCTGGCCGGCGGTGTTGCAGTCATCAAGGCCGGAGCCGCCACCGAGGTTGAGCTCAAGGAAACCAAGCACCGCATCGAAGATGCCGTGCGCAATGCCAAGGCTGCTGTGGAAGAGGGAATCGTCGCCGGTGGCGGCGTCTCGCTCATCCAGGCTGGCAAGGCCGCATTCGCCGACCTCGCACTCGAGGGAGACGAGGCCACCGGTGCCAACATCGTCAAGGTTGCCATCGAAGCCCCGCTGAAGCAGATCGCCACGAACGCCGGCCTCGAAGCCGGTGTGGTTGCCGACAAGGTCGCCAACCTCGAAGCCGGATTCGGTCTCAACGCCGCCACCGGTGAGTACGAGGACCTGCTGGCCGCCGGCATCAACGACCCGGTCAAGGTGACCCGCTCTGCCCTGCAGAACGCCGCCTCGATCGCCGGTCTGTTCCTCACCACCGAGTCGGTCGTCGCCGACAAGCCCGAAAAGGCCGCCGCAGGTGCAGACGCAGCTGCCGGTATGGACGGAATGGGTGGAATGGGCGGCATGGGCTTCTGATAGCCACCGCTTGTTCGATCGGCCGTGCCGGTGCCCGCAAGGGTGCCGGCACGGCCGATTTCGTGCTCGGACTCTCGGGTCCCGGCCCGACGGTCAGATCGTTCACGCGGAAGTGTCCGCTCGTCGTGCGTCGGCGACCATCATCGCCGAGGCGGCCCGCCGACCCGTTGTGACACCGCTCGGGCCCGCATAGGCTGGGTCCATGACCTTCACCGGAACCGACGCCCGCGGAAACAGTCCGAAGAACGTCTTCGTTGCAACGTTCGAGGAGAATCTCTTCAACGGCGACAGAGAAGCACTCAACGAGGTGATCGCCGACGATTGCGTGCTCCAGGTCGTTCACCCTTCCGACGTCGAAACCCACACGGGCCGAGAAGCCGTCGTCGAAGCGCTGTTGAAGTTGTCCGGCCATTCTCACGAGGTCGGCCACCTCGAAGCAGCGATCACCCACGGCAAAGCCGCGGCCGCGTGGGGATACTGGCAGGCCGAGGCCGACGGCGACGACCTGCGGCACTTCTCGCACACGATGTGGTTCACCACGCACAAAGCACAGGAGTTCGGACAGATCCGGATCTTCCAAGTCTGAGACAGTTCCGGACGTTCCCTGCCTGAGACGGTTCCGGACGTGCCCGGTCTGAGTAGGAAACGGAGTTTCCGGGCCCGAAGAGGCCCAGACCCTGCCAGACCCGGAACGTAACCTCAGTCCCAGGGATTGTCGCGGTTATGGCGGCGATGCGACCGGCGCCGGTCCCGCTCTTCCCGTCGTGAGATCTGTCCGGGAGAGTACGGCGGATGAGACGGATGCGGCGGCTGCAGGCCCGTACCGAAGTCCGCTTCAAAATCCCGCTCGGGAGGCTCACCCTCCTCGAGCTGTCGTTTGGCCTCAGCATCACCGAGCTGGGCCCGGGCTCTGCGGGTGAGCTCCTTCTTCCGGTTGCGGATGATCTCATCCTTGCGCGCGATGTGTCCCAGTCCGCCGAGCAGCGTGGGAATGATGACGAAGATCGGCCAGAAGAAGATGAACCCTCCAGAAGCGATCGACGAGATCGCCCAGATCGCCAGCACGATCCCGACCGGCCCTGCGAAAGCACCGAGCAGTGCACGACGCACCCGATCTCGGTAGTACTTCTGCGCCGCTGCATCGATCTGCTCCGGCGTGATCGGCACCCGCTCTGCCTCGAGGCGAGCCAGTGCCTGCGCACGGCCCGCATCATCGAGCTTGCCAGGCTCGACCTCGGCCGGATCGGCGAGGACGAGGTCCTCGATCAGCGCTGGGACTTCACCGAGCGTCTTGATCTTCGCAGCCGCCTCGGTGCGTTCATCGAACTCCACAACGTCGAGCTGACCGAGAGCATAACCCTCCGAGAGGACATCACTGACGACCGCGCGGTCGGCATCAGAGGCCCGGACCCGCCCATACGAGCGGGGATCTGCGCTGAACCGCGACCAGAGGGGACTGGCATTCATGGTGAATACTCTAACCCCGCGATCAGCGGTGAGACTGAGGATCAGCCGGGAATCGGGCTGGACTAAACTCGACCGAGTGGAACCCGTTGTCGTGCTCATCCTCTTCGCCGTGTTCCTCGGCGCATTGTCCCAACGCGTCACCGGGATGGGATTCGGCCTGGTCAGCGGTCCCTTCCTCGTCCTCCTCCTCGATCCGTTCAGCGGCGTCATCCTCGTCAACATCTGCGGAATCGTCGCCTCATTCTCCGTCTTCGTCCGTACCTTCGCAGAGGTGGAATGGCCGCCTTTCCGGCATCTTTCCTTGGGCGCGGTGATCGGTACCATCCCCGGCGCACTCCTGTCGTCATCGATGCCGACCCCGCCGCTGCAGATCCTCATCGGCGCACTCATCATCGTCTCCCTCATCAGTTCACTGACCTTGGGGAAGCTGGGGCGGACGATCCCCGCGAACATCGGCACACGCCTGACGGCCGGTCTCTTCTCCGGGGCGATGTCTGCCGCGGCAGGAGCCGGGGGACCGGCGGTGAGCGCCTACGCTGTGCTGACGAACTGGGAACAACGGTCGTTCGCGGCCACCCTGCAGCCTTTCCTCGTCGTCGGGACCGCCTCAGCGGTGGTGATGAAGGTGATCATCGACGGAGGGACCTGGCCTCACCTGGAGCTCGGAGTCTGGATCGGACTTGGGCTCGTCCTTGTGGCGGGCCTCGCCGGAGGCGATTGGCTCTCCCGCCATATCGACGTGGGCGCAGCGCGGATCGGGATGCTCGTCCTCGCTTTCGGAGGCGGGATCGCGGCCTTGGTCAAAGGTCTCGTGGCCCTCGTCTGAGGCGGTGGCGCACTGGCCGTCTGAGGCGGTGGCGCACTGGGCGAGCGACGGTGTTCGATGACCCGCGCGCAACGGCGTCGCGTGACCTGCATGCACCGGTCTTCGACCGCCTGGGTCTGAACCGTCATCGACGGCCGGGGACTGAGCAGATGTGGGGCACAGGCTCAGACGTCTTCCAGTTTCATCGGGCATACTGTTCGAGGACAAAGCTAGCCTGGGAGGCATGGATCGTGACTGAAGTATTTCTGTTGCTGCTCGTAGTTCTCGGGGCCGTTTTCTTCATCGGTCACCGCAAGGAGAAGAAGCGGCAGCAGGAATTGCACGCCGCTGAACTTCAGCAGGTGAAGAAGACCGCTGAAGAGGACGTCACCGCATTCGGTGAGGAAGTCGCCGAACTCGATGTCATCACCGCTGGCGTCGACCTCGATACGGGCGGAGCGCAGGACTACAAGCAGGCGCTCGACTCGTACGACGTCGCCAAGGAGACACTCGAGAAGGTCTCCGAACCCACTGACATCCGCCACGTCACCGAGGCGCTCGAAGACGGCCGCTATGCCGCCAAATGCGTTCGCGCCCGGGTCGAAGGCAAACCCCTGCCGGTGCGTCGTCCGCCCTGCTTCTTCAACCCGCAGCACGGCCCCTCGGTCGAAGACATCGACTGGGCCCCGGCCGGCGGCCAGCTGCGCCCCGTACCCGTGTGCGCTGCCGACGCCGAGCGCGTCGCCGTCGGAGCCGATCCGCTGGTGCGCAAGGTCGTCACCGGTGACGGACACACCCGTCGCGCCTACTGGGAGGCCGGGCCGGCCTACGCCGAATACAACCGCGGCTACTTCAACTCCTACGCCGGCTCCGGCCTGCTGCCCGGCGTCCTCATGGGTGCCATGATGTTCGGCGGAATGGGCGGCGGCTGGGACGGCGCCTACGGCGGCGACATGGGCGACGCCGGTGGCGATATGGGCGGAGACATGGGCGGCGGTGACGGCGGAGGCTTCTTCGGAGGCGACGGCGGTGACGGCGGCGGCCTGTTCGACGGATTCGGAGACATGTTCTGATGGACACGATCGAGATCCGCGGCGAGTCGATCAGACTCGGTCAGCTGCTCAAACTCCACGGAATCGCCGAACACGGTGCCATGGCCAAGGACATGATCGCCGACGGTGAGGTCAGCGTCAACGGCGAGGTCGAGACCCGCCGCGGTGCCACGATCCGTCCCGGCGACCGCATCGAAGCTCTCGGCGAAGTCATCGAGGTGGCGGCTGAGGAAGGCTGACAGCTTCAGATATGAGTGGAGGGCGTCCCTGCAGGGACGCCCTCCATCTGTCTGTTCGGACTGAATTGCTCTCTGTTCCGGCTGAACTGTTCTCTGTTCGGTCTGAACTGCCTACTGCAGTTCAGGAGCTCCCGGGGTGTCGTTGATGCCCGGGGCGTCCCACAGCGCCGACCAGTTCGACGTGTCCTCTTCGAACGGCAGCTCGTTCGAGAGGATGCCCTTGACCTGGATCTCCAGGGGATTGTCCCGCTGCTTCGGTCCCAACTGCACGAACGGATAGAAAGTCCCGCGCTTGTACTGGTAGACCAACGCCATTCGACGCCCATCGGGATGGACGAAGTACACGGTTGTGCACAGCAGCATCGTGTCGAAGCCCTGATTGACCAGCGCGGAGTTCACGGCGTGGATGTTCGTGACGAGGTTGACCACCTCGGCGTTCTCATCGGCCACGACCTGCCACGTGAACCCGAACCCGTCGTTCTCCTGCCTCACCGAGGCGGCCGGGTCGGAGCCGATGAGGGCGACGCTTTCGGACTCGGCGGATTGGAACGCGGCTCCCTCGACCTGACGGAAGGCGACGGCCCCGACACCGGTGGGGGTGAAGCCGGTCGCGGCCTGCAGAGTCAGTGCCGCCGGAGGCAGGGCGAAGAGGTCGTCGAGGTTGGCCCGCTTCGGTTTGGACCGGCCGAGCAGTGCGTCGAAGAATCCCATGGAACTCCTATATCGGTGGTGCGCAGTTCAAAAGGTGCAGTTGGTGCTCACTCGGGGCGGGAGAGCTGGGCGGAGATCTGGGCCAGCTGCTCCAGTCGCTTCTCGAGTGAGGGGTGAGTGGAGAAGAGCTGGCCGAAGGCGGCCTTTCCGCTGATGGCGGGGATGAGAGCGAGGTGGTTCGCCGAGGCGGACGACCGCAGATCCTTCTCCGGGATCTTGGCCATGTCTCCGCTGAGCTTCGTCAGCGCCGACGCCAGTGTGGACGGTGCACCGGTGAGGATGGCCGCTGCGCGGTCGGCGGCCAACTCGCGATACCGGGAGAGGGCGCGGATGAGGACGAACGAGAGCCCGTAGACGACGGCTCCGACGAGGATGAAGAGGAGCTGGATCGGAATGCCGTTGTTATTGTTGTTCGACCGTCCGAAGCTCATGTAGTAACCGGCGCGCATCATCAGCGCGGCGACGACACCGGTGACGCCGGCAACTGTCATCACCGTGACATCGCGGTGGGCGACGTGTGAGAGCTCATGGGCGAGCACGACCTCGACCTCATCACGGTCGAGCTTCTCGAGCAGACCACGGGTCACGCACACCACCGAGCGCTCAGGGGAGCGGCCGGTGGCGAAGGCATTGGGGATCGGAGAGTTCGAGACGGCCACGCGGGGTTTCGTCGAATCGGCCAGCTGGCAGAGTCGGTCGACGATCGTATGCAGCTCCGGAGCCTCCTCGGGGGAGACCTCCCGTCCGCCCATGGCACGCATGGCGATCTTGTCGGAGAAGTACCACTGGAAGAAGAACGCGCCGGCGCTGATGAGGACGGCGATGATGACTCCGGGAATGTTCTGTCCGAAGATCCACCAGATCGCGAGGATGAGGACGACATAGATGAGGCCGTTGAGGAAGATCGTCCATCCCATCCGCATGGTCAGTCCGTTGTCTTTGACGAAGCGATTCTTCATCGGGGTTCCTCTCTGGCAGTGGCAGAACCGGCCCACTGTCGAAGACAATGGGCCGGGTGCATTTCGGTGCTCTGTGGTTTCAGGCCGGGTCCGGGATGAAACCCTCGCCGGTGAGCAGTTCGGCGATCTCGGCCAAGGTGGCGTCGACGAAGGGGATGACGACATCGGAGGATCCGAGGTAGTCATCGGCAACGGGCTGCCCATTGGCCGTGACGTAGTCATGGAGGGCGCTCAGCGCGGTGCGGGCGGCTTCCTCGTTGCCGGCGTTGACGGCATCTTCGACCTGGTTGTCGTACTTCTGGAGCAGGTCCTGGTCGACGTTCTTGACGTCGAACTGTCCTTCGCCCATGATGCGGATGATCATTGCTGATCCTCACCTTCGAGCGACTTCTGGTCCTGCTTCTCGGACCCGGCAGGCAGGGAGTCACGCATCCGCTGGAGTTCCATCTCGACGTCGTTCTCGCTGGAGAGGGAGTCGAGCTGGGCGGTGATGTCGTCCTTCTGGGTTCCCGTGACGTCGTCGAGGGCACCCGAAGCGAGGAGCTCATCGACGGCACCGGCCCGCGCCTGCAGCGACGCGGTCTTGTCTTCGGCGCGCTGGACGGCGAGTCCGACGTCACCGAGCTCTTCCGAGATGCCCGAGAACGCCTCGCCGATCTTGGTCTGTGCGTCGGCGGCGTTGTATGTGGCCTTCAGCGTCTCCTTCTTCGTGCGGAAGGCGTCGACCTTGGCCTGGAGACGCTGCGAGGCGAGAGTGAGCTTCTGCTCCTCGCCCTGCAGTCCTTCGTGCTGGGTCTGCAGGTCGGTGATCTGCTGGGTCAGCCCCGACTTGCGGGTCAGGGCCTCGCGAGCGAGGTCTTCGCGACCGATCTGCATGGCTTTCTCGGCCTGACCGGAGAGCTTGTTCTGCTGCTGTTCGAGCTGGTTGATCTGCAGCTCGAGGCGCTTGCGGCTGGTGGCGACATCGGCAACACCACGACGGACCTTCTGCAGCAGCTCCAGCTGCTTCTGGTACGAATAGTCAAGGGTTTCGTTGGGGTTTTCGGCCTTGTCCAGAGCTTTGTTGGCCTTGGCACCGAAGATCGTCGCGATCCGTTGGAAGATACTCATCCGTAGTCGACTCCTGCATTGGTTTGACCCGACGCTGCCAACCCGATCCACTCCGGTCCGGAGATTCTTGGCCAACACCGCCGCGAACTATCGCTCTCAAGTCTACTGAGAAAGGCTGATAGTTTGCCAGACGCCGACTACGAGAACGAACAGATCCCGGCCGCAGAAACTCGGGGATGAGCGGCAGAGGTCCCGGCGCTCGAATCCGATCGGCTCAGGGGGCGAAGAGACGCGAGTTCGCCGCCTCGACTTCGGAGTACTGCCGGGCCGCGGTGTGGAGCGCTCCGTGGACGGAGTCGAGCGATTCCATGAGCTGCTTCTGCGCACGCTCCCACTGGTTGACCACGGCTTGGAAATTCTGGGCCGCACTGCCGCGCCAGCATTCCTGGAGGGCGAGCAGATTGCGCATCATCGTGTCGGATTCGGACACGAGATTGCGGGAGGTGTTCGCGGCGGCTGTGGCAGCGGACTGGACGCGTTCGGCGTCGACTTCGAAACTCATCATCACTCCTCTTGGTCAGAGACGTTCCGCCGCGGTCGGGCGAGACGACATCAGTGTCGGCTGACGCGACAGAGGAGGGAAAGAGCACGGAAAGAGGGTGTGGACAGCGTTCGGCTGTCCACACCCTCCAGGTGGCTGAGTCACGATCGGATCCCCACGTGCGGACGCTTGAGTGGTGGACGTTCGGGCGGCTGACCGCTGAGCCAGCGGACCGCCTCGGCGTCGTGCCTACTGCAGCACGAGCGTGACGTCGAGCTTCTGTTCCTTTCCGCCGCGGACCACGGTGACCTCGACCGGGGTGTTCACCGGCTGGGCGCGGACGAGGGCGCGCAGGGCGATGGCGTTGTTCACCTTGGTTCCGGCCACTTCGACGATGTCGTCTCCGTCCTTGATTCCGGCCTTGGCCGCGGGGGATCCGCCGGCCACGGACTGCACCTTGGCGCTGCCTCGGCTGATCCCGCCGCTGTTGATGTGCCCGTCGGTGAGAGTGATGCCGAGGAACGGATGCTGGGCCTTGCCGGAGGAGATGAGCTGATCGGCGATCATCACGGCCTGGTTCGCGGGGATCGCGAATCCGATGCCGATCGACCCGGACTGACCTCCCTCGCCCTGGCTCAGCGATGCGGCCGCCGAGTTCACGCCGATGAACTGGCCATCACCATTGACCAGCGGTCCACCCGAGTTGCCGGGGTTGATCGCCGCATCGGTCTGGATGGCGTTCGTGATCGTCATCTCCTTCTCCTGCGAGGAGGCATCGTCGCCGATGTTCTCCGTCGACACCGGACGGTCGAGCGCGGAGACGATGCCGGTGGTCACGGTGTTGGCCAGGCCGAGTGGGTTGCCCAGGGCCATCACTGGATCGCCCACGGTCAGCTTCTTCGAATCGCCGATGACGAGCGGTTTCACACCATCGGGCACCTGTTCGAGCTTGATGACGGCGATATCTGTCGAGGGATCGCGTCCGACGATCTTCGCCTCCGTCGTCTCACCGTTCTTCATGGTCACGGCGATCTCGCCGTCGGGGGTGTCCGCCGGCGCGACGACGTGGTTGTTCGTGATGACGTGGCCCTGATCGTCATACAGCGCGCCCGAGCCGAGCCCCTGGACCTGGCCTCGAGTGCCGACCTGGATCGACATCACGCTGTCGGAGGTCTTCTCCGCGACCTGCGTCCAATCAGGAGTTTCGATCGTCTCCTCGGCGACCTTGCGCGGTTCGTCGTTCTGCAGCGACGAGAGCGCATAGTTTCCGCCGAAAGCGAGAGCCCCACCGAGGAGCGCTGCCACCAGTCCGATCGCGATCGTCGCACCCCAACCGGGTCCCTTCTTCTCTCGCCGAGGCGGCTGCTGAGCTCCGTACGGACCGAACCCGTCCGGCCCGACAGGGCCTCCGGGACCGTTGGGATTCCCGGGTCCGCCGGGCCCGGGCTGGGAACCGACGGCCGAGAATTCCGAGTAATAGGGGACAGAGCCGGGTGCCGCCGAGTAGGCGTTGGAGCCGGTCGGCTGGCCGGGAGCGTTCTGTTGGTTCGATGCGACCTGCTGACCGGAACCAGGCTGTTGGCCCGGAGCGTTCGGGTACCCGGGACCTTGCGGGTTCTGAGGACCGTTCGGGTTGCCGGGGCCGTTCGGGTGGCCAGGAGCGGCAGGATAGTCGGCGGAACCTGTCCCCTGAGAGTTCGCCCCGGCGTGATAGGCACCAGCGCCAGCAGCTGCTGCTCCGGCCCCTGCCGCTGCGCCGGCTCCTGCCGGGGCTCCGGTGCCGGTGGCAGACGAGCCGGTGCTGTTCTGTCCGTTGGCGTTCTGGCCCTGATACGACTGCGGACCGTTCTGCTGGGGCTGCCCGTATGGAGATTGGTGCTGAGTCTGATTCGGCTGGACGTTCGGCTGATACGGCGACGGCTGCTGGGGTCGTCCCTGTTGGCTGGTTGGCTGACCCGGCTGTCCGTCCTGTCCTCCGCCGGCAAATCCACCCTGCTGCCCGCCGGGCCGGTAGGGGGACGACTGCTGGGAGGGAGAGCCGCCTCGGTGAGGGGAACCGTCCACAGGGTTCTGTGCCTGAGTCGACGGAACGTCGGGGCGTCTCTCGGGCGGTGCGACCGGTGGACTGACGCGTGCAGGACCGTTGGGCTGGGACGGGAAGGTGCGCGGAACCTCGGCTCCGGACCCTCGGTAGCCACCGGCCGATGGGCTGCGACGTCCCCCGCCGGCGGGACCGCTGCTCTGATTCTCAGACGGACGCGGTGTCTGATCATCCGATCGGGAGCTGCGGGACACCTCATCCGGATTCTGAGGGTCGGTGTTCTCGTTCATCGCTCATCCTTTCGCGTGTCCGCAGTGGTTTCGCCGTTGTCGGAGATGGGCAGGTCGATGCGGAACGTCGCACCGCCGCCCGGAGTTTCGTGCACGGAGATCGCACCATGGTGGTTCTCCACGATCGCCTTGACGATCGACAGCCCGAGCCCGGATCCGCCGGTGTCCCTGGTCCGGGACACGTCGAGGCGGTAGAAGCGCTCGAAGATGCGCGGAACCACCTCGGGGTCGATACCGTCGCCGTGGTCCCTGACCTCGAAGCGGACCCTGCCGTTGGGGAATCCTCGCAGTGACTCATCGACCGTGATCGATCCGGCCGCCGTGACATCGGGGACGATGTTCGCCGGCTCGGGAGCCTTGGACTGAGGTCCCGACTGGGGTCCGGCTGACGATGCGGACTGCGATGCAGTCTGGGAATCGTCCGCTGCCCCACTCTGCGATCCGGAATTCTGAGGACCGGTGGGTTGCGCCGACTGCGATCCGGACGGTGTCCTGAGCTGCCCGTTGTGCTGCCCCTCTCCCCGCTCCGCATTCGCGGCGGGACTCTCGGGACCCACCTGACGGTCGGGCTTGGTCGGGGACTGTGCGGCGGTCCGGGGGGTCGGTTGGGTGTCGGTTTGGTCGTGTCCGGCGGAGTCGCCTCGGCGGAAGATGCGGACCCCTCCGGTGACGAACCCGCGTTCACGGGGTTTGTCCTTCGCCCCGTTCTTCGCACCATTGCGACCGTTCTGGCCGCGGGCGCCGCCCTCGCGGATCTCGCCGGTGTCCGCGGAATCGGGGTCGACGGACTCGGGGAGACCGACGACGCCGACGGCGAATTCGATCGCCGCATGCTCGGGAGTGTGGCGCACGGCGTTACCGGCAAGGTTGACGATGACTTGGCGGATCTTCGATTCGGAGCCGCGGATCATCGGCACGGGTTGGGCATCCTCACCGTCGAGTCCGATGAAGCTGATATCGCGGTCCGGGGCCTGTGCCGCGGCATCGGCGGCGGCATCGCGGACGACCTTGTGCAGATCGACTGGACCGATCTCGGCGGCACGCTGCTCGTCGAGCCTGGCCAGGACGACGAGATCGTCGACGAGGACGCCCATGCGCTTGGCCTCGGACTCCATCCGCTCCATCGCATTGGCGACGTCCTCGGACTTCGTGATCGCACCCTGCCGGTACAGCTCCGCATAACCGCGGATCGTGACCAGGGGCGTGCGCAGCTCGTGCGAGGCGTCGGAGACGAACTGGCGGATGCGCTTCTCCGAGCGGGTCTGCCCGTCGAAAGAGTCCTCGATGCGTCCGAGCATCGTATTCAGTGCCGCCGACAACCGCCCGAGCTCGGTGTTGCGCGGATAGCTGGGCACACGTTGGGACAGGTCTCCGGCGGCGATGCGGGAGGCGGTCTTCTCGATATCGCGCAGCGGCCGGAACGTGTTGTTGATCGCCCAATAGCCGACTCCGGCGACCATCGCCAGGGCCAACAGGCCGATGCCGATCATCGTGTTCCGGGCCCGCTCGTTGATGTTGTCGACTTCGCGGTCGAAAGGCACCGCGATGGACACGAGCACGTCGGTGTTCTTCACCTTCATCGCCCGGGCCCGCCACTGCGAACTCGTTCCGGCGACGGTGAATGGCTCGCCGCCGCGCGAATAGACTTCCTTCTCGTTGATCTTCGGCAGGATCGGATGGTTCTGCGGCTCCGGGGCGACGGGGTCGCGGATCGGATCCCCGTCCGTGTTGTAGAACTGCACATAGAATCCGCCCGGCAGGAGGCTCTTGAGCTGATCCCAGGAATTCGAATCGATCGTCGTCGACGACGGCGCATCCTCGGCGTCGTCGTCCCCGGACTGGAGTTCGGCCTTCTGGAACACATCTTGGTAGGCCTGCTTCGCCAGGGTCTCGGAGGCGCTGATGAGTCGTTCATCGGTGCGCTGGACGAGGCTGTCGCGCAGGTTCTCCAACACCCAAGCGCTCGTCCCCGTGAGGACGAGCAGCATGAGCAGCATCATGATGGCCAGCAGCTTGGTGGTCAGAGACCATTCTTCCCAGAAGCCGGGACGGGAGGGACGGGATTCTATTGCCACGTATGTAATCTATCGTCCTTGCATGGACGACTACTTGGATTCCGGTGTGCGCAGCATGTAGCCGACCCCGCGCTTGGTCTGGATCATCGGTGTCCACTCCATCTCGACGGGGTGGCCGGCGGCATCCGTCTCCGGGGTGACGTCGATCTTGCGGCGCAGGTAGGAGATATAGGACTCGACGATTCCGGTGTCTCCGCCGAAGTCGTATTCCCACACATGGTCGAGGATCTGCGACTTCGACAGGACGCGGTTCGTGTTGAGCATGAGGTAGCGCAGCAGCTTGAACTCGGTGGGGGAGAGGTCGATGAGGATGCCGGAGCGGCGGACCTCATGGGTATCGTCGTCGAGTTCGAGGTCGCCCGCCACGATGACGGCGTTCTCCTCGTCCTCGAGATTGCGGGTGCGGCGGAGGACGGCGCGGATGCGGGCGACGACCTCTTCGAGGCTGAAGGGCTTCGTCACATAGTCGTCACCGCCGACGGTCAGACCGGTGATCTTGTCCGAGGTGTCGTCACGGGCGGTGAGGAACACGACGGGGGCGTTCATCCCGATCTGGCGCAGACGGCGGGTGACGGTGAAGCCGTCCATGTCCGGGAGCATGACGTCGAGGACGAGGAGATCGACGTCGGTCTGCTCGGCGAGGCGCAGCGCCTCGGCGCCGTTGGCGGCGGAGACGACGTCGAAGCCGGCGAAGCGGAGACTGGTGGACAGGAGTTCGCGGATATTGGGCTCATCATCGACAACGAGCAGGGTGGCTTCGATGTCGGTGTCGTTCTGTGCTGTAGTCATGGCTCCAGTCTGAGACCCATTTCTGGGAGTGGGCTGGAGGTCAGCTGAATGCGAATGTGACATGCGTCACTGGAAAACTCTCAGGAAAGTCCTTTTGGGTCCTGGATCGGGTATTCGCTCTCAGGAATGAAGGCCTGATTTCAGTGAAAAATGTGGTCGTGACCAGTTTGTTTTCAGATTTGCCCGCCGAGGTGGATGTGCGAGGGCGCGTTCAGCTGAGTATGGGTGTTCGGCTCAGCGTGGGCGCGGCGGGCGGAGGTCGAAGAGCTGCCGGGTGACGGCGAAGCGCCGAACCCGCTCGGGGCGGTGGCGGTCATAGATCACCTGGCCGACAGTGCCTCGTAGTGACGGGTCCTGCTGGACGAGGTGACGGGCCCAGCGGTCCCGGCCCTTGTTATCGACGAAGTGAACCACGGTCAGGCTCGGTGCTCTTGCCGAGGAACCGGACCAGTAGTCGATAACGCTGCCTTCGGCCAATGCTGCATTGGGGTAGGGAGGGCGGTCGAGAATCGGATAACGGGCCTTACGGAATGTGAGCAGGCAGACGGCGATGAGTCCGAGGCCGGCGGCGATTGCAACCACCCACCAGATCGGAGCCGCGTCTGTCATGGCGGGAACGAAGCCGAGGCCGAGCCCGCCGCCGGCCCCGAGTGCCGCCAGCTGGTATCGGAAGAATCTGGACAGGCTGCTGCCGGTGCGGAAGCGGCCGAGGGCCGCGAGTACGAGCAGGAAGCTGATGGCGGCGGAGACGAGGGCCACGATGACGGCGAGGGCGCTGAAGACGACTTTTTCGCTCAGCAGCCCTCCGGGATCCGCGGGAAGGAATGACAGCACCGCAATGGCGAAGCCCGACGTCAGCGTGGCCGACATGGTGATGATGCCTGCAATGCCGGCGGCGACCTTGCGTCCGGCGGTGATGCGCAAGGGCTGAAGTGACATGGGCGGCTCCTCGGGTCAGATGTGGGAGTCGGCGTCGGACTGGCGGGCGCGGAAGGCTGCGACATGAGTGCGGGTGGCGCAGCTGCCGGTATCGCAGAAGCGCTTCGAGCGATTGCGGCTGAAGTCGGCGAGATAGGCGCGGCAGTCCTCGGCGGCGCAGCGGCCGAGCCGGTCGAGATCGCCGGAGCGGATGAGGTCGATGAGGACCAGAGCGACATCGGCGGCCACTCGGTCGGCCAGGCTGGCTTGAGCGCCGGTCGCGTGCAGGTGCCAGTCCCAGTGGTCGTGTTTGACCAATTGCGGCACTGACCCCGAGTCGCTCAGTGTGAGATTGATCTCATCGACGACCGCGATCGTCCCCGCTTCGACCTCGTCGTCGGTCTCGGCGTCGATGCTCGCATCCAGTGCTGCGGCGAATCTGCGGCGCAGTTCCAGGGTCTCGTCGACGTCGCTTCTGGTGGCGGTCAAAGGTCCGGAGAAGTCGTGCCGGGCCGCGAATTCGCGGAGTTTCGCGGTTGTCGTCAGTTCGTCACCGCCGTCCGTGATGTCGCCGGAGGTGTTGAGGAGGTCGACGAGCATCGTGAGGTTCGCGCGAATGTCGTAGATGAAAGCCATGGTGAATGACATTCTGCCACAGGATGTAAGGACCAAAATGCACTTGACCCATTTCAATTTCAGGGCCGATACTGAAACCGGCAGCCGTCGGACCGCCTCGGCGAGGGGATGATCCGGCACCGCATCACCAACTCAACACCGCACCACCACCTCGGGGACGTCTGTCCTCGTACGCCACTCAACGTTTCACCACATCAGGAGGTCAGGAATGAATCGCACCGTCATCGCAGGGTTCCTGCTCACTCTTGCCTCCGCGTTCTTCTTCGCAGTGTCGGGGCCGATCGCGAAGACGATGTACGCGGTCGGGTGGACGCCGGGCGCGGTGGTGCTCATCCGCTTGGCCGGCTCCGCGGTCCTGCTGCTCATCCCCACCCTCATCGCCCTGCGCGGACGCTGGGGCGAAGTGATCACGCACTGGCGCACCGTCGTCACCTACGGCCTGGTCTCGATGGCCGGCGTCCAGGGGTTCTACTTCGTCGCCGTCGAACACCTCACCGTGGCCGTGGCGCTGCTGCTGGAGATGACCGCGCCGATGCTCATCGTCTTCTGGATCTGGGCGCGGACGCGGACTCGGCCGGCGACCGTGACATTCATCGGGGTCGTCGTCTCCATGATCGGGCTCCTGCTCGTGCTCAACCTGCGCGGATCGTCGATCAGCATCTTCGGCGTGGTCATGGCGATGGCCGCCGCGGTCTGCCTGGCCAGCTACTTCCTCGTCTCCGCTAAGGACACGATCACGATCCCACCGGTCGCGCTGACCGGTCTGGGCATGGGCATCGGGGCGCTGGCGATGTCGGCCATCGTGCTCGCCGGCATCATGCCGTGGAACGCGGTGACGGCGGACGTCGACTTCGGCGGGGTGTCGATGTCGTGGGTCGTGCCGATGGCGATGATCGTCGTCTTCACGGTCGGCGCCTACATCACCGGGATCCTCGGTCTGCGCTATGTCGGGGCGACGGTCGGATCGTTCGTCAACCTCGTCGAGGTCCCGTTCTCCGTCATCGTCGCCTGGTTGGTCCTCTTCGAGATGCCCGCCCCGATCCAGCTCTTCGGCGGAGTCTTCATCCTCGGCGGCGTCGGCTTCATCAAGTGGGGCGAGTCCCGCCTGGCCCGCCGCGTCGCCCGCCGCGAGGTCGTCGCCAAGTCCGAACCCTCCCTCATCACCACGTAATTACTACCTGACGGCGGCCCAGCAACCTGGCGCCAGGTTGCTGGCCCGCCGTCAGGTAGCTCGAAGACATCTGCGATCGCAAGAGATGTTGATAGGTTGACCACATGGGCCATATCGAGATCAACGATGTCTCCTACACCCTCGCCGACGGCAGGCCTCTGCTCGGATCGGTGTCGTTTCGCGTCGGGGGCGGGGCCAAATCCGCGCTCATCGGTGCCAACGGTGCCGGCAAGACCACTGTGCTGAGGATCCTCACCGGTGAGCTCGTCCCTGATGAGGGGGCCGTTTCGCATACCGGCAGCATCGGATTGATGCGTCAGTTCATCTCCGCCGATACCATCGCCGAGGCGCTCGAGGAACTGGCTCCGAAGCCGATCCGTCGTGCGGCGGCGAATCTGCGTCGGGCCGAAGAGAAGCTGCTCGGACCCGAGAGCGAGTCGACGGCCGTGCAGATGGACTACGCCACGGCGATCAACGATTGGTCGGACGTGGGCGGATACGATGCCGAGGTGCTGTGGGACACCTGCACCACCTCAGCGCTGGGAATGTCGTACGACCGCTGCCGGGACCGTAAGATCACCACCCTGTCGGGAGGGGAGCAGAAGAAGCTCGTGCTCGAAGCGCTCCTGCGCGGCCCCGACGACATCCTCATCCTCGACGAGCCCGACAACTACCTCGATGTCCCGGGAAAGCGATGGCTCGAAGCCGAGCTCAAGGACACGGACAAGAGCGTCCTCTTCGTGTCCCACGATCGTGAGCTGCTCGCGCAGGCGGCCACGCAGATCATCACCGTCGAGCTCTCTGCGGCGGGGAACACCGCATGGGTGCATCCGGGCGGATTCGGCACTTACCACGCAGCCCGGTCGGACCGGTTCGAACGGCTCGAGGAGCTGCGCAGGCGATGGGACGAGGAGCACGCGAAGCTGCGGTCGCTGGTGCAGATGTACAAGCAGAAGGCCGCCTACAACTCGGACATGACCTCGCGGTACCGAGCCGCGCAGACTCGTCTCGAGCGCTTCGAGACCGCCGGCCCGCCCGAGGCCATTCCGCGTGAGCAGAACCTCGGAATGCGTCTGCGCGGCGGACGCACGGGCAAGATCGCGATCGTCGCCGATGAGCTCGAACTCACCGACCTCATGCTGCCGTTCGACCTTGAAGTCCACTACGGGGATCGGATCGCCGTACTCGGATCGAACGGTTCGGGAAAGTCCCACTTTCTGAGACTGCTCGCAGCCGGCGGCAGCGACCCCGAACCCGAGCACCGCCCGGTCTCTGACATCGACATCGCACCCGTCGCCCACGACGGAACAGTGCGACTCGGAGCCCGCGTGCGCCCCGGCTGGTTCGCGCAGACGCACGGCCGCCCGGATCTGCGCGGGCGGACCCTGCTCGACATCCTCCACCGCGGGGACGAACATCGAGCAGGCCTGCCGCGAGAACCGGCTTCGCGGGCACTTGCCCGCTACGAGCTGGCCGGTGCTGCAGAACAGTCCTTCGATTCGCTCTCGGGCGGACAGCAGGCGCGCTTTCAGATCCTGCTGCTCGAGCTCGCGGGCGCAACCCTTCTGCTGCTCGACGAACCCACCGACAACCTCGACCTCGTCTCCGCCGAGGCATTGCAGACTGCGCTGCAATCGTTCGATGGGACGGTATTGGCAGTCACTCACGACCGCTGGTTCGCTCGTGACTTCGACAGGTTCCTCGTCTTCGGGGCCGACGGCGAAGTCTATGAGTCGACAACACCGGTCTGGGACGAAGGTCGCGTGGTTCGCGACCGGAGGTGAGTCTCCCCAAACTACCTGACGGCGGCCCAGCAACCTGGCGC
>NZ_JABBYK010000002.1:0-743733 GCF_013168765.1 Brevibacterium sp. CT2-23B | reverse complement strand
GGCAATTAGTGGATGAGGGTGGAGATGAAGTCGAAACCGAGTTTGAGGATCAGAGCGGAGACGACGATGACGAAGACGACGCGGACGAACCCTGAGCCCTTCGCCAGCGCGGTGCGCGCACCGAAGATCCCGCCGGTGACATTGCCGACGGCCATGATCACACCCAGCAGCCAGACGACCTGACCGTCGGGGATGAAGTAGACGAGCGCTCCGAAGTTCGTCGCCCAGTTGATCACCTTCGCCGTGGCCGAGGCCTGCAGGAAAGAGAATCCGATGATCGAGACGAAGGCGATGACGAGGAACGATCCCGTCCCCGGCCCGAGCACTCCGTCGTAGACGCCGATGACGAGCCCGATCAGCCACGACAAGGCATGGTGGCGTTTCGACGTTTCCCCGAACCGCAGCGTGGCATCGGCGCCGAGGCTCGGATTGAGGACGGTGAAGATCCCGACCCCGATGAGCGCGAGCAGGATGATCGGGGTGAAAGCCTCGCTGGGCACCAAGGTCGCGAGCTTCGCCCCGAGCACGGCACCCAAGAACGCCGAGGCCGCGGCCGGAATCGTCGCCGACCGGTCCGGGGTGATCTTGCGCAGATAGGTGACCGCCGAGGCGGTCGTGCCCGCAATCGACCCGATCTTATTCGTCGCGACCGCTTGGACGGGGCTCATCCCCGGCACGAGCAGCAGCGCGGGCAGCTGGATCAGTCCGCCCCCGCCGACGACGGCATCGATCCACCCGGCCAGGACTCCCGCGGCGAGCAGCCACAGGACCATCGTCCAGGTGACATCGATGCCTCCGGCGAGGGCTTCGAACACCGAGGCGGCTCAGGCGTTCTGGTCGGCGCTGATCGCCGCGTCGGCTGCAGCTGCAGCCTTCGCGTACGCCTCACGCACACGTGCCACGGTGGCAGGAACCACCTCGGCGACGGGCTGGTCGGACTTCTCCCCGGCCAGACGGTCGCGAACCTCGACGACGCCATCGGCCAGACCGCGGCCGACGACGATGACGGTGGGAATGCCGATGAGCTCGGCATCGGCGAACTTGAATCCGGGCGAAACCTTATTGCGGTCATCGAGCAGGACGCTGATGCCTTCGGCCTCGAGTTCGGTCGTCATCTTCTCGGCGGCTTGAGCGATCTCCTCACTCTTGCCGGCGACGATGATGTGCACATCGGCCGGGGCCAGGTGCTGGGGCCACAGGAGGCCGTCCTCGGAATGGTATTCCTCGGCGATGCAGGCCATGACGCGGGTGACGCCGAGACCGTAGGAGCCCATGGTCACGGTCGTCGCCTTGCCGTTCTGGTCGAGGACCTTGAGGTCGAGGGACTCGGCATACTTGCGGCCGAGCTTGAAGATCTGACCGATCTCGACACCGCGCGCCAGCTCCAGCGGACCGGAGCCGTCCGGTGCCGGATCGCCGAGGACGACCTGGGCGGCTTCGATGGTGCCGTCGGCAGTGAAGTCCCGTCCGGCGACGAGGTCGAAGACGTGGCGTCCGGGCTCATTGGCTCCAGTGATCCAGCGGGTGCCGTCGACGACTCGGGGGTCGAGGAGGTAGCGGATCTTCGAGGGCGATTCGAGGCCGAGAACCGGCGCGTCGAGGGAGTTGCCGGGTCCGATGTAGCCTTTGACGAGCTCCGGGTGGGCTGCGAGATCCTCAGCAGTCGCGGCTTCGAGGTCGACCTCACCGTCACCGAGCATGCCGGTGCCGGCGGCCCGGTCGAGGTCGACTTCGCGGTCGCCGGGCAGGCCGATGACGATGATCTCGCGGGTGCCGTCGGGATGGGTGACGGCGCAGACGACGTTCTTCAGCGTGTCTGCGGCCGTCCACTCACGATCGTCGCGCGGATGCGAGGCGTTCGCCGCGGCCACAAGGGTCTCGATGGTCGGAGTGTCGGGGGTGTCCTCGACATGTGCGGCAGGCGACTGCGAGTAGGGAATCGCCTCGGGGACGATCGAGGTCACGGCCTCGACGTTCGCGGCATATCCGCCGGGTGACTTGACGAACGTGTCCTCCCCAACCTCAGAAGGGTAGATGAACTCCTCTGTCCCGGAGCCGCCCATGGCACCCGGGGTCGCCTTGACCGGCAGGCACGGCAGGCCGAGACGGGCGAAGGCCCGCAGATAGGCCACGCGCATGGCTTCGTAGGAGGCGTCGAGTCCGGCGTCGTCGATGTCGAAGGAGTAGGCGTCCTTCATGATGAATTCGCGTCCGCGCAGCAGTCCGGCGCGGGGGCGAGCCTCGTCGCGGTACTTCGTCTGGATCTGGTAGATCGACAGCGGCAGGTCTTTGTACGAGGAGTAGAGGTCCTTGACCAGAAGGGTGAAGACCTCTTCGTGGGTGGGAGCGAGGATGTAGTCGTTCTCGCGGCGGTCCTTGAGATGGAAGAGGTCGGGCCCGAAGGCCTCCCAACGGCCGGATTTCTTGTACGGATCGGCGGGCAGCAGACCCGGGAAGTGGACCTCCTGGGAGCCGGCGAGCGCCATCTCTTCGCGCACGATGGCTTCGATCTTGCCGAGCACGGCCAGTCCCAGCGGCAGCCACGTGTAGATTCCCGGTGCTGACCTGCGGATGTATCCGGCACGGTGGAGCAGTTTGTGGCTGGCCACCTCGGCGCCGACCGGGTCTTCCTTCTGGGTTCGCACGAACAGGGACGACATGCGCAGGGCCATGGGTAAATCTCCTCAACTTGTCAAGACTCAGATCGAACACTATCGCACGCGGGCGAGCCGGAGGGAATCGGAGCGGGCGCGGATTCGTCACCTGCGGGAAGAGAATTAGACTGGTGGCTGCAGCACCGAAGCCCGGCATCGGTCGGGGCCGTCCGGTCCCCGCCCGGTCCCCGCTGAAATGACGAGTCCGAACGATACGAAGAGCATGCCTGATCCCAGCCAACTCACGCAGTTCCCGCGGCCCTCGGTCGCGGTCGACACCGCGGTCCTCTGCCCCGTGCCCGGCCGTGGCCTGCATGTTCTCATGACCCATCCCGGAGATGGGGTGTGGCAGCTGCCCGGGTCGATCCTGCGTCCACAGGAACGCCTCGCCGAGGCGGTCGCCCGCTGTCTGCGCGAGAAGGCTCGTTTGGTCGACCGCGCCCCCGTCCAGCTGCACGTGTTCGACCAACCCGACCGCGATGATCGCGGTTGGGTGATCTCCGTGGCCCACCTCGATGTTCTCTCCGCCTCCGATGTCGGACTCGCCGAGGAGGACGATCCCACCGAGGCGGCCGTGGCGGATGCTCCGGCGCAGGTGACGGAATCTTCCCCCGCCGAGGCGGTCCTCCCCGAGGCGGCCGACCCTGATCCTGCCGAATCGGATTCCGATCACCCGGACTCCCCCGTCCACCGGCGGAAGCTCGTGCCCGTCCACGATGTCGGCGAGCTCAGCGCCGAGCATCAGGAGATCGTGCGCGTGGCCGTGCACCGACTGCGGGCGTTCCACGAACGCACCCCGGATCCCTTCGGGCTCCTGGAGAAGGAGTTCTCGCTGCGGCAGCTGCGCGAGCTCCACGAGATCGTCGCCGGGGAGAGCCTCCAGGCAGATACGTTCCGCCGCACCATGCTGCCGCTGCTCGATCCCACCGGGGAGGCCGTCAGCCAGGGGCGAGGGCGTCCCGCGCAGACTTTCACCCGGCGCTCGGCACTGGTGCTGCGCGCCGACTCCCGGATACAGGACCCCGATGGTGCCGATGCAGGAATGCCCTCGTCCGGCACGAATTTCTCGGACGGTCATCGCTGATGACCGAGATCAACCGCGATGCCGGAAAGCACATGCGCGTCGACGTGTGGCTGTGGACGACGCGGATGTTCAAGACCCGCAATCTCGCCACTCAGGCCTGCCGCGGCGGGCATGTGCAGGTCGACGGTCAGCGCGTAAAGGCCGCGCAGAAGGTGAGCATCGGCCAGGAGGTGCGTGTGCGCAAGGCCGGGTCCGAATTCATCTGGAAGATCACCGGTTTCATCCCCACGAGGATGCAGGCCTCCATCGCCGTTCAGTGCTATGAGGACCTCACTCCCCCGCCCGATCCGGCGCTGCGCGGATTCGTGCCCCGGCGAGACAAAGGGCTGGGGCGTCCGACGAAGAAGGACCGCCGGGAGATGGAGAAGTTCCTCGGCGATATGGCCAAACCTCAGTCGCGCAACCGCCGCGACTGATCCGCCGAGAGCTCAGTACATGACGGTGGCGAAGGTGCCGACCTGTTCGAAGCCGACGCGGGCATACATGCGCAGCGCCGTCTCGTTGTAGTCATTGGCATACAGGCTCACCGTGGAATGGCCTTTGTCACGCGTGCGCTGGACGACCGCGGCCATGCCCGCTGCCCCCAGACCCTGATTGCGCACTGCGGGATGGACCCATACTCCTTGAACTTGGACGATGCGGCGGGCACGGATGCCGATATCGGCCTTGAACAGCACCTGTTCGTCCTGCTCTTCGGCCGGCCACCGCGGCACCGCACCGCCTTGGGGCAGGGTGGAGGAGATCCGGGCGTAGCAGTTCTTGCCGCGGATGATCCCGCGCACCCGCGCCAGGTACCCGGCGGTGCCGTCCTCGATCGGTGAGAATCCGACCTCTTTGGTGAACATGTCCACACTGGCGGGAAACACCGCACCGAGGTCATCGAGGGTCACCCGGTGCACATGCTCATCGGGAGTGACCAGCGGATCCGAGCTGATGGCCAACAGCGGCTGCCGTTCACGCACTCCACGCGCTCGGCCCCAATTGAGTCGCTGCTGCAGGTCGAGGATGACGGACCGGCTGCCGATGAGTGAGCAGGACACGCGACCGTCGGCATTGAGTTTGCGAGCGAGCACCTCATTCGTCGCCGGAGTCGCTGCGACCGGGATGATGTTGCCGCCCACCCAGTAGGCGGCGACGGGCCGGTCACCATCGAAGATTCCGTACAGCGTGCCTGCCGGGGAGCCCAGACGGGCGGTGCCCGTGACTTCGAGCAGGGAGACGAGGTAGACGTTCTCGCAGGGGTTGCGCGCAAGCAGGTCCGTCAGCCACCGGGTGTGCTGATGTTCCAGTCGTGCGATCCTCAGCGCCATGTGCCCCTGAACTCTTTCTCAGCCGTCAGCATGGGCCAATGACTGGACCATGAAACTCTTCGTCCTCACAAGGTATCGCACCTAGCCGACGGTCACTTCAGGCGGCCCCGATGCAGCGCCCGATGGCTGCCCCGCGGCCTCCTCGGCGATGCGGTTGGCCTCATGGATGAGCGTCTCGACGATCTCGGATTCGGGCACGGTTCGGATGACCTCGCCCTTGACGAAGATCTGGCCCTTGCCGTTTCCGCTGGCCACGCCGAGGTCGGCGTCGCGGGCCTCACCGGGGCCGTTGACGACGCAGCCCATGACAGCCACCCGCAGCGGCACCTCCATGCCTTCGAGTCCGGCGGTGACACGTTCGGCCAGCGTGTACACGTCGACCTGCGCGCGCCCACAGGACGGGCAGGAGACGATCTCGAGCTTTCGGGGCCGCAGGTTGAGGGATTCGAGGATCTGGTTGCCGACCTTGACCTCTTCGGCGGGAGGCGCGGACAGGGAGACTCGGATGGTGTCTCCGATGCCCTCGGCCAACAGGTGTCCGAAGGCGGTGGCGGACTTGATCGTGCCCTGGAAGGCGGGCCCTGCCTCGGTGACGCCGAGATGGAGGGGCCAATCGCCGCGCTCGGCGAGCAGCTCATAGGCGCGCACCATGATCACCGGGTCATGGTGTTTGACGGAGATCTTGAAGTCATAGAATCCGTGTTCTTCGAACAGGGAGGCCTCCCACAGCGCGGATTCGACGAGCGCCTCGGGCGTGGCCTTGCCGTATTTCTCCATCAGCCGGTTGTCCAGGGATCCGGCGTTGACGCCGATGCGGATGGACACGCCCGCCTCGGCGGCGGCCTTCGAGATCTCCTTGACCTGGTCGTCGAACTTGCGGATGTTGCCGGGGTTGACGCGCACTCCCGCACAGCCGGCGGCGATAGCGGCGAAGACGTATTTCGGTTGGAAGTGGATATCGGCGATGACAGGGATCTGGGATTTGCCGGCGATGATCGGCAGAGCCGCGGCATCATCGGCGGTGGGACAGGCCACGCGCACGATATCGCAGCCGGCGGCGGTGAGTTCGGCGATCTGCTGCAGGGTCCCGTTGATGTCCGTCGTCTGCGTCGTCGTCATCGACTGCACGCTCACCGGGGAATCGGATCCGACCCCCAGCTTTCCGACATTGATCTGCCTCGTCTTCCTCCGCGGAGCGAGCACGGGAGGCGGCGGTGCGGGCATTCCGAGATTGACCGATGTCACGAAGGATCCCTTCAGTCAGGCTGTTGACCAGCCACAATGTCCGAGCCGGCGCCGATGCGGGACCCGGATTGTGCGAACCATCACCATTGTAGGACCTCCCACTGACACAGGACTGTCCGTCCGCAGGGCGTACCCCGGACAGTCAACCGGCGCACTCCGGGCGACCCCCGCGCGACCTCGACTCCACCCGCACCACGCCACGGCCCACTGGTCCCGATCCGGTGTCACCGGCTGACGGTAGTGTGAAGGTGACCTGACGTCTGCACGAAGGAGCAGCCCTGTGAGAACACCCGGATTCGTCGAACCCGATGTCGAGGCGATGACTGCGGCTCTCGAGGCCGCAGCACAGAAGCTCGACGACCAGGGTGGATCTCTGGCATGGGGAATCTTTCGCCGAGGCGGCCCCGCCCGAACCGTGAACGGCGACGTTCCGTACCGGATCGCTTCGATGACGAAGTCCTTCACCGCCGCAGCCATCGGGCTCCTCGCCGCCGACGGACTCGATCTCGACGCTCCCTTCGGCGCCCTGCTCCCGGAACTGACCGATACGGCCATCGCCGACCGCACCTGCCGGCAGGCGTTGACGATGAGCACCGGTTTCACCAAGGACGACCCGTGGGCGGACCGGATGGAGGCGATGACTCCGGCCGAGCTCACCGACTGGCTGCACCGCGGCGCCATCGCCTGCGCGCCCGCCGACACCGGCTATGAGTATTCGAACCTCGGCTATGCGCTTCTCGGCATGGTCGCCGAGGCGGTCACAGGCAGTGCGTTCACCGAACTCGTGTCCACTGAGATCTTCGATCCCCTGAAGCTCACACGCACCGGTTTCGACCACACGGGCTTCCCGGACCTGGCGACCGGGTTCCGCGTCGACCTGGGCGGCGGCCTCCACCCGGCCGAACTCACCGGTCCAGGAGTCTTCTCCCCCATCGGCGGGGTCATCTCCACGGTGAACGACATCGGCACATGGATGGACGCGCATCTCGACGCCCTCGAACGCATGGACTCCTATGCTTCCGGATCCTGGTCTCGGATACTGACCGACAACCAGCAGCCACGACGGACCATGGAGATCCAGAAGAGCGACCACCACGCGGAGACGCTCAGCTACGGATACGGTCTCGAGACTCGTCTGGACACACGTTTCGGCCGCATCGTCTGCCATTCCGGCGGCTACCCAGGATACGGCTCACATATGCGTTGGTTCCCCGATCTGGGGCTCAGCCTCGTCGTGCTCGGCAATACGACCTATTACCCGGCGCAGCGCGTCGTCCAGGACGCGCTCGACCTCGGTTGGGCGGCGGCCACGGGACGACAGGGCACCCGGCTGGAACGTCGGGCCACCTCGGCGCCGGTGCCCCGATACCCCGCCGCCCAACCCCAGATCGATGCCGTGATGGCCGCGGCGAACCTCGTCAACGACTTCGACGACACCGTCGCCGAGGCGATCTTCTCCATGAACATGGACCTCGACGAACCCCGCGAAGAGAGGCGGGAGCGCTCCGCCCGGTGGCGGGCGGAGAAGCAGATCGACCGTCCTCTCACCGAGGCGGACCTCGAGATGGTCTCCCCGTTGCGCGGAGTGGTCACAGTGCCGGGCACAGCAGATGAGAACGCCACGATCACGGTCGGCCTCAATCACCTCGGCGAGGTGCAGACGATCACCCTCAGTGCCTGAACGGATGCGCCACTGAACGGACAGTTCACGCTCAACCGCAGATGGCTCACGCCTTCATTCCACGACGAAGTTACTCAGCCCTGCGAACTTGAGAATGAACGGTGCGATCGACATCAAGACGAGCAGTGAGGCGACCGTCCACAGCCAGGTCATCTTCGCCCTGTGTCCGCGGACTCTCGTCCCCATTGCGAACAGTGGGCTGAGCAGCGGCAGCCCGTAGAAGAGCGGAGTCAGCGCGAAGGCGAGCGCAAGGAATCCGATGAACGTCCATTCCGTTCGCGAGAAGAAACGCTCATGTGGCTTGGTCTCAGTATTCTCCACTCGCACCACCCTAGCCGAGATCGCCCAAACTGCATGTCCGGTCTAGCTGCCAGAGCCCGGCCCGGCCCATCCACCGGAACGACCCGGACTAACCGCCGGAGTTGAAGATCGCGTCGAGGGTGATGGGTTTGACGAGGTCGACGTAGACGAGCAGCGCCGTCATGCACAGCATCAGCCCGATGCACACGTACGTCAGCGGCAGCAGCTTCGCGGTGTCGAAGGGACCGACCAGTCCGCGGCCGCGCCACCGGTTGATGCGGCGGCGCGCACCTTCGTAGAGACCCACGGCGATGTGTCCGCCGTCGAGGGGCAGCAGCGGGATCATGTTGAACGCGAAGAGGAAGATGTTGAGCGAGCCGAGCATGCCCAGCCCCATCTGCGCCTTGTCGACGACGTCGATCTGGTCGGTGGACACGATCTCACCGGCGATCCGGCCGACGCCGACCATGCCGACGAGTCCTTCGGCGTCGCGGTCCTTCGTGCCGACGGCCACTTCGCCGATGTCGACGAGTTTGACCGGCAGGGTGATGATCGCGTGGAAGACTCCGGAGACTTGGTCCCACACTGCGCCGGGGAAGTCCGCGAGCGGCAGGGACTGACGTTCCTGGACGGGTCCGACGCCGAAGAATCCTTGGGTCTCGGTCTGCGGAGTTCCGTCCGGGTTGAGCACGGCCTTGCCTGCATCGTCGACCTTCGGACGTTCGGTGGCGATGATCGGCACGGTCACCGTTTGGGCCTGACCATCTCGGATGAAGTCGACATCGACTCGTTCGCCTGCATGTTCCTTGATGACCGAGGACAGCTGGTCCCAGTCCTTCGTCTCGACGCCGGCGATCGAGGTGATCTCGTCACCCGGTTTGATCCCAGCCTCCCACGCGGGGGTGAGCTGATCGTCGGGACGGCAGGTGTTCTGCTCCGAGGCCGGCCGTTGCTGCGCTTCGGACGCGGGCACCGCACATTCGACGACGGTCTGGACGGTCGTCGTCGGGGTGACCACACCGATGCCCAGCAGCGAGATCCCCATGATGAGGATGCCCAGGATGAGGTTGACGAAGGGACCGGAGAACATGACGACGAGGCGTTTGGGCACGCTGAGCGCATAGAACGTCCGGTGTTCCTCCCCCGGCGCGATCTCCTGGTTCGAGAACTCCCGGGCATCGGCCATCGTGTCTTCGAACAGCCGCCCCTTCCGCTTCTTGCGGTCCCGGCGCAGCGGAGCGGCATCACCGTCATCCGTCCCCTCGCCGAGGCGGCCCGAGGTTTCGCTGCCCGTCGAGTCGAGTGCAGCGCCCGGTTCGCCGAGGCGGCCCGACGTGCCGTCGACCCCGCTGTCGACGCCGGCGACCGTGCCGCCCTTCTGCGCAGCGGCGGCGGTCTCATAGCGGGACTTCGTCGCTTCCTCGGGCGGATACATTCCCGGCATCGCGATGAACCCACCGAGGGGGAACGCTTTGATGCCGTACTCGGTCTCACCGCGGCGGAAGGAGAACAGGGTCGGTCCGAAGCCGACCATATAGTGCGTGACTTTCACCCCGAACTTCTTCGCCGGGGTGAGGTGGCCGAGTTCGTGCAGCGCAATCGAGATCGAGATGCCGATGAGGAACAGGATGATCCCGACGATGTAGAGCACAACTGTCATCGGCGGCCCCCGTTCTGTTCGGCGACGTCGGCGCGAGCGAAGTCCCTGGCCCAGGCGTCGGCGGCCAGCACGGTCTCCACCGTGTGTTCGGCCGCAGATTCGTGGGCGGCCAGAGCTCGGGACAGGCCTTTGTCGATTCCGGTGAAGGCGATGTCTCCGGCGATGAATGCGGCGACGAGTTCCTCATTGGCAGCGTTGAGCACGGCCGGGTAGCTGCGGCCTTTCTTACCGGCGTCGATAGCCAGACCGAGCGCAGGAAAGGCGAGATGGTTGACCGGTTCGAACGACCAGTGCATGGGCTGGCCCCAATTGTGCGGAACGGCCCCCGAAGTCAGTCGCTTCGTCGTTCCATCGTCCTGGGTGCCCAGCGCATAGGAGATCGGCAGCCGCATATCCGGTGGGGAGATCTGCGCGATCGTCGAGGCATCGGCGAACTCGACCATCGAATGGATCTGCGACTGAGGATGCACGACGACTTCGATGTGGTCGAAGTCGATGTCGAAGAGCAGGTGGGCTTCGATGACTTCGAGGCCCTTGTTGACCAGGGTCGCAGAGTTGATGGTGATCATCGACCCCATCGACCAGGTGGGATGGTTGAGCGCCTGGGCGGGGGTGACTCGACGCAGGGCATCACGGGTCATGCCCCGGAAGGGACCGCCCGACGCGGTGATGATGAGCTTGCTGACTTCACCGTGCGTGCCGGCGCGCAGCGCCTGGGCGATGGCGGAGTGCTCACTGTCGACCGGCACCAGGCGGGCCCCGGAGGCACGAGCGGCGTCGAGGACGATGGACCCGCCGATGATGAGGGATTCCTTGTTCGCCAGGGCCACGTCCGTGCCGCGTTCGAGGGCGGCCAGGGTCGCGCCGAGACCGGCGGCACCGGTGATCGCGTTGAGGACCATATCGGCGGCCAAGCCCGCGACCGCCTCGGCGGCATCGTCCCCGAGGTGGATGGCTTCGACAGGATCGGCGGTCCCCCGCTGGGCAGCCAGCTCGGTCAGTCGCGCACGCACCTCGGCCTCGCCTCCGGCGGGTGGGGTCGTGAGCCCGATGACGGGGACGTGGAAATCGAGGGCCTGCTCGAGCAGAAGGTCGAGCTGGGACCCCGCGGCCAAGCCGATGATCGCGTGCTCGTCCCGGTGTTCGGCGAGGACATCAAGGGCCTGGGTGCCGACCGAACCGGTTGAGCCGACTACAATGAAACCACGTTTACTCACGCCAACCGATGATGCCAAAGTTCTCTGGGAAATGACTCGACACGGACTCGTGTGTCGCCTAGCGGAACCTGGTCATCTGTAGTGCTTCGGGACACCGACCTTCCACCGGGTTCCGGTAAAACTGTGAATGAAGACAATCAATGGCGAAAGAGATGGATATGAGCAAGACGCTGAGCCCCGACGACATTCTTGGACTGGATTCGGTCTTCGAATCCGATGACCTCGAATTCGCATCGATCGTGAAGAAATGGCTGGACGAGAACGTCCGGGAGAAGATCGGCGACTACTTCCTCGACGCCACCATCCCCGCCCGGGAACTGGCCGAAGGACTCGGCGAGCTAGGGCTGCTCGGCATGCACCTCGACGGCTACGGCTGCGGCGGTTCGACGGCGACTCAGTACGGACTGGCCTGCCGCGAACTCGAAGCCGTCGACTCCGGTCTGCGCTCCCTCGTCTCCGTGCAGGGCTCGCTGGCGATGTTCGCCATCCACCACTGGGGATCGGAAGCACAGAAGGAAGAATGGCTGCCGAAGATGGCCGCCGGCAAGGCCATCGGCTGCTTCGGGCTGACCGAACCCGATGTCGGATCCGACCCGTCGGGGATGAAGACGACCGCGAAGAAGGACGGATCCGATTGGATCCTCAACGGCGCGAAGATGTGGATCACGAACTCCCCGGTCTCCGATGTCATGGTCGTGTGGGCCAAGACCGAAGAGGTCGACGACAAGGGCAAGAACGTCGTCCGCGGCTTCGTCGTCCCCTCGAACACCGAGGGTGTGCAGACCCCGGAGATCCACCGCAAGATCTCGCTGCGCGCCTCGATCACCGGTGAGATCGTCCTCGACAACGTCCGCCTGCCCGAGGATGCGATGCTGCCGAAGGCCAAGGGACTCAAGGGCCCCCTGTCCTGCCTGTCCGAGGCCCGCTACGGCATCGTCTTCGGTGTCACCGGTGCAGCCCGCGACGCGCTGCTCTCCGCACTGGAGTACACCGGCACCCGTGTGCAGTTCGATCGCCCGCTGGCGTCGTTCCAGATCACGCAGCAGAAGTTGGCGAAGGCCTTCGGCCAGTACTCGCAGATCACTCTGCTCGCCGCTCACCTGGGCAAGCTCAAGGACTCCGAGAAGGGTGTGCGTCCCGAGCAGATCAGCCTGGGCAAGATGGTCAACGTCGATACCGCGATGAACGTGTGCCGTGACCTGCGCGCCCTGTTCGGCGGGTCGGGCATCACGAGCGAGTACCCGCCGCTGCGTCACGCGGTCAACCTCGAGACAGTGCTCACCTACGAAGGCACGCACGAGGTGCACCAGCTGACCCTGGGTCGGACGATGACCGGAATCAACGCCTTCGCGAACTGAAACCACGTCGCTGAGCACGGAGTCCATCCGCTGCTGAGCACAGCTAACGCCCGCCGATCCTGCTGAGGTTCGGCGGGCGTGCTGTATCTGCAGTCACCGGCTGGTTCAAAGTGCTGACGCACAGACTTCGCGCCCCGCGCCCGCACTTCGAACCAGTCGGTACGCAGCCGGCCGGCTGAAATCACCCGATCTCAGCCGGCCGTTGTCAGTTTCCACGACGCAGTTCGAGCACGACCGTCTGGTCATCGTCGCCGAGGTGGCTCCGGGCTTCCAGCCCTAGCTCGGCTGCGTGCCCGGTGGCCTCTGCAACTTGACCTCGCCCGAGTTCGATGAGCAGCACACCGGCAGGGGCCAACCAGGCGAGCGATTCCGTGATGAGTCGGCGGACGAGGTCGAGTCCGTCGGAGCCGCCGAAGAGGGCGCTGCTCGGTTCGAAGTCGAGGGCCTCATGCGGCAGAAAGTCGGCTGCCGTTTCAGGAACGTACGGCGGCACGGCCGCGATGACGGAGATCGACCGCCGCAGTGAGTCGGGCAATCCGTGCAGGCAGTCGAGGGCATGCCCCGTCACGGTGGTACCGGACTCATTTGCCTGTACGGGCCCGCCTGCCTGCGTAGACTCCCCCGCGTGCGCTGAGTCCCCCGACTGGATGCAGCGTTCGACATTCTCCACCGCACACCGCACGGCCTCCGCCTGAGCATCGCCGACGTGGATCACCACCCCCGGCACCAAGGAGGCCACCACTGAGGCGACCGGGCCGACTCCGCTGAACGCTTCGAGCACAACGGGCCGGTCAGCAACAGAGTTTGAGCATGCGATGGTCCTGGCCCCATTTCCCTGTGGGTCCAGCATCCGTCGGGTCACCGCGACTGCGTGAGCCGCAAGCAGAGCAGTCCGCTGCCGCGGCACAAACACTCCGGGACGCACGCTCAGTCGCAGACCCGCGACATCAACCCAGCCGACGATCTGCTCGAGGGGTTCACCGGCCACGCGTCGTGCAACGAGCTCATCGAGTTTCGGCACAGAGCCAGCTGCTGACTCCAGCAGGATCGCAGCTTCGTCCTCGGCGAAGACACATCCGGCCGCGCGCAGAGCAGACACCGTCTCAGCCGAACGCGGATCAGCAGGCCGCGGGTCTGCGGAAGCCGGAACCTCGACACCAGCATCGGAGTCGAAGCCCCCGGATTTCCCAGCACCCCCAGGCGTCCAGGGCTCAGGAGGCAGAGAGAACCTCGGTGCGGTACCATTCGAGGCTCGTACCCGCCTCAAGATCACCGTCGTCGGTGAGCAGCAGAGTGCGCTGCGGGTCGAGCGGCACTACTGCGGCGAATTCGACGCGTGAGTCGCGCATCGCCTGGTCGAGGTTCGCGGTCTCGGAGCCGATCGTCACTCCGACGCCTTCGAAGCGCGACCGGGTGACCCGCACGGAGGCACGCCCCGGCTCGACCGGTTCGTCTTCGATGGCGTGGAGAACCACTAAGTCTGAGGCAGAGTCAGACGGAGCTCCTGCTCGCAGATCCACGACGAGCCCGATCCGGGCGGCAGCAAGAACACCGAGCGCCCGCGCCAACGGCGGGACATCCTCGGCGAAGGTGAGCCGGGCACCGGATTCCGGAACCACGCCCATGGCACGGAGCACTCCGGCGAGCTTCGAACTGCGGTCGAGCACCTCGGCGCGGTCGAACTCGAGGGGAACGGACAGGGCCTTGACCAGGCGGGGATCCGTGACTTCCCGGCCGTCGACGAGCGGTTTCTCCGGAGCGGGTCCGGTCAGCACGATGTCTTCGGCCTTGCCCATCGCGATCGGAAAGTCGAGGAGTTCGTAAACCGGGTTGAGCGTGCCGGGATCGGCCGCGGTCGGGACCGCGAAGTAGTGGAAATCAGTCAACGGAGGCCATCACTTCGACGACGCGGTCGATGAACGCATCGACCTGGTCCTCGTTGTACGCCTTCTTGCCTTTTGCGGTCTTGAACAGCACGCGGCGGACCTGGTCGACGCTCATCGCCACGCCCTGCGTGAAGTACGAGTTGACCTTGTCGCACATGTCGTCGACCTGGGTGATGTCGTAGCCGATGACTCCGGGAGGAGGATTGTCGAAGCGCTCACCGGGCTCACGGACCAGTCGACCCCGCAGCGACGCGGCCACACGGGTGAGCTCGGAGACCCAGGCGTCCTGCCCGGACTGCGCGATCAGACGGTCTCGGGCCTGCTTGGCGAATGCATCTTCGAGACGGTCGAGCGCGGCGTCGACGACGGCGACGTGGTAGCCCTTGCGGACGAGATCGAAACCGACCGTGCGCACCGCCCGGGAGTCGAGGTCGCCGGGCTGCGGCGTCGGCCGTTCGAAGGACTCACGTGCACGCTTGAAGAAGCTGTCGACCTGCTTGGGGTCGTATCCGTTCTTCCAACCGGACATTCGAGGGAAAGTCGTGTCCGCCATGTCTCCTCCAGAAGCGAGTGGCTGTGGTGTTTCCACCATAATAGATGGAAGCCGCAGCAATTGCGTTGCCGCGGTCCGCAGTTGCCGAACCGGGCGTCGATCAGTCGGCTGCGGCGAGCTGTCCGCAGGCGCCGTCGATATCGGATCCGCGGGTGTCGCGGATCGTCGTCGGAATGCCCTGATCGATGAGGCGGCGGACGAATTCGTCGGCAACGTCCGGTTCCGAGGCCGTCCACACCGAGCCCGGAGTCGGGTTGAGCGGGATCGGGTTGACATGGACCCAGCCGCGTCCGCGGGCGTTGAGCTTCTTGGCCAGCAGTTCCGCACGCCACGCGTGGTCGTTCATGTCCTTGATGAGCGCGTATTCGATGCTCACCCGCCGTCCGGTCACCTGGTAGTAGTTATAGGCGGCGTCGATGGCCTCATCGGCCTTCCAGCGCGTGTTGACCGGGATCATCTCATCGCGCAGTTCGTCATCGGGTGCGTGGAGGCTGAGGGCGAACGTGACGGGGATGTCTTCGGCGGCGAGTTTGTTGATGCCGGGCACGAGTCCGACCGTGGAGATCGTGATCCGCCTGGCCGACATGCCCAGCCCTTCGGGGCTCGGTCCGACGAACCGGCGCACCGCGTTCATCACTCGCTTGTAGTTGGCCAGGGGTTCGCCCATGCCCATGAAGACGATGTTCGAGACCCGTTCGGGGCCATTCGCCGAGGCGGCCGTGGCCTCCCCGTCGAATCCGGCTTCTCCCGCCGCTTCGTCATCATCGGCTTCCGCGCCGAGCGCGGTCTCTCCGGCACCGGGCATATCCGACTTTGGGGCTTCGGCGAGTTCGCCGGCGGCGATGACCTGGTTGGCGCGCACGACCTGTTCGACGATCTCGGCCGTGGACATGTTGCGGGTCAGACCTTGCTGGCCGGTGGCGCAGAACGGGCAGTTCATTCCGCAGCCGCACTGGCTGGACACGCACAGGGTGACCCGGTTGCGGTAGCGCATGAGCACTGATTCGACGAGAGCTCCGTCGAAGAGGCGCCACAGGAACTTGATGGTGTCGCCGTTCTCTGTGCGCAGGCGGCGCACTTCGGTGAGCAGGTGCGGGAAGAACCGTTCCTGGATCTCTGCCCGTTTGTCCTTGGGCAGGTCAGTCATCGCCTCGGTGTCGGTGACATAGTGGCTGAAGTAGTGGGTGGAGATCTGCTTGGCCCGGAAAGCGGGCAGTCCCATCTCCTTGACCGCGTCGACGCGTTCGTCCATCGTCATATCGGCCAGATGCTGAGGAGGCTGCTTGACCCGTGCGGACTTGAAGTTGAGAAGGGGACGGCCATCGCGCATCGGGGTCTTCGATGTCGTGCCGTCGGCATGTTCGACGACGGGCCTGGTCTGCCTTCTGCCTGCTTGAGAACTCACACGGCCATTGTCTCATGTTCGCTGCACGGCTGTCGTGTGTGAGCCGCCACGTCGGGCAGGTGCGAACCGGACGGGGTCAGAGGCAGCCGGGTAGCCGAGTCGGCGGGCCGGTCAGAGGTAGCCGGGCAGGACCGAGAAGAGAACGAGCGCGACCGGGGCTGTCGGTAGGATCGAGTCAAGTCGATCCATGACACCGCCGTGGCCGGGCAGCAGGGTGCCCATGTCCTTGAGTTCGAGGTCGCGTTTGATCATCGATTCGCTGAAGTCGCCGAGAGTGGCGAAAGCGGGGATGACGGCACCGATGACAAGACCGGTCCAGAACGGAGCGTCGACGACGGTGACGGCGAGGATCGTTGCGACCACTGCGGCGAAGACGGTCGAGCCGAGGTAGCCTTCCCAGGACTTCTTCGGAGAGATCCGCGGGGCGATGGGATGCTTGCCCCACAGCACGCCGAAGACGTAGCCGCCGGTGTCGGAGGCGACGACCGCGGCGAGGAAGATGATGACGTAGAAGTTGCCGTCCGGCTGGGTGAGGATGTAGACGATGAAGCAGGCCATGAGGCCGACATAGGTGAGAGCGAAGAGGGAGAGCGAGACGTCTTTGACTGCGTTCTTCCGGCGCTCGACCATCGTGAAGAGCATGACTGCTCCCGCGCTGGCGGCGAAGGTCACCCAGAGCGCTTCGCGGCCCCCGATGAACGTGGCCACGACCATACAGGCCGCCGACACCATGGTGGGCACGCGGGAGACGAGGGAGCCGGAACGTGACAGAGCGTTCGCCAGCTCCCACATTGCGGCGACGATGCCGACAAGGACGATGAAGAGGAACGAGATCGGCAGGAAGATCAGAGACGCGAGCACCACGCCGCCGATGAGAAGTCCCATGCCGATCGCGGCCGGCAAGTTGCGTCCGGCTCGACCGTAATCTTTCGGTTCAGGTTCTGAATCGGTCGCCGCCGCCTCGGCGGTCGGATTCGATTCCGGGTCGTCAGGCGAATACGGCTTGTCCGAGTTGCGCAGGTCTCGACGTTTCGGGAAAGGGGTCTCAACCCGCGCGGCCTCGCCTGACGGATCCGGCTCCCCGAGGGGAGCCGGATCTGTCGCGGGGCTGTCGGACCCTGTCACGGCGATCATCAGACCTCGAGCAGCTCAGCTTCCTTCTGCGCAAGCAGCTTGTCGACGTTCTCCACCTTGCTCTTCGTCAGATCGTCGAGCTCGGAGATGCTGCGAGTGACCTCGTCCTCGCCGGCTTCGCCGTCCTTCTTGATACGTTCGAGAGTCTCCTTGGCGTGACGACGGATGTTGCGGATGGAGACCTTGCCGTCTTCGGCCTTGCCCTTGACGATCTTGACGTATTCCTTGCGGCGTTCCTCGGTGAGGTCCGGGAGGACGACGCGGATGACGTTGCCGTCGTTGGCGGGGTTCGCGCCGATGTCGGAGTTGCGCAGAGCGTTCTCGATATCGGTCAGCGTGCCCTTGTCGTAGGGGGTCACGAGAATCGTGCGTGCCTCGGGCGTCTGGAACGAGGCGAGCTGCTGCAGCGGTGTCGGAGCGCCGTAGTAGTCGATCTCGATATCGGCGAACAGTGCGGGGTTGGCACGGCCGGTGCGGATCGACGCGAAGTCCTCCTGCGTGAATTCGACGGCCTTGTCCATCTTCTCTCTGGCTTCGGCCAGTGTCTCTTCAATCACGGTTGCCTCTTTCCCTCTTCTTAAAGCTTTGGGTTCATTCTATGGGTCATCACTGAAAAATGCCGCACCGAATCATCGCAGGAGTGTTCTCACCTGCGTGGATGCCAGGCGGATGACCGCCTCGGTGGATACGGTCCCACGCTGTGAGGATCCGCCTGCGTTCAGCGTCGGACCGCCTCGGTGGGGGTGGGTCTCAGTGGACGACCGTGCCGATCTTCTCACCGATGATGGCCTTGCGCAGGTTGCCCTCGCCTTCCATACCGAAGACGTGCATCGGCAGCTTGTTGTCCATGCACAGGCTGAAGGCGGTCGCGTCGACGACTTTGAGGCCTCGCTGCAGGGCGTCTTGGTAGCTGATCTCGGAGATCTTCTCGGCCTTCGGGTCGACCTTGGGGTCGGCGGTGTAGACGCCGTCGACACCGTTCTTGGCGATGAGGACCTCATCGGCATGCACTTCAAGTGCGCGCTGGGCGGCCACGGTGTCGGTGGAGAAGTACGGGAGTCCGGCGCCGGCGCCGAAGATGACGACGCGGTTCTTCTCCATGTGCCGCATGGCACGGCGGGGAATATACGATTCGGCGACCTGCGACATGGGGATCGCGGTCTGCACGCGGGTGTCGACACCCGTCTGTTCGAGGAAGTCCTGCAGTGCCAGGCAGTTCATCACGGTGCCGAGCATGCCCATGTAATCGGCACGGGTGCGGTCCATGCCGCGCTGGGAGAGTTCGGCTCCGCGGAAGAAGTTGCCGCCGCCGACGACGATGCTGACCTCGACGTCCTCGGTCGTGGGAGCGACCTCGCGGGCAACTGCGGCCACGACGTCGGGATCGACGCCGATCTTGCCGCCGCCGAAGACCTCGCCGGAGAGCTTGAGCAGAACGCGGCGCCGATGGGAGCGCACCGCGCGGCTGGCGTAGCTGGATTCGTGAACAGGGGTGCTTGTCATGGAGTCCTTCTTCCGTGCGGGCAGGTCTGTACCCGGTGGGATCGTCACTGTGATCGGGCGTCTGGGTCAGTTTAGCGAAAAACGGGGCCGGACCGATTGGTCCGACCCCGCTCCTCGGGTGAGTTCTCACTCACTCGGTGAACCTGGGAAGCAGAGATCTGTCTGCTTCACGGTCAGTGGTGATTCAGGCTCCGACGCGGTAGCGCAGGAAGCCGGTGGCCTTGACGCCGGCGGCCTCGAGGACCTTGGCCACGGACTGCTTGGGATCCTTGGCGAATCCCTGGTCGAGCAGGCAGTTCTCCTTGAAGAAGCCGTTGACGCGACCCTCGATGATCTTCGGCAGAGCCTGTTCGGGCTTGCCTTCGTTCTTCGCGGTGTCTTCGGCGATGCGACGCTCGTTCTCGACGAGGTCGGCGGGAACGTCTTCGCGGGAGAAGTACTTCGGGGCCATAGCGGCGATGTGCACGGCGACATCGTGTGCCACGGTCTCGTCGTCACCTTCGAATGCCAGCAGCACGCCGACCTGCGGGGGCAGGTCCTTGTTGGTGCGGTGCAGGTAGGAGGCGATCTTGGAGCCTTCGACACGGCCCACGCGACGCAGTTCGACCTTCTCGCCCAGCGAGGCACCGGATTCGGTGATGAACTGGGAGACGGGCTTGCCGTCGGTCTCAGCGGCGAGGAGAGCCTCGGCCGAATCGGCCTTGTTGGCCACGGCAAGCTCGAGGACCTCTTCGGAGAGCTTGACGAACGGTTCGGACTTCGCAACGAAGTCGGTTTCCGAGTTGAGCTCGATCATGGTGCCGACTCCGCCTTCGACGGAGGTCGCGACCAGACCGTCGGAGGTCGAGCGGCCTTCGCGCTTCGTGGCGCCCTTGAGGCCCTTGATGCGCAGGGCTTCCATGGCCTTCGTCTGGTCGCCGTCGGACTCGTCGAGAGCCTTCTTGACGTCCATCATTCCGGCGCCGGTCTTCTCGCGCAGTGCCTTGATATCAGCGGCAGTGTAGTTTGCCATTCCTTCTCCTCAGGATGGTGGAGTTAAACGAAATCAGGACTCGGCCGACTCGGTGGAGTCGGCAGCTTCAGCGGCCGGAGCGGCTTCGGCGTTCTCGGCGTCGGCCACAGGAGCAGCCTCAGCGGCAGGAGCGGCTTCTTCGGCCGGGGCAGCAGCCTCGGTGCCGTTCTCTTCGGTCTTGCCTTCGAGGAGCTCGCGCTCCCACTCGGGCATGGGCTCGACGGCGGAGACGTTCTTCTCACCGCTGGCGTCGTCCGAGGAGTGGCGGGCGATGAGGCCTTCGGCCACGGCGTCGGCGACGACGCGGGTCAGCAGCGAGACGGAGCGGATGGCGTCGTCGTTGCCCGGGATCGGGTAGTTGACGTCGTCCGGGTCGCAGTTGGTGTCGAGGATGCCGATGACCGGGATGCCCAGCTTCTTGGCTTCGTCGACCGCGAGGTGTTCCTTCTTGGTGTCGACGATCCAGACGGCCGACGGGGTGCGCTGCATGTCGCGGATGCCGCCGAGGGTCTTCTCGAGCTTGTCCTTCTCGCGACGCAGGATGAGCAGTTCCTTCTTGGTGTGCGAGGAACCTGCAACGTCGTCGAAGTCGATCTCTTCGAGTTCCTTGAGGCGGCGCAGACGCATCGAGATGGTCTGGAAGTTCGTGAGCATACCGCCGAGCCAACGCTGGTTGACGTAGGGCTGACCCACGCGCTGAGCCTGCTCAGCGATGGATTCCTGGGCCTGCTTCTTGGTGCCGACGAAGAGGATCGAGCCGCCGTGGGCCACGGTCTCCTTGACGAATTCGAAGGCGTTGTCGATGTAGCCCAGCGACTTCTGCAGGTCGATGATGTAGATGCCGTTGCGCTCGGTGAAGATGAAGCGCTTCATCTTCGGGTTCCAACGACGGGTCTGGTGTCCAAAGTGAACGCCGCTGTCGAGCAGCTGGCGGATGGTGACGACGGCCATGCCGACGCCCTCCTTTCTGTGCACCCTCAGGGTGCTTTTACGTCACGCGCGCGTCGACCGTTCTCAAAGCGAACCTCTGAGGGTCCGCATCGATTCGACCGACGGGATGCGTCGATGACATTTTCGGTTGATTCCTGGTACCCGGTTCGTCCGCCCCACAGGCACACCTGACGGCTGCCTGCACCATGGGAAGGAGAAGAATTCGGATACGCGTAGTCAGAAGACACGCTTCTGCTGGGCTCAAGTCTATCCCGGTTGGGCAAGTCATTTCCAATCGAGATCGATCCCCCGCCGAGGCGGCCCACCGGGCCGTATCGTCGCACCGACTCATACGTCGACGGGTGTGGATCGATGGGTGCGGGCGAGTGTCGGAGCGCAGGGTCCCGTCGGGCGTGTGGAGCCGGATCGCCGTCGATTCGGTGCACTTGCCCATCGCTTCCTGTGGACGGCCGACGCACTCGAACGTCGTTGTCTTGTGGGTGGCGGCAGCTCGTCCACAGGGGTGATACTCACGGGTGACACGACCGTGCCCTAGGGGTTTGCATGCTCCCATGACTCACTTCGCGTTCGACCGTCTCCGCCTGCTGCTCCATCTTCGAACGAGACGCTCAAGCCTCGGCTCACCGCAGTCACTGCTCCTTGCCGTGATCATCGCAGCGGCGCTTGTGCTCACGAGCACTCCCCCAACGGCGAGCGCCGCCTCCGGGGCTGCGTCGACACGGACACAGGTCAGCCTTCAGAGGAGCGCACCGACGAACTGGGTCACCCCGGTGCCGGCGATGGAGATCATCGAAGCCTTTGATCCTCCGGACAAGCCGTGGCTCAAGGGGCATCGCGGAATCGACGTGCTCGCTGTCGTTGGCGAACCGCTGCGGGCACCGACGGAAGGGACGATCCGCTTTGCCGGCACGGTGGCGGGGACTGCGACCGTCAGCATCCTCACCGAGTCCGATCATGTGCTCACGTTCCAACCGGCCGCGACGTCGTTGAAGAAGGGTGAGGGATTTGCCGCCGGCGAGAAGATCGGCACGGTGGGCAGCGGTGGCCACTGTCAGCGTTCGTGCCTGCATATCGGAGCATGGCCGGCCGCGAGCGATCAGAGGTACGTCGATCCGGGCAAGTTCTTCGGCCAGGAGCAGTCGGCACTTCTGCCTCTGTCACGGAAGCCCGCGAAGGAACCGAAAGGCGGCGGAGATTCGGCCACCTCCGGTGCCGGAGCGTGGGGCGGTCACAGCAATGGGCAGATTCCCGCCTCGGCGATGTGTCAGTTGGAGTCGGCTCCCGGGCAGATGCTGCGCTGCGATGCTCAAGCGGCTTTCGATCGGCTCTCGACGGCGTTCGAGGCTCGGTTCGGCGCCCCGATCTCGGTCACCGATGCTTACCGGGACTACGCCACGCAGGTGATCCTCAAACGGCGAAAGGGGCGGATGGCGGCGACACCGGGAACGTCGAATCACGGGTGGGCGCTGGCCGTCGATCTCGGCAGCGGGATCAATTCCTTCGGCACCGCGCAGCATCAGTGGATGCGGGCGAATGCGCCGAAGTTCGGTTGGATCCATCCCGGTTGGGCACGGCAGACGGGGTCCCTGCCCGAGCCCTGGCACTGGGAATTCTATGGCGTTCTATCCGTCGCCGGACGTGCCGGGCCGCTTCGCCCATGAATCGTGCTTCGATTACCTGCGTCGGGCAAGATTCGACACCGACGATCTCGAACGCGCCGATGTCAGGTGTGGGAGCGGGTGGGCTCGGTTCTTGCGGTTTATCTTCCCGAATATGCCTCAGCCGAGAATGGAAAGTCTTGCCGGCCGGCAACACTGAGGAAGTGGGTAGAGTGCCGTCATGGAGAACATCTGGGGAACAGTACCCGACTGGATTGCCGCTGTAGGAACTGCCGCAGCGTTCTTGTGGGCCGTGTTTCTGTACAGCCAGAATCTCCGGGATCGCGAGATCGCGCAGGCTCGACTACTTTCGATAGTGTCTCCTCCAGCGCCTCTTCAAATGATCGCCGGCACCATTCTCCCGTCGGAACTCAAAATCATTGCCCTGGCAGGAGACCTGCAGACGTCAACTCACCGAGGCACCGGGAGGGTGAGCCTCGTTCTAAAGGAAGCTGCAGTAGCGGTGGACTTTCATCTCACGTCGACGAGCGATGAGAGCTTCTTCATTGAGTCGATAGATATCGTGCGCAAAGATGGATCAGTCCTCTCGGTGCCCAACTATTGGCCTGATCTACCACCTCGGACGGACTACAAAGTGACGGTCCTCTTTCCGGAGGACGAAACCGCCGCAGGAAAATATCGGATTCGGTTCCGGGATGCGAGCGGCCGGCGGTGGGAGCGCTACAACAGCCGTCCAGTTTATAAACTACCCAGACGGTCGGGTTCATAATCCACGCATAAACGGCCACCACGGCGATCGCCGTGGTGGCCGTTTATGCGTGGATCGTCTCTATTTTCTAGAAGTCTGGTTCGTCGAATCCGGCGTTCAAACGTTCCAGGTCAGTGGCTAAGCGGACGGTACTTGCATCGACTACATAGGGGTTACCGTTCGCATCATCGATGTGGGCCTGCCCCTGACTGTCGTACATCGACAGGATGCCAATCACCAACCCTTTTTTGAGGACACGTGCTTTCACTTTGGCGCTGATGCCGTTGGCGACTGCTGCCACTATGGCGCCTTCATCTGGCCTGTCCAGAGGTTCAGCATTTGCTGGCACTGATATGTCCCTTCGCCCAATAAGCAGTGATCATGCCGATCTTCTTGTTGGTGGAATAGATGACGCACATGGTGCGTTTTTCCTTCTTTTTCCCGACCTCGTAGTGAGCGCGGTAGATTCTCTTGGTTCCCTTGGTGAACTTGACCCCGTTCATCGCGCGCTTCCACTGTTTCTGAGCTGCCGGAGTCAACTCATGGTTGTATTTGCGGCCGTGTGTACCGCCGCGTTTGATGTGGACGTATCCCCAGTTCTTAGTTCCGTACCGTAGGATCGCCGTCTTGCCCTTGATTTTAGCTGACCACATCACTTTGGACGATTTCGTCTTGGCTTCCGCCGGATGGATGTCGGTCGATAGCCCGACACCAGTGAAGAGGATGGCGCAAGCTGCCAGCATTGCAATGAATCTGTATGCGCGGTTTCGCAAAGTCGTAAGGGTTACTAGACCCAGGCCAACGGTTAACTTTTTCATCTGACTCTTTCCGAAGATTGCAGTGGGCGTAGCGATCCTATGGCATTGAGACAGTCGAGCACATCCCACGAACAGATGAAATTGTGGGCAAACGGGAAAATAGATCAGAGAGGCTTTTAGTACCCTCGGCGGGGTCCACGAACCTCGTGATCGGGACGGGGAGCGGTTCTCCGCCGTACCCCGTCAAGCCGCCGGCGCTCCTTCTCCTCGGCATGCTGCTTCGCCTGGGCAATCCGGTCGCGAGACGAGTCCTGACCCTCACCGGCGCGCAGCTCCTCAGCCTTCTGCCTGATTGTGTCGTGGCCGGGCTGGTGCACCGGGAGTGAGTGGCCCTCGCCGGCCTGCGGCGGCGTTGCCTGAGCTTTCATCTGGGCAACCCGGTCGGCCAGTGCCCGTTCGGATGCCCGGGCCTGATTCGGCAGGGTCTCGGGCAGCGCGGGAGCGCCGGCATAGTTGTTGACCGCCCGCCAGGCCACGACCTCAGCTGCAGTATCGAGCCAGACGTCTCGATCCCCATCGACGGCCGGCTTGAAGTCCAGAGCCCACTGCGTCGGACATCTCAGCGATCAAATTGGCGGAAATCGCATCTATGCGACTCACGATTCTTCTAACGCAGTTTTTCATCTGGGATTTGGCGGGCCAATGAGTGCTCATTGCTTCGAGCAAGCGATAGCTGCCGGCGTCAGCAATGCACTGGCTGATGGTGGGGCTGGGTCAATCGATCCAGATTTCGGGCAGGACGAGGTTCTTGTCGTTGATAGAGCGATTCGGGACGAGGGCACATCATTCCATTATCTTCCGTCGAGTCGATGGGTCGAATTCGCCCCAGCTGAAGTTGACCGAGTTATCTCTGAGCTTGCAACACGCGGAATTCCTGGGCGTCCTGGCGCGACGTGGACTACTGATGCTGATTTTCGGGAGACTCGTGCCCGTATCGTGCGTCGACGTGCAGAAGGCTGTCTGACGGTCGAGATGGAGGCCGCTTCACTTGCCGCGGTCGCAATTTTTCGGAGAGTCCGGTACACGCATGTTCACTACAACGGAGATGACGTTCACAGCGCTGAGTGGTCAGCAGGCAGTTGGACAGCGTCTGGACGGCGAGCTCAGTTGCTCGAGGCAGCACTGACAGTGGCAGGCAACTGATGAGCAGGACCAGAAGCGAGACAAATGACGGCGCTAAAGTTCCCGCTTACACACAACATGAATACGACACCCCACCGGTACGGAAGTAGGAGGCCTCGGCCAGGCCGACGCTTCCGCCATGACTCTGCCGGCCAAGTCCGTCTCTCTGAGTCTCAGGCTCGCGGGTGTACTCGCCGGTAGGTGTCCTGCAGACGCTGCATGGATACCTGAGTGTAGATCTGGGTGCTGCTCATCGTGGAGTGGCCGAGCAGCTCTTGGATCTGACGCAGGTCGGCACCGCGGTCGAGCATGTGTGTGGCCGCAGAGTGTCGCAGTCCGTGTGGTCCGATGTCCGGGGCGCTGGGGTCGTCGGAGCCGTAGCGGTGAACGAGTTCGCGCACCTGCCTGGCGCCGATGCGTCCCCCGCGAACGCCGAGGAACAGTGCGTCGCCGCTGTGAGGACCGGTGAACAGTTCGCGGGCGGCGAGCCAGTCGTCGAGGGCTCTGCGTGCCGGGGTCCCGAACGGGACGCGACGTTCTTTGTTGCCCTTGCCGAGCACGGTGATCATCGATGCGCGGTGATCGATGTCGCTGCGGTCGAGTCCGGTCAGCTCCGAGACGCGCACCGCAGTGGCGTAGAGCATTTCCAGGATTGCGGCATCGCGGATGCGTTTGGCCGCATCGAGTGGATCGTTCTTGCCGTGCTGTGCGGAATCACCCGTCGTGGTGTCGTCTGCAGCCGGGTCGCTCGTCGAGGAGTCGTCTGCCATCAAGCCACTCGTATCCGTGCCGTTGTCGGCGCTTCCCCCTTTCCGTCTCCGCCCCACGCCGGTGACTCCGGTTCGGTGGTTCTCGGCGGCGGAGATGAGGTCGGCGGCCTGCTGAGGTTTGAGCACCGTGGGTAGGCGGGAGTCCTTTTTCGGAGTCCGCAGACGCGCGGCCGGGTTGTTCGGCAGTGCCAGGTTGCTCACACCGTAGGCGAAGAAGGAGCGCACTGCCGCGATCTTGCGAGCCACCGTCGATTTCGCGGCACCGGCATCGTCGAGGGCGATGAGCCAGGACCGCAGATCGTCGAGTTCGATCGCAGCGATGTCGATCCGTGCGCCGGATGCCGTCGTGAGGTGCCCCTCTCCGCTCCCCTGTCGGAGCTTCGTCGAGTGCACGGCGTGATCGAGGAAGTCGGAGACGTCGGCGACGTAGGCTCGGGCGGTGTGTTCGGAGACGTCACGAGACCGCAGGTGGTCGGCATAGCCGGACACCACCTCGGCGACGGTCGATGATGGGCTCACGTCCTCAGGATACGCGGCGCCGAAGGACGCCGCCGTTTTCCGTTGACCATCAGGCCTCAGGTGTCGGCCATCAGTCCTCAGCTGAGGATGAACGGCAGCCGTTCGCCTATGTCGCCGAGGACCGATCTCTGCTCCGCGTCCGGTGGTCGTCGTCCCGTGCCGATGAGCAGTGCTTCGGCATCGGTCAGTTCCGCGGGGATCGTCGCCCCGATAGCGGCCTCGAACATCGTCCGGCTTCGAGCGACGCAGCCTGTCGGCGGAGTCGGCGCATCCGGCAGGTGTGCGATGAGATCGAAGTGGTGAAGGGTCCATTCGAGGACATACGCGTTGAGGAAGTCTCCGATCGTGAGCACCAGGTGCTGGGTCTCCACCCGTCGTTCGGGGTCGGCGAGCCGAGCGGCCCGGTCGGCGGCTGTGCCCACATCGTCGAGGTGGAACTTCAGCAGCTGCGGGTCCTCATAGGCGGCAGCCAGTCGCGGGATGAGCGCGTCGAGGGGATCATCCCCGGTCGGCGGGAAGTCTGTGACAGTCCAGTAGGTTGCTGAGTCGTGGGTCGGTGCGCCCTCGCTCGGTGTCACGAGGGTGATGAGGACGTCCTGGGCATCGATGATGAGGTGGCACACGAGGTCTTGGACGCGCCACCCGGCACAGCCGGAGGCTCGCCCGAAGTCGCCGTCACGCAGTCCGGCGACGGTTCTCAACAGTGCTGTCCAGGCCTGAGAGAAATGGTCGACGGGAGAGTCTGTGCTCACGTCCTCAGGATACGCGGTCTCCGCGGCGGACTGACGGTCATCGCCGACATCAGGAGCGCGGTCTGCGCAGCTTCACCCATCCGGTGTCACGGCGTGCGGCCAATCCGGTCAGGTCGAGCGCGGTGAGAGAGTTGAGCGCATCCGCGATCGTCAGCCCTGCCCGGGAAGCGATGGTGCCGACGTCGAGCGGCTTCGACACGGTCAGCGCATTCAGACAGATCTTCTCCCGCTCGTCGAGCCCTTCGCAGGGATCGAGAGACGGCGGGCGTTCTCCACTGCCCACAGCAGCACTGAGCACGGCCGTGTCGAAGAGTGCCGGGGTGTCATCGTCCATGAGCGCGATGACGTCGTCGCTGCAGGTGACGAGTTCCGCTTCGTGTTCGCGCAGGAGCTTGTGTGCTCCGGTCGAGGACGCCGAGTACACGGACCCGGGGAAGGCCGCGACCTGGCGGGAGAGTTCGAGGGCATGCCGGGCGGTGTTGAGTGCCCCGCTGCGCCAGCCGGCTTCGACGATGACGCTCACCTGCGACGAGGCGGCGATGAGTCGGTTGCGCAGCAGGAACCGGTGGCGCATCGGCGTCATTCCGGGTGCAGTCTCGGACACGATGGCACCGGTGGCGAGGATCTGTTCGAACAGTTCGGCGTTCGCCGCCGGGTAGAAGCGGTCGACTCCCCCGGCCATGAATGCCACCGTCGGCGATTCGCGGGCGATGGCGGCACGGTGGGCGGCCGCATCGATGCCGAACGCGCCGCCGGATACGACGGTGATTCCGCGAGCGGCAAGATCCCACGCAAGGTCAGAGGCGCATTTGGTTCCGTAGTTGCTGGCTGCTCTGGCCCCGACCACGGCAACGGCACGAGTCAGTGCGGCGCTGAGGGAGGCTGCTCCTCTCACCCATAGGCCCAGTGGTGCTGCAGGGCCGAGGTCGTCGAGCATTCGGGGCCACTCATCGTCATCGGGAATGATCAGTCGGCCGCCGATTCTCGCGATCTTGTCCAGGTCGCTCCCGACCGCGTCGGCTTCGCCGGCTCGCACAGCCCACCGGTCGATGGCCGCTGGCAGCTGACTGTGTTCGGCCGCCTCGGTGCCGGTGTCAGCCAGACCTTGGACAGCATCGTGCGCGGTGGTCTCACCGCGACCGACGGCCGTGATGATCGACAGAGCGGCGACCGGGCCGATTCCGTCGACGAGCTGTCTGAGCAGTCCGTCGCCGGGCTCACCGATGCGCAGCAGTGAGGCGATGGCCATGCGTACGTCCTCATGTGTGTTCACGGTCATGACTCCTGTGTCCGCAAGGCGAGCGCCATTCTCATCGTGTCGGGGTCGGGACCCTGCTTTCCCGCCAGGTCGGCCAGAGTGGTTGCGACACGCAGCACCCTGTCATAGCCGCGCATGGTGATCCGGCCGGTGTCGAGTGCCCGGTCCAGGTCCGTCAGGTCTTTCGGTGTGAGTGCGAAGTGTTCGCGCAGCCAGGTTCCGGGCGCTTCGGCGTTGAGCCTCCAGTCGCAGCCGGCGAATCGTTCCGACTGTCGCTTCCGTGCGCCTGACACGCGGGCGGCCACCGTGGTGCTGGTCTCCTGGTCCCCGCCGAGCCGGATGTCGGCAGGAGAGACGGGGAAGAGCTCGAGCTGCAGGTCGACGCGGTCGAGCAGCGGCCCGGAGAGCCGATTGCGATAGCGGCGTTTGTCCAGAGGGGTGCACCGACAGTCCCCGCCGGCGCCGGCCATCCCGACTCCGCAGGGGCAGGGGTTTGCGGCCATGATGAGCTGGAAGGATGCCGGAAGCACCATCGATCCCCAGGCGCGGTGGATGTGGACGCGACGGGATTCCATCGGCTGTCGCAGGGCTTCGAGCACATCGCGTGAGAATTCGGGTGCCTCATCCATGAACAGAACCCCGCGGTGGGCTCGGCTGAGGACTCCGACCGTTCCGGGGCGGCGTCCGCCGATGAGCGCCGAGGCGGTGCTGCGGTGATGGGGTGCCTCGAACGGCGGGCGGTGATCGAGTCCGTCGCTGCCGTCGAGTTCTCCGCGCAGGGAACGGACGGTGGCGACTTCGACGGCTTCGTCGTCGTTCAGCGGCGGCAGGATTCCGGGCAGGCATTGGGCCAGCAGCGTCTTGCCCGCTCCGGGTGTTCCGCGCATGAGCAGGTTGTGGCCACCTGCCGCGGCGACTTCGAGGCCGAAACGTCCTTCGGCCTGTCCTTGGACTTCGCTGAGGTCGTGGAGTTCCGGGTTCACGGGGACGGGCCGATCCATTTCGAGGACGGCAGGCAGTGCGGGTACGGCCATCGATCCTCCGTAGGCATTGACCACCTCGGCCAGCGAGGCGACCGGGAGGATTCTTGCCCGTCCGATGAGTCCCGCCTCATCGGCATTGCCGATGGGGACGACGAAGCGGTCGAACCCAGCTTGCAGCGCTGTGTGCAGGGACGGGAGCACCCCGGTGACGGGACGGATTCTGCCGTCGAGTCCGATCTCACCGCAGTGGATGACGCTGCCTGTGTCGTCGTTGGAGATCAACGAGAGTGCTCTGAGCACGGCGACGGCGATGCCGAGGTCGAATCCGGTGCCGATCTTCGGAACCGTTCCCGGGGTGAGGTTGATCGTCAGGTGTTCTGTGGCGACTGGTCTGCCGAGGTAGGACAGGGCCGCACGAAGGCGCTTGCGTGATTCGCTCACCGAGGCATCCGGCAGTCCGACGATGTCGATTCCCGGCAGGCCCGCGCTGACGCTGGCTTCGATCGACACGATCTTCCCGGTCAGTCCCCACAGAGCCACGGCGGAGGCCCGCCCGATGATGTGCGCCGAGGATGCGGGTTCGACTTCGTCGGCCTCGACCGGCTCGACCAGCTCCGGCGGATCGACCGGATCGCCCGACGGTTCCTCCCGTCCCAGGGTCTCCTCACTCACGAGTCGACCTGGATGTTCGGGCAGTGGAAGTACTGGACGCGCGGTTCCATGATGATTCCGAGTGCGTCGATGCGCGTGGCCGGAAAGTATTCGTCCTGCCCGCTCAGCCAGAACCCTGCCAATGTGCGGATGCGGGCGAGCTTGTTTCGGGTCACGGCCTCCAACGGTGATCCGAGCATGGCCGTGCGACGCGTCTTGACCTCCACGAAGACCGCGGTGTCACCGTCGCGGGCGATGATGTCGAGCTCACCGCGTGGGCACCGGAAGTTGCGTTCGAGAACGACGAGTCCAGCGTCTTCGAGGAACGCAGCGGCGAGGTCCTCTCCTCTGCTGCCGAGCGCCTGCTTGCGCAGGCCCTTCACGGTCCGCGTGCTCTTCGACGCTCGTGTCCGACCGGGTGTTCGTATCCGTCCCATACCGGTCAGATGACCATGCCGGCAATACTTCAGGGAAGAGCAGAAAAAGGGCCTGTGGACGAGGCCGCCTCATCCACAGGCCGAGGACGGTCGAGTCAGTGCCTCGTCCACAGCAATCGGTGCAAGGGTCAGTGAGCCCAGGGTTCGCCGGTGGCCCCGGCGCCCCGCCTCAGCCGCGGATCGCCGTCGGCGGTTCGAGATCGGACTTCGCGATCTCTTCGATATTGACGTCCTTGAACGTCAGCACGTGCACAGTCTTGATGAACCGTGCCGACCTGTAGCTGTCCCACACCCACGCGTCGCGCAGGGTGAGTTCGAAGTACACGTCGCCAGCATCGTTGTGAGCCTTGAGGTCGACGTGGTTGGCGAGGTAGAACCGGCGCTCGGTCTCGACGACATAGGCGAAGAGACCGACGACGTCCCGGTATTCCTTGTACAGCGCAAGCTCGAGTTGTGCTTCGTAGTCGTCAAGATCATCGGCGCTCATAACAGGCCCTCCTTCGCTCCTGAGTCCGCGGTCAGGCGGAAGCTTCTCCGGTGGTGGATGCTGGGTCCGAGTTCGGTGATGCCCTGTCGGTGCTTCACCGTCCCGTATCCCACGTTCGATTCCCAACCATAGTGCGGATGGGCCTCCGCGAGTGCGATCATCGTCTCGTCGCGTGCCACTTTCGCCACGATGCTCGCCGCCGCGATAGCCGGAACGGAGCCGTCCCCCTTGATCACGGTGCGCACAGGCGGCAGTTCGAGGTCGACACAGTCACCGAATGTCCCCAGGCAATCGAGGGTGAGTGGGGCCGAAAGCCAATCGTGTCGACCGTCGAGGAGCACCATCGTCCGGCCCGGGAATTCCCTCGCCGAGGCGGCCGTTCCGTTGACATCGGCACCTCCCGAACCGTTCCTTTCGGAACCGCCCGAACCGTGCCTGTCGGAACGAGCGTCCGCCCATTCGCGCAGCATCGAGATCATGGCGCGACGTCCGGCGAGGTTGAGCGCCATCGTCATCCCCACCTCGTCGAGCTCGGCCGGCGTCGACGATCCCACCGCCGCGGCGGTCGCCCACGACCGCACGCGGTCGGTGGCCTCCTGCCTCGACTGCGCGCTCAGCTGCTTCGAATCATGGATGCCGGCGGGCACCTCGGCGGCGGTGAGAATGCGCAGATCGAACAGGGCGACACCGACGCTGACGGGCCCGGCCAGGGCACCACGGCCCACCTCGTCGACGCCGATGACGTAGTCGAATCCCTCGCTCAGCAGCTCCCGTTCGACGCTGAGGTCGGTCAGTCCACGTGCGGCCATCAGTTCCCGCTGAGTCCCTCGGCGGTGTCCGGTACGTCCGCGAAGACCTTGTCTGGTGTCGAAACCCAGCTGAAGTGCTTGAACGGCCAGTTGATGAGGAACACGGTGCCGACGACGTCGTCTTCGGCCACGAAGGGGTCGGTGTCCATGTGGTAGCGCGAGTCGGCGGAGTTGCTGCGGTTGTCGCCCATCACCCAGTAATGGCCTTCGGGCACTGTGACTTCGAATTCGACCTCCGAGGGAGCGGTGCCCTCATCGAGATAGGTTTCGTCGATCGGTTCGCCGTTGACCAGCAGGCGTCCCTCGGCGTCACAGCATCTGATCGTGTCGCCGCCGACGCCGATGACCCGTTTGATCAGCTGATTGCCCGAGTCCGCGGGAGCCAAGCCGATGAATTCGAGGACCGGGTTGGGCGTGTATTCGGCGGTCTCGGCGGCCGAGAGCCAATGGTCCGGGTCGTCGAAGACGATGATGTCGCCGCGGTCGGCGGGTCCGAAGCGGTGAGCCAGCTGGTTGACGAGCACCCGGTCATCGACCTGGAGAGTGGTCATCATGGATTCGGACGGGATGTAGAACGAACGGACGACCCAAGTCTTCAGGGCCGTCGAGATGAGCAGGGCGACGACGATGATCGCCAGGGTCTCCAGCAGACCGCGCGCGAACCGTTTCGAGGCGGGCGGCGGGGAAGCTTCGGATTCGCTTGTCATTCGTTCGCTTTCACATCGGACCAGGACTGCGGCTGTGGACTGAACCGAGCGTATCAGCACGACTCTCGCCGCACACTCAGCCGCAGTGCAGTTGCGGTGTGTGCGCTCAGTCGATCGAGGAGCCGTGCCCGATCACGGGGCCGATGATCCGGTCGGTGGGGATGAATCCCCCACCGGGCCGTCCCAGCAGCGACCTGGAGTCGGCGGAGTCGTTGCGATTGTCGCCCATCACCCACATGGTGCCCTCGGGGACTTCGATGGAGAATTCCACCGACGAGGCGGGGGCCGGCGCATAGTCCTCGGTCAGAGGCTTGCCGTTGAGCAGCAGACGACCCTTCGCGTCGCAGCATTCGAGGCTGTCACCGCCGACGGCGATGACGCGTTTGACGTAGTAGACGTCCCGAGGGCCGAGTCCGACCCAGGAACCGATCTTCTGCAGAGGAGTGGGCAGCGCATCGTCGACGAACGATCCGCGGCCGTCGAAGACGACGATGTCTCCGCGTTGGAGGTCTCCACGCAGGGCGTCCGGGCGCCACACTGTGATCGAATCATCGACATTGAGCGTCGGCTCCATCGAGGCGCTCGGAATGGTGAAGCGCTGGATGACGAATCCGCGGATCGATCCGCCGAGCACGATGATGACGACGACGATCGCCACGATCGCCTTCCAGAACCGTGCCGAAGACAGAAGACGCGACCCGAAGGTCGCGTCTTCATGTCTGTTCGGCACCGTGTGATCATCGCCCACAGTGCCGGGCAAATCAGGCCTTTTCGCGGATGCGAGCGGCCTTGCCGCGCAGTTCGCGCAGGTAGTACAGCTTCGCACGGCGCACAGCGCCGCGGGTGAGCACCTCGATCTTGTCGACGTTGGGCGAGTGCACCGGGAAGGTACGCTCCACACCGACGCCGAAGCTGATCTTACGGACGGTGAAGGTCTCGCGAACGCCGTCGCCCTGACGACGGATGACGATTCCCTTGAAGACCTGGATACGCGAGCGCGAACCTTCGATCACCTTGACGTGAACGTTGAGGGTGTCGCCCGGACGGAATTCGGGAACGTCAGACTTCAGCGAGGCTGCATCTACAACATCGAGCTTCTGCATTGTGGTTTCTCCTGTGGCCTCTGCTTCAGGTCGAGGACACGCATATCGGACCGGTGTTCCGGTAACTGGATCGTCTGTCGGGATCTCTCCCCGTCGACCCGCCGAATCGATGCGACGGGCCACCGTGGGCACTCATCCCCCTGAAGCAGGTGAGTGCCAACAAACGCGACGCTCTATTCTGTCACGGTTGAGCGCTCAGACTCAAACCGCTCGAGCGCGGCCAGGTCGTCCTTGCTCAGGTCATCGAGCTTCTCGAGCAGATCCGGTCTGACATCCGCGGTGCGTTCGAGACGTCGGTCACGTCGCCACCTGGCGATCGCAGCGTGGTTGCCGCTGAGCAGGATCTCGGGCACTTCGCGTCCGCGCCAGGACGCCGGCTTCGTATAGATCGGGTATTCGAGCAGTCCGTCTTCGTGGCTCTCCTCGGTCAGCGACTCGGGGTTTCCGATGACGCCGGGGATGAGGCGGGTGACCGCTTCGATCATCACCATCGAGGCGACTTCACCGCCGTTGAGGACGTAGTCGCCGATGCTCATGGGCAGCAGGTCGAAGTGCTCCCCGGCCCAATCGATGACGCGCTGGTCGATTCCTTCGTAGCGTCCGCAGGCGAAGACCAGATGCTCACGGGCGGCGAGATCCTCGGCGATGCGCTGATCGAACACCTGCCCGGCAGGGCTGGGCACGATGAGCGTCGGCTTGCCTCCGGCTGCCGGACCGGATGTCCGAGCGCCGTCCGCACCTTCACCCACCGCAGCGCTGCCGCGACCTGCCAGGATGTGCTCGAGAGCCAGCGCCCAGGGTTCGGCCTTCATGACCATTCCCGCTCCCCCGCCATAGGGCGAGTCATCGACCGTGTTGTGCCGGTCGAAGGTGAAGTCCCGCAGGTCGTGGACGCCGAGGCTCAGCTGACCACGATCGACGGCCTTGCCGATGAGCGAAAGCTGCAGTCCGGCGAGATATTCGGGGAAGATCGACACGACATCGATCGACATCTGCGGTCCGACCGCCTCGGCGCGGGTCGCACCCTGGGTCACCGGGTCCGTTCCGGTCGCCTCGGCGGGGGTGTCGGTGCCATTCATCGGGAACGGTTCGCTCATTCGGCGTCGAAGAGGCCGGCGGGCGGGGTGACGGTGACGCGGCCCGAGTCGATGTCGACATCGGGCACGATCTCGGTGACGAAGGGGATGAGCACAACGTGACCGGCGGTGTGCTTCATGTGGAGCAGATCCTGGGCGGTGCCGTTCGTGACGTCGACGATCTCGCCGACGAGCGCGTCGTTCTCATAGACCTTGAGGCCGATGAGGTCGTCGAGGTACCAGGCGTCAGTTTCGTCTTCGTCCTCATCCGCCTCGGCGAGGATGAGGGTGTTGCGGATCTCCTCGGCGCGGTTGCGGTCGGGGACTTCATCGAAGGCCAGGAGCAGGCGATCGCGGTGCCACCTCGCCGACTTCAGCGTCAGCTCTCCGATATCGGGATCCGTGGCGAAGGTCGCCCCTGGATTGAGCCGGTCCTCGGGTCGGTCGGTGCGCACCTCGACGGTGAACTCGCCCTTGATTCCGTGCGGCTTGCCCAGCCGGGCGATCACCGTGTCCATACTGCTCCTCGAGGTCTGCTGTCGCTGTCTGTTCGGCCGGCCCTGCACTGAGGTGACTGCGCTTCTGCGGTCGTACGGCGGGCCGCCCTGTTCAGGCACCAGTGTAGTCGGCGACGGTTAAGTGAATGCACGAGAGGGGATGCAGCGCACGTGCGCTGCATCCCCTCTCGGATGTTGGAATTACGCCTCGATGAGGTCCACTCGCACCGACTCACGGCCGGCCAGCGAGTTCATCACGGTGCGCAGGGCCTTGGCGGTCCTGCCTGCACGGCCGATGACCCGGCCGAGGTCTTCGGGGTGAACCCGGACCTCGAGGGTCGTGCCGCGCTGCGAAGAACGCGAACGGACGGAGACGTCGTCGGGATGATCGACGATTCCGCGGACCAGATGTTCGAGCGAATCAGGCAACATCTCAGGCTTCAGCGCTTTCTTCAGCGGCCTCAGGTGCGGCTTCGGCTGCTTCCTCGGCCGGAGCCTCGGCAGCTTCAGCGGACTTGCCGCCCTTCTGCGTGATGGCTTCCTTGATCACCGATTCGGCGTTGGGTGCCACGTAGGCTTCCTTCTCCGGCTGCGGCTTCACGGTGTTGACCGCTTCGCCTTCGCCGGTGAACTTCTGCCAGTCACCGGTGAGCTTGAGCAGAGCCTTGACCTGGTCGCTCGGCTGTGCGCCGACGCCGAGCCAGTACTGTGCTCGCTCGGAATCGATCTCGATGACCGAAGGCTCACGGGTCGGGTGGTAGATGCCGATCTGCTCGATGGCCTTACCGTCACGACGGGTCTTCGAGTCAGCGACCACGACGCGGTAGAAGGGTGCACGGATCTTGCCCATGCGGGTCAGACGAATTTTGACTGCCACTTTAGTGGTGTCTCCTTTTGTGTTCTGTGTGCACAGCTGTACCAGAAGAATCGTGGGGTTGATCTGCTGGAAGCCGCGGCTCGGACTATCACTTCGGCGCGGATGAGAGGGCCCGGACCGAGAGCAAAAGTACAAGAGTCAATTGTGCCAGAAGGCTCTACTTCTTGCCACCTGGGAAGATTCCGCCGAAGCCCTTGGGCAGGTTCGCCGGATCGAACTCCTCGTCCTTGCCCAGATCGACTCCGCCGAAAGCCGAGCCGACCGGGTCCTGGGTCTTGCCCGCCTTCTTGTCCGCCAGCGCCTGTGCCTCCTGCGCACGCTTGGCCGGGTTGCCCGACTGACCGCCCTTGCGGCCCTTCTTCTTCCCTGCGGGTTTCTTCTTCTTGCCACCCGCGGCACCAGGCATTCCGCCCATTCCGGGCATCTGCGGCATACCTCCGCCACCGGGCATTCCGGGCATTCCGCCGCCGCGGGTCATCGACCGCATCATCTTCTGCGCCTGGGTGAAGCGCTCCATGAGCTGGTTGACCGCGGTGACCGTGGTGCCGGCGCCCTTGGCGATGCGGGCACGGCGGGAGCCGTTGAGGATCTTCGGGTTGGAGCGCTCCTGGGGTGTCATCGATCTCACAATCGCTTCGACTCGGTCGACCTCACGCTCGTCGAAGTTCGCCAGCTGCTCCTTGTACTGGCTCATGCCGGGCATCATGCCCAGCATCTTCTTCATCGAGCCCATCTTCTTCAGGCCCGCCATCTGCGTGAGGAAGTCGTTGAGGTCGAAGTCCTCGCCGGATTCGACCTTCTTCTTGAGCTTCTCGGTCTCTTTTTCGTCGAAGTTCTTCTCGGCCTGCTCGATGAGCGTCATGATGTCGCCCATGTCGAGGATCCGGTCGGCCATCCGGTCCGGATGGAACTGCTCGAAGTCCTTCATCGATTCGCCCGTGGAGGCGAACATGATCGGCTTTCCGGTCACCTCGGCGACGGACAGCGCGGCACCACCGCGGGAGTCACCGTCGAGCTTCGAGAGCACCACGCCGGTGAAGTCGACGCCGTCGAGGAACGCCTCGGCGGTCTTCACCGCGTCCTGACCGATCATCGCGTCGATGACGAAGAGGACTTCGTCGGGGTTGACCGCGCTGCGGATGTCCGCGGCCTGCTGCATGAGCTCCTCGTCGATGCCGAGGCGGCCGGCCGTATCGACGATGACGACGTCGTGGAGTTTGGACTTCGCGACCTCGATCGAGTCGGTGGCGACCTGGATCGGATCACCAACGCCATTGCCCGGTTCCGGGGCGTAGACCACGGCACCGGCACGCTCGCCGACGATCTGGAGCTGGTTGACGGCGTTGGGACGCTGCAGGTCGGCCGCGACGAGCATCGGCCGGTGGCCCTCGGACTTCAGCCAGTGCGCGAGCTTTCCCGCCAGGGTGGTCTTACCTGCACCCTGGAGGCCGGCGAGCATGATGACCGTCGGCGGCCGCTTGGCGAAGTTGAGTCGACGGGTCTGACCGCCGAGGATGCCGACGAGTTCGTCGTTGACGATCTTGACGACCTGCTGGCCGGGATTGAGTGCGCCCGAGACCTCCTCGGACAGGGCGCGTTCACGGATCCGGCCGGTGAAGGCACGCACGACAGGCAGAGCGACGTCGGCGTCGAGCAGGGCACGTCTGATCTCACGGATGGTGGCATCGACGTCGGCTTCGGACAGCCGGCCCTTCCCGCGCAGATTCTTGAAAGTCGCGGTGAGCCTGTCGGACAGAGAGTTAAACACGTACAAGCCTTCTTCACGATGGTTTGGTCGACTCTCTAGACTAGCAACTCACCCGGGTCCGGCTGAAACCGCGCATGCTGGCAAACCCCCGTGAGCCCCGGTGAACTCCTCACCGAGGCGGCCCGTCTTCTGACGCCGCCTCGCTGAGGATGCCCTTCTCGCCGCCATCACCCGGCGAGCGTCCCAGTACGCCACTCGCGAGGCATCCCTCACCGCTAGCGGTTCACCCGACATTTCCTCGCAAAACACGCTGGCAGTCGCATACCCACTCGTTACACCCAGGCGGATTGCGAGGAGCGGTGAGGGATGCCCGACTGGCTGTAGGAGATAGACCAAGCGGTGAGGGATGCTGCACGCCGCAGAGGTGAGGGCCGAGATTCAGCTGGCCGCGGCCGGCGACCGGGGAAGCCGCCGCGGGCGGCCGCGATCACCGGAAGGAGTAGGCCTGCTCCGCGTGCTCGTAGGTGTCGATGCCCTCGAGCTCCTCGCGCGGGTCGATCCGCAGCCCCATCGTCTGCCGCAGCACCAGCGAGATGGCCAGCGTGACGAGTCCGGCGAAGACGATGGCCACGAGGCAGGCGAGCACCTGCGCGATGAGCAGTTCGAGTCCGCCGCCGTAGAAGAGACCGGCCGGTCCGTCCTCGTGGGGGAAGGCGAAGAAGCCGATCATCACGGTGCCGATGATTCCTGCGACGAGGTGGACGGCCACCACGTCGAGAGCATCGTCGTAGCGCAGGCGGTTCTTCGCCTCGACGGCGAAGATCGCTCCCGCTCCTGCGGCGATGCCGATGAGCACGGCGGCGTAGGGATCGACGTTGGCGCAGGCCGGGGTGATGGCGACAAGGCCGGCGATCGCACCCGAGACGCTGCCGATGCTGGACGGTCGCGAGGCCCGCAGACGTTCGATCATGATCCAGGTGATCATGCCGGCTGCCGGAGCGGCCAGGGTGTTGATCCAGATGAGTCCGCCCTGTTCGATCGTCGAGGCGGCACCGCCGTTGAAGCCGAACCAACCGAACCACAGCAGGGCCGCACCGAGCACGGTGATCGGGATGTTGTGCGGCTTGTGCGGGGTCGAGAAGCGGGCCCGGCGCCCCATGACGACGACGAGGACAAGTGCGGAGATGCCGGCATTGATATGAACGACGGTGCCGCCGGCGAAGTCGATGGCGGGCCCGAACAGGCTGCCGATCGCTCCTGATTCGCTGAGCAGTCCGTCGCCCCAGACCATGAACGCCAGCGGGCAGTATACGAGGGTGACCCAGGCGGCCGAGAAGACCAGCCAGGTGGAGAATTTCGCTCGGTCGGCGACGGCACCGGCGATGAGTGCGATCGCGATCATCGCGAACGTCGAACCGTAGCCGATCGAGATCAGCGAGGCGGGGTCGTCGGCGACGGCACCGGTGAGTCCGAGCTGGGACAGCGGATTACCGACGAGCCCGGCGATCGAATCACCCGAGCTCAGGCCGTATCCGTAGAGCACCCAGACGAGCCCACCGACGGCCATTGCGGAGAAGACCATCATCATCATGTTGATCGCCGAGGTGATGCGCGTCATCCCGCCGTAGAAGAACGCCACCCCGGGGGTCATGAGCAGGACCAGCCCTGCCGCGACCATCATCCATACGTTCACTGCATCGAGTTCCATGTCGTCTCTCATCTGTCGAAGCCGGTTCCGGATCGAACCGCGCAGAGACAGTCTCCATGACGCATGTCACAGTGATGATTCGGCTATGTTTCGTGATTATGACAAGCCGGGTCTCTCCCAGCATTCACAAGGGTGAGACCCGGCAGAATCCATCCGCAGATTCGGTGTGCGAAATCAGTCGAGCAGTGCGTCGACGAACCCTTCGGCGGTGAATGGCGCCAAGTCGTCCGCGCCTTCGCCGAGGCCGATGAGCTTGACCGGCACCCCGAGCTCACGCTGAACGGCGACGACGATTCCGCCCTTCGCGGTGCCGTCGAGCTTGGTGAGCACGATCCCGGTGATGTCGACCGCCTCGGCGAAGACCTTCGCCTGCTGCATGCCGTTCTGACCGGTGGTCGCGTCGAGGACGAGGAGCACCTCGTCGATCTCGTGGCCCTCCCCCAGCGGTCGGGTGGCCACTCGTTTGACCTTGCCGAGTTCGTCCATGAGTCCGCGTTTGTTCTGCAGACGTCCGGCGGTGTCGATGAGGACGACGTCGGAACCGTCGGCCTGTCCCTTCTCGACGGCCGAGTAGGCCACCGAGGCGGGATCGGCACCTTCTTCCTTGCGCACGGTTTCGACGCCGACACGTTCACCCCACGTGGCCAGCTGTTCGGCCGCGGCAGCGCGGAAGGTGTCCGCGGCACCGAGCAGCACGGACTTGTCCTCAGCGACGAGCACGCGGGCGATCTTGCCCACCGTCGTCGTCTTCCCGGCACCGTTGACCCCGACGACGAGGATGACGGAGGGGTCACCGTCCTTGCCGGTGTCGGCGAGCGAGCGGTCCATCGTCGGATCGACGAGTTTGATGAGCTCTTCGCGCAGCAGCCCGCGGACCTCTTCGGGATCCCGGGTGCCGAGCACCTTGACGCGTTCGCGCAGGCGGTCGACGAGCTCGGTCGTCGGTTCGACGCCGACGTCGGCGAGGATGAGCGTATCCTCGATCTCCTCCCATGCGGACTCGTCGAGGTTGTCACGGGAGAGGAGGTTGAGCAGTCCGCGTCCGAGCCCGCTGTTCGACTTCGCCAGGCGCTCGCGCAGGCGGACGAGGCGGCTGGCCGGTTCGGTGGGGACCTCGGAACCGCGCGCTTCGGCTTTGTCCTTCTCGACCGCCTCGGCGACGTCATCGATGCTCAGCTCACCGGTGACCTCCGCATCGATGCCGCGCCTGTCATCGAGGCCCTTCTTACGCGCATTGACGCGCAGCGAGATGCCCACGCCGACGACGAGAGCGAACACGATCGCCGCGACGATGAGCAAGATGATCGGCTGATCCATGGTTCTTCCGTCCTCCTTTGAGTGCCGCCGTTCGGGCCGCCGGCACTCGAGTTCCCGGACTCTTCCGGTGGTGTCAGTGTGTCGGTGAGCGCGCCGGAATCAGTCGGCGCGGTCTCCGTTGTCGCGGGCCTCGACCGCTCGAGGCCGCATGGGTCTTAAGGTCAGGATCCGCGGCTGCCGAAGAGCAGCCCGGCGGTGGTCTTCCACCCTGTTCCCGACTCGGGGATCTTCCAGTGGCGGGTGCGCGGGCGGACCGTGATGAGCGAGGGCGCGGCATGGCGTCGGGGCTGTGGCCGGAGCACATAGGAGTGGTCGCGGATCGCGGTCACCGCCGCCTGTTCCCTGGTCGCCAGGTGCGAGGTGCCGTCATCGTGGCCGAAGAATTCGTGGACTTCGTCGTCGTAGCCGGTCCACTCGGGCGGCAGACGGAATCGCTGCACGTCGGAGGAGTATCGCAGGCGTCCTTCGGCGCGCAGGCCGGGCAGAGCCACGAGAAGGACGACGACGAGTGCCAGGGCGAAGGAGATCGCAAGTCCGACGATGACGACAAGTACCGAATTCATGCCCTCGAGCCACCTCGCAGTACAGCAGCCTCGGCCATGGACGTCCCGCTCCTCACATTCTTCGAATACCTGTGTCTCGGCCCAAGTCTATAGTCCCCGGCCACGACTATTGTGCTCGCCCGCCGTACGGCAGTTGCAAAATTCCCTGGGACTGTCCTGGGCATCACCGTCAAATGGCCTTGTGCCCCAGCGGCGGGCCTGCCACCTCGGGCGCGCCGGCCGAAGAGCGGACTGCCGATCACGGAATCCGCTGCGATATGACTTTCGACACCCCGTCGCCGTGCATCGTCACTCCGTAGAGGGCATCGGCGATCTCCATCGTCCGCTTCTGGTGGGTGATGACGATGAGCTGCGAGGAGTCCTGCAGCTCCTTGAACACCGTGAGCAGGCGCGAGAGGTTGAGATCGTCGAGGGCCGCTTCGACCTCGTCCATGACGTAGAACGGGCTCGGCCGGGCCTTGAAGATCGCGACCAGCATGGCCACGGCCACCAGCGACCGCTCGCCTCCGGAGAGCAGAGACAGACGTTTGACCTTCTTGCCGGCCGGGCGGGCGTGCACGTCGACGCCGGTGGTGAGCATATCGTTCGGATCGGTCAGGCTCAAGGCGCCCTCACCGCCGGGGAAGAGACGGGAGAAGATGTCCTCGAACTCCCGCGCCGTATCCGCATAGGCTTCGGCGAAGACGCGTTCGACGTGCCGGTCGACCTCCTCGACGAGCTGCATGAGGTCCTTGCGCGAGGATTCGATGTCCGCGATCTGCTTCTCGAGGAACTGATGCCGCTCCTTCAGCGCCTCATACTCCTCGAGCGCGAGCGGATTGACCGTGCCGATGCGCTTGAGCTGCGACGCCGCCTGCTTCTGCCGCTTCTCCACTTCCGCGCGCACATACGGCCGGTCCTCGACGTCCTCCTCGAACGACGGAACGGGCAGATGCGGCCCGAATTCGTCGATGAGGCGGTCGATTCCCAACCCCGTCTCCTCCTCCGATCGGTGCGCGATCTCCTCGAGCCGAAGTCGGAAACGCTCCTTCGCGAGTTCGGCTTCGGCCGCGGCGTCCTTGAGCTTCTGCAGCTGGGTTCGCGTCGATCCCAATTCCTCGCCTAGGCGGCCCTTCTCTTCGCGCAGACCGCCGCGTTCATCGACGAGAACCTGGATCGCCTCACCGAGTTCGGCCACCGTTGAGGCGGCGAGCTCCGCGGCTTCGGCCGCGGTTTCGGCGATGAGCTGCACCGAGGCTGCCGCCCGCTTCTTCTTCGCGATAGTGCGCTGCGTCTGCTCCCGCGCCGCTTCCTCGGCCTTCGCCGCCCGCAGGAGGGATTCCACCCGGTCGCTGAGGAACCGGGCCCGGTCGGCAGCCGACCGGTGACTGATGCGGGCTTCGACGAGGTCTTCCGAAGCTTGGGCGACCTGTGCGCTGAGTTCATCCCGGGCGGCGGTATCGACGACTTCGTCGACCTCGGCGGCTCCGGCCAGTGCTGCCGCGGCCGATTGAGAGTCCCGTTCGGCGGCGGCGAGGCGGGATTCGAGTTCGGTCGCGTTCTCCTGCGCGCGCTGCAGGCGAGTGCGAGCCACACCGATCTCACCGGTGATGCGCGAGACCTCTTCGGCCGCGGCCATGATCTTCGCATCCGAGGAGTGGAGAGCATCGAGGGCTGCGGCTGATTCCTCACGTGCGGCGGTCAGGCGGGGTTCGAGTTCGCTCAAGGAGGCGTCGAGCTTCCTCGCCCGGTCGTCGAGTTCGGCGATGAGGGAATGGGTGTCCTCGAGCGCGGTCTGTGAGGCCAGCCGTGTGCCCGAGGCGGTGCGGGCCCGGCTGATGCGGGTCGCGGTGAGCACTTCACCGTGGACGGTGACAGCGGTGAGTTCGGGCCGGGCCGCGGTCAGTTCGATTCCGGTGCGCGCATCGGGGACGCAGACGACACCGTGCAGCGCCCGGGCCAGCAGAGCACGCAGTTCGGGGACGTCGCTGTCGACGACATCGGAGAGCCATCGCAGGCCTTCTGACGCAGGCAGCTCCAGCAGAGCGTCAAGGGTGGTCCCACCACCCTTCCCTGCTGCTGGTTCGACTCCGGCGGGAATCGTCAGTGACACGTTCGTGTCCTCTCCGAGGTGGTCGAGCACTGCCAGCGCCGCTGCGCTGTCATCGACGATGACACCGGAGACCGTCGTCGACAGGGCCGCTGCCGCGGCCATTTCGAACCCATGGTCGACACTCAGTCTTTCTGTCACGGCCGTGCGCACTCCCGGCAGGTCCGCATTGACGATGTCTTCGAGGTCGGCTTCCAGGGCGGTGCCCAACGCCAGGGCTTCCGCGCGCGCCTTCGCCGATGACAGTTCGGACGCGACCTGCGCCCGCTGCTCCTGCAGCTCAGTGCGTTCGGTCTCCAGCTTCTCGAGGCTCTTCTGCGCCGCCTCGTACGCGGAATCGAGTTCGGTCTCACCGGCTTCGACGTCCTCGACACCAGTCTCGGCCGATTCGAGTTCCCTGCTGCGTTCGGCGATGCGGGCGGTGACGGTGTCGATCTCCGCGCGGTTGGCTTCGATTCGGGATTTGAGGTCGGTGATCCGCTCGGCCGCCTGGGTCTGCTTCGACTGCAGCGCCGAGCGGTTCTTCACCGCTTCGGTGATGGCAATCTGTGCTGCCTTGACCTCGTCTTCGGCGGCGCGCAGGGCTTGGGTGAGCTCTTCCTTCCGCTGCTGGCTGGCCTCGAGTGCGTTCGTCTTCTCGGTCACGGCCGCCTCGGCGTCGGTGAGTTCGGAACGGTTGCGTTCGGCCTGGGCGCGCAGCTCTTCGGGTGACTTCGCTTCCCTCTGCCCGAGGCTCGTGACCTCCGAGAGCAGGTGGGAGCGCTTGTCCGCGGCACGTTGGCTCAGTCCTTGGGCGCGCACGACCTGCGTCTGTGTCCGCGATTCGGCGGTGCGTTGGACGTCGAGTTCGCTGTCGAGTTCGGACAGCCGGGCTTCGATCTCCGACAGGCGCGCCTCGGCGCGGGTGCGGCGGTGGTCGAGTTCGGCGATGCGGTCGCTGTGGTCTTCGCCCTCGCTCGTCGAGGCCAGGGAGGACTGCATCCTCACAGCGTCGTCGGCGAGCAGCCTGGCGGTGGCGTCACGCAGCGTCGCCTGCACGGTCGCTGCCTTCGCGGCGGCTTCGGCCTGCCGTCCCAAGGGCCCCAGCTGCCGGTTGAGTTCGGTGCGCAGATCGGTGAGGCGGTCGAGGTTCGTCTGCAGTCCGGTGAGTTTGCGGACCGCTTTGTCCTTGCGGCGGCGATGCTTGAGCACCCCGGCGGCCTCTTCGATGAAGCTGCGCCTCTCCAGCGGGTCGGCATGGAGGATCGCGTCGAGGCGGCCCTGACCGACGATAACGTGCATCTCCTTGCCCAGGCCGGAGTCGTTGAGCAGCTCTTGGATGTCGAGCAGCCTCGCCGGTGCCCCGTTGACGGCGTATTCGGATCCGCCGGTGCGGAACAGGGTCCGCGAGATGGTCACCTCGGTGTAGTCGACGGGGATGGCCCCGTCGGTGTTGTCGATGGTCAGAGTCACCTCGGCGCGCCCCAGGGCCTGACGTTTCGAGGTTCCGGCGAAGATGACGTCGTCCATCTTTCCGCCGCGCAGATTCTTCGCACCCTGTTCGCCCATCACCCAGGACAGGGCGTCGACGACATTGGACTTGCCCGAGCCGTTCGGTCCGACGACGCAGGTGATTCCCGGCTCGAATCGAAGGGTCGTCGCCGAGGCGAAGGACTTGAATCCCCGCAGTGTCAGGCTTTTGAGATGCATATTGGGCACCAGCATATCCGCAGGCGGCGGCGAGATCCCGAATCTTTTGGTAGAGTTTCTCCTCGTGCGTAGACGACTGCGCCGTTTTCCTCCGTAGCTCAGTTGGCAGAGCATTCGACTGTTAATCGAAGGGTCGCTGGTTCGAGCCCAGCCGGGGGAGCTGGAAGGGGCCCTGTCGTGCGCGGCAGGGCCCCTCACTATTCACCGCACCTGTGTGACGGTGAAGCACAGCGAAAGGCGACCGATGGTGGTCCGAGATGAGGGAATTCCGACCATCATCGCCCATGGTCTGTCATGATCATGTGTGAGAGGTGTTCGGGTGCACTCGGCTCGGATCCCTTCGGCCACCTGTCCGATGCAGTCCATTCAAGGAAGGAACGCCGAGGCGGCAGCCCGTTCTCATTCGTGTCACCGAGGACCCGCCCCCGATCGGCCCGATCACTATGAGCAGTGAACATACAAAGACTCAGGAGCTCATCGAGCACCTGAAGCATCCGACGACCGCGCTCCGGCCCTTCAAACGTGAGGGTCTGGACAAGGTGGTCTTCTTCGCGGCCGGCATCCTCGCCGTCGCATTCGTCGTCTGGGGCTTCGTCTCTCCCGACAGCCTCGGCAATGTGGCTGGCACGCTGCTGACCGGAGTGATGGACAACTTCGGCTGGCTCTTCGTCATCGCCGCCACGATCTTCACGATCTTCGTCATCGTCGTCGCCGTCAGCCGATTCGGACGGATCCCGCTGGGCAAGGACGATGAGAAGCCGGAGTTCAAGACCTCCTCGTGGATCGCGATGATGTTCGCCACGGGCATGGGCATCGGACTCGTGTTCTCCGCGGTCGGCGAGCCTCTCTTCTTCTACATGTCGCCTCCCCCGAACACCGTCGACGGCTCCACTGCCGAGGCGATGGGCACGTCCATGGGAACGACACTGTTCCACTGGACCCTCTACCCGTGGGCGATGTACGCCATCGTCGGTCTCGGCGTGGCTTACGGTTCGTTCCGTCTGGGACGCTCGCAGCTGTTCTCGTCGATGTTCACCCCGCTGTTCGGCGAACGCGCCGTCAATGGAATCGGCGGCAAGGTCATCAACATCCTCGCGATCCTCGCGACTCTGTTCGGTTCGGCCTGCTCGCTGGGTCTGGGTGCCATCCAGATCGGCGGCGGCATCGAGTCCGCAGGCATCATGTCCGAGGTCACTTCACCGGTGCTCGTCATCATCATCGCCATCCTCACGGCCGCATTCGTCGCCTCGGCGGTGTCGGGCGTGGAGAAGGGCATCCAGTGGCTGTCGAACATCAACATGGTGCTCGCCGTCATCGTCGCCCTCATCGTCTTCATCGGCGGTCCGACGCTGTTCATCCTCAACGTCATCCCCTCCTCGGTGGGTGCGTTCATCCAGGATCTGCCTCAGCTGGCTTCACGCACCGCTGCCGACGGGCAGGGTGTCAATGAATGGCTGTCGTCGTGGACGGTCTTCTACTGGGCATGGTGGGTGTCATGGTCGCCCTTCGTCGGCCTGTTCATCGCGCGCATCTCGCGCGGTCGCACCGTCCGTCAGTTCGTCACCGGCGTGCTCATCGTCCCCTCCGTCGTCTCGACCATCTGGTTCGCGATCTTCGGCGGCGGTGCCATCGGCATCCAGGAACGCGCCGAGCGCGGCGAAGGCACGGTCAAGGCATTGGCGAGCATCGTCGACGGAGAACCGGACATCAACATGGACACGGTTCTGTTCGACCTCCTCGGCGCTCTGCCGTTGCCGAACCTAGTCGCGATCATCCTCATGATCGTCACGGTCATCCTCATCGCGATCTTCTTCGTCACCGGTGCGGATTCCGCGTCGATCGTCATGGGCACGCTGTCGGCCAACGGCATGCAGGAGCCGGGCAAGGGCCTCGTCATCTTCTGGGGCACCGCGACCGGTGCCGTGGCTGCGGTCATGCTGTTGGCGGGCGGTTCCGATCCCGCCGAGGCGCTCGACGGACTGAAGAACATCACGATCGTCTCCGCCCTGCCGTTCGTCATCGTCATGCTGCTGCTGTGCGTGGCTGTGTGGAAGGACCTGTCGAAGGATCCTCTCATCATCCAGGAGCAGCTGGCCGCACACGTGCTCGAGACCTCGGTGGCCACCGCGGTCGACGAGTACGATGGCGAGATCTTCGGCCTCGAAACCTCGGAACTCCAGATCGAGGACGAGCCGGACGAGGACAAGGACACCTCCACAAAGAACTAACAACCCCCAATTGCTACCTGACGGCGGCCCAGCAACCTCGCGCGAGGTAGCTGGGCCGCCGTCAGGTAGTTCTGAGGGAAAGGACGTCGATAGATGAACAGAGTCATCAGACACGAGGGGAACATCTCGACATTCATCGGCTGGATGCTCGTCGTCATGGCGATTCTCGCGTTCATCACGGTGATCCTCCTGGCGATCTTCGCCGAACCATTCTTTCTCATCTTCCTCTTCACACCGGTCATCGCGCTCATCGGCGCGTGGGTGAATTTCCACTTAGGAGCCCGCGCCCGGTTGGAGATCACTCCTGAGGAGTTCATCTGGTGCGGCTTCACCGGCAGACCTCATCGGATCGCCTGGCGGGATCTCGACCGCATTCTCCTACCGGTTCCCGGTTCACGCTATCGGCTGGCTGCGGCAGCGCGCCTGCGAGACGGTCGGATCGTCGAAATCGACTCACTGTGGTTATCTCCGACGAACCCCGCGAATATTCTCTCCCCACCTGACCACACCGAGGCGCAACGCGCGCTCATCGACGGCCACAAAGCGTATCTTGCGAGGGCATTCTGACACTGACGTCTTGATACTGTGTTCGCATGCGGCACTGCTGACGGCGAGAGACGGAGGGCGAGACTGATGATCGTGATCGACAGCATCGAGGCGCTGCGTGAGCACACAGCCGACACACGCTGCGTTCTCGCCACCCCCGAAGACCGAGAGCTGACGGATGAGGCGGCCAATAGCCTCGACCTGACGGTGCACACCGCACATCCTGGGCCGAGGCGGCCGATGGCTGCGGTCGTCGACGACCAGATCAGCCTCGTGCTGCAGGTCCTCGACGAGGATCGTGCCCACCATGCGCTGCAGCTCCACGCCCGTGAGCGCGGCCTGCTCGTCATCGGTGAGAAGAAGGCCCTGGACTCCATCGCGGGAAAGATTCCTGCCGATGCCGGCGATACGTGGACCGTGCTCGTCGAGCTCATCCTCATCGTGGCGCGCCGCTGCGAAGAGGCACTCGACGAGATCGATGATCGGTGCCAAGAGCTCGAAGCACAGTCCGTGGGCTACGCGTCTTCACCGCGGCGGCGGACGATGGGGAGACTGCGAGCCGAGCTCTTCCGAATCGGTGAGACCCAGGCGGCCCAACAGAGGCTGCTGTCGAACGAGGAAGAGCTCGCCCAGAGCCTCGGCGAGGACCATCAGCGGCTGCTCGGCCGTGCCGCAGCGGCATTCGGGGCGAATCAGTCGATGACCACGCGACTGTATGCGATGCTCGGCGACATCCTCAACGAACAGGACTCCGTCGTGTCCGAACGGCTGACACTCGTGGCGACGATCTTCCTGCCGCTGACCCTGGCGACGGGGTTCTTCGGCATGAACTTCCAGTGGATGCTCGATCGTCTGGGCAGCCTGCCGGCGTTCATCGTCTTCGGCCTCGTCATCCCCGGCCTGCTCACGGTGGCGACCCTCGTCTTCATCCGCCGCTTGACCCGTTCGTCGTGAGTCGGCCCGCGCTCATCGACGTCACATCCCGAACAGCGCCGGAATGGCGATCGGGCCGGCACCGAATGCGGTGATGACCGCGGCCAGCACCAGCAGGAGCAGGTCGTATTCGGGACCGCCCGCCGAGGCCCAGTACTTCGAGTGCCATTTGAAGACGTGCAGGCTCGTCGTGATGAGCATGAGCACGACGACGCCGAGACCGGCCCATTGGGCGAGGACGCCGGTGCCGAATGAGACTGCGGCGGCGAGCTCGGCGATGGCGACGAACCATGCAGTCGGGACGTTGAGCCCATCCGCTTTAGCGAACCGCGGAATATCCTTGGCCTTGACCATGAACTCGCGGACGAAAGCCACCGTCAGAACCGCCCTGACGAGCAGGAGTACGATCCCTGCAGCGATCGTTGGAACCGTGAACATGAGCATTCCTCTCCGCCTGAGCGCCGAGGTGGCGACTTCTCGCCCGAGTCTACGCTTCACTGCGTTGCAGCCAGAGGTCTCGACAGCCTCTCCTGCCCGGCATCCCTCACCCTGAGTTGCATTGCACCGCGCTGCAGCGGTGCATAATGCCGCAGCCGGTGACCGATGGACCGTTGACTGTAGGACTTGCGGCGAAGGCGAGGGACTGCGAGCAACGGTGCGGGATGCTCTCGGCAGCTGGAGTGCACCGTGCCGGAGACACGGAGGCCGGATCACCCCAGCGCCGTCACCGCCTACCTATACCGCGGGGGCTTCTGGCACACGGGACAGTAGTGGGTTCCGCGTCCGCCGACGGTGATCTTGACGATCTCCGTCCCGCAGCGCACACATTCCTGTCCCCCGCGCCCGTAGACGAGCAGGGCGCGATCGAAGTATCCGGATTCGCCGTTGACGTTGACGTAGAGAGCGTCGAAGCTCGTCCCGCCCACGGCCAGGGCATCGCTCATCACCTTCGTCGCGGATTCGAGCACCGCAACGAGGCGGCTCTTCCGTGTCCGCGCGGGTGTCGCCAAAGGGTGGACTCCCGCCCGGAACAGGGCCTCATCTGCGTAGATGTTCCCGATTCCGCTGACCAGCGTCTGGTCGAGCAACGCTGCCTTGACCGCCGTGCGCTTCCTCGCAAGGTCCGCAACGACCCGTTCCGGATCGAATGCGGGCTCGAGCGGATCCGGGGCGATGTGAATCGCCGAGGCGGGGACGAGCCGTCCGTACCCGTGGACGAGAGGTTGGACGCCGATATGGCCGAAGATCCGTTGGTCGACGAAGCGCAGTTCTCGTGTCTGTCCTCCATCGTCCGAGAGGTGCAGAATCGCCCGTGTGTGGCGGTGGATCTCCTCGCCGGGCGAGTGGATGCGCAGCTGTCCGCTCATGCCCAGATGCACGAGGATGCCGAGTTCGGGCCTCGGCGCAGATGAAGCGACCGAGTCCGCAGTGGAGAGATCAGTCCCCTCTCCCAGGCTCAGCCACATGAACTTCCCGCGCCGTTCGGCCCTAAGGATGTGCGCCCCGGTTACGGCGGAAGCGAACCCGGAGACCGCAGACGGATCGATGCGCCGCTGGGACGTCGTGCCCAGGATTCGGGGGTCGGCCACCTCGGCGCCGGTGATCGTGGTCCCGGCCGTCCATTCGTCGACGCCGCGACGGACGCTTTCGACCTCGGGAAGCTCAGGCATCAGTGACCCTCGATTCGATCAGGTATGCGCCCGTGAGCGCACAAAGAGACCACGGTGAGGCTCAGCGCCGGTAGTCCGGGTAGATGGTGCGGATGGCTTTGACGGCCACTTCGGCGGCCGCTGCTTCGGCGGCCTTCTTCGAGGATCCGTCGCCCGCGCCCCAGCTGTTCGCCCCGAGCATCGCGGTGGCGGTGAAGACCATCGCATGGTCGGGACCCGCCGAGGTGATCTCGTAGCTCACGGCGCCGAGGTCGAGGTCGGCAGCGGCCTCCTGCAGGGTGGTCTTGAAGTCCATCCCGGCCCCGAGGTTGACCGCGTCGTCGAGCATTCCGTCGATGAGGCGGTGGACGAAGGCGAAGGCCTCTTCGCGTCCGCGGGAGACGAAGGTCGCGCCGATGAGGGCCTCGACCGTGTCGGCGAGGATCGAGTCTTTGTTCCGGCCTCCGGTCAGCTCCTCACCCTTGCCCAGCAGAATATGCTCGCCGATGCCGTGTCGGCGGGCGATCGACGCGAGGGCACGCGTGTTGACGACGGCCGAACGCATCTTGGCCAGCTGGCCTTCGGGAAGATCCGGGTTGTCGTAGAACAGCGACTCGGTGGCGACGAGGCCCAGAACGGAGTCGCCGAGGAACTCGAGGCGCTCGTTGGTGGGGATGCCACCGGCCTCGAAGGCGAAGGAGCGGTGCGTGAGCGCGAGACGAAAAGTCTCGGGATCAATATCGATCCCGAGACTCTTCTTCAGTGCTGCTGTGGTGTCAGTGTCCACAGTCTCAGACGTCAGCGACCTTGCGGCCCTTGTACTCGAGGTACAGCGGGGTGCCGGCTGCGTCTTCGACGACCTTGGCCTGGTGGGGGCGCGAGTACACAACGCGACCGTTCTCCACAGTCTTGACCAGGTTCGGAGCCTTGGCCTTCCACTGCGAACGACGGTGGCGGGTGTTGCTGCGCGACAATTTACGCTTCGGAACAGCCACGTCTAGCTCTCTTTCTTCTCTTCCAACAGATTCTTCAATGATGCGAACGGCGATTCGGATTCGTCCTCGTCCACCTCGAGGTCCTCCCCCAGGGTGTAGCTGAACTCCTCGCTCTCATCCCGTGAGGGATTGAACGGCAGAGCCATCACGACGGCGTCTCTGATCGCGGGCTCGAGGTCGAGCTGATCCCGGTCGATGACGTAGGAGTCCTCGTCCCCTTCGGCCTGCTCATAGACGTACATCTCCTGGATGTCCACATCTATAGGCAGCTCGATGGGTTCGAGCGTCCTCGCGTCTTCGCCGCGGGCCGTCGCCGAGACTGTGCCCGACACGTAGATCCCCTCCGACACACTCTCGAACATCAGCTCGAGCGTCAGTGGTGAACCTTCCGCAACCCCGATCACTTCGATCTTGAGATCCGCTGGAGCCGACAAGGTGGTGTTCACCCGTTCCCACTCACCCGGATGACCGAGCAATCCCATGGATCTGAGATCATAGACGAATTCAGATCTGTTCTTCATGCCCTGTCCTCCTGGTGCGTTTGAGGATGTCGCTCCTGCGTTCACACGCGACTCACCATTCTAATCATTGTCAGCGGCCATTACCAATCGGGTCCGTCCCGCCGCGCAGGTGTTCCTGCTCACCATTTCTCGTGTTGGTTGCGCCAGGTGACGCCGCCGGCCAGGAGGAGCAGTGCGCCGGAGATCGTGAACACGATCCCGGAACCGGCGATGACCGTGAGCGCCGAGGCGGCCGATGGTATCGCGACCTGGCTGAGTCGGTTGCCCGCCAAGCGGATCGACAGCACCGCAGCCCGGTTCGCCGGATCCGAAAGCGTCGACACCCAGGTCATCGTCAGCGGTTGGGTGAGACCGAAGCAGAAGCCTGCGATCGTGAGCAGGATTGCCAGCGTCCACGGTTGGCTGAGCACGGGGATGAGGACCACACAGAGCCCAGCCGCCGCCGAGGCGGTCCACAGCAGGGAGAGATTCCGCCATTTCCGCGTGAGGAAACCGATGAAGAGCCGGGAGATCACCGAGGCGAAGGTCCGTGCCGCGAGCAGCCACGTCACCGTCGTCACCGACAGTCCGTTCTGCTGACCGATGAGCGGCAGGTAGGCGGTCATCAGATCCACGGCGGCGAGCGTGGCCATGGAGGCGAAGATCGCGGGCTTCATCCCCCTCACCGACAGCAGAGCCAACGGGGCGATGGCGCCTTCGGCCGCCTCGGCGCGGGACACGTGGGGTGTGCGGCCCCGGAGCATGACGATGACGGCGGCGATGAGGGTGAGCGCTGACAGTGCGGTCATGAACCACAGCGCGTTCGTGATCGCGGCATCACCCGAGGTGGCGTCGGCGACCATGCCGGCCAGGGGCAGGCCGATGGTCTGTCCGATCGAGACCCCGAGGGTGAGGTGGCCGAACTTCGCGGTGAGCTTCGAAGCGGGGAAGCTCTGCGGGATGAGCGCCTGGGAGGCGACCGTGGTGAGCAGCTGGCCGAAGCCCAGGCTCATCGTGGCGATGAGGAGCACGCCGAGGTTGGGTGCGGTGGCCGCGAGCGCGACGGGCAGGATCGACAGAGCGGTGCCGACCCACAGCACCGCCGTGGCGTACCCGCGGTCGACGAGGCGGCCGACGAAGAGCGCGGTGAGCAGCGGGACGAGTGAGTACACCGCGGTCATGAGACCGAGGACGACTCCTGATCCGCCGAGCTCCAGAGTGCGGTAGGAGATGAGGACGCGGACGCCGTTGTACGTTGCGTGCGCGATGACAGTGTGGATGACAAGGCCCGGGAACCAGGCCCTATTGGCAGGATCGGCGGCTGCGCTCATCCCTCAGACGACGCTGTCGTCGTTCGCGGCCGCGGGTCCGCGGCCGCCCAATGCCTCCAGCACCGAGGTGGGGACGAGGCCTTCGATGTTCCCGCCGCCTGCGTGGACTTCCTTGATGAGTGAGGAGGAGACATGCTCAAACTTCGGATCACCGGGGACGAAGATCGTCTCGAGCTCCGACAGGTGCTTGTTCATCAGCGCCATCGGCAGTTCGTAGGCGAAGTCGGTGCCCGAGCGCAGGCCCTTGACGACGGCGGGGGCGCCGATGCTCGTGCAGTAGTCGACGAGGAGGCCCCCGGAGACGAGGTCGATCGTGACGTTCCGCGCATCCCGGGTGCGTTCGTCCTCGGTCAGGGACCGGCGGATGAGGTCGGCACGGATCTCCGGGTCGAAGCGACCGGACTTCGAAGGATTGTGGACCACTGCCACGACGACCTCTTCGAACATCCGAGAGCTGCGGGCGATGATATCGAGATGACCCATGGTGATCGGGTCATAGGAACCGGGACAGACGACCTTCATGCCCTCATCGTATCGTCTGCCCCGATCAGAGGCGGGCAGATCCGTGTGACGGACACGTGAGGTCGCGACCGTCAGTGCGTCTGCTCCCGCAGTCGCAGCCACTGGTCGTCGGCGGGAGTCTCAGCGCCGGTGCCTTTGACCACCTGCCCGTCGAAATCATCAACCGGTCCGTGCAGGCGGGAGGCCGCCTCGGCCATGATCCGGGCGACGATGGCAAGGGAGCGGGGTTCGTCACCGGCGGCGACCGCCTCGGCGAGGTTCCTGTGAATGTCCAGGACATCGCATCGGACCTCGTAGCCGCGCGTCTCCGACAGCGACAGCAGCCGGGTGTGGACCATCGAGACCTTCATGAGGTCGGTCAGCCGCGCCGATCCGGAGCACGCGACGATCGAATGGTGGAAGTTGAGGTCGGCGTCGCCGATCGTGCGCGCGACGTTGTCCTCGATGGCGTGCTCGAGCTCTCGCAGCGCCGTGCCGATCCGTGACGTGGACCGACCCTGCCTGATGACGAGCCTGACCGCCTGCGATTCGACCGCCTCGCGCACGGCATAGACGTCGTCGATATCGGCCATGCGCATGCGTCTCACATGCACACCTCGTCCAGGAGTATGCGTCATCACGCCTTCGCTGATGAGGCGCTGCAGGGCCTCCCGCAGGGACGGCCGCGACACCTCGAGCAGCTCAGCCGTGCGCACCTCGTTGATCGACTGCCCTGGCTCGAGCGAACCGGAGTAGATGGCATTGCGCAGCTGGTCCGCAATGAGGTCGATCGTCGATGATCGGACCACTTTGCGCAGCACCGGCAGCTCGGAAGTAGGAGGATTCGTCACGGTCACGATCATATAACGTTGTCAGACAGTGTGACATTCGGACAACATGAGTATTGAATACTGTTTCAGAGACGCACGTCACGATGATGTGTCGACGTTCAAGGAAGGAACAGCACATGAAACTCAAAGGACTGGCCGCCGCGACATCGATCCTCGCGCTGACGCTGACCCTCGGTGCCTGCGGCGGAAGCGACTCCGACAAGTCCACCCTGCAGAAGGCCGTCGACGATGGAAAGATCACGGTCGGCTTCGCCGGTGAAGCCCCGTACAGCTTCGAAGAGGGCGGTGAACTCCAGGGAGCATCGGTGGCACTGGCCAAGGCCGTGTTCAAGGAGCTCGGCGTCGACGATGTCGAAGGCGTCAACACCGAATTCGGTTCGCTCATCCCCGGCCTCAACGCTGATCGCTTCGATGCGATCTCGGCCGGCATGTCGATTCTGCCCGACCGCTGCGAGCAGGCGTCCTTCGGTGATCCCGAGTTCATGTACACCACCGCCCTGATGACCAAGGAGGGCAAGCTGGATGGAATGAAGAACCTCGAGGACGTGAAGAAGAAGGGCGTCAAGCTCGCCACTATGACCGGCGCCATCGAGTCCGACTATGCCAAGGACCTCGGCATCAAGACCCAGCAGGTCGGCACCCCGCAGGACGGCATGGACGCCGTGACCACCGGCCGCGCCGACGTGTTCGCACTCACCGCCATCTCCCTCAACTGGATGGAGAAGAACACCGAGGATTCCGGTGTCGAGGTCAGCGACTCCTTCGTCCAGGAGATCGACGGAGTCCCCCAGGTGGGAGCCGGCGCCACGGTCTTCCGCACAGATGACAAGGAACTGCGCGACGAATGGAACAAGGGCCTCGAGAAGATCGTCTCCGATGAGAAGTCCTACCTCGACGTCGTCGGCGACTACGGCTTCACGAAGGAAGAACGCCCCGACGGTTCGATCACCACCGATCAGCTGTGCAAGGGCGAGCTTCCCACCGCTGACTCCTGAGTCGGTTCCTCTCACGCACCATGAATGACAATGTCACAACGTTGCTGAACTTCCTCCCACAGCTGTGGGAGGGAGTTCAGACAACCAGCATCCTCACGGTCGCCGGCAGCATCGGCGCCGTCCTCATCGCACTCATCCTCGGCCTGACGATGACCTCGCCGAGCGCCTGGCTGCGCGTCCCGGCCCGCATCGTCGTCGAATTCTTCCGCGGCACCTCACTGCTCGTGCAGCTGTTCTGGCTGTTCTATGTGCTCCCGCTCCTCGGCGTCGATTTCGACCCCATGGCCTGCGGCGTCGCCGCTCTGGCGCTCAACTACGGAGCCTATTCCGCCGAGGTGGTCCGGTCCTCGATCAAGACCGTGGCCCCCGGTCAGTGGGAAGCCGCGATCGCGCTCAGCCTCTCCCCCACCCGTCGGATGATCCGCGTGATCTTCCCGCAGGCCTGGGCACTGATGATCCCGTCGCTGGCGACGCTGCTCATCCAGCTGCTCAAGGGCACGGCGGTCGTCTCCTTCATCACGCTCTCCGACCTCACAGACAAGACCGAACAGCTGCGTCAGTCGACCGGTGACACGATGTTCGCCTATTCGATCAGCCTCCTCATCTACTTCGCACTTGCATGGCTGCTCCAGGAGTTCATGAACTTCCTCGAACGCAGAGCGACGAAAGCTCTCGGCCGCCGTCGCCCCAATTCCCGCACTGATCGCCGTGAGGCCAGGCGTGCAGCCCGTGCCGACGCCGTGCGCAAGGACCGCCTCAAGTCACACGTTGCCGCCGGCGAAGGCACCAACCACACCAAAGGTCCGTTCCCCGGGCAGGGAGGTGACCTCTGATGTGGAATTGGGAATTCGCTGCCGAGGCACTGCCGATCCTGCTCCGCGGTTTCGTCAATACTCTCATCGCCACGGTCGTGGGCACGGCCATCGCCGTCGTCCTCGGACTCATCCTCGCCGTCGCCATCCGCGGCCTCCCGCGGTGGATCAACTGGCTCGTGCGGCTCATCGTCGCGTTCATCCGCAACACCCCGCTGGTCGTCCAGCTGCTGTTCGTCTACTACGCGTTCTCGGATATTCCGGGACTCGTCGATGTGCCCGCTCTGGTGATCGGCTTCATCGTCATCGGCATCCACTATTCGACGTACATGTCCGAAAGCTACCGCGCCGGAATCGATGCCGTGCCGCCCGGACAGTTCGAGGCTGCCACTGCGCTGTCGCTGCCGCCGGTGCGCACGTTCACCGCGATCGTGCTGCCGCAGGCGCTGCGGGCGACCATTCCGTCGCTGGGCAACTACGCGGTCGCGATGTTCAAGGACACTCCGTTCCTGTTCGCGATCTCCGTCGTCGAGCTCGTCACTGCTGCGAAGGAATTCGGCGGTTCGACCTTCGCCTACACGGAAGCCTTCACACTGGCCGGAATCATCTTCCTCGCCGCCAGCTACCCGACCTCACTGGTCATTCAGAGATTGGATCGACGCCTTGCCACCTACTGACAACACCCCAGCCAATTCCTCCACTCCCGGCGCAGGCACCCCGGCGATCGAGTTCAAGGATGTGGAGAAGAGCTTCGGGCCGACCACCGTGCTCAAGGACCTCAACTTCACGGTGGCTCCCGGCGAACGCGTCACCCTGATCGGGCCCAGCGGTTCGGGCAAGACGACGATCCTGCGCCTGGTGATGACGCTCGAGGAGCTCACCGACGGGTATATCTTCGTCGACGGTCAGCCGCTGACGCACGAGGACCGCGGCGGCAAACGCGTGGAACTGCCGAAGAAGCGCACGCGTGAGATGACCACGCGCATCGGCATGGTCTTCCAGCAATTCAACCTGTTCCCGAACATGACCGTGCTCGAGAACATCATCGAAGCTCCTGTCCATGTGCTCGGCAAGTCCAAGGAAGAAGCGACCAAGGAAGCCAAGGAGCTGCTCGAACGCGTGGGCCTGGCCGACAAGGCCGACGCTCACCCGACCCGTCTCTCCGGCGGTCAGCAGCAGCGCGTGGCGATCGCCCGAGCACTGGCGATGAACCCGGAGATCCTCCTCCTCGACGAGGTCACCTCCGCCCTCGACCCCGAGCTCGTCGGGGACGTGCTCGGGGTGCTACGTGATATCGCCGAGACCACGGACATCACGATGCTGCTGGTCACACACGAGATGCAGTTCGCCCGCGACGTCTCTCACCGCGTGATGATGTTCGACGGTGGTCAGGTGCTCGAAGAGGGTCCGCCGGATCAGATCTTCAACAACCCGCAGCACGAACGCACGCGCAAATTCCTCTCCAGCGTGCTCTAATCCTCTGCGGCGCTCACTTCGTCCGGCTCCCCGACCAACTGGACGAAGTGGATCGCGGTCTCGCCGAAGGTCTTCGAACGGAAGACCTCCAGCCCGTCGGGCATCGTCGGCTCCGGCGAACGCGCGGCACGTTCGACGACGACGATGGACTCCATGTCCAGGTGTGTGCTCAGCCGTCTGAGGATCTGCGTGACAGCGTCCTCTCCCAACGGGTACGGCGGATCCATGAACACGAGGTCGAAGACGCGTGACTCCGGATTCTCCGGTCCGGGCAGTCCGGCGAGAAAGTGGAGCACGTCCCCGGTGTGGACCTCGGCCGAATGGTCGAGACCAAGCTTGTCCGCATTGGATTCCAGAGCGCGAGTCGCAGCCAGGGATGAATCGACGAAGTCGACTTGTGCTGCGCCCCGCGACATCGCCTCGAATCCGAGTCCACCGGAACCGGCGAAGAGGTCGAGGACGTTCGCTGCAGGCAGCACCCCGTAGCCGTCGAGCATGGAGAACAGGGACTCCTTGACGCGGTCGGACGTCGGCCGGGTGTTCGCCCCCGACGGTGACGACAGTCTGGCGCCCTTATGTGCGCCGGCGATGATTCTCATATCTGCTCCCTCAGCCTGCCTCGATGAAGTGGGCGTCGTCCTCGGGCAGGACGCGCCTGATGAAGGCCTTGAGCGCGGGCACCGCTTCCAGTGTCGGGTCGACCGCGACGATCTGCTCAGCGATCGTCTTCGCTTCGGCGACCATCTCGGAGTCGCGGAGGATCGACAGATGCCGCAGCGACGACCCGCCCCATTGGGAGCCGCTGAGCACATCGCCTTCGCCTCGGGCGTCGAGATCGTATTCGGCCAGAGCGAAGCCGTCAAGCGTCTCGGCCACGGCCTGCAGCCGTCCATAGCTCTCATCCTCAGCACTCATCTCGGTGAGCAGGAAGCACAGGGCCGAGCTGCCGTCACGTCCGACGCGTCCACGCAGCTGGTGCAGCTGTGCGACCCCGAAGTTCTCGGCTTCGATGATGACCATCATCGTCGCCCTCGCTACGTCGACGCCGACCTCGATGACCGTCGTCGAGACGAGGATCTCGATGTCGCCTTTGACGAAGTCCGCGAGCACCCGGTCCTTCTCCGCCGTCGACATCCGCCCATGCAGCAGACCGAACTTCAGACCAGCCAGTTCCGGGGTCTCAGACAGCTTCCGTGTGATGTCTTCGATGCCCTGCTTCTGTCCGACTACGTCCCCGGACTCCGGATCTTCGATATCCGTCGGTTCGATTCGCGGGAAGACGACGAAGACCCCCTTCTCAGCCTCGACGGTCTGCCGCATGAGCTCCCGAACCCGGACGTACCAGGCAGGTTGGTCGACGATCGGCACCACATGGGTGGCGATGTCCTTCGGCCCCGCCGGCATCTCGTCGAGCGTCGAGATATCGAGGTCGGCGAAGACCGTCATCGCCACTGTGCGCGGGATCGGCGTCGCCGACATCACGAGAGTATGCGGGGTGGTGTCCCCGCCCTTCGCACGCAGCGCTTCCCGCTGTTCGACACCGAAGCGGTGCTGTTCGTCGACGACGATGAGACCGAGATCTGAGAACATCGTCGACTCCGACACCAGCGCATGCGTGCCGACGACGATGTCGATGTTCCCGGCGACGAGGTCGAGGGCGAGTTCGCGACGGTCCTTCGCCGGCATCGACCCGGTCATCAGCGCCACCGTCACCTGGTCGTCGTCAGCCAGCAGCGGCGACAGCGCCATCTGCTCGTCGAGGAATGTCTGGATCGAATGGAAATGCTGAGTGGCGAGCACCTCGGTGGGGGCGAGCATGGCGGCCTGGGCACCGGAGTCGACCGCAGTGAGCATGGCCCGCAATGCCACGAGGGTCTTACCGGAACCGACGTCACCGTGCAGGAGCCGGTGCATCGGCCGGTCCGCAGCCATGTCCTCAGCGATCTCCTCGCCGACCCTGACCTGGGATGCGGTGAGGGTGAAGAGCAGGTCTTCGTCGAACCGGCGGCTCTTCGTCCCCTGCGTGAGCAGCGGCGTCGCCTTTTCGTCGGCCAGCTTCGCTTTGCGGGCGGCGAATTCGGTCTGTAGGGCGAGCGCCTCTTCCCATTTCCACCTCAGCCGGGCCCGTTCGACGTCCTCGATCTTCCGCGGTCGATGCATGTCTTCGAGAGCTGTGCGCAGGTCCGGCAGCTCATGAGCGTCCCGCAGCCCCTTCGGCAGCGGATCCTCGAACTCCTCGGGCCCAGCGACGGTGAGCAGGGTCTTGATCGAACTCCACAGCCGGGACTGCGCGATCTTCTTCACGGCCGGGTAGATGGGGAACGGCGAGTTGAGGTCCTCGGGAGTCCACTCATGGTCATCCTCGGTGCGGTTGAGCCACACCGGAGACGCCAGGGTCAGCTGCCCCCGGAACGACTCCACCTTGCCGCCGAAGACGACGGTCAGTCCCGGCTTCAGCGACTTCTCCAACCAATACTGGTTGAAGAACGCGATCTTCATCGACTGCTTCCCGTCATGGACGATGACTTCGGTGATCGTGCCTTTCCGCTGTTTCATCCGCCGCGTCTCCACCCGGATGACTTCGGCCTGGATGATCGCGGTTTCCCCCAGGGGCAGATCCCCGAGTTCCGTGCGCTCCCCGGGGACGAGGTAGCGCCGCGGGAAGAAGCGGAGCAGGTCAGTGACCGAATGCACACCGCGCTGGGCCAAGTTCTTCCGATCGGCGGGCCGGAAGTTGTCTTCGAGCCGGGTCGTCATTCGACCCCCATGATCACGAGCACTCCGGAGTCTCTGGCATCGATGTCCTGGAAGTGGACGGTCTCGTGTGACTTCTGGATCCAGTCACGCAGGTGGTCGAGCACCTCCGGTGCGCAGTCGGGTCCGTGGACGACGGTGAGCAGCTCTCCCCCGGCACCGAGCAGCCGATCGGCGAGCTTCTCCACCAAGGTCCGCAGCTCCGTGCTCTGGGTCTTCGCGCGGCCTTCGATGAAGACCCTGTAGAACTGTGCCGGATGTGCCGCCACTGCCGTGCCCCCACCCGGACCGAGAGCCGTGCCCGACCCCAGACCGGCACCTGCCCTATCCCCGACGTGCTCATCGATCACCGGCAGCATCCCCGTCGGAGGGTCGGTGGCGAGCTGATCGGCCGAGTAGATCGTGCCCACCCTCGTGCCTGCGGCCGCTTCGGTCATATCGGCGAAGATCTCCCCCGCCGGGGCGAACGGGTCGTAGACGGCCAGGGCCGAGAGCAGGGTGCCGACGTTGCGGGAGCGCACAACGTGCGCACCCAGCCCTGCCAGGGACTTCAGCGCCGAGGTGGAGCTGGGGATGACGATGACCTCCCGGTCCTCGGCGGCGATGAGTTCGGACATCGTCTCGAACAGGTCCCCCACCTCCGGAGTCAGCGCCGTGGCCCCGTTGAGCGCGGTGTGCATGAGCAGTCCCGTGCCCTTGACCAGGGCGATGAGCTTCGTCTCGCCCTCCTCCTCGTGCATCCGCAGGTCTTCCATATCGAGCCGGGCGATCCCGTATTCGCCGAGGCGGTCGATGACGGTCGCGGCGGTCGTTTCGTCGGCGACGTGGACGTGGACCTTGGCCGCGTTGATGACGATCGAGGTCCCGCCGAGGCGGTCGAGATCCTCGGCGAGCGAGTCCGCGGGGGTGTCGGCGAGGATGGCGACGATCTCGAGTTCGTCGGCGGTGGCTTCGTGGATGATCTTCGGGGCGCGGGCCACCTCGGCGAGCATCGAATCCTGCGGGGTGCGGCCGGTGACGGTGGCGTAGAGGAGGTCGAAGAGTTCGACGATGCCCGTCGATCCGGCGTCGACGACCTCGGCTTCGCGCAGCACGGTGAGCTGTCCGGTGGTCTCCCGCAGCGCCGACCGGGAGCGTTCCCGCACTGCCGCGATGACATCGATCAGGGAGGCTCCGTCGTCGGCTTGCTCACGGGCCTCGGTGGCCATGGCGTCGAGGACGGTGAGCATGGTGCCGTCGACGGGTCGGGCGACGGCGGACCGAGCCCGATCGGACGCGGTCTCCAGGGCAGTGGCCATGGCGTCGGCGGTGGCCACGGTGACTCCGGCCAGGGCATCGGCGACGCCCTGCAGGGCGACGGCGAGGATGAGCCCGGAATTGCCGCGGGCGCCGCGTCCGGCTCCGGCGGCGAGTGCGGCGACGACCTGCGGGAGGGTGACGGGGCCGGTGAGCTCTTCGACGGCGAGGTAGGCGGCGCGCAGAGTGTGGTACATGTTCGTGCCCGTGTCGCCGTCGGGGACGGGGAAGACGTTGAGCTCGTCGATCTCGGTGCGTTCCTTGCGCAGCCGGTCGACCGCACGGCGGGCCCAGCGGGCGGCCAGACGACCGTTGAGGCTGATGGCGTTGCTCATGTCACTTCCCGAAATGGCTGAAACCGCTCGCCGGCACGGGTGTGCCGTCGAGGCTGACATCGTGTCCGGTGCGGATCTCACCGATTCTCCGCCAGCCTACTCCAGGCGCGGCGGCCGGCGGCGCAGACGCGGCGAAGCCGTGATCCTCTCCCCCGTCGAGCACCCAGGACAGCGCCAGATCCTCTGCCGTCGTGGCCGCATCGTTCCCACCGTCCGCTTCCGACGCACCGTCCGCTGCTCGGGCATCGAGCACGAATTCGGCTGCGGGCAGCAGCGGGTCGACGAGGTCGCTCAGCAGGGAACAGTCAAGGTCGATTCCCACCCCCGAGGCGGTCGCCACCCGGGCGAGGTCGAGGCTGAGCCCGTCGGAGACGTCGATCATCGCAGAGGCCCTGAGCGTGGCCAGCGCGCCGTAGTCCGGCTGTGGTGCCAGTTGGGTGTCGATGAGGGAGCGGAATTCAGGTCCGACGGTGTCTGGTCGCGCTCCGGCGAAGAGCAGGTCGAGTCCGGCGGCGGCTCGCCCGACCGTTCCGGCCAGCAAGAGCGAATCCCCTGGCTGGGCGCCGGAGCGCAGAATTGCGGACTCCTCGCCCACCGTCCCGAGAGCGGTGATGGCGATGACGATGAGACCCGAGGACGACAGATCCCCGCCGATGATCGGCACCGTGCAGTCCAAAGCCGTCCCTGCTCGTTCCGCTTCGTCGAAGAGCCCGGAGTACAGGGCTTCGAGGCAGACGATGTCCGTGTCATCCGGAACGGCGACGGAAACGAGCAGTCCGTGCGGCATCGCTCCCATGGCACAGACGTCGGCCAGGTTCTGGGCCGCTGCCTTGACTCCGAGCTTCTTCCAGTCCAACCACTCGCGAGTGAAGTCCTCGTTCTCCACGAGCATGTCCGCGGTCGAGACGAGTCGACCCTCAGGTGCGGTCACGGCCGCATCATCTCCGGGTCCGACGATCACGTGCGTGCTGCTGGGGTTGCGGCCCAGCACGCGGGAGATGATGTGTGATTCGCCAAGTTCGGACAGTCGGGTCATGGCTCCAGGTTATCGGGCGATACGGTAGTCCTATGAGATCTCGCCCTGCTTCGACGCGCCGCAACGCCCGGCCCGCGCACCGTCGTCGTTCTCTCACCTTCGTCGCATTGGCCACGGTGCTCACCGGTCTGGCGGTGACCGGGTGTTCGCGCACCGTCATCGTCGAACCGGCCAAGGATGCGGCGAATCCGAAGTGTGCCGACATCCTGCTCACCCTGCCCGATGAGATCTCGGGTGAGAAGGCACGCACGACCTCCTCGCAGGGCACGAAGGCGTGGGGAGATCCCAACGTCGCGGTGCTGCGCTGCGGAGTCACTCCCCCCGGGCCGACGACGGATCAGTGCGTGAGCGTGTCCGGAGTCGATTGGATCTCGAAGCCGGTCGAGGACGACGATTCGACGTGGAGGTTCACCAGCTACGGGCGCACCCCCGCCGTCGAGGTGCTCGTCAACCGCAAGGCCGAGTCAGGCAATGACGTGCTCGCCGCGATCTCACCGACCCTGTCGAAGTTCCCTCCGGAGAACGAGTGCGTCGGAGCCGAGGACATCGCCGGCTAGAGCGCCCACCGAAGACGCGATTGCTCCACGGAGGCGATTGCTCCGCGGCGTCCGCTTCTACTTCGCGCGAGCGTGGTCGATCAGGGCGATCGAGATGAGTTCGCCGATGAGTTCGGAGTATTCGAGTCCCGACTGCGCCCACATGAACGGGTACGCCGAGGTGGGAGTGAACCCGGGAAGGGTGTTGAGTTCGTTGATGACGACCTCGCCGGTGTCCGTGACGAAGGTGTCGACGCGGGCCAGACCGGTGCAGTCGAAGAGACGGAACACCGAGGCGGCCAACTCCTGAACCCGGGCGGTCACCGTCTCGTCGAGATCGGCCGGACAGGTGACCTCTGCGGCGGCGAGGTCGAGGTACTTGGCGTCGAAGTCGTAGAAGGAGTGGTCGCCGCTCACCCGGATCTCTCCGGGAGAGGACACTCGGAGCTCCGTGTCATAGACGGAACCGAGCACGGCGCATTCGACCTCACGACCGCTGACCTCGGGTTCGACGATGACCTTGGAGTCGTGTTCGAAGGCACCGAGCAGGGCGGCTTCGAGGTCGGCCGCCTCGGCGACCCGGCTGACTCCCATGGACGATCCGGCACGGGCGGGTTTGACGAACACGGGCAGGCCGAGCGCGGCCACTCGCCTCTCCGCCTCCGCGCGGTCTGCGGCCCACATCGTCTCGGTCACGAGCTCCCACGGGCAGGTGGGGACTCCGGCGTGGGCCATGAGTGACTTCGTATAGTGCTTGTCCATGCTCGCGGCGGAGGAGAACACTCCGGAGCCGACGAACGCGGTGTCGCTGAGTTCGAACAGTCCCTGCAGGGTTCCGTCCTCACCGAAGCGGCCGTGCAGGAGTGGGAAGAATACGTCGACGGCACCGAGTTCGGTGTAATTGCCCTCGGCATCGCGGTGCAGCAGCGGTGACCCGTCGGCAGAGACCGGAGGGATCACCTCGGTGCCGTTGTCCGTGACCTCGGGCATGGCTTGCGGGTCGAAGCGCATGCTCGCCCAGTCGTCGACGACCCGCCACACACCGGTCTTCGTGATGCCGATCGGCAGAACATCGAAGGCATCGGCGTCGATGGCACCGATCACCCCGGCCGCGGTGACGCAGCTGACGGAGTGCTCGCTCGAACGGCCTCCGAAGAGGACTGCGACAAGGGGCCGGTGATCGTTGTCTGCCATGAGTTTCCTTGCTGAAGTGGTACTCCCGTGCACTCGGACCGGACACGGGTGCGCACAGCGGGTCAGGTGTGCGCGGACTGAAAGACTTTAGCTCACTTGGCCTCGTACGTGCATTCCAGCCACGCCCGGCCGATGCCCTTGAAGAACATGTTGAAGCCGGCGAAGGCAGGTGTTGCGGATTCGTCGATGCCCAGCGGTTCGGCCAGAGCGGTGACGATGAAGAAATAGCGGTGCGGTCCGTGGCCCTCCGGCGGGGCGGCACCGACGAAGCGGGGTTCGCCGGCGTCGTTGCGCAGGGTCACGGCACCGCTGGGCAGGAGGTCGGCGGCCGGGTCACCGGCGTTGGCCTCTAGGCTCGTCACCGAGGCGTCGAGGTCCGTGACGACCCAGTGCCAGAAGCCCGAGCCGGTGGGAGCGTCGGGGTCGTAGCAGATCACGGCGAAGGCCTTGGTCTCTTCGGGGAACCCGGACCAGGACAGCTGCGGCGAGACGTCCTCACCGCCGGGCACGCCCATGGCGCCGGAGAGCTGGGGGCCGGTGAGCACCCCACCGTCTTCGATGTCGGTGCTCGTCAGCGTGAAGGTGGGAAGTTCGGGAAGGTTGAAGAACGGTGAGTTGGCGCTCATTTGTGCTCCTAGTTTTCCAGCGGGTGCCTGAGACTCGGTGTGGCTCAGGCAGGTGGTCCTTCGTGCTTACGCTTCCGAGACAACAGCAATCCGGCGAGTTCGTCAACCTGCAGTTTTCCGGCGAGAACCGCACAGACCGCCTCGGTGATGGGCAGGTCGACGCCGTTGCGTCGCCCCAGGGCGAGGACGGCAGGAGCGGATTTCACGCCTTCGGCCGTCTGCGAGGTGTGGGCGATGACATCGTCGAGGCTCATCCCCTCACCGAGGTGGCGTCCGAAGGTGCGATTGCGCGACAGGGGCGAGGCGCAGGTGGCCACGAGGTCGCCGAGCCCGGCGAGTCCGGACAGGGTGTGCGCCTCGGCACCCATGGCCGCGGCCAGGCGAGAGGTTTCGGCGAGCCCGCGGGTGATGATCGACGCCTTGGAGTTGTCGCCGAGCTTCTGTCCGTCGGCGATGCCCACGGACAGGGCGATGATGTTCTTGATCGCACCGCCGATCTCGACGCCGACGACGTCGGTGTTCGTATACGGGCGGAAGTACGCGTTCGCGCTGATCTCTGCGACCACCTCGGCGGTGGTGATCTCGGAGGACGCGACGACGGTGGCGGTGGGCTGCCGGTCGGCGATCTCACGCGCCAGATTGGGTCCGGAGACGACGGCGATCTGGGATTCGGCGACCTCGGCGACCTCGGCGATGACCTCGGACATGCGTTTGCCGGTGTCGACCTCGATGCCCTTCATCAGGCTCACGAGCTTCACACCCTCACGCAGATGCGGCTTCCACCGGGTGAGGTTCTCCCGCAGGGTCTGGGCGGGCACGGCGAGGACGATGACCTCGGCGTCGGTGACCGCGGCGATATCGTCAGCGTTCGCACTCAGACCCTCGGGCAGGACTCGCTCGCCCAGGTAGCGCTCGTTGGTGTGCGTGGAGTTGATCTCTTCGGCGACCTCGGGACGGCGGGCCCACAGGGTGACGGGGAAGCCGGCGTCGGCGATGACCGCAGCGTAGGTGGTTCCCCACGATCCGGCTCCGAGGACGGTGATCTTGTCGACGCTCATTCGCCAGTCTCCTTAGCTGTGAAACGCTGCGGCAGTTCGCGTTCGGACAGTTCGGCCACCATCGCCGCCACGGTGTTCTTCACACGCTGGGAGAGGTCTCCCATCGTCTTCTTCTCAGCCCGGTGATCCCACAGATCCGAATAGTCGATGGCGGGGCCGAAGGCCACGACGGAGTCATGGCTGAAGGGGCGGAAGCGGACCTTCTTCTGCCCACGCGGGTAGACCGTGTCCAGTCCCCAGTGGGCGACGGGGATGATCGGGGCTCCGGTCTCCAGCGCCAGCCGGGCGGTGCCGGTCTTGAAGTGCTGGGGCCACAGCTCCGGGTCCTTCGTCAGCGTGCCCTCGGGGTAGATGACGACGGTCTGGCCGTTCGCCAGGGCGTCCTTCGCATATTCGAGGGAGTCCCCGGCCGAGGCCGAGGCGCGCAGCACCGGGATCTGCCCGATGGTCTTGAGGATCTTGCCGAGCACCCCGGTGAACAGCGTCGACTTCGCGAGGAAGTGCGGCATCCGACCGTTGCGCTTCAGCGCCAGCCCCACGAGGATCGGGTCGAGATGGTTGGCATGGTAGGCGGCGGCGATGATGCCCGTGCCGGCCGGCGGCAGGTGCTCGACTCCCCGCACGCTCATCTTCGTGGCCGTGCGCATGAGCCCGAAGGCCGCTGTGGCGGCGACGGTGCCGGCCCGGTTCTGGGACCGCACCGAGGCGGGATCGAAGGAGACGAGATCGTGGTCGTTCGCGTCCGGTTCGATGTCGGCGCTCATGCGGAGACCTCGGCACCGAGTCCGGTGAGTTTGTCGAGGAAGTTCTCGTAGCCGCGGTTGATGAGTTCGATGCCGTGGACTTCGCTCGCACCCTGGGCAGCCAATGCGGCGATGAGGTGGCTGAAGCCGCCGCGCAGATCGGGAACGTCGATGCGGGTGCCCTTGAGGTCGGTGGGTCCGGAGATCACGGCCGAGTGTTGGTAGTTCCGTCGTCCGAAGCGGCAGGGAGTGCCGCCGAGACATTCGCGGTAGAGCTGGATCTGCGCACCCATATCGCGCAGGGCGTCGGTGAAGCCGAAGCGGTTCTCATACACGGTCTCGTGGATGATCGACAGACCTTCGGCCTGAGTCATCGCGACGACCAACGGCTGCTGCCAGTCGGTCATGAAGCCGGGGTGGACGTCGGTTTCCAGCGCAAAGGATCGGAGTTTGCCGCCGGGGTGGCGGAAGCGGATGCCGTTCTCCTGCACATCGAATTCTCCGCCGATCTTGCGGAAGACGTTGAGGAACGTGATGAGCTCCGGCTGGCTGGCGCCTTCGACGAAGATGTCTCCGCCGGTGGCCAGTGCCGCCGAGGCCCAGGACGCGGTCTCGTTGCGGTCGGGCAGGGCGCGGTGGATGAACCCGCGGAGGGTGTCGACGCCTTCGATGCGCACCACGCGGTCGGTGTCGACGGTGATGATCGCGCCCATCTTCTGCAGCAGCGCGATGAGATCCATGATCTCCGGTTCGATGGCCGCGCCCCGCAGCTCGGTCACGCCTTCGGCGCGGACCGCGGTCAGCAGCACCTGTTCCGTGGCACCGACGGAGGGGTAGGGCAGTTCGACCTTGGTGCCCTGCAGGCGGCTGTGCGCCTTGAGCATGATGCCGCCGGGGGTCTTGTCGACCTCGGCTCCGAACTTGCGGAGCACATCGAGGTGGAAGTTGATGGGGCGGTCGCCGATATGGCAGCCGCCGAGGTCGGGGATGAACGCCTGACCGAGGCTGTGCAGGAGAGGTCCGCAGAAGAGGATCGGGATGCGGGAGGATCCGGCGTGGGCGTCGATGTCGACGATGGAGCCCTGAGCCACATCGGCCGGGTCGAGGTGGAGTTCGCCGTCGGGCTGGTCCCCGTCGGGGCCGGAGGTGACGCGGACTCCGTGGAGTTCAAGGAGTCCGGTGACGATCTCGACATCGCGGATGTTGGGCACGCCGCGCAGCACGGACGGGGTCTCACCGAGCAGAGAGGCCACCATCGCCTTGGGCACCAGGTTCTTGGCGCCGCGGACTCGGACGGTGCCGTCCAGCGGATTTCCCCCACGTACTTCGAGCATGTTCCTCCCTGATTCCGATGATCGGATCCGGGCGGGATGCCACCCGGAGACGGTGCCCGACGATTGCCGCGGGCACCGTCCTAGACTAACCCAGCCGACGGTATCCCACCGATTCGCCGAGGATGCCCACCGTCACGTCCGGACGTGTGACGGTGGGCATCCTCGGCGGGGTGGAAACGATACGGGTGGGCCGGCTCAGGTGAGGGTCAGACCTTGGCGGGCAGGGTCGTCGGCTTGAAGGCGAAGCGGGAGGATTCGTAGGCGACGATCTCGTCTTCCTTGGCCAGGGTGAGGCTGATGTCGTCGTGGCCTTCGAGCAGGCGCCAGCGCGTGTAGTCGTCGATCTGGAAGGACACGGTGACGGTGTCGCACGTCACGGTCTTCTCGTTCAGGTCGACGGTGATCGAGGTGCCGGGATGGTTCTCGAGGATCTTCCAGATCAGTTCGATATCGGCCTGTTCGAGCTGGGCGGCCAGCAGGCCCTCTTTGCCGGAGTTGCCGCGGAAGATATCGCCGAAGCGGGAGGACAGGACGACGCGGAAGCCATAGTCCTTGAGCGCCCAGACGGCGTGCTCGCGGGAGGAGCCGGTGCCGAAGTCGGGGCCGGCGACGAGGACGGAGCCGGATGCGAAATCGGGGTCGTTGAGGACGAAATCGTCGTTGGTCCGCCACCGGTAGAACAGGGCGTCCTCGAAGCCGGTGCGGGTGACCCGCTTGAGGAACTTCGCGGGAATGATCTGGTCGGTGTCGATATTGGATCGGCGCAGAGGAACGCCGATGCCGGTGTGGGTGGTGAAAGCTTCCATGGCTCGTCCTCCTTTGTCAGTCGTTCGCCGAGACGGGTGTCAGGTTGAGGGACAGGCGGTTGTCGGCCCATTCCACGGGTTCGGCATCCCGCGGCAGGTCGGCGACGTCGCCCGGTGAGGACAGCGTGCCGCGCACCGCGGTGGCCGCGGCCACGAGGGGTGAGACGAGGTGGGTGCGCCCGCCCTTGCCCTGGCGGCCTTCGAAGTTGCGGTTCGAGGTCGAGGCGCAGCGTTCGCCTTCGGCCAGCTGGTCCGGGTTCATCCCTAAGCACATCGAGCAGCCGGCGAAGCGCCATTCGCCGCCGAAGTCCTTGAAGATGACGTCGAGGCCCTCTTCTTCGGCCTGGAGTCGGACCTTCGCGGAGCCGGGAACGACCATGAAGCGGACGTTGTCGGCCTTCTTGCGGCCGCGGACCACCTCGGCGGCGGCCCGGAGATCTTCGATCCGGGAGTTCGTGCAGGACCCGAGGAAGACGGTGTCGACGTCGATCTCGCGCAGCGGCGTGCCCGGGGTCAGGCCCATATAGGCCAGCGCATTGGCGGCTGCGGCTTTGTCGTTCTCGTCGGTGAAGTCGTCGGGGCTGGGCACGCTCGCCGACAGCGGCAGGCCCTGGCCGGGGTTCGTTCCCCAGGTGACGAAGGGTTCGATGTCTTCGGCCTTGAGGACCACCTCGGCGTCGAATTCCGCGCCTTCGTCGGTGTAGAGGGTCTTCCAGTACTCGACGGCCGCGTCCCAGTCTTCGCCTTCGGGGGCGTGGGGACGGCCCTTGACGTATTCGAAGGTCGTCTCGTCGGGGGCGACCATTCCGGCGCGGGCGCCGGCTTCGATCGACATATTGCAGATCGTCATCCGGGCTTCCATCGACAGCTGGCGGATGGCCGAGCCGCGGTATTCGAGCACGTAGCCCTGTCCCCCGCCGGTGCCGATCTTCGCGATGATGGCGAGGATGATGTCCTTGGCGCTCGAGCCTTCGGGCAGGTCGCCGTCGACGGTGATCGACATCGTCTTGAAGGGCTTGAGGCTCAGCGTCTGCGTGGCGAGCACGTGTTCGACCTCGGAGGTGCCGATGCCGAAGGCGAGCGCTCCGAAGGCGCCGTGGGTGGAGGTGTGCGAGTCGCCGCAGACGACGGTGGTGCCCGGCTGGGTCAGACCCAGCTGCGGTCCCACGACGTGGACGATTCCCTGGTCGGCGTCGCCGAGGCTGTGCAGGCGGATGCCGAATTCCTCGGCGTTCTTGCGCAGGGTGTTGATCTGCGTGGCCGAGGTCGGTTCGGCGATCGGCTTGTCGATGTCCCACGTCGGGGTGTTGTGGTCCTCGGTGGCGATGGTGAGGTCGGGGCGGCGCACGGGGCGCCCGGCGAGTCGGAGTCCGTCGAAGGCCTGCGGGCTGGTCACCTCGTGGACGAGGTGGAGGTCGATGTAGATAAGGTCCGGCGCACCGTCAACACCTCGTGAGACGACGTGATCGGCCCAGACCTTCTCGGCCAATGTGCGTGGCATGGTTCCTCCCGCCGGTGCAGGGATCTCTGCACCCGATGTAGACCTGACGGGCCGAGGTACGGCGCGTCGATGAACTGCGATGTGCGCACTGGAGTGAGTGCGTATTCGAAATCTACTCGCCCGTATCGCAATGCGAACTTGCATCTCGCCCACTGAGACGCGCACAATGGTGCCTATGACAAGCAATGGTAGCGGCGTCGGGGTCATCGACAAGGCCGCAATGGTTCTCTCCGCACTTGAGGCCGGACCCGCCTCTCTCGCCGAATTGGTGACGCTGACCGGACTGGCACGCCCCACTGCCCACCGCCTGGCTGTTGCCCTCGAATTCCACCGCATCGTCGGTCGCGACCTGCAGGGACGTTTCGTCCTCGGGCCGCGTCTGGCCGAGCTGTCGTCGGCCGCCGGCGAGGACCGCCTGCTGGCCGCGGCCGGGCCGGTGCTCGGTCAGCTGCGCGATCAGACGGGTGAGTCCGCTCAGCTCTTCCGCCGTCAGGGCGATCTGCGCCTGTGCGTGGCCGCGGCCGAGCGCCCCGTGGGTCTGCGCGACTCCGTGCCGATCGGCGCGACGCTGTCGATGCGCGCCGGTTCTGCGGCTCAGGTGCTGCTGGCCTGGGAGGAGCCGGACCGCCTGCACACGGGTCTGCGCGGCGCCCGGTTCTCCGCGACCATGCTCTCCGGGGTCCGCCGCCGAGGCTGGGCCCAGTCCATCGCCGAACGCGAACGGGGGGTCGCCTCGGTGTCGGCTCCCGTGCGCGGGCCGAGCAATCGGGTGGTCGCGGCCGTCTCGATCTCCGGGCCGGTCGACCGGCTCACCCGCCAGCCCGGTCGCCTGCACGCGAAGTCGGTCATCGACGCCGCGCGTGCGCTGACCGAGGCACTCGTGCGCGGCTGAGTCCGCCCCTGCCCCCATCGCACCTCGCCCAGCGGCGAACGATCTGACTGCGGGCCCGGAGGATCATCCCTCCGGGCCCGCGGTCGTGCCTCGTCCTTGAAGTCGGCCCGACCTCCGGGCTTGTACTATGGCCCCATGATCGCCGCTCAGAGACGCAACATCATCGTCGATACGATCGAGAGAGACGGCGCCGTCTCCATCACCTCCCTGTCGGAGAAGCTCGATACCTCGGCCGTGACCATCCGACGTGACCTCGATCAGCTCGCCGAGGAGGGCAGGCTCATCCGCACCCATGGCGGCGCCGTTCTCGCCTCGAGCGCGCGGGAGTCGAGCTATGCGGAGAAGCTCGAGCAGGCTCTGGCCGAGAAGACGGCGATCGCGCGTGCTGCAGCGACCCAGGTGCGCAACGGAGATGTCGTGGCGCTGGGGCCGGGAACGACGACAGAGCTGTTGGCCAAGGAGCTCGTGACGCGTTCGGGTCTGCGCGTGGTGACGAATTCGCTGCTCGTCGCCGAGGCCATGGTCTCCTCCCCCGACAACGAGGTCATCGTCGTCGGCGGTCTGCTGCGCCATTCGATCCGGGCCTTCGTCGGCGGCGGCACGGTGTCTCAGCTGCTCGGCCTGCGCGCCGACACCGTCTTCCTCTCCGGGAACGGACTGGCCGCGGACTTCGGCCTGTCGACACCGGCGTTCCCCGTCGCCGATACGGATCGGGCCATGGCCGCCGGGGCAGGGCGCGTCACTGCACTCGTCGATCACACGAAGGTCGGCCTCCGCTCGTCGGTGCTCACTGTTCCGACCGAGCAGATCCAGCAGCTCATCACCGATTCGAAGAGCGAAGAATCCGAACTCACCGCCCTGCGCGAGGCGGGGGTTGAGGTCGAGGTCGTCTGAGATATCGATCTGCTGACATTCTCCGTCACTACATCTCTACTTCTTGATAGTTTTATTGTGATTCTGATAACTTTTGATCAGTCACGGCAATGGGGCCGTACCGACAGAAGAGGCACCAATGAAAATCAGAGAATCGCATTCGGTCTTCCGCTCCACAGCAATTCGAGTGTGTGCCATCGCTGCAGCCGGTGGGCTGCTGCTGTCCGGCTGCACCAACGAAGGCAGCGACCCCGAAGCTTCAGGAGGCAGCGGAGGCGAAGCCGCTCAGGCCGCTGACAGTGCCGGATCATCGGGTCCGACCTGCACGATGGACGATTACGGCGTCGACAAAGTCGACATCAAAGGTGCGAAGGTCGGCTTCTCCCAGTCCGAGCCGGATTCCGCGAGCTTCCGCGCTGCAGAAACCAAATCTCTCAAGGACGCGGCCAAGGACGCCGGTGCCGACCTCGTCGTCACAAACGCCAACAACGAACTGCCCAAACAGATCAGCGATATCGAGAACCTCCTCAGCCAGGACGTCGACATGCTCGTCATCGCCCCGGTCAATTCCGACGGACTCGACTCGGCTCTCAATGCAGCCAAGAAGAAGAAGGTCCCGGTCGTGACCATCGACCGGAAGGTCACCAACAAGTCCTGCGACGACTATCTCACCTTCATCGGTTCGGACTTCGTCAAGCAGGGCGAGCGCGCGGCGGATGCCCTGGCCGAGGCCACCGATTGCAAGGCGAAGGTCGCAGTGCTGTTGGGGCCCTCGGGCAACAACGTCACCGACGGCCGGCAGAAGGGCTTCAAGGATCAGGTGAAGGCCGAGTACCCGGACATCGAGATCGTCGCCGAACAGACGGCCAATGCTTCCCGTTCCGAAGGTCAGGAGGTCACGGCTCAGCTGCTGCAGTCGAACCCGGAGATCGACGCTGTCTATGCATTCAACGATGAAGAGGGCCTCGGCGCGATGGCCGCCATCCAGGAAGCGGGCAAGGAACCGGGCAAAGACGTGAAGATCGTGTCGATCGACGGGACGAAGAATGCTGTCGATGCCATCGTCGCCGGCAAGTACAACGCAGTGATCGAATCCAATCCGCGCTTCGGACCGCTGGTCTTCGACACCTTGAGCAAGTTCTACTCCGGTGAGGAGATCCCGGAGGACATCATCATCAAGGACGGCGAGTACACACCCGACAACGCCGAAGAACAGGCCGGTCAGGCGTTCTGACGTGACCGACACATCCCAACAGGGCCCGGCGCAGCCTCACGAGGAGGCTGCGCCGGCGCTGGCCGCCAGAGGACTGAACAAATCCTTCTCCGGTGTCCATGTCCTCCACGACGTCGACTTCTCCCTGCGTCCCGGAACGATCCACACCGTCGTCGGCGAGAACGGGGCCGGGAAGTCCACTCTCATCAAATCGCTGACCGGGGTCTATCAGGCCGAGACCGGTTGCATCGAGCTTGCCGGCAGCGAGGTCCGGTTCAACCATCCGTCCCAGGCGCAGGACGCCGGAATCTCCACGGTCTACCAAGAGGTGAACCTCGTCCCGCTCCTGTCGGTGGCCCGCAATATCTTCCTCGGCCGCGAGCCGCGGGGACGCCTCGGCCTCATCGACGTACGCGCACTCAACAGGAAGGCCGCCGAGGTGGTCCAGGATCTCGGCATCGATGTGGACGTGACTGCGGAGCTCGGAGCCTTGGGCCTCGGCGTCCAGCAGATGATCGCACTGGCCCGCGCGGTGACGACCGAGGCACGCGTCGTCATCATGGATGAACCGACTTCGTCTTTGGAACGCCGCGAGGTCGAAGTGCTGTTCTCCGTGGCCCGCCGGCTCCGTGACCAGGGAGTCGGCATCGTCTTCATCTCACACCGACTCGATGAGCTGTGGGAACTCTGCGATGAGGTGACGATCCTGCGCGACGGTCGCGTCGTCCATACCGGTCCGATGCACGAACTCGACCGCCGGTCCCTGATCTCGGCAATGCTCGGTCGTGACATCACCGAACACGGCGTCACCTCATTCACCGATACCGATGTTTCCGAAACGACCGCCGAGGTGGTGCTCGAGGCGAAGGATCTCAGCGCGCCCGGCCGTCTGCAGTCCGTTGACGTGTCCGTCCGGGCAGGCGAGATCGTCGGCTTGGCCGGTCTCCTCGGGTCAGGTCGCAGCGAGACCGTCAAAGCGATCTACGGCGGATTGGATACGAGCTCAGGCCAGATCACAGTCAAGGGCGGACCGGTCCGACGGGGTTCCGTCCCCGCTGCACTGAGAGCAGGAATCGCACTGCTGTCCGAGGATCGGAAGGCCGAGGGCATCGTCCCCGAGCTCAGTGTCCGCGACAACATCATCCTCGGCATCCTGCCGCGGGTCTCGAACGCAGGCGTGCTGTCGAACCGCCGAATCGATGAACTCGTCGATCGCTGGATTCACCGTCTGGGCATCAAGGTCTCGTCATCCCGACAGCTCATCTCCGAACTCTCCGGGGGAAATCAGCAGAAAGTGCTCATCGCCCGATGGCTGTGCACCGAGCCTTCGGTCTTCCTCCTCGACGAACCGACTCGCGGCATCGACGTCGGAGCCAAACAGGAGGTGCAGGCCCTCATCGACGAACTGGCGGAGAAGGGAATGGCCGTCGTCCTGATCTCCTCGGAGACCGAGGAGCTCGTTGCCGGCTCGGACTCGATCCTCGTGCTGCGCGACGGAGAGGTCAGCGAGATCCTCACTGACGACCAGGTGGACAACTCTCGACTCCTGTCGGCCCTCGTCGACGGAGGACAGCGATGAAGGCCTCGCCCACCACCGCCTCGGTGCCGGTGAAGCGCTCGATGTCCGTGCGAGCGTGGATCGCGAACTACGGGGTCTATGTCGCCCTGGCACTGCTGGTGGTCATCAACGCGATCATCACTCCGCATTTTCTCACTGTCGCAAACCTGCGCCTGCAGCTCATCCAGACCGCTCCCGTCCTCATCGTGGCACTCGGCATGGCCATGGTCATCGGCACCAAGGGCATCGACCTGTCGGTCGGCAGCGTGATGGCGCTGTCGGCGGCGATCATGCCGCTGTACATCGGCTACGGGACCGTTCCGGCGATCCTCGTCGGGATCGCTGCAGGTGGCCTCTCGGGACTGATGATCGGTGCTCTCGTCTCGTACTTCGGCATCCAACCCATCGTCGCGACCTTGGCCGTGCTCATCGGCGGGCGCGGTCTCGCGAACGTCATCGGCGGTGAGATCAAAAACCTCTCCGACCCCGGACTGGCCGTGCTCGGCTCCGGCTCTCTGCTCGGCATCCCGTATTCGGTTCTCAGCGCCGTCATCCTCGTCCTTGTTGCGGCGTTCCTCATGCGCCGCACCACCTTCGGGGTCATGGTCGAGGCCATCGGCGGCAATAAGAAGGCCGCCGAACTCGCCGGGATCCGCATCAAGTCCGTGCTGGTCAGCGTCTATGTCCTCTCCGGTCTGCTCGCAGCGTTCGCCGGAGTCCTCGTGGCCGCCCGCTCGTCGGCCAGCGACCCACGCACCCTCGGCCTGCTCATGGAACTGTCGGCCATCGCCGCCGTCGTCATCGGCGGAACCTCACTGGCCGGCGGCAAGGTGCGCATCCTCGGCACTGTCGGCGGTGCGCTGCTCATGCAGCTCATCGTGTCCACTCTCGTCTCCCACAACATTCCGGACTCCGTGTCCCAGATGGTTCAGGCAATCGTCATCGTCGTCGCTGTCGCCCTCCAGGTCGGAAGGAGAAAGACATGAGCACCACCTCCACCACCGAGGCGGGACTCGCCGATGCGGGCAGGCGAACACGAGTCGAGAAGCTGGCTCGGCTGACTCAGCGCAACGGTGCGCTGGTGATTCTGCTCTGCCTCATCGTCGTCTCTGCCTTCGCCTTTCCGACGTTCGCTTCTGCGGGCAATCTCAGCCAGATCGCTCTGCAGGCCGCATTCCTCGCGCCCCTGGCCCTGGGGCTGACGTTCGTCATCTTCACCGGGGGCATCGACCTGTCGGTCGGGTCGGTCTTCGCCCTCGGCGGAGTGCTCGCAGCGTGGGCATCTCAATACGGATTCCTCGCTGCCCTCCTCGTCCCGCTCATCGTGTGCACCTTAATCGGTCTCGTGCAGGGAGCGATCGTCGCGTTCACGTCGATCCCGTCGTTCATCGTCACCCTCGCCGGTCTGCTCTTCGCCCGCGGTCTGCTCTTGGCACTGACCGAAGAAGGGTCGGAGACCTACAAGGTACCCGCTGATTCCGCCTTCCTCGAGCTCAGCCGCGGATCCTTTCTGGGTCTCGGATTCCCGGTGTGGATCGTCATCGTCCTCTTCGCGATCGGCGTCCTCGTGCTCCACCGCACCTCCTACGGTTCGACCCTGCTGGCGATCGGCGGTCAACCCGATGCCGCCCGCCTCATGGGTCTGCCGGTGCTGCGGTCGACCCTCATCGTCTTCGCTGTGTCAGGGACCATGGCCGGGCTGGCCGGAGCGCTCACCGCGTCCTATACCGCGTCGGGAGTGACCACTCTCGGTGTCGGTCTCGAGCTCACGGCGATCGCCGCCGTTGTCCTCGGCGGCACTCTGCTCACAGGAGGAGCGGGAACTGTCGTCGGATCCCTGGTCGGAGTCGTGCTGCTGCAGGTGGTGGCCAACCTCATCAACCGCATGGGACTGACGAATTCGAACTGGCAGGCCGTGGTCAACGGCGCCGTGCTGCTCGTCGTCGCCGTTGCTCAGGTGCTGCTGTCCAGAGTTCAGGCCCAAGAACGGCAGAGACGCCGAGGCGGCGAGGCCGACGCGCCGAAACCGACCTGACTCCGACAGGGGCGCTCACAGGCTCGCAGAAGTGCGCACAAGCGCGCGTGCAGGCGGTCTGCGCACGGCTCCGGCGCAAACGATCAAAACTGTTCAGGTTCGATCACTAGCGATCAGGCTCACAATCCTCTAAAGTGTCCACTCGGGTGTCATACACCACACGCAGCCATGCACTGACGCATTACGAAGCGATGCACTGACGCATATGGAGGAACCTTGGAAGCAATCCGCTTGGACGCACAGTGGATCGACTATCTGCTGATAGCGATCTACTTCATCTTCGTCCTCGGCATCGGCTGGTTCGCCAAGCGCGGGATCTCCTCGAGCATCGAGTTCCTCCTCTCCGGACGGAGCCTGCCTGCTTGGGTCACGGCCCTCGCGTTCGTCTCGGCCAACCTCGGCGCCGTGGAGATCATGGGCATGTCCGCCACGGGCGCCCAGTACGGCATGCCGACGATGCACTACTTCTGGATCGGCGCGGTCCCGGCGATGCTGTTCCTCGGCGTCGTGATGATGCCCTTCTACTACGGATCGAAGGTCCGGTCGGTTCCGGAGTTCATGCGCAAGCGCTTCGGCACGGGTGCCCACCTCGTCAACGCACTGTCCTTCGCCGTCGCACAGCTGCTCATCGCCGGCGTCAACCTGTTCCTGCTCGGCACGATTGTCAATCGACTGCTCGGCTGGCCGCTGTGGATCACCCTCATCGTCGCCGCCGCCATCGTCCTGTCCTACATCACCCTCGGCGGGCTGAGCGCGGCCATCTACAACGAGGTGCTGCAGTTCTTCGTCATCGTCGCTGCCCTCCTGCCGCTCACCCTCATCGGCCTCAACCGCGTCGGCGGCTGGGACGGGCTGGTCGACCGAGTGAGCAATGACGGAATGCTCGGCGCCGAGCAGCTGAGCAGCTGGCCCGGCGAGCAGCTCTCCGGCTTCTCCAACCCCGTGCTTTCGGTCGTCGGCATCGTCTTCGGCCTCGGCTTCGTCCTCTCCTTCGGCTACTGGACGACGAACTTCGTCGAGGTCCAGCGCGCCATGGCGTCGAAGTCGATCAATGCCGCGCGCCTGACCCCGATCATCGGCGCATTCCCGAAGATGCTCATCCCCTTCATCGTCGTCGTCCCCGGCATGATCGCCGCGGTCCTCGTGCCGCAGATGACGCAGTTCAAGGAGATCTCGGCCTCCATCGACGAGGCGACCGCGCTCGAACAGACGGGCGTGACGTACAACGACGCGCTTCTGCTGCTCATGCGCGAGGTCCTGCCCAACGGTCTCCTCGGTGTGGCGATCGCCGGCCTCCTCGCCGCGTTCATGGCCGGTATGGCCGCGAACATCTCCGCGTTCAACACGGTCTTCAGCTATGACCTGTGGCAGCAGTACGTGGTCAAGGACCGCGAGGACGACTACTACCTGAAGATCGGCCGCTGGGCGACGATCGGTGCCTGTGTCGTCGCGATCTTCACGGCGCTCATCGCGGGCAACTTCTCCAACCTCATGGATTACCTGCAGACGCTGTTCGGCTTCTTCAACGCCCCGCTGTTCGCCACGTTCATCCTCGGTATGTTCTGGAAGCGGATGTCGGCGACCGCCGGTTGGGTCGGCCTCGTCGGCGGCACGCTCTCGGCCGTGTTCGTGTTCATCCTCGCCGAGACCGGAGTCCTCGATCTGCCCGGTCAGGGTGCCGCATTCCTCGCGGCCAGCACGGCGTTCGTCGTCGACATCGTTCTGTCGGTGATCGTCACCCTGTTCACCACGCCGAAGCCCGCCGCGGAGCTGCGCGGACTCGTCTACTCGGAGACCCCGAAGTCCGATTTCGAGGACCTCAGCGAACCGAAGGCGCCGTTTTGGAAGCGCCCCGTGCCCGTCGCGGGTGTCGCCCTGGTGCTCGTCATCATCCTCAACGTGACATTCGGCTGAAGGAGCCAGTGAGACCCATGAGCAAATCCAACGAACTGACCAAGACCGCAGGCGCCTTCGACGTCCGCAACTTCATCGGTGCGCTGCTGGCGATCTTCGGCGTCATCCTCACGATCGCCGGAATCGTCGGCTTCACTCCCGACGAAGCAGAGCGCACCGGCGGGGTCGATGCGAACCTGTGGACCGGAATCGGCCTCATCATCGCCGCGGCCGTCTTCCTCATCTGGGCGAAGCTGCGCCCGATCCGCATCGTCGAAACTCCCGACGACGCCGCAGGCGCGGCCGGCACCGACTGATCGCCTCAGTCTGCGTCGATCCGCTCAGAGCGCTGCCATCGCTGCAGCAACCTCGGGGATGTCGGCGGTCGGTACGACGGTCGAGGCGTTCTCGAGGGTCAGCAGCCGGGCACGTGGAATCTCCCGGGCGAGCGCCTCTCCATTGCCCACGGGGAAGAACGGGTCACGCCTGCCGTGCATGACCAGCGTCGGCACTCGCAGCTGCGGCAGGCGTTCTCGCCAGCGTGGCTGGCAGTCGAGGCGGGAGAACACCATTCCCAGTTGATCGGCCAGATGAGCTTCCGGATCTGAGTTCTGTGTCGGAACTGAGCCCTGTTCTGAATCAGAGCTCTGTGTTCGCTCCCAGATCCGCGCGGCGACTGCCCGTGCCTCTTCAGGGTCGTCGCCGAGGATCCGTGCACCTTCGGCCATATAGTCGGCCACCGAGTCGACGTCCGTCCAGTCCGGCTGCGGTCGGGAGAAGAGCGGACCCATCGTGGCCTCATCATGATCCGGCAGGTCATCGTCGACGGGACCGGGAGCGACCGGTCGGGTGCCGATGAGAGTGAGTGCCGAAAACGCCTCAGGGTGGTCGAGCGCCGCGACCTGTGCGACCATCCCGCTGATACCGATTCCTGCGAGATGAACGGGCCGACCGTCGAAGATCCGTGCGAGTTCGGCGGCATCAGCAGCAAGGTCTCGCAGGGTGTAGTCCGGTGATTCGAGGTCACCATGGCTCGAGGCCCCGGCATCCCGGAGATCGCAGCGCACAACGTGACGTCCCTGCTCTGCCAGCTGCTCGCACAGAGCATCGGGCCAGGACAGCATCGTCGGGGCACCGAGGCAGAGAACCAGCAGCGCATCCGCCTCTCCGAACTCGTCGACGCCGAGGCTCACTCCATTGACGTCGCAGATATCCATGCCGCTCCCCCGCTCCGAGTTCATCCTCGTCTGAGGTTCAAGCATGAACCGCGTTGCTTAGAGAGGTCAATGCCTGCCCGGCTCGGCCGCACCGGCGGCTCAGCCGAAACAGGTTCGGCCGAATCAGGGGCTCAGTCGAAACGGGCAGCACCCCGGCCCGCGCTGACGGCGAAGATGTCCGGCTCCCCGTAGCCGTGCTCGGCGAATGCCGAGGTGACGGCATCGCCGACCTGTTCGACCCGGTCTGCGTGGATGAGGGCGATCGCGGAACCGCCGAAGCCGCCGCCGATCATCCGCGCGCCGAGCGCCCCGGCTCCCATCGCGGCGGCCACCGCCACGTCGAGTTCGACGCACGAGACCTCGTAGTCGTGCTGCAGAGATTCGTGGGAGGCCACCAACAGGTCGCCGATGGCACTGATGCGCGCGTCATGGTCGTCGCCGGTTGCTCGTTCATTGTCCTCGAGCAGTTCGACGGTGGCGCGGACCCGGGCGTTTTCGGCGATGACATGGCGCACCCGCTTGCGCTGCTCCTCTGTCAGATCGCTCAGGTCGACGTCGTCGGCGAGTTCCCGCAGACTGTCGACTCCGAAGATCGCAGCGGATTCCTCACAGGTCCTCCGCCGGGCGCCATATCCGCTTTCGCTGTGCGAGTGAGAGACCTTCGAGTCGATGACGAGGAGTCTGAGTCCCTCGGCGTCGAGGTCGAAGGGAATCTGGCGAGCGCTGAGGTCGCGGCAGTCGAGGAAGAGCGCATGCCCGGCCTCGGTCATGATCGACGCGGCCTGGTCGACGATTCCTGTCGGTGCACCGACGAAGTCGTTCTCGGCTCGCTGAGTCAGCAGGACTTTCTCCCGGTCGTCGAGACCGAGGCCATACACCTCGTCGAGGGCGATGAGCACCGCGACTTCGAGTGCGTGCGATGAGGACAGTCCGGCACCGACGGGCACGGTGGATTCGATATAGAGGTCGACTCCGCCGACCACCGTGCCGGTGGTCTTCGCGATCTCATCGACGACTCCGGCAGGATGGCTCAGCCAACCGGGCAGGGTTCCGGGCACGAGTTCCGCGGCCGCGAACTGGCCGGACATTCTCCGGCCGGTGTCATCGCGATGGTCTGAAACGATGCGAATGCTCTCCCCACGCCGAGGCGGTTCCACAGATCCAGTGTTCCCTGCGTCATCGACCTGCTGCTCTGAGGCGTCCCCGCCTCGCCCGGCAGCGCCGTTGTCGGGTCGCCGACCGATGGCGACGTACACCGCCCGATCGATGGAGATCGGCAGGACGAAGCCGGCGTTGTAGTCGGTGTGTTCGCCGATGAAGTTCACCCTGCCTGGAGCACGGAAGGAACCGATCGGACGGTATCCGAACAGGGACTCGAACTCCTCGGCGAGGTGTCCGGGGGTCGGTGTGGATACGGCCTCGGGGGTCTCTGTGGTCATGAACGATCGTCTTCCGGGTCGAGTGCCGAAGCCGTGCTCGCGTTCGCGCTCACGGGTACGGCTGCCCCGGCGAGGGGTTCCAGGGCCACGGCACGCAGTCTGGCTGCGGTCTCCTCGGCGGAGACGTCGCCGACGAAGGCACCCATGGCGGCCTCCGAACCGGCGAGGAACTTCAGCTTGTTCTCCGCTCTGCGGGGGCTCGTGATCTCGAGGTGGAGCCAGTCGGCCCGGCGGTCGGCACTGTTGACCGGTGCCTGGTGCCAGGCCGCGATATACGGGGTGGGACTCGGGTAGAGGCCGTCGATGCGGCGCAGCACCTCCGGATAGACGCGGGCCAGGTCGTCGCGTTCGGTCTCGTCGAGCTCGTCGACGCTTCCCACCTGGCGGTGCGGAACGAGGTGGACCTCGATCGGCCAGCGGGCCGCGAAGGGCACGAAAGCGGAGAAGTGATCGGTCTCAAGAATCATTCGCTCTCCTGCCTCGCGTTCGAAGGCGAGCACATCGCCGAGCAGCGGCCGACCGGTCCGGCGCAGGTGTTCATGCGCCCGGGCCGAGGTGATCGCGGTGTGCGGGGAGACATAGGGGTAAGCATAGATCTGACCGTGCGGGTGGTTCATCGTCACCCCGATCTCCTCCCCGCGGTTCTCGAACATGAAGACTTGTTCGATGCCCGGCAGGGCAGAGAGTTCGGCGGTCCGATTGGCCCAGGCGTCGATGACGGTGCGGGCGCGTGCGGTGCCGAGGCATGCGAAGGAGCCGGTGTGCTCCGAGGAGAAGACGACGACTTCGCAGCGGCCGTATCCCGGTCCCGACAGCGCGGAGGTCACGGTTTCGGCGGAGTCGGAGGCCGCCTCGGCGAAGGTGGTGTCCACGCTCTGCGCGGACGGAACATCACCGAGGCCGGGGCCGAGGGAGGGGAAGCGGTTCTCGAAGACGGCGACGTCGAAGTCCACTGCCGGGATCTCTGTGGGACGGTCCGTCGTCGACGGGCACAGCGGGCACTCGGCGGCGGCGGGCAGGTGGGTGCGGGTCTGTCGGTGGGTGGCCACGGCGACCCATTCGCCGGTGAGGACGTCGAAGCGCAGGGTTCCGCTGTCGGGGCGCGAATCGTGTGGCCGGGGGTCGGCGGCGATCGTCGGTGCAGGTGAGTCGGGGTCCTGGAAGAACAGGATCTCACGACCATCGGACAGGTTCGCCCGGCGATGCGACGCTGGCATCTGACCTCCCAAAAGTTATCATTTTCGATCATAATGCTAACATCCGGCGGCCAAGATGCGCGTGGACGGAGTAGAATATCTGCAACTGTTCTTCCCGCGCTCGAGCACCCTGGAGACCCATGACCGCCACCATCGAACTCGCTTGTGACGAGTCAGCGGCGGTCATCTCCCCCATCGGCGCGAGCCTGGTTCGCTTCGGCGTCGGCGATCGTCCGGTCGTGGTGCCGATGAACGCGTTCGACGGAGCCGTGCTCGCGCCATGGCCGAATCGAATCGATGGGGGTCGTTACGACTTCGCCGGAGACAGCCACCGGCTGCCGATCACCGAGCCCGAGCGGGGTACTGCCTTGCACGGCCTCGTCGCCGATGTGCCGTGGTCCGTGGTCGAGCGCACCGAGTCGGCGGTCAGTCTCGCATTCACGCTGGAGCCGACCGAGGGATATCCGTTCGCGTTCGATCTGCAGGTGGATTTCGAACTCGCCGAGGCGGAGCTGCGCATGCGTGCACGTGCCCTGAACTCGGGGTCGGCTCCCGCACCGTTCGGTTTCGGATTTCATCCGTGGCTCTCCCCGGGCACGGCCCCACCGGGTACAACCGACCCTGTTGACGATGCCCTCGTCGATGAGGCTCAGCTCGTCATTCCCGCTGAGCACTGGTACGAGACCGATGACCGACTCATCCCCACGGCTGTTCGCCCCTTCGATGACGGCACTGCCGTCCCGGCCGATCACGCCTCCGATGATTCGGCATGCATGGTGTGCAAGGACTTCCGGGCGCTGCGCCTCATCGGCGGCACGATCCTCGATGATGCGTACGGCTCACCTCGGCGCGGTGACGACGGATGGTCGCGGGCACGGCTGAAGGGTGCAGATCTGCGCGAGGTCGTCGTCGGGATGGGGCCGGGGTTCCGCACCTGGCAGGCGTGTACGGGCGACGGCCTCGATGAGGATCTGGCACGTCGGGCGATTGCGATCGAGCCGATGACATGTCCCCCGAACGCGTTCACTGCGGGCGAAGCAGGCGAGGACTTCGACGTCGTCGCCCCGGGTGACGAGCTTGTCGTCGAGTGGAGCATCGCTCTGACCGGGGCAGACGATACTTCGTGCTTCCTTCCGAAATGACAGTCGCCCTGCCGCGAGAAGGCGCATCCTGATAGGTTGCGACTACAGGCAGATATCAGGCGAGCGTGCCCTGTCCTGGGTGCGTTCCTTTCTCGAGAGGGACACCATGTCGACACCGCAGAACCCGAACGACCCGAACAGCAGCTCGGCTGAGCAGAACCTCGACGGCCAGAACCCCGGACCGGGAGACCAGCCGGAGAGTGCTCAATCCGCCTCGGACCAGTCGGCGCAGAGTCCCCAGAACTCCCAGTTCCAGCCCGGCCAGGATGCTCAGGCATCGCAGCACGGCCAGGACGCACAGTTCCGGCCCGAGCAGCCCACCTATCAGCAGGGCACCTATGATCCCCATGCCAACCAGGCACAGGGGCAGCCGTACCAGCAGGGCGGATATTCGCAGCCCGGCGCTTATCAGCAGGATCCTTATCAGCAGCACGCATACTCGCAAGGAGCGGCACAGCAACAGGCGTACGGCCAGCCCTCCTACGGTCAGCCTGGGTATGGTCAGGCTCCGCAGTCGGCGCCTCAGCAGGCTGGGTTCTTCAAGTCGCTGTTCGATATCCGCTTCGACAACTTCATCGCGGTGAAGTGGGCGGGCTTCATCTACATCATCGCGATCGTGGTCGCGGTCCTGTCCTATCTCGGGACTATCGTCGCCGGCATCACCACGGGAATCGCCGCAGGTTCGGCGTCGAGCTACCTCAGCGGTGGACCGAGCTTCAGCGTGCTGCCGCTGATCCTGTCGATCATCTTCGGCTGGATCATCCCGGCCCTGTGGGTCATCGGCGTGCGTCTCGTGCTCGAGCTCATCGTCTCCAATATCAAGACTGCCGAACATACGAAGCGCATCGCCGATTCAGTCGGCCGCTGACTCACTGCGCCCTATATTTCTGGTGCAGGAGCGGCTTCAATGTGCAGAAGTGGTGATCTCAATCAGTGCATATGAATCTTGAACCCGCAGATGCTGACACGGTGCAGGAACGCCCGTGAATTAGAGTGAGCCCCGCACCGAAATTCGATGCGGGGCTCAACCGTACCCCCGAGCAGATTCGAACTGCCGTTACCGCCTTGAGAGGGCGGCGTCCTAGGCCACTAGACGACGGGGGCTAGAACAACACTCCTGGACTGATCCAGACTGTGTCCGCTGGGCTACCAGGACTTGAACCTAGACTAAATGAACCAGAATCACTCGTGCTGCCAATTACACCATAGCCCAATGTTTTTCAAGGTCATCCCCGAGGAGATTTCCCTGAGCAACGAGATATAACTCTACACAAGCACCCCGCCTCCCGACAAATCCGAGAGGCTCCTTTTCAGTGTGACCTTCTTAACACAACAGGCTCACCGCACCCAGCCCGCCGACAGGCCCAGTAGTCCCGCGCGCGCAGGCTCGCTCTGCCGGCCCGACGGCCCCGGCCTCACCCGCGAGCGAGGCCGATGAGCCGGTCGAGGACCCGGTAGCCGTCGGCGCGCAGACCGTTGTGTTCGTACTCGTTCGTCACCCACGGCTGCACCCCGGAGAGATGCTCGGCCGTGGCCAGCGAATACTCCACCGGCACGTACGCGTCTTCGAAGTACACTGCCGCCGCACCACGCACCGAGGCGGCCTGCAGAGCGTCGACGTCGTAGAGACCGGGCCACTGACGCGCGGCGACGAGCTCGGCCACCTCAGCGAAGGGCGTAAGCTCCGGATCCTCGTGCAGCGACTCCGGCCCGGCATGCTCGCCGGCCAGCAGCGTCGGATCCTTGACCACGGCATCGGGCATCGCCCGCCTGGCCGCCCAGTTCGTCATCGTGCCGTCGGCCCAGCAGGATTCGTGGATGACGGCATAGAGCGGGTTGCGCCCCGAGAACGGCAGAGACGCGGCGAGGTCATGCCGGAAAGCCCCCGAAGAGAAGTCGAGGTCGAGCAGATAATGCAGCTTCTCCGGACCATCCGAGGCGCCGAGGAAGTGCCCAAGCAGACGGATCCGCTCCGGCGTCGCCCGCGCTCTCCCGGGGAGGGCGAGACCGTCACCGACAGACGCAAGGTCGACGAGGCGCCGCAGCTTCTCACGGTCGCCGGGGAACGCTGCGTAATACTGCTCGGACTTGCGGATCATGCCCTCCCACGTGCGTCCGTAGACGGTCGCCGGGTCGAGGCCGATCGCCGGCAGACCGCCGGTGAAGTACACCTCGTGAAGGGCATTCGAATGCGCGGAGATGTAGCGCAGAGTCGTGAAGCCGCCGAAGGACTGCCCCAGCAGGGACCAGGTTTCCGCGCCGAGGTGGCGGCGCAGGATCTCCGCGTCCTCGACGATCGAATCGGCACGGAAGAAGGACAGCGCCTCGGCGATCGCGGCCGGGTCGTCCCCTACCGTCTCCAGTCCGGTGATGGCCCCATCGACAGAGCCGATCGGATTCGATCTTCCGGTTCCACGCTGGTCGAGCATGACGACCTGGAATTCCTCGAGGGCACGCTTCACCCAGCCGCCGGGACCGCCGACGATGCCCGGGCGCGGGGCTTCCACGCCGGGCCCGCCCTGCAGGTACACGAGGTAGGGCTTCTGACTGTCCGCCTCGGTGGCGATGATCCGGGCGAACACGTCCATCGTGTCCGGCAGATTCACCTTCCCCGAGGCGGCAGTCGCGGCGTTCTCCCCCGCCGAGGCGGCCTCCCCCGACCGTCCGAAATGGTCGAAGGGCACGGTGACCGTCACGTCACGGAAGTGCAGTCCCCCACGGGTCCAGGTCGTCTGATTCACAGCTGTGCCGCGAGTGCCTTGAGGCGCTTCAGCGAGGAGTCCTTGCCGAGGATCTCCATCGACTCGAACAGCGGTGGTGAGACCTTGCGGCCGGACACGGCCACACGCAGGGGTCCGTAGGCCAGGCGCGGTTTGATCTCCATCTCGTCGACGAGTTTCGCCGACAGCACCTCTTCGAGCTTCGCCGTGGTCCACTCGTCGAGGTCTTCGAGGACCTCGATGGAGGCGGCGAGCACCTCGGGGGCGGAGTCCTTGAGCGTCTTCAGTCCGTCTTCGGCCATGACGAGGTCGTCATCGGAGGTGAAAAGGAACGCGAGCAGGTCGGGAGCCTCTCCGAGCAGCTTCATGCGGGTCTGCACGAGCGGAGCCGCCTCGTCGAGGATCTGCAGCTGAGCTTCCGTCGGGGACTCCGGGAGCACCTCGGCGGCCTGGAGGTAGGGCACCAGACGGTCACGGAAGTCATCCGGATCGAGGAGGCGGATGTGGTCGGCGTTGATGGCGGTGGCCTTCTTCACATCGAAGCGGGCCGGGTTGGGCAGGACATCGTGGATGTCGAATGCCTCGGTGAATTCCTTGACGCTGAACACGTCGCGGTCGGGTCCGATGGACCAGCCGAGCAGGGCGAGGTAGTTGATGAGTCCCTCGGGGATGAACCCGTTCTCGCGGTGGAGGAACAGGTTCGATTCGGGGTCGCGCTTCGACAGCTTCTTGTTGCCTTCGCCCATGACGTAGGGCAGGTGACCGAACTCGGGGGTCGCCTCGGCGATGCCGATGGCCTTGAGGTGTTCGTAGAGAGCGATCTGACGCGGGGTCGAGGACAGGATGTCCTCGCCGCGGAGCACATGGGTGATGCCCATGAGCGCGTCGTCGACGGGGTTGACCAGGGTGTACAGCGGCTGGCCGTTCGCGCGGACGACTACGAAGTCGGGCACGGTTCCGGCCTTGAAGGTGATGTCGCCGCGCACGAGGTCGGTGAAGGTGATGTCCTCATCGGGCATGCGCACGCGCCATACAGGTTCGCGGCCCTCGGCGCGGAAGGCGGCCTTCTGCTCGTCGGTGAGGTCGCGGTCGTAGCCGTCGTAGCCGAGTTTCGGGTCACGGCCAGCCGCCTTGTGCCGGGCTTCGACTTCCTCGTTCGTCGAGTAGGACTCGTAGATGTGGCCGCCGGCCTTGAGCTTCTCGATGACGTCGGCGTAGATCTCGCCACGCTGGGACTGGCGATAGGGTCCGTTGTCTCCGCCGACCTCGATGCCTTCGTCCCAGTCCAGGCCCAGCCATTTCAGCGCCTCGACGACCTGACCGAAGCTCTCCTCGGAGTCACGTGCCGCGTCGGTGTCCTCGATGCGGAAGACGAACTTGCCGCCGGTGTGCTTGGCATAGGCCCAGTTGAACAGGGCTGTGCGGACCATACCGACGTGCGGGGTGCCGGTGGGTGATGGGCAGAAACGAACTTTGACGCTCACGATTGTCCTTTGCGTGATCTTCTCGGGTGTGAGTCTGTGGTGTGCGCGGTGGCGCTGGTGGTGTGGCGGCTCTGGTGTTCCGTGGATGCGATCGCCGAGGCGGCGGTCGGCTCAGGCGTCCATGACCGGGTTCGACAGGACACCGAGTCCTTCGATGGCGATGTCGACGCGGTTGCCGGACACGATCTGGCCGACTCCCTCCGGGGTTCCGGTGAGGATGACATCGCCGGGCAGCAGGGTGATCGTCTCCGACAGGTGTTCGATGATGGTCGGGATATCGAAGATGAAGTCGGCGGTGGTGCCGTCCTGCTTGAGATCCCCGTCGACCCAGGACCGGATGCCGAGGTCGTCGACGTCGAGTTCGGTTTCGATCCAGGGACCCAGCGGGGCCGAGGTGTCGAAGCCCTTCGCCCGAGTCCACTGCTTGTCGGACTTCTGGAGGTCGCGCAGGGTGACGTCGTTGCTCGCGGTGTAGCCGAGGACATGGTCGAAGGCGTTCTCCGCCTTCACGCCCTTGGCCACACGGCCGATGACGACGGCGAGTTCGGCCTCATAGGAGACGTATTCGCTGATCGCGGGCAGGCGGATGGGGTCGCCGGGGCCGATGACCGCGGTGTTCGGCTTGAAGAAGGTCACCGGGGTCACGGGAACCTCGTTGCCGAGTTCTGCTGCGTGTGCGGCGAAGTTGCGGCCCACGCCGATCACCTTCGAACGCGGCAGGATGGGGCTGACCAGACGCACGTCGTCGATCTTCAGCCTCTCGCCTGTCGATTGGGCCGGAGAGAAGAAGGGGTCCGAGTCGAGAACGGCGAGTTCGAGTCCCGACGTGTCCCAGCTTCCGTCGGTGATCGGCGGCACTTCACCTTCGACGACTCCGTATTTGGGTTCGTCCTGATGTACAAATCTGGCGATACGCATGTGTCACAGTCTAGTCAGTGCCTGGTGCCTTCCGCGCGTCGGTGCTCATCGATCCGCGATCAGGTCTCCACAGATCCCCCGCTGTGTCCCGTGTGCGGGCGGGGCCGCCCTGCTGAGAGACTGGTGGCATGCCCGATCCGCACCTGCCGCACACCTTCGATCTCGCCCGCATCGGGGCCGGCCTGCCCGCCGCCGCGCTCATCGATGAGCTGGGCCTCGCCGAGGCGACCCCCACCCCGAGATTGGTCGTGGAGGCTCCTCCCGGAACCGGTAAGACCACCGTGGTGCCGCCGATGATCGCTGAGCACATGGCCGGTCCGGGCCGCATCATCGTCACCCAGCCCCGGCGGATGGCGGCCCGCGCCGCGGCCAGGCGGCTCGCGTCGTTGACGGGGACCCGCCTCGGCGAGGTGGCGGGGTTCACCGTCCGCGGTGAATCGCGGACTTCGCGGGCGACACGGATCGAGTTCGTCACCACGGGTGTGCTTCTGTTCCGACTGCTGCGCGATCCCGAGCTGACCGGTGTCGACGGGGTCATTCTCGACGAGGTGCATGAGCGGCAGCTGGATACGGATCTCGCGTTCGCGATGTGCCGGGAATTGGCTGATCTGCGTGAGGATCTCTCCGTGGTCGTCATGTCGGCGACCTTGGATGCGCAGCTGTGGGCCGCGCGTCTCGGTGACGGACCGCAGTCGCCGGCGACGCTGCTGTCGGTGGCCGCCGATCCTCATCCTCTGGAGGTCCGGTGGGCACCGGCGAAGGAGCGGCCCCTTGATGCGCGGGGTGTGACCTGGGATTTCCTTGACCATCTGGCGGCGACGACGGTGCGTGCGCTGACTGAGAATGGTGAGGGCGACGTCCTCGTCTTCGCTCCCGGTGCACGCGAAGTCGACGAGGTGGCCTCTCGCGTGCGGCGCCGTGTGGAATCAGGTGGCGGTTCGGGTGATGGCGGACCGATCGGCTCTGGTGGTTCGGGTACCGGTGACACGATCGAGGTGCACACTCTCACGGGGCGGACCCCCGCGAAGGAGCAGGACGCGATTCTGCGCCCACGCACCGACGAGGGACGGAACCGTCGCGTCATCGTTTCGACCTCGGTGGCAGAGTCGGCGCTGACGATCGACGGGGTCCGCATCGTCGTCGACTCCGGGCTCTCCCGAGGACCACGGCTGGATACGCGGCGTCGCATGTCCGGGCTGGTCACGATGCGGGAGTCGAAGGCTTCGGGAACACAGCGCTCCGGTCGTGCCGCCCGGCAGGGACCGGGTGTTGCGTATCGGTGCATGTCAGAGGCGGATTGGGCAAGCCTGCCCGAGCACACTCCTCCCGAAATTGCGACCTCCGATCTCACCTCCGCAGTGCTCGCACTCGCTGTGTGGGGCGGCGACGAGACCCTCTTGCCAGATCCGCTGCCGGCCGGACCGAAACGGCAGGCGGTCGACAACCTGGTCGCTTTGGGAGCCGTGGAGATCTCGGCAGCGGCAATGGACGGTGCAGGAGGCGAGCGCTCCGCCGGTGAGCGCCCCACCGGTGAGCTCCCCGACACTGCCGAGTTCCCGATATCAGCACTGAACGTCACCCAGACGGGGCGGGCGATCGCGGCGGTTCCCGCCTCGGTGTGGTCGGCACGTGGCCTCCTCGACGGGGCTGCCCTGCTCTCACCCGCGCGTGCGGCAGAAGCGGTCGCCGTCATCGAATCCGATCAGAGGGCTCCCGGCGCCGATCTCTCCGCGCTGCTGCGGCAGCTGCGACGCAGCAGGGATACTCGATTCGCTCAGGACCGCAAACGGTTCGCGTCGATCGCACGCGAGTACGCCTCGAGCGGCGAGGGCGGCGATGGCGGCGACACGGGAGACGACACCGGGAACGGTGGAATCAGCGACCGCACTGAAGTCACCGGCGGTTCCGGCACAGCGTTGACTCCCCAGGACCTCGGACTCGTCACGGCGCTTTCTTATCCCCTGCAGATCGCGCGGCTGCGCAGCGCTTCGGACTCTGAATACCTACTGGCTTCAGGCACGGCGGCGAGCCTGCCCCGAGACTCCTCATTGCAGGGCAGCCCATGGTTGGCCATCGCCGAGGTGGGCCTGGCCGGATCGCGTGCGATCATCCGATCAGCTGTTCCCATCGACGGCGACACAGCGGAGCTCGCCGGAGCCGGGCTGCTGCACACGGAGGAGACGGCGACGTTCGAGTCCGGGAAGGTTCGTGCGGTTCGGCGCAGCCGCCTCGGCGGAATCGAAATGACCTCCACCCCGATCCAGGCCGGTCGCGAACTCGCCCGCCGTGCCATCGCCGAATCGGTGCGCGAACGAGGAGCCCGCGAGGTTCTGCGTCCCTCCGAGGCTTTCGAATCGCTGCGCGCCCGGCTGGGACTGCTTCGCGCGATCTACGGGGACCCGTGGCCGGACATGACGTGGGAGCACCTCTCTGGCACGCTCGATCAGTGGTGTCCTGATGCACTCGACCGGACCGCGAAGGGCTCCGATCCTGCCCGCGTGGACCTCGTCTCCGCGCTGCGCGGTCTGCTGCCGTGGCCCGAGGCGGCCCGGCTCGACGAGCTTGTGCCGACCCACATCACAGTGCCCAGCGGATCACACATCCGCCTCGAGTATCCGGCCCCCGAGCGAGCCGAGCTCCCGAGCCCGATCCTCGCGGTCAAACTCCAGGAGTGCTTCGGTTGGACCGATGTGCCCCGCGTCTGTGACGGCCGGGTGGCGGTCACCATGCACCTGCTCTCCCCCGCCAGGCGGCCCCTGGCGGTCACCAGTGATCTCGCGTCGTTCTGGGCGAATGCGTATGCCCATGTCAGGGCCGAGAACCGGGGCCGCTACCCGAAGCATCCGTGGCCGGAGGATCCACTCACCGCACCGGCGGCGAAGGGCACGAAGCGCTCGAGTCGCTGAGCTGGAGCCCGATTCGACCGTCTGGGACAATGGTGCGGTGACGTCCGCACCCTCGACCACGACTCCCGCCCCATCCACGGCGGCGACCGAGCGTACCGACACATCGTCGGGCCGCCTCGGTGACGGTGTCGTTCCTGCCGAGATCTGGCGCGGGCTGCGTGACGAGCACGAACATCGGATCGCCGAGCGCACCGATGCGCATATCGACCGGCGGATGCGACAGGAGACCCACCCGGTCGAAGACTTCCTCTTCACCTACTACCCGTTCAAGGTCGGGCAGCTGAAGAAATGGCATCCCGGGCCGGGTGTGCGCGTCGCGCTTGAGACGGCCGAAGATCGTCGGTATTTCGACCGTCGGTGGTATCGCATCGACGATGCGCAGAATTTCGCCGAGGTGGACCTCGAGTCCTGGCGCACCGACCGTGGGGACGGAGCAAAGTTCATCGCCTCGCTGCTGTCGTCGACATTGGGTCGGGAAGCGAACTTCGGGTGCTTCGGCATCCACGAATGGGCGATGGTCTACCGTCTCACCGACAAACAGCGCCGGCATCAGCAGGTGCCGCTGCGGTTGAGCCCCGCCGAGACCGACGCTGTGGTCGAAGGCCACCGCATCCAGTGTTCGCATCATGATGCGTTCCGTTTCTTCACCGAACCCGCGCGTCCTCTCAACACCTTGCAGCCGAGCCGCGAGGGCATGGTCGCCAACGAGCAGCCCGGGTGTCTGCACGCGGGGATGGATCTGTACAAATGGGCGATGAAGATCTCGCCGATCGCTGATTCGGATCTCGTCGTCGACTGCTTCGACCTCGCCCTCGACATCCGCACCCTGGACATGGAGGCCTCCCCCTATGACCTGCGTGGTTGGGGCTACGGGGTCGTCGCCATCGAGACCGCTGCGGGCAAGGCCGTATACATGGAGCGGCAGAAGGATTTCTCGGGCAGGGCGCAGGCGCTGCGAGCTCGGCTGCTCGATGCTTTGGCGGTCGCGGGGGTTCATCCGCGCTGAGTCGCCTGGGGCTGCGCTGGTTAGCCGCTGCGGCTGTGCCGGGCCCGCTGTGCTGACCAGTCGCTGCGGCCGCGCCGTTTCGTGGACGTCTTCGCGGTCGCGGCACCGGCGAGCCTACGATCGACGGTATGCGCGCCATCGTCTTCGATCAGTTCTCCGTCCGTCCCGAACTCACGGACATTCCCGCCCCGACCGCACCTGGTGCGGGAGTCGTCATCGACGTCGAAGCCACCGGGGTGTGCCGCAGCGACCATCACGCGTGGGCCGGCCACGATTCGACGATCACCCTGCCCCAAGTGCCCGGGCATGAGCTGGTCGGTCGGGTCGCCTCGGCGGGTGTGGGCGTACAGGAATTCCGTGTCGGCCAGCGGGTGACCGTTCCTTTTGTGTGCGGGTGCGGGAGCTGCCGGTGGTGCGTTTCCGGCAATGCGCAGGTGTGCCCCGATCAGACGCAGCCGGGATTCACGCATTTCGGGTCGTGGGCGGATCAGGTCGTCATCCACAATGCCGATGCCAACCTCGTGGCCGTGCCCGAGGACCTGCCGGCCGCGGCCGTCGTCGGGCTCGGATGTCGATTCGCCACGGCCTTCCATGGTCTGCGAGTGCGGGCTCGCCTTGCCGCGGACGAGACTGTCGCCGTCTTCGGCTGCGGCGGGGTGGGACTGTCGACAATCATGATCGCCCGGGCCCTCGGTGCGAAGGTGATCGCCATCGACGTCAGCGATGCGGCCTTGGAATCCGCCCGTGAGTTCGGTGCCGCACGATGCGTCAATGCTCGGGATCTCAGTCCCGAGGAGCTGAGCGCCGAGGTGGTCGCGCAGTTCGCGTCGACCGATCCCGACGGGGTGGCTGTGACCGTCGATGCTTTGGGCAGGGAGGACACGATCCGGGCGGCGATCGGTGCTCTGGCACCCTTGGGTCGGCATGTGCAGATCGGGCTGCTGCCCGCGGAGCCGGTCGTCGATCTGCCGCGCGTGATCGCTCTCGAGCTCAGCGTGCTCGGCTCGCACGGAATGGCTGCGGCCGAGTACCCAGAGCTCGTGGACCTTGTCGTTCAGGGACGATTGCGTCCGCAGGAGCTGGTCACTACTGTCATCGGACTCGACGAGGCGCCCGCGGCGATGGAGGCGATGGGGTCACCCTCTGCCTCGGCGGGGATGACGATCATCGACTTGGCCAGGTGAGACGGCCGACGGCCCGGGCACTGAGCCTCGCCTCGGCGAGGTTGAGCGCAACGGCGGCGGTCACGGCAATGCCTCACTCGTAGCCGAGTGACTCCCGCATACTCGCGGCCAGAGATCCGATGAGCTCCTGATCGCCGCGGATACCGGGTTCGAACGGCAGCCGCAGGTGGTCTTTGTCCCTATCCCGGTAGCGCGGAATGACGTGCATATGGAAGTGGAATACCGTCTGCCACGCCTCGGCACCACAGCAGTTGAGGAGATTGACGCCATCGGCTCCCCATGCATCGAAAGCGTGCTTGGCGATGCGCTGGGATTCGAGCGCCACCGCAGACAGATCTTCGGCCGGGATGTCCCGCAGGTCCGTGCTGTGACGTTTCGGCACGACGAGCAGATGCCCGTCCGACCCGGGCTGGATGTCCATGAACGCGAAGGTCGACTCGGTCTCGGCGATCGACGCACTCGGTGCGTCACCTGCGACGATCTGGCAGAAGATGCAGTCGCTGCTCATGAGTTCCGATTCCTCCCCTGCTGTCAGTCACTTGTCCAGTTCGGTGCTGGGTCGAGTCCCTCAGATCGTGCTGACGAGCCCTCAGACCATGATGGCGAGGACGACATTCGTGTCCTGGCCATCCCAGCGGCCCAACAGCAGACCGGCGTCGGACTTCTCCGCCGGAGACTCGGGCGACAGGCGGTAGAGGATCTCGACGTCGCCGGCACCCGGCAGAGGTCCCGTCCCGAAGGCGTGGGCCACCTCGGTGATCTCTTCGCCCCGGTTGCCCTCAGCATCGACGCGGTACTGCTTCGCTGCGGTCGACGCGGTGGCGATGGTGTGGTCGAGGCGCTGCCGGAACAGCGGGTCGCCCATGCCGGCGTAGACCCACCGCTTGCCGAGCACCGAGTGATCCATGTTCGCCACGAATGCTTCGTCGGCGCCTTCGAGCGGTTCTCCGCGGTAGGTCAGCGGCACCTGCAGCAGCTGGTCGCCGCTCTTCACTATGTGGATCTCGATGCCCACTTCGCCGGCAGGGTCGTCGAAGCGGTACGCGGTAACAGTCTCGAGCGGGTTCGCCGCGAGGTCGAGCTCGGCGGCCCAGTCCTGCTTGGCAACCCAGTCGGTGACGACCTCGAGCTTGCCGGGATTGAGCTGAGCTGCGTAGATATCTGCCATGACGGTTCCTCCTGAAATCTGTCTGACGTCGGCGTCAGGTGTGGCTGGGCGGTTCAGGTGTCTGTAGGTGTGAGGCGCTCGGAGGTCTCCGGACGCTTCGCAACAGGCCGCGCGTGGTCTCAGGCCTTGCGCGTGCCGGGGATCCATTCTCCGTCGACGACTTCGTAGTCGGCGAAGACTGCCGGTGCCTCTTCGCGCATGACCTCGCCGATCTTGTTGAAGATGAGGCGGATCTCCTCTTCAGCGCCCTTCGCAGTGCGCATTTCGATGACGTGGCGCAGAGAACGCAGGTTCGCGGTGTAGACGATTCCGGTGGCCAGGCCCTCGGGGGCGAAGCGGCGCATGAACGAGGTCATGTGCTTCTTGTGGGAGAACTTCGTGCCCTCCTCGTCAAGCTCGAAATGATCGGCCATCCACTGCTGGTGCTCCTCGAGGGTGTCGAGGACCTTGAGGCTGCGTTCCATGAGTTCGGGATCTTCGCGGGCCCACTCGGGGAACCAGAACGGGATGTCCGTGAGGCGGACGTAGCGCAGCGATTCCTGCGAGAACGCCGATCCTGCGCGGTGGCGGATAAGTTCGTGGGTGAGCACGCGCGAAACGTTGTGGAGGACGAAGGTGAAGTTCGCGTGTTCGAGCACGGATCCGTGCTGGGACTTCACGACGTTGCCGAGGTACTGCGCGGAATCGGTGCGCACCCGCGAGACGTTCGGGTTGAGTCCCGGCTCCCACGAGCGATAGCACATGCGTCCGGAGAACTCGAGGAGATCCTCGGCGTCGGGAGATTCCGCATCTTCGACCCGGTCCGCCCAGGAGGTTCCGCCCACCTCGTCGAGGTAAGTCCTCATCGCTTCCCAATCGATATTGGGCTTGGCGAGCAGTTCAACGGACGGTTCGACCTGGCGCATGGCTCTCCTAGTGAAGGGGACGTGATTGATTCCCAATCCTACAGACAGCCCGGCTGGTTGCGGCGACCGGTCCGCACCGAAATTCTCCTCGCCTCAACCCTCTTGGCTGACAGGTGCGACGGAGGCCTGTTCGTCGAGGTTGTGCAGGCGACCGCCCGTATCAACGACGAACGCCTGCGCCCCCGCGGATTCCACCATCACCGAGGTGGCCGCACCGTCGACGTACACGACCGCGGCATGATCATCAATGGCGATTCCGGGGCCCGGAAGCCGGCCCTGGGCGATCCATTCCCGGAAGGATTCCTTCCGTCCTGGTTCTCCATGGAAGTGCGGGCAGGCACTCCCCCGCAGGAATCCGAGCCCGTCGTTCAGCGGTGCCAGCGGACCGAACGAATCCGTCGAGGATGCTTCGAACCAGCAGTTCGCACCGGCGCTGATGCCGGCGAGGATCGTTCCTCCTGCGGCCGCTTCTCTCATCCGTTGGTCGACGCCATGCCTCCGCCAGAGGCTGAGCAGGTTCGCCGTGGAGCCGCCGCCGACGTAGATGAGGTCCATGTCGAGCAGCATCGCCGGATCCTGGTAGTCCCACGGACTCTGCACGAACAGGGAGAGGACATGGGTTCGTGCCCGCGCCTCGAATGCCGCTTCGAACCGCTCGATGTAGTCGCGGCTGTCACCGGATGCCGTCGGGACGAAGCAGACGTTCGGGAGTCCAACAGAGGCGCCGAAGCCGCTCTGAGCACCGGCCTCGTCCTCAGCGCCGCCGCGGATCCGTCTGGCGGCCATGCGCACCAGCTCGTCATCAATGGCCGATTCCCCGGTCTCGGACATCGAGAATCCACCACCGCCGAGGGCCACGATCGTGCCCCGGAAAGCGGTGGATTCAGAGGTGCTCACGGCACTCGGTGCGTCCACTTCTCGGTTCCGAACTTCTCATCGACGAGTTCCTGGGCCCGCTTGAGTTCCTCATCCGTGTAGGTGCCGTAAGTGGCCCCGTAGCGGGTGGCGAAGGTGTCCGCCATGACATCGATGATGTCTTTGCGCGCCTCACCGGTCTGACTCCGCAGCGGATCGACGCGCTTCTTCGCGCTCGCCACTCCCTTGTCGGAGATCTTCGCTTCGCCGATGCGCAGAACTTCGACCATCTTGTCCGCGTCGATGTCGTAGCTCATCGTCGCGTGGTGGAGCAGCGTGCCGTCGCGATTGCGCTTCTGTGCGGCACCGCCGATCTTGCCTCCGGTCGAGGAGATGTCGTTGATCGGCTTGTAGAACGCCTCAACGCCGAGGGTCTTGAGAGCCGCGAGCACCCACTGGTCGAGGAACACATACGACTCCTCATAGTCGAGGCCGGCGACGAGGGCAGGCGGGACGAACATCGAATAGGTGATGCAGTTGCCGCCTTCCATGAACATCGCACCTCCGCCCGAGATGCGACGCACGACCTGGACGTCGTACTTCTCCACGCCTTCGGGCCGCAGCTCGTTGACGTAGGACTGGAAGGCCCCGATGACGGTGGCCGTGTCCTCCCACTCCCAGAACCGCAGAGTCGGCTGACGACGACCTGCCGCAACTTCCTCGAGCAGGACCTGATCAAGTGCCACATTGAGCTGAGTCGGCAGCACCTCGCCGCGAATGACCTCCCAGTCGAAGTCAGTGAAGTTCGCCGCCGAACCCAGCGCCCGTCGCACGACGGTGGCGATATCGGCGGTGGAGAAGCCGTGCATCGCCAATTCCGAACCGTAGCCGGCCAGAGCCTCGTCGAGGCGGCCGCGCAGCGCCGCATTATCGGCAGTGACGCTGGCGCCGACGAGGGCCGGTGCCAGGTCGAAATAGGCTTCCTCGGGTTCGAGGAAGAAGTCCCCGGAGATCTTCACCTCGGTGATGGACTTGCCGTCGGTGGTGACATCGGCGACGACGAGTTTGCCGCCGATGACCTTGTATTCGCCGTGGAAGTGCTGCGTCTCGTTCGTCATGTCTCCCAACCTACTCCCCTGTCAGTGCGTTCCACATGAACCGGTAGCTCAGCGCCCGGGTGAATGCGGTCTGTTCATTGTCCGAAGCGGCGGAATGTCCGCCTTCGGTGTCTTCGAAGAACCACACGTTCTCGATTCCGTCCGCCTGCATCCGGGCGGCCATCTTTCGTGCCTGCACCGGCCCCACCCGATCATCCGACGTGGCCGTCCAGAACAGCACCGGCGGATAGGCCTGACCGTCCTCGAGGAGGTGGTAGGGAGAGAACTCTCTGATGAACGCCCAGTCCTCGGCCACGTCCGGGTCTCCGTACTCGGCCTTCCACGAATAGCCGGCGCTGAGCTTCGTGTATCGGGCCATGTCCAGCAGCGGAACGCCGCAGGACACAGCACCGAAGAGCTCGGGATATTGGGTGAGCATATTGCCCACCAGCAGGCCCCCGTTGGATCCGCCGGCGCAGGCGAGCGTCTTCGGGCTCGTCACTCCGCGGGCGATGAGATCGCGTGCCACGGCCGAGTGGTCCTCATAACAGCGCATGCGGTTCTCCCGCATCGCCGAGGTGTGCCATTCGGGTCCGTATTCGCCTCCGCCGCGGATGTTCGCGAGGACATAGACGCCTCGGCGACCTGCCGGGAGGGTGTTGCCGGTGGTGCTGCGGCTGAGCCAGCCGATGCCGACGACGGGTGAGTATCCGGGAGTGCGGCTGACTTCGAAGCCGCCGTAGCCGTCGAGCAGGGTGGGATTCTCTCCGTCGAGCGGGAGGTCGTCGGCTCCGATCTGGAAGTACGGGATCTTCGTCCCGTCGGCGCTGGTGGCGAAGTGCTGTTCGACGCTCAGCCCTTCAGCATCGAACATCGCCGGGGCTGACTTGATCACCTCGATGGTGGACTCCTTCGTTCCCGCAGCTTCGTCCGAGGGGCCCAGGGTGCCGTACGACAATGTCGAGGGCGTGAGGAAGCCGGTGCTGACCATCCAGAAGTCGTTGGCGGTGGCCGGGTCGTACTTGTCGACCGCGCCGAGGCCGACCATATGGTTGGCCGGGACTCCGGGCAGTGCGGATTCGGCGAAGTCGTTGTTCAGGTCGAGGACCGTGAGCTTCGACTGTACGTCGGCGAGCAGCTCGAGCACGAGGTAGTCCCGGGTGAAGGTGAAGGACTGCAGGGAGGTGTGGGCGTCGGGGGTGAAGATCACGCGCGGAGCGATCTCGCCTGCCTTGACCGCATCGATATCGGCGATGGCGAGGCCGCCGGCGGCCACCTCGGTGGTGGCGGACGTCCACGTCGACTGGGGTCGGAAGAGCACGAGGTCGCGCTCGAAGCCGACCTCGACGTCAGTGGGGACGTCGACCCTGTTGAGCGCGTCGGCCCATGCCGTCGGTTCGGCTGACAGCGAACCGTCTGCGCCCGTGATGTCGGCGAGGTCGAGGAAGCTCATCGTCGAGTTGAAGAAGTCGATGGCGTCGATGATGACGGCGCGGTCGGTGGCCTCGGTGTCGGGGCGGATGTCGCTGCCGACGAAGATCGCCACGTGGTCGCGCGGCACTTCGGCGACGATCGGGGCGTCGTCGAGGCTCTGACCGCGGCGGAGCGCTCGGGCTTGGCGTGGGTAGGACGAGGTCGTCAGTGAGTCGGCGTCGGTTTCGGTGGCGACGAGCACGGTGTCGTCGTCGAGCCAGGCCAACCGTGTCTTGGCGGCGGGGATGTCGAAGCCGCCGTCGACGAAGGCGCGGTCGTCGAGGTCGAATTCGCGGACTCGGTGTGAGTCGCCTCCGTCCGGGGACAGGAGGACGAGTGCGCGGCGGTTGTCGCTGCGGCGCGCCATCGCTCCTGACCAGACCCAGGCGGTGTCTTCCTCTGCGGCCAGTTCGTCGAGGTCGAGCAGCACCTCCCAGTCGGGAGTGGCCGTGCGGTAGCTGTCCCAGGAGGTGCGTCGCCACAAGCCCTTCGGGTTCGTCTTGTCCCGCCAGAAGTTATAGAAGTGATCACCGCGTTTGGTGACCATCGGGATGCGGTCGTCGGAGTCCAGCGCAGTGCGCAGATCACCGGAGATGTCGTCGAAGAGGCCGTCGTGAAAACGTTCGAGGGTCTTCGCGTTCTGGTCCTTCACCCAGGCGATCTGCTCCTCGCCGTAGATGTCTTCGAGCCAGAGGTTTTCGTCGTCGGGCAGTTCGGCGTTCACCGTCGAGGCCGCCTTCGAGGAGTCTTCTTCACGCATGCTCCCATCCTAGTGACCGCCGCCGACGCGGCCACGTGTCGCCGCTGACGAGAAACTGTTCTGCCGAGGATTTCTCACCGCGGGCGGCGGAACATGACCAAGCCGGGGTGCCCGTTGGGTGCTTCGGGCCCGTGGCCGAGTTCGGTGAAGCCGAGTTCCTCGTAGAGCCGTCGTGCCGGGCTGTCGATATCGTCGGTCTGCAGCCAACAGCCGAAACGTCCGACCTCCCCGATCCACGCCTCGAGAGTGCGCCGTCCCAAACCTCGTTCGCGCCGGTTCGGATCACGGGCGAGCAGGTTGAGAGCGAAGGTCGATTCGAGTTCGGTCGAAGCCACGCCGAGGCGGCGCTGCAGTTCGAATGCCCACGGATATTTCTGTTCTTCCCATTTCCAATGGTGGCCGTAGGCGAATGAGCTCAGCCGTCCGTCGGGCTGGGTCCGCGTCAATGTCATGAGGACCTGCCCGTTGCGGACGGAGACTTCGTAGACGTCGGCGAACACTGCCGCAAACCTCGGGTCCTCGTTCAGCGGCGGCTCGGCGGCAGCGGCCCCATAGACTGCTTCGACCTCGTTGCGGGGCGGGAGGACTCCGGTGATTCCCGGCCCCGAGGGCATGCCCTGCCACAACGGCCCCATTCCCGTCGGCATCCCCCACACGATTTCGACCGCGGGAACGTCTGCGCGGCCGGAGGGCGCGATGTGGTCAGCGGGCGACGGCTGCCCGTTGAGGTCGTTCATGACTATCACCATAGTCCCGTGATGGAGCGGGCAGTTGAACATTCGGTGACCACTTATCATCGCTTCGGCAGACTCGGTTCACAGCCTGCCTCGGTGTTCGAGGATTGCGGCGCAGAGTAGTTCTTCGGTGGGGCTCATCGGGCGTTCGTCGGCATCAAAGATATCGATTCCGATAGTGGTTCCGCCAACTTCGACAATTGCCGGCTGCGAGGTCCGGCGAACGTACCGCCATGGGATCAGCACCGAGAACGCGTGTTCGGCTTCGTCTGGTGAAGCACCGTCACGGTCGCTCGGGGGAACGGCACGAGGTCCGTCGTCCGGCGGCGCGGCACGGGTTCCCTCGCCGGGCGGCGCGGCACGTGTTTCCTCGCCGAGCGGCGCGGCACGAGGTCCGTCACCGGTCGACGCCGTCGCCTCCGCTGCTTGAACGGGCCCTCGTCCCGGTTCGGGGCCATAGTCTCGTCCCGGCTCGGGACCGTGTTGTCGACCGGGAAGTTGCGGCCGTTCCCGATCGTGCTCCTGATCAGGAGGATCCTGTTGGCCGGGGCCATGCCTCGCACCGAGTCCCCCGTCCTGACCGGAGGCGCATCCGGGATCGGGACCGCTGAGTGGTTTGGTGCGGGTTTTGTAGTGGTGACCGGTCGGTGTGACGACCTCGAGGGAGTCGGCAGTTGCCTTGTGGCGCCACCCTCTGAGCTCTTTGAGATAGTTGCAGGCGGCGCACAGTCCAGAGGCGTTGTCCCACTCGGTTTCGCCGCCGCCGGCAGCCGCGTCGGCATGATCGGCGTGCTGGATGGGGGCCTCGCACCACGGCGAGCGGCAGACGTCGTCGCGGAAGACGACCATGCGTCGAAGCAGCCCGGAGAATTCCCTGCGGCGCGAGTCCATCCTCACGAGCTGCCCGTCTTCGGGCCGAGTGTAGAGCCTGCGGATGAAGGTGGCGGCCTCGTTCTCGGCAACGGCGGCCCTGGCGGCTTGTGCCGGGATCGGGCCGACTCCGGGGAACCATGCCGATTCTTCCCCGGGCCCGAACAGACTGCTTTCCTGCATGATGAGGTGGACTTCAGTGGGCACTGCCGCAGCAGCAGCCTGCCCGGTCAGTCGCTCGACCAAGAGATCCGCAGCGATCTGATTCTGACCTCGACCGTCGGCTCTGCCGGTGGCGATGGCAGTCTGCGCCGACTTCTTGAGGTTGGCGAATGCGGCGACAGCCTGCGGCATCGGCAGCAAAGCGGTCAGATACGCCATATTTCCCGGTGCCGGACGCACACTGACCGAGCGCTCCTCGATACAGCGCTCGAGGTGGTCGACTGCAGCCTTCTGATCGAGTCTCTGTGCGAGAGCCCTCACTTCGTTGCCCAGTCGCCTCACACCCACCTCGGCCAGGCGTCCGGCCATCTGCTCGTCGAGCTCGTGCTTCTTCTCCCGGGGAAGCCAGTCGGATTCCTTTGCGACCGTGCGGGCCTTCTCCTCCGAGATGTCGCCACCTTTCATCGCCCTGTAGACATTGGGCAGATCCAAGAGCAGGGTCCGAGAGAATTTGAGCAGCGCGTTGCCACGGTGCCGGGAGACCTTTCTGGCTAAGCCGATCTCCGCACCGACTCCGAGGCCCTGCTTCTTGCTCGGGATCCCGTCTTCGGCTTCCCGATTCCTGCGGTGCGTATCGAACGTCAGGGATTCGCGGGCCTGCGCGGCGGCGCAGGCGGAAGTCAGCTCCTCGAGAGCCGTGATGCGATCGATCGCCTCTTCCTCGGTCGCGGCAGGAGGCATTTCGGACAGGCTCTCACACCACCGAGCGATCTCGGTGAGCACGTCTGGAACCGGCTTTGCCTCCATGTCCAGAACACTATCGTTCGCCACTGACACGAGATTTCGCGCGACCATCTGTGCAGGTCACAGCTTCATGGAAGCAGATCCGTTGCCAATCGGTTCGAGGTGGAACTGCCCCGCTGCTTTCGCGGCTGCCTCAGCTCAGTTCTTCGCCGGTCGTCTCTCGGGCGAGGAAGCCCATGAGCAGCACGGCGACGACCACAAGCGCGCCGGTGAGGACGAACGTCAGCGCCAGTCCGAGCACGGGCCACATGAACGCACCAAAGACGATCGGGGCGATTCCTGTCGCCAGTCGAGACGCTGCCGACGCCCATCCGAATCCGGATCCGCGCAGGCGGGTGGGATAGAGCTCGGAGACGTAGGTGTAGAGCGTCGGGATGGCGATCTGGATGACGAAGCCGAACCCGATGATTGCGGCCTTCGCAGTCCAGGTGAGGTCGGCGCCGGAGGCTTCGATGAACACTGCCGATCCGACGAGGAGGATCGCGGCCACGATCGACGAGACCCCGAGCACCCATTTGCGACCGAATCGTTCGACGATGAGCGCGGAGACGATCACACCGAGGATGCCCACCGCTGTCATCGACCCGGTGACGAGGAATGCCGCCTGATCGGCCAGCCCCTGCTTCTTGAGGATCCCCGGCAGCCATGTCAGCGCCGCATAGTAGACAAGAAGGACGGAGACGAACAGCGACCAGGCGACGAGAGTCGTTCTCGCGGAATGCTGCCACAGCTGCACCAGCTGACCACTGGCCGCACGCAGCTGCCCACCTACCTTGGGCTCTGCACTCGAGGTCGGCGTCGCAGCAGTCCCTCCGACCGGCTCGTGTGTCCACTCACGCACGTCGGCGCCGGTGCGCTCGACCAGTCGCTTGATGATCGCATCGGCCTCTGCGTAGCGTCCGACCGAGGCCAGATAGAGAGGTGATTCCGGAATCCCGAAACGCACCGCCACCGTCAACAGAGCCGGCACGATCATGACGAGCATGATCAGGCGCCAGTCCCCGAAGCCGAGGAGGTAAGCCGACACGAACGCACAGAGCGAGGCGCCGATCGGCCACCAGCCGTCCATAGCCGTGAGCACGCGTCCGCGGTGACGGCTGGGAGTGAACTCCCCGACGAGGGCGTAGTCGACGGGGATACATCCGCCGAGCCCGAATCCCGCAAAGAAGCGGAAGAGGATGAACCACCCATATGCGGGCGCGAAGGCTCCGGCGACGGTGAAGATCGAGAACACGAGGAGCGTGAGAGTGAAGGCCTTCTTCCGACCGATGACGTCGGCGATGCCGCCCCAAATGAAGGCACCAAGTGCCATGCCGATGAGGTTGGCGGTCGCGATCCAGGCGGCCTGGCCGACGGTGAGACTCCAATAGTCGCTGAGCAGCGGAATGAGGAATCCGTTGAGGGCGACGTCCCATGCGTCGAACATGAAACCGAGCCCGCCGATGATGAAGATGGCACCTTGGGTGCGCCACTTCCATGGCAGGTGAGCGATGACTTCGGAGGCTGTCGGTACCGACGCCGAGGTGGTCGTGTGCACGAAGACACAGTACCCCATTTAACGCACAGCTGAGTAAAATAACTGCCGACCGGTCACCCCGTAATCAACGGCTCCGCAACAGCAGACGGACCGACACAAAGGGCCGGACTCCGCGATCATCGCGACGCCCGGCCCTCCAGAGCCCCGCCCCTCAGGCCAGCCGCACGAGCCAGTTGTTCTTGTCCTCGACGCGTCCGTACTGGATGCCGAGCAGCGTCTTGCGCAGCTCCATGGTCTTCTCACCGGCCTCTTCACCATGGTCGATGGTGAAGTCTTCGCTGACGAGCTTACTGATCGGCGTGATGACCGCGGCGGTGCCGCAGGCGAACGCCTCGACGATCTCGCCGCTGGCCGCACCCTCGCGCCACTCCTCGATGGAGATCTGACGCTCTTCGGCCTCGAGTCCGAGCTGAGGTGCCAGTTCGAGCAGCGAACGGCGGGTGACGCCGTCGAGGATCGAATCGCTCAGCGCCGGGGTGAGCAGCTTGCCGCTCCTCGTCACGAGCATGAGGTTCATGCCGCCGAGCTCGTCGATGTACTTGTTCTCCACTGAGTCGGTGAACAGCACCTGCTGGCAGCCCTTGGCGGCCGCCTCGTTGGTCGCCACCAGCGACGATGCATAGTTGCCGCCGCACTTGGCGAATCCGGTGCCGCCCGCGCCGGCGCGCTTGAGCTTCGGCGAGAGCCAGATCGACACCGGCTTGATGCCGCCGGAGAAGTAGGGTCCGGCCGGTGAGGCGATGACGTAGTAGTCGACCTCGTGGCTGGCCCGCACGCCGAGGAACCGCTCCGTGGCGATCATGAACGGCCGCAGGTAGAGACTCGACTCATCGGCGTCCGACTCCGGCGTCGGAACCCATACCTGATCGAGGCTGACCAGGTGCTTGAGCGAGTTGATGAAGTCCTCTTCGGGCAGCTGCGGCAGCGCGAGACGCTCGGCAGACTTGTTGATGCGCGCGGCATTGCGCTCGGGTCGGAACGTCCATACCGATCCGTCGGCATGACGGTAGGCCTTGAGCCCCTCGAAGATCTCCTGGGCATAGTGGAGGACGGCAGCTGCCGGGTCGAGCAGCAGCGGACCATACGGCCGGACCTCGTGTCCCTGCCAACCGTCATCGATCGTATAGCGGATGTGCGCCATATGGTCGGTGAAGTACTGGCCGAAGCCGGGATCCTTCTTGATGTTCTCGCGCACCAGCTCGGGTTGCGGCTGGAGGTTCTTAAGAACGGTGAAATCTGTCATGAAAACTCTTTTCTCACTTGTGATGAGTGACACTTTCAGGGTAGTCCATCACCCCGGCGCTCGTCGCACCGGGGTGATGTCGTCAAACCTGAAATCGGGTGTCGCTCGGCTGGGTTCATCCTCGCAGAGGTGACCCCATGGTTGCCCATCCGCCCCCTCGCAGAGGTGACCCCATGGTCACCCACTCGCCCCCTCGCAGAGCCGGTCGATCCGGTCAGCCGAGGCGTGCCGCGATCGCGTCGCCCACCTCGGCGGTGGACCGCTTCGTACCGTCGCGCTCGGCGAGGTCGGCCTCCACGGCCGTCTCGATCGCCTTGGCCACGGTCTCGAGCCCCAGATGGGAAGCCATGAGCGCCCCCGAAAGGATCGAGGCGGTCGGGTCGGCGATCTGCTGCCCGGCGATGTCCGGAGCGGACCCGTGGATCGGTTCGAACAGGCTCGGCGCCGTTCCTTCGACATTGAGGTTCCCCGAGGCTGCCAGACCGATTCCGCCGGTGACCGCGGCTGCGAGGTCGGTGAGGATGTCACCGAAGAGGTTGTCGGTGACGATGACGTCGTAGCGCTCGGGATTCGTGACCATGTAGATCGTGCACGCATCGGTGTGCTCGTAGTTGACGGCCACCTCGGGGAATTCCTGCCCGACCTCCTCGACCACGCGACGCCACAGGTGACCGGCGTGGACCATGACATTGTGCTTGTGCACGTAGGTGAGCTTCTTGTTCCGCGCCTGAGCACGGGCGAAGGCATCGCGGACGGCGCGCTCGACGCCGTACCAGGTGTTGACCGAGACCTCGGTCGCGACTTCCTGCGGCGTGTCCGTACGCACGGAACCGCCGGATCCGGTGTACGAGCCCTCGGTGCCCTCGCGGACGACGACGAAGTCGATCTTCCCGGGCTCGGCCAGCGGGCTGGTGACTCCGGCGAACAGCTTCGAGGGACGCAGGTTCACAGCATGCCCCAGCCCGAAGCGCATCTTGAGGATGACTCCGCGCTCGAGCACGCCGGAGGGCACGGACGGATCTCCGCAGGCGCCGAAGAAGATGGCATCATGTTCACGCAGCGATTCGAGCTCTTCGTCGGTGAGCGTCTCACCGGTCTCGTGATAGCGCTGAGCACCGACCTTGTAATCGGTGAGCTCGAGCTCGACGGGCTCGCCGGACACCTCGATGGCGCGCTTGAGGACTTTGAGGCCTTCGGGGACGACCTCGTTGCCGATTCCATCTCCGGGCATGACTGCGATTGAGAACTTCATGCTCACAGAATAGGACTCAATCTCACGATACAACTACAGCGTCTTACAATGTGAACCGTCGTCTGCGCCGTCGCAGAGGGGCGGAGATGCAGCGACGTCGGCGCAACAGTGGCGCGAACACTTCGGACGACGACCGCCGCACCCGCCGCTGCCCCGCGCTCCGTGTGCCGACATGAACAAATTCACGTCTCAATCACTGTTCTCGGCTACACATCCGACGCCGCAGGGACGAAAATGGAGACAGCACCCCAAACCCCGTGGGGGCCAACCGCACCCAGCCCCGAGAGAAAGTCGATCATTGACCGAAATCATCCGCAACGCCCGCGCCGCAGCTCTGCCCGCCAAACTCTCCCGGTCCTGGCTGCTCGTCAATGCTGCGAGGGAGGAACTGTTCACTCCTGCGCAGACCTCGGAAGCGGATTCCGTCATCTTCGACCTCGAGGCTTCTGTCGCCGATGACAAGAAGATCGAAGCCCGCGACAATGTCGTGCGCGCCCTCGACTCGGGAATGTCCGCCTGGGTGCGGATCAACAAGATGGAATCCGAGTTCTGGGCCGACGACCTCGCCGCCGTCGCCATGCTTCCGGGCCTGCGCGGAGTCATGCTGCCCGAGACCGAACGCCCTGAGCAGGTGTCCTACACCGCGATGCGCGCGAAGGCCGGCCTGCCCGTGCTCGCCCTCTTGGAATCGGCCCGCGGAGTGGAGAACGCCACCCGCATCGCCGAGGCGCCCGGCACCTTCCGTCTGGCCTTCGGCACCAATGACTTCCGCAAGGACACCGGCTTCTCCGGCGATCCGATGGCTCTGGCCTATGCCCGCTCACGCCTGACGATCGCCTCTCGCATGGGCGGCCTTCCCGGACCCATCGACGGCCCTTCGGCCGCCGATGCCGATGATGAGAAGGTCTGGGCCGATGCCGAAGTCACACATATGATGGGCATGACCGGAAAGCTCGTCCTCACCGTCGACCAGGTCAACACCCTCAACGAGGCCATGAGCCCGAGCGAAGACGAACGCGATTGGGCCCGCCAGATGCTCGAAGCCGCCGAAGGCGGATCCGAGATCACCGACGGCTCCTACCTGCCGCGCCTGGCCCGCGCCAAGAAGATCGCGTCCATGGCCGACGCCTACGGTCTCTGGAACGCTTGAGCCGACAGCCGCCTTGGCTGCTGTGGGCAACACTGCCCGCCGTCCTGCTCGTCATCGCCTTCGGACTGTGGCTGCATTTCGAGCGCATCGGGCCCACCCCGGTCGATCAGTCCTGGTTGGAGTTCGTCGGCCTCGATAGAGGCTCGGTGCCGTATTGGATCGCCGTCGTCCTCGCCGAGGTCGGCGGCGGCACGGGTGTGGTCATCTGCACCGCGTTGCTCACAGGCGTCTTCGTGTTGCGCAGACGCCTGCGCTCGGCGCTCTTCCTCGTCACTACAATGCTCGCCGGCATCGCCGCCTCGGAGATCCTCAAGGCCATCGTCACCCGGCTGCGCCCCGGCGACCAGCTCTACGAATCCTTGGGGTTCTCCTATCCCTCGGGGCATTCGATGGGCGCCGCCGCACTGGCCATGAGTCTGGCCATCATCGCCTGCCGCCGTCATCAGCTGCGCGGATCGACAGCCCAGGAAGCACAAGCACAAGCACCGAGGATGGGCTTCCATTGGTCGTTCATCCTCGCCGGGATCTGGATCCTCGGCATGATGTGGTCTCGGACAGCGCTCCAGGTCCATTGGCTCACCGACACGATCGCCGGTGCCTTCATCGGCATCGCCGTCGCCGTTCTCGTCGACGAATTCTGGACCCTGACAGCGCAGAGGACCCGTTCACCCCGCTTCGCTCTGTGGCTTGCGGGGTGAACGGGTCCAGCTGCTGAGGGGCTCAGTCCTCCTGGAGCGAGACGCCGGTGAAGGCCGAGGCGTTCACGGCACCGGCCACGGCCTTGACGACCTCGTCCGAGACGACCGAATCCACGGCGAGCACGGACAGCGCCTCGTTGCTCGTCGACGCAGGCGAGACCTGCATTCCCGCGATGTTGACGTTGTTCGCACCGAGCGCCAGACCCAGCTGACCGATGATTCCCGGACGGTCCTCGTAGCGGAAGATCAGCAGGTTGTCGGTCAGTTCGATCTCGAGCGAGTAGCCGTCGACCTCGGTGAGCTTCTGCACGAGCTTCGGACCGGTGACCGTGCCGGACACGGAGATGCGCTGCCCGGTGCTCGTCGTCGCGGTAAGTCGGGTGATGTTGCGGAACGATTCGCAGTACGGATCGGTGACGAGCTCGACGCCGATTCCACGCTCTTCGGCCAGCAGCGGAGCGTTGACATAGGAGACCTGATCGGACACGACGTCCTTGAACAGGCCTTTGAGCGCGGAGAGCTTGAGGACGGAGACGTCCTTGTCGGCGATCTCGCCGTTGACCTCGACCTTGAAGTGCGTGACCGAGGAGTCCGCCAGAGCGTTGACGACCCGGCCCAGACGCTCGGCCAGGGGAATGCCCGGGCGCACATCCTCGTGGATGGCGCCACCTGCGACGTTGACCGCGTCGGGGACGAGTTCCCCGGCCAGGGCCTTGCGCACGGACTTCGCCACGGCGACGCCGGCCTTCTCCTGGGCCTCATGAGTCGAGGCGCCCAGATGCGGGGTGACGTTGACGGCATCGAGATCCATGAGTGCCGAGTGCTCCGGCGGTTCGACGTTCCAGACGTCGATTCCGGCACCGCCGACCTCGCCGTTGGCCACAGCCTCGGCCAGGGCTGCCTCGTCGATGATGCCGCCGCGGGCGACGTTGATGAACCGGGCTCCGGGCTTGGCGGCTTTGAGCTCCTCGGTGCTGATCATGCCGACCGTCTCCGGCGTCTTCGGCATGTGCACGGTGACGAAGTCGGACACGGCGAGCAGACCGGGCAGGTCGAGGACCTCGACGCCCATCTGAGCCGCGCGGGCCTGGGTGATGTAGGGGTCGTAGCCGACGAGTCGCATGCCGAAGGCCTTCGCGCGTTCGGCGACGAGTCCGCCGATGCGGCCGAGGCCGACGATGCCCAGGGTCTTCTCGTAGAGTTCGACGCCGGTGTACTTCTTCCGGTTCCACTCCCCCGCCTTCAGCGAGGTGTTTCCGGCACCGAAGTAGCGAGCCGAGCCGAGGATGTGGGCCATCGTCAGCTCGGCTGCGGAGATGATGTTCGACGTGGGTGCGTTGACGACCATGACACCCGCCGAGGTGGCCGCGGGGACATCGACATTGTCGAGTCCGACGCCGGCGCGGGCGATGACCTTGAGTTTCTTCGCAGCGTTGATGGCTTCGGCGTCGACCTGCGTGGCAGACCGGACGAGGATCGCATCGGCGTCGGCGATGGCGGGCAGGAGCTGGGATCGGTCGGCGCCCTCGGTGTGACGGATCTCGAAGTCTCCTCCGAGAGCTTCGATGGTGGCCGGTGACAGTTCTTCGGCGATGAGCACGACGGGCTTGGGCACTGATTTCCTCCTGTTGCGTCCGGGACGCGTCCACCTTATGAGACTTTCAGGATTCCTTCACAAGGTCTCAGATTCTGGGAAGAATCGCTCAACAGACCGTTCGGGTTGCTCAGAATCCGCGGCGTGCTCAGAATCCGTTCGGAGAATACGGTGCCCGACCGAGGCTGAACATTGCGCTGGCGAGTACGGCGGATCCCGGCGTCTGCTCATCGATGCGTCCGGCCCGCGCGAGGATGACGGGATCGGCGCCGCCGAGGTACAGGGACCCGAGCTCGGCGATGCCGAGCCCCAGGTCTGCCGGCGTCGAATCGGAGGCAGGGGTCACCTCGGCGCTCTCACCATCCGAGGTGATCGTGAAGCGTCCCCCTGCGAGGTCGAGGGAATCGTCGATGTCGATCGTCAGCGTTCCGGGCACGTACCAGGGCCGGGCTTCGAGTGCGGCCTTGACGTCGAGGATGCGGATCCAGATATTGTCCTCGCTCGCGACGGTCTTCACACGCCTGGAATCGGTGAGCAGCCACGGCAGCGGGGAGTATTCGGCGGACTCGCCGAAGGTCACGCGGGTCGACAGGTCGATGGCGGCGAGGAACGACCACAGGGAGGCGTAGGCCGCATCGGTGACGGCCACGAAGTCGATGATGTCGACGGTCGGCGGGGTCTTCGACCAGCCGGCGAACTTGTAGGACACATAGCCGTCGGGCTCGCCCTGTTCGTCGAAGTGCAGGGCCGCGCGGACGCCGCGGTCCTCTTCGCCCGTCTCAGTGTTCAGGGCGCCGGTGGCGCGTTCGATGTAGGTCTGCTGGCGCTCCATCGCCCCGGGCGAGGTCCGCATGAAACGGTCGTAGATCTTCGGAGCGAGTTCGCGCAGCTCGCTGGGCAGGCACATCTCGACACGGCGATCGGGTTCGCGGACCATTTTGAAGCCGGGAGAGGTGTCGACCTCGATCGAACGCAGCCAGGTCGCCACACCGAAGCCGAAGCGCGAGTAGATTCCGCCTTCGGTCGCGGTCAGTGCGGCGAACGGGTAGCCGGCCGCCTTCGCCTCGGCGAGGTCCGTGGTCATCAGCGACCGCAGCAGACCGCGCCGCCGGTGGGTCGGTCGCACCGTGATCCAGGTGATGAGGTGACCCGGGACCAGCCGACCGCCGCCGACGTTGACGAGTTTTTCGAACCAGGCAAAGGTCGCGACCGGGATCGACGAATCCAATCCGTGGCCGAACTCCTGGTCGGCGTAGACGGCGGTGAGCTTGCGCCCATCGGCGATCGCCCGCTTCACCCTGCCCACCAGGGCCGCATCCGTCGAACGCGGGTCGTGGAAGCCCACACTCGTCGAGGCGAAGTACGCCTTGGTGCGCTCATCCGGCTCGCCGGCGGCTTCGTCGATGGTGGGCTCGAAGTCTTCGAATCTGTAATTCGTCACACATCCACAGTAGTCCAGATCACCCTCCATGCCCACGAATGATTGCGCTCAGGCTAGGCAGAGGGCTCACAGATCCCAGACGGACCGGCCGATCGCCGCCCACGGGAGCCGACCGTCCGCAGACCGAGAAAGCATCCAGACTTTGCCCAGGAGGAATTCAGGAGTAATAATTGTTGAGCAGTTCAGGCAACCAAGCCGAACCCGGCCACCTCCGGGTCGCACCCGCCCTTCTCCGAGCACACCCGCTCGACTCAAGAACGGCGACGCCGTCGAAGAAAGCAGAACATGGCTCAAGCACCACCCCCACGCGGTCAGCGCATCACCGCCTGGACGCGCCTGAGGCGGTCCCGTCCCGCCATGATCGGCCTCGCGCTCGTCGTCTTCTTCGTCGCCCTCGCTGCGCTCGCTCCCGCATTCTCTGCGATCACCGGCAACAGCCCGTATGCCTACAACCCGGATGCACTCGGCCCTGACACAGCCCCGACCGAACCATTGGGCGGAGTAAGTGCTCAACACTGGTTCGGCGTCGAACCCCGCACGGGCCGAGATCTCTTCGCCATCGTCAGCTATGGGGCGCAGGTGTCACTGCTCATCGGTCTTGCCTCCACCGCGGTGTCCATCATCGTCGGCGTCGCCGTCGGCCTCATCGCCGGCTTCTACGGTGGAGTCGCTGACCGTCTGCTCTCCAGGCTGACCGACATCATCTTCGGCTTCCCGTTCCTCATCTTCGCCATCGCATTGTCCGCAACGGTCCCGGCCAGCGTCCCCCGACCGCTGCTGCTCATCCTCGTCATCGGGTTCTTCGGCTGGCCGTCGATCGCCCGCGTCGTCCGCAGCGAGACCCTGTCCTTGCGGGAGCGCGGATTCGTCCGCGCCGCCGCGGCGCAGGGCATCGGCAGCGGCCGCATCATCATCCGCGAGATCATTCCGAACATCCTCGCCACCATCATCGTCTTCACGACAGTGTCGATTCCGGGCAAGATCGGCGCCGAGGCTGCGCTGTCCTTCCTCGGCGTCGGCGTCAACCCGCCCACTCCGTCATGGGGCCGATCGATCTCCGATGCCATCAGCTGGGTCCAAGTCGACCCGATGTATCTCATCTTCCCCGGAATGGCACTGTTCCTCGTCACGCTCGGATTCAACATGTTCGGCGACGGCCTCCGCGATGCCCTCGACCCGTCCGAGGCTGAGGCCTCGACAACCACCAGCACCGAGGCGGCCCCCGCGGCTGCTCCCGTCTCGACTGATCCGCTGAGCGCGGGAGGGCAGGCATGAACCGCACGAAATTCATCCTCATGCGCCTCCTCGGCGCGGCCTTCGTACTGCTCATCATCGCCGCTGCGTGCTTCGCGATCTTCTACCTCATGCCTGCGAACCCGGCACAGTATTCGTGCGGCAAACCCTGCTCCCCGGAACGTCTGGCCGAGGTCGAGCGCTATCTCGGCGTCGATCAGGCCTGGTGGAAGCAGCTCTTCGACTTCCTCGGCGGCATCGTCGGCGGGCGCACCTATGGTGAGGGCGCGGCCGCAATCCACTGCAACGCACCCTGCTTCGGGTATTCGTTCCGTCTGCGCGATTCGGTCACCGATCTCGTCATCGACCGCCTGCCGATCACGTTCTCGCTCACCCTCGGAGCTGCGGTCCTGTGGGGAATCGGCGGAATAGCCGCCGGTCTCATCGCCGCTCTCAAACGCGGAACTGCCGCCGACAGCACGGTCATGGGCGCCGCCATCACCGGCATCTCCGCACCGACCTATCTGCTCGGGCTGCTCGGCATCCTCCTCTTCGGCTTCACCCTCAATGTGCTGCCGATCGGCGGCTACGTGCCGTTCACCGAGAACCCCGGAATGTGGGCCTTCCACCTCATCCTGCCGTGGATCGTGCTCGCCATCGCCAACGGCGCCATCTATGCCCGGCTCACTCGCGGACAGATGCTCGAAGTGCTCAGCCAGGACTTCATCCGCACTGCCAGGGCCAAGGGACTGTCCGAAACGACGGTGATCGGCAAACACGGCCTGCGCAACCTCGTGGTTCCTCTGACCACCCTCTTCGCCATCGATATCGGCGGACTCCTCGGCGGGGCCGTGATCACGGAGAAGGTCTTCGGGCTCGGCGGAGTCGGGACTCTGCTGCTCGAATCGGTGTCGAACCTCGACATCCAGGTCATCGTCGGTGTGACTCTCTTCGCAGCCGCCGTCGTCATCATCGCCAACCTGCTGGCCGATCTCAGCTATTCGCTGCTCGACCCGCGAATCAAGGCCGTCCGATGAACGGTGACCGGCCGATGAGCACCGCACACGAACACATGCGCACGGGGCCGCCTCGGCGGCGATGTCGATACCAGCTCTCCTCCTCATTCGTCTCTTGACCGACTTCGCGACGCAGTCAGCGCCGCACATCCGAAAGGCACACCATGAAACGCGCAGCACTCATCGCCGCCACCCTGTCCTTGGGTCTCGTCCTCACCGGCTGCAATGCCAACCCTGAACTGAACGAGGACGGCGGGGAGTCCAACACCCTCGGCGAAACGCACAAGGGCGGGACGCTCAACATCTTCTCCGACGCCCCGGACATGGACTTCGATCCGGGCAAGAGCCAGGGCCTGGCGATCACGTCCCTGTCGTTCGTCCACCGCCGCCTGACCACCTGGGACATCCAGCCAGGCAAACAGGCGAAGGTCGTCCCGGATCTCGCCACTGACACCGGTACAGCCAGCGACGACGGCAAGACCTGGACCTTCACGCTGAGGGACGGGCTGAAGTACGAAGACGGCTCGGAGATCACCTCGGCCGATATCAAGTACGGCATCGAACGCTCCTTCTCCACCGAACTCTCCGGAGGGCTCAGCTATCACAAGACGCTGCTTGAGGGCGGCGATGACTATGCGGGCCCGTTCAAGGGCAAGGAGCTCAAGTCCGTCGAGACTCCTGATGAGAAGACGATCGTCTTCCACCTCGATTCCTCGTTCGGCGACTTCCCGTGGATCGCGTCGATGCCGGCCTTCTCCCCCGTGCCCGAGTCGAAGGACGATCCGGGCAAATACGGCCTCGATCCCATCGCATCGGGTCCGTACAAGGTCGAGTCGAACAAGTCCGGTGCCGAGGCGGTGCTGACCCGCAATGACAATTGGGATGAGAAGACCGATCCGGTGCGCACCGCCGGCCCCGACGAAGTCGTCTTCAAACTCGGTCAGGATGCTTCGGTGACTGCGCAGGCGCTCATCTCCGATTCCGGGGATGCGAAGAACGGCTTCTCGGCAAGCTTCGTGCCCGCTGCTCAGCTCGCCCAGGTGCAGAACGATCCGAATGCGAAGTCGCGTCTGGTCACCTCAGGCCCCGGAGCTTTGTCATACCTGGCGATGAACAACGATTCGAAGGGACTCGACAACGTCAAGGTTCGTCAGGCGATCAACTATGCGGTGAACAAGGACACGTTCCGCATCGCCGCCGGAGGCGAGATCTCGGGCGACTTCGCCTCGACCCTCATCACCCCAGGCATCCCCGGACGCGTCGACTACGACCTGTACGAGGCGAAGCCGGAAGGCGATGTGGAGAAGGCGAAGTCCCTGCTCGAGGAATCCGGAGAGAAGCTCGGTGACCTCAAGCTGCTCGTCGCCAATGACGCCACCTCCGTGTCCGAAGCAGAAGCTGTCCAGGAAGCACTGGCACGCGCCGATATCAAGGTGACCATCAAATCCGTCGACTCGAACACCTTCTCCGCCGACGCAACGGATGCCAAGGGCGACTACGATCTCGCCCTGAGCTCCTGGCAGCCGGACTTCCCATCGGCCAACGGCAATATCGCTCCGCTCTTCGACTCCTCACAGATCGGCAACGGCAACTACAACATTTCGCACTTCTCCGATGAGAAGGTCGATGCCCTCATCAAGAAGGCCACCGAGACCGTCGACCCGACCGCAGCGCAGAAGGTCTGGGCCGAGGCCGACAAGGCGATCATGGAGCAGGCGCCGATCGTACCGCTGACCTATAACAAGAACTCCTACCTGCACGGGTCGAACGTGGAGAACTTCGTCATCGGCGACTTCCCCGCCTACCCGGTATACTTCAAGGCATCGCTGAAGGGCTGATCCATGGTTGCCGATTCTGCGCCGTCGCCTGAGACCGTTCCGACTGACCGCGCTGCACTGTCCTATCGTGACCACAGCGTGTCGTTCGGACCGAAGGCCATCACCCGTGAGGTGTCTTTCGACCTCGTTCCCGGCCGGATCCTCGCCCTCGTCGGCGAGTCCGGTTCGGGCAAGTCCGTGACCGCACTGGCTGCACTCGGCTTGGCAGGAAGCGCGGAGCAGACGGGGTCCGTGCTTCTGAGCTCTGCGGGCCTAACCGGTACAGCTGCAGACAGCCGTGAACTCGTCGGGCTCGACCCCACCGGGCTGCGCGGAGTGCGTGGGGCGGAGATCGGCGTCGTCTTCCAAGAGCCGATGAGCGCGTTCAATCCGATGTTCCGCCTCGGTCATCAGATCGCCGAGGCGGTTCGTGCTCACCGTCACCGCGCGGGCTCTTCGCCGGGTGGAGCAGAACCCGCTGGAGGTGCGGAGGCGACGGCCGGTGCCGCATCTGCTGCCGAAACATCGGTGAGAGACCGGGTACGAGCCCAGTTGGTCAAGGTCGGCCTCGACGACCCGGACCGGATCATGCGAGCCTATCCGCATCAGCTATCGGGTGGTCAGCTGCAGCGAGCGATGATCGCCTTGGCGACGGTCAATGCCCCGCGTGTGCTCATCGCCGACGAACCGACGACGGCTCTCGATGTCACGGTCCAGACGGGCATCCTCGACCTTCTCCGCTCCCAAGCGACTGAGGAAGGGCAGGCCGTCCTCCTCATCACCCACGATATGGGTGTCGTCGCCGATATCGCCGACGAAGTGGCCGTGATGAAGAACGGTCGCATCGTCGAACAGGGCAAGGTCGACGAGCTGTTCTCGGACCCGCAGGAAGAATATACGCGCCAGCTGCTGGCTGCGGTCCCCCGCCTCGGTGACTTCGGATCTGGAAGGTCGAAACCGGAGACCGGTTCATCCAGCGCTCCGGATGTATCGACAGCACCAGATGGAGAAACAGCTCCGGCAATCGCCGCCGAGCTCAGATCCGCCACAGTCGTGCACAGGAGCTCGGCGGGCCCGGTCACCGCGATCGAGGGCATCGACCTGCAGATTCCTGCCGGTTCGATCACCGGACTCGTGGGCGAATCCGGTTCCGGGAAGTCGACGATCGCCACTGTCCTCACCGGCGGGCAGAAGCTCAGCAGCGGTCAGGTCTTCGTCGACGGTCAGGCCGTGTCCACCCGCCCGAACCGGGCTCAGCGACGTCGCCGCGCCGATATCGGTGTGGTCTTTCAGGACCCACGCGGCGCACTCAATCCGCGGCGGACCATCGGTTCTCAGATCGGCGAGCCCCTGCGGGTCCATCGTCGCCTCGATTCTCACACAATCGACGCACGCGTGGCTGCGCTCCTCGACGATGTGCAGCTGCCCGGTGACTTCGCCGAGCGCTATCCGCACGAGCTCTCCGGTGGTCAGCGTCAGCGTGTGGCCATTGCGCGGGCACTCGCTCTGGATCCGAAGCTGCTCATCGCCGATGAGCCGACGTCCGCGCTCGACGTTTCGGTCCAACGCGGGGTGCTGCGTCTGCTGGCCGAACTCCACGAGGTCCACGATTTCGCCTGTCTGTTCATCAGTCATGACCTTGCAGTCATCGAGCAGCTCGCCTCCACCGTCGTCGTGCTCAGGCATGGAGCGATCGTCGAACAGGGCACGAGCGCTCAAGTGCTCACTGCGCCCCAGCAGGCGTATACGAAGGAGCTCATCGAATCCGCTCCCCTGCCGGATCCGCAGATCCAAGCCGCCAGACGCGCTGCCCGGCTGGCCGCGTGACCCGGCGAGCCGGCTGCCAGAGTGACAGCACCGGCCGTCTGACCAGCCGAGATCTGTGAATGTGAAGGAGCCCTGGACACCGAATGGTGTCCAGGGCTCCTTCTCTCAGCTCTCCCAGCTGGGGCGGTCATAGCATCGCAGCGTTGGGGCCGCCTCGGCGAGGTTGAGACTCAGCCGATGATTCCGACTCAGCGAGCGGCAGTGCCCTCGGTGTAGTCGTCGTCGGAGTCCTTGAGCCATGCGAACATCTTGCGCAGCTCGCGACCGGTGGATTCGATCGGGTGCTGCTCTTCCTTGGCACGCAGCTCCTTGAACTCCGGTGCGCCGTTCTTCTGGTCGTTCATGAAGCGCTCGGCGAACTTTCCGTTCTGGATGTCGTCGAGGACGCCCTTCATGTTCTCCTTCACCTCGGGGGTGATGACCCGCGGGCCGGAGACGTAGTCGCCGTACTCAGCGGTGTCGGAGCAGGACCAACGCTGCTTGGCGATGCCGCCCTCGACCATGAGGTCGACGATGAGCTTGAGCTCGTGGAGGACCTCGAAGTAGGCGATCTCGGGCTGGTAGCCGGCCTCGGTCAGGGTCTCGAAGCCGTACTGGACGAGGTGCGAGACACCGCCGCAGAGCACGGTCTGCTCACCGAACAGGTCGGTCTCGGTCTCCTCGGTGAAGGTGGTCTTGATGCCGCCGGCGCGCAGGCCGCCGATGCCCTTGGCGTAGGACAGCACGGTGTCCCAGGCCTTGCCGGAGGCGTCGACCTCGACGGCGACGAGCACGGGCACACCGCGGCCGTCGACGAACTCACGACGAAGCACGTGGCCGGGACCCTTCGGGGCGACCATGATGACGTCGACGCCCTCGGGAGCCTTGATGTAGTCGTAGCGGATGTTGAAGCCGTGGATGAACACGAGGGTCTTGCCGGGAGCCAGCTGATCCTTGATCTCGTTGTTGAAGATCTCGGCCTGAACCTGGTCGGGTGCGGCGATGGTGATGACATCGGCCCATGCGGCCACCTCGGCGGGGGTGCCGACCTCGAGGCCCTCTGCCGTGGCCTTGTCGCGGCTGGCCGAGCCTTCTTTGAGGCCGATGCGGACTTCGGCGCCGGAGTCGCGCAGGCTCAGCGAGTGGGCGTGGCCCTGGCTGCCGTAGCCGATGACGGCGACCTTCTTGCCCTGGATGATCGACAGGTCTGCATTGTCGTCGTAATAGCGTTCTGCTGCCATAGTTCTAGCTCCTTCGGGTTACGGGGTGATGTCCCCATTGTTTCACAGTTCGGTACTGCTGTTCACGTATTGAGATGAGCGGGGTTCCACAAGTTGGAACGCGAAATCAGCCACGCAGTGCGCGGTCGGTGATCGACTTCGCCCCGCGGCCGATGGCCACGGTTCCCGACTGCACGATCTCCTTGATCCCAAAGGGTTCGAGGACCTCGCGCAGGGCTTCGACCTTGCCGAGCTCACCGGTGGCCTCGATGCTCACGGAGTCGGGTCCGACGTCGACGATCTTCGCCCGGAACATCTCCACCGCCGAGGCGACCTGGGGTCGTGTGGCCGCATTCGCCTTCACCTTGTAGATGATGTGCGCACGACGCACCGAGGACTCGGGTTCGAGTTCGACGATCTTGATGACGTTGACGAGCTTGTTCAGCTGCTTCGTCACCTGTTCCAGCGGAACGTCGTTGACGTCGACGACGACGGTGATCCGGCTCAGCTCCTCATGTTCTGTCACACCGACGGCGAGGCTGTGGATATTGAAGCCGCGGCGGGCGATGAGCCCGGTGAACCGGGTGAGCACGCCGGGCTTGTTCTCGACCAGGACAGAGAGTGTATGTCGGCTGCTGTTCATTCCAGGCCTCCTTCGATCTGAGCCACGGAACGCACCGTGCCGTCTTCGTTCGCTCCGGCCTCGGCGATGGCGGCCTCGGCCTCCTCTTCGCCCTCTCCGTCGAACTCGGGACGGATGCCGCGGGCGTACTCGATCTCATCGTTCGACACGCCTGCCGCGACCATCGGCCACACCATCGCATCCGGTGGGACCGTGAAGTCGAGGACGACCGGTCGGTCATTGATCGACAGCGCCTTCTCGATCGCGGCGTCGACATCCTCGTTGCGGTCCACGCGGATCGCCTCACAGCCGTAGGCTTCGGCCAGTTTGGCGAAGTCGGGGATGCGGATCGTCTCGTGCCCGGTGTTGAGGTCGGTGTTCGAGTAGCGGCCGTCGTAGAACAGGGTCTGCCACTGACGGACCATGCCCAGCGACGAGTTGTTGATGATCGCGACCTTGATCGGGATGTTGTTGAGCGCACAGGTGGCCAGCTCCTGATTCGTCATCTGGAAGCAGCCGTCACCGTCGATCGCCCACACCACGCGGTCGGGCTGGCTGACCTTCGCACCCATGGCCGCGGGCACGGAGTAGCCCATGGTGCCGAGCCCGCCGGAGTTCAGCCAGGACTTGGGGCGTTCGAATTCGATGAACTGAGCGGCCCACATCTGGTGCTGCCCCACGCCTGCGGCATAGACCGCCTCGGGGCCGGTGAGCGCAGAGATCCGGGAGATGACGTATTGCGGATCGCACAGTTCGCCGTGCGTCTCATAGCCGAGCGGGTAGGTCTGCTTGAGACGGTTGAGGAAGCGCCACCACGGTTCGCGCTGGCGTTCCAGAGCCTTGGGGAACTTGCTGCGCATCTCTGCGAGCATCTCGGCGAGCACTTCGCGGGCATCGCCGACGATGGCGACATCAACCTCTCGGTTCTTGCCGATCTCGGCAGGGTCGATATCGGCGTGGATGACCTGGGCGTTCGGGGCGAACGAGTCCAGCTTTCCGGTCACGCGGTCGTCGAAGCGGGCACCGATGGCGATGAGCAGGTCGGCCTTCTGGAAGGCGGTGACGGCAGGCACGCTGCCGTGCATTCCGGGCATGCCCAAGTGCAGCTGATGCGAGTCGGGGAAGGCTCCGCGCGCCATGAGCGTGGTCACCACGGGGATGTTCGTGGCCTCTGCCAGGCGCAGCAGCTCCTTCTCAGCCTCCGAGCGGATGACTCCACCGCCGATGTAGAACACCGGGCGCTGAGCCTCGGACATCAGGCGTGCGGCCTCGCGGATCTGCTTGGCGTGCGGCTTGAGGATCGGGCGGTAGCCGGGCAGCACCGGCTCTTCCGGCCAGACGAACGGGGCCGTGCCGGTCTGCGCATCCTTGGTGATGTCGACGAGCACGGGGCCGGGACGGCCGGTTGTCGCGATGTGGTGGGCGTTGACGAGCGCCGCCGGAATGTCCTCGGCACGTGTGACGAGGAAGCTGTGCTTGGTCACCGGCATCGTCATGCCGACGATATCGGCTTCCTGGAAGGCGTCGGTGCCGAGCAGCGACGAGGCCTGTTGACCCGTGATCGCGAGCATCGGCACGGAGTCCATGTGCGCATCGGCCAGAGCCGTGATGAGGTTGGTCGCGCCCGGACCCGAGGTGGCGATGCACACGCCGAGCTTGCCCGATGCGGCCGCATAGCCTTCGGCCGCGTGGCCGGCGCCCTGCTCGTGACGGACGAGGATGTGACGGATCTTGTCCGTCTCGAACAGCGGGTCGTAGGTGGGAAGGATGGTTCCGCCGGGAAGCCCGAATACCGTGTCGACCTCGAGCTTCTCGAGGCTGCGGACGATCGCCTGTGCGCCGGTGAGGACCTCCGGCCCGGTGTTGCGGCGAATGCTGGACGGTGTGGCTGTGACCGGTGCGGACGCGGGTTGAGTGCCCGTGTCTTTCGCGGTCGAGGGCTTGGCTGCCATCGATTCCTATCCTTCCTGGGTTTCCTTCTCATCTCCGCATTAAAAAAGCCCCTCCGGATTCGGTAGGGGCGCGCGGAACGTGTCGTCTCGACAGGCTACGGAAGATCCGCGCGCTGGGTAATAACGACGACAAGAAGGTGAGTCATGCCTCAATAGTTCCCCGCAGCACTCGAGGGTGTCAAACCTCGCAAACGTTCGTCCCGACATTCGAGACCGACGATGATTGCCAGGCGAGACTCGCCGAGGCGGCCCAGCGTCCCCATTCCCCACCGCCGTTCCGCTCGACCTCAATTTTCAGCGCACAGAGAAACGGGAAGCCTGTTTGCCGGATTCGTGGAATAGATCACAGTCTGCGACTAGGCTGGATTCTCGTGCGCCCCCTCCTCCGTTTCTGGCCTGACCTCCGCTCCCGCATCGGCGTGTACGTCCTCGTGCTCGTCCTCACTCTCCTGGCCAACGGAATCCAGCTCATCGTCCCCGTGATCACCGGCTACATCGTCGACGGGCCCATCGCCCACCGCGATCTGTCGGGCCTGTGGCTGCCGGTCCTCGGGGTCCTGTTCATCGGCATCGCCGAGGCTGTCGGGATGTGGGCACGGCGCATGGTCGTCGCTCCCGTCGTCTCCCATTGGGAGGTGACGTGGCGTTCGCGCCTGTTCGATCGTCTGCAGTACACCTCGGTGGCGATCCACGACTCCTGGGAGTCCGGCCAGCTCCTCTCGCGCGCGGTGAATGATCTGTCTCAGCTGCGTCGCTTCTTCGCATTCGGGCTCCCGTTCCTCCTCTCCACACCGATCGTGCTCGCCGTCGGCACGGTGATGCTCGTGATCATGCAGCCCGTCTTCGGTCTGATCATGATCATCATGGCAGTGCCGGCGATCATCGCGGTCGCCGTCTTCGAGAAGCACTATCGGGAGACCTCCCGTCGGTCGCAGGACACTATGGGCGAACTGACCACCGACGTCGAGGAGTCCATCCAGGGCATCCGCATCCTCAAGTCGTTCGGACGCTCCCCCTGGGCCGCCGAGCGCTTCTCCGAGATCTCCACCCGGCTGAAATCCTTGGAGATCCGCAAAGCGAAGCTCGACTCCTGGCTGTGGAGCGTGCTCCTGCTGCTGCCGACCCTGGCTCAGGCCGCGATCGTCGCCGTCGGCACGTGGGGTGTCATCGAGGGCTGGACGACGATCGGCACGGTCGTGGCGGCCGTGACGATCTCGATGGTGCTGCGGATGCCCATCGAGATGCTCGGCTTCCTGCTCGCCGATGCGCTCATGGCGCTGACCGCCGCAGGACGGTACTGGGAGGTCATCGACATCCGCCATGACATCACCGATACCGACGGCGGTGTCGACGATGCTCCCGAAGTCGGCCACTACCGCGGGAAGCTGCGTTTCGACGACGTCGATTTCCACTTCGCCGATACCGAGCGACTGACCCTGCGCGGTCTCGATCTCACCATCGAGCCCGGTCAGACTCTCGCTCTCGTCGGGGCAACCGGCTCGGGGAAGACGACTCTGGCGTCTCTGGTGCCCAGGCTTCAGGACGTCTCCGCCGGCACGGTGAGCATCGACGACGTCGATATCCGGGACATGCCGGTGAACGAGCTGCGTCACCTCGTGTCCGTATCCTTCGAGGACCCGATCCTGTTCTCGACTTCTGTGGCCGAGAACGTCGAGATGGGTTCCCCGGGCGCGGGCGAGGAAGAGATCTGGGAGGCCCTCGAGATCGCGGCGGCGAAGGATTTCGTCTCCCGACTGCCCGATGGTCTGGATACGCAGGTCGGCGAACAGGGACTGTCGCTTTCCGGCGGTCAGCGTCAGCGCCTCGCTCTGGCTCGTGCGGTCATCGGGCGTCCGCGCATCCTCGTTCTCGACGACCCGCTCTCGGCCGTCGACGTCGACACCGAGGATCGGGTGCAGCGGGCCCTGCGGGAGATCCTGCCGGATTCGACGACTCTCATCATCGCCCACCGCCCATCCACAGCGGCATTGGCCGATGTGGTGGCGGTGCTCGACGAGGGCCGGATCGCAGCGCTCGGCACCCACGAACAGCTGCTCGAGTCCTCGAAGCTCTACCGCGAACTCATGGGGGCGAGCGCGAAAGCCGATGCACACACGTATCCGGGTGCGGCCGCCTCGGCGAAGGAAGGAGGGACACCATGAGCATGCCACGTCTCGACAGCGACGACGAGATCGAGTCGCTGCCGCCGGACATTGCGAAGAAGGCCCGCACCCTGCTGATGTCGCTGGTCAGGCCGCACCTGGCGATGGCCGTCTTCCTCGCCGTCATCGTCGTGCTCACGGCTGCGCTGATGGTCATCGGGCCGGTGTTCATCGCTGATGCCCTCGATCGAGGTGTGCCCGCAGCCATCGACGGCGATATGGATCCCCTGATCCGGGCGGTCACGCTCTTCGTGGTCTCAGCAATCGCCTCGGCGATCTTGGCGTTCACGTCGACCAGGCTCGTCGGGATCACCGCTCAGCGGATCCTCTTCACCCTGCGCGAGCGGGTCTTCACCCATGTTCAGCGTCTTGACCTGGGTTATCACGAGACGTCGACCTCGGGTCGGCTCGTGTCCCGGCAGACCTCGGACATGGAATCGGTGCAGCAGTTCCTGTCGTATTCGCTCTTCGACACGGCGCTGGCGGTGCTGCAGATGCTCTTCATCGCCGTCACCCTCGTCGTCCTCGATGTGCCGCTGGCGATCGTCGTCTTCGCTGGATTCGTGCCGCTGTTCTTCATCACGAAGGCGGCGCATTCGACTCAGCGCAGCGCCTACCGGCGCACGCGGACGTCGATCGCGAAGGTCATCGTCCACTTCGTCGAGACGATGGGCGGCATCCGCGCCGTGCAGGCGTACCGGCGTCAGCCCGAGCGGCGCGGGACCTTGAGCGATCAGGATGCCCGGTATCGGGATGCGAACACGGATGCCCTGCGCGGGGTGGCCTGGTTCGCCGGGTGGACGCGGCTGATCGGCAACGTCACGCAGACGGTCATCATCGTCATCGGTGCGTGGCTCGTCATCGAGGGGTGGACGCAGATCGGCGTGCTCGCCGCCTTCATCCTCTACCTGCGTCGTTTCTACGGTCCTCTCGATGAACTCGTTCAGGCTTTCAATCTCTACCAGTCCGCCTCGGCGGCGCTGGAGAAGATCGCGGCGGTGCTCGACACCGACCCCGAGGTGGTCGAACCGACCCAGCCGCAGGCTCTGCCTGCGCACGCAACCAGTGACGCGGCTGCCAGCGGTCGTGCCCTCGATCTCGACGACGTCCGCTTTGCCTACTCCGACGGCCCCGACGTCCTCCCCCGCTTCGATCTCCACATCCCGGCGGGACAGATCGTCGCGCTCGTCGGCGCCACCGGCGCGGGCAAGTCGACCCTGGTCAAGCTCGTCACCCGCTTCTACGATCCAAGCGTTGGACGGATCACCCTCGACGAGGTGGATCTGCGTGACCTCGACGATGCACAGCTGCGATCGTCGGTTGTCATGGTGACGCAGGAGTCGTTCCTCTTCGCCGGCACCATTGCCGACAACATCCGCATCGGCAATCCGGGCGCCAGCGATGACGATGTCGTGGCGGCTGCGACCGCGGTCGGCTTGGACGCGTACATCCGCCGGCTGCCCGAGAGCTATGCCACGGATGTGAAGAAGCGCGGCGGCCGGTTGAGTTCTGGCCAGCGTCAGCTCGTGTCCTTCGCCAGGGTGTTCCTCGCCGATCCGGATGTCGTCGTCCTCGACGAGGCGACTGCGCACCTCGACATCCCGTCCGAGCGGCTGGTGCAGAACGCTCTGGCCACGGTGCTCGAGGGCCGGACAGCGATCATCATCGCCCACCGCCTGTCCACTGTCGAGATCGCCGACCGCGTGCTGGTCATGGAATCCGGTCGGATCATCGAGGACGGCACACCCGACGAACTCATCTCCGGCACCGGGAAGTTCGCACAGCTGCACCAGGCCTGGCGCGACTCCCTCGTGTGAGGTCCTCCCGTCCTCCTGCCGCTCGTCATCACCAGCGTGGTCGACTCAGCAGTTCCAGCAAAGTATGTTGCTGTATATAAGACGAGCCGAATCGACGAGGAGGACGCCCGTGAACTCCGAGACACAGAACGAGACCGAAGCAGCGGCCGACATCGACGATGTGGTCGAGATCGACAGCGATGCCGAGATGAGCAGCCGAACGGAGGAGCGTCGGATCATCGGCGACGCCATTGCCCGCGGCGGTCAGGTGACGAGGTGGACCGCGGCGATCATCGCCCTGCTCTTGATTGCCTCGGAACTGTGGTGGGCAGGAATGCTTGTGATGGTCGCAACGACATTCGATCTGCCACGCCGTGCGGTCCAAGGCTATGCGCGCAAGCGTGGAATCGAGCTGGACGTTCCTTCCATTGATGAGACCGAGAAGACCTCCTGGTCAGGGCTGCTCATCGGCGTGGTCTTCTTCCCCGCACTCTGTGGACTCATCGTGGCCGAGGCGAAACTCGGCCACCCCCTGCTGCCGTGGTCGTGGAGGACTCCCCTCTACGACTCGGAGGACTTGTACATGGTTATGCCGATGGCCTTTGCCGGCTTGGCCATCACTGTTTCCTGGTTCATTCGCCGACGACGAGCGGCACGAACCGATACCAGCCGTGACGAGTGATCGTCAGCTCGTCGGAGCCAGGACCGTCTCGAACGACGCGGAGCATCTCCCCTGCGACGGGAATGACCATGGTGGCGCCGACGGTCAGCTGATCGACGAGCTGGTCGGGCAGTGATTCTGCCCCGGCGGAGACGAGGATCCGGTCGAACGGTGCCTCAGCCGGGAGGCCGAGGGCACCTGTAACGGCTTCGTGGAGGACCACCTCGGCGAAGGTCTCTCGGCCAGCGGAATCGGCGGTGACAGCTTCGATGGCCGCCCGCGAGGATTCGACGAGTTCGGGATGCCGTTCGACCCCGAGCACCCGCCCGGTCGGCCCGACGAGGACGGCGAGCAGCATCGAGGTCCATCCGGACCCCGATCCGAGGTCGAGGACGGCGTCCCCCGGCTGCGGATCAAGCAGCCGGAGCATGTCCGCGACGGTGCTCGGCTGCGAATTCGTCTGCCGGTGCCCGATCGGCAGGGGCACATTGTCTGAGGCGTTCTGACGTTCCGCCATCGGCAGGAAGGGTTCGCGCGGAACCCGGGCGAATGCCTCGGCGATTCGATCACGCGTCGCATCCGATGTCATTGCTCCTCCGATCCACGACGGTCTTCGGTACCTTCCCATTGTGCCGATCCGCGCTGAGGGCACAATGGCGTCACCGAGTATCGTTGTGCCGTGACTCAATCTGATCTCGGCCGCGCCCAGAGCCTCATCACCTCAATTCCCGACTATCCCGAACCGGGAGTGGTCTTCCGCGACATCTCCCCGCTGCTCGCCGATGGTCCGGCAATGCGGGCCGTCACCGAGGCGCTCATCGAACCTTTCGCGGGTCAGTTCGATATCGTCGGCGGGCTCGAGGCCCGTGGCTTCCTCTTCGCGGGTACCATCTCCGCGATGACGGGAGTCGGAATCCTGCCGATCCGCAAGGCCGGAAAGCTCCCGCGACCGGCGGCTGCTGTGTCGTACACGCTCGAATACGGCACTGCCACGATTGAGGGCCCCGACGTGCTGAAGGAGGGCGAGCGCGTCCTCCTCATCGATGACATCCTCGCCACCGGCGGAACGCTCACAGCGGCCAAGTCCCTGGTCGCCGATCTCGGCGCTGAGGTCATCGGCTCAGCCGTCGTCCTTGAGCTCACCGCGCTCGGCGGACGCGAGCATACGGGCGAGGTTCATACCCTCTTCGCGGAGTGAGACGCCTCAGCTGACTCGGACGTCCTCAGCCGATTCGGATGAGGGCGTCGCCGGCCGCGATCGGCCCCGCCTCGGCGAGGGTCAGGTTTTCGGCGTCGGCTTCGAGGACGACGACCGGGACGACCACGGACTTCGCCGCCTCACGGGCGGCGGCCAAGTCCCAGACGACGATCTCTTCGCCGGCCTCGACCTGCTGCCCGTCCTCGGCGCGGAGCGTGAAACCCCCTCCCTTCAGGTGAACGGTGTCGATGCCCAGGTGGACGAGCACACCCTGATCGGGTCGGTGGGAGATGACGAAGGCGTGGGGTTTGAGGCTCGTCAGCTTTCCTGAGACAGGAGCCGTGACCGTCAGGGTCGCGGCCTCGCCGGGGTCGATGGCCGCTCCGGGGCCGACGAGCGCTTTTGCGAAGACGGGGTCGGGAACCTCCGTCAATGGGATCACCGTGCCGGTGATGGGTGCAGCGATCGTGACTGCCATAGTCAGCAGGCCGCCTTTCTCCAAAATCAGTTGTACTTCGCCTAGACTGACCTCAGACTACAGACAAGGATCACTGTCGACCAGCAGATGCTCACCGGCGAGCAGAGGAGACGAAGACGTGACTCAGCCCATGAGGTCTTCGATGTCATCGACGAGGTTGTCGGCCTCCGGACCGACGACGACCTGGACCGCGCTTCCCTGCACCACTACACCGAAGGCACCGGCTGCCGTGAGCGCCTGTTCGTTGACGAGAGAGTCATCGTCGACCTCGACGCGCAGGCGAGTGATGCACGCTTCGATGTCGTCGATGTTGTCGGCACCGCCCAGTCCGGCGAGGATCTGTGCTGCTTTGTCCATGTCTGTCACCTTCATCTCCGGCGTCCACGCGCCGGCGTCGATTTCACGTTCTGCGATCTGCGTCACAAGTCTACGGCGATTCGTGACCGACGACCCCACTTCCGAGGAGGAATCCGATGACCACCGCATCCGCTGAGGCACCGAAGAAACGCAGGAAGGCGATACCAGGGTTCGCCCAGCTCCAACGCGTCGGGCGCTCCCTCATGCTCCCGATCGCCGTGCTTCCGGCCGCGGCCCTGCTCATGCGCTTCGGCCAGCCGGACATGCTCGGCGCCGACGGACTCGGCCAGTTCGCGGACTGGCTGCTGCCGGTGGCGACGGTCTTCGCGGCCGCCGGTTCGGCTCTGTTCGACAACCTCCCGCTGATCTTCGCCGTCGGTGTGGCCATCGGCTTCGCGAAGAAGGCCGACGGCTCCACGGCATTGGCCGCCGTCGTCGGCTATATGGTCCTCACCGGAGTCTTCACCGCCATGGCTCCGGGCTTCGGCTCGGACAACGGTGAGGGCGAGAACGTCATCAACTTCGGAGTGCTCGGCGGAATCGTCGTCGGCATCATCACCGCCCTGCTCTATCAGCGCTATCACCGGATCAAACTGCCGACCTACCTCGGCTTCTTCGGCGGTCGCCGTTTCGTCCCGATCGTGACTGCGGTCGCGTCGATGGTCATCGCCGTGATCATGGCCCTCATCTACCCTGTCTTCGACGCCCTCATCAACAAGGGCGTGGGCGGCTTCCTCATGGAGCACGGAGCCAACCCGGGCACAGGCTTCGTCTTCGGCACGATCAACCGTCTCCTCATCCCCTTCGGACTGCACCATCTGCTGAACAACCTGCCCTGGTTCCAACTGGGTTCGTGCACCACCTCCTCGGGGGACACCGCACACGGCGACATCACCTGCTTCTTCTCCGGTGTGGACGGCACGGCCGACTGGACGGGGTCATTCATGACCGGCTTCTTCCCGATTATGATGTTCGCGCTGCCGGCCGCGGCCCTGGCGATCTATCGCACCGCCCACCCGAAGCGCCGCAAAGTCGTCGGCGGCATCATGCTCTCGGTGGCGCTGACCGCCTTCATCACCGGAATCACGGAGCCGCTCGAATACGCCTTCGCCTATGTCGCATTCCCGCTCTACGCGGTCCACGCCGTGCTCACCGGCACATCTCTGGCATTGGTGAATGCGCTCGGCATCAAATCCGGATTCGGCTTCTCGGCCGGTGCGCTGGACTATCTGCTCAACCTCGGACGAGCGTCGGAACTGTCCGGCGGCATCGGGCCGGTCCTGCTTCTGCTGGTCATCGGCCTGGCCTATGCCGTCATCTACTACTTCCTGTTCCGGTGGGCGATCATCAAGTTCAATCTGCACACCCCGGGCCGCGAGGACGAGACCGACACCGGCACCGGTGCTCCTTCGGTCTTCGACGAAGCCCAGATCGCCGCCGAAGAGTCCACGGGCAAGAAGCGCGCACAGGACGAGGGCAGAAGCTGACCGTCCATGGAATGCTCCGGGGCCCGGTGACGTTATACGCTCGGTTCGGTGCCCTCACCGGGTGCCGAACCGGCGGACCCGATCAGCCTCGGATCCGTCCTGACCAGTGCATACGTGACGAAAGGCGGCACCATGACGGTTCCCACACTCACTCTCAACGACGGCAAGACGATCCCCCAGCTGGGATTCGGCGTCTTCAAGGTCGACCCCGACGAGACCGAACGCATCGTCACCGACGCCCTCGAAGTCGGCTACCGCCACATCGACACCGCTGCCGTCTACGGCAATGAGGAAGGCGTAGGCCGGGCCATCGCGAAGTCCGGGATCTCCCGCGACGAACTCTTCGTGACGACCAAGCTGTGGAATGACCGCCACGGTGCGGAGGAATCCAAGCGGGCCCTCGGAGAATCCCTGGAGAAGCTCGGCCTCGACCATGTCGACCTCTACCTCATCCATTGGCCGACCCCGGCGAACAAGAACTCCGTCGAGACCTGGGAGGCCTTCCCCGGCTACCGCGACCAGGGCCTGACCACCTCGATCGGCGTCTCGAACTTCGACCACCGCTTCCTGCCGGAGATCCTCGATACGGGCATCATCCCGGCCGTCGACCAGATCGAGGTCCACCCGCAGTTCCAGCAGGTCGAGACCCGTCCGCTGCTCGCCGAGCACGACATCAAGATCGAAGCCTGGGGTCCGCTGGGCCAGGGCAAGGTCGACTACGCGAACACCGTCATCGGTGAGATCGCCGCCGCCCATGAGAAGTCCTGGGCTCAGGCGATCATCCGCTGGCACCTGCAGAAGGGTCACGTCGTCTTCCCGAAGTCGAACAACCGCGACCGCATGGAGCAGAACTTCGACGTCTTCGACTTCGAACTCACCGACGCCGAGGTGGCAGCCATCGACGCGCTCGAAAACGGCGGCCGCGTCTCGGCCGATCCCGCCGAGGTGAACTGACCCGTTCAGGTTCGACCAAAACCTCGCCGAGGCGGCCCACCCCGACCAACGATCGTGACCGACGTGGCCGGTTGGGCAGTCAGGTCGAGCAATGACGAAGCCGCCGGAGAGTTCCGACTCTCCGGCGGCTTCGTCGTTCTGTCACGCCACCGTCCGCCCGTCGACGCCGAGGACGACGGCGTCGATGAGCACCGGTCCGTCGGCCTGCAGCGCTTCACGGTAGGCCGCGTCGAATTCCTCGCGAGTCGTGGTCCGGCTGGCCGGGACACCGTAGCCCTGTGCCAACGACACGAAGTCGATCGTGCCCAGAGTCAGCCCCGGGGTGTCAGGGACGCCCATCCGCTCGGCGAATCCGGAGAGCGCACCGTAGCCGGAGTTGTTGACGATGACGAAGATCGTCTTCGTGCCCAACTGGGCGGCCGTGTACAGAGCTGTGAGCCCGTAGTTCGCCGACCCGTCACCGACGGTGGCGACAATGGTCTTCTCCGGGTCGCCGATCGCCAAACCCAGCGCGACCGGCAGCCCGAAGCCGAGCCCTCCCGAGGCCGGGAAGTGGTACATGCCCGGCCTGTCGATGACGATCCGCTCGAGGTAGTCGAGGTCGAGGGTGGTCGTCTCATTGACGTACACGACGCTGTCGTCGACATGATCGTTGAGCACGGCGAGCACCTCGGTGCCGGTCATTCCCTGCTCTGACCGCGGCGGGGAGGTGACGATTCGAGACCCACGGTCGCCTCGGCGAGTTCCTCGATCCGTCGTCGCTGCAGCGAGGTCGGCGAGCGCGGTCGCGACGTCCGCGACGACGGCGCGGCCGAACGGTGCCCGTGTCGCCTCACGCGGGTCCTGGGTGATCTGGATGACCTCGGTGCCCGGCTCCAGATAGTTCGCCGGCTCCCAGCGGTGGTACCGGAACGTGGCGGCTCCCATGACGAGCACGACGTCGTGGCCGGAGAGCCGGTCGCGCACCGATCGGATGCCCGGAACCAGGACGCCTTCGAAATTCGGATGGGTGGTCGGGAACGGGCACCGCGTTGGTGAGGGTGCGACGTAGACGGAGGCGTTCAGGCGTTCGGCCAGCACCATTGCGTCCTCATAGACCGTCGGATCAGCCACTGCGGCGGCATCGACCTGCGGGCCGAGGACGAGGGCAGGGTTCTGTGCCCCGTCGAGGACGTCCGTGAGTTCGCGGCGCAACGACTCCGGCATGGTTCCTGCCGTCGTCACCGAACGCTTCGCCAACAGTGCGTCGTCGGGTAGTGCCGGTTCGTCCCAGTCATCGAGCGGAACGGACACATAGACGGGACCACTCGGCTGGGCGGTTGCCTCGAGTGCCGCCTGCGACAGCGTGCGCGGCACGTCGGTGGCCGACAGCGGCTCGTGCGAGTACTTCACCAGCGGGGCGGGCAGCATCGAGGCATCGACGCTGGCGAGCATCGCCTCCTGACCGACGGTGCGGCGCACCTGCTGACCTGCGAGGACGACCAGCGGAACGTGGCCGTAGTGGGCGTTCGTCAACGCCCCCATGCCGTTGCCCGACCCCGAGGCGGCGTGCAGATTGACCAACGCCGGCCCTCCCGTGGCCCGTGCGAATCCTTCGGCCATACCGACGACGACCTGCTCGTGCAGACCGAGGACGAACCGGAAGTCGTCGCCCAGTCCTGCGAGGAACGGCAGTTCGTTCGATCCCGGATTTCCGAAGATCGTCGTCATCCCGTGGGCACGGAAGACCTCCAGACTCGCGTCGAGGACTGTCTTCTCTCCGTCGTCTCTGTCGGATTGGTCGACCATTGTGCCTCTGCTTTCGTTCATAGTTCTCGCACGGAGGAGCCGAGTTGTGTGGCGCCGCTCCCACCTCACCATATCCGTTGGCGTATTCGAGTCGGCTCAGCCCAGCACGCGGATCGGCTCTCCTGCGACCCAGGCTGCGATGTCCTCGACCGCCTGAGTGAAGAAGATCCGATAGGTGTCTTCGGTGACGTATCCCAGGTGCGGGGTGAGCACAGTGCGCGGTGTGCTGCGGAGGCGATGGTCCACCGGCAGCGGCTCTTCGTCGTGGACGTCGAGTCCGGCCCCACGGATCCCACCTGCTTCCAGCACGGTGATGAGCGCGTCGGTGTCGACGAGTCCGGCGCGCGAGGTGTTGACGAGGATGCTGTCGGGCTTCATCGTCTCAAGTTCGGCGGCTCCCACGAGTCCTCGGCTGCGGTCGCTGAGTTTGTAGTGGATCGTCACCACGTCCGCGGTGGAGAACAGTTCGTCCTTGCTCACCGCGCGCACGCCCAGGGCGTCCGCCCGTTCCGCGTCGAGGTTCTGGCTCCACGCCACGACGTCCATTCCGAAGGCCGCACCGACCCGCGCGACCTTCGTTCCCAGACGTCCCAGACCGACCACGCCGAGGCGGTGCCCATCGAGGTCTCCCCCGACGGTCGACTGCCAGCCGCCGCCTCGCACGGCGGCGTCCTCGGCCGGGATGCTGCGCAGAACGGAAAGGATGAGTCCCCAGGTCAGCTCCGGTGTCGCCGAGGTGGTCGACTCGGTTCCGCAGACCACGATCCCCTGCGCACGCGCCGCCTCCACGTCGATGGAGGCGTTGACCCGTCCCGTGGTCACGAGCAGACGGAGGTCCGGCAGCCGTTCCAGCCGGCCGGCGGTGAAGGCGGTTCGCTCCCGCATCGCCACAGCCACCTCGGCGCCGGAGAGGACCTGCACGAGGTCATCGTCGTCGACGATGTGACGATCGATGAACTCGACCTCGGCGTCGAGACCGCTCCAGTCCGCGAACGTGCCTGCCACCTGCTGATAGTCATCGAGAACGACGATGCGCATTGTGTTCCTCTCCTGAAGTCGTGTGACCTACATCCTAGAGCCGATAGGCTGGGCTGGTGAGTGCACCGATCATCCTGAGACAACGCAGCGGCCCCATCATCACGGTCATCGTGTGGGCGTTCCTCGCTTTCCTCCTCGGCGACGCGCTGCTGCGCGGGGCGTGGGACACCGTCGGCCGTTTCGGTCCAGGACTCGTACTCATCGGCTGGCTCGCGTTCATCGTCCTCTGGCGGCCGGCTCTCGTCGTCGGAACCGACGAGGTGGAGGTCAGGGAGATCCTGCGTACGACGACGGTGCCGTTCACCCGAATCCGTGATATTCGGCTGGGTTCTGTCGTGACGATCGAAACCGCCTCGGCGGAGGGGGTCGAACGCACCATTCGACCGTGGAACGCCCCCGGAATGCCGCGACGGAAGATCGATTCCGGACTGACCGGCGGAACGCGACCGGAGTCTCTGGACATTCACCCCGCGTTCGAGCTGCTGCGTCGATGGGAGCATGCTCAGGCCCATGCCCCTGGAACGGCTGTGCGAAGAGGTCCGTCCGGCGTTGCCGAGGACGTCAGCACTCGATGGAGCCGGGGCGTCATCGGGGTAACTCTGGTGCTGGTGCTCCTGGTGGCAGTCGGACTCATCTGAACACAGAAGGACCGGCCCCGTGGGGAACGTGATCCCACGGGGCCGGCAGTCTCGGAAGGCTTCAATCGATCAGTGCATCACTTCTTGAAGCCGATCTCGGTCCAGTCGGGTGTTTCGAGCTGGCGCGGTCCGAGGTTGAGGACGTCATTCCTCACGCCCCACACATATGGTGTCGGGTAGAAGGGGATGAGCGGCTTGAGCTTCAGAACCTCGGCATCGCCCTCGTTCGCCAGCTTCTTCGCCTCGGCCGGATCGAGTGTCTTCGTCGCAGCCTTGAACTTCTCGCCGATCGCATCGCTGGAGATCTTCGAGTGGTTCTGCGCGGAATCCGCCGGGTAGAACAGGTTCGATCCCGAGGAGATCGGGAAGGCTGTGCCCTGCCAGGTGAACGTCGCCATCTCGAAGTTGCCGTTGAGCACGTGGTCGGCGAAGTACGCGGCGACCGGAACGGTTTCGATTTCGACCTTGAAGCCGATCTCGTTGAGGTCCTTCATCACCTGTTCGGCACGCTGGGCATTCGAAGCGGTATCGGCGGGAACGACGATCTTGAACTGGAGCTTCTCTCCGTCCTTCTCGCGGACACCCCCATCGCCTTCCTTCCAGCCGGCGTCGTCGAGGATCTTCTTCGCCTTCTCCTGGTCGAAGTCGAGGCTGCCGTCGGTGTTGTCCTGGTAGCCTTCCTGGCCGGGCATGAATGTGACGTTGTTGATGAGAGTCACCGGTGCTTCGACGGGGCCGATCGCAGCCTGGGCGATGGCTTCGCGGTTGATCGCATGACCGATCGCGTCACGGACTTCCTGCTCCTTGAGCGCACCCTTCTTCGCATTCATCGTCAGGTGCGTGTATTCCATGCCCTGCGACTTGTACATCTCTCCGTCTTCGCGCTTGCCAGCGGTCTTGTAGGAGTCGCCATCGGTGCCGACATCGACAAGGTCGATCTCCTTGTTGGCGTAGGCCTGAGCCTGCTGTGCCTGAGAGACGACCTTGAAGATCACCTTGTCGAGCTTGGGTTCCTGTCCCCACCATTTGTCGTTCTTGACCATGGTGATGACGCCGGACTTCGTGTCGACCTTGTCGGCCTTGTAGGGACCGTTCGAAGGCAGGACTTTCTTCGTGTAGTCCTTGTTGAAGGAGTCGGCATCCTCGGTGATCTCATTGGGCAGGAAGGCGCCGATGTAGTTCGGCCAGTCGATGTTCGGGGTCTTGAAGGTGACCTTGACGTCGTGCTTGTCCTTGCCGGATTCGAGCTTCTCGATGTCCTCGTAGCCCTTGGTCGAGGCGACCTCGAACTCGTCGTGTTTGCCGTCGCGAGTCTGCCAGAAAGCCTTGTAGTCGTCGACGTCGATCGGTGTGCCGTCCTCCCAGACGGCGTCCTTATTGAGCTTGACGTCGATGACCAGGGGATCCTCGCTGGCGATCTCGACGCTCTCGGCGTAGTTCTTGTCGACTTCCCAGGTGCCGTCATCCTTGATCTTGACCGGTCCGCCCAAGGTGGTGCCGTAGATGTTGTTGTTGTCCACATGGGCGCCGTCGGCGTGGTAGTAGTTGAGGCTCGCGGGGATCTCGGTGATCGGGTAGGTCAGCGTGCCGCCGTCCTTGACCTCGTCGTATCCGGCCTTCTGGTAGTCGGTGGTGGGGAGCCCGGAGATCTCCTTGTCCGCCTTGTCGCTGTCGACTCCGCCGGAGTCCTTGTTCGCCTGCTGGCAGCCGGACAGTGCCAGGCCCAGCGCAGCGGTCGCGGCGACGACCATTGTCGCCTTCTTCCTCATTCTCATGAGTTCCTCATTTCTAGTGTGGTGTTCCTCGAGGTGGGCTATGGGTGCGGCTTCAGGTCGCGGTGTCGAGCTCCGTGATCCGCTCCGCATGGTGGCAGGCGACGAGGTCGCCGTCCAGTGGACGCGGACGGGGGTCATCGGTCAGGCACACCTGCCTGTCCCCGTCCGGCAGCAGGTTGAACAGCGGGCACCTGGTGCGGAAGTTGCAGCCGGAGATCTCATCGGTCGGGCTCGGCAGATCTCCGGTGAGCAGCACCCGTTCCCGAGACCGCTCGACTTCTGGGTCGGGAACGGGGATCGCTGACATCAGTGCACGTGTATAGGGGTGCCGCGGCTGCCGATAGAGCGCGTCGGATTCGCCGTACTCGACGATCCGGCCGAGATACATCACGGCGACATAGTCCGATATCTGGCGGACGACCGCGAGGTCGTGAGCGACGAACAGATAGGACAGTCCCAAGGTGTCACGCAGGTCTTCGAGCAGATTGATGACACCTGCTTGGACTGAGACGTCGAGAGCCGAGACGGGTTCGTCGAGGACGAGCAGCTTCGGGTTCGTCACGAGGGCCCGCGCGATGCCGATGCGCTGTCGCTGCCCACCGGAGAACTCATGCGGATAACGTTCGGCCATCGACGCGTCGAGGCCGACGAGTTCGAGCATCTCGGCAACCTTGTCGTTGCGCTCCTGAGCCGGCACTTTGTGCACGGTCAGCGGTTCGGCGATCACTTCGCCGACCGGCAGCCTCGGGTCGATTGCGGCCATCGGATCCTGGAAGACGACCTGGACGTCTCTGCGCATGGCCAGACGTTCACGCTTGTTCAGGTCCGCGACATCGATGCCGTTGATGACCAGCCGTCCCTTCTGCGGAGCGACCATCTCCAGGACTTCACCGATCGTCGTCGACTTCCCGCAGCCCGATTCGCCCACCAGTCCGAGGGTCTGGCCGGCCTTGATCTCGAGATCGATTCCGTCGACAGCTTTCACCGTGCCGATCTGTCGCTTGAACACGGCACCCTTGAGCAGAGGGAAGTGCTTCTGCAGACCGGTGACCTCCAGGATGTTCGGGGCTGCGTCGTCTTTCACCCGAGTCGCCACCGGGTCGGGGCGCGGGTAGATGTCCTTGGCTTCCAGATCGCCCCGGGCGATCTCGTCGGCACGATGGCAGGCGGCCTGCACGCCGGCGATTCCGTGTTCGACGAGTTCGGGCTCGACCTCGCGACATCTGTCGACCGCGATCGGACAACGCGGTGCGAATGGGCACCCCGGCGCAAGATTCGACAGCGACGGCGGTTTGCCCTCGAGCGGAACGAGTCTCTGGGTTCCCGCTGTGGCAAGGTTCGGCACCGAACGCAGCAGCCCTGTCGTATAGGGCATCTGCGGGCGGTGAAAGACCTGCTCCACTCCCCCAGTCTCGACGAGGCGGCCCGCGTACATGACAGCGATTCGGTCGGCGTTTCCGGCCACTACACCGAGGTCGTGAGTGATCAGCACGATCGCGGCACCGGTAATCTCGCGTGCCTTCTGCAGCACGTCGAGGATCTGAGCCTGAATCGTCACGTCCAATGCCGTCGTCGGCTCGTCGGCGATGATGAGATCCGGATCGTTGGCGATCGCAATGGCGATCATGGCTCGCTGCCGCATGCCTCCGGAGAACTCGTGGGGGTATGACTTCACCCGCCGTTCCGCCCCTGGGATGCCGACGATTCTGAGCAGTTCGATCGCCCGGTCGTTCGCCGCCTCTTTCGACAGGCTCGGGTCATGGATGATCAGACCCTCGGAGATCTGTTCTCCGATCGTATAGACGGGAGTCAGTGCCGACAGCGGATCTTGGAAGACCATGGCGATCTCGCGGCCACGCAGCTTCGACATCTGGTGGTCGTTCATGTCGAGAAGAGACTGCCCGCGATACCGGATGGAGCCGGCGATCTGAGCGGTGGAGGGAAGCAGACCCATCACAGCCATCGAGGACACGGATTTGCCTGACCCGGATTCGCCGACGATGCCGAGGAATTCGCCCGGTCTGACCTCGTAGTTGACCCCGCGCACTGCTTGAACGTCGCCCTTGGGGTTGGGGAAGGTCACCGTCAGGTCTCTGACCTCAAGGATGGGTTCTGCCGCGGTGACGGGGGCGAGGTCGATGTCAAGGGTTTCAGTCACGGTTGACTCCTGAGGTCGGATCGATCGCATCCCGCAGGGCATCGGCCATGAGACTGATCGCGAAGAGCATGAGCACGAGCACCCCTGCGGGGAAGACGAACAGCCAGGGACGCGTGGCCGCCGCTCCGGAGCCTTCGGCCAGCAGTGTGCCGATCGACACGTCGGGTTTCTGAATGCCCAGATTGAAGTAGCTCAGGGAGGTCTCGGCAAGGATCGCGGAGACGACGCCGAGCGTCGCATCGACGATGAGAATCGAGGCCACGTTGGGAATGATGTGACGGCTGAGGATCTTCGGAGTCGAAACCCCCATATAGCGGGCGGCTCGGACGAAGTCGCGATCCTTGATTGCCTTGGTCTGGTTGCGCACGACTTGAGCCATGATCATCCAACCGAAGAGCACGAGGAAGACGACGATGGCCGTCCACGACAGCTGCCTCAGCAGAGGCGCCATGAGCACAAGGATGAAGAAGGACGGCAGCACGAGCAGCAGGTTGATGAACCAGACGATGATCGTCTCGACGCGACCACCGAAATAGCCTGCCGTCGAACCGATGATGGCGGCCAGAATGCTCGCACACGGCCCGGCGATGATGCCGATGAGCAGGGATTTCTGCAGTCCCACGACGGTCTGAGCGTAGATGTCCTGGCCGATCGTGTTCGTACCGAACCAGTGCTGGGCGCTCGGGCCCTCATTGAGTGCGAAGACATCCTGGTCGGTCGGAGAATAGATGTTGATGGTATTGCCGAACAGAGCGAAGAGAACGAAGAATGCGAGTAGGATCCCGCCGACCCAGAACCGCGGGGTCGAGCGCAGGCGGCGCCAGATGAGCATCGCCCGAGAGGTCGGCTTCGAACGCTTCGTCACCACCTCGGTGTCGGGCTCTGTGGAGATCGGAATATCTGTTGCCATGTCAGATCCTCACTCTCGGGTCGAGTGCGGCATAGAGCACCTCGGACAGGGTCGAGGCCAGGAGCGTGAGCACTGCGACGAAGAGAACGGAGCCTGCGGCCGCGTTGATATCGGACTGCAGGATCGAATTGATGGTGAACTGGCCCATGCCGTTCCATGAGAAGACGACCTCGAGCATCGAGGAGCCGGCGACCAGGGTGCCGAACGCGTAGGCGAAGTACGTCGACATCGGGATGAGTGCGACGCGCACGCCGTGCTTGACCAACGCGGTTCTGCGGGTGCGCCCTTTGGACCTGGCGGTGCGGATGAAGTCCGATGCAAGCACGTCGAGCATGACCGAACGCTGGTAGCGCGAGTACGTCGCGGCGCCCATGAGCACGAGCGCCAGGGTCGGCAGCAGCATATGTGACACCTGGTCGGTGAACCACGGGATGAAGCCAGGGTCGATATTCGCCGAGTAGTCACCCGAGAAGCGGATGAGGGTCGTGCCGAGTGCATTGTTGAATCCAGTGGCGATGATCATGAGGATCACGCCGATGACGAATGTCGGAGTGGCGATGATGAGGTAGGACGCGTAGGTCACGACCTGGTCGGATGCCTTGTACTGCTTGACGGCTCCCCAGACGCCGAGGATCACACCGAGGATGGCTCCGATGATCGATCCGATGAGCAGGAGCTTGAGGCTGACACCTGCCCGAACGAGGATCTCCTGCAGCACAGGCGAGTTGTGGACCGTCGTGCCGAAATCACCATGGAGGAAGATGTTCGTCAGCCAGTGCCAGGTCCTCTCGAGGATCGGGACTTCGGGGTTCGTGCCGTGGCCGTTGAGGATGGACCGAATCGAATCTTCTGACAGCGGCGGATTCTGGCCACGGTATCGGGAGGCCGGATCCATGAATGAGCTGGAGGTGATGTAGGCGGTGACCGTCGCTATGAACGCGAGGATGAAGTAGTTGATGAACCGCCGCAGGACGTACTTTCCCATGGCGCCGACTACGACACAGGGATCAGCCGAGCCTCACTGGACGTCGAGGAATGGTGCATGGGACCCGGCAGCTGGGAGTAGATCTCACGGCGAATCGGGTAAGCGGTGCGAATCATCAACGATCAAGGTTCCTTTGCGCGAATTTTCCTCTGATCAGCCACTATGAGTGAATCATCAATGGTTCATCACAGAAGACTGAACGTAATTCGCACTGTATCTCCATGTGACCTGTTGCACAAACTTCCCTTGCAGTATTGATTGTGACAAGGCGCCGTGTCGCCCGGAAATCCGCGCGACACGCCGAAGTAACTTTTCGGTAACTGCAGTCGCGTGTCGCCGGGTCGGAACGGTCCGTGCTGTGCTCAGGAACGTTCCCCACCGAAATCGCCGAGGCGGTGCAGACGTGATGTCTGCACCGCCTCGGCGATGGTGGAACCGTTCAGTATCGCTGAGCGTCTCCCGAAGGCAAGCGGAATCAGCAACGGACCTTGAACTGGATCAGAAGCAGACCGCGCCCTTCGATGCCGACTGCACGAGCTTCGCGTATTTACCGAGCACACCGGTGAGGCGGTGGTTCTCGGGCAGCGTCCAGGTCTTGCGACGCTCGGCCAGCACCTCCTCGTCGACGTGGAGCTCGATCGAGCGGGCCGCGATATCGACGGTGATCTTGTCACCGTCCTCGACGAGCGCGATCGGACCGCCGTCGACTGCCTCGGGGGCGATGTGGCCGATGCACAGGCCGGTCGAACCGCCGGAGAAGCGACCGTCGGTGAGCAGCAGGACGTCCTTGCCGATGCCCGCGCCCTTGATGGCGCCGGTGATCGCGAGCATCTCGCGCATTCCGGGTCCGCCCTTGGGCCCTTCATAGCGGATGACGACGACGTCGCCCTTCTTCAGTTCTCCGTTGAGCACGGCGTCCATGGCCGGCTGCTCCTGGTCGAAGACGCGAGCGGTGCCTTCGAAGACGTCGGCGTCGAAGCCCGCGGACTTCACGACCGCACCTTCAGGAGCCAGAGACCCCTGCAGCACGGTGAGGCCGCCGGTGGCGTGGATCGGGTTGTTGAGCGCGCGCAGGATCTTCCCGTCCGGGTCCGGCGGATTGATCGACTCAAGGTTCTCGGCCACGGTCTTGCCGGTCACGGTCAGGCAGTCGCCGTTGAGCAGACCGGCGTCGAGGAGGGCCTTCATGATCACGGGCACGCCGCCGATCTTGAAGACGTCGTTCATCACGTACTGGCCGAAGGGCTTGACGTTGCCCAGGTGCGGAACCTTGTCGCCGATGCGGTTGAAGTCATCGAGTTCGAGCTCCACTCCGGCTTCGTGCGCGATGGCCAGCAGGTGGAGGACCGCGTTCGTCGAACCGCCGAAGGCCATGACCACGGCGATCGCGTTGTGCAGCGATTCGCGGGTGATGATGTCCTTCGTGGTGATGCCCTGGCGCAGCATGTTGACAACAGCCTCACCGGACTTGCGAGCGAACATCGTGCGGTTGCGGTGGATGGCCGGCGGAGCAGCCGAGCCCGGCAGGGACATGCCCATGGCCTCGGCGGCCGAGGCCATCGTGTTCGCGGTGTACATTCCGCCGCAGGCACCCTCACCGGGGCAGACGGCGCGCTCGATGGCGTCGACGTCCTTCTGGGACATGGTGCCCGCACGGCAGGCGCCGACGGCTTCGAAGGCGTCGATGAGGGTGACTTCCCTCTCCGAGCCGTCCTCCATCTTCGCGGTTCCGGGCATGATCGAACCGTTGTAGAGGAAGACGCTCGAGAGCCCGAGGCGGGCGGAGGCCATGAGCATTCCGGGGATCGACTTGTCGCAGCCGGCCATGAGCACGGAGCCGTCGAGTCGTTCGGCGCTCATCACGGTTTCCACGGAGTCGGTGATGACCTCGCGGGAGACCAGCGAGTAATGCATTCCCTCGTGGCCCATCGAGATTCCGTCCGAGACGGAGATGGTGCCGAATTCCAGCGGGAAGCCACCGGCCTCGTGGACGCCTTCCTTGGCGGCCGAACCGAGACGCTGCAGCGACATGTTGCAGGGGGTGATCTCATTCCACGAGGTCGCGATCGCGACCTGCGGCTTCACCCAGTCGTCGTCGCCCATGCCGACGGCGCGCAGCATGCCGCGTGCGGCGGTGGCCTCGAGGCCGTCCGTGACATCGCGAGAACGGGGTTTGATGTCGGGAGTGGTGTTGTCTGTATCGATGCTCATGCAGGCATGCTACGCCCGATTTCAGCATCCGCATGCCGGACTCTCGCATGGTGGAACCTCTCGTGGGAACCATGCGAGAGTCCGACCCCGGGGACATGTTCCGGCCCTGCTTAGGTCAGATTCGCGTGACCTATTGCCGGCGATGCAGGCCCGCGTTTCGCTGCGCCTCGGGCCCCAGCTCACGGCATCTCAGGCCTTGATGAGATTGACCGGCTGCTCGCCGTCGTTGATCCGCCTGACCTGCTCGGCGAGGATCTTCACGACCCGTGGTTCGAACGCCGAGGTGTCGCCTCCGACATGGGGTGTGATGAGGGTGTTCGGGGTGCCCCACAGCGCGTGGTTGCGCGGCAGCGGCTCCGGATCGGTGACGTCGAGGGCGGCATGGAGCCGGCCAGCGGCGAGTTCCGCCACAAGCGCCTCCGTGTCGACGACCTTGCCGCGGGCGACGTTGACGATGAGCGCATTGTCGGGAAGCAGGCTGAGGAACTTCTCATCGACGAGGTGGTGGGTGCCCTCGTTGAGCGGGGTGATGAGCACGACCACCTCGGTGTGGGGCAGTAGTTCCGGCAGCTCGTCGACGCCGTGGATCTTCCCGCGCTCGTCCTCACGTGCGGTCGAGGCCACTCGGGTGAGCTGGACTTCGAAGGGGTCGAAGCGGTCGGCGATGGCCGAGCCGATCTCGCCGACGCCGATGATCATCACCCGCCGGTCCTGCAGCGAGCGGTGACGCTGGTGCTCCCATACCCGCGAGACCTGCGAGCGCACGGCGTCATCGATTCCGCGCAGGCTGGCCAGGGTCAGCGCCAGGGCGAGCTCGGCGGTGCCCCCGGTGTGCACGCCGGAGGCGGTCGCCACCTGGATTCCGCGTTCGGGCAGGTGGGCGACGGGATCGAATCCGGTCGTCTGAGTGATGACCATGCGCAGGTTGGGCAGCTCGTCGAGCAGCTCGATCGTCGGCCCGGAATCCATGTACGGCAGGATGACGACATCGACATCGTCACGACTGAGCTTGGCCGACCGTTCGGAATCGGAGAAGACGACGAGGTCGACGTTCGCGCGCTGGTGAGCGGGGATCCGAGCGATCACAAGGTTGCGGAGCTCGGAGTTCGGGAAGGCGATTGTGGTGATGGACATGCCCTCATTGTGGCACGCGGCCAGGCCCGGTGCCGAGGGATTCGTCACTCTGAGATGACGGGCCTCGTCACTCGGGCAGCGCTCTTCCGATCCGAGTGAAGACGGCCTCGATCACCTCGAGTTCGGCATCGCTGACATGATCGAAGAAGATCTCGTCGACATAGCTCTTGTGTTGGGACCCGGCGGACAGGAATGCCCGTGCCCCCGCCTCGGTGAGAGCGACATTGTGGGCACGCCCGTCATCGAGACACTGGGTCTTCGTCACCAGTCCCGCGTCGACGAGGACCTTGATCCGATAGTTCAGCCGCGACGGCGAGAAGACGAGCTTCTTCGCCAGGGCACTCATCGTCAGCGTCCGCTCCGGCGCCTCCCACAGCAGGAGCAGAGTGTTGTAGTCGCTGACGTCGAGCCCTGCATCGTCCTTGAGCTGGACCTCGAGGGCCTGACGGAGGCGCTGCGAGGTCTCGAAATAGGTCCGCCACGCGTTCTGCGCCAGCGCCTCCCTGCCGAGCCCGAATCTGATCTCCGTCATCTCAGCCCTCGAGCAGCTGCGCGAACGGGGTGACGTTCGCCGGGTCGAATTCGTCGACGATTCCGCGATTCGCCGAGGAGGTGACCCGGGTCGCGTTCGCCCCTGCACCTGCGTGCGAATCGGGGTCGGCCACCTCGGCGAGGTCGTCGTTTCCGGCCCCGATGATCGTTGCGGTCAGGGACACGAGCTCCTCCCCCGCCTGGCGGATCCGGGCGGTCAGCGCACGGCCGCCTTCAACGGTTCCCCAGTCGTCGGTCGCGGCGAACACCGTGGTGGGCACGACGATGCCCTTGAGGTAGGACAGCATCGGCCGCAGCACCGCGTCCCCGGCCAGCGAATGGCGGGCGGTGCCGCCGGTGGAGGCGATGAGCACGGGCTTGCGGCTCAGCGCCCTGTCGTCGACGAGCTGCCAGAACAGGGTGTGCAGGCCGACGGGGGCTGCCTTGTACACCGGTGCGACGGTGACGATCGCATCGGCGGCGGCGATGGTCGCGAAGGCCTGCTCCAACGCTTCGGAGCGGAACCCGGTCAGGGTCATATCCGTGAGCGCGGTGGCGAGGTTGCGGACGTTGATGACGTCCGTGGTCACGTCGATGCCCACCGATTCCCCCGCCGAGGCGGTCTGACCGAGGATCCGGTTCGTGAGCTTGAGCGTGGTCGAGTCCTCGCTCAGGGAGGTGGTCACGGCCACGATGTTCATCGTGTTCGTGCTCATGAGCGGTCGGCTCCTTCCTGTGTCGGATTCTGGGCCGCTTCGGCGGCGCGTGCCTGACGGTCCTCGAAGGCGCGGGAACCTTCTCCGCCGCCGGGGATCGGGTCCCGGCCTTCGCGATGGCGGATGACGAGGGATTCGTGGGTGGGAGCGTCGGGGACGTCGGCCGGGCGGCCCTTCGCGAACTCCTCGCGGAGGACGGGGATGACCTCTTCGCCGAGGAGGTCGAGCTGTTCGAGCACCGTCTTCTGCGGCAGTCCCGCATGATCGATGAGAAAGAGCTGGCGCTGGTAGTCCCCAGCCCAGTCCCTGAAGCTCAGGGTCCGCTCGATGACCTGCTGCGGCGAGCCGACGGTCAGCGGAGTCTGCGTCGAGAAGTCCTCGAGGCTGGGTCCGTGGCCGTAGACCGGGGCGTTGTCGAAGTAGGGACGGAACTCGCGGACGGCGTCCTGGGAGTTCTTGCGCATGAATACCTGACCGCCGAGGCCGACGATCGCCTGGCTGGCCGTGCCGTGGCCGTAGTACTCATAGCGCTGACGGTAGAGCTGAACCATCCGCGCGGTGTGCGAGGTCGGCCAGAAGATGTTGTTGTGGAAGAACCCATCGCCGTAGTACGCGGCCTGTTCGGCGATCTCGGGGCTGCGGATCGATCCGTGCCAGACGAACGGCGGCACTTCGTCCAGTGGGGTCGGGGTGACGGTGAAGCCGTTGAGCGGTGTGCGGAACTTGCCTTCCCAGTCGAGGTTCTTCTCCCGCCACAGACGGTAGAGCAGGTTGTAGTTCTCCACGGCCAGCGGGATGCCGGCACGGATGTCCTTGCCGAACCACGGGTAGACGGGGCCGGTGTTGCCGCGGCCCATGATCAGGCTGATGCGACCGTCGGAGAGGTGCTGCGCGTACGAGTAGTCCTCGGCGATGCGCACGGGATCGGTCGTGGTGATGAGCGTGGTCGCCGTGGAGAGTTCGAGCTTCTCCGTCTGTGCGGCGATGTTGGCCAGCAGGACCGGCGGGTTCGCCGGGGCCACGAAGGGTGGGTTGTGGTGCTGCCCGGTGGCGAAGACGGCGAGTCCGACCTCCTCAGCTTTCTTGGCGATCTCGACGGTGTTCTTGATCCGCTGGTGTTCGCTGACGGTGGTGCCGTCGGTGGGGTCGGTGGTGACATCGCCGATAGTGAAGATTCCGAATTCCATGACGCCTCCTGCATCTGGGCTGCTGCGGTTCTCGCAGCCGCCCTGCTGATTGGACTAACTTCAATTTTGAAGTAACTAGTTGAAATCTTAACAGAGATGGTCGCGAAAGTATTCCCGGCCCCAGAGCGGTCACCTGGGTGGGGCGCGAGGCTATGACCGCAAACGGTCGATTGTTGGGTCGATCCACGGTGTTTCCAGCCCGATTTTCACCGTGGATCGCCCCAACAATGCACGAAAAGCGGCTCCCGCCCGTAGGCAGGAACCGCTTTTCGTGTCTGTTCGCCGAGACCGGTTCGCTGAGCACAGCAGCGAACCGGAGCATGGCCGCGGCGGTGGACTCAGATCCAGAGGGCCGGATCCTCGAGGACGAAATCCGGGTGCGTCGTCGACGACTCGGCTCCCGCCTTCGCCGAAGCGGCGCCGTCCTTCTTCTTCGAGCGCACAATCGCGGGGATGCCGACAGCGCTCGAGTCGGCCGGCACGTCCTTGACGACGACGGCGTTGGCTCCGACCGCGGAGTTGTCGCCGACGACGACGGGGCCGAGGATCTTCGCCCCGGCTCCGACGAGCACGTGGTTGCCGATCGTCGGGTGGCGCTTCGTCTGTGCCATCGACGTACCGCCGAGGGTGACCTGATGGTAGAGCATGACATCGTCGCCGACTTCCGAGGTCTCCCCGATGACGACTCCGTTGGCGTGGTCGATGAAGAAGCGACGCCCGATCCTGGCCCCTGGGTGGATCTCCACCCCGGTCAGCGTCCGCACGAGCTGGGACATCAGTCGGGCCGGAACTTTTCCGGCATCGTGCTGCCACAGCCGGTGGAGTCCGCGGTGCGCCCAGATGGCATGCATCCCGGGGTAGGAGACCAGGGAGACGAAATCATTGCGCGCCGCCGGATCGCGTCGCTTCACCGTCTCGAGGTCTTCTCTCAGCGTCTCGCGCACACCGGGTCGGCTCAGCCCAAAGGCGGCCGCCCCCGCAGCTGCCGCGGCCGCTGCCCACAGTGCCTTCATCATTGACTCCCTTGCTCAGTCGTCTCGGTCTATCTCGTGCAAGTCGGATCCGGTCGGAAGAATTCCCGCGACCCTCCGACAGGGAACGTCTCAGACAGCGAGGGCGCCAAACCGAAGTCTGACGCCCTCGTGCCGCTGCCATGGAGTCAGTCCATGTACTCGGCAAACAGCGGAGTCGACAGATACCGCTCGCCGTAGCTGGGGATGATGACGACGACGCGCTTGCCGGCGTTCTCCGGTCGAGACGCGACCTTTTCGGCAGCGAAGAGTGCGGCGCCGGAGGAGATGCCGACGAGCAGGCCCTCTTCGAGAGCGACGGCGCGAGCCCGCTCGAAGGCGTCGTCGTTGTCGACATCGACGACTTCGTCGTAGATATCGGTGTTGAGCACCTTGGGCACGAAGTTCGCGCCGAGGCCCTGGATCGCGTGCGGTCCGGCCGTGCCTTCGGTCAGCAGCGGCGAAGCGGCGGGCTCGACGGCGACGATCTTCACATCCGGGTTGGCCTCACGCAGCGCGGTTCCCGCGCCGGTGATGGTCCCGCCCGTGCCGATGCCGGAGACGAAGATGTCGACCTTGCCGTCGGTGTCGGCGAGGATCTCGGGACCAGTGGTGGCCTTGTGGATCTCGGCGTTGGCCTGGTTCTCGAACTGGCGCACGAGCACGGCGCCGTCGGAAGCAAGCTCTTCAGCCTTAGCCACTGCACCCTTCATGCCTTCGGCCTTGTCGGTGAGGACGAGTTCGGCTCCGAATGCGCGCAGCAGAGCGCGACGTTCCTTCGACATCGACTCGGGCATCGTCAGCTTGACCTTGTAACCTCGGGAGGTGCCGACCATGGCCAGCGCAATGCCGGTATTGCCCGAAGTCGCCTCGACGATGGTTCCGCCGGGCTTGAGTTCGCCGGATTTCTCGGCGGCGTCGATCATCGCCACGCCGATGCGGTCTTTGACGGAGTTGCCAGGGTTCGAGGATTCGAGCTTCGCCACGATCTCGGCGCCCGACCGGTCACTGGCCTTGTTGATGCGGACCAGCGGCGTGCGGCCGACGAGTTCGGAGACGTTGTTGAAGATGGTCAAAGTAAGTCCTTTCACGATTCTTTGTGCACCGCCGTCGGCGGCCACTCGCCGTTCGGCGGACGTGCACCTGAACGGGTGGAGCGACAGCTTGCATCTCGTGGTCCGAGACGGCTTGCCCTCATCATAACCACGCCGACCGTGAACGTGTTCCCAGATATGTTGCTCAACAATCTGTGTTCGCTGGGGGCGAAACTTTATGACGGCCCCTATCACATACCCGAGATGGCCGCATATCCATCCACCCGATCGAGCGCGGGATACGATCAACCGCTGAGCAATCGGTGGACACGATCACCGAGGCGCCCCTCCCCCGAGATCGCGCCCGAGCGCTGCGATCGGGCGGAGTCTGAGACGGTCTCAGGTGACCGATACGATTGTCCTCATGGCTATTCATCCCATCGTCGTCTACGGCGAGCCCGTTCTGCATCGTCGTGCCGAGAAGATCACCGAGTTCGACGAGGACCTTGCCGAACTCGTCGCAGACATGCACGAGACGCTCGACGCCAGCAACGGTGTCGGACTGGCCGCACCGCAGATCGGTGTCGGCAAGTCCATCTTCGTGTTCAACGCCGACGATGACTATGGGGTGCGTCGTCGCGGCACCTTCGTCAATCCCGTGCTCATTGCCTCGAAGGTTCCCGATACCCGTCCTGATCCCGACGATGAGACCGAAGGATGCCTGTCGGTTCCGAGTCTCGATTTCCCCCTCAAACGTGCCGACAGGGTCACCGTCAACGGCTTCGATGAGAAAGGCGAACCGGTGACCCTGAGCGCTGACGGGTGGTTCGCGCGCATCATGCAGCACGAATACGACCACCTGCAGGGAACCCTCTACGTCGACCGTCTCGACAAGCGGTGGTCGAAGAAGTGGAAGAAGGCCCAGCAGGCTCACGGCTTTGATCAGCCGGGCCTGTCATGGATGCCGGGAGTCGACCCCGACCCTTTCGGTCACTGAGCCGGGGGCGAGCTCAGGCTTCGAGTTCGTCCACGGACTTCTGAGCCGCGGCGAGCCGGGAGTCGAAGTCGTCGAAATCATCGGCAGTCTGGTCGAGTTCGGCGACGAGTCCGGAGATGATCGACGACTGCGAATCCGCATCGATGCGCAGCTCCCTGAACTGCCAATCGGCGGAATCATCGGCGGCGGTGCGAGACAGCACATCGAGCACTCGATCGCCGAGCTCGCGGGAGCGTTCGGAGTTGTGCAGCAGCATCAGCTGCTGATCGAGTTCGAGGAGGCGCTCATAGTATTCGTGCATCGATTCCACCCGGCGGGCCATCGACGAGAAGGCGACGGCCAGCTTCGACAGATAGGTCTCCACCGACTTCGCGGTTCCCGCATCGCGGATGCCTTCGATCTCCTCGCGCAGGCTGACGAGTTCCTGCAGCCGCACTCCGATGGAGGCCACGGCATGGTCGAGGTCGACGCGGGACACATGGTCTTTGAGTATCGGGTGGGTCCAGGCACGGGTGCGCACGATCTTGCGAGCGATCGTGACCGCGAGATGGAACAGACGCTGTTCGTCGGTGTCCCGGCCTTCCTTGCGCCCTGGCAGATAGCCGAGACTGGCCGGAGTCACCCACTGGGCGCCTGAGACCTTGCGCCGGTTCTTCCGACTCAGTCGCTTCGGGTCACGCAGGTACTTGGGCCCGGTGACGGCGGCGAAGATTCCGGTGCCCAATGCCGTGGCCGCACCCATTCCGCCGAAGGTCAGTGCGGCATCGGCGAATCCCGAGACCAGAGCCAGTCCCCCGGGCGCCGCGAATCCCGCGGTCACGGCGGTGCCGGCGGCAGTGCCGCCCTTGAACAGGACGCTGGAGCGGAAGAAGTTCCGGCTCATCCCACCGGTGAGCATGATCGCGCTCGGGGCTCCGGCCGTGTAGCGGTATCCGCGGGCACTCCAGGCTCGCAGCACCGCCTCGTTGACGCTGTCGGGCACGAGCACCCGATAGATCGGCGCGGACTTCCCGCATTCGCTCTTCCACAGCGATTTCCACTCAGACACCGCTTCACCTCCACGCGTGTGGGTCACGCACTCGGCCCTGTCCCTGCGGGCCATCGGTTGCGGGGAATGCGAACAGCCACACCCTCCGCTGTGCTCGGGAAACCGGTCGGTTCCCTTGGACGCACAGTCTAGAGGGTGTGGCTGGATCAATCCTGAGTCCTGCTCGGCACTGTCAGGCGCCGCCGTCGACCAAGATCGGAGTCGGACCTGTACTCAGACGCCCAACTTGGCGAGGATGAGGTCTTTGGCCTTTCCGGCATCGGCCTGTCCGCGGGTGGCCTTCATGATCGGGCCCATGAGCGCTCCGATGGCCTGCATCTTTCCGCCCTTGATCTTCTCGACCACATCGGGGTTGGCCGCGATGGCCTCCTCGACGGCGGCTTCGAGTGCACCGGTGTCTTCGACGATTTCGAGGTCGCGGGCCTTCATCACCTCGGCGGGCTCGCCTTCGCCGGCGATGACTCCGGTGAGCACATCCTTGGCCAGCTTGTCGTTGAGCTTGCCCTCGTTGATGAGATCGACGAGTCCTGCCACCTGGGCGGGTGTGATGATCTCGGTGGGGTGCTTGTCCTCCTGGTTGGCCAGGCGGGCGACCTCACCGGTCCACCATTTGCGTGCCGCTGCCGGCTTCGCACCGGCGGTGACGGTGTCCTCGATGGCTTCGAGGAGTCCGGCGTTGACGATGTCGCGCATCTCCAGGTCGGAGAACTTCCATTCCCCGAGGAGGCGGCGCCGCTTCTGCGCCGGCAGCTCGGGCAGGCTCGCCCGCAGCTCCTCGACCCATTCGCGGGACGGCTGCAGCGGGACGAGGTCGGGCTCGGGGAAGTAGCGGTAGTCGTCGGCGTCGGACTTCGGACGCCCTGAGGAGGTCTCTCCGGTCTCCTCGTGGAAGTGACGGGTCTCCTGGACGACCTTCTCCCCCGCCTCGAGGAGGGTCGCCTGGCGGGCGATCTCGAAGCGCACGGCGCGTTCGATCGAGCGGAAGGAGTTGACGTTCTTCGTCTCCGTGCGGGTGCCCAGCGGTGCCTCGGGGCTCTCCCGCAGGGACACGTTGACGTCGGCGCGGACGTTGCCCTGTTCCATGCGGGCTTCGGAGACGTCGAGGGCGCGGAAGATGTCACGAAGGGTCCGCACATAGGCGGCGGCCACCTCGGCGGCCCGTTCCCCTGTCCCGGTGATCGGGTGGGTGACGATCTCCACGAGCGGCACACCGGCGCGGTTGTAGTCGACGAGGGAATGGTCGGCGCCCTGGATGCGGCCGGTGGCCCCTCCCACGTGGGTGTTCTTGCCGGCGTCTTCCTCCATGTGGGCGCGCTCGACGGGGACGGTCACGATGGTGCCGTCCTCGAGCTCGACCTCGACCTGGCCTTCGGCCGCGATCGGCTCATCGGACTGGCTGGTCTGGAAGTCCTTGGGCACGTCCGGGTAGAAGTAGTTCTTGCGGGCGAACCGGCAGGTTTCGGCGATCTCGCAGCCGAGCGCCAGACCGATCTTGATCGCGTACTCCACACCCTTCTCGTTGACCACGGGCAGGGACCCGGGCAGCCCGAGGGAGGTGGGGGTCACGTTGGTGTTCGGTCCCCCGCCGAAGGTGTTGGGGGCGGCGTCGAACATCTTGGTCGCGGTGCCGAGTTCGACGTGGACCTCGATGCCGATGACCGGATCGTATTTCTTGATCGCGTCTTCGTATTTCACTTGGCGTTCAGTCCTTCCGCGAGAGTGTCGAGCACGCGTCCGCCGGCGGATTCGAGTGCGGCTTCCAGGGGTCCGGCCACCTCGTAGAGCTTGATGTCCTCACGGGCCGGAGCCAGGATCTGGAAGCCGACGGGCAGACCATCGGCCAGGCCCGCGGGCAGGGACAGTCCGGGGATGCCGGCGAGGTTCGCCGGGATCGTCGCCACGTCGCCGAGGTAGAGGGCCATCGGGTCGGCGGCCTTCTCCGCACCGAACTTCAGTGCGGTCGTCGGGGTCGTCGGGGACACGAGGACGTCGCAGGCGGCGAAGGCCTTCGCGAAGTCGTTCTGGACCAGGGTGCGGATCTTCTGCGCCGAACCGTAGTAGGCATCGTAGTAGCCGGCCGACAGGGCGTAGGTGCCGAGGATGATGCGGCGCTTGACCTCCGATCCGAAGCCTGCGGCACGAGTGGCCGACATGACGGTCTCGGCGGTGACGGGACCGGATTCCGGTTCGACGCGCAGGCCGTAGCGCATGCCGTCATAGCGAGCGAGGTTCGAAGACACCTCGGAGGGCATGATGAGGTAGTAGGCGTCGAGGGCGTAGGAGATCGACGGGCAGTCGACTTCGACGATCTCGGCTCCGGCAGCGGCAGCGGTTTCCAGCGCTGCCGTGAACGCGGTGCGGACTCCGTCCTGGTATCCCTCACCGGTCAGCTGCTTGATGACGCCGAGCTTCTTGCCCTTGAGCTCGCTGGTCTGGGCGGCGCTCAGGAATCCGCCGACCTCATCGGGCAGCGAGGTCGAGTCGAGCGGATCGTGTCCGGCCAGCAGTTCGTGCAGGGCGGCGGCGTCGGCGACGTTGCGGCCCATCGGTCCGACCTGGTCGAGGCTCGAGGCCATGGCGATGATGCCGAAGCGCGAGATCGACCCATAGGTCGGCTTGACGCCGACGGTGCCGGTGAACGCGGCGGGCTGGCGGACGGATCCGCCGGTGTCGGTGCCCACGGACAGTGGGGCCTGGAATCCGGCCAGCGCTGCGGCCGCACCGCCGGAGGAACCTCCGGGCACGTGGTCGAGGTTCCAGGGGTTGCGGGTGTTGCCGAAGGCCGAGTGCTCGGTCGTCGATCCCATGGCGAATTCGTCGAGGTTGGTCTTACCGAGCACCGGCAGACCGGCGGCCTTGACCTTGTTGTGGACGGTCGATTCGTAGGGCGGAACCCAGTTCTCGAGCATCTTCGACCCTGCGGTCGTACGCGTGCCTTCGGTGACGACGAGGTCTTTCAGCGCCACCGGAACACCGGCGAGGGCGTGGAGGTCCTCACCGGCGGAGCGCTTGGCGTCGACGGCCGTTGCGGTCTCCAGAGCGAGTTCGTCGGTGACGGTGATGAAGGAGTTGAAGTCGTCCTCGGTGGCGGAGATGCGGTCGAGGTGCGCCTGTGTGACGTCGACGGAGGAGAACTCGCCGGATTTCAGTCCTGCGGCGAGTTCGAGGGCGCTCTTGTTCGTCAGTTCAGTCATCTCATTCCTCCCCGAGGATCTGCGGGACGAGGAACTTGTCGTCCTCGGCTGCCGGGGCCGAGGCCAGTGCCTGTTCGCTGGAGAGCGTCTCGCCCACGACGTCGGGGCGCATGACGTTCGTCAGCGGGATGGGGTGGCTGGTTGCGGGCACATCGTCGCCGGCCACTTCGTTGACCCTGGCGACGTTTCCCAGAATTGTGCTCAGATCACCGGCGAGCGATTTCAGCTCATCTTCGCTCATGGCGATCCGAGACAGTAAAGCCAGATGCTCCACCTGTTCGGGGGTGATTGCGGAAGACTCCGTCATTCCCTGCCTTTCATCGTCGTTTTCACTCGCCACCAGTCTAGTCTCTTCAGCCGACCCGCCCCCGCCGTTGCGCTGTGACCTTCCCCCAGAACTACCTGACGGCGGCCCAGCAACCTCGCGCGAGGTTGCTGGGCCGCCGTCAGGTAGTAATTATTAGGCGGGGAGGCGTTCGGGCCAGGTGCGGGTGCCGTGGATGTATCCGGCCATGTCGGCCACGACGCGGTCGGCGTCGGCCTGGGTGAATTCTCCGGCCGAGACTCCGGCCTGGAGGTCGGCGGCGAGATCGGCGATGCGAGTCCGGGCGTCGGCCGCGGTGGCGGCGACGAGGTCCGTGCCGGCTGAGAATGCGCCGACCGCAGAATCGTCGACGATGGTGCCTTCGATGACCTCGTGCGCGTCCGTCGAGATGCCGTCGAACGCAATCGTCGACTCCTCGGTCCGCGCGGTGACCGGAGCGGCCGGGGTGCGCATCGAAGTCAGTGCCGGCTGAGCATTGCGTTTGGTGCTGTTCGGTCCCGGCCCCAGCACCAGGTCCGCCAGGCCTGCCGTCACCGGCACCGCGGTCAGTGCCGCGGCGACGACCACGCAGGTTCCGGCGAGGACTTTGGGGATCCATCTCATGTCCCACACTCTTCCACTCGAAGCTGTCTCTGAGCTTGGCTGAGTCTGAACCCCGACTTCGAGTTCGGTCACGAACGAATCACAGCCGCACCATGGAACCTCCCGGAACCGGGATGTATTCCCTCCCGCAGCGAGGCACCAGGGACCAGGCACGAGGCCAGGACACACCTCAGTCGAGGCTGCCGGTCTCCAACAGAACCCTGAACTGGTCCTCGTCGAGGACGGGCACGCCCAGCGACTCCGCCTTCTCCAACTTCGACCCGGCATTCTCACCGGCGACGACATAATCGGTCTTCTTCGAGACCGATCCCGCCGCCTTGCCGCCGGCACCGAGGATCGCCTCCTTGATGCCATCGCGGGTGAACGAACTCAGCGAACCGGTCGCCACGATCGTAAGCCCCTCGAGGGTCTGCGCGGCGGCCTCGACCTCGTCGTCTTCCATCCGCACCCCGGCGGCCGCCCAGGTCTCGACGATCTCGACGTGCCAGTCGATCTCGAACCAATCGCGGATGCTCTGTGCGATCGTCGGACCGATGCTCTCGACGGCCGACAGCTCCTCGAGGCTTGCCTCACGGATGGCCTCAAGGGTCCGGAACTTCGCGGCCAGGGTCCGTGCCGCGGTCGGTCCGACGTGGCGGATCGACAAGGCGACGAGCACCCGCCACAGATCCTGATCCTTCGCCTTCTCCAGCTCGTCGAAGAGCTTCTTCGTGTTCGCGCTCGGGGCGCTCGGCTTCTTCGCGGTTCCCCGGGTGTAGAAATACGGGACAAGCTCTCGCTCACCGGTCTCCACTCCCTTGGACTTCTTGTTCCGCCAGATCTTGACATCGCCCAGATCCTCCGGGGTGAGGTCGAAGAGGAAGGCCTCCGACGTCAGCGGGGGCGTGTCCGGTTCGGCCGGCGCCGTCAGCGCCAGTGCAGCCTCCTCTCCGAGAGCTTCGATGTCGAAGGCCGCGCGGGAGGCCAAGTAGAAGATGCGGTTGGCCAGCTGCGCCGGGCACGATCGAGAATTCGGGCACCGCAGGTCCTTGTCGCCCTCCTTCTGCTCACCGAGCTCGGTCCCGCAGGACGGGCAGTGGGTGGGCATGACGAATTCGTGCTCGGATCCGTCCCGCAGCGCCGCGACCGGGCCGAGCACCTCGGGGATGACGTCTCCGGCCTTGCGCAGGGTGACGGTGTCGCCGATGAGCACGCCCTTGCGTTTGACCTCGTACCCGTTGTGCAGAGTCGCCCGCTCGACGGTCGATCCGGCCACGGTGACCGGTTCCATCACGGCGAATGGGGTCACGCGCCCGGTCCGACCCACCTGCACCTGGATGTCGATGAGCTTCGTCGTGACTTCCTCTGGCGGGTATTTGAAGGCCGTCGCCCACCTCGGTGCGCGAGACGTATAGCCCATCGTCTCCTGCACGGCGATATCGTCGATCTTGATGACGATTCCGTCGATCTCGTGGGTGACATCGTGACGGTGTTCGCCGTAATAGGAGATGAAGTCTTCGATCTCGTCGACGGTGGCGAGGACCTTGAAGTAGTCGCTGATCGGCAGACCCCACGACCGGAACTGCTCGTAGACCTCGGACTGGTGGGCAGGCTCCGGATGCGAATCATCGGCCGGGGTCCACACGGCGATTCCGTGGACGAGCATGTGCAGGGGCCGACGCGCGGTGACGGCCGGGTCCTTCTGCCGCAGCGAACCTGCAGCGGAGTTCCGTGGGTTCGCGAAGGGGGCCTTGCCCTCGGCAACGAGGGAGGCGTTGAGTTCGGCGAAGTCCTCGACGGGGAAGAACACCTCACCACGGATCTCCACCTCGGCCGGCGGGTGCTCGGTGTCGAGGCGGTGCGGGATATCGGAGATGGTGCGCACGTTCGCGGTGATGTCCTCACCGATGCGTCCGTCGCCGCGGGTCGCCGCCCGCACGAGTTCGCCGTTCCGGTAGAGCAGATTGACGGCGAGGCCGTCGATCTTGAGTTCGCACAGGAACTTCGACTTCACCGAGGTGGCCGACCGTACCCGTTCGTACCAGGCACGCAGTTCGTCGTAGTCGAAGACGTTGTCGAGGCTGTACATCGGACCGATGTGTTCGACCGGGTCGAAGGTCGAGGTGTCGACGACGCCGCCGACGGTCTGCGTCGGCGAGGAGTCGGTGACGAGTTCGGGGAACTGCGCCTCGAGGTCTTCGAGGCGATGGACGAGTTCGTCGTATTCCGCATCGGAGACGAGCAGGGAGTCCTGATAGTAGGCGGCCCGCAGCTCCTCGATCCTCTCGGTCAGCTGGGCATGGGCCTGAGCGCGCGCGGTCGCGTCGGTGAGGTCGACGCCCTGCAGGTCGGGTGTGGTCGAATCCGAGGTCTGATGCTCGGGCGTCGACGAGTCGGCGTTCTCCGGTGTCGTGGTCATTCGATCTCCTCAAGAGCCCGCCGCAGACCGGCGGCGATGGTCATGGTTCCCCGATTGTGCTCGGGTCCGATCCCCGGCTGGTCTTCCAGCAGCGGCGGGTAGGTCAGCGGCAGTTCGGGTCCGGCAATGATCCCGAATTCGCGCAGACTCGCGACCCCCATGCCGATGCGCGACCACGGGGTGCGGATCCGTTCGCACCAGTGGTTGACCGCGTCCGATCGCGCACCGGCCGCTGCCGGCAGGTGGATCCAGGTGCCGAGCCCTGCCTCGGCGAGGATCGCCAGCTGCTCCCAGCTGTGTGGTCTCAGGCTAGCCAACGGCACTGACACGGATCGGGCGCCGGTGCGGCGGACCGCCTCGGCGGCGGGAATCTCCTTGCCCTGCAGGTTCAAAGAATCGAGGTCCGGCAGGGCGAGCACGGTGGGCGGGAGGTGGCGCAGCGTGGATTCGAGCGCCGCCCACACCTGGGTTTCGCTGATGGCGGGCAGGCTCGCCCACCCGGACACCGTCGGCCGGGTGCCGGTGAGGACCGGGTTCAGGCGGGATTCGACGAGGCGGACGGTCGGCTGCATACCCAGGCTCGCGATGCGGTCGGTGAAGGCGGCGATGCCGAAGGCGTAGGCCTGGACGACGTCGCGGCGTGCCCCATAATCGCCGAGCACACGAGCGCCGGAGCTCAGGCTCAACGCGGTCACGAGCGACCACGGTCCCGGCAGGCTGATCTGGACCTGCCCGGGCGGGGACCCACCGTATTCGGCGATCGCGTCGAAGGCTTCGATCAATGCCGAGTCCTCGAGCCGCTCGTCTTTGCCCGCCGAGGCGGTCAGGCGCCATCCGTAGGATGTGCGGTCGACGTGGAGTTCGGTGAGCAGACCGACGGCGCGACCGATGGCGTCGACGCCCCATCGGCCCTCGGATTGGTGAGCGGTCAGGGGCACCGGCGGAAGCTGGTCGGCGAGGATGTCGAAACCGGAGGCCGCAGCCTCCCGGACCGGACTTGTAGCGATATAGCCGCGGCGCGGATCGCGGGCTCCGGGCAGCCAGATTCCCGAGGTCGTGGCGGCGGGCAGAACGGACGTCGGGACGTCGGGGACGGCCGCCTCGGTGAGGGTGGAGTCCGGCCGGTCGCGGTCGGACCTTTCGCGGTCGGAAGATCGGGGTTCAGCCATGCTGGTGGGCGCGGGGGATTCCGAAGACGTCGACATAGAATCCGAACTCGCTTTCCAGGGAATCGATGATGGTTTCGGCGCGGACGAAGCCGTGGGATTCGCCCTTGTACAGACGGTAAATGTACTCCACTCCGGCCAGTTCGAGTGTATCGACGAATTCCTGGGCCTGTGAGGGTGGGACGATCGGGTCGCGGTCGCCTTGCATGACGGCCACGGGCACCGTGATATCGCTGGTCCGGCGGATCGGCGACCGAGTGATGTATTCGTCCTGGGCTGCGGGCCAGGGTCCGACGAGGCCGTCGATGTAGTGGGATTCGAAGTCGTGGGTGTCGACGACGAAGCGCATGAGGTCAGTCACCCCGAAATACGAGGTGCCGCAGGCGAACACGTTCGTCGAGGCCAGGGCGGACAGCACCGTCCACCCGCCCGAGGAGGCTCCGGAGATGGCGATGCGATTCGGATCGGCGAGTTCGGCTGCGATGAGTCCGTTGACGGCGGCGACGGTGTCCTCGACGTCGACGACTCCCCACCCGCCGCGCAGCCGGTCACGCCAGGCGCGACCGAATCCGGTCGACCCGCCGTAGTTGACTTCGAGGACGCCGATGCCCTGGGAGGTGAAGAAGCTCGTGCGGGCCGTCATCTCCGGGGTCGCCTGCCCCGTCGGTCCGCCGTGGATCGAGACCACGAAGGGCGGGAGCTCGTCGACGGGAGCGGCGAAGCGAGGATTGTGGGGCGGGTGGATGACGACGGGTACTCCCCCGAGCTCGCCGACCTGCGGGCGGGAGTAATAGCCCTGGTGGGTGTCGAGGCGTTCGCTTGCGATCTCGGTGAACAGCCCGGTCACCCGGTCGACGGCATAGAGGACTCCGGGGCGCCTCGTCGATTTCGCCGTCAGCAGCAGGTGTGTGCGTCCGAGGTCGAGGAGTTCGATCGTGCCGAAGGTCTCCCCCGTCGTGTCGATGGTCTCCCAGGTCGGGGAGGAAGGGCTCAGCGTTGTGTCGGAAAGGCTGAGCCGGCGGCGCACGAGCGTCGCGGTGGCCGCCTGCGAATGCGCCCACACCTCATCCCCGTCGTTGAGGTGCCACCGCGTGCCCAGCTGCCAGAGGGCGCCGCCGATCTCCTCACCGGTGTCGATGACCGGTCGCAGCCGGTCGAATCCGATTCTTTCGGGCGCCGGCGTCTGACGGTCGTCGGTGACCAGGGGACGCGAGCCGACGGGGTCGATGTCGAGCCCGAATAACGACCAGTGCCCGTGATGGTCGGAGATGACGTGGAGGGAGGAATTGGAGGTGAACTCCGGCTGGAGCAGGGAGATGCCCGGATCGGTCGGGCTCGGCATGCCCGGATCGGATCTGCGTGGCCGTTCGACGCCGTCGCCGCTGAGCACGGCGACCGCAGGTGTGGCCGGCGTGCGCACATCGACCAGCCACAGGGTGGTTCCGTCCCAGGGCATGTTCGGGTGCTCCCAGCCGATGAATGCCAAGCTGCTGCCATCGGGTGAGAGTCTGGGCCAGGCCATGAAATGAGAGTGGGTCGAGAGCACATTCGTCGTCCCGTGCTTGGTCAGCAGCACAATCGCCCGTTCACGACGGCTGGACCGGCAGTCCTCGCGCACGCACAGCAGTCCCCACGGACTCATGTGCAGATCTCCGTAGCGGATCCGCCCCGAGGTGTCCGGGGTCAGGGCATGCGGGGCTCGCCCGGGAATGATCTGCCAGACGCGCTGATCTGCGGCGTTGACGAAGTAGATGACCTCGCTGTTCTGGTCGAGAGCCCACGAGGCGCCCCCGTATTCGTGGACGGCGGAGCGGATGTTGAACCCGGTCGGAATGACCTGTTCACGCTCTCCCGGACGCGACAGTGAGGTGCGGACGAGCCCGGTGCGGGCTTTCTCGGCGGGGATCTTCGTCGAATAGAAGATCTCGTCTCCCCTGAAGGCGGCGTCGAAGATCGGAGCGGCACCGGCGGCCACCTCGGCGGCACCCAGAGGTGAGGACCAGGTTCCATAAGGTGCCGTGACGACATCTTGGGGACTTTCCTTCATGCCCCCAGAGTATCGCCAGTGACCGACATCGGTCCCGGGGCCGTCGCTTAAGTGAGGTGAAGCGGCTCAGGCGCCGGCGAATTCGGGTGCCGGGGTGATGCGGTCCTTGGCCGTGGAGTCGATGGTGGCCTGGCCGAGGACACGGGTGCCACGGTAGATGACCATGGTCTGGCCCGGGGCCACTCCGGACAGCTCCTCATCGACGTCGACGTGCATGAGCTGCCCGGCCGGACGTGCGGCAGGCACCTCGACCTCGTCGACGATGGGATTGACTTCGTGTTCGGGCGCCTCGGCGACGAATTCGCCGAGCCACGCACGGGCCGGCACCGGATCGGCGTGGGCACGGATCTGCACTTCGCAGTCGATCCCGGTCTCCGGAGTCGAACCCATGTCCGAGGGGGCCGCTCCGGCCCAGGAGGTGCGGATTCCGGTCAGATGCGAGACCGCGAGGTCGGCGCGCGACCCGACGGTGACGGTGTTCGTGGCCGGGTCGAGGCCGGTGACGAAGCGCGGCTTGCCGTCCGCGGCAGGCTTCTCGATGCCGAGTCCCTTGCGCTGACCGATCGTATACGTCATCGCTCCGTCGTGACGCCCAAGCACTTCGCCTTCGGAGTCCTTGATGAGTCCGGGTCGCATCGGGATCTTATCGGCCAGCCAGGCCTTCGTGTCCCCATCGGGGATGAAGCAGATGTCGTAGGAGTCGGGCTTGTTCGCTACGGAGAATCCGCGCTCGGCCGCCTCGGCGCGCACTTCGGCCTTCGACGCCGTCGCACCGATCGGGAAGTAGCAGTGCTCGAGCTGGTCGGAGGTGAGCACACCGAGGACGTAGGACTGGTCCTTGGCCAGATCCTCACCGCGGTGGAGTTCGGGCCGGCCCTCGTCGTCACGCAGCACCTCGGCGTAGTGGCCGGTGGCGATGGCGTCGAAGCCGAGCGCCAGGGCCCGGTCGAGGAGGGCGGCGAACTTGATGCGTTCATTGCAGCGCATGCACGGGTTCGGGGTGCGTCCGGCCGCGTACTCGGCGATGAAGTCATCGACGATGTCTTCCTTGAACCGCTCGGAGAAGTCCCAGACGTAGAAGGGGATGTCGAGCATTCCCGCCACGCGGTGGGCATCGCGGGAGTCTTCGATCGTGCAGCAGCCGCGCGATCCGGTGCGCAGGGTCCCGGGCATCCGGGACAGGGCGAGGTGAACGCCGACGACTTCGTGTCCGGCGTCGACGGCACGGGCGGCTGCGACGGAGGAATCGACTCCGCCGGACATGGCGACGAGTACTCTCATGATGCTCCTTGCATCCATCGGGGTGTTGCCGAAACCATCCCGGCTCGGCGTGCCTGGTCGACGACCTCGGGAAGGGCCGCGAGCAGGGCATCGACATCGGCTTCGGTCGTGTCGTGACCGAGCGTGAAGCGTTGGGTGGTGCGGGCGCTGTCCTCATCCATCCCGCAGGCCAGGAGCACATGGGAGGGACGGGAGACACCGGCGGAACAGGCCGAACCCGTCGAGGTGGCCAGTCCCCTGGCATCGAGACCGAACAGCAGCGAGTCCCCCTCGCAGCCCGGGAACGTGAAGTGGGCGTTGGCCGGCAGGCGGTCCGCTCCGCGCGGACCGGAGAGCACGGCACCGGCGATGCTCGATTCGATTCCCGCGATGAGGCGGTCCCGCAGTCCCGACAGTCGGGCCGACCGGGACTCGAGGTCTGCAGTGACGAGATCGACGGCGGCGGCGAAGGCCACGGCACCGGCGACATCGAGGGTGCCCGAGCGCACGCTGCGCTCCTGTCCCCCGCCGTGGAGGATGGGCGTCGGGCTCGCTGCGCGGTCGAGCAGGAGTGCGCCGATGCCGACGGGGCCGCCGATCTTGTGCGCGGTGATCGTCATGGCCGTCGCCTTGAGTGCCGCGAAGTCGAGCGGGATCTGTCCGAGCGCCTGCACGGCGTCGATGTGGAAGGGAATGCCGAGTTCGGCGGCGATCTCACCGATCTCGGCGATCGGCTGCAGAGTGCCGATCTCGTTGTTCGCGGCCATCACGCTGATGAGCGCGGTGCGTTCGGGTTCGCGGCGCAGTTCGGCGGTCGCCGCGTCCAGATCGAGACGCCCTGCCGAGTCGACGTCCAGGTAGACGGCTTCGGCGCCGAGGCTCTCCAGCCACTCCACGGTCTCGAGGATCGCAGGATGTTCGATCGTCGTCGTCAGCACCCGCGGGCGCGCAGGCTCCGTGAACGTTCCGTTGTTGCGGGCGAGGTAGAGGCCCTTGAGAGCGAAATTGTCCGCCTCGGTGCCTCCGGAGGTGAAGATCACCTCCGACGAGGTGGCCGCACCGACCGCGCGGGCGATTCCTTCGCGTGCTTCTTCGATGCGCATCCGCGCCGCCTGTCCGACCGCATGCAGGGCCGAGGGGTTGGCCCGACGGGCCAGCTCCTTCGTGTACACCTCGAGCACCTCGGCGGGCATCGGCGAGGTGGCTGCGTGATCGAGATAGATGGGCACCCTGCAATTTTAGGGCGTGAGCCAGGCTACGGCCAGGATCCGTGCGGCATCTCACCTGCGTAGCGGCACATCCGGACGAGTTGCCCGCCGGTGTGGCCGACTAAACTGGTCTCCGTGTTCACCGTTTTCACCATCGTCCTCTATGCCGCCACCGGCATCCTGACCCTGTGGTCGATCGTCGAGACCTTCCGCAACCGTCCGGCCGGCAAGGCCCTGCTCGGCGGTGCCGCTCTGCTTCTGCTGCTGCTCATCGTGCAGCTGATCATCTCGATTGCGACCTTCGGCTCCACACATGATGTCGACCCGCTGCTCTACTTCGGCTACATCATCACGGCGATCATGGTCATGGCGCTGGCCGGGTTCTGGGCGTTCGCGGAACTGAGCCGCTGGGGGCCGGGTGTGCTGGCCGCGGCAGGACTGACGGTGATCGTGATGATCGAGAGATTGGACCAGATTTGGCAGTGACCAGGCGCAATCGGTTCGGCGGGGACTCCGCCGACGATGCGAACTCAGCAGGCAGCGCGAATAAGGCAGGCAATGCGAAGTCAGCGGGCGACGCGGACTCCACGGCCGCCTCGGCGAGGGGACAGACGGGACGGTCGCCGTTCTCGGCGATGCATACCGGACCGGGACGGGCGCTGACGGCGGTGTACGGGGTCTTCGCGCTCTCGGCCACGGCCCGGGCGGGCTACCAGCTCATCCGCGAATTCGATGTCGCGCCGATCGCGTACTCGCTCTCGGCCTTCGCTGCGGTGATCTACATCCTCGCCACGGTCTGCCTGGTCATCGGCAACCGCGTCTCGCACCGGATCGCCGTCGCGGCCTGTGCGATCGAGTTCCTCGGCGTCATCGTCGTCGGCATCCTCAGCCACACCCACCCCGAGGACTTCGCAAAGCCGTCGGTGTGGTCGAACTTCGGCAGCGGATACGGCTGTATTCCGCTGCTCCTGCCGCTCATCGGCCTGTGGTGGCTGCTGCGCGTCGGCCGCCGCGCCAGCCGCGGCTGACAATCCACGCGAACCGCGGCTGAGCCCGGGTCACTCCACCTTGGAGGACAGGACGTTCCAGTCGGTGGCGACGGCGGTGAGTTCATCACCGGTCTTCATCAGCACATAGGGGTGCGCGGTGTCGACCTTGATGGTGTCGCCCTCTTTGTCGTTCGTCTTCACGGCTTCGACGGTGTCGCCGAGGTCGAGTGCGTAGTCCGACGGAGCCTTGATCGTCAGGGTGCACCGCACTTCGCCCATTCCGATCGCACCGTTCTCGGTGCTCAAGGTCATGTCCTCGAACTTGAGGTCCTCGTAGGGCTTGCAGTCGACGTCGACCTTGTCGAAGCCGGAGTCCTTGTCCCGCAGGTCACCCAGGTAGTCGCGGAATCCCTTGAATCCGCCTTCCTTGAGCCCCTCGGGACCCCCGGATTTCGCCTTGCCGTCAACGAGGAACGACGAGACATCACCGGACGCGGTCGTCAGATCCTCGGAGAAGTCCTCGGGTCCCTTCTCCACGGCGCCGCTGTCATCGGCCATGAGGGTCGGCATCTGGTCGGTGGGGATATAGGACGCCGAACGCACGAGCGGATCGGTCGACGCCGATTCCCGCGTCACCAGCATCACCTGGGTCAGCTGCTTGTCCCCGTCCGTGGACTTCTTGTCCGCGGTGCCGAAGGCGTAGAACCACATCGGATATTCGGTGAAGTTCGGGCTGCCGGCGACGACCTCGGTGAAGTTCGGTGCGCGCAGCTTCTGCTTCGCCTTGTCCGCGATCTGGATCTGCGCGCGGGTGTGGTCGATGAGCGGTGCCGCCTGGATCTTGTCGAGGTCCGAGCCCTTGTCGCCGAGGGTCTTGTCCAGCGATTCCGTGTAGTTCGTCATGAACTTCCCGGCTTCACCCGGGCGCACCGCCGTGCGCTCGTACGGAGTGGTGTCCGGGCTACTGGGTTTGGCGATCGGCATATTCGCACAGCCACTGAGCACGAGTCCGGTGCCCAAGACGGAGGCCGTCACCGCGCGGAAGGACCGCCGGTTCCGCAGATCCCGTCGCCGAGGCGGGGCTTGGCCGGCCGTGTCCGGCTGCACTGTCGAGATCGGCTGGGTCGCCGGTCCCGGCTCGCCCTTGACCGTGCGGTCTGCGGCCGGTTCCCGGCCGTCACGGCCGGAGCTGCTGCCGGCTCCGGGCCCGGGTCCGCTGTCGTTGCTGTCGGGTTCACTGCCGCTCGGGGGTCCGACGTCCTTCTTCGGCGGGCGGATGCGCGAGGCCCACCAGCGCATGAAGAAGAACACCGAGAATCCGGCGAGGATGATCGTGCCGGCAATGCCGAGCAGGCTGAGTGCGAACACGCCCTTGACGCGCATCTGGAGACTCACCGTCGTTCCGTCGAGGCTGTCATCGGAGTTCGCAGGAGCGATGACGAGCACCTGCGGTTCGGCATCGAGGTCGAAGGTCTTCGCGACCGTCTTTCCCGTGTCCGAGCTGATCCACCAGTCGCGATCGGCGATATCGGCCTCAGGCTTCGCATCACCGGGAGTGAACCGGTGGGAGGCGGAGTTCGGGAACGACACATCACTGATCTGCTCCTGCGCCACCCCGTCGAGATAGCTGTCGGCGTCGACCCCGCTGGCGGTGCCGACGAACAGCTCCGTGCCCTTCGAGTTCTTCGCCGTCACGGTCACGCTCGAACCCGAATAGGGCACGATCGCCTCGTCGAGGACGACGGCATAAGCCCCCTCCTTGACCTTGAAGGCCGGCGTCTCGGTGATCTCGTCGGTCCCGACGACCGAGAGCGCAGAGATGACCAGTCCGGCGAGCGTGAGTGCCGCTACGCCGAAGAGGATGGCGGTGATGAGTCGGATTCGCTGGATCAGAACAGTGCCCTCATGAGTGCGGTCCGTGCCTTGGTCACGGCTGGGTCGTCGGCGCCGAGGACCTCGAAGAGATCGAGGACCCGCAGGCGCAGGGACTCCTTCTCATCACCCGCGGTGGTGCGGATGAGAGAGATGAGTCGGTTGAAGGCGCTACCTGCTTTGCCGCTGACCACTTCGGCGTCGGCCGCGGCCTTCGCGGCTTCGACGTTCTTGGGGTCCGCATCGGCGGCGGCGATGAGATCGGCCGGTTCCTGGTCGATGAGGCGGCGGCCCAGGCCTGCACGGGCGAGACCGAACTTCGCCTCCTCATCGGCAGGAGAGTTCGCCAGCGCGGCTTTGAACAGGTTCTCGGCTGTGTCGAAGTCGCCCTTGGCGAGTGCCTCTTCGGCCTCCGGGTGGGCAGGGCCGGCCGGTTCGGGCTCGGCTCCCCCGACGGCCGCATGCCCGGTCACACCGTTCTCACCTGCGAGCTTGAGCAGCTCGTCGAAGTACGCCTGGACCTGAGGTTCGGGCAGAGCGCTCTGGAACAGCGGCACGGGCTGCCCCTTGATGAGGGCGACGACCGTCGGGATCGACTGAACGCCGAAGGCCTGCTGCAGACGCGGGTTCGCATCGACGTCGACCTTGGCCAGCACCAGACGTCCCCCGTAGGAGGTGACGACGCGTTCGAGGATCGGCGAGAGCTGTTTGCAGGGTTCGCACCATTCGGCCCACAGGTCGATGACGACGGGCACACGGTCGGAGATCGCCACCAGGCTGGTGAACGTCGATTCGTCGACGTCGAAGACCAGTCCCGGAACGGCGACCGCATTCGGATCCCCACCGGCCGGGCCGCCGGCAGCACCGTCAGCACCGGCTCCCGCACCGGCGGCGTGACCGGCCTGACCGGCCTGTTCGGCGGGCATGTTCTTGCTGCGCACCGCCGACAGGTCGAGTCCCTGATTGGGCTGCGTGCTCTCCTGCGAGGGATCCATTGACACGTGGTCTCCTTTGTGACGCGGTCGGTGGGCTCGGCGCAAACCGTGACGCACCTGGTCCATGCTTATCCAACAGAACGTATCAACACCGGTGCGCCCACGGCTATTTCCTCAGCCGTCAGGGAAGGAACACCACGGTGCCGACCCTTCCGCCTCAGCCTGCTTCGGCTCCGGCGAGAGTCTCGAGACCGCCGATGAGCTTGACCTTGCCGTCCTTGGGGACGAGGAAGGTGAGCACCTGGGTGGTCTTCGTCGTCACCGGCTCCTTGGTCGTCGCGGAACCGACGAGTTCCTTCTGCGGCGACGACAGCGACAGGGTGCCGGTGCGACCCTCCTTCGACTCGGGGCTGATCGTCGATTCGGCGTCGATGACTCCGGTGACGATGGCGGCGTCCCCGGCGGTGCCCTGGGCGACGAGCTCCTTGCCCGGAGTGTACTTGTACTTCACCTCGGCCTTGCCTTCTTCGGCACTGGCCTTCTGGTCCTTCTGGTTCTTCCAGATGGACTTCGAGAAGTCATCGGACTCGAACTTCTTCGCCTCCTTCGAGTCCGCCCCGCTGCCGAGGGCCTTAGCGTAGTCGGCGACGGCCTTCTCCGGAGTGGTGACGAAGTCCTTGGATCCGGGTTCGAGCATCTTCGCCCCCTGACGCGAGTCGGGCAGCTCGGGCAGCTTCGTGCCGGCCGTCAGCTGGGTCTGCGACCACAGTTTGTAATTGCTGCGCGGATCCTCCTGGGTCAGCACGAGCAGCTGCGAATTCCCACCAGCGGAGGTGATCAGGCTGGTCACGCGCGGCCAGGCATCGGTGGCCGAGGTGTAGTTGGCGACGATCTCTTCGCTGGCCACCTCCGGCGCCATCTTCTGGTCTTCGACATCGTCTTTCACCTTGTACAGGTCTTCGCGCTGTTTGAGCGCGGGACCGGCGGCACGTTCGGCCAGTGCCTTCTTATCGGTCTTCTTGTCCGCGGCCTTGACGTCGGCGGCCACGGAGTCGAGGATCCGCTTGGCCTGGTCATCGGTGACACCCGCGGCCGCGGAACTCGGAGCCTCGGAGGGTTCGGGCTTCGGCAGCTCTTCGGGCCCGCAGGCGCTCAGGGCGAGCACGGGGACGACGGCGAAGGCGGTGCCGTATTCGGCGAGCTTGCGGCGGCGCTCCTGGCGCGCCTTGCGGCGGTTCGCTTCCTTCTTCGAGTTGTTCGCACCGAGGAAGAGGAGGACGACGCCGACAACGAAGAGGACACCGCCGATGATCATCAGCGGGAGCGCCCAGGGGGTCTCGGCGTGGTTGGGCCAGGTGAGGGTCACGGATTTGACGGCTCCGGCTTCGCCGTCACCGGCAATGAGGAATCCGGTGCGGTTGGCCTCGTCGTTCCATTCCAGCTCCACCGAATCGGTGCCGGTGACTTCCGACTGCCACAGATCGGCCCCGGCGGGATTGGGAACCTTGCCCTCACCATCGGTCGCCTTGGTCGTGAGCTTGCCGCCTTCGGCGAGTCCGGTGACGCGGTCATAGGCTGATTGTCCCGCCCAGGCTTCGACGTTCTCGATCGGAGCTTGGGCGATCGTGAGGTCACCGCTGCCCTTGACCGTGAGTGTGGTCGGGGTTTCGTAGAGGTTGAGCATTCCGGGGTCGACGACGACCGCCGGTTTGTCGGCGTCGATCTGTGCGGTGGCAGTGATCGTATCCTCCGGCGCCCACAGGGTCTTCTGCAGGATGCCGAGGCCACCGACGACGACACCCACCACCATGAGAATCACAGCGAATGTGTAACGCACGAGCGAACCTTCCCTCAGCCGAGCAAAAATGGCACCCCAGTTCGGGGACTCTTCAAGTTTAAGTCACATCCCGGACATCGCCTTTGTGCGCACGCTCAGTGTGTGTCGACGTTCACACGCCCAAGCCGCGCAGCGGCGCCGATTGCGCCCCGGAATGTCCCGTTCCCTGCTGTCTGCCCTAAGCTGGGCGAGTGAGCAACAACAGAATTGTGTGGATCGACTGCGAAATGACCGGCCTCGACGAGGTGCGGGACGAACTCATCGAGGTGGCTGCGATCGTCACCGACTTCGAGCTCAACCCCCTCGACGACGGAATCGACATCGTCATCAAGCCCTCGGCGGAGGCACGGGCGAACATGAACGAATTCGTCACGAACATGCACACCACCTCGGGCCTGATCACCGAGCTCGACGCGGGCACCACCGTCGCCGAGGCGCAGACCCGAGTCCTCGAATACGTGAAGAAGCATGTCCCCGAGGCCGGCAAGGCACCGCTGGGAGGGAACTCGGTCGGCACCGACAAGGTGTTCCTCACCAAACAGATGCCCGAACTCGTCGAGCACCTGCACTACCGGATCATCGATGTCTCCTCGATCAAGGAACTGTCCAAGCAGTGGTTCCCACGCGCCTACTTCCAGGCACCGGCCAAGCACGGTGGCCACCGTGCACTCGGAGACATCATCGACTCGATCATCGAGCTCCAGTACTACCGGAAGGCCGTGTTCTCCGCCGAGGGGCCGAGTTCCGATGAGGCGAAATCGATTGCCGCCGAGGTGGCCGAGGCCTACCCGAAGGCGACCGACGAGGACTGACCGCCGCCTTCCGAGGCGATCGTGAGCACAGCCCGGTTCCGCAGCTGCGGAACCGGGCTGTTCATTCTCTGAGACCAGCCGGATCTGAACCCGAGCGTTCGATATGATGGTTTCATCATGCCATTGAATCAGCTTCAGCGACCCCTGTACGAGGTCAAGGCGAACCTCTTCAAGGGCCTCGCCCACCCCTTCCGCATCCGCATCCTCGAGCTGCTGTCCGGCAACGACGAGGTCAGCGTGGCCGATCTGCAGGCCGAGACCGCGCTCGAGGCCTCGCACCTCTCGCAGCATCTCGCAGTGCTGCGGCGCCACCGTCTCGTCGAATCCGAACGTCGGGCCAGCCATGTCTACTACCGCCTCGCCGACCGGCGCACCGCCGAGCTGCTCGCGGTGGCCAGGAGCCTGCTGCTGACGATGCTCGAAGACGATGAGCAGCGACTCGCCGAAGCCCGTTCGCTGCCGAAGATCTCGGGCCCTGATACGGCATGAGCCCGACATCTCCGCTGCGCCGCACCCGATCTCTGCTGCCGTCGGTCGCCGACTACCGTGAGACCCGCCGCTCCTGGCCGAAGGACCTCCTCGCCGGCGCCACTGTCGGCATCGTCGCCCTGCCCCTGGCTCTGGGCTTCGGAGTCAGCTCCGGGCTCACTGCCGAACAGGGACTCATCACCGCAATCGTCGCAGGCTTCCTCGCCGCGGTCTTCGGCGGATCCCACCTGCAGATCTCCGGTCCCACCGGTGCCATGGCCGTCGTCCTCGTGCCGATCGTCGCCAGCCACGGCGCCGAGGCCGTCATCGCCGTCACCCTCATCGCCGGACTCATCGTCGTCGTGGCCGGACTGCTGCGGCTCGGCCGGACGGTGTCCTTCATCCCCTGGCCGGTGATCGAAGGCTTCACCGTCGGCATCGCTGCGATCATCTTCCTCCAACAGGTGCCGTTCGTGACGACCCCCGATGATCTGGCTCCGGGCGAGGTGAGCACGAATGCCTTCGCCGCCGCCGTGCAGCTCGTTTCATCGGCGGACTGGTCGTATCTGCCCTACTCCCTGGGTGCGGTCGCGATCGTCGCCGTCTGCATGCTGCTGGCTCCGAAGTTCCATGAGTCGATCCCCGGATCATTGGTCGGCATCATCGTCGTCACCGTGCTCGCCGGAATCGTGCCCAATCCCCTGGCCACGATCGAAGAGATCCCCCAGTCGCTGCCGACCCCCAGCCTGCCGGTCGTCGACCCGGCCTCCCTGCCGTCACTGCTGCCGGCGGCGGGCACGATCGCCGCGCTCGCGGCCATTGAGTCGCTGCTGTCGGCCAGGGTCGCCTCGTCGATGTCCGACGCCGGCGCCTACCAGCCTGACCGTGAGCTCGTCGGCCAGGGCGTCGCCTCGATCGGATCGTCGCTCTTCGGCGGCATCCCTGCCACCGGTGCCATCGCCCGCACCTCCGTGAACATCCGTGCCGGCGGTCGCACGCGCCTGGCCTCGATCGTCCACGCGGCCGTGCTGCTGCTCATCGTGCTGGTGGCTGCGGGACCGGTGAGTCGGATTCCGCTGGCGGCCCTCGGCGGAGTCCTCTTCGTCACGGCGGTCCGGATGGTCGATCTCAAGACGATGCGGTCGATTCTGCGCTCGACGAAGTCCGATGCCTTCGGGTTCGTCATCACTGCGCTCATCACCATCTCATTCGACCTCATCGTCGCCGTGGGCATCGGCGTCGTCGTTGCCGCGGTCTTCGCTCTGCGGAAGCTGTCGTCGATGACCTCGGTGCGCATCGAACGACTCTCGGAATCAGAGTCCGAGTATCCGGGTGATGAGAGGATCGCCATCGTCCATTTCCACGGACCGCTGTTCTTCGCCTCGGCCGATCGCATCTCGGATGAGGTTCTGAGGCTGCGGGGAGTCGAGGTCGTCGTGCTGCGCATGTCGCAGCTCGAACTCGTCGACGCCACCGGCGCACACATCCTCACCGATATGGTCACAGCCTTCGAACGCCGCGGGATCACTGTGCTCATCAAGGGCGTCAGAGACAGCCAGGCCGGACTGTTCGAACAGGTCGGGGTGCTCGCCGCACTGCGCCACCACAAGCATCTCTTCGATGAGCTGCCTGCTGCCCTCGCCCATGCCCGCTCGCATGTGGAGCGGGCACGGCACAGCTGATCGTGCCTCAGCCGGCCTTCTTCTCGGGGCGGGCGAAGATGTTCGACGGGAAGGCACCTGACTTCGCAATGACGCGCAGCAGGTCACGGCTCGGCGAGAGCAGAGATTCGATCGTCTGATCGTCAAGCACCGACCACGCGGCTGCAACGGTGCCGTCGGTGAGGGCTTCGACCTGCTCCTTCAGGTCACGTCCCGCCTCGGTGATGGTGGGGAGGTCGTGCCCGCGTTCATCCTTGTCCACGGTGATCAGCCCCGCCTCGGCGAGCCTGGACTGCGCGGTCTGCCATTCCTCATCCGTGTAGCCGCGTGTCCTCTGTGCCGCTCGCGGACGGAACCCGGCACCGGTCGCGACGTCGAGCATGAGGGCGTCGATTCCGGGCACACCGGCCGTGACGAGGGAGGCGACATGGCCGTCGCCGCGGAATTCGCGGGCCACGGTCGCCACGTCCCACATCTTCTCGAATGCGGTGGCCGCCTGGTGGCCGCCGATGACGTCGGCGGTGGCTGCGGCCAGGGTGCGGCCGGAGAAGTCCATGGCGGCGAGCACGGGTGCCAGCGTCTCCGTCACCTGGGTGGCCGCCTCGGTGAGCAGGGCGATGTCATCACGGTCACCGAAGAGTTCGGCCATGTACGCGCCCACTGCGTCGAAGCGGGCCTGGACCATCTGCTCCGGGCTCACCGTCTCCCACAGGCGCGGCAGCATTCCGGCGACGAAATTCGGGGAATAGTTGTAGTACGCGGCGGACACGACTCCGGGATTCACCCGTCCCAACGGAGCCGAACGGGCGGCCATATTGCCTTCGACACCGGGTTCGAGTCCGTACTCGGCGTACTCGGCGCCGACCGTCTGCGAGAAGTAGATCGACGAGTGGAAGGAGTTGATGCGGGCCGAGACCGTTCTGATGTTCTGTGTGCGCTGGGAATCCATATCGTCATCCTATGGGCGGTCTCCTCCCAGGTAAATGGGTCTGCGCGTGCGTCGCTGCCCGCACCGACCGGCGCAGGTCAATAGCGCAGTCTCATAGGTCCTAAATCGCTTTCCCCTCCCCCGAGGCGGCCGGACTCCCGCGTCGATCCTCGCACCGGCGCGCCCGTCCGGTCGCGCACATTTGCCGCGTCAGGACCCGGTGCTACGGTCTGAGCATGGAGTGACACGGACCGTTTGCGACCACGGCATCGTCCCGGTCGGAAGCCGATCCCGCCAACCGCATCAGCACAGCGTCCGGCTTGGAGGTCAGATGAGGATCGCACTGTTCGCCACCTGCATCGTCGATGCGATGTATCCCGAGGTTGCGCAGGCAACCGTGAGAATTCTGCGCCGACTCGGCCATGAGGTGATCTTCCCCGAAGGCCAGTCGTGCTGTGGGCAGATGCACATCAACTCCGGCAAGTTCGCGCAGGCCGAACCGGTCATCGCCAATCACGTCCGCGCCTTCACGAGCACCGAATGGGATGTCGCCGTCGCCCCGTCCGCTTCATGCGTGGCCTCGCTCGGCCACCAGCAGCCGATGGTCGCCACCCGGGTGGGCAATGATGCCCTGGCTTCCGAGGCCGCCGAGGTGGCCGGCCGCACCTATGAGCTCACCCAGTTCCTCACCGACGTCCAAGGCGTCACGGATGCCGCGGCCGATCTCGGTTCCTATTTCCCGCACCGTGTGACGTATCACCCGTCGTGCCACGGAATGCGGCTGCTGCGCCTCGGCGATCGGCAGTCCTCCCTCGTCCGGTCCGTCGAGGGCATCGACTTCGTCGAACTGCCTCTGGCCGATTCCTGCTGCGGCTTCGGCGGCACTTTCTCCGTGAAGAACCCGGAGGTGTCCTCGGCGATGCTCGCCGACAAGGTCCGCACGATCCAGGCGACCGAAGCCGATGTCTGCACCGGCGGTGATGCCTCCTGTCTGCTGCACATCGGCGGGGGAATGTCGCGGTTCGAACGCACCGGAAGCTTCGACGGCGCCCCGGACGTCACCGCCGTCCACGTCAAGGAGACGAGTTCGACCGATGAGCGGGGGCACACGACCGAGACGCTGACGACGGTCGTCGGTGCCGACGATGACGACCACCTCACCCCAGGCCATCGGGGCACCTCTCCGGCTGAGCCGAGCGGCACCCAGTCCGGGTTCCGCGTCGGTCAGGCCGCGGTCCATCTGGCCCGGATCCTCGCGTCGACGAAGGAGGACCCGCTGCGGGTGCCGAGCGAAGGAGCAGAAGTGAGCGGAGGGAGCCTGCGATGACCTTTCTGGGAATGCCGCTGCTGCCGTCGAAGCAACGCAGCGATCTGCCCGGCGGGCAGGGCAACATCATCGAAGCCGAGGCCTTTCCAGACGTCTCGCACGAACATCTGAGCAACCAGCAGCTGCGCAACAACATCGGCCACGCCACCTCGACGATTCGGTCCAAGCGCGCCGAGGTCGTCTCCGAGCTCGACGACTGGGAAGCCCTGCGCGACGCCGGTGAGACCACGAAGAACGAAGTGATGGCGAACCTGCCGGAATACCTCGCGCAGTTCGAAGAGGCATTCACCGCTGCCGGCGGCATCATCCACTGGGCCCGCGACGCCGATGAGGCCAATGCCATCGTCACCGGACTCGTCGAGGACAATGCGCCGATGCTCGAGACCGGTCGTCGCGAGGTCATCAAGGTCAAGTCGATGGCCACCCAGGAGATCGGACTCAACGAGCACCTCGAGGCCGAAGGCATCGATGCGTTCGAGACGGATCTGGCCGAGCTCATCGTCCAGCTCGGCGAGGACAAACCCAGCCACATCCTCGTTCCCGCCATCCACCGCAACAGGGATGAGATCCGTGAGATCTTCATGGACAAGATGCCCGACGCCGGGGAGCTGACGAACGAACCGGCCGTCCTCGCCGAGGCGGCCCGCCGACACCTGCGCCACAAATTCCTCACCACGAAGGTCGCGATCTCCGGAGCGAACTTCGGCATCGCGGAGACCGGCACCCTCGGCGTCGTGGAGTCCGAGGGCAACGGGCGCATGTGCCTGACCCTGCCGGAGACGCTCATCACCGTCATGGGCATCGAGAAGCTGCTGCCGAGGTTCGCCGATCTCGAGGTGTTCCTGCAGCTGCTGCCACGCTCGTCGACGGGTGAGCGGATGAACCCGTACACCTCGTTCTGGACGGGGAAGTCCGAGGGGGATGGTCCGCAGAACGTCCATCTCGTTCTCCTCGACAACGGACGCACCCGGGCCCTGGCCGATGAGCACGGGCGTACGGCGCTCAACTGCATCCGCTGCTCGGCATGCATGAACGTCTGCCCCGTCTACGAACGCACCGGCGGCCACGCCTACGGCTCGACCTATCCGGGACCGATCGGAGCGATCCTGTCCCCGTTGCTCACGGGAGTCGAAGAGCAGGGCAACGGTTCGCTGCCGTACGCGTCGAGCCTGTGCGGCGCCTGCTACGACGTTTGCCCCGTGAAGATCAACATCCCGGAGATCCTCGTCCATCTGCGGGGCGAAGATGTCAAGGCCAACCACTCCCCTGTGTCCTCCCAGCTCGACGCCGCCCTCACCGGTGCGTCGTGGATGATGGGCGACGGGAAGCGGATGGCCGCGGCGGAGAAGGGACTGCCTCTCGCGCACAAGGTCACCGGCGGTGAGCAGATCAACGCCCTGCCCGGTATCGCCGGCGCCTGGACCTCGAGCCGGGACATCCCGGCCCTGCCCGAGAAGAGCTTCCGACAGCTGTGGGCCGAAGAGGAAGCAGACAACCGCGACGAGGAGGGACAGCGATGACAGACGCCGCCCGCGAGGAGATCCTCGCCCGCATCAGCGAAGCACTCGGTCGCCGCGGCGGCGGGGAATACGTGTCGTCGTCTCCGCAGACGGCGGTACCGGGCACCGTTGGCACGGCACATGCAGTATCCGGTGGGGTCGCCTCGGCGAACACTGCCGCCACGGCCGCCGACGCCGGATACCACCATGAGGGCACACACACGGGTGAGGACCTCGTCGAGCTGCTCATCGACCGTCTCGTCGACTACAAGGCCAACGTCCACCGCGCCGACGGCGACCCGAGCGCGACGGTCGCCGAACTCATCGGCGACCATTCCTCGGTCGTCGTCCCCCGCGGCCTCGACTCGTCCTGGCTGGCGGGGTACTCCGGTGATGTGCGGGTCGATGCTCCGTGTGAGGAACTCAGCGTCGACGAACTCGACGCTCAGGGGGCGGTGGTGACCGCCTCGGCGGTGGCGATCGCGCAGACGGGCACCATCGTCCTCGACGGATCGGACGAGTGCGGACGGAGGGCGATCACGCTCGTGCCCGACCATCACGTGTGCATCGTCCGGACGGACGACATCGTCGACATCGTCCCCGAGGGAATCTCCCGGCTCGACGCGCACGCACCGCTGACGTTCATCTCCGGCCCCTCGGCCACGAGCGACATCGAGCTCAGCCGGGTCGAAGGAGTCCACGGACCGCGCACCCTCGACGTCATCATCCTCAGCAGTTGAGCGCAGCGAGGACCTTCGACTCGGCCGAGCCGGCGAGCGCACTCGGACCGGCGAATGCGAACGGACCGGCGAGTGCGGAACAATGGAGCCCATGACCACGGCGCAGACCCTTCAGTACCCGCGGCCGGATGACCGGCCTCGACGTCGCAGTCGGCGGACGACGTTCATCGTCTCCGCGGTCGTCATCGTCCTCACCCTCATCATCGGCAGTGTCGCGGCCGACCGCATCGTCGACTACACCACGGAGCAGCGCATCGCCGACGGACTTGCCGACTACGGTGAAGCCGAGGTCTCCGTCGAAGGCTTCCCCATCCTCACGCAGCTGGCTTCCAGAGAACTGAACACGGTGCATGTCACCGCCGATGAGGCCACCTATGAGGGTGTCGACTTCACCGATGTCGATGCGAAGCTCTATGACGTTCCCACCGGCGGGTCGAAGCCGATCGGCACCGTCGACGGCACTGCGGTGCTCCCCCACTCGACCCTCGACGAGCTCGCCGCCGAACATGCGAACCTGCCCGAGGGGATGTCGTTCACGACCGTCGACGGCGAACTCTTCCTCAAAGGGTCGATGCTCGGTCAGGATCTGCTTGTGGGCATCGACCCGAAGGCCGACGGCAGGCGGGCCGTCGTCGACGCGACGACGATCAAGCTGGGTTCGGCGGAGTTCTCCCTTGATCGCCTGCCTGGCTTCCTCACCTCTGAGATCTCCGATATCGTCATCGATCTCGACTTCCTGCCCGCCGGACTCGAACTCACCGACATCACCGCCACCGACTCGGGACTGCAGGTCCGCCTCCACGGTTCCGGCGTCAGCCTGCAGTAGACGAACCCAACAGAACCTGCGTGAAGATTCGGGGTCGCGGAAGCTCCGGCACTGACTTATGAGAGGACTCAATGATGAGCATGATCACTCCCGCACGCGAACGCGTCGACTCCGAACTCACCGAGCTGTCGACATTGACTGACTCCGATCGTCCCGGTTGGACGAGGCGCGCCCTGAGCGAATTCGACGTTTCGGGTCGAGAATTCGCCCGCAGACTCATGCGACAGTCCGGGATGGACACCCGCGTCGACGGCGCCGGCAATGTCATCGGAGTGCTGCCCGGCCGCCTCGGTGGTCGTCAGATCATGCTCGGATCGCATACCGACACCGTCGACGGAGGCGGACGTTTCGATGGGATCACCGGAGTGCTCGGCGCAATCGAGGTAGTGCGGCTCATCCGGGAGCACGACATCCTCGTCGATCACGATCTTGTGGTCGTGGTGTTCTTCAACGAGGAGCCCAATGACTTCGGCCTCTTCTGCGTCGGCTCCCGCGCGATGACCGGTCAGGTCGACCGTCAGACCCTAGCCATGACGGATCCCACCGGACGTTCTCTGGCAGACGCACTGCCTGATTCCCGTATCGACCCCGACGACTTCCTCTCCGCCTCCTACGATTTCAATCCGGTCACGGCCTTCCTCGAACTCCACATCGAGCAGGGCCCAGAGCTCGAACGGGCGGGGCGACAGATCGGCGTCGTCGAGACAATCACTGGTATCAATCACTTCCGGGCCCTCTTCACCGGCCGCCAGGACCATGCGGGTACGACTCCGATGGACGTACGGGCCGATGCCGGCTGCGCGGCGGCTGGAACGGTGCTCGCCGTAGAATCGATCGCCGAGTCCGGATTGAATACTCGAGGCACCAGCGGACAGATCAGCTTCACTCCCGAGGCAGTCAACGTCGTTTCGCAGATCGCAAGCTTCGAAGGAGAGTTCCGAGGCCCCGAAGGCTCCTGGCTCAACGAAGCTCAGCGCCGCCTCACTGCGGCGGCGGGGAACGAGGCCGAGAAGCGCGGAGTCGAGGTCGAAATCGAATGGACCACCGATGATGCGCCGGTCCCCCTGCATGAGCCGATCACTTCCACAATCACTGAGGTGGCCGACGATTTCGGTCTCTCGCGCGCAACCATGTTCTCGGGTGCCGGTCATGATGCTGGAATCATCGCTGCAAAGACCCAGGTGGGAATGATCTTCGTTCCGTCTGTCGACGGCCGCAGCCATTGTCCCGAAGAGTTCACCGACTTTGCCGACATCATGCCCGGCATCTCTGTCCTTCTCGAAACCATTCTGCGCATCGACCGCCGCAGTCGCGGCTGACCGCGGGGGCGGGTAATGTTCCGGTCGTGACGACTCCCATTCCCGCCGAAACCGCCGATGATGCCCGCCGCTACCGCCCCGATCCGACCGTCCTCACCGCACTGACCTCACCGAGGCTGCTCACCCGTGAGGTCCTGGCCGGACTCGTCGTGGGGCTCGCCCTCATCCCCGAGGCGATCGCGTTCTCGATCATCGCCGGGGTCGATCCGAAGGTCGGGCTGTTCTCCGCATTCATCATGGCCACCTCGATCGCGTTCCTCGGCGGGCGCCCGGCCATGATCTCCGCGGCGACGGGAGCCGTCGCCCTCGTCATCGCCCCCGTCGCCCGCGAGCACGGGATGGACATGTTCATCGCCACCGTCATGCTCGCGGGTGTGTTCCAGATCCTGCTGGCCGTGGCCGGAGTCGCGAAGCTCATCCGGTTCATCCCCCGCAGCGTCATGGTCGGGTTCGTCAACGCCCTGTCGATCCTCGTCTTCGCAGCACAGGTCCCCCACGTCATCGGAGTGCCGTGGATGGTCTACCCTCTGCTGACCATCGCCATCGTCGTGCTCGTGTTCATGCCGAAGCTGACGAAGATCGTACCGGCACCGCTGATCACGATCGTGATCATCACCGGCATCGTCGTCGTGTTCGCCGTCGATGTCCCTACTGTCAGCGACCAGGGCGAGCTGCCGCGCAGTCTGCCCGAACTCTTCATCCCGCATGTGCCGCTGACCTGGCAGACCTTTACGACGATCGCCCCTTACTCGCTGGCCATGGCACTGGTCGGGCTGATGGAGTCGCTCATGACGGCGAAGCTCGTCGACGAGATCACCGACACGCACTCGAACAAGACCCGTGAGTCCTGGGGTCAAGGGGCTGCGAACATGATCTCCGGCCTCTTCGGCGGGATGGGCGGCTGCGCGATGATCGGGCAGACGATGATCAATGTCCGCGCTTCGGGGGCGAGGACTCGGATCTCGACGTTCATGGCCGGAGCGTTCCTGCTCATCTTCGTCGTCGTGCTCGGCGACATCGTCGGCATGATCCCGATGGTCGCACTCGCTGCCATCATGATGATGGTCTGCGTCGACACCTTCGACTGGCATTCCATCCGTCCCTCGACGCTTAAGATGCTGCCGAAGTCCGAGACTTTCGTCATGATCGCCACCGTCGCCGTCGTCGTCACCACCGGCAACCTCGCCATCGGCGTTGTTGTCGGAGTGTTCGTGGCCAGTGTGCTCTTCGTTCGGAGGGTCGCCCACTTCGTCACCGTCGAGCGCACGGTCACCGAGGCGGTCGCCCGGTATGTGGTCCGCGGCGAGCTCTTCTTCGCCTCCTCGAATGACCTGACCACTCAGTTCCGATACACACATGATCCCGATCAGGTCGTCATCGATATGAAGGAATCGCATGTCTGGGATGCGTCGACAGTGGCCGCCCTCGATGCGATCGTGACGAAGTACGAGGCGCTGGGCACGAACGTGGAGATCACCGGAATGAATGCGTATACCGAGACTCTGCATACGCGACTCTCCGGCGGGCTGGGATAACTGCCCGGTGAAGTCGGGCAGGCGCGCGATCCGCTGAGGTAGACTGTCCGCAATGTCACAGTCAGCCCCGGATGCCGCTTTCCGCCCGAAAGTGTGGGTTCTTCCGCACTCGGGCACCAACGGCTACATCACTTCGTGGGGCGAAATGCAGTCGGGCACACAGCCGTTCGGACGCGGAGATCTTCCGCCCCGACCCCTGGTGTGATCTTCCGACAGAGTTCATCGTCCGAGCCGACGTCGTCCGCTCGATTCACGTACGTACGCTCAGCGTCGACGAACTGAGCACAGTCTGCACATCCACTCTTCGGGTCGAACCCTTTTCTCTGCCGACCACGAACGGGATAACTGTGACCACCACTTCTGCAACCGCTTCACCACTCGCCTCACCGACCCCTCTGGGACAGCGCTTGTTCCAGGCGCTCCGCAGCGACACCGTCGGCGGCGCCCTTCTCCTCGTCGCCGCAGCTGCCGCTCTGATCTGGGCGAACTCACCGGCGTCGGCCGGATACTTCGCACTCCGCGATATCGAGTTCGGTTACGAACCGTGGCATCTGCGGCTGAGCATCGGGCAATGGGCCGCCGACGGACTGCTCGCAATCTTCTTCTTTCTCGTCGGTATCGAGCTCAAGGCGGAATTCACCCGCGGTGACCTGCGTCGGCTCCGCACCGCCGTCGTCCCGATCACTGCGGCGGCCGGCGGCGTCCTCGTCCCCGCCCTCATCTGTGCGGCGTTTCTGCTCACCCGCCCGGAGCTCCTGCGCGGCTGGGCGATCCCCACCGCGACAGACATCGCCTTCGCCGTCGCCGTCCTTGCGATCGTCGGCTCCCACCTGCCGAAAGCGCTGCGCCTCTTCCTGCTGACCCTGGCCGCAGTCGACGATCTGCTGGCGATCGCGATCATCGCGATCTTCTATACCGAGTCCATCGCGGTTCTCCCGCTTGTCGCGGCGCTCGGAATCGTCATCGTCTACGGGCTCATCGCGAGCCGTTTCCGTCGCTTCTTCGTCGACCGTACCTGGGCCTCGTGGGTCATCCTCCTGCCCCTCGGACTCACCGCCTGGGCGTTCATGCACGCCTCCGGCGTCCACGCGACCATCGCCGGAGTGCTGCTGGGCTTCACGATCCCCGCCGTCGTCGGTCGTGGTTCGAACCGCGCGATCGATGCCGAACACGGTCGTCCTAAAGACCTCGATCCCTCTGCCGAGTGCGCGGACGGGGTCGGAATCGACCTCGCCGAGGCGCTCGAACACCGCCTTCGACCGCTGTCGGCCGGTTTCGCCGTCCCGGTCTTCGCATTCTTCGCCGCCGGCGTCGATATCGGCGGAACCCACGGTCTGGCCTCGGCGTTCTCCCACCCGTTGACCTACGGGATCGTGACGGCACTGATCGTGGGCAAGCCTGTCGGCATCCTCGTCTCCACCTGGTTGGTCACCCGGTTCACCGGTGGGTTGAATCCCAGTCTGCGTTGGGCCGACCTCACCGGCATCGGACTGCTTGCCGGCATCGGCTTCACCGTCTCGCTCCTCGTCGCCGAGCTCAGCTTCACCGCCGGTTCGGTCGAACACGATGTGGCGAAGGTCGCCGTTCTCAGTGCCTCTCTGTTCTCGGCGGCACTCGCCGCGCTCATCCTCACCGTCCGAAATGCCCAGCACCGTCGCCGGTCTCAGGCGCACCATCGACGGTCGCAGGTGTGAACGAGCTCGGTGACCAGCGAATCCGCACCGGGCGATTGCCAGTTCCGTCACAGACAGCCGCACTAGGCTTCGAATCGTCCGTGTTCATCCCCACGATCAGCATCGACAGTGTATTCGACCAACTGAGAAGGACCGTGCCATGGCATTCGACAAATTCCTCGACAAGGCCAAGAACCTCGCCAACGATCCCAAGATCAAGGACAAGCTCAATTCTGACAAAGCTGAGAAGGTCACCGACTCGGTCCTCGACAAGGCCGCCGGTGTCGCTGACTCCCTGACCGGAGGCAAGCACTCGGACAAGATCAAGAAGGCCCGGGACGCCGCCGACAATGCCATCGGCAATGACCGTGATCAGACCGGTGGAGCGAATCGCAGCGACGATCAGCCCGGCGGTGCGAACCGCGGCGACGACGTTCGTGGGAACGATGTCCGCGGAGATGATCGTGGCGACAACGGTCTCGACGGCGGCAACGGACCTGCCGGAAACCGCTGATCATCTGCGTCACCTGATCGAGCCCCTGCCGACTGCGGCAGGGGCTCGATCTCTGTTCGGCGGTCTTAAGCGGACGCAGCGGTGCGGCTGACGGTGCGGCCAGCAGGGTCAGATATGCGACTGTGCAGACAATCCTGGCTCAGGAATCGATGTCCGGGGCCGGCACACCCTTCGGATCGGCGTCGATCGTGATCCGCACTGCGTCGATGACAGCACGATCGTGCAGGAGATCCTCGGCCGGTACAGTCCACGAGTCCCCCGTCTTCTCTCCGCATGACTCGCCACGAGGAGAGAAGACCTCACAGTCGACGGCAGAGATCGGTGCCGCGGACTCGATGACGAGGTCTCCTCGGTCCAAGGGACGGACATACAAGACGACGCCATTGTCCTGATCGCCGTTCATGTCTGCTCCAGGCACCGCTGCCCCCGCCACCTCGTAGTTGAGGACCCCTCGATGAGCTCCTGCAGTGAGCCTGTCTGTGGAGAATCCGATATCGACGGAATGCAGCTCTTCCTCGATAGTCGCCTCGGCGGGAGCCGAATCGATGGTTCCCTGCGGATTCGAATAGCGCGCACGCAGGTACGGCGGCAGCAGAGACTCGGAGTCGGGCAGGCGGAATCCGTCATGGATGTCACCACCGAATCCCCATGCTGTCTCCAGCGCCAGCTCGAGTTTCGTATCCATCCGCACCGAGTAGCTGCCATCGGAGGCGATGCTGACCGTGTGCTCAGCAGTCTTGTCTCGCAGCGGGTTCGGCGCTGCATCCACTCCGCCGAGCGCTGCGATCACAGTCGTGATCACCGCAGTCACGGCGAGCGCCGCCATAATGGAGAACGCTCCCCGGGTTCCGAATCCTCTCTTCGTGTCGCTCATCACTGCCTCTCCTCTGCAGGGATCGGGGATACTGTCATTCCTGTGGGAGGAGTGAAGGCGATGATTTCATGACTGTCCGTCAGGGACTCCCGCCAGACCATATGGGTTCCGTCTTCGGCCGCGTCGCCGCTGTTGATCGCATCGCTGTCATCGACTCGCGAGAATGCCTCAGCGTCACACCCGTCACCAAGATCGAAGTCGACGTTGTCGGCCGGACAGTACACCGGCCCGTCGGTGTCGATGTCCAAAGTGTGCGTCGTCGGTGTGCGCTGACCATTCCCGATCACGGGGACGGGCACGGCGAAGAATTCCTCGCCGGCCACGGTGATGAACACATCGTCAAGGACGTATTCGAGCTCGACGACATGACGGCCTTCGCTCCACGGCACGGCCTTTCCGTCGGAATCCTGCGAGGTGAACTCGAAGAGAACCCGCGGGTGGTCGAAGCCCTCCTGCTTCGTCTCTTCGACGTCGATGTGCAGCTCTCCGACTGTCTTCGGCGATGCCTGGGTCGAATCGTCGGCTGTGCTCAGCTCGACTGCTCTCAGCGCCGACGGCTTCGGCATCATCGCCAGCCTGTTGCCGGTCCGCGGATCACTGCCCACGCCGACATCACTGATCCACAGACCGACCGGTTTTCCGCCTTCAGGCGGGCTTTCGAAGATCAGCCTTTGGCGGATCTGCACGGTGCCGTCTCTGTGCGGGTCCACCTCGGTGATGGTTTCCTGCGGGGTCAGCGCATGTTCGGGCAGGCTTTTGGTCTCAGGGTGGGGAGCCGAGTACCGCAGCACCAGCGCGATCACGATCACGCCGATGACGGCGACAGTGAACGCGATGCCGATGAGGAGGAGCAGCTTGGGGCGGGTCATGACTTCACACTATGGCCGGGTCCCGTCACAGGAGCTGCACAGTCGGTGCCAGACCTGGAACAATCGCTGGGTGCGGCGCTGAGACTGTGCCGCTGAGTGCGTCATCGAAGTACCTCCGCACCGGCCCCGTTCGGCCGAACCGGTGGCTCTGCTGCCGACGATCGGCAGCCGGCGGAGGAGTGTGTGAGAATGGCAGTCTGCGTCAAGCTACGCTGTGCCCACCGACCACGACTGCAGCAGGAGGTGCCATGCGATCGCCTATCCCGGATTTCCTCGATGAGACGCTCGACCGATTCCGACCGGATCGGTCCGGCGAGAATGCGGACTATATCCCGGACCTCGCCTCAGCGGATCCGGAGAAGCTCGCGATCTGCATCTCCACCCTCGACGGCGTCGAGTACACCTCCGGCGATGCCGACTATGAGTTCTCGATCCAGTCGATGTCGAAGCCCTTCATCTACGGCCTCGCCCTCGAGCAGGAGGGCCTGGCCGGGGTCCTCGAGATGGTCGGCGTCGAACCCAGCGGTGAGAAGTTCAACGAGCTCTCCCTGGACAAGAAGTCGGGTCGGCCGCTCAACCCGATGATCAACGCCGGGGCCATGACCATCCACTCCATCCTCGGCGATCCGGGTGCAAGCTTGGCCGAACGCACGGAGATCGTGCGCGCCGGACTCTCTCGGTTCGCCGGCCGAGAGCTGTCGATCGACGAATCGGTGGCCGACGGCGAATGGCGGGAAGCCTACCGCAACGTCGCCATCGCGAACATGCTCCGGTCCTACGACATCTTCTATGACGACCCCGACGAGGTGGTCCGCGGCTATATCGAACAGTGCGCGATCACCGTCACCGTCAAGGACCTCGCCATCATGGCCTCGACGCTGGCCGGCGGCGGCATCAACCCGCTGACCGGCGAACAGGTGCTCTCCCCCAGGGTCAATCGGCAGGTGCTCGCAGTCATGATGACCTGCGGCATGTACGACGCGGCCGGCGACTGGATGACAGAGATCGGGATCCCCGCCAAGAGCGGAGTCTCCGGCGGTGTCTTCGGTGTCATGCCCGGTCAGGTCGGCATCGCCACGTTCTCTCCGCGGCTGGACAGGCACGGCACGAGCGTGCGCGGAGCAAAGATCTTCCAGGACCTCTCAGATTGGCTGAGCCTGCACATCATGGATGCTCCGGAACCGGCCCGCTCGATCATCCGCCGCGACCGTCGCTTCGTCGACTCTGAGGGCAAAATGGTCCGCATCTGCAGCCTGCAGGGACTCATCCAGTGGAGCGGTTCGGAGAACGTCCTGCGCACGATGGACGAACCCGGTTCCACCACGAACACCTTCGTCCTCGACCTGCGCCGCGTCAACGAGATCAACTCCGTCGCCCGGAGCATGCTCACCGAGGCGCTGTCACGAATGAAGGACGATGGGATCCGCGTGGTCCTGCTCGACCCCGACGACATGATGCAGTGCAAGGGGCCGAACTCCGCGCTTCCGGGCGTGCAGATCCTCGATTCGCTCAAATCGGTCAAAGGACTCAAACGCATCCGCGACGATCGTCGCCGGGAGATGGCCGACCGCTCCAACTGACGGGGGCCGGTGGGCCGGTCCCACCGGCGCGAGCGATGGGGGCCGATCCGCGCGGCGGGAGGGGTAGAATCCGTCCGCTGGGATCCGAAACCGCCCGCCGATGGGGATTTGATAAGGTGAGCCTTACTGAACCCCTGCGCCGAGGCGGCTCCACACTTCAAGGCCGACCGTGAGCTTCCAGGGGCACCCCGTTTGAGAAAGGCCGCCTGTGACGACCGCACCCAACTCCCCCGAACGCACCGCACGACCTGTCCGCCAGCAGGCTGTTCTCACTGTCCTCGAGACGACCGAAGTCAGCCCGCACCTGGTGCGGATCCGCCTCGGCGGGGACACCTTCGACAACATCGATTCGAACGATGCGACCGACAAGTACGTCAAGCTCCTCTTCGCCGATCCGGCACACGGGCTCGTCCCGCCCTACGACCTGACGAAGCTGCGCGAGCAATCCCCCGAGAAGCTGCCGAGTCGCCGTACCTACACGGTGCGCGAGATCAACCTGGACGAGAAGTGGCTGAGCATCGACTTCGTCATCCACGACGATGACGGAATCGCCGGACCGTGGGCGAAGAGCGCGAAGCCGGGAGACACGCTGGTCCTCTCCGGCGCGGGCGGCAAGTACGCCCCTGCCGCCGAGTCCGACTGGCACCTGCTCATCGCCGACCATTCCGCGATCCCCGCGGTGAGTTCGGCCATCGAGGCCATGCCCACCGGAGCCGCCGGGGTCGTCCTGGCCTATGTCGCCGACCACGCCGATCGCGTTCTGCCCGAGGCGCCGGAAGGCGTCGAGGTGAGATGGGTGGACTCGGACGACGAGCTCATTGCCGCAGTTGAGGGGCTCGAGTGGCGTGCGGGCACTCCGCAGGTCTTCGCCCACGGCGAGCGTGAGACGATCAAGGCGATCCGCAAGATCCTCAAGGACCGCGAAGTGCCGCGGGAGTCGCTGTCGATCTCGGCGTATTGGGCCCGCGGCCGTGCCGAGGACCAGTTCCAGGCCGAGAAGCGCGAGCCCATCGGCCAAATCGACTGATTTCCCTGCCTGGTCACAGCGACCGCTCAGGTCGCCGTCGACCGCTCGAGTTGTCGCCGACCGCTCACGCCATAGGGTGAGCGATCGGCTGGGGTTCAGCTGCGACGGCGGGCGAAGAAGTAGGCCGCTGTGCCGATGGCGATGAGACCGACAGCGATGCCGCCGAGGATGAGGTACTGACCGAGGTCGGCACCGGTGCGCGGCAGCGGGCCACCGTCACCGTCGGCGTCGTTGGAAGCTTCGGAACCGTCTGCACTCGAGCCAGCTTCGCTGTCCGACTCCGCCCCGTCAGCAACCGCACCGTCAGCGCGCGAATCCGCTTCGCTGCCCGCATCGGCCCGAGCGTTGTCGTTCGCACCGGCCTCGGAGTTGGACTCACTGCCGGCCGCGTCAGCCTGAGCATCCTCGTTCGCGTTGTCGTCGGCACCCGCGTTGTCGTCTGCGCCGGCGTCCTGATCTGTCCCGGCGTTCTCATCGTCGCCAGCATCCTCGTCAGTCCCGGCGTTCTCATCGTCGCCGTCGTCTCCACCGTTCGCGAGATCGGCCACCGAGTAGAGGCTCGTCGTGCCCGAGACCTCATTGCCGACGACGAGCGCAGCCTCACCCGTCGGCGACTCATCGGAGCCGAGGAACGTAATGCCCTCCGGTCCGAGGTCTCCGGCGCTCGCGAGCAGCGCAGCAGGATCCGAGGCATCTTCGATCTCGTCCTCGACGGAGACCGAGAAGGCCCGATTGTTGAAGTAGGTCGCGAACTTCGGGGCGCTCGGGTCGCTGAGGTCGAAGGCCGCTATTCCGCCGATGCGTTCGAAGCCGACGAACGCGTAGGTCGTCTCCCCCACCTCGCCGATGGTCAGCGCCTCGGGCTCTGGGCCCTTGTCGTCGCTGCGTCCTTCGCGGTTCGACTCGGAATGGTTGGAGTTGAAGAACTCGGGCACCGCCTCGGCGGTCAGCTTCTCGAACTCGTCCCCGGAATCGGCGACGAGCTTCCCGTCGGTGGTCCACACGGAGAATGAGCGGGCGCCGAAAGCCACGAGCTCCTCATAGCAGTCGCCGGCGTCGTTGAGACCCAGATCGGTGATGATGTTCAGCCGTCCGAGGTCCGCGTCGCCGAGTCTGTCAGCCAGCGGCGAGGTCTCGCACACCGGTGCGAGGCCGTCCTCGCCGAGGTCCTTGACCCTGGCCGCATCGACGAAGTCGCCCCACTCACGGGAGTCGCCCTCGTTCGCGGTCACGAGGTAATCGGTGCCGCCGGAGGTGAACGTCGAGATCGTATCGGGCATATAGGCGCCCTTGAGCCCCTCGTATTCCGTGATGTTCACGGTCGGAGCATCCTCGGGATCCCGGTCCGACGCATCGAGTCCGTTGCCTGCCTGGCCATGATCTTTGAGGCCCAACGGGAGGATCTCCTCGACCGAAGCCGAGGCGATATCGACGACCGCGATCGCGTTCGCTTCCTGCAGGGTCGCGTAGGCCTTGTCACCGGCGACAGTGATGTACTCGGGTTCGAGATTGCGCGAGATCGGCAGGTCCTCTTCGGGTGTGGGTCCGAAGATCCGCACATCCTCGGGCAGGGTCTTCGCTCCGCCCTCCTCGAACTCGTGGAAGTCCGCAGTGTGCACGTCCGCGTCCGACGGCGCGGCCACCTCGGCTGGGAGATCGATGACGGACACCGACCCTTGCGGATCGGTCGAGAAATCATCGGCCGGTTCGCCCTCGTTCGCAACCAGGGCATGGCTGCCGTCCGGGGCGACGGTGACCATGTCGGGCAGGGACCCGACGGGAACCTCGCCGAGGATGTCCGCCTCGGGGTCGTTCGCGTCGAAGAACATCACGGTTCCCGGTTGTGTCTTGTCCTCGTCCTCGAGGGCGATGACGCCGAGGCCGTCCTCACGGATGGAGATCGAGTTCGCGACCCCGGTGCCCGTGATCTCGGAGACCTTCTGCGGGTTGGTCGGGTCCGAGGCGTCGATGACGTCCACGGTGGCCGCCTGAGCGTTGACGGTGAAGACCGTGTCGCCGTGGACGGCGGTGATCTCGGCGGCGGATTCGTCGAACTGTCCGGTCTCGTGGGACCCGAGGAAGCCCATCTCGATCTGCGCGTCCGAGGCCGAGGAGCTGATGGGATCGTCCACTTCCGCGGCGTGAGCGGTGCTCGTGCCTGGCCCCGTGCCGCCGACGGTGAAACCGGTGGCCAACAGGAGGGCGGCCGCCTGGGCCGTGAGCGTCTTCGCGGACAGTGGGATCGGCATCGGTTCTCCGGGATCGATTGGGCGTCGCGGGCCGACTGAACCCGCAAACACCTATTCATAGGCACCCGGAATGGACCGGTTCCGAACCGCAGATGGACGGATGGTGAACACACTCAGCGACTGCGTCAGTGAACGTCGACCGCTCACGTTATACGTATACAGTGAGCGCTCGGCGCTGAGGCGAGCGGTCGGTGACGTCGCCAGGGAAGACTCAGCCGAGATCGAGGTTGTCGGCCACCTCGGCGACCTTGCGCTTCGCCGCCGCGTCGAGATCGCGGACCGGCAGGGGCAGGCTGTCCGCACTCACGAGCCCGAGATGTTCGGCGATGGCGGCGGTCACGCGCAGGCTTCCGCCGAATTCGGTGAACAGATCCCACAGCGGCTGCAGCTCGGCCGAGAGTTCGCGGGCGAGCTGTGCATTGCCGAGTTCCGCGGCCCGCGTGATCGCGAGCATCGGCTCGGGGATGGTGCCGCCGACTGCCGTGTACCAGGCGTCACAGCCGGCGATGAGGCCCTCGGCACCATGGGCATCGCCGGAGATGCCGATCGTCACCTCGTTGCCGATGGCCGCACGGATCTCGCCGATGCGCTCGTCCCATTTGGCGGGCGAGGCAGGTGCTCCGGGGATCTTGATCGAGGCCACACCGTCGAGCCCGGCCAGACGCGAGTAGAGCTCGGTGGTGAACGTGAAGTGCGTGGTGCCGGGGTTGTCGTAGACGACGACGGGCAGGTCGGTGGACTCTGTGACGGTGCTGAAGAGTGCGAACACCTCATCCGCGGTCAGCGGCTGATAGCTCACCGGTGCCAGCAGCAGCCCCTGCGCTCCGGCCGCTTCGGCGGAGGCGACATTGGCCAGAACGTCTCTCGTCCGCAGCGCACCGACTCCGATGAAGACGGGGATGTCCAGGGCGGATTCGACGCTCAGCTGCGCCGCCCGGGCGCGTTCGTCGGTGTCGAGGTAAGCATACGAACCGGTCGATCCGAGCGCCGTGATCGAGTCGACTCCGGCAAGCACGAGACGTTCGATGAGCCCGATGAAGGCATCCTCGTCGAGGGAATCGTCCTTCAGCGGGGTCAGCGGAAAGGCACTCAGCCCGGTGAACAGGGACGGGTCGGGGGTGTTCGTCAATGATCCTCCTCGGGTGGACGCGGGCCACCGATGGCGCGAACCTCGGGTGGCCGCGACGAAACGCGGTCGGCAGCAGCGGATGGGCCCGCTTGCGTTCAGTCTGCCAGGTCAGTCGAGAGTAGGCAGGTACGTCTCGAACCGATCGAACTCCAATTGTGCCGAGGCGACCTCCACGGCCGCCGCACCGACGGCGTTGGCAGCCCGCAGCGCGCGCTCCGGTTCGAGTCCGCTGGTCAGGCCGATGGTCAGCGCCGCGCAGTAGGCGTCTCCGGCACCGACGGTGCTGACGGGATTCGCGGGGACCGCCTCGGCGAAGGCGATCTGCTCACCTCTCTGCAGCAGTGCCGACCCTTCCGCCCCGTAGGTGACGGCCACGAGCTTCGCGTTCTGCAGCTGCGGCAGCTGGGAGTACTCGTATTCGTTGACGATGATGAGGTCGGCACGGTCGACCACCTCGGCGGGCAGTTGAAGGGCGGGAGCCGCATTGACGGCGAGGAATCCGGGCACGCGGTCGGCGAGCTCGACGATGAGATCGAGGGAGATCTCGAGTTGGGTGAGCACGGCCTCGTCGGCCCGGAATTCGATACCGTCGAGGCTGACCTCGGCATTCGCTCCTTCGCAGACGGCGATCTGATTCTCACCGTGGGCGTCGACCATGATGAGCGCGGTCCCGGTCTCGGCGGTCGCCTCGGCGATGTCATCGGTATCCACCCCGGCGGCGCGGAGGGCCTCGAGCATTGCCCTGCCGTCGGAGTCTGGGCCGACCGCACCGATCATGCGGGTCCGCGCACCGAGGCGGGCGGCAGCGGCGGCCTGGTTCGCCCCCTTACCGCCGGGAGAACGGGACAGTCTGCCTCCTCCCACGGTCTCGCCGGCGGCGGGAAGTCGGGAAGTGGTGGCGGTGATATCGGCGTTGATGCTGCCGACGACCGTCAGGGAGCAGTCGATGGTCATGGCCCCATTATCGACGATCGAAAGAGGGCGGATCGACGACGATTGTCGGCGATCGGAATCGGGCGGGTGTTGGCAAAACGTGGGCACACAGCGAACATGAGAGAAGCCCCGCGATCCATCTGCACAGATCACGGGGCTTCCCGATCGGGGTGAGTAACGGGACTTGAACCCGCGACATCCGCGACCACAACGCGGCGCTCTACCAGCTGAGCTATACCCACCACATGCGCTGCGACTTCAGGCGCAGACAGCAAGATACATCTTAACCGCACCCGCCTGACCCGGGCAAACCAGAACCGCCCCTTCGGCCCGATGAGACGCAGATCTCATTACATGCAACGATTCAGTAGCGATCTATAACGGTTTCGGAAAACTGGTAGGAGCGACCCTCGACATTCATTAGTATTGACTCGGCCCTGTCCTCGATAGTTGTCAAGGAACCCTGTACATGCCTCGTGCGTTGATCTCCGTCTCTGATGACGGGTTCACCTACACCACCCTCAACGGGGCGACGAGTCGCTATTCGGACACCGGACAGGCCATCTCCTACCTCGGCGACTATGCCAAGGAGACCGCGACTCCCCTGACCGTGACGATCGACGACGGTACGAAGACGACCGAGATCGGCATCGATGTGAATGGCCGAGTCGGGGCGGTTCCCAAATACAACACCGGCGCCGAGGAGGTCGCGGACGAATCGTCGACCGCTTCGTCCGCGCATGGTTCGGCTGAGACGGCCGGACAACCGGACGACGCCGACCAGAACACAGGCGGCGAGAACACGAACGGCCAGACCACACACGGCCAGTCCGCCAGCGGGCAGAACGGCTTCGCAGCCTATGACGACTCATCAGGGTCGAACGGCGACAGCTACCCGATGGGCACTCCGTTCTCCGGACCGGCCGCACCGGCCACGCCGACAGTGAAGAAGACACCGGTGCGCAAACGGTCGACACGCAACCGTCCGCAGCGACTGAAGAAGATCACCATCCCAGGACTCGTGCTCATCGGTCTGGCGATCCTTATGATCGGCGCCTTCGTCGTTCCCAATATCGTCCCCGTCGACTCCCCCGATACCCCGCAGACGATCGGTTCGGAGCAGCAGGTCAACCCCGCCTCCGAACTCTCCGTCGACAATACCCAGGACATTGTTCCCAGCTACGACAACTCCCCCACGTGGGAAGCCGAGGTGCCCAAGCGCGCCTCGGTGACAGCCTCCGATCGCGGCGTGCTCCTCGTCAACGACAACCGCCTCGAAGTCCTCGACGCCGACACCGGCAAGTCCCGGTACAAAGCCAAGATCGATCAGTCCCCGACCTTTGCCGTCGATACTGTCATCGACGGCCGCCCGGCCCTGCTGTGGCAGTCGGGCAATACCGCCGAGGCGCTCTTCGACGGGGAATCAAAGCCGAAGACCTACCAGCTGCCGGAGAAGGCCCGCATCACCTCCGCAGGCAAGAGCGTGCTCATCAAGTCGGGCAACAAGCTCTCGACCTTCGGCGCCGAGGGCCTGGAAGACGTGCCCACCCCGCAGGCCGGCTCGACACCGATGGCCATCGACGATGATGAGATCTTCAGTTCGGACTGGAACGGTCCGGTCACAGCGAAGAACATCAAGTCCGGCGACGAACGCAGCATCAAGCTCGAAAGCCCCGGTGACGAACTGAAGATCATCGACTGGATCTCCGCCGGCCACGGCAAGGCGATCACGTTGTGGGGCGAACAGGGCGCTTCGACGAACTCGGGTCACAGGATCCAGCTCGTCGTCCACTCCCTCGACGACGGGTCGATCCTTTCGACCGTGACCACGACAACTGACATCGTCGGCGAGAAGTCCTGGGTGCGCGGGCAGGCGGGAGAACGCGCCTATATCGGTCCGTATCTCTTCGACCTGGAGACGGGTCTGCTGCTGATGGACGTCTCCAGCCGTGATATCCATCTCTCCGAACCGCGCGGATCCATCGTGCCCTGCACGATGGACACGAGCACCTCGTGCCTGCTCGCCGGCAAACAGGCGTTCAAGACCGATACCGACCTGCTGGCGGTCGTCGACAAGGGCAACGAGGCCCTGGTGCTCGGCGACGACTCGACCGTTCGCGCATATCCGAAGAAGTCAGAGACGCAGGATCGCTGATTCCGCGCCACGGCGAAACACGCCTACGGCTTTAACACATCTGGCCGAGACATTAAGATAGTGCCCGATGTGTCTGAACGTCATGTCCCCTTGACCCAATGAAGTCGGAATCCCCACCGCGAAGGAACGTAGTGCCAGTCTCACACAGGTTCAGCCGCAGAGCCGCCGCAATCGGCGCAGCGCTTGCCCTGGCAGCACTACCTATCTCGGCGACGTTCACACCTGCATTCGCCCAGCCGAGCCCCACCCCCACGGCAGACGCCAGTTCGAGTGCCGAGGCTGGTGCGTCCGCAGGAGCCGATTCCGGCGATGACGCTGGTTCGACAGCAGACAGCACCGATGGCGCCGACGCCGATTCGAGCAGTGCCGAATCCGAGGGAGGGGCCGACAGCGGCCCCGATCCGGGCCCAACCGAAGACGGTGACAAGGCCTGTAGGGATCCGAAGTGGAACTCGGACGAACCGTGCGAGATCGAAGGTGAGCTCACCGCCAAGTGGCAGACGATCGGCAGTCAGCTGTCAGTTCCAGCGAACGATCAGGACGAGCCTGAAGGCACCCTGCCGAACAGCTGGGTCGGAAAGCCATTCAAAGTCCCCAAACAGGCGATGAAGCGCATTCCGGCGCAGTCGTCCGACACCAATTCCGATGCGTCGACCGAGAACGATTCGGACACCGACGACAGCGGCCAGCCCGTCGCCGAAGCTACCGCACAAGCTTCTGTCCCGAATACCCTGATGTTCAATGAAAACGGCGAGATCGTCGACCTCGACGATAAAGAGAAAGAGCCAGTAAGCTTCGAAAACTTCGATGACGTCAAAGGGCCGCAGCCCAAGTGGAAATTCGGAATCAAAAAGGTCGACGGCGAGAACCAGATAGTCGTCACCGATGGGCAACCGTACCCTGATGATGCCGGAGACGGGGCAGACGCATCCACCGACCCGGACGGTTCCACTTCGGACGACTCGAATTCCGGTGCTGATAACGGGACGACCGACAACGATTTCTCCGCTTCTGACGATGGCGCAACCTCTTCCGACAGCGCCACCGCCGACAGCGACTCGGGCGGCGAAAAGACCGCCAGTAAGGACGGCGCCACCTCCGACGACGGCTCTGCGAACGACCGCGGGGCCGGCAAGGACGGCTCTTCCGCGGACAGCGAAGCCTCTGACGACAGCACCACCTCGACCGATGGCTCCACCTCATCGGATTCGGGATCGAAGGATCGCGCGAACTCCTCGGGCGACAAGGACTCCGACGGCCGAGAATCTGACGCCGACTCCGGTTTAGGCTCGGACGGCTCTCGCGGCAGCGATTCCGACAGGTCGGGCTCCAGTTCGGATTCCGGTGACGATGACGAGAAAGATTCGGACAAGGATGGTTCCGGCTCGTCGATCGGCGCCTCTGATGCCGACGGCACCACCCCGGACCCGTCGAACGGCAACGGCTCCCCCGATGATGAGCGCGAGACCATTCCCGGCAACGCTGGTGACGAATGGCTGCCCGGGGATGACGAGGATACCGAAACCCCTGACTACTCGGACCCTGTGCCTCGCAACCCCGACGAGCCTGCGCCCAAAGACGATACGGACCTCATCACGGGTGGCGATCAGCCGTCCCCGCGAGCCAACCAGAATCCGGCGACCTCGTTCGGCGAATCCATCATCTCCACGATCGTCAGCTCCTGGCCCATCTTCGTCCTCGCCGCCTCCGGTATGGCCGCGGTCGGGTTCATCATCTACCTCATGGGACGCCGCGGAAAACAGGAGTGAGGCCGCGTGGACCTATTCGACTCCGAACTGCGAGTCATCGCCGCTGCCGAGCAGCTCGTTAGCGGACTCGGCAGCGATGACAACCACACCGTTGCCGCTGCTGCGATGGACGCCTCCGGTCGCATCCACACCGGCGTCAACGTCTTTCACTTCACCGGCGGACCCTGCGCGGAACTCGTCGTGATCGGTGCCGCCGCGGCAGCGAACGCCGGACCACTGGTCACGATCGCTGCGGTCGGCGACCGGAACCGCGGTGTGCTGGCCCCGTGCGGACGCTGCCGTCAGGTCATCCTCGACCTCCATCCTGATGCGCTCGTCGTCGTACCCGACAACACCACTGGCCAGACGTCGATCGCCCCGATCCCCGCCCTGCTCCCCCACTCCTACCGACATCCGGATTCTGATCCCAAACGGCTGCTGAGGTTCCACGCTAGATACTTCGATGCCGTCGCGGACGGGACGAAGACACTGACGGTGCGGTGGAACGAAGGCCACCGCACGGGTCCGGCTCTGGCGTACTTCGAGAACACCGCGCATGGCACGCTCCCCGTGGAAGTCGCCTCGGTGATGGTGAAGCGACTCGACGAACTGCGACCTGAGGATCTCGACCTCACCCGCCCGAGTGGATTGGAGCGGTATATCGCCAATCTCCGCGGTCACTACCCGACCATGCCCGCGGACGCGAGCGTCGAGATCGTAAGATTCCGTCGAACCGCGGCCGATATCTGACACTCACAGTGCCCAGCCGCTAAGCTGGACAGCGAAGCACTGTGGCACAAGGTCACAGACGCAGCAAAGCATTCTCGACCGGGAGGACTCGACCCGATGACTGACAACGTCTACACCTCAGATGTGACCGTCGACCAGGCGACAACCGCGCAGCTCGCGGAGTCGATCCGACTGCGCGAGGAGCGCATCGCCGAGAACATCGACGAGCTCGTCGGCCGCATCCACCCGAAGGTGCTGGCGACGCGGGCAGTCAACAAGGCGAAGTCCGAGGTCGTCGAGGAAGACGGCTCCCCCAAGCCCGAGATCATCGCACTCGGTGCCGGTGCCGTCCTCGGTGTGGCCGCCCTCATCGTCGGACTCTCCGGTCGCAAGCGTGGCTGATGCCGCACTACCGATCCGGATGCTCCATGACCGGATCCTGCTCGAACCCAGCGCGGAAGCCGGGGAACGCAAATCCTCGGCGGGCATCGTCATTCCCGCCACCGCCAGCATGGGCAGACGCCTCGTGTGGGGCAAGGTCGTAGCGGCGGGCCCCCATGTGAGGCAGGCCAACCTCGGCGATACCGTCCTCTACGATCCCGAGGAACTCGCCGAGGTGGAGCTCGAGGGACGCGCGTATGTGCTGTTGCGCGAACGCGACGTCCACGCGATCTCCGAACCGGCCGAACAGTCGAGTTCCGGAATGTATCTCTGAAGTGCCTCCGGGCATCGAGGACGAATCCGGTGCGGTGGAAGGACTATTGATCAGTGGGTTCCGGGTCGCCGGATTCGCGGGCAAAGGGACTCTGACCAGGGGCTTGCGACCTTCATCACAAAACTGAATATGGGCCGATCTCGGTTTGCATGATCGGTCGACACCTGAGTAATATTAATTCTCGTTGCACAGCATGTGCGGCAAGCACCTCTAGCTCAATTGGCAGAGCAACTGACTCTTAATCAGTGGGTTCCGGGTTCAAGTCCCGGGGGGTGCACAGCACAGAGAGAACCGCCTTCGACTTCGGTCGGAGGCGGTTCTTTCGCATTCACACCATCTGCCGGTGGGGTTCTGTTTCCGGCGAGGAGCATTCGCCTGCGGGATTTGCCAATAGCCCAACTGGGGGTGAGCAGCCCATGTTTGAAACTGGGCTGCTCACCTCGGAGTGGGCTATTGCGGGATTCCGGCCGGGCCGCTCATGGCGTACGGCTTGCCGCCCCGCGGCTCAGTCCTGGCCAGCCCGGGCGTATGCGCCGAGCACCTGGCGCTCGGAATCACCGAGGTAGGCGCCGAGGATCTTCGCCGCAGTCACCGGTCCCTCCGTGCGATAGATCTCGACGACTTCCTTGTTGCGGCCGATGAACGGCGCGTGGAGGAAGTCGAGGACCTCGACCTTGAGGAAGGCCAGCCGCAGCTCGGCGAGCACATTGGAGAACGACTGCATCAGCCGCCTGCTGTCCGAGAGCGAGACGACGGCATTGTGGAACTCCATGTTCGCCGTGCCGACCTCCAGCCAGTTCTCTTCGGCAGCGAACTTCTCGGCGGCTTCGACGGCCGCCTCCATCCTCACGGCGTTCGGGTGATTGCGCGGAGCGTGCTCGAGCACCGAGCACTCGACATGTTGGCGCACCCGGTAGATGTCGACGACATCGGCGGTGCTCGGTGACGCCACTGAGACGCCTCGGTGCGGGATATGCGTGACCAGGCCCTGCTCCCCGAGGACCCGGAACGCCTCACGCAGAGTATTGCGCGAAACATCGAATTCCTTCGCCAGCGCGGTTTCGGACAGCCGCTCACCGGGGCGCAGCTCTCCAGCGATGAGGCGGTCAGTGAGCCTGTTGACCAGGGACGAATCGTGATTCACCTCTCCATCCTACTGAAACAGCACCCCGAACTCCCATCCGTCCGTCGACAAAGCGACGAAGAAAAGTGTGACCCCCGTCTATGTTTGTTGAACAATGAGTGCTAGATTGTTTACCACTTCACGTGTGCCAGGACACAGACATCGCTGTTCTCACCCATCGGCGCACACGAAGGAACAATTGACCACCAGACAGTCGGAGACTCCCATGTCACACGCACCGGAATCCCAACCGCCGGAATCCTCTTCTACGGATGGGGCCGCCTCGGGCCTTGACAATGCCAAGAGCGAAATCGGATCCAAGATCAGCCGCAGCGCGATCATCGGCGCCATCTTCCTCATGGCCACCTCGGCGATCGGTCCGGGCTTCATCACCCAGACAGCCACATTCACGGCTCAGATGGGTGCGGCCTTCGCCTTCGCGATCTTCGCGTCGATCCTCATCGACATCGCCATCCAGCTCAATATCTGGCGGATGGTGACCTCCTCGGGCAAACGCGCAGCCCAGCTGGCCTCCTCGGCCGTGCCGGGTTCGGGCATCCTCCTGTCCGTCCTGATCGTCGTCGGCGGACTGGCCTTCAACATCGGCAATATCGCCGGTGGCGGCCTCGGCCTCAATGCGCTGCTGGGCATCGACCCGAAGCTCGGCGGACTGCTCACCGGCGTCCTGGCGATCGGCATCTTCCTGTTCAAACGCGCCGGAAAGGTCGTCGACGCCGTCGTCCTCGTCCTCGGCGGCGGAATGATCATCCTCACCTGTGTCGTCGCCATCGTCTCGAACCCGCCGGTCGGTGAGGCGATCAAACAGTCGTTCGTGCCCGACACCATCAACTTCGCCACCGTGACGACGATCGTCGGCGGCACCGTCGGCGGCTACATCACCTACTCCGGCGCCCACCGCTATCTCGACTCGGGCAAGACCGGCCCGGAGAATGCCGGTTCTGTCATGCGCTCGGCTCTGTCGGGGATCCTCGTCACCGGTGTCATGCGCTACGTCCTCTTCCTCGCCATCCTCGGCGTCGTCGCCTCCGGCGTCGCTCTCGACCTCGACTCGAGCGTGGCCAACCCCGCCGGTCAGGCCTTCGCCGCAGTCCTCGGCGATGCGGGAATGCGCATCTTCGGCGCGATCTTCTGGGCCGCGTCTCTGAGCTCGGTCATCGGCGCCGCCTACACCTCGGCAACGTTCCTCTCGGCGTTCTCCAAACGCCTCGAAGGCGGCTGGCCGCTGCAACTGGCGACGGTGTCCTTCATCGTCGTCTCGCTCGTCGTCTACCTCGTCCTCGGCACGGCACCTGCCACACTGCTCGTCTTCGTCGGCGGCTTCAACGGGCTCATCCTGCCGATCGGTCTGACGATCTTCATGTACATCGGCTGGTTCAGGCCGCGCCTGCTGCGCACTGATTCGTACCCGAAGTGGTTGCTCATCATCGGCACCGCGGCAACACTGGTCACGTGGTACACGGCCACACAGTCCATCGGCCCCATCTTCTCCATGATCGGAATCGGAGGGTGACATTGTCTGTCAACAGCGAACTGAGAATCGACCTCAACTCTGACCTCGGGGAGAACGTCCCCGACCGTGTCGTCAGCGACGATGCCGCCATGCTCGACCTCGTCACCAGCGCCAACGTCTCCTGCGGGTTCCATGCGGGCAACCCGGAAGGCATCCGCGCCACCGTCGACGCCGCCACGAAGGGCGGAGTCGTCATCGGGGCCCACCCCGGATACGACGACTACGAGGGCTTCGGCCGCCGCGCCCTCGACGTGCCCGCCGCCACTCTGCAGGCCCAAGTCGAATACCAGATCGGCGCGCTCATCGGCCTGACCACAGCCGTCGGCGGAACCGTCTCCTACGTCAAACCCCACGGCGGTCTCTACAACGCGATCGTCCATGATGAGGCGCAGGCGAAGGTCGTCGTCGACGCGATCACAGCCATCGACGACTCGTTGGTCTTCCTCGGACTCGCCGGCAGCGTGGCCAACCGCGTCGCCGCCGAAGCCGGGCTGACCGTGGCCGCCGAGGCTTTCGCCGATCGGTCCTACAACCCCGACGGCTCCCTGGTCTCCCGGTCGGAGCCGAACGCTGTCCTCCACGACCCAGAGGCCGTGGCCGCCCGCGTCCTGCGCCTCGTCCAGACCGGACAGGTCGAAGCCGTCGACGGCACCCTCGTCGACGTCGACGCGCAGTCCATCTGCTTCCACGGCGACAGCCAGGGATCCATCGACATGGCCCGGGCCGCCCGTGATCTCCTCGAATCCGAAGGCGTCACGATCGCCGCCTTCGCCGGAGCCGGACGATGAACACTGCCACCACCAGCACATCTTCCATGGACACGATGCGGGCTGCGGGTGCGGAAGCCCGCGCACGCATCCGGGCAGGATTCGACGGTCCCACCTCGGGGATGGCACCGGGACTCGTCCAGGCGAACCTCATCTCCGTCCCCGCGGACTGGGCCTTCGACGTCCTCCTCTTCACCCAGCGCAACCCGAAGCCGTGCCCGGTCGTCGACGTCCTCGAACCCGGACAGCTGGCATCCGCACTCGCCCCGGGCAGCGATATCCGCACGGACATTCCCGGATACCGGATCTGGGAGAACGGCGCCCTGACCGACGAGGTCACCGACGCCACTTCAGTCTGGGAGCAGCATCCGGACCTCGTGTCCTTCCTCATCGGCTGCTCATTCACCTTCGAAAACGGCCTGACCGAAGCGGGCATCCCGATCCGCCACCAGGAGGCCGGTCGCAACGTGCCGATGTACCGCACGTCGACGGCCTGCCGTCCCGCCGGCCGGATCAGCGGAGACATGGTCGTGTCCATGCGCCCGATCCCGGCCTCCCAAGTCGCCGAGGCAGTGCGCATCACCGACCGCTTCCCCGCCGTCCACGGTGCACCGATCCACATCGGCGAACCCTCCCAGATCGGCATCGATGACCTCGGCGCCCCGGATTTCGGTGATGCTCCGGCCATCGAAGACGGCGACATTCCCGTCTTCTGGGCCTGCGGAGTCACTCCACAGGCAGCCATCCAGGCGTCGGGAATCCCCTTCGCGATCACCCACTCACCTGGGAAGATGTTCATCACTGACGAACCGGAAGACACCTACCGCCAATGACCTCGACACCTCCGGCCGACTCCCTGACCTTCCACACCGCCTCCACGCGCCACCTCCTCGTCGAATGCGCGGACCTGGGCACGACGATGGCCCTGCACCACAGTCTTGAAGCCGCCGATCTGCCCGGCGTCACCGAACTCATCCCCGCCGCCCGAACAGTGCTGATCAGTTTTGATCCCGCACGCACGAAAGCCGAGATCCTCGCCGAGGCAGTGCGCGGGCTCGGGCACACCGAGTCGGCCTCGGATGCGGCCCGTGAGGTGACGATCGATGTCCACTACGACGGGGACGACCTCGCCGAGGTGGCCGACCTCCTCTCCGTCTCCCCCGCCGAGGTGATCAAACGCCACCAGGCCGCAACCTGGCAGGTCGCGTTCGCCGGGTTCGCCCCCGGCTTCGGCTACCTCGCCGGCGACGACGAACTCTTCAACGTTCCCCGCCGCTCGTCCCCACGCACGCGAGTGCCCGTGGGATCGGTGGCATTGGCCGGCGAGTTCACCGGCGTCTACCCCCGCTCCTCCCCCGGCGGCTGGCAGCTCATCGGACGCACCGATGCGAAGCTGTGGGACCTGGACCGGGAACCACCGGCCCTGTTCGTACCCGGCACGATCGTGAAATTCGCCGAGGCGGGGCGCGAGACCGTCGAGGTCGCGGGCTCGAGTGCGGGGTCAGGTTCGTCAGGTTTCTCGGGTTCGTCAGATTTCTCAGGTTCGCCAGGTGCGGCGTCGGATTCTGCGGTGGAATCAGCAGCGGATCCGGCATCCGATTCGGCGACAGCGGCCTCCCCCTTCCTCGAGGTGCTGCGTCCCGGGCTGCAGCTGCTCGTCCAGGATCTCGGGCGGCCCGGTTTCGCTTCGATGGGAGTCTCCGCCGCCGGTGCCGCCGACCGCACCGCGTTGACCACCGCCAACCGTCTTGTCGGAAACGCCGAAAGCGCTGCCGGGTTGGAGAGCTTCGGGGGCGCAGTGCTCCTGCGCTCCACGGGTGACGGCGTCGCCGCCGTCACCGGGGCCACCGGAGCGATCACCGTGACCGCTGCCGATGGCACGGTCCTCACGCCCCGCCTCGGCGAGGCCTTTGCCCTGGCCGACGGGGACGAACTCGAGCTCGGACCAACCGAGCGCGGAGTCCGCCGCTACCTCGCCGTGCGCGGTGGAATCGCTGTCGAGACGGCTCTCGATAGCAGCTCCGCCGACACCCTGGCCGGGCTCGGTCCGGCCGCCGTGGACAAAGGCACCACGGTGGGAGTGCACGATCCGCGGACGGCGCCCCACCTCGTCGATCCCAATCCCACGCAGCCAAGGGATCTTCCGCAGGCGGGTGAGACCGTGACGCTGAGCGTGACGCTGGGACCGCGTGAGGATTGGTTCACCGAGGCCGGGATCGAGACTCTGCTGTCACAGGAGTGGACGGTCACCCACGAATCCGACCGGGTCGGGCTGCGCCTGAACGGTGAGGTTCCACTCGAACGTGCCCGAACCGGAGAGCTGCCCAGCGAAGGCGCGGTCACCGGTGCCCTGCAGGTTCCGCCGAACGGTCAGCCGGTGCTCTTCGGGCCCGACCACCCGCTCACCGGCGGCTATCCGATCATCGCCAGCGTCGATGATGTCGACCTCGCCGCGCAGCTGCCTCCCGGCGTGAAGCTGCGCTTCACCACCTCTGCCCGACCGACGTCGAACGCCCTCCCGGCCGAGGCGTCCCGCACCGCAGCAGGATCCCGCACCAACGAGAACGAAGGCTGAACAATGTCGAGAATCCTCATCGCCAACCGCGGCGAGATCGCCGTCCGCATCATCCGTGCCTGCGCCCAGCACGGGCACACTTCGGTGGCTGTCTACGCTGATCAGGACGCCGACGCCATGCATGCCCGGTTCGCAGACGAAGCGTTCGCTCTGCCTGGGACGACAGCGGGTGACACGTACCTCAACATCGATGCGATCCTCTCCGCAGCGAAGTCCGCCGGTGCCGATGCCGTCCACCCCGGGTACGGATTCCTGTCCGAGAACGCCGATTTCGCCGCCGCCGTCGAAGCCGCCGGCCTCATCTGGATCGGTCCGACCGCGAACACGATCACGGCCCTCGGCGACAAGGTCACGGCCCGTCAGCTCGCGCAGAAGGTCGGCGCTCCCCTGGCACCGGGCATCGACCGTCCCCTGGAGAACGCGGCCGAGGTCGAGTCCTTCGCCGCCGAGGCGGGACTGCCGATCATCATCAAAGCCGCCCACGGTGGCGGCGGACGCGGAATGAAGATCGTCCACGAGCTGACCGAGGTAGCCGGTGCCTTCGAATCGGCGACCCGTGAGGCCGTCGAGGCTTTCGGTAGGCCCGAGTGCTTCGTCGAGAAGTTCCTCGAGCGTCCCCGCCATGTCGAGGTCCAGATCGTCGGCGACGGTCAGGGCCGGGTCGTGGCCGTCGGTGACCGCGACTGCTCCGCGCAGCGACGCAATCAGAAGCTCATCGAGGAAGCACCCGCCCCGGGGCTGACGGCAGAGCAGCGTGAGCGCCTGCACCGTTCGGCCGAAGCCATCTGCGCCGAGGTGGACTACCGCGGTGCCGGCACCGTCGAGTTCCTGCTCGCTGCCGATGGCACCATGACGTTCCTCGAGGTCAACACCCGACTGCAGGTCGAACATCCCGTCACCGAGGTGACCTCAGGGGTCGATCTCGTCGCCGAACAGTTCCGCATCGCCTTCGGACAGGGACTGTCGCTTGAGTCGACCCCGCAGCCGGTCGGTCATGCGATCGAGCTGCGCATCAACGCCGAGGATCCCGGCCGCGGCTTCCTGCCGACTCCGGGACGCATCGATGTCCTCGACGTGCCCGGGGGCCTCGGCGTGCGCTGGGATTCCGGTGTGCGTGCCGGTGACACCGTACAGCCGGCCTTCGATTCCCTCTTCGCGAAGCTCATCGTCCACGGTCCCGACCGTGAGCAGGCGATCGCGCGCACCGTGACAGCGGCGAAGGAACTCCATGTCGAGGGTCCGGCCACGGTGGTGCCGTGCTCCCTGGCGATCCTCACCGATGAGGCGTTCACCGGTCTCGGCGTCGACGGTGTCGACGGCATCCACACGCAGTGGATCGAGGCCGAGCTGCTGCCGCGCTTCGAGACTCAGGACCGCCCGGCCCCGGTCGCCGATGGCGAGATGCAGCGGATGTCGATCGAGATCGATGGGAAGCTCACCACGATCGGACTGCCCGCCGGACTGCTCGCTGCCCTCGGCTCGGTCGGTGGGACCGGTCAGGGCGGCACGGGTCAAGGCGGCGAGGCCGGTGGCGCCGGAAACGGTGGAGCCGCCTCGGCGAGTGCCGGGGATGTCACCGCTCCTGTGCCGGGCAGCCTTGTGGACTTCCTCGTCGAAGACGGCGCGCAGGTGGCGGCCGGTGACGAGGTCGCTGTGCTCTCGGCGATGAAGATGGAGACCCGGGTCGAAGCCCCGGTCGCGGGAACGCTGCGCCAGGTCGCGGCGGTCGGCGACGTCGTGGCGGTCGGGCAGGCCATCGCACGGGTCGACTGAGACGGCGGGCCGCCTCGGCGAAAGGATCGGTCGAGGTGATTGCGTGTATCTGTCGAGGCATCGGGCTCGGCAACGGAATAGAGTGGTGGTCAGCAATGGTTGTCCATCATGGAGACCACCCCAATCAGGAGGAGCATTCATGTCACGTCTGTCGGTCGGCGACACCGCCCCGGAGTTCACCCTCGTCAACCAGGACGGGAAGTCCGTCAGCCTCAGCGATTTCCGAGGTCAGCAGGTCGTCGTGTACTTCTACCCCGCCGCTATGACCCCGGGTTGCACGACCGAGGCCTGCGATTTCCGGGACTCGCTGTCGGCACTCAAGGCCGCCGGAATCGCCGTCGTCGGCATCTCCCCGGACAAGCCGGAGAAGCTGCAGCAGTTCATCGAGAAGGAGGGTCTCAACTTCGACCTCCTCTCCGATGAGGACAAGACGATGATGACCGAATGGGGTGCCTTCGGCGAGAAGAAGAACTACGGCAAGGTCGTCCAGGGCGTCATCCGCTCAACCGTCGTCGTCGATGCCGAGGGCAAGGTCGAACTCGCCCAGTACAACGTCAAGGCCACCGGGCACGTCGCCCGCGTGCGCAAGGAGCTCGGCATCGACGCCGCCTGAGTCTGCTGCAACTTGAGCGTCGGGCGGGCTGAACTGCCCGTGCTCAACGTGAGCATCGGGGCGGTCCGAGTTTTCAACAACTCGGGCCGCCCCTGCTAATCTTGAGGACGTTGTGGCCGCGTGGGCGGCCGCTTCAGCGCGAGTGGCGGAATTGGTAGACGCGCTGGATTTAGGTTCCAGTGTCTTCGGACGTAGGGGTTCAAGTCCCCTCTCGCGTACCGCGGACAGAAGCCCTTCACCGATACCTTTCAGAGGTTGAAGTGAAGGGCTTCGTCAAATCTTCTTCGGGCACGGTGCCCGGTGAATTCACTGGCAAGGACTCCTGATAGCGTGAATTGGCCCTTTTTGGGCCGTCACTTTGCGTCGGAGAGGATCTCACATGACAACACCTCAGCTCATATCCCTCATACTTCTGGTGCTCATCCTGGTCGGAGCAGTCTGGAAGAAGATCAACATCGGCATCCTGTCGCTCTTGGCGACTTTCGTGCTCTTCGTTATCGTCAGTCCCTCGCCCGAAGTTGTGTACAACAGCTTCCCAGCGAATCTCGTCGTTCTCATCATCGGCGTCTCGCTGATGTTCAGTCACCTCGAACTCAGCGGTGCGATCCACTGGATAATCAACGGCGCGTTCCGCATCGTCGGCGAAAGGAAATGGCTGATTCCATGGGTCGGCTTCGCTCTGGGCGGTTTTCTCTCCACTGTCGGGGTCTTCGGCACCGGGCCGGTGGCGATCCTGGTTCCGATCATCGCGTTCATCTCAGTGAAGTACCCCGGCACTTATCTCATCAACGCACTCGGAGTGATCATGGGATCTATTGGTCTCGGGATGTCTCCACTCAACCCCACCGGTGCAACTATCAGTCATTTGGCTGACAACGCCGGGGCCTCTTACCCGGAGTGGTCGCTTTGGGCCGTCGCAGTCATCGTCACAGCGGTCGCACTGGCTGCACTGCAAATCATGTTCGCCCGGCTCGCCAAAAGCGGCAAAGCACTCGCCGAGCCCAAGGCTTCCGAAGTCAAGGGTGGTGAAGAATCCAGTTCGGCTTCAGTCAGCACAGCATATGCAGTGAGCTCGATCATCGGTCTGCTGTTGTTCGTCCTCTGCGTCATCGCCTTCGGATTGGACGTCGGACTCACCTCCATGGCTGTCGCGGCAGTTCTGCAGCTGATCTTCCACCCCGCTCAGAAGGACATGCTCAGTCGAGTGCCTTGGGGAGCGACACTGCTCATCGGCGGACTGCTGACCTACCTCGGACTGCTGGAGTCCATCGGCACCATCGATTCCATTCAGAGCTCGATGAGCGCAGTGGGATCCGGGGCGGTCCTGCTTCTGGTCCTCGCCTACCTCACAGCGGTGCTGTGTAACGTGGAATCCTCCGCCCTCGGCGTACTGAGCCTGACGATGCCTTTGGCGTTCGGGTTCTTCGGCGACTCACCAGAGATCTTCTGGATCGTGGCCGCGATCGCCGTCCCTTCCGGACTCATGGTGATGAACCCGATCCACATCGCGGGCACCTTGGTCATCGCCAATGCCCAGGAAGACCGACAGAACAATGTCTTCCGCATCTTCCTCACCACGTCTCTGTGCTTGACCGCGGTGGCTCCCGGACTGCTGTCCATCATTCCGATGACCCTTGGGGTATGAGAACGAGCGCCCGAGACTGGGCGGCCGAGTCTGAGAGCCAGCTTGGGTCAGCACATCGGAGGCCCGCCACTGTCCGTACTCGGACGCTCACATTTCGTAGGCTTGCGGCCACATTTCGGTCCGATCATCAGGCCGCAAATCTGAAGTGAGAGACGTAATGTGGTCATTAGCCTGCAGCTCCAGAAAGGACGATGATGCCCTCTAACTCAGCCCCGACGATCCGCCCCACCGCTCCTGCCGACGAGGCCCGGTGGAAGGAGCTCTTCCGCGCCTACCGCGAGTTCTACCGACTGGAGCCCTCCGAGGAGATCGTCTCCCGTGTGTGGTCGTGGCTGACCGACTCCGCCCATGAGTGCCAGGGGCTCGTCGCCGAGGCGGACGGATCGATCGTCGGAATCGCCGACTATCGTCGTTTCTCGCGTCCCTCGACAGGCAGCGTCGGCATCTGGCTCGACGATCTCTTCACCGATCCCGAGGCGCGCGGCCGAGGTGTCGGTCGTGCATTGATCTCCCGGCTGCAGATGATCGCCGCGGCCGAAGGCTGTTCGGTGGTCCGGTGGATCACCGCTGATGACAACGCTCAGGCTCAGGTGCTCTATGACGATGTCGCAGCGAAGACGAACTGGCTCACCTACGACGCGAAGCCGACGGAGTCGTGAGCACTGAGTTGCCGAGTGAGGAGAGGCCGAGCTCGGTGGAGCCGGAAGAACAGGCAAGCTCAGCGAACGCCGGTGCTGACCGCGAGGTGCTGTTGTGCTGCCTGCTGTGGGCGCGCGAAGGACAGGCCGAGGCACTGACAGCCTACGAGAACGGTGTTCTCGCGCTCATCTCCGAGCACGGAGGGCGCGTCGTCAATCGTGCCAAGAGCGACGGGGCTCAGGGGCGTCCCGACGAGGTGCAGCTCTATCGGTTCGAATCCACGGAAGCGCTCGATTCCTACCTGGCAGATCCGCGACGTCAGGAGCAGGCCGCCGAACGCGATCGCGTCATCGCCAGGACGGAGCTGTTCCCGGTCAGCTTTCTTCCGACCGAGTGAGGTCCTGCGCGAAGTGCTGCTGTGCGAGCAGGACCAGCGCCTCGAGCAGCGGTCGGCGCAGCACGCTGCCGAGGACGACTCCGCGGATACGCTCCTCCAGACTGTCTGCGTCGCCGATCGCGTCGAGGTCGGTGCGACCGACGTCTTCAGCGGCCTCGACATAGGCGTCGAGCCGGTCGAGGATCGGAGTCAGGTTCTCCGTAGTCAACATGGCAACCGCGTTCACAGCCGCCCGATAGGCCGGTGACGACTTCGCGCAGTGCCACCCTCGCGCGGTGATCGCGCGGTCGAGTATCGCCGAGGCGGCTGTATCGTCCGTCTCGGCCTCGTCGATGAGCGCGTCCTGGACGACGCCCATCGCTTCGACTTCCGAGGCCTGCCCGTCCACAGCATCAACGACGGCTCGCACCTTCGCCAACGGCAGTCCGGCCACCGACGTCAGCGCCCCGATGAGGCGCAGCCGCTCGAGATGAGTGCGATCATAGACGGCTTGATTCACGCTTGTCCGTCGTCCCGGCTGCAGCAGTCCTTCGCGGAGGTAGTACTTGATGGTCGGCACGCTGAGGCCCGAACGACGGGACAGCTCCGCCATCCTCATCCCCGACTTCTCCGCTGATTCCTGCATCGTCATCTCCTCCCGGCACTGACAGCAATGTTCGGTGACTGATCTTGCTCGACCCTAGCAGATACCTCTACTATCTATTATGGATAGTATAACTACCTATCAAGAGGAGAGGTCATAGATGCCTTGACTTTGGCTGCGGTCCTCGTCACCGGCTTCGTCGGCTCAGCGGAATTCGGATCGGCCGCCTTGGTTCATCCAGTGATCCGTCAGCTGAGGACGGACGATCAGCTGATCATGGAGAGGGGCCTGCTGAAGACGTTCGGCCGGGTGATGCCGGTGGGGATGACCGCGGCGACAGCGCTGGCCATCATCATTGCCATCGATGAGCCCAACGCATGGTTGGTATCGGCTGCGATCAGCCTCGGCGTCGCTCTGGTCGTGACGATCGTCGGGAACGTGCCGATCAATTCCCGGACGGGACGAATCACCGAGGAGACCGCCCCCGAGGGATTCATCGCCATGCGCAGACGATGGGACGTCTTCCAGATCGTGCGCGCTTCGCTGCAGCTGCTCGGATTCGTTCTTGTCGCGGTCGGAGTCGTCGGATTCGGCTGAGCACCCGTCAACGTTCATCTCGTCGTCAGGGATGTTCCGGCACGCGCGTCGCAGCACTCTGACCGCTGAGGTTTCAGTCCATCCGCTGCCGGAGTTCGGCGACTCCGCTCCCGGTCAGTTCTGTCAGTGCTTCCGGTCGGCCGGCCATGGCCAGGAGGAGGTCGAGGACACGTCCGGTCACCTCCGGCCCGCTTCCGGATTCGAAGTCGGCGTCGACAGCACTGAGCTTCAGCCCTTTGACCAGGGTCTTCGAGTTCACGGCGAAGTCCTTAGAGGCGAAGTATCGGACCACCTCGACGGTCGCCTCGGCGCCAGGGGTCAGGTCGAGTTCCAGTGGTCGTGCGATGTCCTGGCCGTGGACGATGACTTCACCCAGGAAGGCCGGGAAGTCTTTGGTCGGCGCGATAGTCAGTGGGATCGAGCTGTGGAACTTCGCAAGGGTCTCCTCAGGTGAGCCACCGAGGCGGCGCTCGAGCAGTCGCGCATTGTGTTTGGCAGGATCGAATCCCGCCCGAACGATGCTGCGGATCCAGGCCCACTTCCCGGTGTTGGCTGCGGCTGTCAGGTGGGCGACGACCTGCTCGACCGTCCAGTCTGCACACAGAGTGGCGAGCGCCCACTGCTCCGGTTCGAGCGTGGAGAGCAGATCGGCCAGGCGCGCGCGTTCCGTGTGGATGAGGTCCCAGTATTCGGCTTCGTTCATCTGCTCGTCCCCTGTGATTCGTCGCCGGAGATGCTGAAGAACCCATCGTCTTCTACTTCGAACAGCAACCGGAAGCGTTCGCAGACGACCGGCATCTCGGGCGCGAATCCGCGCCGGCCATGCTCTTGCCAAAAACGCTCATGGATCTCGCGCCAGGCAGCCTGGGTTCGGTCGCCTTCCCCTTCCGAATGGGCATGCTCGGCGGTCACCTCGCAGAACGGAACGATGTCGATCGCCGTGGTTTCGATGAGGGCTCTCGGCCGGCCTCGGCCGTCGAGGATGATGCTCAGTTCACCCACCTCGGGTACGGATTCGTCATCGGCTTCGATGTCCCACAGCGCCGAGGCGGTGCCCGTCTTGGTCCCAGCCAGCACGAGAGCGAGGAGGTCGTCCGCATGCTCGGGAGTCGCGCCGAACGCCCATGCTTCAGGCATCGCCTCCGGCAGGTCGGGGCTCCGGGCGCGGACCCGCCCCCAGAACGAGTCGAGTGCGGCGCCGACCTTCTTCGCATGGCTCATGACACGGCCTCAAGCTGGTGCTTCAGACCTTGGATCAGGCTTGTCAACCCGAACTCGAAGGACGCCACCGCTGACGAGTTCTCGCCGAATCGAGGATCCAGCGCACCTCGAATCTCCGCAAATCTGTCTCCGGCCGATTCTTGAGTGATGAGGTCGACCGGAGCAACGATGTCCAGAGCGGAACCGAGGACATAGGCTTCGACAGACCGCATCACCGCCACAGTCTGACCCTGGGGCCATCCCCCTCGACGAAGTCCACCGATCACTGAGTCATACATTTCATACGTTGAGAGGTCTCGAATCGAGGTCGTGGCCAGCAACCGGATGAGATTCGGATGGTCGGCAAACGCCCTGAGATACGACCGGGCCCACAGTTCCAGCCCCCTGTCCCACGACACGCTCTCCGACGATTCCTCAATCCCGGCAAATACTTGAACGTCGATTCCAGCCACAATACGGGCGCGCATCAATTCGATGAGTTCACCTCGGCCGGAGACATGGTTGTACAGAGAGGACACCTGCCTGTCGACGCGAGCCGCCAGAGTTCGCATCGACAATGACTCTTCGCCGAGGTCGTCGACAAGCGCGAGCGCGGCATCAACCAGCCGATCCTGATTCAATCTCACAGAATGCTCGCTCTCAATTTCGCACTTCCCTACATCTTTCGAGCAGTGTATCGTGTTCCCAGTCACATACGAACACTGTTCGTGTAAACGCCGGTGCGGCCGGCCACAAGCAATGGAGCAGGAGGACGGCAGTCTTGACGACACAGCACTTCCACAACGGCACCATCTGGTTGGGCGCCGGCGCCCAAACTGAGGATTCCCTTGTGGTTCAAGATGGCACTGTCGTTGCCTCTGGTTCACATGCGGTGGCGGCCGTCCTCGATCAAGTTTCGAGCCACGACGGCGCAGAGTTTGAGTCCATCGATCTCGACGGCGGGTTCCTCATGCCGTCCTTCGGCGACGGCCATGCTCATCCGATCTTCGGTGGCATGGAAGCAGAGGGCCCACAGGTGAGATCGTGCACGAGCGTCGAAGAGATCATCGCTGAAGTGAAACGGTACGCCGAGGCTCATCCCGACGACGACTGGATCACTGGTGCCTCATATGACGGCAGCCTCGTACGCGACGGCCTCTTCGACGCCGAATGGCTTGACAGAGCCGTGTCCGACCGACCGGTCGTCCTTCGCGCTTGGGACTACCACACCGTGTGGTGCAATTCTCGAGCATTGGAACTCGCGGGAATCACCGCGGCAACCCCGGAGCCGCAGATAGGCGAGATTCCTCGCCGAGACGACGGCTCACCGCTGGGCACTCTGCGTGAATGGGGTGCAATTGATCTGATCGACGCCGTTCGTCCGCCACACCACGATTCCGTCCGACTTCGCGCTCTCGATCGGGCAGCCGACTATTACCTGGCTCGAGGCGTCACTTGGGTCCAGGACGCTTGGGTGGAGCCAGCCGATGTCGAGACCTATGCGTCCGCCTCTCAGCAGGATCGGCTCAAACTGCGATTCAACCTCGCGTTCTACGCCGATCCCCGCCGCTTCACGCAACAGCTGCCCGAAATGCTTTCTGCGCGCCGAAGGATCGAGGAACTTTCGGATCCGTTCCTGACCGCTCAGACCGTGAAGTTCTTCGCCGACGGAGTCATCGAGAACGAAACCGGTGCGCTCATCGAGCCCTACTGCTCCTCCCTTCACAACCACGGCATGCGAGTCTGGGAAGGAGATTCGCTGGCAGAGGCGGTTCGCGAAGTCGACGCGGCAGGTTTTCAGATCCACATCCACGCCATCGGCGACGCGGCCGTTCGACAAGCATTGGATGCCATCGAGTACACAATCCGGAACAACGAAGCCCGTGATCGACGGCCGGTGATCGCACATGCCCAGATCATCGACTCTGCCGACCTGTCCCGCTTTGCTGAACTCGGCGTCATCGCGAATATGCAGCCTTTGTGGGCTCAGCTCGATGACCTCATGACAGTACTCACCGTCCCCCGGATCGGCAGAGAACGAGCCGTGGCGCAATATCGGATGCGCAGCGTCCTCGACAGCGGCGGGCACCTTGCGTTCGGTTCGGACTGGCCCTGCACTTCAGGGGCGCCGCTCGAGGGTCTCGCGGTTGCCGTGAGCAGACAGACCGATGACGGTGAGCCCGACGGCGGGTGGACTCCCGATGAGATCCTCGACATCGAACGCTCTCTCGACGCCTACTCGACTGCGGTGGCCCACCAAGCATTTGCAGACCATAGAACAGACGAGTGGGGAGCGATCCGTCCGGGCGCGAGCGCCGACTTCATCGTTCTCGATTCGGATCCCCGAGCACTGCTCCCACAGGAACTGTCTGCCACCCCAGTTCGCCGCACATACCTGCGCGGCGTGGCCGTCCATTCAGCGGACTGAATCGAAAGGACAATGATGTCCCATTCCAATCACAACGCCACCACGCAAGACACCTCCGAGACTCACCTGAAGCGTGCGCTCGGGGTACCTTCACTCGTCTTCTTCGGCCTCGTCTATATGGTTCCACTGACAGTCTTCACGACTTACGGAATCGTCACCCAGGTCACCGGGGGCCGCGTCCCAGCCGCTTACGTCATCACCCTGCTGGCAATGGTGTTCACCGCGCGGTCATATGCGAAGATGGCTGCCGCCATGCCCTTTGCCGGTTCGGCATACACGTACACGCAGAAGAGCTTCGGAGCTGGAATCGGCTTCGTTGCCGGTTGGGCGCTGCTTCTCGACTACCTGTTCCTGCCGATGATCAATTATCTTGTCATCGGCATCTACCTCAGCGCGGCTTTCCCCATGATCCCTGCCTGGGTCTTCGTGGTCTCTGCCATTGTTGTCGTCACGATCCTCAATGTCATCGGAATCGTCTCCGTTGCACGCGCCAACATCGTCATCATCGCTGCTCAAGCAATCTTCATCATTGTCTTCGCAGCACTCGGCATCGCCTCATTCGCCGGATCCGGTTCTGTCGACCTAGCGGCGCCGTTCACTGGTGACGGCTCGGCCCCCGGATTCGACAATGTCATGGCCGGCGCAGCGATTCTATGTCTGTCATTCCTCGGCTTCGATGCGGTCTCGACTCTGTCCGAGGAAGCCAAGGACGCGAAGAGAGCAGTCCCCCGCGCAATCGTCATCGCCACTGTCACCGGCGGCCTCATCTACATTGTTCTGTCATACCTGGCTCAGTTGGTCTACCCGTCGAATCAGTTCGCCGATGTCGATTCAGGCGCGCTCGACGTCATGGCGGCGGCCGGCGGCGAATTTCTCACCGCCTTCTTCACCGCCGCCTATGTCGCCGGAGCATGCGGCTCTGCTCTGACCTCGCAGGCATCAGTCTCACGCATTCTCTTCGCGATGGGTCGAGACGGCGTGCTCCCGAAAAGCTACTTCGGCCGCTTGTCACCGCGCTTTCACACACCCACGATTGCAACTCTGACTGTCGGCGCAGTCTCTCTGCTTGCGCTCGCCGTCGACCTCGCATTCATATCGGAGATGGTCAGCTTCGGTGCTCTGATCGCGTTCTCAGCAGTGAATTTGTCGGTTATCAAGCACTTCATCATCGACGAGAAGAATCGTGGTTCACGTGCTGTTCTCAGTTCGATCGTTCTACCGGGAATCGGATTCTGTCTGACCCTGTGGCTGTGGACGAGCCTGTCTCCGCGAACTCTTCTCATCGGCGCAATCTGGCTGGTTCTCGGAGTCGGATACCTCGCTTTCGTCACACGGGGATTCCGTCGGCCGACACCAATGCTCGACCTGACGGACTGACGTTGACCTACTCGGCTCAACGGGCACGCGATCACCCTCGACACGATCCGGCTCGTCATCGGAGCCGTCATCCCTGCCGTGGCAACAAAGGGCCTCCGCACCCAGCTTTCCGAACTCGCCGTTGACTCGGCCGACTCAGATCAGCCGGGATCCGTGGCAAAAGCCTGAAGAGGATGCGCTTCGATCATCGCCCGCGGGCTCGAGACAATACCGTCCCGAGCGCGCAGGCGATGGCACATCCGGCGGCCATCCAAGCTACCCACACCTGCCATGCCTCAGGCCCTTCAAGAAGCCCAGGAATCAACAGCATCAACACCCCAGCAGACACTGCCAGCCCGAGGATGAAACCAGCCAAAGCACTGTTGTTCGCCATTTCATTCACTCCTGTTCAGTCAAGCCGCCTAAAGAAGAAACTGCTCTATCTCATCAATCGTCGACCGATTGTCACGGTGCACGATCGCATCCATGCCGACGGCACGGGCGCCTTCAGCACAGACTTCGTGGTCATCAATGAAGAACACGTCTCCGGCGTCCGCAGCCATCCGCTCAAGCGCATTCTCATAGGCCTCCGGTTCCGGCTTGAGCAGACCGGTCTCGTGACTGTAGAGAATCGGGTCAAAGACTTCACTGAACCCGAACCGCCGTTCTTCCTCGCGCCGCGCCCCGTCCACTGAGTTCAACAGAATCGCCACACCGGCGCGTGGCCGCAGCGCAGCTGCATACTCAAACAACTCTGTATTGAGACTCCCGCAGTATTCGTGCCACATCTCGGCCTGCATAGCCTCGATCAGGTTCGAATACATCTCGAGCGCTCGACCCAACTTCGACCAGTACTCGTCCCGCGTGTCCGCTCTACGGTCGATGACCGGCAAGTCCGCCGCCAGAATGCGCGCCCGATACTCCTCCGCTGAGAATCCAGAGCGCTCCTGCCACCGGCGAACGAAAAGCTGTCCCCAGGTGTCATCATCAACGACCTCCAGCACTCCCCCAATATCGAAGAGCACCCACTTCCTCAAACTCATGAGGCAAGACTACCTACCGATGCTCGCGCTACTCGTGTGCCGGAAAGCCCAGGTTGAGGCGAATAGCCCATGTTCCAACGTGGGCTGCTCACCCTAAACCGTGCCGCGCACCGTGCCGCAGCAAAGAATACCCCGCCTCTTGTAATAGTGTGTGACACACACTATCGTGTGATGCATGAACGGGGATGAAGACAAGGTACTGGCCACCCACGAACAGGAGCTGCGACGCGGCACCGTGGTCTTCGCCAGCCTCGTCGCCTGTCGACGGCCGCAGTACGGCTACTCGCTGCTGACGACGCTGACCGAAGCCGGCATCGCCACCGAGGCCAACACCCTCTACCCCCTCCTGCGGCGGCTCGAGAAACAGGGCCTGCTCACATCGGTTTGGAACACCGAACAAGCCCGCCCGCGCAAGTACTACACACTCACCGACAACGGCGCCGAAGTCGCCGCCGCACTGCACAGCCACTGGCTCGAACTCAACTCCAGCATCACCAAGCTCTGGAAGGACGGCACACCATGAGTGCGCTCACCGAAATCTACGTCGACAACGTCACCCGGCACCTCCCCGAAGACTCCCGGCCCGACATCGCCGCCGAGATCACCGCCACGATCGACGACATGGTCGACGCCCGCCTCGGCGAGGATGCGGATTCGTCCCCGGATCACACGGCGACCGTCGAACGCGAAGTCCTCGAAGAGCTCGGCGATCCCGTCGCGCTGTCGCGGGAGTACTCGAACTCTCCGCAGCACCTCATCGGCCCGAATTCCTACCCGCTCTATATCTGGGCGCTGCGTTGGGTCCTGCCCATCGTCGGTCTGCTCGCCGTGCTCACAAACATCGTGACCACCGTCGCCGTCTCCCCCGGAGTCCAGATCGGAGAGATCATCGGCAAGACGGCCGGCAACACGGTCATCGCCCTGCTGACCGCATTCGCCGTCATCACGATCATCATCGGCCTCGGCGATCGCGGAATGGACGGCGGCGCAGCCGATTCGCTCCGGAAGCGGAAACCGGGCACGTGGACGATCGATGATCTCGACCGACGTGATTCCCGCAGCAAGCAGATCCGCGCCGAGGCGGGGCTCGGGCTGGTCTTCATCGTCGCCCTGGCAACGGTCCCGCTCATCCCGACCTCTCTGCTCTACGTCGGCCACCTCAACGATGGGGAGACGTTCGTCAACCCCGACCTCGGCGTCGGCTGGCTGCTCGGCTACTGGGCGTTCCTCGCGCTCATGGCCGCAGTCGAGGTCATCAAGTTCACGACCGCCTCGGCGAAACCGACCGTGGCCATCATCGGCGGGATCGTCGACATCGCCATGGCCGTCTTCCTCACCATCGCGCTGCTGACTCAGCCGGTCCTCCACCCCGAGCTCACGAACACCGGGAACGCCGACTTCCAGCAGATCATCACGGTCATCGCGATCTGGATCATCACCGTCTGGGATCAGGTGAGCACCTGGCGGATCTATCGCCGCAATCGTCGGTGAAGTTGTGCGATCGGGACGGCCACCTGCCGACCCGATCGCACAGCTGGTGAGAGATCTCAGTCGCGGCGGCTGGCGATGACAGTGAACTTCTTGTTCCGGGCCAGCTGCCGACTCGGTCCGATGATCGATTCGAGACGATCCCGGTAGCGCAGATGCGAATTGAACACCGTGAGCACCTGCCCGCCCGGCGCCAGATGCTCGGCGGCCGTGGCCATGAGCGCCGCGGCCGTCTCGGTCTCGATGGCCGTTCCCTGATGGAACGGCGGATTGAGCAGGATGACATCGAATTCGCCCAGGTCCGCGAGCGCCGGTTCTCCCGGATCCGCGGCGTCACCGAGGATGATATCGACTCCGACTCCGTTCGCCTCCGCTGTGGCCCTCGCCGAGGCGACCGCCGCCTTCGACACATCGACGCCGAGCCCCGTATTCGCCCCCGAGGCCCGCATGGCCGCGGTGAGCAGCCAGCCGTTGCCGCAGCCGAGGTCGAGCACGGACTCCGGCGCCCCACCTGGGAGCAGTCCCAGCAGTGAGTCGATGAGCAGCTCCGAGCCCTCATCGCGCTTCGTCCCTGAGAAACAGGCCCCATGAGCGCGGACTTCGAGCTCACCGACACCGCGATGGGTGATCACCCCGCGGCGTGGGAATTCCGGCAGACTCGGAGAGGACAGGGGGCGGCTGCCGATGATCATCCGGTGCTTGCCGACCCCCGGCGAGACATCGACTCGGCCGAAGCCGCGGGCAAGCTCCTTGTTGACGCCGCGGCTCATCGCATCGCTGCGGCCGATGACGATGATGGTGCTCGCCAACGGCTGCAGTACCGCGATCGTCTCGGTGAGCGCATTCATCGCCTTCGGAGCGTTGACGACTGCCCACGTCTCCCCCACGCCGAGTTCGGCCAGTCCCGCGATCTCATTGAGCTCGCTCACCGCCAGCACGGGGGCCGCTTCGGCACCTGGCTCTCCGGCGACTCCCGCGGATTCGCCGGCTCCGGCCAGGGACTCGACCGCTGCGGCCAAAGTCCGTGCCTCGTCGAGCCGGTCGTTGTATGTGCATACCTGCGTCAGCCGGCTGAGCAGGGTCGCCTGCAGACCGTGCGCATCGTCGACGAGGATGAGGTTCTCCGGAACCTCGGCTGAGAGTTCGGCGGCCACGAAGGTGCCTTCGGTGTCCCGGCCCGAGACGTCGAGGACTCCGAGTCGGCGACCTATGACGTAGTCGATGAGCATGCGTGCCTGCGGCAGACCGGGCACGTCACTGAACTGAGGGAATATCGCCAGCAGATCCCGGCTGCGGTGGGCGGCGGCAGAGTCAGAGGGCAGCAGGGAGGCGGACATTCGATCAGTCTAATCCGAGCGGACCGGTCGCCGCCTCCTCGAGGGTGTGCCGCTCAGCCTTCGGCGTCGTGGTCGGTCTCGATGAGCTGCTTGAGGTGGGCCAATGCTTCGTCGGTTCCGTCACCCTCGGCGCGCAGAACGACCTTCTGACCGTATTCCGCGCCGAGGCCCATGAGGGAGAGCACGCTGGCCGCGTCGAGGGCATCCTCGGCCGGTTCGCCCTCCAGGGCGATGGTGATCTCGAGATCATAGTCCGCGGCGGCCTCGGCCAGCAGTGCTGCTGGCCGGGCGTGCAGGCCGACGGTGCTTCCGACTGTTGCGATGGTCTCTGCCATGAGGTGTCCTTCCCTGTCAGTTCGGCCGATTTGGCCGGACCGGTGTTTCGGCATTTACTGTTGGTGGTGTCTGTGGTGGTGCTGAGTATGTCACGGGGCCACTCGCCCGACGGCCGGACTCACAGGCCGAGCTCGTCGAGGATCGGCAGCTCGGCTCGGACCGCGGCCTTCGCCTCGCTCGGGCTGCTCGCCGCAAGTGCGCTGCGGGCGATCTGCTGTGCCTGGTCCAGGGAGACACCGGACAGCACCTCGGCGACTGCCGGCAGAGCCCGCGGCGCCATGGACAGGCTGGTGACTCCGAGGCCCACGAGCACGACGGCCAATGCCGGATCGGCCGCGGCCTCTCCGCACACGCCCACCGACTTCTCCGCCGCAGCGCCCTGGGCGGCGGCGATGCCGATGAGCTGCAGGACTGCCGGCTGCCACGAGTCGCTGAGTTCGGCCAGGCCGCCGAGCATGCGGTCGGAGGCCATGACGTACTGGGTGAGATCATTCGTGCCGATGGACGCGAACTCGACTTCCTCGAGGATCGTGGCCGCCTGCAGCGCCGCCGAGGGGACCTCAACCATGACACCGGCGGTGGGGAGTCCTGCCGCACGAACGAGGTCTGCGAACTGTCGGGCCTCCTCGGCGGTGGCGATCATCGGAGCCATGACGTGGACGGTCACCGCATGCCTTGAGGCGGCGAGCGCGATCGCCTCGAGCTGACGTTCGAGGACGCCCTGAGCCCGGCGACTGGTCCGGAATCCGCGTACGCCCAGGGCCGGGTTCGGTTCATCGGCGTCGGTGAGGAACGGCAGAGGCTTGTCGGCTCCGGCGTCGAGGGTGCGCACGACGACCTTGTGATCATCGAAGGCTACGAACACCTGCCCATAGGCCTCGGCCTGCTCCTCGACGCTGGGTTCGGTGTCACGATCGAGGAAGCAGAACTCGGTGCGCAGCAGGCCGACGCCTTCGGCACCGGCGGCTGCCGCTGCCCGTGCCTGAGCGCCGTCGCCGACATTCGCACGCAGCGGAATCCGGGTGCCGTCGCTCAAGAGACAGGGTCCGGTGAACGACTGCAGACGGCCAGCCGTCTCCGCCCATGCCTCGACGAGGCCGGTCTCCGTCGCTCCGGGTTCGGTGCGCAGGACTCCGGCACCGCCGTCGACGAAGACGGGTGTGTGGTCGGTGATCTCGCGGACGCCGGCGGCTGCGACCACGGCGGGAATGCCCAACGACCTGGCGAGGATGGCCGTATGGCTCTGCGGTCCACCCTCTGCGCAGACGAGTCCGACGACCAGCTCAGGATCCAGAGTTGCGGTGTCGGCGGGAGCGAGATCCGTGGCGATGAGCACGAAGGGCTCGGCCGCGTGTGGAATGCCGGGGGCCGGCACTCCACGCAGATGGGCGACGAGACGGGCGCGGACATCGAGGACGTCGGCTGCGCGTTCGGCCATATAGCCGCCGAGCTTCTCAAACTGTGCAGCGGTCTCCGCGGCCACCGTCCAGATCGCGGTCTCCGCGTCGGTGTCGGACAGGCGTCTGATCGCCGTCTTCACCAGGGTGGGGTCCTTGGCCATGAGGGCGGTGGCCTTGAGCACGTCGCGGGCGTCCCCGGTGACGGATTCGGCGCGCTCACGCAGTTCGGCGTGGACGGCGGCCGAGGCCTCTCGGATCCTGTTCGCCTCCGCTTCGGGATCAGCCGGGGCGGGCTTCGCCACGGGTGCGGACACGGGGTCGGGCATGGTCAGCGCCGGGGCGATGACCCGTCCGGGTACGACTCCGATGCCTGAGAACTCTGCGGACATCCCCATTCCTTCCTGTCTTGCCTCGTCGGTGAGAGCGGTCAGACTCGTGTGGCGTCAGCGTTCGACGATACCGGTTCGGCCGGCTGAGCCTCACCGGCCGAACCGGATCCGGTGGTCGAACCGGTCGACGTGGCTGCGGTCGTCGCCGGTGCGGACCGGTCGGCCGCCTCGGCGAGGCCCGCCGCTCCGCCCTTGCGGACGAGGATCTTGAGCGCGAGCACCAGCACGGCGCTGATGATCGTGCCGACGACGACGGAGAGCAGGAACAGCAGGAACGAGTCGATGGCGAAGAAGACGAACACGCCGCCGTGCGGGGCCTGGCTGGTGACGGAGAAGGCCATCGTCATGCCGCCCGTGACGCCGGCACCGACGACCGAGGCAGGGATCACGCGCAGCGGATCGGAGGCGGCGAAGGGAATAGCGCCTTCGGAGATGAACGCGGCGCCGAGCAGCCAGGCGGCCTTTCCGTTCTCCTTCTCCGCCTGGGAGAAGATGCGTGGGCGGACGGCGGTGGCCAGCGCCATGGCCAGGGGCGGAACCATTCCGGCGGCCATCACCGTGGCCATGATCTCCCACGGCACGGGGTTGCCGACGGAGCCTGCGGCGAGGCCGGCGACGGCGAACGAGTAGGCAACCTTGTTGACGGGGCCGCCCAGATCGACGGCCATCATCGCGCCGAGGATGAGCCCGAGGACGATGGCGGCGGTTCCGGTCATCGAGCTCAGCCAACTGTCGAGACCCTTGGTCAGGGCGCTGATCGGCCCGCCGAGGACCATGAACATCAGGCCGGAGGAGACAAGGGAGGCCACCAGCGGGATGATGACGACAGGCATGAGTCCGCGCAGCCACCTCGGTGCGGCTAAGGAGCCGATCCAGTGGGCGATATAGCCGGCGAGGAGTCCGCCGATGATGCCGCCGATGAACCCGGCGCCCATGAGCACGGCGACGGCGCCGACGGTGAAGCCGGGAGCGATTCCGGGGCGGTCGGCGATGCCGTAGGCGATGTATCCGGCCAGGGCGGCGACGAGGAAGCTCATCGACAGGTTGCCGATCTGGAAGGCCACGGCGCCCAGGTAGGCGCCGACGGGTCCGAATGCCAGGTCACCGTATTCGGTGGGCAGGTTCCACAGGGAGTTGCCCAGAACGATGTCCTCGGCGTAGTCGGGGATGTCGAATCCGCCGAGGAGGAACCCCAGTGCCATGAGCAGTCCGCCGGCGGCGACGAAGGGGATCATGTAGCTGACACCGGTCAGCAGTACGCGCTTGAGGTGGGCGCCGATGCTTTCGCGAGAGTTTCCTGCCGTGGACGATTCGTCGTCGGCGGCGGCGTGAGCGGCGGCCAGCCTGCGGCCGTTGGGAGCGTCCGCCTCGGCGAGGGCCTTCGCGATGAGGCCCTGCGGATCATCGATTCCGGCCTTGACCGGCACCTGCACATAGGGTTTGCCGGCGAACCGCGCCTTGTCGCGGACGTCGACGTCGACAGCGAAGACGACGGCATCGGCGGCATCGATGACGGACTGGTCGATCGGAGTCGTGCCGCTCGAGCCCTGGGTCTCGGTGACAACGTCGATGCCCATGTCGGACCCGGCCTGGACGAGGGCGTCGGCAGCCATATAGGTGTGGGCGATTCCCGTCGGGCAGGCTGTGACGGCGACGACGCGGCGGGGGTGGTCGGTCGAGGATGAGGCGGATTCGGTGGGGGTCGACTCGGTGCTGGTCGACTCTTCGGGCGTCTCGCGTAGGCCGAGGGCGGTTTCGACGAGGTCGACGACTTCCTGCTCGGTCGTCGCCGCGCGCAGGGAGGCGACGAAGTCCTTCTTCACCAGTGACCGCGCGAGTTTCGACAGGAGCTTGAGGTGGTCCTTCCCGGCGCCCTCGGGGGCGGCGATCATGAACACGAGGTCGGCGGGGCCGTCCTTGGCACCGAAGTCGACCGGCGGGTTCAGTCGCGCCATTGCGAGGCTGGGTTCGGTGACCGCCTCGGTGCGGGCGTGCGGGATGGCGATGCCGCCGGGAACGCCGGTCGGGGTCTTCTCTTCGCGGGCGATCGCCGCGTCCGCCAATCCGTCTGCGGAGTTCGCGCGGCCCTGTTCGGCGATCGTGGCGGCCAGAGCGCGGATGACAGCGGACGACTCCGTCCCCTGATCCGCGCCGAGGACCACCAGGTCTGTTGTGATGAGCGATGTCATCGTGCCTCCTCGGCTTCGGGGGCTGTGCCCTCATGTCGGTGGGAAGTGTCGTCGGTATGCGTGTCTGTATGTGCTGTGGGACTACCTGTCAGCGGTGCTGCGGATGTCTCCAGTGACGTCACGGTCACCGCGTCGGTCCGGGTGTCCGCCGGGCTCGGCACTCCGGTGCCGCGCAGACGGGCGGCTGCAGCTCCGTAGGCGACGGCTCGCGCCAGGGCCGCATCGGGTTCACGGCCGCCGGTCAGACCCAGCAGGTACCCGGCAAGGGTGGAGTCGCCCGCGCCCACGGTGCTCACGACGTCCGTAGGCGGATGCTGGGCATGCCAGGCAGCGTCCGGCTGGGCGAGCACTGCGCCGCCGGCGCCCAAGGTCGCAAGGATCGACCGTGGGCGGGGGCCGCGCGCGTTGAGCAGGGTCGATGTGGCGCGAGCCGTGAGCTGCGGTGAGGACTCGAGGCGGTCGGCGATCGTGTGCAGTTCGGCGGTGCCGAGGGATTCGACGGCGTCACGTGGGTCAGAATCGTCCCGGAGACCGGAGGCGTGCAGGAGGCCGGCAGCGTTGAGGAGCTCGGCGAGTTCTTCGGCGTTGGGTTTGATGAGATCTGGTGAGGCCATCAGGGCTGCAGCCAGAGGAGCACCGGAGGTGTCGACGGCGATCAGCGGCGGACGATCAAGCTGGCGAATACGTTTGATCGCGCGGGCGTAGAAGTCATCGTCGACTCCTGGAGGCAGCGAACCGGCCAGGACGACCCAGCTCGCACCGACTGCCTGCTCGGCCACGAGATCGAGCAGTTCGTCCTGAGCCTGCGGGCTCAGAGGCGAGCCTGGTTCGTTGATCTTCGTCGTCGTGCCGTCGGGTTCGGTGACGGTGATATTGGACCGCAGCGGCGTGCCGGTGGGAACGGAGCGATGAGCCAGTCCGATCGCGTCGAGTCCGGTGAGCACCGGGTCGTCGATGTCTCCGGGCAGGACCGCCAGGGTGTCACGGTCGGCGGCCGCCACGGCACGGGAGACATTGACTCCCTTGCCGCCGGGCTGCTGTCCGGCCCAGACGGCGCGCTGCACCTGGCCGCGGAGAACGGGGCCGGGCACTTCGATGGTCCGGTCGAGGCTGGGGTTGGCGGTGAGGGTGAGGATCATGGAGTGACGACCTCGACTTCCGCAGTCTCCAGATCGGCCGACAACGACTCTTCCGGCGCGTCATCGGTGATAAGGACATCGATCTGGTCGAGTTCCGCGAACCGCACCAGAGAGATGGCATCGAACTTCGCTGAGTCGGCGAGCACGGCGACCCTACGTCCGGAGTGCACGAACGCTGACTTCGTCGCCGCCTCGTCATGGTCGGGCGTGGAGACGCCGTCGCCGGTGAGTCCATTGGTGCCGAGCACCGCGAGATCCACTCGATGGCCCTCGATGGCCGTGATCGTCTGCGGTCCGACCATGGCCCGGGTGACCGGGCGGAACCGGCCGGGGAGGACGAAGATGTCGACGCCGGGCGCTCCGGCCAGGCTGTCGATGGCGGACAGGGAGTTCGTGATGACGCGCAGTTGTCGCGGTGCCTGTCCGGCGACGAGGCGGCCATGGGCTTCGTCGGCGATCGCGCGGGCGAAGGCCGCACAGGTCGTGCCGCCGTCCACGGAGATGCTCATCGTCTCCTCCAGCAGGCTCAGCGCTGACCGGGCGATCGCTGTCTTCTCATCGAGGTTGTGGATCTCGCGGTCGTCGAAGGCCGGCTCTTCGAGGCTGTGGGGACGGCAAGGCACCGCTCCCCCGTGGACGCGCTGGAGGGCTCCGGCCTTTTCGAGGGCGGCGAGGTCGCGTCGAACGGTTTCCGTCGTGATGTCGAAATCGGCGGCCAGATCGGTGACATTGACCCGGCCCGCTTCGCTGACGAGCTCAGCGATGCGTCGTTGCCGTTCTTCAGCGAACACGTCCGGCCTTTCCCTTCGCGCGGCTCATCGTCATACGGACGAATAACCACGTGGTTATCTGTTGGTTTGAACGATCTTAGGACTCTATTCACGCACCGTCAATCACATTCCAACATCTTTCCAATTATTCCCACATCACCTAGTGGTCGACCCGGCAAGGCGGCTCGGCCGAGGCGGCGAGATCGATGAATGACGAATGCCCCAGAACTCAGCGTTCAGGGGCACTCGTCGTTCACGGTCAGGGTGGGCCACCTCGGCGAAGGGATCAGCGGACCGGGTAAGCCGCCTCAGTGATGGGATCAGCCGTCGGTCACTCAGCTGCCGATGCGTTTGTACGCCGAGGAATCGGCGTTGTCGATCGTTGAGTGTTTGCGGTTGTCGTGCATGAAAGCCACGGCGACGAAGCCGACGATCGCGATGACGACGACGTAGACGGCGAACCAGGTGCCGATTCCTGCGTTGCGGAACCACAGCGCGACGTATTCGGCGGAGCCGCCGAACAGCGAGTTGCCGACCGCATAGGTGAAGCCGACGCCGATTCCGCGGATGTGGGCCGGGAACATCTCGGCCTTCACGATTCCGGAGATCGAGGTGTACATGCTGATGAACGCCATGGCGATGACGATGAGGATGCCTGCAGTGAGGACGGAATCGGCCTTGCCGATCATGCCGAGCAGCGGGATGGGCAGCGCGATCATGCCGATGACGAAGATGAGCATGTTGTTTTTACGGCCGATCTTGTCCGAGATCTTGCCCGCGATGGGCTGCATGACGACGAAGATGAGCAGGCAGATTGTCATGAGGTCAGCGATGGAGCCTTTGTTGAACACGGCTTCGCCCGGGGTGCCTTCGTTCTGCAGCAGCAGGAACTTCTGCATGTAAGTGGTGAAGACATAGAAGACGAGCGATCCGACGCTGGTGATGCCGAGGACGACGAAGAAGGCGCGCGGGTGGCGCAGCACTTCGCGGAAGCTGCCGGAGTTCTCGTCCTTGCGGGTGTCCGCCGAGGTCGTCTCCTCGAGTCCGCGGCGCAGCCACAGGGAGACGATCGCGGCGGCAGCGCCGATGGCGAAGGGCAGTCGCCACCAGCCGGCTTCGATCTGGTCGGTGCCCAGAGTGTGGGTCATGATGACGGCCAGCAGGCTGGCCAGCAGCTGGCCGCCGATGAGAGTGACGTACTGGAAGGAGGAGTAGAAGCCGCGTTTGCCTTCGGTGGCGACCTCGGACATGTAGGTGGCGGTGGCGCCGTACTCGCCGCCGACGGCCAGCCCCTGGATCATGCGCACGATGAGCAGCAGGATCGCGGCCCAGGAGCCGACGACCGCACTCGTGGGCAGCAGAGCCATCATCAGCGAACCGGCGCACATAAGCAGAATGGAGATGAGCATCGAGTTCTTGCGCCCGAGGCGGTCGGCGGCGCGACCGAAGATGTAGCCGCCGATGGGACGCATGAGGAAGCCGACGAAGAAGACGCCGGCAGCCTGCATCAGTGACAGTGCTTGGTTGTCAGCGACGAAGAACTGGTCGGCGAAGTAGACGCTGAAGAAGGCGTAGATGTAGAAGTCGAACCATTCGACGAGGTTGCCCGAAGAGGCAGCCATGATGGCCTTGACCGTCTTCCATTCCGACTTCTTCTGCGCTGGGGTCTCACCGGCTTCTGCCTGGTCGAGATGCGTATTCTGATCTGTCAATGCTTCTTCTTTCTCACTCGTACGCGGCGCACGCAGCGCCCAGGTCACCTTACTGCCGAGTCAATCGAACTGACGATTCAGTCAGTAATTGAGATTTGGGGTCGGAGGCCCGATTCCGCGGGGTCTTCGCACGATTTTCGCGCGGTTACAGAGCAGAAGTCGCTCGATGCTGACGATCCCGTACCTGGTGAGGTGAGGAAGATCTCAGTCGAAGCTCCCCGTTTCCCTCGTCGCAGAGTGAGCTGCCGCCCGTCCGAACAGCGCGGATATGCTACTAATTGAGAGAGCTTCGTCCAATGTCGCACCAGGAGAGATCATGACAATCCTCGTCGGTTATTCCCCCTCGCCCGAAGGCAAGGCCGCTGTCGAATTCGGCATCGAGCAGGCCCGCGCATTCGACGATGTCCTCGTCGTGCTCAATGCCGGAATCGGTGAGACTCCCGACGAGCGCGGCGTCGCCACCAGCAAAGACATCGAGGAACTCAAGGAGACGCTGAAGTCTTCCGAGGTCTCCCACGAGATCCTTCAGTTCCTCCGCGGCAATGACCCCGTCGAAGAGCTTCTGGCGCTGGCCGAGGCGACCGCCGACACCCGCATGATCGTCATCGGATCACGCCGCCGCTCCCCCGTGGGTAAGCTCATCATGGGCTCGACGGCTCAGCGCATCATCCTCGACTCCGACGTCCCCGTCGTCTCCGTCAAGGTCGATCGCCGGAAGAAGAAGTAGCCTGCGGCGAAGGACTCCCAGCGCCGCGCCTGAGGTCTTTCAGTCCCCCGCGATGGCGGCGACGAGGGCGTCGACGTCTTCGGCCGTCGTGTCGAAGGCGCACATGAGGCGGACGATGTCCTTCTCCAAGGGCCAGTCCGCGAAGGCGAACTTCTGCCGGGCGCGAGCGGCCACCTCGGCGGGCATGCGGACGAACACGACGTTCGACTCGACCTTCTGCACGATCTCCAGTCCGGGGACACGGCCGCTGCCGGCCACCTCGGCGAGTCTCTCATTGAGATACTGAGCCATCTCGTTCGATCGGGTGGCGGAGTTCCGCCACAGGTCGCCTTCGTACAGGGCGTTCAGCTGGGCGGAGAGGAAGCGCATCTTCGAGGCCAGCTGCAGGTTCATCTTGCGCAGGAACCGCAGTCCCTGGCCGATCTCCGGGTTGAGGACGACGACCGCCTCGGCGCCGAGCAAGCCGTTCTTCGTTCCGCCGAGGCTGACGATGTCGACTCCGGCCGCGGTCGTGATGTCGCCGAGGCCGACGCCGAGGTGGGCGGCCGCATTGCCGAGTCGGGATCCGTCGATGTGGAGGATCATGTCGTTCTCGTGCGCGGTGGACGCGATCGCCGCGATCTCGTCCGGGGTGTAGGTCGTGCCCCATTCGGTCGATTGGGAGATCGACACGGCCAACGACTGCGCATTGTGTTCGCTGCCGCGGCCGATGATCGCACCCTTGACCGTCTCGGGGGTGAGTTTGCCGTTCTCGGTGGCAGCACCGATGATCTTGAGTCCGCCGACCTTCTCCGGGGCGCCGGTCTCGTCGTAGTTGATATGCGCCGAGGCGGCCGTGATCACCGCCGCCCACCGCGGCAGCGCCGACTGCAGGGCGAGCACGTTCGCGCCGGTGCCGTTGAAGACAGGAAACGCCTGAGCCTCGGGCCCGAAGTGGTGGGCCATGATGTCGTGGAAGCGCTGTGTCCACGGATCTCCGCCGTAGCCGGGCGTATGGCCGACGTTGGCCTCGGCGATGGCGGTGATGACCTCGGGATGGACTCCGGCCCAGTTGTCCGAGCCGAAGTTGCGCGGGTGCGCCTCGGGGCTGGTGTCGACAGGTGGGGCGGCGGTGCCGGTGTCGGGGAGGATGTCCGCGGGGTTCGTCGACTGCGCTGTCTGATCAGATGTCTGAGAGTTCACGATCCCAGCCTAGACCCTCCGCGGGGCCCTGACACGACGGTCCGCGCGACGTCAACGGAGCTTCAGACGCCCCTCCTGCGGGCAATAACGGCTTCAAAATGCATACGCAGATCATTCGTGCGCGGCAATCACACTTTGAACCAGTTGCAGGGCTCTGCGCCGCCCCAACCGACCGAAACGCACTGCAGCCCGCCTCCGTTTGTGGAGGAGGGCCGCAGTGTGGTTCGGATCAGTGCCGGTCAGGCGCTCACCCGATGCGGGAGTGCTCGACTCAGCCGAGGAGTCCGCGCATGAGCTCGGCGGTCTCGGTCGGGGTCTTGCCGACCTTGACGCCTGCAGCTTCGAGGGCTTCCTTCTTGGCCTGAGCGGTTCCCGAGGAGCCGGAGACGATGGCGCCTGCGTGGCCCATGGTCTTGCCCTCGGGAGCGGTGAAGCCTGCGACGTAGCCGACGACCGGCTTCGTCACGTTCTCCTTGATGAAGGCTGCTGCGCGCTCTTCGGCGTCTCCGCCGATCTCGCCGATCATGACGATGGCTTCGGTCTCCGGGTCGGCCTCGAATGCTTCGAGCGCATCGATGTGCGTGGTGCCGATGACCGGGTCTCCGCCGATGCCGATGGCGGTCGAGAAGCCGAGGTCACGCAGTTCGTACATCATCTGGTAGGTCAGGGTGCCGGACTTCGAGACGAGGCCCAGCTTGCCCTTCTTCGTGATGTTGGCCGGGATGATGCCGGCCAGCGACTCACCGGGGGTGATGATGCCGGGGCAGTTGGGTCCGATGATGCGGGTGGCGTTTCCGGCCGCCTGCGCACGGGCCCAGACCTCTGCCGAGTCCTGCACCGGGATGCCCTCGGTGATGATGACGAGCAGACCGATCTTGGCGTCGATGGCCTCGATCGCGGCGTCCTTGGAGAACGCCGGCGGCACGAAGGCCACGGACACGTCGGCACCGGTGGCTTCCATCGCCTCGGCGACGGACCCGAAGACGGGGAGTTCGACCTCGTTGCCGGCCTGGTCGTTGTGCTTCACAGTGGTGCCGGCCTTGCGGGCGTTGACACCGCCGACGACGTTCGATCCGGCTGCGAGCATGCGGGCGGTGTGCTTCGAGCCCTCTCCGCCGGTGATGCCCTGGACGATGATCTTCGAATCGGAATTCAGGAAGATAGACATTGTTGTAAAGACCTTTCCTTACTTGGCAGCAGCCAGTTCGGCGGCCTTGTCGGCTCCACCGTCCATCGTGTCAGTGAGCGTGACGAGCGGGTGCGCGGCCTTCTGCAGGATGGCGCGTCCCTCTTCCACGTTGTTGCCGTCGAGGCGGACGACGAGCGGCTTTGTGGCCTGGTCGCCGAGAATCTCGAGGGCCTTGACGATGCCGTCGGCCACGGCGTCACAGGCGGTGATTCCGCCGAAGACGTTGACGAAGACGGACTTCACCTGATCATCGCCGAGGATGACGTCGAGTCCGTTGGCCATGACCTCAGCCGAGGCGCCGCCTCCGATGTCGAGGAAGTTCGCGGGCTTGACGCCGTTGTGGTTCTCACCTGCGTAGGCGACGACGTCGAGGGTCGACATGACCAGTCCTGCGCCGTTGCCGATGATTCCGACCTCACCGTCGAGCTTGACGTAGTTGAGGTCGAGCTTCTTGGCCTTGAGCTCCAGCGGGTTCTCTGCGCTGATGTCGCGCAGCTCCTCGTGCTCCTTCTGGCGGAAGTCGGCGTTGTCGTCGAGCGAGACCTTGCCGTCGAGAGCAATGATGTCACCGGCACCGGTCTTGACCAGCGGGTTGACCTCGACCAAGGTGGCGTCTTCCTTCTCGAAGACGGTCCACAGGCTGGTCAGAACGGGGGCGACCTTAGCGGCGGTGTCGGCATCGAAGCCGGCCGCCTCGGCGATCTCTGCTGCCTTGGCATCGTTGATGCCGTCGATGGCGGAGACGGGGATCTTGGCGAGCGCTTCCGGACGTTCCACGGCCAGCTGCTCGATCTCCATGCCGCCTTCCTTCGAGCACATAGCCAGATAGGTGCGGTTGGACCGATCGAGGAGGACGGAGAAGTAGTACTCCTCAGCAATGTCGGCACCCTCGGCGATCATCACCTTTTCGGTGATGTGGCCTTTGATGTCGAGTCCCAGGATGTCCTTGGCGCGCGCCTCGGCTTCATCGGGGTTCTTGGCGACCTTGACGCCGCCGGCTTTTCCACGGCCGCCGATCTTGACCTGCGACTTGACGACGACGACACCGCCGCCAAGATCTTCGGCTGCCTTCTTCGCTGCTTCTGGCGTCGTCGCGACCTGGGCCTTGAGCACGGGCACTCCGTGCTTCTCGAACAGGTCACGTGCTTGATACTCGAAAAGATCCACGTGTTTTCCTTCGTTTCTGCTGCCGGGTGGTTGGCCCCTGCAGGTTCGTTGACGGATGCAACAACCAAGGACAACCATATTCCCAAACGCACCCGTCCATCCAAACCTGCAGGTTAAACGGACCCTGAGAGTAAGGAATCTCTCGTCAAAAAGTATCTTTGCGCTCAAGATTCTTGATATGGACGTAAAATCGATTCATGGACGAAGTGGATCGAATAGTCGCAGCCTGGCGACGTGAGCGTCCGGATCTCGACGTCTCCCCGATGGAGATCCTCTCCCGAGTCTCGCGGCTGGCCAGGCAGTTGGACCTGGCACGGAAGGCGAGCTTCTCCGATTACGGAATCGAGGGATGGGCCTTCGACGTGCTCTCCGCCCTCCGCCGAGCCGGTGAGCCCTATCAGCTCTCCCCCTCGACCCTGCTGCAGGAGACGCTTGTCACGAGCGGCACCATGACCAATCGCATCGACCGCCTCGTGGCCCGCGGATGGGTGGAGCGTCGCCCCGATCCGGGTGATCGCCGCGGAGTGCTCGTCCACCTCACCGACAGCGGCCGCGCCACCGTCGACTCTGCCCTGGCGGACCTGCTCGTGAAGGAGCGCGAGATCCTCAGCGGCCTCACCCCCGCCGGCAGTCGCAAGCTCGCCGGACTTCTGCGCGAGCTTTCCACCGGCTTCGACGGCAGCGAAGACTGAACCCACTCCGAGCACAGTCACACCTGCCCAACCACAGACACGGACACACGAAAGCCACCCGAACCCCGACGACGAGGACCCAGCCATGAACGACGACCTCACGAATTTCACAAGTGCACAGCCGCCTCGGCGAGAGCCCATCCACGGTCATTACGTCGATCTCGAACCCCTGGATCCTGCCGTCCACGACGATGATCTGTTCGCTGCGGTCTCAGTTGCCGACGGGATCGAGGAGCGGTTCCGCTACCTGCCGCAGTCTCCGCAGACCGAACGCAGCGACTTCGATACCTGGATCGCCGAGGCGGCCACGTCGTCCGATCCCCTCTTCTTCGCCGTCGTGGACCGATCCTCCGGTCGGGCCGAGGGGCGGCAGGCACTCATGCGCATCGACGCCGCCAACGGGGTCATGGAGATCGGGCACATCCTCTGGGGTCCGGCGCTCAGGCAGACGCGGGCGGCCACCGAGGCACTCTTCCTCTGCGCCGATCTCGCCTTCGCCTCCGGTTTCCGACGCTTCGAGTGGAAGTGCGATGACGCGAACGCCCCGTCGAAAGCGGCCGCCGAACGCTTCGGGTTCACCTTCGAAGGAGTGTTCCGACAGCACGTCGTGTACAAGGGCCGCAACCGCGACACCGCGTGGTTCTCGATCATCGACAGCGAATGGCCGGCGCTGCGATCGGCGTATGAGCAGTGGCTCGACGAAGCGAACTTCGATGCCGCGGGCGGCCAGCGGCAGAGCCTGCGCGAACTCATCGCCGCAGCGCGCCGCGGCTGAGGCAGCAGGGTCGCGCGCCGCGGTTGGGCGGCCGGCCTGTGACGTCAGGGTCAGTGCGTCGCATCCCGGCGCAGAGGCCTCGCACCTGCGCCGCTTTCGCCGCATCGCCGCGCGTCCATCCGGGCTCTGGCCGTCCCGCGCATTAGGGTGGAAGCGACACCATTTGGACGCTGAGACACCTCGAGGAACCATGCGACTTCGCCCCCTTGCCCTGCTGTCCGCCGCAGCACTGCTGGCCACGACGACGGCCTGCGTGTCGACTCCCGATGAGACCCGACCCCAGCCGCGCCCCTCGGTGAGCAAAGAAGAGGTCACCCCGATCGAGACGCCAGACGATGCACCGAAGGTGTCCATCGTCGATTCCTCGCCAGGTGGGGCGAAGGACACCGACCCGCTGTGGCAGGGCCTCGCCGAGGCGGCCGAGAAGAAGACCGAGGCCTACCTCAAGGTCTACGTGCACACCGGCAACCCGGAAGTCCCCGACTCCGGCGAGACGACCGTGACCGCCGACAGCCCCGACAGCGTCAGCGTCACCGTCGACTCGAAGAACGTCGACGACGGTGCCTCCCCGTTCCTGCTCATCCACGGCACCTTCGAGGTCGAAGAGATCGGCAACTCGGCTTACACCCTCAAGACCGTCGATGACGAAGACATCCCCGAGCTCGACCCGAAGGGCCCGGATGACGAGAAGCGCTGCACCGCCGATGATGCCCAGGACCGCATCGGCCTGGCCGCCGACGACCTCGCCGAAGATCCCGGTCGTCGCGAGGAGTTCCGCCAACAGTGGGGCGGTTCGCCGCGCGTGTGGTGGGGCATCCAGATGACCGCTATCAGCCTCGGCGAAGAGGGCGGAGTCGCCGGCGACTACCTCACTGAAGCCTGCGGAGAGTTCCTCCAGTAATCTCTGGGCGCTCCTCGCCTTGCCTCGGTGCGTGTTAAGTGTGCGCAGATTGCCACTCTGAAGCCCGTTTTGGGCAATCTGCGCACACTTAACGCGTACCAACGGTCAACCGGCGGTGGCGCCACCCGGCGTTCCGCGTGCGACGATGAGTTCATGAAGATCGCTGTCATCGGAGCTGGAATCGGCGGACTCTCGACGGCCGTGGGACTGCAGAGGGCCGGCGCCGAGGTCACCGTGTTCGAACGTGCCCCCGAAGTGAGGGCCGGTGGTTCGGGACTGTCGATCTTCGCCAACGGGCTTGCCGCACTGGAGTCGCTCGGTCTGCGCGAGGCGTTCGACGCCGTGACCGACTCCAGCGTCGAAGGCTTCGCCGCAGGTCAGCGCCGCGCAGACGGGCACTGGATCGCTCAGGTGCCCGATGATTCGGTCGGTGCGCTGCGCATCGTCGACCGGGCCGACCTCCACCGCATCCTCCTCGATGCTCTGGCTCCCGGGACAGTGCGCACCGGCACCGAGGCGACGGCGACCGGCACCGACGGGACGCTGACTATCAGGGCCAGGTCCGCCGACGATTCGAGCACGATGGAGTCGAAGGCAGAGCGTTTCGACCTCATCATCGGCGCCGACGGTCTGCACAGCCGGGTCCGCACCGTCGTCGACGGTGAACCGGTGGCACCGCGGTACTCCGGGTATTCCGCGTGGCGGGGCATCACCTCGGTGCCGGTGGATCTGTCCGGCGAGGCCGGGGAGTCGGTCGGGCACGGACGCCGCTTCGGCATCGCTCCGCTGGCCGACGGCCGAGTGTACTGGTTCGCCGTGGCGAATATGCCGCAGAACGCGGTCTTCGCCGATGAGAAGGCGACGATCGAGCAGATGTTCACAGGCTGGCACTCCCCCATCGCCGAGCTCATTGCCGCCACCCCCGCCGAGGAGGTCCGCCGCACCGCGATCTCCGACCTCTCCCGCCGGTTGCGTCATTATCACAGCGGCCGAGTCGTCCTCCTCGGCGATGCCGCACATGCGATGACGCCGAACCTCGGTCAGGGTGGCGGTCAGGCCCTCGAAGACGCAGCGACGCTCACCGTCCTGCTTGCCCCGCTGATCAGTAAGTCTCCGGGGCCCGAGGCGAATCGACCCGGGCGGATGGTGGAGCAAGCCGAGATACCAGTCTCCGCTGCAGGTGCGGGAGCGGGCGCAGGTGCTAGAGCGGGCGCAGGTGCGAACTCTGCCGACGATGTGGGCACACGCGCCGGTGTGAACCCGGCCCACGACTCGGACCCGCGCGCCTCAGCGCCGCCAGACCTCGGTGCGGCACTCAGCCGCTATGACTCGCTACGGCGTCCGCGGACGCAGTCGATCGCACAGAAGTCTCGGCTGATGGGGCAGGTGTCCCAACTCGAATCGCCGCTGCTGGCGCGGCTGCGCAATGCCGTCTTCTCAGCGGTTCCGTCGCGACTCATCGCCGCTCAGGCCGCGAGCGTCCAGAAATGGTCGCCGCCGACGCTGTGATGCCGCCTGTCGGCAGCCACTGGCGCACTGCGGACGGCGCTGTCGGTCGGAATCTGCCCAACCAGCACCGCTGACATGAAATAAGTGTGCGCAGATTGCCCATCAGACGCCGGATTTTGGCAATCTCCGCACAGTTAACGCGTTCTCCCAGCAGCGTCGGGTCGCCCCAGCTGCTTGAACTCGAAAAACCTGGGTCGCCAACAGATACCCAGCGCAGAACTCAGGTCGCTATCGGATACTTCTCTCGCTCGAAAGTATCCGATAACGACCTACATTCGGACGAGTACCCGCTTAAACCTGCCTAGTCGGTCAGCGCTCGGTTGTAGGCGTCGACGACGGCGGGCAGGAAGAAGCCCAAGAGCACGGCGATGGCAGTGACCAGGCAGGCCAGCCCCAGCCACAGGGATCCGCCGATGACGCTGAAGGCGAAGACGATGACGAGCAGCTCGAAGGCGATCGCCGCCGGACGCGCCCACCGATGCAGACGCCAGGCGCCCCGGGCCGCGGCGCCGACACCGGCCGCGAAGATGAGGAACATGACGGCCAGACCGATCAGCGAAGCCGCCAAGGGGCCGGCGGTGATCGCGGTGATGACGAATGACACCGCCGCACCGACCAGGGCCAGCGCCTGGATGCCGAGGACGCTCACGGGCAGAAGCATCGCCCGTGGGGTCGGAACGCCGTGCCCCTCAGGCTCCGGTGAGGCACCGGACGCTGCGGCCCGGTCATTGTGTGAGCTCAAATGGTCACCCGGGCGAATCCGGGGATGAGGATCTCGTCGAGCATGCGCTCGCGCACATCCAGCGGCAGGAAGGCAGCGGTGATGGCGTTGACCGTCGCCCATTCGAGGTCAGTCTGGTTCCAACCGGCCTCATCGACGAGCAGACGCATCTCACGCGACACCGAAGTGCCGGACATGAGCCGGTTGTCCGGGTTGATGGTGACAGCGAATCCGAGATCCTTGAGCCCCGTGATCGGGTGGCTGGCGATGGTGCCGCCGATGTCGGTCTGCAGGTTGGAGCTCGGGCACAGTTCGAGCGGGATCTGCTGGTCGAGGACCCAGGCGGCGAGGCTGCCGAGCTGCCCCTGGCCGTCGACGATGTCCATGTCCTCGACGATGCGCGCACCGTGGCCCAGACGCTGGGCGTGGCAGATCGTGACCGCCTCGTGGATGGATTCCTTGCCGGCGGCCTCACCGGCATGGATCGTCACCGGCACATATGCCTGGTGCAGGGCGTTGAAGGCGGAGAGGTGCGCAGACGGCGGGAAGCCGTTCTCGGGCCCGGCGATGTCGAAGCCGACGACACCGGAATCCGCACCCTTCTCACGATGGCGGATGGCCAGTTCGGCGATCGCCAGCGAGTTGTCGGCCTGACGCATGGCCGTGATGAGCTGTCCGACGCGGATGTACTTGCCCTCGGCCGCCGCCTCGGAGACGCCGGCTTCCAGACCGTCCTGGACGGCTTCGACGACGGCGTCGAGTTCGAGTCCGCCTTCGAGGTGCTGTTCGGGAGCCCACCGGGCCTCGGCGTAGAAGACTCCGTCGGCCACCTGGTCGAGGACCCATTCCTTGGCCACGCGGCGCAGGTTGTCCTCGCTCTGCATGACCGCCACGGTGTGCGAGAACGTCTCGAGGTAGCGGACCAGGTCACCGGAGTTCGCGGACTCCGAGAACCACCGGCGCAGCGATTCGGCATCGGAGGCGGGCAGGGTGTGACCGATCGAGTCGGCCAGTTCGAGCATCGTCGACGGGCGCAGACCGCCGTCGAGGTGATCGTGGAGGGAGACTTTGGGCAGCTGCAGGATGGGGTCGTCCGATGCGACGCCGGCGGGTACATTCATCACCGTCTCAGCTTATCCGATGCGGCGCGCGCCCCTCATCCTTTCTCCGGGTCGATCTCTCCGCTCTTGATCCGCTCGCGCAGGTCCGTGATTCCGCGCCCGGCGTCGGAGACACGGGAGAGGAATCCGTCCTCGGCGACGATGCGCACTCCCCCGTTGTCGAGAGTGCCCCAGTAGTGGCGGTCGGCGACGCGGAAGCCGCCGACCTCCTCGGGCCCGGTCTTCGGGGCGGGGGCCACCTCGTCGGGGTTCTTGCTCTGCGGCCAGTCGGGGAACATCGTGCGCAGTCCGCGGCGCACGTTCGGCTCCAGGGTGGCCACGATCGCCTTGGAGAATCCGCCGGCGGTGCCGTACCAGACGATCTTCGGCAGGCTCGGTCCCTCGTCGTCGACGTCCGGGTCCTGTGTGGCCGCGGTCAGTTCGCTCCGCTTCTCATCCGCCGAGGTGACCACCCCCATCGCGGCCGCCGATCCGAAGGGAACGAGCACGTCGACATCGGCATCGAAGGACCGTTCGAAGTAGTTCTTCCCTGCGTCGCGGGTATCGTCGATCGTCCGAGGCGAACCGTTCGCCGAGGCGGCCCCGCCGGAGGAGGGACGGTAGGACTCCGCCTTCGGCAGGTCCTCGTCCTTCTCCTTGTTGTACAGGTCGACCCCGGCGTCGAAGGCGGCCAGAATGCGTTCGGACTGCGGGAAACCGTGCTCGACGACGACCCCGACCTTCCCCGTCTCCGAGGCGGTGGCCGCGGTGTATCCGGCGATGAACGCCGGCGGGACGAGGTCGAAGTCCATGCTCAGCACGTTCTTCGGCAGGTCAGCGGTGCCGCTGGAGACCCCGAGGAACAGATCGTCGGGGTGGGCGGCGGCGAAGTCCGCGAGTTCGTCCGCTCCCCCGGGGCCGATGACCGTGGTCAGGGCACAGTCGTTTCTGTGCATCCGATCCAATGCAGCCGAGGTGGCCGACCCACCCGAGACACGCTGGCTCGAGGTACCCGAGAAGACCCCGGCCCCACGGGCCAGTTCCGCCTCCTCGAGGGTGAGCGCACCGGCCGAGTGATCGTCGAAGCCGGCCGGAGCCGAGACGAGGCAGCCGAGCCGTTCCTCTTCGAGAGCTTCGGGAGTCGTGACGGAGCAGCCGGTCAGCACCAGGGTGCCCACCGCGGTGAAGGCGGCGATGGAGGTGCTGCAGGCTCGGAGACTCATGACATCAAGATTATCGGCCCGGCATCTCGGCCGGGTAATCAGCGTGGACAGCCGGCGCAGCCGAGCAGCCACCGATCGCTGTCGTTTGGTCGCGGACCGTGACAGGTCGATCAGCGGTCGCGGTCGAGGACCTTGAGAGCGGTGGCGGTGAATACGCGGGCGGCGATCTCCACGGCGCGTTCGTCGATGAGCAGATCACCCTGGTGGATGTCGTAGGTGATGCCGCCGGGTGTGCGGGTGCCCAGCCGGATGAGCGCACCCGGGCAGTGGGTGAGGTACCACGCGAAGTCCTCACCGCCCATGGACTGCGGGGTCAGCTGCACCGAGTTCTCGCCGAGCTCACCGCGGACCGCGGATTCGATGAGGGTGACCTGGTCTTCGGTGTTGACCACCGGTGGGACGCCTCGGCGGTGTTCGAGGTCGACCTCGACTCCGTACGGTCCGGCGATGCGGTCGACGAGCTCGGGCAGCACCTCGGCGACCTGGTTCCAGCCGTCCACGTCTAGGCAGCGCAGGGTTCCGCGCAGAATCCCCTCGCTGGGAACGACGTTCGCTGCGTGACCGGCGCTGATCTCGCCCCACACCAGGGAGATCGCGTGCCGCGGATCGATCAGCCGGCCCAGGGTCGAGGGCAGGTCGGTGGCGAGCTTGCCGAGCGCATAGACGAGGTCTTCGGTCAGATGGGGACGGGAGGTGTGCCCGCCGTGACCGGAGAGGCGGATGATGACCGTGTCGCCGGCAGCGGTGATGGCGCCGATGCGCGAACCGACCTTGCCGATGTCGACGTTCGGGTCACAGTGAACGGCATAGACCTCGGGCACATCGTCGAGGACGCCCTGTGAGATCACGCGCAGCGCGCCACCCGGGGTGACTTCCTCACCGGGCTGGAAGATCAGTCGCACGCGTCCGCCGAGGCCGCCGGGCCGTGTTTCGTGGATCTTCTGCAGGGCGATGCCGGCACCGATGAGCGAGGTCAGGTGGACGTCGTGGCCGCAGGCATGGGCGACGCCGGGAACAGTGGAACGGAATTCCTCGTCGATGAGGTCATCGACGGGCAGGGCGTCGATATCGGCGCGCAGTCCCACGGCCACCGGTCCTTCGCCGACCTCGCAGACGACCCCGGTGCCTTCGAGGCGCTGGGGCCCCAGACCGGCGGCCTCGAGGCGGGCGACGATCTTGTCGGTGGTCTCGAACTCCTGGAAGGACAGTTCCGGATGGGCATGGATGTCGCGGCGGAAATCGATGAGTTCTGCACCGATCTCAGCGATTGTCGAGCTGATCACGTCGGGTCCTTCAGGGCGGGGAGGTCGGGGATGGGCGATGTCGAACATTTCAAGCAATGCTAAGCACTCGATGTCATAAATGTGCCCATTGCGACCAATTTCGACATACTTCGCAGTTCGATCCCCCACGCCCAGAGGCGGCCCAGCGACTCAGAGCAGTTCGTCGAGTCCGCGCTCACCGGCGACGGACACGGCCTTCTTCACGTCCTGGGCGTGCGAGCGGGAGGTGATGAGCAGGACGTCGTCGGTGTCGACGACGACGAGGTCTTCGAGTCCGACGATCGCCACGGTCCGCGGTCCTTCGGAGAACACGACCCCCGAGGCATCGACCTCGAGCAGGTCGGTGTTCCCGCCGATCGAGATCACTCCGCGCGGCTCCCCGGGCACCGGCTGCCGCAGGCGGGCCACCGAGTCGAAGTCGCCGACGTCGTCCCAGCCGAAGTCACCGGGGATGACGATGACACGACCGGCCGCGGCCGCGGGCTCGGCCACCACATAGTCGATGGCTCGCTTCTCCAGTCCGGGCCACACAGCACTGAGGACCTCGTCGTGGTCAGGAGTGTCCCAGGCCTCGGCGATTCGGGCCAGTCCCGAATAGAGCGGCGGGTCCTCCTCGGCGAGGATGTCGAGGAGGGAGGACGCCTTGGCGATGAACATGCCCGCGTTCCAGCGGTAGCGTCCGGAATTCACATACTGACGAGCCGTGCTCGCCTCCGGCTTCTCCGCGAATGCCAGCGCCCGCCTGGCCGTGGGTGCGCCGTCGAGCCCGAGCAGGTCACCGGTCTCGATATAACCGTAGGCGGTGGCGGGATTGCGGGGCATGATGCCGATGGTGACGATGTCACCGGTCTCCGCGGCAGCGACGGCCTGGTCGATGACGAGACGGAATTCGTCGACGTTCGTGATCGAATGGTCGGCGGAGAACGAGCCGACGATGGCGTCGGGGTCCTCGCGGGCGATGATCATGGCCGCCAGTCCGATGGCGGCGGCAGAGTCCTTCGGGGACGGTTCGGCGATGATTTGGGCGCGAGCGATATGCGGCAGCTGCTCGGCGACCTGGTCGAAGTGACTCTCACCGGTGACCACCCAGACCCTGTCTTCGCCGACGATCGGCGCGACCCGGTCCCAGGTGGCCTGGATGAGGCTGCGGCCGAGGCCGAGGACATCGTGGAGGAACTTCGGCGTCGCCCGGCGAGACAGCGGCCACAGGCGCGTTCCGGATCCGCCGGCGGGGATGATGGCGTGGAAGTGCGTGTTCACGATTTCAGTGTCTCAGAATTCGGGCACACCTTCCCCGAGGTTGCCCGCCGTGTCGGATGAGCCGATCCCCAGGGATCCGGTGGGGATCTCCCCACCTCAGAGCCGCCTCGGGGATGGTGCACCTGAGTTCCCGGGCCGCCCAGGTCAGGACGGGAGCGCAACAATTTAGAGCACACGACTGTGATGTAATTGAAATTTCGTGAGACGCGAAATCCCAGTTTTGAGGGAATTGCCAGGGTTGCGGTGTGATCCGGAACGCTCAGCCGTGTCTCGACTGGCACGGAAGCGGTCTTCGGCGTAGTTTCTAGACGTACACACCCGAATATTCAAGATGGAGGATGCTCCGTGGCCAAAGCGTCTACGGGCACTCTGTACCGAGGAAACGAAGGAATGTGGTCCTGGGTCGCGCATCGCGTCACAGGCGTCGGAATCTTCTTCTTCCTTCTGGTCCACGTGCTCGATACTGCACTCGTCCGCGTCTCGCCCGAGGCCTACAACGCAGTGATCGGAACCTATAAGACACCGGTCATGGCATTCGGTGAGATCGCGCTCGTCGCCGCAATCGCATTCCATGCGTTCAACGGTCTGCGCGTCATTCTCGTCGATTTCTCGAAGAGTGGCCCGAAAAATCAGAAGAAGCTGTTCTGGGGAGTCATGGTTGTGTGGCTCATCATCATGATCGCCTTCATTCCCCGCCAGCTGATGCACACCTTCGGAGGCTGACATGAGCACAACATCCATTCCGGCTCCGCGGACCGGCTACTCCCGGCACAAGTCGACGCGTTCGAAGTTCGAGATGTTCGCATGGCTGTTCATGCGCATCTCCGGCGTCGTGCTCGTCATCCTCATCTTCGGCCACCTGTTCGTGAACCTGTGGGCCGGCGACGGCGTCCAGGCCATCGACTTCGGCTTCGTCGCAGGCAAGTGGGCCAGCCCGTTCTGGCAGATCTGGGATCTGCTCATGCTGTGGCTGGCGATGCTGCACGGCACCAACGGTCTGCGCACCATCATCATGGACTACTCCGAGAAGCCCGGCACACGCATGTCCCTGCAGGTGATCCTCTACATCGCCTCGGTCATCGTCATCGTGCTCGGCACGCTCGTCATCTTCACGTTCGATCCCTGCCCGGCCGGAGCGGACCCCTCGGTCCTGGCTGAGTTCTGCAAGGCCTAAAGGAGAAACATGCAGGTACATCATTACGACGTCGTCATCGTCGGTGCCGGCGGCGCCGGCATGCGTGCGGCGATCGAGTCGGGCCAGCGTGCCCGCACCGCCGTTCTCACCAAGCTCTACCCCACCCGTTCGCACACCGGAGCCGCCCAGGGCGGAATGTGCGCCGCACTGGCGAACGTGGAAGAGGACAACTGGGAATGGCACACCTTCGACACCGTCAAGGGCGGTGACTACCTGGTCGACCAGGACGCCGCCGAGGTGATGGCCAAGGAAGCCATCGACGCCGTCCTCGATCTCGAGAAGATGGGGCTGCCGTTCAACCGCACCCCCGAAGGCAAGATCGACCAGCGTCGTTTCGGTGGTCACACCCGCGACCACGGCAAGTCCGCCGTGCGCCGCTCCTGCTACGCCGCAGACCGCACCGGTCACATGATCCTCCAGACCCTGTACCAACAGTGCGTCAAGCACGGCGTGGAGTTCTACAACGAGTTCTACGTCCTCGACCTCCTCATGACCGAGGTCGACGGGGTCAAGCGCCCCGCAGGCGTCGTGTCCTACGAACTGGCCACCGGTGAGATCCACGTCTTCCAGGCCAAGTCGGTCGTCTTCGCCACCGGCGGTGTCGGCAAGGTCTTCAAGACCACCTCGAACGCACACACCCTGACCGGCGACGGCATGGCCGTGACCTACAACCGCGGAATCCCGCTGGAGGACATGGAGTTCTTCCAGTTCCACCCGACAGGCCTCGCCGGCCTGGGCATCCTGCTGTCCGAGGCGGCTCGCGGTGAGGGCGGAATCCTCCGCAACTCCGAGGGTGAGCGCTTCATGGAGCGCTATGCCCCGACGATCAAGGACCTCGCCCCGCGTGACATCGTGGCCCGTTCGATGGCCAACGAAGTGCGCGAAGGCCGTGGCTGCGGACCGAACAAGGACTACGTCCTGCTCGACCTCACTCACCTCGAGCCCTCACACATCGACGAGAAGCTGCCGGACATCACCGAGTTCGCCCGCACCTACCTCGGTGTGGAGCCCTACACGGAGCCGGTGCCGGTCTTCCCGACCGCGCACTACGCGATGGGCGGCATCCCGACGAACATCGAAGCCGAAGTGCTCGCCGACAACGACACCGTTATCCCCGGCCTCTACGCCGCCGGTGAATGCGCCTGCGTGTCGGTGCACGGTTCGAACCGCCTGGGCACGAACTCGCTGCTCGACATCAACGTCTTCGGCAAGCGCGCCGGCATCGCCGCTGCGGAATACGCGAAGACCGCCGAGTCCGTCGAACTGCCCGAGAACCCGGCGAACGACGTCGTCGAGATGCTCGAGAAGATGCGCACCTCGGACGGCACCGAACGCATCGCGGCGATCCGCAAGGATCTGCAGGACATCATGGACGCCAACGTGCAGGTGTTCCGCACCGACGAGACTCTGCGTGACGCTCTCGACGAGATCGCCAAACTGCGCGAGCGCTACAACAACGTGGGCATCCAGGATCGCGGCAAGCGCTACAACCTCGATCTGCTCGAGGCCGTCGAGCTCGGCTTCCTGCTCGAGCTCGCCGAGGTCATCTCTGTCGCCGCCATCCACCGCAAGGAATCGCGTGGAGGACACTTCCGCGAGGACTTCCCGGATCGTGACGACGAGAACTTCATGCACCACACGATGACCTACCTCGATCCCGAAGCGGAGACCGACGGCATCAAGGGCATGCGTCTTGAGACGAAGCCCGTCATCGTCACCCGTTACCAGCCGATGGAGCGTAAGTACTGATGAGCACCGATACCACCCCAGAGCCAGCGTCGAAGATCGACCTGCCGACACATGTGTCAGGCGAAGGCGGGTCCATCCCGTCCTTCGACTGCACCTTCCGGATCGCTCGCTTCGACCCCGAGGTCGATTCCGAGCCGCACTGGGAGGAATACAGCATCACGATGTACGGCACCGACCGTGTGCTGGATGCTCTCCACAAGATCAAGTGGGAGATCGACGGTTCGCTGTCCTTCCGCCGGTCCTGCGCCCACGGCGTCTGCGGTTCCGATGCGATGCGCATCAACGGCCGCAACCGCCTGGCCTGCAAGACTCTGCTCAAGGACCTCGACACGTCCAAGCCGATCACCGTCGAGGCGATCAAGGGCCTTCCGCTCGAGAAGGACATGATCGTCGACATGGAGCCCTTCTTCCAGTCGTACCGCGAGGTCATGCCGTTCCTCGTCACCTCGGGACACGAGCCCACGCGTGAGCGTCTGCAGTCAGCCGAACAGCGTGCGGCCTTCGACGACACCACGAAGTGCATCCTCTGCGCTGCGTGCACCTCGTCGTGCCCCGTGTTCTGGACCGACGGCCAGTACTTCGGTCCGGCCGCGATCGTCAACGCGCACCGCTTCATCTTCGATTCGCGTGACGAAGGCGGAGACATGCGCCTCGAGGTCCTCAACGACAAGGAAGGCGTGTGGCGCTGCCGCACCACCTTCAACTGCACCGAGGCCTGCCCTCGCGGCATCGAGATCACCAAGGCCATCGCCGAGGTGAAGCAGGCGATCCTGCAGCGCGCATTCTGATCGCGCCAGTCTGATCCCGACTGCAGCGGCCCCGCACCACACGGTGCGGGGCCGCTTTCGTCTGTCCCGCCGTGATTGGGTGTTTTTCACCACGGCCCAGTTGAGGGTGGATAGCCCACGTTTGAACGTGGGCTATCCATCTCAAACTGGGCTGCCACCACAAGCTTCGTCTCGGTGAGGTGCCGTCTCGAGTGAACGAATCCTGAGGACGAGCTGCTCGCGGCGAAAGTAGACTGGTGCGCATGCGTTTCACCCGCTCGACTGCTTCCTCACTACACAGCCTGCCCCTGAGCATCCTCGGCTTCGCCGCCGCACTGCTGATGCTCGCCGCGCAGCTCGTCCACTCCCCCGCCCCCGCACACGCGGTGCCGCAGCCGGCGGAGTCGACAGCACCGGCGTATGTCAGTCCAGAGGACCTCGGTGACGGTGCGAAGCCGCCGAAGCCGACGGGCACGTCCTGGCTTGTCGGCGACCTCGACTCCGGGGAGCTGCATGTGGCGAAGAATGTGGAGAAGCGGCACGCCCCGGCGTCGACGATCAAACTGCTCACGGCTCTGGCGCTCGTGGACGAGTTCGACGACAAGAAGAAGAAAGTGACCGCCGAGTTCGAGGACATGGAAGTCGATGGGACGAAGGTCGGTCTCATGCAGACGAACAAGTACTCAATCGATCTGCTCTTCCACGCGATGCTGATGTCGAGCGCCAATGACGCGGCGAATGCTCTGGGTCGTGCAGCAGGCGGACAGGACAAGGCCGTGAAGCTGATGAACGAGAAGGCCGCCGAGCTGGGCATGTCGAATACGCGGGCGAAGAACACCTCGGGACTCGACGCAAAGGGCCAGTACACGACCGCTGAGGACCTCATGAAGCTCGCGTGGGCGGTGTGCGAAGACGACTACCTCATGAAGGTCATCGGCACAGAGACGTTCAAATTCCCGGGCGGAAAGAACCCGCAGACGAAAGAGAAGTTCAAGGGCTACGAGATCCAGAACCATACGAAGATCGTCGGCCAGGTCGACGGCGGGCTGGGCCTGAAGAACGGGTTCACTCGAGCCGCGAAGGGCTCGTACGTCGCCGTGGCCGAGCGTGACGGGCACCGTGTGGTCGCGACGATGCTCGGCATCGACAACAACTCTCGCCAGGTCGCCGTGGACCTGCTCGATTGGGATTTCGCCCAGAAGGACCCGAAATCGCTGCAGACCGTGCCCGTCGGGGTTCAGGCCACCGCCGAGGCGGCCCCCACCGCCACTGGCAGCTCGAGTGATGCCGGGGGCGCCGAATCGGATTCGAGCGGAACGACGGAGTCCCAGAAGTCCGATGAATCGGAGTCATCCATGGCGTCCCAGACCGTCGGTGCGGCACTGGACAATCCCCTGGCGCTCGTCCTCTTGGCGGGTGGGGTCGTGCTCTTCATCGCCACGGTGATCCTGTGGCTGCGACTCCGGGCACGGTTGCAGGGCCGACGATAGGGGCATTCAGAGCCTCCTCGGCCAGAGGCCGGCAAAAACGATCTGCAGGTCCACCACGGCGAGAGGATCAACGGTAAGGTTCGGTGCCGCCTCGGCGAGATGGCCGGAGGTAGGGTCGGTCGACCTGAGCCTAGGGTTCTGACCTCAATTGGACAACGTCGACATAGGCGCGTTACGCTTACAACTTGCGTTCGAAGTTGTCCGCATTCATCGAACTGATCGTTGCGTTGCTCCTGACGACAAGCTTTTGAAGTCGTAGGCCCCGATCATGGTTCGACTTTGCAGATGAATGTTCCGGACACTGTGTCTCTTCGAATCGCAGATCCCCATGGCGATCACCCAATCGCCGTATTGAGAACCTGAAGAATAGCGCGCGTCGTTGCCTGCTATTCACAACTGAAGAAAGGAGGGAACCATGTCTGAGTTCCCACAGTGGGTCCAGCGCGGGCTCGCACACGCAGGATTGATCGATCCCCGGATCAGCCGTCAGGCTCCTGGTGAGATCACGATCAAGGATGCGACCGGTCGAGTTGTGCTGTTCACCGGCACCTCGCTGCGTGAGATCACGCCGATGGCCGCCGCCTGACCGAACCTCGGTCGCCCTGATCTGCAGGGATCGGCATGGCCCGACCGGGCCGGACTGATCCTCACTGATTGAGAAGACGCCCACTTGCTGCCGGGTTTTACGCAGCAGGTGGGCGTCTGTCGTTCACCCATGCGCGTCAACGAGGCTGTGGATCTCTGCAGGTTCCTCATCATCGGTGCGTGGTTCGAACCGCACCATAACGGCTTTGAATCCCGGGGTGTTCGACTCTCTGGCCACGAGGTCCCGGTGAACCAACGCGTTCGCCTCCGGATAGTAGGCAGCGACACAGCCGCGGGCCGTCGGATAGGCGACCATCCGGAATTTCTCCGCCCGTCGCTCTTCCCCGTTGAAGACCGAGACGACATCGACGAGCTGACCGTCGTCGACACCGGCAGGGCCGAGATCGGCAGGATTGATGAGAATCACCCTGCGCCCGCCCGAGATTCCCCGATAGCGATCGTCGAGCCCGTAGAAGGTCGTGTTGTATTGATCGTGCGAGCGCATCGTCTGCAGCACCAGGTGTCCCTCCGGCGGCAGCAGATATTCGAGTTCGCGCGTGCTGAACTGCGCCCGTCCTTCGGCTGTCGCGAAAGTCCGTGTATCACGGGGCGGATTGGGCAGAACGAAGCCATATTTGTCCCGCACGCGGCGGTTGAAGTCCTCGGTGCCTTCCACGACCCGTGAGATGCGGTCGCGGATGACGTCATAGTCTTCGGCCATCGCCCTCCAGTCGATGACGTGATCGGGTCCGAAGACCGCCTCGGCGATCCGGGCCAGCAGCACCGGTTCGGCAAGGAGGTGGTCGGAGACCGGCTCGAGCCGACCTTGGGTGCGGCTGACGACCGACATGGAGTTCTCGACCGAGAGGAACTGTGCTCCTCCGGGGTGCTTGTCATCCTTGTCGGTGCGTCCGAGCGTCGGGAGGATGATCGACGTCTTGCCGTGGACGACATGGGAACGGTTGGGCTTCGTGGAAATATGCACGGTGAGGCCTGTGCGTTTGAGTCCGGCCTCCATTGCGGCGGTGTCGGAGTTGGCCATGGCCAAGTTCCCGCCCAAGGACATGAACACGTCGACGTCTCCGCGGGCCATGGCATGCATCGCCTCTGTGGAGTCATAGCCGTGCCTCCGGGGCGCATTGATGCCGAATTCGGCATCCAGGCGCTGTAGGAAGTCCTCCTTCGGCTTCTCCCAGATCCCGAAGGTGCGGTCGCCCTGGACATTCGAGTGCCCCCGCACCGGGCAGGCCCCTGCCCCGGGCTTACCGAAATTGCCCTGGAGTAAGAGCAGGTTGATGATCTCTTTGATCGTGTCGACCGAATGAGGCTGCTGCGTGATGCCCAATGCCCAGCAGAAGATCGTTGCCCTCGACTTCGCCAGCAGATCCGCGACGTGTTCGATCTCGGCTCGTTCGAGACCGGTGGCGAGCTCTATCTCCGCCCAGTTGAGCTCCTGCCTGGCTTCCGAGTAGGCGGCGAAGCCGTCAGTGGAGGATTCGATGAACTCCCGGTCGACGACCGTTCCCGGAGTCTCTGCTTCCTTCTTCAACAGCAGGTGTCCGAGCGCTTGGAAGAGCGCTTGGTCTCCCCCGACCCGGATCTGGAGGAATTCGTCACTGGTCCGCTCCCCGTCGGCCAGCAGGCCCTTTGGCGTCTGCGGATCCTTGAAGCGGAGAAGCCCCGCCTCGGGCAGCGGATTGACCGCGACGACCTTGCCGCCGTTGCGCCGGCACTCGGCTAGCGTGCCGAGCATACGCGGATGATTCGTCCCCGGGTTCTGCCCGACGACGAAGATCAGTTCGGCTTTCTCGAGATCCTCAAGTGAGACGGTTCCTTTGCCGATGCCGATCGTCGGAGACAGTGCCGTGCCGGAGGATTCGTGGCACATGTTCGAACAGTCGGGAAGATTGTTCGTTCCCAGGCTGCGGGCAAACAGCTGGTAGAGGAACGCTGTCTCATTGGGAGTGCGACCGGAGGTGTAGAAGACCGACCGGTCGGGTTCGGTGGCGCGGAGGTGCTCGGCGATGGTCTCGAAGGCGTCGGCCCAGGAGATCGGTGAGTAGTGCGACTCCCCTTCGCGGATGATCATCGGATGGGTGATGCGGCCGGATTGGCCGAGCCAGTACTCCGTCTTCTGCTCGAGCACGGAGATGGGGTGCTGCTCCCACCAGCCGGGGGTCGCCACCCGGGTCGTGTTCTCCTCAGCGAGCGCCTTCGCCCCGTTTTCGCAGAACTCGATCTTCTTCCGATCACCGGTGATCGATTCCGGCCACGCGCAGCCTGGGCAGTCGACGCCGTCAGGCTGATTGACGCGGAACATCGACCGTACGGTCCGGCTCGCGCCGCCCTGTTTGAGTCCGCGTTCGAAGGCAACCTCGACGGCTTTGAGTCCCGCTGCCGCGGTCTTCGGTTCGCTGATGACAAGATCGTTCTCGTCGATATCATCGAATTCGACTCGGCGTCCACGTACGTTCGACACTGACGATCACCTCTGACCTCGGCGGACTTGATTCCGATGATCGTATCTGAGCCGAGTCATAGTATCCGAACCACGAGGAAAGAATCTCGCATTCCGAACATTCCGCCTGACGCTCATCGAACAACCGCCCCGGTCCACGAACAGCGAGGCGGCCCATCCAAACGTTTTCCGTCGGAATGGGCCGCCTCGATGCTGAAAAGTCAGGTCAGGGCTGAGGACTCAGAAGTCCCAGTCGTCGTCTTCCGTGTTCTCGGCCTTGCCGATGACGTAGGACGAACCCGAACCGGAGAAGAAGTCGTGGTTCGTTCTCCCTCCGAGGTGAACGGTGTGATCGTTGAATTCCCGCGGCTGCCGGGTGGGGTGCGCCTGGGTTGAATGCGGGTTGATATGGGCGAAGTGTGGGCAATTTCTGGGCAACCGTGGGCACTCACTTCCCCGGCCACCACACATCAGCCGGCGGCAACCACACACCGATCGCTTGGCACCGTCGATCCTTGAGCTCGACGAAGATCGCGCCATCGAACCCTAGCCGTGTCGCAGTGCCGTCGACCCACTCTTCACCGTCGCGCTCCCACTCGATCCGAGCACGTACCAACATCGGTGAGCGGTCCTGGTACGAACCGCGGGCGCCGGCATCGTTGCAGACCTTCTGCCAGTAGCGCCATGTGGCTGTGCCGTAGTCCTCGGAATCGTTCATACGTTCTATTATGATTCAAGCTGACACCGCCCGCACGATCAGGTGCCTATCACTCCTCACTTAGACTGATGAGATGAACCGAATCGATGTGAGCGACTGGTTGGTGGACGACCAAGAACCGCTGGGTAAAGACCCAAAGATTTGGTTGACTCCGAATGGTGAAGACTTGCCAATAGGAGATCCGTCGACTTCTTGGCTATTCAAGAGCGCCAAGTCAGGCGAGCACCCCAATGGAAGAACATATCGCCGATACGACGACTACGTAGAAGTGATCGTGCACGAGTTGGCAAGTCTGCTTGGAATCCCCACGGCGCGAGCGCTGCTTGCCGTGCGCAACGAAGCGGAGGGCGTCATCTCCCGAAATGTAATCAGGGACTCTCACAGCGCCCTTACTGGCGACATGAGCCTCCTCGGCACCCCCGGGTACGTGAGTTGTTCAGGCGACGATCGAGTAACTCCAAGACCAGGCCACAATCTTCCGAATATCGCCGCCACTTTGGATGGACTCAAGGGGCCCTCGAATACTCCGTATGAAGACTGGTCAGCTATCGACGTCTTCAGCGGTTATCTTATGCTTGACGCTCTCATCGCCAATAACGATCGCCATGCCGAAAACTGGGCGGTCGAATATTCTATGATCGACCCCCTCGATCCTGATAGGTTGGCGGCCAGCTTCGATCATGGATCCGCTCTCGCAGCCTCAATTGAGGATTCCGCTTGCAGAAAGAAGCTACTCGGGATCGAGAAATTCTGCGAAAAGGGCTTGTCTAAACGCTTCGAGAACCAGCGTCAGACTCTGGTAGAACTCTGGCGCGCATCTCTCGACGTGTCGAGCGACCGAGCCTGGTCTTGGTCGGATAGACTCATGGAACTCGACGAGAGCCACTTTGAACGACTTTGCAACGAACATCAGTTCGTGTCAGAGCCTCGCGCTAGCCTGATGATTAACATATTAAAAGTGAACAGACGAAGGATTCTGGAATGTTCCCCACACAGGTAGAGACGTCGGCTAATCCGACCAGTGCTAGTGGTGCCATTGCACGAAAGCTCCTCGTCACTCAGAAGCTGCCACCAAGAAATCTTTACACGGAGCTCGGCTTCCTCGAGCAACGGGGTGACTCGGCGTATCGCTTTGAGTATCTAGCGTCATATGTGAACGGGCAACATTTTCGTGAGCTCCCAGGATTGCCTCTCAAGAGAGGCGGCATTGATTCCTCGCGTCTGTTTCCGTTTTTTGCGGAGCGAGTGATTTCTGCTGGTCGGCCTGATCGCTCACAATCGCTCATGTACCTAGATCTTGAGTCTTCAGCCAGACCATATGAGATTTTGGCTAGGTCGGGCGGGATACGCAAGAACGACACGATCGAGCTATTGCCGTTGCCAAGCGTAGATCCTCAGGGCAATCACTCACTGACGTTCTTTGTGCACGGCGTTCGTCATCTTGAGGACCGGAATAGCTATGCAGTACTAGACTCACTGACGCCTGGCGACCGGCTAGAAATTGAACGTGAACCAATGAATATGGAATCTGAACTAGCGCTTCGTGTCGAGAGTCAGGACGCTAAATTGGGGTACGTTCCGCACCCATTGATCGAGTACATTGGGTCCGCGGTGCGAAAGAACAAGTATTCGCTGACGGTTGTTCAACGCAACTCTGCCGAAGCAGGTTTTCACCAGCGCCTGTTAGTGGAATTTAGATGTCCGGGAAGCTCATCAGCCGGAGACTTCGCTGGATCACGCTGGGAAACCTGGTAGCTCAGAAGATTACATGAGCAACGCGGCCCCGACCCCACCGTTAGGTGGGGTCGGGGCTATTTGCTTCACTCGCTATCAGTTCCTTGGGTTGCTCTCGTCGGGTCGCGACTCCTCCTCCGCGGCAAATTCGCGGCTGAACTTGTCGTGCAACTCTTCGCGAAGCTGAGCAACATCCAGCTCGTGCTCCTCGATTGTCAAGGCAGATGCACCAGGTGCGACCGCAGGCGCCAGCCCTTCATGAACTCCCCTCTTCCAAAGCTCCTCCTCGACTGCTTTGCGAATTCGCTCTTCATCGACCATGGCTTTCATCCAATCACTCGTAGTTATCCACAAGTATGAGACACAAGCAGGGCAGAATACTACGAATCAGCTCGCACACGACAAAGACCCCCACCGCGTAATGCGGTGGGGGTCAAGTGGTGCCGGGTCAGAAGAGTTTCGACCAGGTGGTCGCGCCGATAGCGCCGTCAGCAGTGACGCCAAGCTTGCGCTGCTTCGCCTGCACCTTCGACTTCGTGTTCGGGCCGTATCGTCCGTCAGGGTTCGCGCCGACGGCCTTCTGGATCTTGCGGATCGCGGCACGGTCCTTCTCCCAGTAGCCGGAGTGGACGGTGTTGCGGGGGTCTTCTGTGTAGTAGAAGTGGCCTTTCGGCAGCGGGAACGGGTCAGACTTCGGGGCGGACGCTTTCGGCTTCCGCTTCCACGTGAACCCGTCGGCCTTGGCCTTGGCCCACGTGTCAGTGCCGGCGAGGCCGTCAGCCTTCACGCCGACCTTCTTCTGATACGACTTCGTGGCCTTCACCGTGTCGTCACCGAAGTAGCCGTCGACCTTGAGCTTGTGCCCCTGGTCGACGAGGAAGTCCTGCCAGTCGCGTACCGGATCGCCCTTGTCCCACTTGCCGAGGGTCTTCCCGTAGGCGACGGTCTTGTACGTGCCGCCCGAGGATCCGCCGGTGGTGGTTGAGGAGCTGCCGCCTGTTCCCTTGCGTGCCTTGACCATCTTGCGGAACGCCGCCATGTCGAAGGAAGGATCCGGCTTGCGACCCTTCGGGCGTGCGACTTCCTTGTGTCCTCGCACCTGCGAGATCGGGATGCCGTAGTGGTCGCAGAGCTCACGGCACAGCTTCGCATAGGCGTCCATCTGCGCGTTCGACCACTTCTCACCGCGCCCGGTGTTCTCTGCCTCGATACCGATGGCGTAGGAGTTCGAGTGCGCCGTGGTGTCGACGACACCGGCATGGTTGGCACGGCCTGCGGCGATGACGTAGATGGTGCCGTCACGCCCGAGACCGTAGTTGGCGAGGGGGCCGGGGAGGCCTGCTCGACCGTTCTGCACGACACCCAGCGACGGGTAGTTCCCGGACGGTCCGCCGGCGGTGTGGTGGCAGATGATGGACTTCGCGCCGGACATCGGTGCGCGTCCTCGAGTCTTCCATCCGGCCCGTTCGACGACCGGGTATCCGGTGCGCTTGGCGATCGTCGCCAGTGCTGTAAGCCACACGTCAGGCCTCCTCTACTTCGTCGGCGAAGTCGGACATGGACCCGTGCACAGCGGGATCCCAGTCGCGGTCAACGTCGGGGTTGGTGGTGATGTAGGTGCCGGACTTCGCCGGGACGAGCATAGCGATCGCGCCGGCAACGAGCGTGGTTGCGGCCGCGGCGATCTCGGCGGGGATGTCGACCTTGGCGACGGTGGTGACGATCCATACGAGGATCGAGACTGCGGCGCCGGCAAGCACCGTGTATCCGGTCTTGGCTGAGGGTTCAGCGTTCATGGTTGCCTCCTTCGGGCAATGACAAAGCCCCTCACTGGGAGGGGCTGTCCGGGATGGGATCGGGTGGTGGTGGGACGGTCGGGAACTTCTCTTTGTCCGGCGGTTCGAGACGTTCGTAGGCGTGCCAGAGCCTCGGGTAGACACCGCGGTACCAGCCGAGCTCGCGTCGGAGCTCGCGGATTTCCTGCAGCCGCGACTCGGCGATGCCCTTCCACTGGGCGACCGCGGAGTCTTCCTTGATGACCCGGCCCTGGATCAGGTCGTAGATGAACTTCCCGACTGCTCCGACGAGGACGGTGAGGCCACCACCGATGATGAACTTGATGATCTCCGCATCCATCTCTACCTCGCATCTGCAACATCGTTGATTGCTCTCTCATCACGGCCGAGCTTCCACCAGCGTTCGAAGGCCCAGAGGCCGAACCCGAAATAGACGAGGGTGCCGCCTCCGCGGGTCCAGGTGACTTCTTCTGATCCGAACATAACGAGGGATTGGCCGGCAGTGAGCATGGCGGCGGCAACGATGACGAAGAGTACTCCCAGTCGTTCCACGTGAACGATCCGGGAGAGCGTACCGAGGAGGGATACGAATCCCCCCGCCGCGAACACCCACCCCCACGCCACTGCTGGTGCGGGGGTGTCGAAGAATGACGTGGTGGTGTTCGGCGGGGCGAAGACGTAGAAGGCCCCGGCCGCGAGGAAGACGATTGAGCCGACTGTGCGGAGGATTCGAGAGGTGCGGTCCATCAGATTGCCTTCCATCCTGCGGGGTAGGTTTCCGGGCTCCATGTGTTCGCATCGATAACGGACTCGAATACTTCACCGCCAAAGGTCACTTGGTTGCCCTTGCTGTAGGCATCGTGGCTGCCAGTCGGCTGCACCCACTCAGGTGCCCCTTCCTCGACAACCTCGCGCCACCCGGTCGGTGGTTGCCACACGTTTGCGGGTGTCAGGCTGACGAAGGTCTTGCCCTCGAACGTGACCTCCCAGTCTTTCGGGTATGCATCCACCGCCGAGGTCGGTTGCTTCCACTCCTGGCCGGGTTCGACGCCTGCCGCTGCCAGGTAGGCGTTATTGAGCTCGGTCGCCTGCTTCTCGGCCGTGGCCAAGGTCTGCCGACGATCCAGTTCCCCGTCGATCATGGTTTTAAACCGGCAGAGTTCTGCGTCTGAAGCATCTCGGATATCCATTCCGGCAGCACCGTCCCTTCCTGTGGTTTGATGTCGGTGATGTTGGTGACTTCTTGCCCGCACACGCCGCAGATGACGGTCATGTCAGGGGGCACCGGAACGGGTTGCCAGGCGTTCCCGCAACCAGTTGTCTCGCAGGTCGCGTACATCAGCCCTCCTCGATTGCTATCCAGTTGAAGCCGGTAGTGGTTGTGTCGGTTCTGGTGAGATAGGCATTGAACCCTGCAGCTGTCTGCCCACCCGACCCGACACCTGTTACTCGAGTTCCGGGCACTGTCGAACGTGCTGAGACAACCACTGTTGGGGGTGTGGTGAAGCGGCCGACGGGGAACGTCACCCACACTTCGCGGGGAGTGTTCGCCGCTATCGGAGTGATGTCGAGGGTCCCCGACGCTGTTTTCCGTATTCCCGTCATCGACCCGTCCGCGCCGAACGTGAGCGGCCCCCACTTGCCGGATCCGTCGCCTCTGGCTTCGAATCCCCCATTGCCCGACTTCAAAACTGCAGGGGTCGAGGCCGGGAAAGTGTTCTGTGCGGGCAGCTGGCCGAGGCCTGCCAGTACTTCATCAAGGACAACCGACGTGGTGGTTTCGGGAATCGTGACCTTCACCCAACCGCCACCGTACTGACTAGATTTCAGATACAGATTCTTCTGCAACCCCGCACGCTTCGGCAGTGACACACTGAGTGTGGCGCGTGCGGGAACGTTCAGAGTCGCCTGCGGGGACGCTGTTGTTTCCTGTGACCCGTTGACCCACGTCACGCACGCTTGAATCGAGGCATCAGACCCGAACTTCGACCCTTCGAGGATGCGCCCCTGGGGGTCAACAACAAGCGGGATGCCCGACACCCAGGCAACTCCGGCGCAACTTCGGTTCTCGTGAGCGAAGCCTGCCAGACCGTCGCTGTTGTTGGTGTCTGGTTTGCGGGTGATCGTCGTTCCCGAGACGGTGTAGATTCGGGTTCCGCCAACGTGTGAGACGAACAGGTCGTTCCCGGACTGGCGCACCCCGAACAAGTCGCGGGCGGGGAGGTCCCATCCGAAATCGATCAGGTCTCCACCCGTCGAGGGGGGATTCGGTGTACCACCGATCTGCGCCCCCGTGGCCGGGTTGTACTTCATGACGTACAGGTTCGGAGTTGGGGTCACACCAGCAGTCAACAGGTTCGTCCCGTCCGTACCGACAGCGAACTGCTTCTGCCCGGATGCCGTGAAGCGAGTGAACTCCCACCGGGACACTCGGGCCCCAGTGTTCAAATTGAAGCCGTGGCACCACTGTCGTTCCGCGCCGGGCCGAGCAACGTGGTCGGGTCCGATCGTGTACACGATGTCGCCAATCACAGTTACGCCAGCGCGAGGGTTCAGGTCGATTTTGATGGTCTTGTTGAGTGTTCCGTCCGGGTTGTACAGCTCGATTGCGTCCAGGTCATCCCCGGCGGTCGTGAGGACGTTGACCCCACGCACCCACTTGTCGCCCCACCGTGCCAGACCCGTCCAGTCATAGGCGAGGCCAGGATTCGGTGCATTCAACACCACGTCGCGCTGCCACGCCGCCGTCAACTCGGGCGGTGATGCAGGCGCTGTCACTCCGGATGCGAGGGTCACCGTGCCACCGGATCGCACTGTCTGTTGCGTGGTGTCGAGTTCACCGATCGATGCGCGGTCGATCTGCACGTCCGAAGCTGTCAGGCTCAGTGGTGTTCCGTCGGTGGGGAACCGGACGAGGGAGGTGCCGTCCGGGCCGGAAATGAATAAGCCGTTGTCTGACCACGAACCGTTGCCGCCCGACGTGAGGTAGGTGCCTCCTCGAGCGACCATGAAGTCGAGGGCATCAGACTCGATGTGTTCGGCTCTGATCTTCACGAACTGACCCAGTTTCGCCCACAGCTCTTCCGACGCCACGATCTTCCGAGCAGTGACCGAGTTCGTCAGTAGCGCGTTCTCACCGATGAACTCCTCAGCCTGCGAGATGCCGGCCACCACGACATCGGTGAACAGTTTCTGGATGACTGCTTCATCCATGACACCCTCACCGGCGACGAGCTGGCCGACTGAGAGTTTCACGTATTCGCCCACGTCGGCGGCGATCTGCTCCGCGACCACACTGACAAGCTTCGACGCACCCGTCACCGTGAGTTGTCCCACATCAAGTTCGAGGAACCGACCGACAGCGGCCGCGATCTTCTGAGACACGACTGTGGCAAGCTCGGCGGCACCAGCCGTGAGCTTCCCAACATCTAGGTTCGCGATCGCTTCCGAACTGATGGGTGTCGACACCCACGATCCGTTCACCCGGTTCCACTGACCGATCACCGGACCTGACAGCGTGCCCTGGTGCTGCCACCAGATTGAACCGTTCGGTGCCGTACCCGTAGCGACAGTCGTGCCATGCAGGACCTTTGCTAGACCGTTCGCGGCACTCATTGCCGCATCCGCGGCGGCCTGTGCAGACCCGGCGGCGGTGTGAGCGGCGTCCGCACGAGCCTGCGCCGCCCTCGCCTCCCGAAGCGCGCCAACAGCCTCAGTCACGTCAATGACCTTGAAGTCATCGAAGTCGTACGGCGTTTCGTTCCGCAACACGTGTGGGGCCACCCGCATACGCAGAGTGTCAGCTGGTGTGGTGATGTACGCGGCGATCTTGTTCCACTGACCAGGAGTCATCTGGTCCTGGTAGATGTAGACGGCTTTTCCGTCTAGATCCGCCCCGTAGAATCCCGGGGTCGACCCGTCTTTCAGTTGTGCCTGAGCGTAGAACGAAACGCGGCCGCGCAGGGTCATGTCGGTGTCGTTGTGATAGCACCAGACTTCGGCATAGTAGATTCGTCCGGCGGCAGAATCACGCCAGTCTGTTAGCGGATATCGGTTTCCGGTCGTCGAGTCTGCTCTCATCACATGAGCGCCTGAGCGCGCATGGTCTGCAGACACGACGCTGATGCCAGTTTGATAAGTAGTGTTCGGCCAGATGTTCGGGCTCGGGTTCTCGAAGTCACCGTTGACGATGATGTTCGGTCCAGCTTCGATCAGGGCCTGAGCCTTGTCGTTGGCGAGGTCAGCTTGCTGCTGGGCGGTTGCGGCTTTCGCCTCAGCGGCTGACTGTGCTGAATTAGCCTTCTGAGTCGCGTCGAGAGCAGCGGCAGCAATGGCAGCCGCCTGAGCCGCGTCAGCTTTAGCCTTGGCATCAGCTTTCGCCGCAGTCTCGGCAGCCTGCCGTGCGGCTTCAGCCTTGGCTTGTGCGTCAGACGACGCCGATGCGATAGCTGCATTCCGTGCGGCATTCGCCTTGCTCAGGGCATCCTGCGCGGCTGCGGCTTCCGCGGCAGAACGTGCCGCGTTCGCTTTCGCCTGTGCATCAGCTGCGGCCGCATCAATTGCCGCCTGCCGAGCATCACTGATCTGCCCCGGCACAGCATCCAACTGACCGAACGCATCCGTAATCTGACCCTCAGCAGAATCCAACCGCCCCTCAGCCGCATCAAGGTCTTGCCGCAATGCCGGGAGAGTTGTGGAATCGAGGTTGTCCAGGGAATCACGCAACGAGGCGAGCGCAGTGTCTGCTTCGTCGAGTTTCGTGCCGAGAGTTTCCTGACCGTCGACAAGGATTGCGCGAGCGTTCTCAATCCGGGTCTGTGCCGCGTCGATCTCCTCGAGCACGATCTCCCCGTACCCCGGCACCTCCACATCAACCGGGACGGACGGGCTAGACATCTTTCCCGCCTGCGACCAGGCGAGCATCTTGATCGTCCACGGACCCTTGAGAACACCGATCGTCACCTCACCACCCGCAGCCGACACAATCGACCCACGAGCCGTCGCCCTGGACGGAACGAAGAACGGATCCTGGGAGGCATGCACCTCAGCACGCGACCAATCCGAAGGGGCGAGCGCGTCTCCCTCGAAGTCACCGGACCAGTGGACGATGAACTTGCCGTGGTCGACGTCGACTGTGAACCCGACCGGTGTGGGTGGGGTGGGGCCAGAGATGACGTTGATGGTGTTGCCGCCGTCGTCCTGAGAACCCACAATCGCCATGAGGTTCCCGTCGTCATCGTTGAAGTCGATGGAGCCGCCCTCGACGCTGGTGCGCTGAGACTGAGGGTGGTTCGACACCGACGTGAGCTGCCGGTCCAGACGCGCAACATCAGCAGCGAGCCGGTCAAGACGCGAATACAAGCTCATGTGATTTTCTCCGATCTGCGGATCTGCAATGTGGAAGTGTTCTTCTCCGGGTGATGGATGACGCCGAGAATGCGTACCCACAAATCACCGAAGTCAGCCCAACCGACACCGGATTGGATGAGGATCTCGTCGCCAGCGTGATACGTGCCGACGGGCGCGTTGTCGTGATCCCACACGGTGAGTTCAGTGATGTCGAGTTCACCAGACAGGGCTTTCAACTCCGAAGCGACGCGAGTCTTCGCGACCTGGTCTTTGCCAATCGATTTGTCGGAAACGACCTTCCATCGACCCAGGCGCTTCGTGGGTTTCGAGTCCTCGGCGCGGACCATCTTGCGGCCCTGCCCGGAGCCGAGTACAAGGACGTGGGATGCGTATTCGTCGCCGTCGTCCGTGGCGGGACTGTTGTCGGGAATGTTCTCCCCAACAACGAACCTCGAGTCGGTGCGGCGTGATCCGAGTTTCGGGTACCCGTATTCGATCTCGTGGATGATACGGTCCTGGTCACCATCTGCCCAACGGTGTTTGACCGTCCACTCGTACCCGCCAATCTCAGCCAGTTGGGTCCGCTCCTTGTCCAGGTCGAGGGTCTGCCAGTACGCGAGGTAGTACAGTTCCTTCTTCCCCGTCACTGTCTCCGACAACTGCACACGCTGAGACTCTTTCGCCCCAGCAGGAACAAGGCCGAGGTCGAACGGTTTCTTCTGGAACTCCTCGATGATGTACCGGTCAATCACGAGAGGATCGGCAGTGTCGTACTTGTCCTCCCCCAGCCACGGCTGGCCCTCCAGGTAGCCGGAGAAGCCGATGCAGTCGAGATTGATGGTGGGCCCATCCATGGGCAGTTGAGTGACGATGCCGGCGCCACGGATCTGCCCGGACGCTTCCGCATAGATCGCAGTCGACCAGGGAACGAAGATCGGTTTACCGTCATCATCCTTCAGGCTGGCAACCTCGGGAGTGATCTTCGCATCAAGTCCCCCATGCCCCGACAAAGACTCCTGCACGGACACATCAGAGAGTGGGAGGTTCCAGTTCAGGAACGTCTCAGTACCGTCACCGTTGAGACGGGCGGCGATGTAGCGCCACTCAGACATGAGATCTCCTCGTCAGGATGTAGATGGATCGGGAACCTGCAGGAACGTCACCTTCAGCAACGCGGCTGAATGGTTGTCCATCTGAGGGCGAGCAGCGTTCGCCGACGCATAAGAGATTCGAGCCTTCATAGCGAACCACTGCTCAGTGCCGCGAATGCTCGGGTCGATATACACCTCGTCCGCGCACTTCCAAGTGTTGCGAGCGTTGTCCCCCGCCGTGGACGAGTTCCACCGCAAATGAGAGGTCGCGTACTGGCGGACGCCGGAGGTGACGTAGGGGCCGAACTCGACCCAGATGCCGCCATATGAGTTGCCTTTGCGCTCGTTGACCTGCAACCACTCAGCCTCGATAATCGCCCTGGTCGCCAATTCTGGGATCTTGATGACCTGTCCGCCGCCTGCGTTCGGGAACCACTCACCTGCGTCAGCTGTAGCTGTGAGCGTTTCCGCCTCGTCGCTCGTCAGCGCGTTCACCCGTAGCGTCGGGTAGGTGCGGGGGTTCGCTATCTCGCGCAGGTCAGTGATCATTGCGTTCGTGATCGTGGCCGTGGACTTCGGCTGTTCAATCTTCGCCAGCAGCAGGTAGGGCTTGAACTGCGGCAGAGTCGTGGTCACCTGATACGAGTTGTACGGGCCGTTCTCGACCGAGACGGGCGCCTGACCGGTGTACTGCGTGTCTTCAATGAGTACGTACACGTACTTTGTCGCGCCGCCCGATGACCCGGTGGCTGCAACAGGAACGTCGGTGAAGGACTGTTCCTGCACCACGTACGATTGTCCGAAAACGTTGGGGTAGGTCGACGCAATCACGCCTGTGCCTTTGCGCACGCGCACCGCAGCGCCAGGCGTAGGGGTTTGGACTACTTTGAAATCGGTGGGCGCAATGATGCCCGTGGCACCGGCTGAACCAATGAACGAATCCGCTCGTGCGAGTTCACCGTAGTTCTCTGCACCGCCTTCACCTTCGACACCGCCGGTGGTGAACCATGGGACAGGGTAAAGGGCCATCGTTATGCTCCTAGGCTTGTGTGGGCGGAACCCCAACGGATAGTGGCCGTGGCAGACCCGTCAACGGAGGTGCCACGGAATGTGAACTCGGATGCCCCAGCGGGGACTTGGATCTGATCGAGTCGGGACTTCCGGGTGAGCTTCCCGGCCAGGGACACACCGTCGTCGCGGGTGACGGTCTTGTTCATGGCGTCAATGACGACTGACCGGTCGTAGGCGAGGTTCGTGTTGAGTTCGATCTCCCAGCCATTGCCCGACACGACGGGCCGGTTGACGGTGCCGCGGATGGTGATCGTGACATCGGTCGTGGAACGTAAGCCGGGATTCGTGACGATGCCCTGGCGAATGCCACCTTTGAGAGTGACGATCGGTGACCGCATCGGTGACTTGATGCCTGCAGACTGTGGCGGGGTGATGGAGAGTGTGACCTCTCCCCCGCCGCCAGAGTCGGGGTCGCCGTAAAACAGTGCGTGTTTGCGGTCGAATACCGCGGTCCCGTCGGCGTGGAGGCGGGCGAAGATCTCCGTGTCATCAATGTCGAGGTCGCGGGGACGCCCGTAAGCGCGGACAGTGCGACCGTGGACACCGATCCCGAGGACCGACAACTCCCCCGGTTTCCGATCACGGGCGGTGGCCCAGGCGTTGGCGAATTCCGCCGCAGCCTGGGCCACCTCCTGGGCTGTCTGTCCCTTGAAGAAGACCCCCAACTTGATCGGTTGAGGGTCCATGAAGTCGCGTCCAAGGAGAATGTCATCCCCGACCGGGTTCGGTTGGTCCTGCACCCGCCACCTGATACCGGTGGCGTTGAGAGTGGCCACGTTGGCGTTGTGCCCACACCCGAACTTGTACCCGTTGATCGCGAACTCGCCGTTGTGGAGTTCCATTTAGCGTGCTCCGATCTTCTGAGACGACTTCGACAAACGTGACCGTGACTGGTCGTAACCGGCGGCGACTGCGGCATGGACAGCGCCAGTGAACTGGCCGGAGTCGGTGACGAAAGTCATCCGAATCCCGTCCATCGCCGCGGCCACGGCTTCTGGGGTGACCCCTCCGCCCTGTACCGCCTGAGCGACAGCATCCGTGAACGCGGACGCATCGAACGACGGCCACGACTGTGTCGGAATGTAGGTGCGGTTCGCGGCCATGAACTTCATCGAATCCGCGGTCGACATAACCTGTTCGCCGCCCTGGAAGTTGACGAGCTCCGGGCCCTCCTCACCGACAACTGCGAGGCCCTTCTTGGCACGCTCTGTGCCGCCCTCATACCAGTTGGAACGCTGATGATGAGCACGAGCCTTCGCAGGATTCCCGTACGTGGATTTGATGTAGTTCAAACCCCAACGAGCCTGACCCTCCACCGTGTCCTCAACAGGACCATGCAGAGAAGTCATCTTCTGGAACAAGCCTCGGGCCGACGAGGACGGGTTAGCGGCGTTCGGATTCCACGAGGACTCCTTGTTCACCAACCAGTCAATGTCGCCCCAGTACTTGCCCCACCCCATTTGCTCCGCGATTTTGCGGACAGCAGCCTTCACTGCGGGGTCGCCGGCAGTGGTTCCGGACACGGCAGTGGTTTTGCCGTACTCCTTCGCCTTGCCGATCAGGCTCTCGGAGACCTGGGACATGATGCCCTTACCGAGCTGTCCGGCAATCCCGTCCGGGAGTTGCTTGGCGTGTTTGGCGTAGATCTGCTGGGTCAGCTTCTCGGCCGCCTTGGCGTAGGAAGCCTGCAAGTCCGAACCGGCAGTCACACCAGCACGATCAAGGAACGGGTGAGACATTGCCCCGCCCATACCCGGCAGCCCGCCAGCCATGGCATCCGACAATGCTTGCCTTGCGGCGATATGGACGTGGTTGAAGTGCATGCCGCGGACGGCACCGGTGTAGTAGTGGTTCGAACCGTTCTTGATCTGCTTGCCGTTCGCGGGCGAGTAGATCAGTTCGGCGAGGTTCGCACCGTACTTATTGCGCCAGAAGTTGAAAATGTCCATCGACGGGGACACGTCGATCGCCATACCCCTGGAGTGGTACGAAGCGTTGCCCGACACTGTGCGGGAACCACCACGGTAAGCGGACGTGAGGCGAGCGTCCGGGAACTGGTCCCTGGTGATCGCCCAAAGGTTCCGCCACACACCAGCATCCGCGAACGCGTTCACACCCGGGATGCGACCGAACACGCCACCAGTAGCGAGTGCCTGAGACTGAGCATGCAGAAGATCGTCCAGACGCCCCTGACGTGCAGCATCGTTCTGAGCCTTCACGCCAGCCTCGCCGCCCATGGCGCGAGTCCACTCGGGGCGCATGATCGCTTCCCCACCGGACAGGTGCAGATTTCCGGCCGTGGGTGAGTAGAACTGGTGAACGTCCCTGCCCGGTGTGTACCCGGGCATGACACCACCGTCAGCGAACTTCAGCGACTTCGGTGCGTCGAGTTTCACGCCCACATCACCGAAAGCCTTGTTCACGCTGGCGGTGAACGAGGACAGGACACCGATGAGAGCATTCATCCGGTTTCCGAGAACGGGTTTCGCTTCACCCATCTTCCCGTTGATGCCGTCTTTGATGCCCTCCATGTTGCTGTTGGAGGTAGACAGCAAGGACTCGAACCCGCGTTTATTCATGCCCTTCAGGTCGACCAGACGCGTGTCATAGTCCTTGTACATGCCCGACATGGTGCCGTCGGTGTTCTTCCGCATGTCCGAGAACTTTGTTCCCGTCGTCGACTTCAACGACTCGAAATCCGTGGCGGACTTCGACAGCATCTGAGACTGCTTGTCGATGAGCATCAGCCGCATGAGTTCCTGCTGCTCAGTTGCAGCAGTCCGCTGGCCCGTCTGCTTTGCGAGCACTGTGGCCCGCATTGCTTCCTGCTGCGTCTGTGTGTCCAACAGCATTGCGGCGTGCTGAACCTGAGTGTCAGTGAGCTGACCGAGGTTCGCGGCTTGTGTCGCGGTGAGCATGCCCGTCTGGTTGAGTTGCGTATCCAGGAGCATCTGCGCCTGCGCCGCCTGCGTGTTCGCCAACATTCCAGCGAACCCATCAGACACAGCGAGCCCCATCGCCTGCATGGCTTCGAGAGTGGTCGTCGACATGTCCTGCATAGCAAGACCCGCCATGCCCTCGTCGTCAGCCATGACCGGGTTCACGCCCACGTCCATCGACATGTCAGTGGGCTGGAACGCCATCATGTTCGGGACAGCAGCCGACCCAAGTGCGGCGGCCGCAGACTGAACATCCGAAACACCACCGAGCATGCCCTGCACGAGCCCTTCAGCAGTGAACCCACCGAGCTCAGACATGACACGTGACGGCGAATGGATCCCGAGAACCTGCTTGAACGTCGATTCCATGGTCTTCGCGAGATTCGCGATCGCGGCTTCAACGTTCTTCTGCTTGCCCTCGAGGCCCTTCACTACACCGTCAGCGGCGGCGGAGCCTCCCTTGTAGAAGCCTTCCGTGACGTACTGGCCGGCCTGGTTGGCGTACTTCTCGTAATCCGACCATGCACCCAGGTACGACTTCCGTTCAGCGGCGGTGGCACCGATGAAGGAGTCGGCCATGTTGGAGCCCTCTTCGACTCCGGCCTGTGCGATCTCTTGGATGATGGCGCCGGGAATGCCGAGTTCGGTGAGCTTCTTCAGCTTGCCTGCGAACGCTTTCATGGCACCGACGTCCATACGCAGGCCCTTAGCGGCCTGTCCGAGGTTCGACTGCGACTGCCACTGGCCATCAACGCGGGTTTGGTACGTTCCCACATCAAGGTCACGGCCACCAAGCAGCGAGGACGCAACCGAGTCCTTGATGCCCTTCAGCTCGGTCGCCTTGTCCTGCGCCTTCTTCAGCCGGTTGTCGATACGCTCAGCCTGCGCGTACAGGCTGCGGAGGTTCGCTTCGAACTTCCGAGCCGAGGAATTCGCACGCGACCGCGAACCACGAGACAAGTCCTGATTCGAACCCAGATCGTACAGGCGGTCAACGGCCGAGTAGCCGCCAGACAGACCACCGGTCACCTGGTCACGAATGTTGCCGCGACGAAGGTCCACACGCAGATCCGTGCGGAGATCGTTCACACGGGCACGACGTTCACGCTCCTCCTTAGCGCGATCGGCGGCGATCTTCGCCGCACGCTCCTCAGCCTTCTGCTTCTCTTTGGCCGCCTTCAGAGACTTCTTCGACGACTCGAGTTCGTCCTCCGCGATTCGAACGCGGCGGTCAGCCTGCGCTTTCGCCTTCTTAGACTTCGCATCAGACTTCTCGCGACGGGCCGTACGGAGACGATCCTGTGCCGCGTCGACCGACTTCTCAGCCGACGCGATTCCACCCTTGGCCATGGGAATGGCTCCGGGCATACGGTTGAGAGCTTCGAGCATGATCTCCCAGGAGCGACGAGACCCGTCGAGCGGGATGAACGCCTCATCAACGTCCATGCGGTCACCGACGATTCGCCACGTGTTCGGCTTGACCATCTCGGCACCGGAGAAGCCACCGGCGGCCATCGGGGTGAGGATGTTGCCGTAGTAGTTCGGTTCCCACTGATTCAGGCTTCCCGGCTTCTTGCTCCGGTTCCTGTTCGGGTTGAGCAGGTTCTCCGGCATGTTCTTTATGCCGTTCTTCGGCTCAGTGACGTTGAAGACGACATTGACGCTGACCTTCTTCGGGATGCCGTTGACTTCATCCTTGGTCTTCTTCGCCTCTTTTCGGGCCGCGTCGTCCATCCATGACTTCACGCTGACGCCGTCGGGGATCTCGAGGATCTCCCGAGCCATCTTCTTGGCCTTCTCACCTCCGTAGCCGAACTGCTTACCGGCCGCGACTAGGTCGTCGTAGGTGTTCTGCAGCTGGCCCTGGACATCCTCCTGAGACCTGCCATGTTCGGCCATAGCCTGTGCGGCGGCGATGCCCTCGCTGGCGATACCGTCGAGGGCATCCTGGTTGTTGCGGCCCTTCTCGGTGGTGATGTCGAGAGAGGTGCCGTTCTCCTTGATGGAGTCAGTAACCGCGTCGATCGCGGCCTCGTACTGCCGCATCGCTTCGCGTTCATCCAGATTGGCGAGTCCGAGGGCCACAAGACCGTCGAGCATGTCCGACAAGGAGTCCGATGCCTCACCGGCTGCGCTACCCACGCCCTGGACAGCGCCTGCCGCGGCGTTCGCGTTGACGGGAAGATCTCCCAATGCGATCTTCGCCAGGGTGGCGTTGTCAGTCGCGTACCCCATGGCCTGGGCCTGCTCGATGAGTTGACCCTGCAGGGTGGGCATGCTGGCGATTACGTCGCCTGCGGAATAGTCGAACTCCTTCGCCGATTCTGCGGCGGCCCGGAAGTTCGACTCGAGCATGTCCATGTTGCCCGCGGACATCATCGAGCTCAGCGACTGGTCCATGGCTTCCATGGAGTCCTTCGCTAGCTCGGCGTTCGAGTCGAAGATTCCAAAGGCGGATCCTGCACTATCAAGGAACCCCATGAAGCCGTTCTGGTTGATGATGTCCAGGGCATCACCGAATCCATTGATATGAGCCGCGCCAGATCCTGTCACCTCAAACAACTGGTTCAGCGACGCGACACTCAAGCTGTTCTGATCGTCGAGCTGGATGAGCGCGTTCGTCAGTTCCTGCGTGCTCTTCACGTTGCCGGCGAACATGTCTGCAACCGCCCCTGCTGCGATCAGAGCGGTGACAGCACCTGTGGCGGCGACGGCGGCCTTGGTGACTCCACCGATTACGCCCTTTGCTTTCGATGCGCCTGGCAGTGAGAGAACCTTGTCCAGCGCTTCAGACTTCGTACGCAAGGTGTTGACTGCGTCAATGGTGTCGACGATGCGCGGGGCGAGAAGTAAGAATCCGCCAGCAGCGAGGGAGGCTGAGCCAACAACACCGGCGAGCGCACCACCGAGCTTGATTACAGGCTCCGGCGCCTGGCCAACGATCCCGACAAGATCGCCAACACCTTCGACAACACCGGCGACCGCAGGAGCGAAAGTGCCGCCCAGGGTGATTGCAGTGTCTTTGATCTGATTTCCGGCAATCTTGATTCGCGACTCGGCGGTTTCGTAGCGCTTCGATGCCTCCTGGACGAGGGCAGTGTTTTCCTCCCAAGCCGACTTGCCCATGTCGAGTGACTCGGTGAGGAGATCTCCGGCGCCGGCCAGCTGGAGCATAACCTGGGTTTCCTCGGTGCCCTTGATGCCGAGTTCTTTCATGGTCTCGACGACGTTGCCGCCGCCTTCCTTGACGCCATTCAGGCCATCAGTAAGCATCGCGACAGCGCGGACAGGGTCTTCTTCGTAGGCTTGAGCGAACTGTTTCGAGGTGACTCCGGAGACGCGGGCCAGCTCCTCCAGGCCTTCTCCGCCGTTCTTCACGTCGGCGTACATGCGGTTCATGACACGCGTCATCACGCCGCCGCCGAGCTCCGCTCGGATGCCAACAGACGCCATCGCGTTCGACAGGGCGAGGATGTCAGCCTCAGAAGCACCAGCGAGCTTGCCGGCACCGGCCAGGCGCTGGGCCATACTGAGAATGTCTTTCTCAGTCGATGCCCCGTTGTTGCCGAGCTCGACAAGCGTGGCACCGAAGCGGCCTACGTCCTTCCCAGCAGTGCCCATGACGTTGGTGATCTGAGCGATCGAGGTTGCTGCTTCTTCCGCGGTGAGGTTCGTGGCCTCCCCAAGGTCGATCATTGTCTTCGTGAATGACACAACATCATCGGTCTTCACACCCAGCTGCCCGGCCGCCTCAGCGACAGCTGCGATTTCTTCATGCGTTGCGGGTAGCGTCTTAGCGAGATCACGCAGGCCCGACTGAATGTCGGCCAGCTGACGGGGAGTGCCGTCGACAGTCTTCATCACGCCGGTCCATGCGGACTCCCAAGACATTGTCGCCTTCGTGGCGAGTCCCAGTGCACCCACAACGATGCCGCCGAACGTCGCGAGACCAGTGCCCACGGTAGTCATTTCTTGGCTGTACTGCTGAGCCGCCTTCATGGCCCTGCCAGCACCTGTCGTGGACTTGTCCCAGGCGGTCTCCGTTTTGTTCGCGGCGTCGACTGCAGCTTTGCCTGCCGAGGCCATGTCGGCCTTGAACTGGTTAACCTTCACCGACAGCAGAGCGGAGACGCTACGAACTTCGGACATGGCAGTGGCCTCCTATATGATTTGGGGACTACAAGCGGGATGAATAGGACTAACCATGGCCAGGACGAGCAGGCACGGAAATCCGTACAAACCTGTCACTGACTTCTCAGGAGCTCGGCCTGATAAAGCAACGGCAGACGGCAGGGAGCGTCAATACACGAGGCTCAAGAAGCGTTCGGTTCTGCTTCTCTTGATTGCGATCTGTTCCGCGGTCCTCTATTTCGTGCTCTTGCTCGTGGGCCACTTTGCGGTTCCGTCTGCGTCGGCGGTGGCCTTACAGGTGATCTTCACGATCCTCTTGGCTGTGTCGCTTTTTGTGGCGGTCGGTTCGGCTTTTGCTGCTCTCGTCGTGCGACTGGTGGCTGCGCTCAAGCGTTAGTCAGCCGTCGACAACGACGTAGGTTTTCGTGCCACTGTCGAGGGTCTTCGCCTTGCCGGAGTCCTGGAATTCCTCGATCTCCGCGCACGCCATGCATCGGGTATTCCTGACCTCGTAGTCGTGTGGGTGCTCTCCGGACGAGAGGGACATTGGCTGACCGCACCCCTGGCATAGATCCGCCTCATAGAGGGTGAGTGCCAGGGCAAGGGCGCGGTCCTTTTGAGACCACTTCTTCCCGGGCTTCCGTTCCCCGCGCAACACGGACACGGCTTGTCCCCATGCTCGTGCTGCGCGGGTTTCGGTGAGTGCGCTTAGTCCTCGACCGTCGGCCCAGGCTTCCGCGATTTTGGGATGAGCTCTCCAGGATCGGTGCTCGTCAGTTCGTAGAACGCGTTGTAAAGCTTGTCCATCTGAGGATCACCAAGCTTTTCAGACACAACACGCATCTGATCAGGAGTGAACGCACGTTCCCCCGCGTCAGTGACGACTGCATGGGAGAGGATGTGGATGCCCGCTTCTTTGCGAAGGATAGCGTCAGACGCTGCGGTTGATGCTCGGCGGACGGCTTCGCGGATCTCCTTGCCGTCGCCGATCTCGGCACGCTTGCACTCTTCACGCGCATAGCCAGCAGCATCTTTGGCAGCCTGATCAGCCCGGTCTTTCGCGGCCTTGCGGGCTTCCTTGGTGATCTCTTCGATCTTGTCCTGCTCAATCGCTTGGACGATGAACTCCTCCGCGGAGTCCTGTAGTTCAGCCTGGAGACGGTCACGTTTCTCTGCCAGCTCTGCGCGCTCAGCACCGGCGTCGAGGGTCTGCTCTTCGTCAGCGTCACCGAGGAGTGCAAGGTCTGTTTCGACCGCTCGGAGGCGGCCGGCGGCTTCGGCGTTCTTGAAGATTGTGACTGGGGTTTGTGCTGCGCTGATTCCTGCGATGAAATCGTCGGGGTTGAAAGCCATTTTCTGTTCCTCCATGTGAAAGTTGTGGGGTTCTCCATGTGCGGGGTAGACCAGTGGGCAGGCCATGGAGGAACCTGCCCACTGGGGTCTTGGGGATGATCCGAAGATCAGGGAGTGGTGCTGGCGACGACTCCGTGGAGCTCCATCTCCTGGAACGCGCACGTCACCTTCCGCTTCACATATCCGGTGCGGTCGATGTGCGTGGGATTGTCGGCGATGCCGTGGAAGTACTCGTACTCGTCGCCAGTCGCCCAGTCTTCCTTCGAGGTCTTCGAGGTCTCGCGCTGAACGAGGTACACCTGTGTGCCCTTGAACTTCACAGCCTCGTAGGCCTTGCCCTGGTCTGAGGTGACGTCGAGCTTGTGGTCCTCGTCGTAGTCGAGGAAGAGGGTGAATTCCATGGTGCCGTTACTGGCGCCCCAGGTGGTGGCATTCCCTTCCTGGCACAGGGCCTTCTCGTCGACGGACTCGGAAGTGGCGGCGCCGACGTTGTAGTCGGACATCATGATCGCGCAGGACGCGTCGATGCCGGCTTCGAGTTCGGCGAGGGTGATGGCTTTCGGGTTGGCGGGCGCGGTGGGGAGGATGGTGACCTTGGTCTTTCCATCTGCGAGTGGTGTGGGCATGGTTACTTGCCTTCCTGCTTGTTGACGACCTCAACGACTGAGGCGACTTCGGGGGATGCGGTGGGTCGGGTCGGGGCTGCACTGCGGACCTGCGGCTTCGCCGCGGGTGAGAGCGTTTCGGGGAAGATCGCGAAGTGAGACTCGGGCACCTTGTGCGGGAGTTTGTCCCCGGTGCGTTTGTCGTAGGCGTTCTTGAAGTGGTCGAAGGTTTCGGCCATAGCGACTCCTTTTCGGGCACGAAAAAGCCACAGGTTCGCCGTGGCTTGCGGGGTTGTGCGATTAGAGTGGTTTCACCATCTGTCACAAGGGAGTGAAAAATTGGGGGCTAAGTGGGACAAAGATCCCGGCAAGGTGATCAAGTCAATTGCCGACGGTGAAGTTAAGCGGGCGAAAGCGATCGCAGAGGGACTAAATCGCTCGTCCACGCCAGCAGAGCTGCAGGCACATATGAAGCGGTCCGGTGAGTCCATGTCACTCACTGAAGCGCGCAAGTGGATGAAGGGGTGATCGTCCGGTCTTCCTCACGGTTGCTGGAACTCGAATGACAGTGGCAGATACAGCCGCGCCGGGCTTATCTGGTTGTCGGTCTGAACTTTCAGGAACGGTTCGACGTGCCGGTACTCTCCCCCACCGGGAGCGGGGGCGCGGTGGAGTTTGAGGATGACCTCTTGTGAGAGGTTGCGAACTGTTCCCGCTGTCGCGCCGGCGGCCGTGACCGTGAGCGCCCCAGCGGTCTCCTGCTTCGAGTAGTCGAGTGGTTGTTCGTCGTGCTCGCGCAGCGGCTCGGTCCACACGGCCAGGTATGGCTGGATGAAGCCGCCGGTCGTGGTGGGAACACTGTCTGGGACGCGCCCGTCGTGCACGTCAACGCCGATCGATTTCAGCCTGTCGAGTGTCCAGGTGTTGAGGGTGATGATGTCCGTGTTGGCTCACCCCTTCCATGTGCCATCGACGATGTTGCCGAGGGCTTTCTCGAACCCCGGAATTCTGCGGTCGAATGCCGGTCCTACGAATGGGCGGGGCGGCATTCGCGATGTTCCCCATTCGTTGTAGCCGGCGTATTCGACCGTGGGTCCGATCTCTGCAGAAGATTCGCCGGGTCGATGAGTGACGTCGTAGCCGATGGAGTTGATGAGGTTGCCGGTGTCGATCACACCTTTGTCGAATGCGATCTTCTTGGCGTCTCCGGAGATGTTGGCGGCCGTCTTCTCGACGACGAGCCGTCCGCCTCGGTTGGCGTCCGCGCCCATCTTCGTGAGGTCGTTGCCGAACTGGCGGAGCTCACTGGCGTCGAAAACCATCACGCAGCCCTCACTTCCTGTCCGTTCACGTCCTGGCACAGGTAGTCGCGTGTCCAGTTCGTGGTCCCCGATTCGGCCACAAGCACTTGGAGCTCTCGCCCGTTCAAGTTCGGGTCGTCCGGGTTGTCTAGCACCTTGATCGTGGTTCCGTAGTGCAGCCATTTCGCGGCAATCGGCACCGATACCCGGTGGGTGGCAATGACTTCGAGACCATCAGCCACCAACACTGGTCGGGACGATTGGGTGAGGAACTGCACCGAGCACGGCGCGGACTCCCAAATCGGGGAGACTTCCGGTTCTTGCGGTGCGGGCCAGTCAGGAATACCGCCGAGCGTGTATGCGGTGCATTCGCCGGTGAGGAACCCGTACGCGGTGGGGCGGTGTGTGTCCGCCCAATGGTCGGGGATCACTTTGAGGCGGCCGCGGGCGATGCGAGTCATAACCGCATCTCCTCACCCTCTTGTGAACCGTCCCCGTCGAGGTTGAAGGCTACGAAGAACGGTTCGTCGTCCTCAGTGTCCTCTTCCTCCTTGGCCCGGGACCGGAGTGCTGTCGCGTGTTTGCGGAGCGCGTCCGCGACAGCCGGCCCATCTGATGAGCGGTCCTGAGTGGTGATCTTCTTCGACAGGAGTGCTTCGTTCGACGCGATCGCGTCCAGGGCGTCCGCAGCCGCCCGCAAGACACTGTTGCGAGCAATGGTGAGGAAGCCGAGGATCTGGTCGTCGTCGAAGTCTGGGTCATCCGCGTTGGTGTCGCCGATGATGAGCCGCACCTGGCTCACTGGTTCGTTGTAGTCGACCATCACAACTCCTTGGTTGTGCCGTTCCCCGCCCCGCTGGATGGTGGTCACAGTGGGGCGGGGCCCGTGCTCAGATGGGGTCAGGAACCGGTCGATGCGTAGGCGACGAGCGCCTTACCATCAGCGTCTACGAGACCCTTCGCGGCACCATCGACGGAACGACCGCGGAAGTCGATCGTGTCGTCGTGGTAGGAGCCTTCCTCGAACGGGATTTCGCCGCCGCCAACTCGGTTGCCCTGGTCGCGCTTGGTCCGAATGTCCACGTTCTCGTGGCCGAGCAGCTGAGCGTGAATGACAGCGAAGTGGTCGCTGGACTTGTTCGCCAGCAGATACCAGGTGGTGCCACGCTTGGCCGACTTATCGATTTTCGCCAGCCACTTCGCGACAACCACAGTCACGAGTCCGCGGAATGGGTTCTCCATGCGGGTCTTCGTGACCTTGTTTCCGTCAGTGACCTGCAGTTCGAGTTCAGCTGCGTTAATGATGTTGTTCGCCTCGATCTGCAGGGTCGGGGGAACGACGAGCACGAGGCCGGTGGTGTCGACGAGGTCGCCACGGTGGTCTTCCTTCAGGGCGAACGACTTCACGGCGTCCTGGAGATTGACCGGGGTGAGTGGCTTCGTGTCGACAGTGTCGAAGAAATCAGCACGGGGGCCGGTCTCGGACACGAAGGTTTCGAACACATTCCGGTTGGAACGCTCCGTGGCACCGTTGCCGAGACGGCGGGGGAAGTCGGCCATTTCGGTGAAGTCACCGGACAGTGCGAGCTCCCACGTGTACCCGAAGCGGCGACCGTACTTGCCGACCTTGTACTCGACCTCGAGTTCGTCGAGATTGTCAGCCTTGTACTCTTCGCCTTCACCGACTTCTTCGAATTCGGTGTTGCCGAACAGGTCGCGCAGCTTCTTCGGTCGGAAGTCGGAAACCTTCTTCTCGATCGCGAACGCTTCGTACTCCTTGACGGCGTCCTTCTGAGCCTGAATGGCTTCGACTTCGAACCCCTTCGACAGGAGGATCGGGAAGTCGCTGGTGGACATGGCCTCACGGAACTGGGCAAGTCCGAGGTTGGTGCCCTTCTGGGCTTCGTTGAACAGTTTGGCGGCGCTGAGCACCTTCTGCTTCATGTTGGGGGCTGTGCGGAATTCCGCCTCAGCCAGCAGATCAAGTTCCATTGTTATCTCCTAAGAGTGTGGTGGGGTCAGGCGCCGGCGGCGGGTGCGGGTGGGACGGCACCGAACGGTGCGACTTCGGCAGGGCCGGTGCCGGTGGCCTTGGCCTGGTTCGACACACCCCAAGGGGTGTCGTTCGCGGTTGCGGTGAGACCACTGGAGCCGAGGTAGACGACCTGCCCTTCGGTGAGGGCACCGGTGACGTCGATCTCCCAGGAGCCGTCGAGCCACACGGTGACTCGGTCGCCCTGTTCGGCGTCGATGAGAGCGACACCCCGGTAGGCGCCGATCGCGACAGCCTGACCGGACTTGTAGGCCTTGTCGGCGGTGAAGGCGATGTGCTTGTTCTCGGGGTACTTCTGGTTCTTCGCCATGTCAGGCTCCCTTCAGGGCTGTGAGTTCGTCGTACGACGGCAGCTCAGCTTCGGTGGCAGTGGTGTCGGTGGTGATGGGTCGGGACTCTCCCAGACCACGAACCTGACCGGTACCGGCTGTCTTGGTTTTGTAGTCCTCGGCGAACGTCCGGGCCTCCTTGATCAGGTCGTCCCCGGTGGCGTCGGATTCGGCGAGCCGGTCGATGAGCAGGTCTTTGACCATGCCGGGGTCGACTCCGTCGAATGCTTCCTCGACGACGTTCGCGACTTCAGTTCGGCGGGCTTCCTTCGCCTTGGCGGCCTTGAGTCGGGCGATTTCGGCCTTGAGTTCGGCGTTCTCCTTGCGGAGTCGTTCGAGTTCACTGCCGCCGCCGTTGCCACCGCCACTGTTGGGTGGAGTGGGCTTCTGCGAGTCGGCTTCGTCGACCCGGCTGGTATCCGTGATTTCGTCAGCCATTGCGGCTGCCTCCTTCGTTTCGGAATGGATGTGATCCTCCTCAGCCGGGGCCGAGGCAGGTGTGTTTGGGCGAAAGATCTCCGCGATTTCGTCGAGCGTGGACGGGCGTTCGGATTCGAGGACTTCGAGAACACGACCACCTCGGCCCGCACGGGTCACGAAGTCGATTGAGCGGCCTTCGACGAGGCGCTTCACGACGCGGCCACCGTCAGCTTCTTCGACTTCACCGGAGGCGCGAATGCTGATGCCGATTTCCTCGCGCATGGATTCGAGAATGGGCCGCCAATGCTCGAAGATCTTCGCCTCAGCGACGAGGGCACCGTGCTTGTCGTCCCAGCGGGCGTCTTCGGTGAGGACGCCGGCAAGATCCTTGATGGATCCTTCGGGACGTTCCCAGTCCTGTGATTCGGTGGCGTGGTCGACCATCATCATGGTCCCGGCAGGGAAGACTCGATCCTTCGCGGCTGCTTCGAGCACTTCTTGTGGGTAAGAACCGGAGCTACCCTTGCCGGGTGAAATGGCTTGGATGAGCCAGCGGCCGCCTTCTTTGGTGAGGGTGCCGGATTCCTTGATCTGGGTCATTGGTTCGCCTTCCTGCGGAGGTCTGCGAGTGGGGTTGCCTGATACGAGGTCCGCCAGTCGGGGTTGTCGACGCGGCGGGCCATGTCGGCCAGGCTGATTTGCCCGTCTTGGAGCATCCGGTATCGGTCGGGACCGAGGGCGGCAACAGCGTCGTGAGGGTTCTGGTCGATCCAGTCCGAGGCTGAGGGGGTGATGTCGGGTGGTTCGTCGATGTCGAATCCGAGGTCGCGCCAGGACTTTGTTTTGGGGATGAACGTGCACCGGCCGTTCTGGTGATCGAACGGCCCTTCGGTGTCGGGCGGGTACTCGGTGCCGTGCTTCGCAATGCACGACGGGCAGGTGCGGAATGAGAGTTCTGCATGCCACACGACCGCGGTGACGGCCGGGTTGGCGATGTTCTGTGCTCGGTTCGCGGCCCTGTGCGCATCCAGCTGTTCAGTGCGGGCGATGCGGAGAGCTCGTGTGAGTCCCCCGTTGAAACCGGAGCGTGTTCGTTTGAGCATCTCCCGTGCTGCCCTGTCCGGGTGCCAGCCACTCGGGACTGCACGGATGAGCGCACTCTTCATCGCGTCGACAGCTTCATCCGACAGCAGCAGGGATGAGGCGTGGATCTGACCGAGGGACCGTTCGATTATCTGCTCAAGAGCTGGTTGGTCGACACGCGTAAACGATGGGAGCAGTTTGGAGTCAACGGGCGGCATTTGGGACGCCGCAACACCGGTGGTGAGGTCCGCTGTCCGTTCGACGACTTCGCGCACCGAATCCTCGAGTAGTGGCCCGAGTTCGGCGGCGAGTTCACGCAGTTTCGCCGCGGTCATCGCCAACGCTCGTTGGGTGCGGGCCAGGTTCGTGATCTGAGCCGGTGTGAGCGATTCGCCTGCGGCTTTCCTTGCGAGGATGACGGCGATCGTGTCCTGCCATTCCTGGGCGACTTCCTGCCAGGCTTGCGCCCAGCGGGCAGTGAGTGCCCGGGTGGAGGCGTCCACGTAGTCGTCGACCATGGCCCTGAGTTCGGCGGCCCGACGTAACGTCAACTCTGTGATTGCCACGCCGGCACCTCCTACTGGTTGAGCACTGCTGCGGGATCCTCGCCACGGTTGTAGGCATCCACGGCCGCATCCCCCGCGCTGATGTTTGGGTCGATGAAGTTGCCGGCATCGTCGGTGAACTGGTCGAGGATTTCGTCGACATCCCTGACTCCGAGTGCACGGAGCAGGAGACGCATCGTCTCCAACGGTGGAAGCTTCTGAGTGGCGTCCGCGTCGACAATGGCCTTCACCATGACGTCGACCGGAGTTTCGTCAATGTCGGGCCAAGTGATCGTCAAAGTGCGATCCGATTCGCCCTGCAGGATCACTTCTTCCTGCTGAGTGAAGTGGTCGACCTGGGTGCCGCCCTTGAGTGGCCCCTGTGGTGCAAGGACAGCCTGGTCGATGACGTGGCCGAGAATCGCTCGGTACGCTTCCGTCCACACTTCACGACGACCGTTCATTTCAAGACGGGTCGGCTGATCCAGGGTTTCCGCGACGGCTCGCGCACCTGTCTGGCCCGGATCCGCGAGAAGTGTCGTGACTGGCAATCCGAAGGCCGCGGCGATCATCGTCGCCAGCGGCCGGCCAGACTCAGCGTCGATCGTGGCGCCGGACTTCGGGACCGCTTCGAGCTGGGTGCCTGCATCCATTCCGACCACACCGCCGGCCTCGGTCAACCCGTTGAGGGCAGTTCGTGCCTGCTGGGAGCCGGACCTCTTGCCCGACATCTTCCAGGCGATGCGCGACAGAGCCTTCATGAGCTTCGCCCAGTCCTCAAGGAACTCCCGATACGCTCGGGCCCAGGGCAGGGCAGCGTAGGCGTCACCCACACCGAACTTGCCCACCGCGTTGACCCGGATCTGCAGGACTGGTGCAGACCAGTCGACAGGGTTGCCGTCGATGACGGGGAACTTCCGGGTCGGTTTGTGCCCGAGCGCCGGATACCAGGTGGTCTTCTGACGAGTGGTGACTTTCGCGGTGCGTTCACCGATCGTGGTTTCCACATAGTCGCGGCGGTAGAACCAGGCTTCGGACTTGTCTTCGGGGTTGGTGATGATGTCCGTGACCTCGATGGGGTCGAGGGTGCGGATGCGACAAAACCCTGTCTGCGGGTTGCTGAACACGACCGCGTACACGTTGCCGTCAGTGCCGAGCTGCTTCTCCAGCTCTTCGTGCGCTTGCGCACCTGTGAACGCTTTACGGTTCCCTTGATCGTCGAGGAAAGCTTGCACCACAGCGTTGACGTCCTGTGTGCCCGATTCTTTTCCGTCAGGAGCTTGGATTCCGATTCCCTGCCCCCACACGTAGCCTGCCCGGATGGAGAGTCCACGCTTCACGAGAGGGTTGAGGGTTGCCATGGCTCGGCATAACTGTGCGGCTTGCCGTCGGCCCTCGGAGCTCATTTCCTGTTCGAAGTTCTGCCCGATTTGCACCCAACCGCGGTCTTCCCGATACAGGGCTTCCATGCTGTGGGCGGCTTCCTCGAGCCGGAACTGTGCCGTGTTGAGTTCAGCCTGCATGCGTTTGAACTCTGGAGTGTCACTTACTGATTCTCGGAGGCCGAGCCAGTCGAGCATGCCCATGCGGGCCTCCTTTCCAATCAGTACGGGGAGATGGACCATTCGCGGTCGTCCTGCCATTCCTCGGCAACAAGGTCGGCCTGGTCGATGAGGCCGTGCAGGAGTAGGTAGGACACGGCCTGTGAGAGTGCGTCCACGGTGTCGTCGTGGGGACTGTTCGGGAACGACTTGGTTTCCTCGAGCAGGTCGCCCGCGTTCGGCAGTAGAGCCGCGTCGGGTAGGTGCACGTTGCGGGCGAACACGAACGGGCTGATCGCGTTCGCCCGGGCTAGTTTGGAGCCTTCGGGTTCGATGGGGATCATGCCAGCGACTTGCTTCGCCAGGTGTGCGAGCACCGCGGAACCGTTCGCTTTGTCTTCGATGAGTTTCGCGGAGGCCTGCGGCCATTTCGCGGTCATCGCTTTCACTGCATCAACGGTGGCGTTGAAGTTCAGTCGGTCGCGGACTTGGTCGAGGAGGTACGCGTTAATACCCACGCGCAGCCATACTTGCCCGACCACGAAGTCGGATTCCTTGGTGTCTTTGAACGCCATGTCCCAGGACTGGATGAGTTCGTACCCGTTCTCGGCCAGACCGGGGATGATGCGTGAACCGTCGGGGCGTTGCACCCACATGGGTTGCTGGTAGCGTGCCCAGTCCTCTTCGGGTGGGAACACACCACCTTCACCGGGGCTGGGTTGGCCTTGGTAGAGGCTGGCCCACGTCTTCGGTCGGGATGCTTTCTTCCGGGACTCCCACTGGGCCAGGGTGCGTCCTCGGGCGGAGATCATGAACTCGCCGGGTTCGCGGTCGAGAATGTCGGTCTCGCCCTGTTCGGGACGGTGGTCAGCTTGGGCGGGAATGTTGAGGAAGTCCCAGTCGGTGTCGGCTTCTGCGAGGAGGCGGCCGGCGAGGTCGTCGGCGTGCCACCGGGTGAGGATGACGATGACTGGTGCGCCGGGTGCGAGCCGGGACAGTGCGACGTCTGTCCACCATTCCCATGTTTTTTCGCGGATGGTGGGGCTGTCGGCTTGTTCGCGGCCTTTGATGGGGTCGTCGATGAGGAGGAGGTCGACTGGGCGGCCGGTCATGGCGCCGCCGACACCGGTGGAGAACATGCCGCCGTCGTGGCCGTCGAGCTGCCATTCGCGTTGTGCTGACACGTCGTCGCGGATGGTGAGGCCGATGTCGGGATTTTGGCGGATGTCGTCGCGGACTGTGCGACCCCAGCGTTCGGCGATTCGGGCTTCGTAGGAGGCCATGGCGATGCGCAGGTCACGGTTTTGTGTGAGTGCCCAGAGTGGGAACCGGCGTGATGCGCGTTGGCTTTTGCCTTCCTGGGGTGGCATGGAGATGATGAGCCGCGAGTCTGGGGTGTTGAACGCTTCGACGAGTTTTTGGTCGATGAGTTCGAGTGCTGGGGTTTGTTTGGTGCGGTGGTCGAGGTGTTGGGCCATGGCACCGGGTGTGTCCCAGACGGGTGCGTTGTCGACCTTGTGTGCTTCGAGTTTGTCTGCGAGCGCCGTCATCCAGTCAACGGACACGACGCACCTCCATGAAGTTGATGCCGGTTTTGAGTCGAGTGCCGGCGAACTCGTAGCCCGGCACGGTAGGTAGCGATGCCCGGTGCGGAGCTGCTTGTGGTGATCCGGCTGGCCTCCCGGTTCGGCCCGTTTTCGCTCGTGTCGGGTCACGTTGGTTTGAGTGCCCCTCGGAGCCAGCAGCAGCGCGTCTTCAACGAGGGGCGTGGGGACGCATTCCGCGGGTAGAAAAGTGACGAAACACCCCGGGAATGCGAAAGATGGACCGGTGCCCGTAGACACTTCGACCCATCTACCGCATAGCTAATCCCCTAACCTGCTTTTTGTCCAGATCGACACCCCGACTTCTTTGCCCTGGTGAGAACTTCTTGCACACGGAACAGTGGCCGTCGCCCATCCTTGCCGGAGGGTGTGAGTGCTGCCAGCTGATGGAGGGTGCCAGCGGCGACTTTCCGTCGATCAACTTCCACGAGCTTGAGGATCTGTTTCGCGGTGATGGGGTGATCGTGGAGTTGGGTGAGCGCGGTGGCGCAGTCTTCGGCGGTGAGGTCTTGGTTGAGGGTGTCCTCCGGGTGGACGGCTCTGGCGAGGTCGGGGCGGCGTGCGCTGACTCCGCGGTTGACGATGCGGGCGAGCGCGTCGATGGCTTCTTCGACTTCGAGAATGAAGTCGTCGTAGGCGGGGTGCAGGGCGAGCCAGTCGGCCTGTTGGAAGGTCCATGCGGCGATGGCGGTGGTTTCGTCGCGGCTATCGTAGTCGACTCCCCGTTCTTCGACGATGAGGAGTGCCCAGGATGTGAGGATTTGTTTGAGGTTGTCGCGGGCGTCGATGGTGTCGTGGTGGAGTGGTGCCCGCCATCTGCCGTCGCTCCCTCCGCCTGTGTCGCTGAGTCGTTGCACACTGGCTGTGGGGATGCTGGCTTCGATGAGGTCGCTGATGCGGTCGCAGAGCGCCCGGATGCGTCCGGCTGGGGTTGGGTCAGTCATCGGACCTCCTTGACGGACTCGATGAGCACACTGTGCGACCAGAACTTACGGAAGTCGTCGTACTTCGCCCCGAATGCGTCACGTAGCTTGTCCGTAGCCTCGTCGATGGTTTCGGCGAACACTGATGCTGGCACTTTGCTCACGTACTCTCTGTTGTACGTGTCGCGCCTGCGCACGATGCAGGTGAACTCATATCTCGGCCCTGACGGGGGAACGACCAGCTCCGGTCGTGGCGGCTGGAACATTCCCGGGGTGCAAAGATTGTCAGGCATGTGGCCTCCATTCAGCTTTCAACGTGGCGCGGATGGTTCCGGTGGTGTGGGTGATGGTGAAGTCGTCGACAGGGCCGGGGTAGAAGTGCTCTTTGCCGGTGATTTCGCGGTCCCTGACGACGACGCGTTCGAGGTTGATGCCGGTGACGAGGATGCCGGTGTACAGGCACTTCTCGTCCCTCAGATCCACTTCGGTGCCGACTGTGGATAGCGGCATGGTGTCGATCGGCAACCATGGATTCTCGGTCATCGGGTTTTCCTTTCCCTGCGGTCGCTGATTCGTTCCCACGCGACAGCGATGAGTCCGATGGGCACGACTACGGGCCATCCGATGCCGGTGAAGAGACCGACTGCGGTGTAGGTCATGTAGTCGGTGAGGTCGTCATCTTTGGTGCCGGTCTCGATCTTCATGTGCGCGGCGGCAATGATGGCGCAGATGAGGCCGATTGCGATGTAGGCGAGGAGGATCATCGGTCGTCCTCCACTTGAACGTTGAAGGTTCGTCGCGGCACCTTGCCGGATTCCACCGTCACTCCACCCAGCTTCACGTCGTCGCCCTTGAGGTTCGTGACGATCTCTTCGCCGGTCGCGTAGGTCGGGAAGATGTGGAGCTCGAGAATTGTGTTCGGTTCGAAGCCGAGGACTTCGATGGCCTTGATCAGCTGGCTGCGTGTGATGACTTTGCTCATGGTGTGCGCACTTTCTGTAATCCGGTGGTGTTCTCTTCGAGTTTTTCGGCGATCATGCTGGCCGCGTGGGTCCAGAGCATTGCCCCGGTTGCGGCCATGTTCTCGGCCTGCTCGATCGCCTCTTTGGCGATGACTTCTTGGTGGTGGGCGATACTCCATCCGTCCGGTGTGCGCCCGAGCCGTTCGTATTCGAGTGCCAGGAGGCCTGCGGCACGGAAGAGGCGTTGTCGTTGCGCCATGACTTGTTGGATGGTCATTTGCCGCCTCCTGCGAGGTTGCGGAGGATCCGCGGGATCTCGGTGGCCGCGGTCTGCATTTGTTCGGGTGTGGCACTGATGGCGGTGAGGAGTGAGGTGAGGACGGTTTCGAACTGGGCGCCCGTCTGCTCGGCCAGTTTGACTTGGCGTTCGTCGACGCCGGCCTTGAGTGTTTCGGCGGCGTACTTGGCGAGCTGGTCCTGCGCTTTGTGTAGGAGCGTGTATACGACGTGCTGGCGGGCTTCCTCGGTACGTTCGAACTGTTCCCCGAACTCCGGGTTGTCCTTGCCGACAACCTTGGTCTCACCCCACCACAGGTCGCCATCGGTTTCGAGGAGTTCCACCTGGTGCCGCAGCCATTCGACTTCTCCGGCTTTGGATGCGACGAGGTCGAGGAGCGCCTGTGCGGGGTCAAGATTCTCGTGGGGTGTACCAAGGCGGCGGGCGACGCGGGTGAGCTTCTCCTGCTCGAGGTTCCGGGCGGCGGCCGCCCTGGCCTTCTTCGATCCCCCACCGTGGCGCAGGCACACGCGGAGGCCACGTACAGGGTAGTTGCGGCACTGGTCGCCAGGTCGCTTCTTCGACTCGGCCTGGCATTTCTTCGGATCCCAGTTGCTCTTGTCGACGGCCATGGTCACAGCCCCGAGACTTCGGTGGTGACGTACACGGTCGCGTTGTTGGGTACCGAGTGGAGGTGGTCGCCGATGCGGAGGGTGCTGGTGTCGGTGGCGGTTTCGAGGGTGATGGAGTGGAGTGTGCCGCTACGGCATCGGCCGAGGGCTGCGAGAGTCGGCAGGGTGACGGTCTTGCCGAGGTCGCTTGCGTTGAGGTGTCTGACGATCATGCACGAAGCTAAACGCCGGGTACGGGAGAGTTACCAGGGACGACACGCGGAGATGCGAAGAGGCCCCTATCTGTTCGATAAGGGCCTCCCGTGTGGATGTCTTACTTCTTGAGTTGCATTTCTATGTCGCCGAACCACACAGATTTGATTTCTTCGGGAGTGCCCATAAGCCATGCTGGCTGTGAGGCTTTCGCCCCGGGCTTCACATCTGGCATCTCGGTGTCCAGCCATTCGTTGTAGACATCCGTGTAGATTTCGGATTCGTCGATCCGGTCTTGTTCGACGAGTTCGGTTTCGTAGTCTCCGGTCACATCACCGAACACTTCACTGATCGCGGTGGTCAGGTACATCTGTTCTTCTGTTTCCGTCACCAGGGCGATATCCGTCATGCTGTAGCTGCTCGACTCTGAGCCATTCGCGTTGTCGATGGATAGCTCGAACCATTGCCATCCGTCCTGTTCTTCCTCGGGGATCTCGAGTGCTTCAAAGGTCGCCTTGTCCGTCTTGTCCGTGAGCTCGTCGGAGTAAGGCTTGCTTAGATCGAGCGTGTAGACGGTTCCTTCAGGTGTTTCGGCGCTGTAGACACCGAACCCATCGTCATTGGCGGCTGCCTGAGTCGTTTGAGCTGGTTTCGACTGTGACTGCTGATCGGATGATGTTTGCGCATCCGGTCCGCCGCAACCAGCGAGGGAGAGTGCCGCGACGACAGCGATCGCGGTGGAGATCTTCTTCATTCCTGAAGAGTATCCGGTGTTTCCTTGAACCTTTGACTACTACAGGCTTCGTTACCAAACTGCAAGCAACAATGCGCCTCAGTTTGAGGACTAGAAGCAGACTCCACGCCAGGACATAGCTATTTAGTGGATCGTTCGATGATGACCGGCACTGGCTTGTCCGGGAACTGAACGGTTGGAGTGGGCCCAAAAAACGTGGTTGCCGCTGTGAGTGTTGCGATGATGAGGGATAGCGCGGCAATCCCGATTGATGCCCAACGAAACTTTGAATCGATTCTTCTACGTTGCTCGGCCTGCTTCTCACCTTCGACGAGTCTCGTCGACATGTCTTCCAAATAGTTGACTATGGCAAGCATTGACGGTGAATCGGCTATTTGTTGTACTTCTCGAAGTTGTTCCTGCTCGGAGTCGGAGAGTTCCGGCTCGGGAGCAACCTTCTCCTCCGAGTCAATCGGGATCGAGGTGAGTGTCCCGTCAGGAGCGATCTTAACCCGTAGCTGGTGCGAAAGCTGATTCGTCATCGACCTGAGCACTTTGTCCATGTCCACATTGAGCTTGGGTTTCAAATTCAGTGGTACCGGTTTCGCGCCTTGCATTGTCTTAATATTGGCGCGGATGCTGTCCATTGACGTCATTGCTTCGCGTGCGTTGTCGAGGGTGTCCTTTGCTCGATGCCACAGGACCCTGATTCGGCGATCTTCGTCCTCTGCGGACAGGTATTCTCGCAGTGCGCTCTCCGCTTGAGCCTTTAGCTCCATATCCGCTGATGTGATGTTGACCCCGTCTACGCGGGGAGTTATCAGTTGAGCATGAACAAGCTCGTCGGCGGTGTAGTCGTCCCAACTGAGTTGAGGATCGGTTACGTCAATTTCAATCATGTTGCTGATCCTATTGCCCGCCGAAGCGTTCGGTGCTGTCCCAGATGTATATTTCAGCGGTCGGAGTAGTTTGGCCGCCACGGGGGCCAACTTGGCAACGGTAACTCCATCGTTTCACCCGTCTGCCAGCGAAGCGCTTGCCCCGCTTTTTACCATGTGTGGGTGTGGGCCCGAGATAAAAGAGGTCGTGCAGGATGCATTTCAGCGCCTGTCAGGCGCGGTTGCCGCGAAGAAGGTCGTTCCGGTCGTCAATCATCGTCCGAAATCCCACTCTCTCTGCGCGCAGATTAGGGCTTCGGCTTCCGCTCGGTGGCGGTGGTCGCATTTCCACACTGCGCGTCTCGCGCTCAGTTTGAGTGGGCGGTTGATTATGCCTTGCCAGCTGCCTTCTTCTTGCGATGAGAGGGCGGCGTGGGGTTCGTCGCGTAGCGTGTACTTAGGCATTGTTCTCGGTTCCTGTTCTGTCGTCGATGTTCGTGGTTGGTCTTTCGGCTTATCGTATTCGCCTTCTGTAGTCTTGCGCCGGCGGCTGGTGTGAGTGGTCATTGCTTCTCCCACTTCCCGACGACGCGATACTTCCATCCGTTCGTGATGATGCCCGTTCGCTTGTCGTAGCTTCGATTGCCCGTATCAACGGCGCGATCCACGGTCATTCCGAACTCGTCGATGATTGCCTGGGCCCACGGGAGGTACTGGCGTTGCACGACGTTCGTCTGGCCGCGTTTCGAGTCCATGCCCTCGCCTCGGGCCATTCTCAGCGCGTCTTCCATCCGAGCTAACGGATGCATGTGGCAGTACATGACCGCCGCGATCCTGTCTCTCAGGTTGTCCTGGTCAGTCATTGCCAATACCCCTTTCGCTTGCATGGTTTGCATGGTGCTGGGCCGAAGTCGTCTGCGTCATGTAGTCGTTCTTGTCCGACGAATGCGCCGCACCGTGAGCACCTGAACGGCAGGTCATCCTCGCTCACCATTGATTGCTCCTTCGATTGCTTGAACAGTCGCACACAGCCAATTGGCACAGTCTTGCTCCGCACCCATTTCCGCGCATGCCAGGCACGACCTGATCGTCTCGAACCCGAATGACCACTCGAACGGCTTGTGCAGCTCAAGCACCGCCTCAATGGCATCAGTGAGTCGGCGGATGTCTTTGTCGCCCCACCGGCGCAGCTTCGAACCCTGCACGAACTCCCATCGTTCCTCGATCCACGACTTCACGGTGTCACTCATGCTTCCTCCTCGATCCGGTCGGCGCGCTCTTTGAGCCAGATGCTCGCGTAGTCGTATGGGCTTCTGAACAGGCCCGTAATCTGTCCTGGGCCAAACTGCTTGGCCGCCTCCCTCAGCGCATCCGCTTTGATCTTCGCGATCCCACGCTCTGCGTCCGCTTTGGCTTCGTCGTAGTTTTCGCCGGCCTGTTCTTCCATGGCCCCGGCGTAGCAGTGGGCCAGTTCGACCTCGTCGGGCGTGTACTTCTCACTCATGGTCGTACCCTCCAAGTCGGTTGCTGATTGCGTCGATGACCCCGGCCGCCTGGTCACCCATGCCCAGGTCGGCATACATGCGCACCACGTTCACCAGCGTCAACGTGCGCTGCTCATGAGCGAGGGCCAGGGTGGCCTGCGCAATGGCCCACTCGCCGTCTCCCTCGGTGGCTCCGGGTTGATGTTGGTGGAGCTCGGCGTACGGGTTGCCGGGCATTGAGGTGGTCACTTTGTCTCCCATGTTTCGATTCCATCCCGACCCACGGGACTTTTCCCAGTCCTGACACGCGGTTGGTGAGGTTCCGTTTCGGGGTTGATGGTTGGTGAGGTTCGGTGTGCTTGGGTGAGTCGCCGGCGGGTGATGAGGTACTCGATGAGGCGGATCATTCGCCCACCGCCAATGCGCGAGCAGCGTCTATGGCTTCGGAGAACCAGGCATAGGGCTCACCATCGACGTACACGCGAGGCCTGAACGTCCGGCTGAGCGTTACGGCGGGCACGGGATGGTCGGTGCACGTCCACAGCCCCGGACACGTTGCCCTGTGCTGATCGCGCTCGATCAACAGGCGCATCTGGGCAGGTGGCAGCTCGACGCCGCCGCGAGGTGTCCACCACCCGAACCATGCGTGTTGCCACTCCCGGCCCCGCCTGTCCGTGTACCTGCCTGAGGCGAGGATTTCGTCGACGGTGTTCATGCCGCTCCCCTGAGTGCGAGGATCCCCCGCCGGTACGTCGACCAGGGCGTGTTGCCGCGCACGTAGGCTTCGTACGCTTCGGGTGTGAGTTCCCCCGACGCGATCGCTTTGGACAGTGCTTTCGTCGTGGCGAGCTCAGCTGCGGTGTCGGTCATGTCCGCACGGGACGGGACGATCGTTTCGACCTTCGCGAGACGCGCCCGGCGTTCGGTTTTGATGATGCGCAGTACATCGGCGGGCATCAGCCAGTCTCTCGTCTCTGAGTAGTGTTTCTTCACCGCGTGCTTGGCCTCGGCGAGCGTGTACGGGCCCAGGAGGTCGTACCAGGCGGCCGTGGTCTCTTCGTTGAAGTTGCGGTTGTCGTAGGCGCTGATGAGCGCCAGGAGGGCACCTGTCTCGGTGAGTCTCATAGCAGTTCTCCTTGGATGGTGGTGGCTTGCTGTTCTTCGATGCGGCGTAGGTTTTCGATGACGGCTCGGTGTTGGTCCATGCGTTCATCGGCTCGGTTGCGGGCTGGTCCCCGCTCGGGTGGTCGGCTGCCTGGGCGTGGTGCGAACTTGAGGGCATTGTTCAGCCAGGTGTGGAATCCGCGTGACCAGTCGACGAACGTTTTGCCGTTGGCGATGGCGTGGTCTCGGAAGTTCTCCGCCTCAGCATGGAGGTCGATCCCGAGTTCGGCTGCTTTCGCTTCGTGCGATTCGTTTGGTGCCCAATCGTCGGGGATCCGAGTCTTGCGGCCGGCGGGTGCGGGTTTGTGGGTGTCCCCTGCTGGGGGACTTACAGGGGGTTTATTACTTACCTCTGTCTCTGACTCTGTCTCTATCTCTGCTACGTTTTTGCTAAGCAAATTGCTTGACTGTTTGCTAGGCGTTTTGCTTGGCATGGGCTTAGCATTTTGCTTTTTCGCTCTGCCACCTTTTCGCCCCGCCTCGGCTCTGACCTGGCGTTTTGCTTCGATCTCTTGTTTCGTCTCCTGCATGTCCGCGAATCCGTGGAGCAGGTAGTCGCCGGAGTCGAGTTCGAGCAGCGACGGAGCTTCGGAATCGTTTGCTAGCAGTTCGGTAAGCGCTTGCTGTGGCCATCGCTTAGCAATTTGCTTAGCAATTTGCCCGTCGGTCATGTACTTGCGTGAGTACAGGATCATCTCGACGTGGGCGCGGAATGCTTCGTCGGATAGGACGGCGATCTTCGGGTGGTCGGCGTAGTCGAGCGAGAGGCGTGCGAACAGACCTTCGCGTCGTGCCATTGTCATTCCCTCCCTGGTCGTGGTGGGAGCAGTCCGAGGGTTTCGAGGACGTCTCGCGCCTCATGGGCGGGCAGCCATGATTGGACGACTGCGGTGGCTTGTCGGCGTTCGTGTGGGGTGTTGTTGAGTTTCTCGAGCGAGTAGGTGCTGAGGCTGGCTCCGGCGGGGTTCGCGTACCCGATGCTGTTCGTCATGCTGCGGCCTGCGCTTTCTCTGAGGTGATGTACTTGCCGAGGAGGTCGGGTCGAAGGCCGCTCCAGTGGTCGTTGCGGCCGTCGGGGTAGGTGACGCAGACGACTGGGGCTTGCGTGTATCCCATGGCTTTGACGGCTCGGTAGTCGTCGAGTGATTCGCTGAGGTCGACGGTGCTGTATGTGATGCCTGCACGGTCGAGGATGGCTTTCGTGAGTCTGCAACCGGAGCAGCCTGGGGTTTCGTAAATGGTGATGGCCATGATGGTCTCGCTTTCAGAATGTGACTCGTTGGTCGACGAACTTGAAGTGGATGCGGTAGTGGTCTTTGACGGGGCTCTTGGGGCCTCGCTCAAACTGGACGGATACGACGTGCTCGCTGTTGTCGTCTTCGAGAGCTCCCCCTGAGACGCACCCATCGATTGCGGCTTTCACCGCCACTGAGGCGTTCTCTACGTCCGCCCTGCCCGTGGTGAGGTAGCCGATGGTGGCGACGATGAAGCACGGTGTCGGGACCGTGAGGCGTTGCTGCCTGGTGAGGTAGTGGGCGAGCTGGCGGATGTGCTTCTTCCGCTTCGCAAGGGCAGCCCAGTGGAGCCGGCTGTTCGCCGAGACCCACATGCTCTTGTGCACGTCGACGGTCAGCTCCGTCATGCGGCCTTCCTTGTTCGGTAGGCGGCGGGCCGCTTGTATCGTTCAATGAACGCCAGCCCCTCCGTCGTCTTCGCAAACTCGGCGACCTCGGGCCACGTGATCGGGTCGGGGCGCTTCGCCACAGGCGCATTCGGGTCAGCGATCCGGTGTTTCATGATCGCGGCGTACGCGGCACGCTGGATGCGGCTGTCGAGCTCTGCACCCTGGATCCGCACGACAGTGTTGCGGGCCAGTCCGATCGCCTTGGCCGTGGTGCCGAGAGTGCCGTAATGGTCGATGAGCTCAATCAGGCGGGCTTTCGCCTCACCGACGGCTCGCATCCGTTTGTTTAGGTGCTTCTCGCGGCAAGTGCGGCACATGCCTGCGGCCTTGATGTGCCGTTCGCGGTGGCAAACTTTGCAGGTGGTGGTCATGCTGCTGTCCTTTCTGTGAGGTTGAGATCGGCTCGTTCGAGGAGCCATGTGATTGCGTAGACGGCCTGTTGCGGGACGACACCATTGCCGAGCGCCCTGAGCTGGGAGACACGGGACAGGCCGAGGTCGGGATCCGTGACCCACTCGTCGTCGAGGCCCATGAGCCACTCCACGAACGCCGCAGACAGGCGGTGCTTGCCTTTGTCGGTGAGCTCGGTCGGGGCGGGTGCTTTACGTCCCGTGACGGACTCCCAGCGCTTAATGGCTGGCGCGTACTGTCCGAAATCGGTGTAGTGCAGGCGAGTCGCCAAGTGCGTTGACTTCTCCGGCGGTCTGCCCGAGGTGCGAGGGAGTCCGAAGTCCGCATCACCAGCCTTCGGCGTGGGGAGCAGCGACCGCCGGCGCTCTGCCTCTCCGACTTGCCGAGCAGCGTTCCCGGTCATATCGGTTTCCGGCCACACTTCTTCTGGCATCCCGAGCAGGGCAGGCATGCACTGCAACCCAGGCGAGTTGCGAGTAGCGACCTGGTTCTTCACGTCCACCGGTTTGCCGTCAATCGTGGAGGGCGTTGGGAGTAATTCGTCCTTGAGCTGATCAGGTGCGACCATGTGGACGATCTGCGAGGACAGGCGCAAAGTCTGCCCCTGACGTTCCGCCTTATCCGGGTGGAGCATCCCGCCCTCTGCCTCGGCCGCGCAGGGTGTCCGAAGTAGTGCTCTCACTTGATTACCCAAGCCGGCTGGTTGCGACTTTCGGTTGCTCCCTGAGTTGGGTGCATCCGGCATCGTGTCTGGCGTGTCAAACACCCGGCCAGGCGATGAGGAAGACTCGTTCCCGCCGGTGTGGGGCTCCGACTGCGGACGCAGGAACAGTCGTCCACTCCGCGTCATACCCGAGCGAGGCCAAGTCTCCGAGAACACGTCCGAGAGCCCGGAGAACAGGTCCATGCTGTCCGTCTCCCACAGATCCCTCTCCGGATTCCATGTCGCTTGCGCTGCTTGCTGATGCACTGAGTGCTCCTCTGACGTTTTCCCACACGACGAGGCGTGGTCTGATGGTTGCGATTGCTTCTCTCATGGCGACCCACAGGTTTGAGCGGGTGCCTTCTTTCATTCCTGCTCTCCGGCCGGCGGCGCTGAGGTCTTGGCAGGGTGTGCCGCCGCAGATCACGTCCACGGTCGGCACTTCGTTCCAAGCGAGGGCGGTCATGTCGCCGAGGTTCGGTGCGTCCGGGAACCGGTGCTCGAGGATCGAGCACGCGCCCGAATCAATGTCGGACACCCACACGGTCTTGCCACCAGTGACCTCCTCGACGGCCATGTCCAGTCCGCCGTATCCGCTGCAGAATGACCCGATGCGGGGACGGTCGACTTCGACGAGGCGCGTCATTGCCTGCGGTAGTTCCATCTGGTCGGTCATGCCGCGTCCTTTCGTCGTTCGCGTTCGTATTCGCGACGGTGTTTGAGGCGGTGGATTTCGCGGTCGTCGTCGCAGTGGGGTGATTTCGTGATGACGGGTGAGCCGCAGTCGGGGCAGATCTTCCCGGGATCAAGTTGGGCACGCTGTGCTGCGGTGAGGCCGCCGCGGATCCCGAACCGTTCGGTTGCGGGTTTGCCGCGCTCCTCCTCGAGAGCCCTGCTGGCGCAGATTGCGCGGAGTGGGCAGTCCCAGCAGAGGCGTACGCCGGCGGCCGCCCGGTCGGGGGTGGAGGGGAAGAACAATTCGTCTGCCACCTCCGCCCCCAACTGGGCACAGACCGCTCCCTCCCAGTCGTCAGAATGGCGGAAGGTCTGCATCGGCTGCTCCCGGGTTACTCCCCCACGCTGGTGATTGTTGCGCCTGCTGCTGGTTGCCCCAACCGCCTCCCAGCTGGGACTGCTGCTGTTGGCCGCCGAAGTTCCCGCCCCCGGGCTGCTGTCGCTTCGGGTAGACGCGGATCCCGTCACCGTTGACCTTCGCGGACAACGACTGCCCGTTCTGCCCGTCATACGACGCGAGCTCGGTGATGGTTCCGGTCACGGTCACCTGCGAACCGCGTTCGGGAGTCAGGGCGCTCACGAGGTCAGCGTGTTCGCCCCAGAACGTCACGTCGTAGGCCGTGGATGACAGCTGCTCATACGAACCGTCGTCGTTCTTCTTGGACCGGCCAGCGCGGATCGTGAGGTTCGCGACGTGCTTGCCGCTATTCGTGGTGTTGAACCTCGGGCCGGCGACGATTCCGCCGTCAATGGTTACTCGTGCATCTGCCATCAGGCTGCCTCTCCCTTGATTTCTCCGTTTTCATCAACGAGGACCCCGTCGACGACTTCTTCGTCTTGCTGGTTCTGCTCCATCTGGCGGAGAGCGGTGCCGGTGGTCATGAGGAACGACTTCAGGTCGTCATCCAGTTCCCCCGACGCGGCGCATTCCTTGTACAGGGCGGCGAGCGCATCCGCGGTCTCGCACTCCCCCGCTTCGGCGTACCAGTCGCGCCCCGAGGGTTCCGGCTTCGCCTGCATCTGCTGGCGCTGCTGAGTCGTGCGGGGTCGCTGTTGCGGTGCACGGTTTACGACCTGCTGGTTGTCGGCCTGCGCCATTTCGTCCGACGTGTACAGTCCGCTGAGGTCTTCCGGGAAGGCCTTGCGAATCGCCAGGGCCTCGGCGCACTTCGCGATCATCCGGGCCGGCATCTTCTTCCACATCGGCCCGGTCGCCGTGTACTCAGACGTGAGGGCGACGGTCGTGAACTTTGAGCCGTTGCGCTCGACGATGACCTTCGCGGCGGCAGGGGCGCCCTGCTGGAGCCATACGTCGACCCACTGTCCGTCCTGGCCGCACCAGTACGTCTCGGAGATTCCCCAAGTACCCCCGGTCTTCGTGGTCACCCGGTCGGCGATCTTGTAGAACCCGTCGATGCCGGTCTGGATGGTCGGCTTACCCGAGCGGGTGATCATGTAGATTTCGCGCTTGAACGGGTCGAGGCCAGATTTCTGCGCTTGGTGGAAGAACACAGCCAGGTCGCCCTGCGAGTTCGTGGCGACTCCGAGCTGTTGTAGCGCGGCCATCTGCTGGTCGGTCCAGAACTGCTGGTCCTGGTGGACGGCGAGAGTTGACCCGCCGTGCTGTATTTCGTTGCTCATGCTGCTGCTCCTTCGATGATGGACAGGCGACGGGAGGGCGCGCCGGTCTTGGTGTACTCGTCCTCGATGGTTTTGAGGTTCTGTTTCGTCGGCTCCAGTCCGCGTTCGGCGGCGATCTTTTCCAGCACCGCGGTCTTGTCGAACGACCGGCGCCCGGCGACGGACTGCCAGCGAGCCACAGGGCGACCGTCGACAGTGAGGTATTCGTGATCCCCGATGACAGCCTTGAGTCGCGTCTCGATCGCTGTCCGTTCGTCCTTGATCGACTTCTCGGTGTCCTTAACCTCGGCGAGGCGCTTCAGGTCATCGGTGACAAGCTCCGGTAATGGGGCTTCCGCACACGACTCCGGATCGAGTACCTGCGGGTGCCGGACGCTGAGCTCGTCGGCGGTGACCGTGGTCAGGTCGACCGGGGGCGGTGTGTTCGTTTCCACGTACGCCCAGAACTCAGCACCGGTCGCCATGAGTTCAGCGATCAGGTTCTCGTCACGGTCGACGGGGCCGATGATGTGCGGGGTCCGGTCGACGAGGGCGATGAACCATGCGTGCGAGCGTCCGGTCACGCCGAGGTAGTACTGGGTTTGCACGTACGCGTTGTCGGGGACTTCGCCGGCTTTCCAGTCCTTGGCTTTGTCCGTGTAGATGCCGGTGGTTTTGATTTCGAGGACTCCCCCGTCGGCGGTGAGCCGGTCGGGGTTCGCCATGGCCCACGGGTGTTCCTTGGACTGGTAGGTGCCGACGTTGCGGGTGGCGATGCCGGTGTCCGCAGTGAACCGGGCAGCCAGCAGTGGTTCAACTTCTTGGCCGAACCAGAAGATGTCCTTCTCTTCTTCGACGGGATCCTCGGTGCTAGTTTTGTCCTGCCAGATCTGGAACGGGGTGGTGAAGTTCGAGGCGCCGGAGATTTCAGCCATATCGGATCCGCCGAGGTAGTTGCGACGGGTGTTCAGCCAGTCCTGCCGTGATGCGTCGGCGGGGAGGATGAGTTTCGCGTTGGGTACGCGGAAGTCGGGTTTCGTGGTCACTTTTCTGTTCCTTCTCGGGTGATGGCGACGAGGGCTGCGAATGCGGTGAGCATGGTGAGCAGGCCGAGGCCGTTGAGGGTGATGGTTTGGGTGTAGCTGTAAAAGTACGCGGCCATGGAGGTCACGAGGATCGGCGTGTACAGCCAGGCGATGCGGCGCTTCCGGTGGATGGGGAGGCGACTCATGCGGCACGCCCCCGATCCCACGGACCAGCAGCACCCTTGTTCTTGGCGTGCCCCTGTTCGAGCACTGCGTCCTCGACGTCGTTGAGGAACTGTTCCCCGGCGCCGTCGGCGAGGACACCGGTGACCTGTTTGCCTTTGACGGTGAGGAACTCGACGTGGAGTTCACCGTTGATGCAGTTGACGGTCGCGGTCTTCGCGTTGAAGTGCATCACGCCGCGGCTCCTTTCGTTTCGTGCCGGTCGAGCCATGCGTCGACAGCGGACTGACGTGTGCCTCTGGCGCGAGGTCTCCATGACGTGCCGACTTCGATCCATGCGGGGACTCGATCTCCGCCGTCTCCGCGATCGAGGGCCCGGTCTGCTTGGAGTTGGTAGACGCTGTAGCCGATCTGTTCGGCGACTTCTTTGTCAGTGAGGAGAGCGGCCATGGACGTTTCCTTTCTGGATGCTGCGGTGCTGGTCGCGTGCCTGCCGGTAGTCGGCCCACCCGGCGAGGGCGAGTGCCCCGAGTCCGGTGAGGACGAGGCCTGTGGCGGCGAGCGCGAGGATCAGGGCGTTCATGAGTGCGTCTCCTTGTGGAGGGCGATTGCGTCGCCACTGATTTCGAGGGGCCAGTCCCTGTCGGGGTGGCGGTTGAGGTCGCGGACGCTGGCGTCGGACATGACTGCGAAGTCTGAATACTCTTGGTTTCGGTGGTCGAGGGCCCGGTCTAGACGCGCACAGTCGCCGCATGCTTCGAGGTGTGCGGTAATGATCGAGTTGACGGTGGCATTGCCTGTGAGCGGGATTCCGTCGCCGCAGTCGAAGGCGACCAGGTTGATAGTCATGCCGCCATCTCCTGCCGGTTCGTCGCCCGCCAAATGAGGTTCCGGTTGGCATGCCGGGAAGGACGCGTCGGTTTCACGATGCCGATGGGCTCGATCAGTCCTTTACGGGATGCGCCGCCGATGATCGCGGGCAGCAGGTTCGGGCGTTTGAACATGGCCCGTTCGACAGTGTCGTTACCTTCGAGTGCGTCGCGGATCTCGTCTGCCGAGAACGGCTCACCCGACTTAATGAGGCGATCCAGCGTGGCGCGAATGACGGCACCGGCGTTCGCCTCTACTGAGTCGTTGATCTCGACGATGTGTTGCCCCTCGTTGCGGAGGTCTTCGCCGGTTGGGCTGTTAGCCTTGGTTGTAGACATTTGGTTCACCTTCCTGGTGTCTTTGGCCCTCAGCACTCCACTGCTGGGGGCTTTCTTCTTGTCCTGGTTCATGTCAGCTCCTATGCCGCGTCGCTTGATCTTGCATCTAGCACTTCGGGCAAAAAACAGACCTCCCTGGGGATTCCCCATGCAGCTTCAATCTTTCTGGCGGTCGCCAGATTGACTTGAGTCTTGGGAATCCGTCGGCCGTCCTTTGTGGTCTCGAACCCCTTGCGCAGGGACTGGATGAGCGTGTGCGACAGACGGGTGCGCAGTGCCACTCGGCGCTCGGATCCATGCACCTTCACCTCTTCAGCCAGGTACTGATTGAAGATTCGCCGGTTCACTTTGTACTTCATGTTCACCTCCTTGGTTGCTAGATCTATCGTATAGCGCTTTCCGGGTGGTGGCAAGTAGGAATTTTCGAAGTCCGCATATACGGCTTAGGCTCAACGAATTACAGCGTTGTAGTTCCGTGCCAACACTGGCAAGGGTAAGTTTGTATATACAGACCCACCTGCACGAAAGTGATTGTTGTGAGCGAGCTATCCGACCATCTAGCGGCCGCGAAGAGCAAGCTCGGGATTTCCACCCGGAAAATGTCCGAGCTAGCGCAAGCCAATGGCTACCGGTTGTCGAACTATTCGGCCACCGTGTACACCAACGGCTCGCACCCCGCGACCGCTGACCCGGCAACACTCGCCGCGTTGGCGTTCGTCCTCCGCCTGCCCCTCGATGAGGTGCGACGGTTGGCCGGGCTCCCCTCCGATCTTGGGGAGTTCGAGCCCGACGAGTCGGCGAACTTGCTCACACGTCCGCAGCGAGCCGCTGTGAACGAGATCATCCGCCAATTTGCGGAAGCGAACACGAGAGCAGGTGATGGCAGTGAACACAGTGCCACCCCCATGAACCAGGCCGGCGGGAAGTCGGCAATTAGCGACGACGACGGGCTCGGCTCATTCGGAGGCCGTGCCCGCGGAGACCTCGACCACGAATCCGTGAACGACGGCGCCGGCGACAACGTGCACGAACTGTTCACTCCCCCGCCAGAGCGCGAAGACACTGCCGCCTACGATGCACCCAATCGGGGCAAGCAGCAGAAGGAAGAGTCGGAGAAGCGTGGGGAGGAATCGCAAGATCCGGAGGACTGGGAGTGAGCAAAAGTTCCCCACTTGTGCCAGGTGCCCAGAAGCCACTTAACGGACTGCTGCCCGGGTTGTCGATTCTTCGCGATGAGGTTGAGGCGCAGTATGGCTCTCGTCCGGTGAGATGGGGAGAAGCAAGGGCACTAATCAAGCTGAGTGAAGCAGACCACCCTAATATGCTCCTGTATGAGTTCCTCGGCGAGCGCCTAGCACTTGCACTTGGCCTACCGGTGCCACTTGGCGAAGTTGCGAAGTTACCAGACGCGTCGACCGCCTGGGTTTCCGCGCTAGCTGGAAAATCAACCAGGGACGCACCGCCCGTTAGCGTCTCACGACAACGCGCATTCAAGCCGCAACTTATCGCGAAGCTGCTGGTCTTTGACGCCTGGATTCACAACGACGACCGAACCGAAGAGAACCTGATAGCCGAAGACAAGGGTAGCTTCTGGGCAATCGACCACGAAGGGGCCTTTTTCGGTCAGCGGCCCCCATCTGCAGAGCTCGCTGAGAGGCTGGCGAGAACGCCGGTTTACCGACACCTCGACGAAGGCGCCCTGACGATAGATCCGAAACTCATCCTGGAGGAAGCCGAATGCCTAAAGCAGAATGGCATGGACCTCGCCTTCGCCTATTGCACCGAGGCGCGACTTCGGAAGATCGCGGAGCCTGATGTCATAGAACATGTGTACGATTTACTAGAGAGGAGGCATAATAACCTTCTCGGCATTTTGAAGAATGATCTCATCCGATGCGGCCACTCGGGAGGTGCGGAATGGCAGCCAAGTATTTTCTCGTGAAGTATGTCCCCGATCCTCGGAGACAAGAGCCCAGAAATGTGGGAGTGGTCGTTGAGAATGACGGAGATTTCGCTTTCAACTTCATCGGAAAAGCTGCCGATGGTAACTCCATTGATGGCAGGAAGCTGAGAAAGTACGGTATCTCGCGAGAAGCATTCTCGCCTTGGATTGAATACATTCAAGACCACCTCGATCCCGAGCGATTCGCTACGCTGCTCTCCTACCGAGAGCGCAAGCCTGCCTCCATTTGGGTCGAGCTGGCCGGCCATGAATACGTTGAGATCGAGAGCGCAATGTCGTTCTCAGCTCAGTTGTTCAACGAACTAGTCGCGACAAGCACAACAGAACACGACGAGCCATCGATGAAACAGAGAATCGAGACGATTTTCGACCAAGCCAACATCGACTATCGACAACACCTCAGGCTCCCTGGCCGATTTGGAGCAGCTTCCGAGACCGTTCAACTACCTTTTGACTACGGCGTAAGAGGCAATGAGAACGTGGCATTCGACTTTGCTTCTTCGAGAGGGGGGTTGAGCGCGGCGCTTGGACTCCGAAGCAAAATGGAAGCTGTCAGAAACCTGAACTCTGGCGCGCAGTTTGCCTTCTTCTACGCCAGATCAGGGCACGACGAAGATATAGACGATTTCCTTCTCCCAGTTGAGAGCGAAGCTTATGCCATTGACGTTGATGATGAGCAGAGTGCAATTGCGACGGTGCAGCAGGTTAGTCTGCGTTAGGCATCCTTGTGTCACCCCCTCCTCATATGGTCTTGAGTTATGCACCATCCATGGAGAGAACTACGTGAACGCGGGGACGGCGTTGTCCTGCACTTCACCAGGTTCAACGACACTCGAGTAGCCGCAACGAACGGCAACAACGCCATCTGGCTCGACCAGGATCTACTGCAGGTCGAGCGCCGCTGCGCCATCCAGCACGAGCAAGCACACATCGATCTCGGGCACACGAACTGTGACGACCCGAGAGAAGAACAAGCAGCACGCCGACTCACAGCCCAGAAACTCATCGCCTGGGATGCGCTCGTCGACGTCTTCAAATGGGCCCACACGGCCCACGAGGCGGCCGAAGAACTCTGGGTGACACCTGAAGTCCTCGAGGACCGCCTCCGGTTCCTCCACCCTCACGAGAAACACCTGCTCCGACTCATCGGGGCAGCACGACAAGGATGACACATGGCCAGCATTGAACCGTACGAGACTGCGAAGGGGCGCCGGTACAGGGTTCGGTACACCAAGCCCGACCGGAAGCCCACCGACCGCCGCGGATTCCGCACGAAACGCGAGGCCCAGATCTTCCTCAACACAGTCGAAGTGTCGAAGCTTGAGGGCACCTACGTGGACCCGACGAGGGGAAGGATCACTGTCGAGGAGCTCGGAGCGCACTGGTTGAAAACTGTCAGCGCCAAGCAATCATCGAAAAGGGTGTACGAGACCGCGTTGCGTGTTCACATCTACCCGAAGTTCGGCGCACTACCCGTGAACGGGGTATCCCGATCGAACGTCAGAGAGTGGGTTGCGGAGCTGTCGGAGAAGCGAGCTGCCAGAACCGTCCGCAGGGCACACTACGTACTCCAAGCAGTTCTTCAGACGGCGGTCGACGATCACCTGATCCCGCGCAACCCCGCCAACGGTGTCAAGAATTTACCGTCGATGACTCACCGGAAGAACGTATACCTCACCTATGAGCAGGTAGAGAAGGTGGCGCAAGCTGCGGATGAGCATCACTTGCGTGCTCAGCGCGGCCGGTACGGGTTCGTGCTTTACATTGCCGCATACATGGGATTGCGGTGGAATGAGATCGCGACCCTGACACCGGAGGACGTCGACCTGGAGGCCCGGCGCGTGCGGGTTCGCGCCGAAGTGTCGAAGAACGGCAGGGAACGGTCAGTCGGGTATCCGAAGTTCATGCACGATCGGTTCCGAGCTCTCACGCTGAAAGCTGTTCCCGGTGGTCTCCTCATTCCCGATTTGGCTGAGCCGAAGAATCAGGAGTCATGGTTTCTTTCTGTGCGGAAGAAGGCCAAGCTTGACGAGGGGTTCGTGTTTCACGATCTGCGCCACTCGGCGGCATCGTTTGCGGTATCCGCTGGCGCTTCGGTGAAGGTCGTGCAGAACATGCTCGGTCACTCCTCCGCGGCCATGACCTTGGACGTGTACTCGGATCTGTTCGACACCGATGTGGATGATGTTGCCGAGCGAATCGACGAGGCGCGAAAACGAAACATGGGCAAAACGTGGGCAGACGGCGATACGATCCCCGCTGGGGAGTGAATGCAGAAAAGCGGCCCACCCAAACATTTCTGCTTGAGCGGGCCGCTGACCTAGTGTTTCAGAAGTCCCAGTCGTCGTCTTCGGTGTTCTCGGCTTTGCCGATGACGTAGGACGATCCCGAACCGGAGAAGAAGTCGTGGTTCTCATCGCTGCCGGGCGACAGAGCCGCAAGGATGGCCGGATTCACCTTCGTGACCTCCTTGGGGAACATCGCCTCGTAGCCGAGGTTCATCAGCGCCTTGTTGGCGTTGTAGTGGAGGAACATCTTGCAGTCCTCCGCCAGCCCCACCGGATCGTAGAGATCGTGGGTGTAGGCGACCTCGTTCTCGTAGAGCTCGAACATGAGGTTCATCGTGTAGTCCTTGAGCTCCTGCTTGCGCTCTTCGGACTGCGATTCCAGACCCTTCTGGTACTTGTAGCCGATGTAGTAGCCGTGCACGGCCTCATCGCGGATGATCAGACGGATGAGGTCAGCGGTGTTCGTCAGCTTAGCGTGTGCCGACCAGTACATGGGCAAGTAGAAGCCGGAGTAGAAGAGGAAGGACTCGAGCAGCGTCGAGGCGACCTTGCGCTTGAGCGGATCGTCACCCCGGTAGTAGCTGAGGATGATATCCGCCTTCGACTGCAGGTACTTGTTCTCACGCGACCAGCGGAAGGCCTCGTCGATCTCCTTCGTCGAGCACAGGGTCGAGAAGATCGAGGAGTACGACTTCGCGTGCACGCTCTCCATGAACGCGATGTTCGTCAGCACAGCCTCTTCGTGCGGGGTGACAGCATCCGGGATGAGCGAGATCGCACCGACGGTGCCCTGGATCGTGTCGAGCAGGGTCAGACCGGTGAAGACGCGCATCGTCAGCGTCTTCTCATCGTCGGTCAGAGTCGCCCAGGACTGGATGTCGTTGCTCAGCGGGACCTTCTCCGGCAGCCAGAAGTTGCCGGTCAGGCGATCCCAGACCTCGTCATCGATCGGATCGACGACGCGGTTCCAGTTGATGGCATCGACATGCGATGCCAGAGTCAGATTCTCCAACGCTTTCTCTCTTCCCAAAGTGCTGTTCGTCGTGAGTACGTGCTGTCTGCGCGGCAGACGAAAGTCATGTGTTCGGGCCCAGCCGGCGGCTTGGGGCCCGCACGAGGCCGGCGGACCGATTCACATCGGTCCGCCGATTCCATCATCAGAGCATGCAGGAGACGCAGCCATCGACTTCAGTGCCCTGCAGAGCGAGCTGCCGGAGCCGGATGTAGTAGATGGTCTTGATACCCTTGCGCCACGCGTAGATCTGCGCCTTGTTGATGTCACGAGTGGTGGCGGTGTCCATGAAGAACAGTGTCAGCGACAGCCCCTGGTCCACGTGCTTCGTGGCCTCGGCATACGTGTCGATGATCTTCTCGTAGCCGATCTCGTAGGCATCCTGGTAGTACTCGAGATTGTCATTGTCCATGAAGGGAGCCGGGTAGTACACACGGCCGACCTTGCCCTCCTTGCGGATTTCGATCTTCGAGGCCACCGGGTGGATCGACGAGGTCGAGTTGTTGATGTACGAGATCGAACCGGTCGGCGGCACGGCCTGGAGATTCTGGTTGTAGATGCCGTGCTCGGCCACTTGAGCCTTGAGCTCGCGCCAGTCGTCCTGGGTCGGGATGTGCACGCCTGCTTCGGAGAAAAGCTCGGTCACGCGAGCGGTCCGCGGCTGCCAGACCTCATCGGTGTACTTGTCGAAGTATTCGCCGGTGGCGTACTTCGACCGCTCGAAGCCGGCGAAGGTCTCACCGCGCTCCTTCGCGATTTCCATCGACGCCCGCACACAGTGGTAGGCGACGGTGTAGAAGTACATGTTCGTGAAGTCCAGGCCCTCATCGGAACCGTAGTAGATGTGCTCACGAGCGAGGTAGCCGTGGAGGTTCATCTGCCCCAGGCCGATGGCATGCGACATGTCGTTGCCGCGGGCGATCGAAGGCACGGACTGGATGTTCGAGGTCTCGGCGACCGCGGTGAGTCCGCGGATCGCGGTCTCGATGGTCTGCCCGAAGTTGCTCGAGTCCATCGTCAGAGCGATGTTGAGCGAACCGAGGTTGCAGGAGATGTCCTTGCCGACGACGTCATAGCCGAGATCGTCGTCGTACTTGCTCGGTTCGGAGACCTGGAGGATCTCCGAGCACAGGTTGGACATGATGATCTTGCCGTCGATCGGGTTCGCCTTGTTGACGGTGTCCTCGAACATCACGTATGGGTAGCCGGACTCGAACTGGATCTCGGCCAGAGTCTGGAAGAACTCGCGGGCGTTGATCTTCTTCTTCTTGATCGCCGCGTTGTCGACGAGCTCGGTGTACTTCTCGGTGACGTTGATGTCGGAGAAGGGCACACCGTAGACGCGCTCGACGTCATAGGGGCTGAAGAGGTACATGTCCTCATTGCGCTTGGCCAGTTCGAAGGTGATGTCCGGGATCACGACGCCCAGGGACAGGGTCTTGATCCGGATCTTCTCATCGGCGTTCTCGCGCTTGGTGTCGAGGAACTTATAGATGTCGGGGTGGTGGGCGTGCAGGTACACGGCACCGGCACCCTGGCGGGCTCCGAGCTGGTTGGCGTAGGAGAACGAGTCCTCGAGCAGCTTCATGACGGGGATGACGCCCGAAGACTGGTTCTCGATCTTCTTGATCGGTGCACCGGACTCGCGGATGTTCGTCAGAGCGAAGGCCACGCCGCCGCCGCGCTTGGACAGCTGCAGAGCGGAGTTGATGGACCTGCCGATCGACTCCATATTGTCTTCGATACGCAGGAGGAAGCAGGAGACGAGCTCACCGCGCTGCTTCTTGCCTGCGTTGAGGAACGTCGGGGTGGCCGGCTGGAAGCGGCCGGCGATGATCTCGTCGACGAGCTGGGTGGCCAGAGTCTCGTCTCCGCGAGCCAGGAAGAGAGCGACCATGACGACGCGGTCCTCGAAGCGTTCGAGATAGCGCTTTCCGTCGAAGGTCTTCAGCGTGTAGGAGGTGTAGAACTTGAACGCGCCGAGGAAGGTCTGGAAGCGGAACTTCTGATCGTAGGCGCGCGTCGAGAGCTGCTCGATGAAATCGAACGAGTACTGCTCCAGAACCTCGGGCTCGTAGTAGTCCTTCTCGACGAGGTAGTCGAGCTTCTCCTTGAGGTTGTGGAAGAAGACGGTGTTGTTGTTGACGTGCTGCAGGAAGTACTGCCGGGCAGCCTGCTTGTCACGCTCGAACTGGATCCTGCCGTCCTCGTCGTACAGGTTCAGCATCGCGTTGAGCGCGTGGTAATCCAGATCCGTCTCTTCGCGGATGATGTCCTCTACATTGCGGTCTTCAGCGAGCTCGCGCACAGTTTGTCCAATCCTAGGTTGACAGCGTCGACATCTTCCTGAGTGCCCAGGAGTTCGACTCGATACATGAGGGGTACTTGACACTTTGCCGCGACCTTGAAGGCCGCGCGGCAGTAGTCCATGCCGAAGTTCGTGTTTCCGGCGCCGATGACACCGACCAGATGGCGCCGGTTCTCTTCGACATTGAGGAACTTGATGACTTGTTTGGGAACAGCCCCGCGATTGCGACCGGCCCCATAGGTGGGGGTGACGAGAACGAATGGCTCATCCACTCGCAGCGTCGGCTCCTTGGTCAACGTCGGCAACCGCACTGCCGGGTGACGCAGCTTCGCGACGAAGCGGTGCGTGTACTCGGAGTTGGCGGAGAAGTAGACCAGCAGCATTGTCAGGCCACGACGGACGCAGACTGTTCGCCGGTCAGGGTGGCGATCTTGTCCGGACGGAAGCCCGACCAGTGATCGTTGTCGGTGACGACGACGGGAGCCTGCATGTAACCCATGGCCTTGACGACATCGAGGGCGTTCTCGTCGACGCTGAGATCCACCGACTTGTACTTCAGGCCCTTGGCGTCGAGAGCACGGTAGGTGGCGTTGCACTGGACGCAAGCTGGCTTGGTGTACACGGTGATCATGACGACTCCTTCATTCTGCTGTGCAGTTCGGCATTCTGATGGCTGTGACCGTGTCCCGTCAACTGCTCGATCATGATGAATATCACGAGGCGCAGGCTCAGGGGTGACCACTAGATGTTGTGTTCGGGTTAGACCTTACCCCTATATCCAGTGTTACACCAGTGTCATTTGCAGGTTCCACACCCTGTGTCATCACCGTCCACAATCGTCCACAGGCTGTGAACGACAATCATGTAGTTCGATCACCTGCGCGGACGCTGGGATCGGCGGCTTCAGGGCCGATTTTCGACCCGTTCTCCACCTCCGTTTTCCACCGCTTTCCACAGAAAAAATTTTTGCCTGTGGGCATGTCGCGGAGTCCACGACCGACGATTCCGAACTCCTTAGTGCGGCACCGATCACGTCGAGGCAGAGGCGATCATCACAGCACCTCCTCACATCCGTCCGTCGGTTCCATCGACGCTACAGCCCGGTCCTGACATGAGATGGCCGCGCTGTGAATGGCAGGTGGCGGACGGACGCACGTCGGGCACAGCACTGCTCTGTGTGTCAGCACTGCAACGTTCTCGGCTGTCGCGTGTCAGTGCCAGCCAATATGCTGGAGACCACAGAAACGCATCAGACGGCGTGGCTGAACGACCACAGTGACACCGAAAGACACGTGGCATCGATGCACCAGTGACACCGAGAGACTGAGGGACCATGACGGCAACGGCACCGGCGAACACGCAGGAGATCGCGCACGCACAGACGATCCTCAAGGCTCTGGAGTCCTACCTCGACCATTTCGTCGTCGGGCAGCAGCGCCTGCGCGAATCCCTGCTCATCGGACTTCTCTCCAGCGGTCATCTGCTGCTGGAGAGCGTGCCGGGGCTGGCGAAGACCACGGCGGCCGCGGCTCTGGCCAATGCCGTGGACGGCAAGTTCTCCCGCATCCAGTGCACCCCGGATCTGCTGCCGGCCGACATCATCGGCTCGCAGATCTACAACGCACACGAGGGGTCGTTCAACACCGTGCTCGGTCCCGTGCATGCGAACATCGTCCTCCTCGATGAGATCAACCGGTCGTCGGCGAAGACCCAGTCGGCGATGCTCGAGGCCATGCAGGAGAAGCAGACGACGATCGGCGGCAAACGCTTCGAACTCCCCCGCCCCTTCCTCGTCATGGCCACGCAGAACCCGATCGAGCAGGAGGGCACCTACCAGCTGCCCGAAGCCCAGCTCGACCGGTTCATGATCAAGGACCTGCTCACCCACCCGAACCCCGGCGAAGAGGTCGAGATCCTCTCCCGCCTCGACTCCGGGGTCTTCGACAAGGACTCGGTGCCCGATCCGGCCTGCTCACTCGACGATGTCGTGACCATGCAGAGCTACGCCCGCACCGTCTATATCGACCCGGCCATCACCCGCTACCTCGTCGAACTCGTCCACGCCACCCGCAATACGACGAAGTACCTCGGCCGCTTCGCCCCGTTCATCGAATACGGAGCCAGCCCACGTGCCTCCATCGCGTTCACGAACGCCGGCCGGGCGCTGGCGATGATCCGCGGCCGCAACTACGTCATCCCCGAAGACATCAAGGACCTCGCCCACCGAGTGCTGGCCCACCGCATCCAACTCAACTTCGAAGCCGCCGCCGAGAACATCACGAGCGCCCAGATCGTCGATGCCCTCCTCATGGCAGTGCCCACTCCCTGATCGGCTGCCGCGATGACTGTCCTGCTCAACCGAATCAAGGCGCGGATGACCATCCACGCCCATCGGCGGACCCGGCGCCTCCTCGACGGCGACTACTCCTCGGTCTTCCACGGCCACAGCCTCGACTTCGACGATCTGCGCGACTACATCCCCGGTGACGAGATCCGCGACATCGACTGGAAAGCCACCGCCAGGCACACAGAGCCCCTGGTCAAACGCTATGTCGCCCACCGTCGGCACATACTCGGCCTCGTCGTCGACACCTCCCGGAACTTCGACGCCGTGACCTCCGCCGGAGCCGATAAACGCCACCTGGCCATCCTCATGGCCGGGATGGTCGGCTACCTCGCCGTCCGCCACGCCGACGACGTCATGCTCATCCACGGAAACGCCGGTCGCACCACCGCTTCACCGCGGAAAGGCAGCGAGGCCCACCTCGAGCATCTCCTGCAGCAGATCCTCGCCGAGACCGGCAGCGACTCCCCCGGGTCGATCAACACTCAGCTGCAGTGGATCACCAGCCATATCAACCATCGGATGCTGCTGGTCGTCATCTCCGATCAGGCTCCGCTGGGACCGGAGGCCGAAGCGACGATCCGTCGGCTGCGCGCCCAACATGAGGTCCTGTGGATCACGATCACCGACGCGGACCTCGCAGGACTGCCGTCCGCCTCGGCGCCGTTCGACGTCGCCCGACCCGACCATGGACTGCCGACCTCGGTGATGACGAAACCCGAGGTCCGACAGGAATTCGCCCTCGCCGAGGCGGCCCGCCGTCAGCAGCGCATCGACCTTCTCGCCAAGCTGGGCATCGCCCACATCGAAATCGACCATCCGAAGTCGGCCCTCGGCCGACTGCATACTCTTCTGCTGAGGCACCGCCGTGGGCCCCGCTGAACTCATCGGGCCCCTGGAGGTCTCACCGGCGTGGTACGTGGCAGCCTGCTTCGTCCTGCTGCTGGCGTGCGGAAACCTCTTCGCCCCTCTCTTCCGCGCTGCCGCCGGAGTCACCGCAGCGGACGGACCGCGCATCCCGATTCCCGTGCGCAGCACCTACCTCTCCCGCATCAGCGCCGTGGAAACGGGACTGACCGCAGAATCGGCGGACGTGCGCGAATCGGCACAGCAGCTGGCGACGATCGTGCGCGAATTCGCCCATGACGCCTGGGGCGTCAAAGCCGAGCACCTGACCTACCGCGATGCGGCAGTCGCCGGTCTCGACGACCTCGCGCAGTGCCTGCTCGGCCTCTACGAGGCGGAGTTCGCCGAGGCCGAACCGGCCGGTCTGCAGCCTCAGATCGCCGAGGCCCGGAAGTTGGTGGCGCGATGGTCCTGATGTTCTGGTGGCTGGCGCTCATCCTGCTGGCCCTCGCCGCAGCCGCAGTCTTCTGGTTCCGCCGTCCGAAGTCGACGGAGTCCTCTTTGGCCGTGGCCCACAGCGGACGGATGACGAGCCTGCCGAGTTTCCGCAGGGCCATGCGCAGACGACTGGTGACCACGGTCGCCCTCCTCGGAGTCATCGTCCTCACCGGGCTGTCGGCACTGGCGGGAGTCGCACGTCCGGCTTGGGTGGAGACGGTCAACCCGGAGCGGAAGATGCGCGATGTCATGCTCTGCCTCGATGTGTCCGGGTCGATGCTCGGCTACGATGCCGATCTGCTGGAGTCCTACCAGGAGCTCGTCGACCGCTTCGACGGCGAACGCATCGGCCTGACCGTCTTCAATGCCACCGCGGTCTCCGCATTCCCGCTCACAGACGACTACGACATGGTCCAGAACTACCTCGCCGAGGCCGAGGAGGGGTTCCGCACCTGGGGCGCAGAGGGCACCGACTACTCGTGGTCGACGTCGCCCCCGAACATCGGCGGCTCCTCACTCATCGGCGACGGACTCGTCAGCTGCGTCGACAACTTCGACCGGCAGGACGAGGACCGGTCCCGGTCGATCATCTTCGCCACGGACAATATGCTCGCCGGTGAGCCCCTCTTCGAGCTCAACGAAGCCGCCGATATCGCCGTCGACGCGAAGGTCCGCGTCTACAGCCTCTCCCCTCCCTCGGTGCTGACGACCACTCAGACGAAGGAGCTGCGATCCGTGTCCGACCGTACCGGCGGCGAACAGTTCGACATGGGTTCGGCCTCGACGATCGACCGCATCGTCGAGGAGATCCAGAGCCAGGAAGCGGCGAACACCCCCGGCCGTTCGTACACGATCGTCCACGATATGCCGGTGGTTCCGCTCGCACTCGCCGTCTTCGGCCTCGCCGGAGTGTTCGTACTGGCGTGGAGGACGAAATCATGATCTTCGATCCCGTCTTCACCTGGTTCGGCTGGGGCTTCATCGTCATCGCCCTGCTCACCGTGTGCATCATCCCCGCCATCCGCGGCGACGGAGCACGCTGGAAGTGGTTCGCCCGCATGGGTGTCGTCGCCGTGCTCGCAATCGCACTGGCACGCCCCGGGATCCCCATCAAATCCTCGACCGAGGAGTACGAGGCACGAGCCGATGTGTACTTCGTCGTCGACGTCACGACGTCGATGGCCGCTGAGGATTTCGACGGGGACGACACCCGCCTCGAGGGGGTCAAGAAGGACATGCTCGAACTCGCCGACGCCTTCCCCGGCACCCGGCTGAGCATCATCACCTTCGCTTCGACCGCAGCCACCGTGATGCCGCTGACGACCGACCACGCCGCCTTCGCCTCCGCCGTCGACGTCCTCGAACCCGAATCATCCATGAATTCCAGAGGCTCATCGATCACCGAGGCCGGTGAGGAGCTCGATAAGCGGATGACCTCGAACGATGAGGACCGTCCGGAGAACAAGAACGTCGTGTTCTACTTCGGCGACGGTGAGCAGACCGTATCGGAGAATCCGGAGTCGTGGTCGCCCTTCGCCTCCCGCATCGACAGCGGCGCCGTCTTCGGATACGGCACCGATCAAGGCGGGAAGATGCGCGACAGCCAGCCTTTCGGCTACGGGTCCGGTGTCGGTGATCCCGGCAATGCGCCCGGCATCGGCGACCCCGATGACCCAGATGACGATCAGGCACCTCCCGAGTACATCCAGGACCGCAACGGCAATCCGGGGATCTCGAAGATCGACGAGGGCAACCTGCGCCAGATCGCCTCGGACCTCGGCGTCGATTACCACCACCGGGACGGAAACGGCGCGATCTCCAGCGTCTACACCGCCCCGAAGTACGATCAGGCCCTGGTGAAGAAGGACGGCCGGGTCACCGTCGACGAATACTATTGGGTCCCGCTCATCCTCGTCTTCGCGTGGATCGCCGTGGAACTCGTCTTCGGAGTCCGCGAATACCTTCGCCTCAAGGCGATCACCCCCAAACGACCTCGCCGAGGCGGCCCACCCGGTCCCGGAGGTCCGTTTGGTCCCGGGGGTCCTCTAGGTCCCGGAGGCCCACCCGGTCCCAGCGGATCGGTTCCCTACCAGCCGGTGCCCTATCAGGGAGGTCAGCGATGAACCGCCTGAAGAATCTGTGGTCACGGCTGCGTCGGATCACGAAGATCAACCTCATCCTCGGCACGATATTCGCCCTGGTGTTCGGCTATATCGCCATGGCTACATACTTCGGAACAGCCTCGCAGGTCAGATACACCTCGAATGACTTCCCCGGTGCCAAGAAGGCGGCGACGGCGTTCCTACGGGTCAGCCCGTTCCAACGCCATATCGGCTACTTCAACCGCGGCACCGCCGAGGCGGCCGTCGGCGACTACGACGCTGCCCAGACCGATCTCGAAGCCGCCTTGGAGATCGCTCCGACCTCGGCCGAATGTGCTGTGCGGATCAACCTGTCCTTTGTCTATGAGAAGCAGGCAGATCAGATCGCCTCCCAGGACCCCGACCAGTCGCAGGAACTCTACGACCGGTCACTGAGGACCCTCGAAGACGCGCCCGAGGAATGCCAGCCGAAGAAGAGCGAAGAGAAGCAGAAGAGCAGCCAGGCGAAGGAACGCGTCGAGGACAAGAAGCAGGGCGGGCAAGCCAAGGAGGAGGGAACCGACGACAGCGAGTCCGAGGACGAGGACTCGCAGGAGAAGGACTCCGGGGACGAGAAATCCTCCGGAGATGAAAGCCAGGATCCCGGGGAAGATGAGGAGAAGCCGGACGATTCCTCAGGCAAGTCCGAACGAGAGAAGAAGCGGGACGAGCTTGAGAAGCGTCGCGAGGACTCCGAACGACAGCAGCAACAGCAGGGCCCCGGCGGCGAGGGAGGCCGGTCGACCCCGGAGAAACCCTGGTGATCCTCGTCGACGAAGTCTGACCCCTCCGGGGCGTGGTGGCAGCGCTGACCCGCTGTGACATCATGAGTCCATGAACGCCTCCGACCCCGCTGCTTCAGATTCTGCGTCCACCTCCGCGCCCGGGACTTCGTCCTCGAGCGCATCCGGCTCCACCGCTTCGGCCTCCGCACCCTCGGCACCGTCACCGCGGCTGCGGGCCGCTCTGGAGACCTTCCCGCCCTATGTTCCGGGCAAGCCTCCCCGCCAGGTCGAGGGCCTCGAGTCGTTCAAACTCTCCTCGAACGAGAACTTCCTGCCTCCCCTGCCGGCAGTGCTCGAAACCATGGTCGCTCACGCGACGAACCCCGCGCTCTACCCCGACGACGCGGCGCTGGCGCTGCGTCAGGGACTGGCCGACCGCCTCGGTGTCGGGCTGGATCAGCTCGTCGTCACCACCGGTGCCAGCGAACTGCTCGTCGCGCTGACCCAGATCACCTCGGACGCCACCACCGAGGCGATCTATCCGTGGCCGTCGTTCGAGATGTATCCGCAGACCACCGGGCTCGTCGGGTCCACCCGCCGCGAAGTGCCGCTGACAGCCGAGGGTCGCCACGACCTCGACGCAATGGCGGCGGCGATCACCGAAGACACCCGCCTCATCATCCTGTGCTCGCCGAACAACCCGACCGGCCCGGTGCTGCGCGACGACGAGGTCCGCGCCTTCCTCGACAAGGTACCTGACCACGTCCTCGTCGCACTCGACGAAGCGTACTGGGAGTTCGCCACCGAACCCGGGCGAGCCGATGGACTCGGTCTTGTCCGCGACTATCCGAATCTCGTTCTGCTCCGCACCTTCTCCAAGGCACACGGACTCGCCGGGCTGCGTGTCGGCTACGCCGTCGCCCACCCGCCGGTCATCGAAGGACTGCTCAAAGCCGTCATCCCCTTCGGCGTCACCGACCTCAGCCAGGCAGCCGCCCTCGAATCCCTCAATCATTGGGACGAAGTGCTCGAGCGGGCCGGCGAGATCGCACAGACCCGCGATGCCTTCGCAGCTGCACTGCGCGAACAAGGCTGGGAGGTGCCCGAAGCACAGGCGAACTATGTCTGGCTGCCGCTGGGGGAGAAATCTGATGCCTTCGAAGATGCCTGCGTCGAACAGGCCGTGGCCGTGCGCAACCTCGGGGCCGGTGTGCGCATCAGCATCGGCGAAGACGAAGCCCTCGCCCGAGTGCTTGAGATCGCCGAACGCTTCCACATCGAACACTTCGAGGACTGATCGGAGAGCACCGCCGCGCAGCACACCGTGCCGAGCAGTCGGTGAGAGGTGTGCTCAGAGTTCGGCAAGTTCGAGTGCCAACGACACCGCCTGCAGCGTTTCGGCACGGGAGAGGTCCCGGCCGAGCAGCTTCTCGATCTTCGCCAACCGAGCCCGCACCGTATGCCGGTGGACTCCCAACTCGGCGGCGATGCGCTCGCGTGCCCCGGACGCGGCGATGAAGGCCCGGAGAGTCTCCAACAGCTCCTGACCACCGCGGGCCCGAAAGAGTTCGCCGAGAATCCGATCGACGAATCGGTCGGCAGCCTCCTCATCGACCGCCGACAGCAGCGCCCTGACCTCGGAGGCCTCGGACTCGTGCTGGGTCCGCCACAGCATCCACGTGTGATGGAGCTGACCCAACGGCAGCCTCTTCTCCGCAAGCACGTCCAGGCCGGTGACCTCGGCGGCCCGCGTCACCAGCTCATCGAGTCCGCGTTCCTGCGCCCCGACCACCCCGAGCAGCGAACCGGTGCGAGTGAGCAGGCTCCGACCGACGATATCGGCGATGAGGCGTTCGGCGGAGTCCCCACGGACACCGCCGAAGATGCGCATCCCCACCGTCGCCACCGGTGCCAACCCCGTCACCCGGGTCCACTCCCCACGTGCTTCGTCGTCACTGAGATCGGCGTCGAAGAGCAGCGCGCGACCGGAGGGAACGGGCAGATCCGCCAACGACATCGCCAACAGCGCCGAGGCGGTCGACAGCAGCAGGGCACGCGTCTTCGGAGATCCGGCCGCCTCGGCGGGGGTGAGGATCCACCCGAGCGGATGATCACCTCCGATCGGAACGGCCTCGACGATCCGCGAACCGGTGCGGATCAGGCGAGGCCCCGACGTCGGCTTCAATGACTCCTCGATGAGTGCCGAACGCACGTCTTCCTCGGCGTCGTCACCGCTCAACGCCCTGCCTGTCAGCGAGACGAACCGGACCGGAGCCTTCAGCGTCTCTGCCAGATCGGCCACAAGCGCCGCAGGCCCCTCCCCGGCCAATGCGGTTGCGAAACGGCGGGCGGCGCTGCTCGCCCGGGTCAGCTCTCGGTTGGTCTCGGCCTCACGCATCCGGGTGAAGGCATCGACGACGGCGACGAACGGAACCGGCTCGGGCACGCCGAACAGCGCCAGCCCCGCCTCCCGCGCGGCGGCGACGAGCTTCGGCGGAACCCGCTGCCACGGCAGGTCGGAGCCCAGCCCGATGCCGAGCGCATGCACGCCGACAGCCTTGAGGCGCCGCACATAGTCCCCAACCGTGTCCCCGCCGAGGTCCTGACCGACCCCGATCGTCAACAGCACCTCACCGCCGGCAAGCCATTCGTCGACCTCCGGCAGCTCCGAGGAGTGCACGATCGTGACGTTCTGCTCCGCTGCGGTGGGCGAATCGACGATGACTTCGAGCGCGAGTTCTGCGCGTGACCAGATCTGTTCCAAGGTGACCATGCACCCGATTCTATCCATTCTGGACAGTAGTGGTTTCAATTGCTCCTTAATGGATATCGGTGTTGTGTGACCCACGTCCTAGGCTGAGGGCATCACCTCCGGCCCGTTCGGGTCGGGTCAGCCGCTACGACGAAGGAGCAAGCCAGTGACGTCTCAGCCGCTCGGCCCAGCCGACTACAGCAAGACACCCCGCTACGCAGGACCCCCGACGTTCGGACTGCTGCCGCGCATCGACGAAGTCGAAGCCGAGCGTCCCGGCGAGAAGATCGACGTCAAGGTCATCGGCATCCCCTTCGACGCCGGCGTCAGCTACCGTCCCGGCGCCCGCTTCGGACCTGCTCACATCCGCCAGTCCTCGAAGCTGCTGCGCCCCTACAACCAGGCCACGAACGTCCACCCGTTCACCTGGCAGCAGGTCGCCGACTGCGGTGACCTCGGCGTCAATCCCTTTGACATCGAAGAGGCCATCACCACCGTCGAGGCCAACGCCGACGCCATGCGCGCCGACGGGGCCAAGCTGCTCACCCTCGGCGGGGATCACACCCTGGCCCTGCCGAACCTGCGCTCGCTGCACAAGACGCACGGCAAGATCGCCGTGCTCCACTTCGATGCGCACCTGGACACCTGGGACACCTACTTCGGTGCGCCCTACACCCACGGCACTCCCTTCCGCCGCGCCAGCGAAGAGGGCCTCATCGACATGACTGCTTCGATGCACATCGGCATCCGCGGTCCCCTCTATGGGAAGAAGGACCTCGAGGATGATGAGGTGCTCGGCTTCCAGATCATCCGCAGCGACGAATACCAGTTCACCTCCGTCCAGGACGTCGTCGCCCGGATGCGGGGTCGCCTCGGCGACGCTCCGGTCTACCTGTCCGTCGACATCGACGTCCTCGATCCGGCGGCCGCACCCGGCACCGGCACCCCCGAGGCAGGTGGAATGACCAGCCGTGAGCTGCTCAACTCGATCCGCGGGCTCCAGGGACTCAATGTCGTCGGCGCCGAGATCGTCGAAGTCGCCCCCGCCTACGACCATGCCGAAGTCACCGGACTCGCCGCCGCTCATGTCGGCTACGAGGTCCTGTCCCTCTGGGCGGCGGAGAACAACGGAGTCACCGCTCCCTCCGGGCCCGCCGGCGATGCCCTCGGAGTCTGAATGAGCACCGAACAGAACGTCCGCAACGGTGGTCGCGCGGTCGTCGCGACTCTGGCCGCCCACGGTGTCGACACGATCTTCGGCATCCCCGGCACGCACAATCTCGAGCTCTACCGGCATCTGCCCGAATTCGGGATCCGGGCCGTCACACCCCGCCACGAGCAGGGTGCCGGCTACGGTGCCGACGGGTACTTCCTCGTCTCGGGCAAGCCCGGGGTCGTCATCACGACCTCGGGACCGGGGCTGACGAACGTCATCACCGCCGCCGCGACCGCCTATGCCGAGTCCCGACCGATGCTCATCCTCTCCCCCGGTGTGCCCACCGGGTTCGAGCGCGCCGACGTCGGCATGCTCCACGAGACGAAGGACTCCTCCGGTGCGGTGGGCCACCTCCTCGTGTCCTCCCAGCGCACCCGCACCGCCGAAGGTGCTGCTCAGGCCGTCGCCGAGGCGTTCGCCATGTTCGACTCGGCCCGTCCCGGACCCGTGCATATCGAGGTTCCCCTCGACGTGCTCGAGGGCGCATGGAACGGAAGCGTTCCGGTCCCGTTCGCGGGTCGCCGTCCCGGACTCGATGATCATGTGGTGTCCCGCGCCGCCGAGGCGATCCGTACGGCGAAGCGTCCGCTGGTCATCGCCGGCGGCGGCGCCAGGGGCGCCCACGCCGAGGTGGCTCGTCTCGTCGAGGGCCTCGACGCTCCGCTGGCGACGACGGCCAACGGCAAGGGAATCGTGTCCGAGACGCATCCTCTGTCGTTGGGTTCGAATGTGCGCTTCCCCAGCGTGCAGGCCGAATCCGCGGCGGCAGATGTGCTCATCGTGCTCGGCTCCGAATTGGCCGACTCCGACCTGTGGGGCGGGGTCATCGGTGCGCAGACGAGCATCGGTGTGCGTGATGAGTCTGCCGGACAGACCGTCATCCGCTGCGATATCGACCCCGACCAGCTGAACAAGAACCTGCCCGGGGACATCCTCGCCTGCGCGGACACTTCCGAGTTCCTCACCGCGCTCATGAGCGCGCTCGGAATCGGAAACGACAGCGCCGCCTCGGCGAAGGACTCCGGGGCCGATCGGGTCGCCCGGATCCGAGAGACCTGGGCCACCGATTTCGACTTCGATGCGATCGGTGCCCGGGTCACCCGACTCGTCGAAGCAGGTGCGGGATCGACCGTCGTCATCTCCGGTGACTCCTCGCAGGTCACCTACGACGGCACGGTGCACGCGCTGACGGCGAGCACGCCCGACCAGCTGCTCTACATGCCGGGATTCGCCACTTTGGGCTACGGCATTCCCGCCGCCCTCGGAGCGAAGGTCGCCGATCCTGCGCGACCGGTCGTGTGCATCCTCGGCGATGGTGCGGCCATGTTCTCCATCCAGGAGCTCATGACCGCTGCCGAGCTGGGACTGGGCATCCCCTTCGTCGTCGTCGACAACGGCGGATATGCGGAGATCGAGGGTCAGATGGTCGACCGCGACATCGAACCCTTCGCTGTCAGGCTCGCCCGTCCGGACTTCGCGAAGCTCGGCGAATCCATGGGTGGGGCCGGGGTGACGATCGCCGAAGCGGACATCGATTCCGCTCTGCCGCAAGCCATCGCCGAGGCGCTCGATCGCACCGTTCCCACCGCCATTCACATCACCGTCGGTCACTGAGCCGATCCAACAGAAAGGGTCGCTGTGGACTCTTTGGTAGTCATCATCTATCTCGCCGCCATGGTGGGATTCGGAGTCTGGGGCCGCTTCAAGGCCCATAACCAGGAGGACTTCCTGGTCGCAGGGCGCCGCCTCGGCGGACTGCTGTACACCGGCACGATGTCGGCCGTCGTCCTCGGCGGCGCGTCGACGATCGGCGGAGTCGGCCTCGGCTACACGGCTGGGCTGTCGGGAATGTGGCTCGTCTTCGCGATCGGCTTGGGCATCATCGCGCTCTCGCTGTTCTTCGCTCCGAAGATTCAGAAGCTCGAGATCTACACGGTCTCGCAGATGCTCGAACTGCGATACGGCAAGGGCTCCCGTTTCGTCTCCGGAGCGATCATGACCGCCTACGGTCTGATGATCTCGACGACGTCGACGGTCGCCTACGCCACGGTCTTCCATGCCCTGTTCGATCTCAACAAGGTGTGGTCGGTGCTCATCGGCGGCGGCATCGTCATCCTCTATTCGATGCTCGGCGGCATGTGGTCGATCACGCTCACGGACTTCGTGCAGTTCTTCATCCAGACGATCGGCATCTTCCTCATCATGCTGCCCATCGTGCTTTCGAAGTCCGGAGGCATCTCCGAGCTGTTCTCCTCGCTGCCCGAATCGCACACCTCACCGGTGGGCATCGGCTGGGAGGCAATCCTCGGCTACATCCTCATCTACACCCTCGGACTGCTCATCGGCCAGGACATCTGGCAGCGCGTGTTCACCGCCCGCAGCCCGGGTGTGGCCAGGTGGGGCGGCTTCTCCGCCGGCGTCTACTGCCTGCTCTACGCTGTCGCCGGTGCGCTCATCGGCATGGCCGCGACGAAGATCGTGCCCGGCATCGAAGTCCAGGACGATGTGTTCGTCGCCGTCGTCGATGCTTCGATGTCTCCGGTGCTCGCCGGAATCGTGCTCGCTGCGGCCCTGGCCGCGATGATGTCGACGGCATCGGGTTCGCTCATGGCCGCTTCGACCGTCTGTCGTCAGGACATCGTCGAACCGATCCTCGCCCGCAAGGACATCGTTCCTGAACGCGGCGACGGCGTCGGTGCGGGAGCCGGTGCGAAGGATGCGGCGACGGATGGATCGGACGCCTCGGCGAGTGCGTCCGGCATTTCCGGCTCGGAATCCGGCTCGGGTGCGAAGTCGACGCTCGTGCGATCGCTGGTGCGCGAGACCGGAGATGAGATCCGCGACTCGCGCATCTACCTCATCGTGCTCGGCGTCGTCACGCTGGTGCTCGCGATGATCATGCCCAGCGTCGTCGAGGCGCTCACCGTGGCCTACAACCTGCTGGTGGCCGGTCTGTTCATCCCGATCCTCGGCGGTCTCGTGTTCAAGCGCGGAACGATCGTCGGCGTCATGGCCGGCATGATCCTCGGCGCCGTGACCACCGTGGTCGTCATGATCGTGGCGGGCATCTACGCCAACGAGGCCATCTACCTGGGCCTCATCGCCTCGCTGGTCGGCTACCTCGTCGGGTCCTTCGCGTCGAAGCCGACCTCGCCCGAGGTCATGGCCGCCTGGAAGGAACGCATCACCCGCTAATTGCTACCTGACGGCGGCTCAGCAACCTCGCGCGAGGTTGCTGAGCCGCCGTCAGGTAGTTCTAGGACCTCGCTCGACTTGGTGTCTCAGACCACAGTCACTTATATTCGAAGAGTCAGGCTGAGCCGCCCACGGCAGCCCCCGGAAATGGGTGCCCAGGGCGAGCGGCACATCAGCCGGTGCTCGAAAAAGGAGCACGAAGCCGCAAACCGCGCGTGTGAGACATATATGGATCCCTCATTTCCATATCTCATTCGCGAAAGGCCTGCCATGGCTCATACCTCCGCGCACGTCGCGCACACCCTTGCCGCCCACATCGACGAGGTCTTCGGCCTCATGGGCAACGGCAATGCCTACTTCCTCGACGCCCTGCTGCGTAACACCTCGGCAACCTACACCGCCGTCCGCCACGAGGCCGGAGCCGTCGTCGCCGCCGACGCTCACTACCGCACCTCCGGGCAGATCGCCGCGGCCACAACGACGTATGGTGCGGGGTTCACGAATACGCTCACCGCCCTCGCCGAGGCGGCACAAGCCCGGGTTCCCCTCGTCCTCGTCGTCGGGGATGAGCCCACGTCCGGCCCCCGCCCATGGGACGTCGACCAGATCGCCATGGCCTCCGCCGTGGGTGTGCGCACCTACACCGTCGGTCGGGTCGATGCCGCCGCAGCTACCGTGACCGCCATCGAGCATGCGCTGACCTACCGAATGCCCGTCGTCCTGGCCATTCCCTACGATGTGGCGACTCTGGACCTCGGTGAGATCCCGGTTGTCCCCGGCCCCAGTCGTCCCTCGCCGATGGCACCGACCGGCGAATTCGCACATGCGGCTCTTGATCGCCTTGCCGCCGATCTGTCTGGAGCGAAACGTCCCCTGCTGCTCGCCGGCCGCGGTGCCTGGTTGGCCGGAGCCGAGTCCGAACTCGGTGAACTCGTGGACATCACGGGAGCACTCACCGTGACGACCGCGCTGGGACGCAACATCTTCTCGGCTGCCGAACACGATTTGGGAGTCGCCGGCGGATTCGGTGCCCCGGCAGCGATGGAGCGCGTCCGCGAGGCCGATGTGGCCGTGGTCTTCGGAGCCTCGCTCAATCAATTCACCATGCGTTTCGGAGACCTCTTCCATCCCTCGACGACTGTATGGCAGATCGACACCGACGACCGTGCCACGAATGCTCGAGTCGGCGGCTTCATCCGAGCCGATGCGAAACTCGCCGCCGCCGAACTCATCGCGCGCCTGGCGGCGACCGGCGCAGGCAGTGCTGGGAGTTCGGACAGTGCCGACGCACGCTGGCACGATTCCGTCGACACCGCTGCCGACCGTGCCTACGTCGTCGGGTCGGAGCTCGCCGACGGTGGTCGGCTCGATCCGCGTGCGGCGGCGAACCGCCTCGGCGAGGTTCTGCCCGAGGATCGGGTCGTCGTCTCCGACGGAGGACATTTCATCGCCTGGGCGAACATGTTCTGGGAGCCCAGTGCACCCGACCGACTGGCGATGGTCGGCACCGCCTTCCAATCGATCGGACTCGGTTGGCACAGCGTCGCCGGGGCCGCCCGCGCGAACCCGGACTCGACGATCGTGCTCACCACCGGTGACGGCGGCGGAGCCATGGCACTGTCCGACCTCGACACCGCGATTCGGGTGGCCGGCGGTCGCGGTCTGGCCGTGGTCTTCAATGACGCGGCCTACGGTGCCGAGGTCAACCTGTACGGGCTCAAGGGGCTGGAGAAGTCGCCCATGCTCATCGACGAGATCGATTTCGCGGCCCTCGCCACAGCAGCTGGTGGGCACGGGGTCGCCGTCCGCACCATGAGCGATCTCGCAGTCGTCGAGGAGTGGAAGTCCCGCCCGGTCGACGAACGGCCCTTCCTGCTCCTCGACCTGCGGATCTCCGGTGAGATCATCGCACCGTACCAAGAAGAGGTCATTCGCGTGAACTCGTGAGGGTGACCGGCTAGTTGCGCAGCTGGTGGCGGCCCTGGTTCAGACGCTGGTCTTGCTGTGCCGACCGGCCCCAGGTGACGAGGCGCCACAGCTTCTCCAGCGGACCCTGTCCGAAACGGCGGAGCCACAGAGTTGAGACGACGACCTGGACGATGATGATCGCGGCACAGATGACGAGTCCGGCGACGTATCCTCCGTGGTCGTCGAACCGGGCGAGGTCGGGCGCTGCCAGCCGAACGGCGACAAGGATGACGGTGGCGCCGACGTAGTTGCTCAGCGCCATCCGACCCAGCGGTGCGAATACGGACTTCAGGACCGCCTCGGCGGGGGTGCGCAGGAGCAGCAGGATGGCGACGATATAGGTCAGGGCCATACACAGGCCCAGGCCGGCATTGATCCACTGGTTGATCTGACGGGTCGTGTAGTCCGTCACGGCGAAGCCGACGATCGTCACGAGCAGTGCGAGACCACCGGCGATCGCGACTCGCCCCGGGCGGTTGAGCACGGATCGGAGGAAATCGCTGCCGCCGATGGCGAAGCCGAGCAGGAAGAGTCCGGGGATGACGGCCATTCCGCCTCCGGTGGCCACTCCGGCGATGAGCAGAACGACGCCGAGGATCGCAGTGATGACGTTCCGCCACCGGTCGGCGATCCACGTGGCCGGCAGCAGGAAGACGATCCCGGCGAGTGCATATGGAAGCAGCGCCTCGCCGGGTTGGAGGAGTTGATGGAGGCCACCGAGGATGCTGAGGAAGGCGAACCGGCGCAGCAGAGCCAGGCGCGGTCGGTGGCTGCGGTCCCGGGCGGACAGCCACATGAGTCCGAACCCGATTCCGAAGAGGAACGAGAAGATCGGGAAGAAGCGGTTCTGCACGAAGTCTTCGTAGAAACGGTAGAAGTCGAGGGCCCCACCCTCGACGCCGAGGCCGAAGATCGGCGGCAGGTTGACCAGCAGGATCCCGCACAGGGCGAACCCGCGGATGACGTCGAGTGCGGCGATGCGGGGTCGAGATCGAATATCGGCAGAGCTCGCGGTATCGGCGAGGCTCGCGGTGTCGGCAGGGCGTGTGGTGTCGGGTTGAGGTCGTGTCATGGCTTCTATCCTTCCCGAAACGGAGATCTGGCAAATCGGCCGTGCGACCGAGAATCGACGAACGGGGTCGGCCATTCGGCTGATCCCGGCACGGCTGGCGGGGTGGGTGCGGTTGGGGTAGGTGAGACGACTGCAGCGTGGGAGAAGAGTCCGCGCTCGTCAGCCGTTGGAGTTCATGGCCCCGGATTCCCACATCCGGGCGGCGATCTCGACGCGGTTACGGGCATCGAGTCGCGTCTGGATGCTGCCCAGGTGGGTCTTCACGGTGCCGAGTGAGATGAAGAGCTCGGTGCAGATCTCCTGGTTCGTCCGCCCCACGGCAACGAGCTTCGCGATCTCGGTCTCCCGATCGCTGAGGCGGTCGATGCGCGCGGTCTCCGACCGGGGTGCGGCGGTGCGCCGTCGGAGCAGGTCGAGAGTGAGCGAGGGCGAGATGAGCGCATCGCCGTTCGCCGCCGCTCGGACTCCGGCGAGCAGAAGGTCGGCTCCGGCGTCCTTGAGCAGGAATCCGCTGGCTCCCCCGGCGAGAGCCGCATCGACGTAGTCGTCATCGTCGAAGGTGGTGACCATGATGACCTGCGAATACGGAGTCAGTCGCGGAAGCGCAGCCAAACCGTCGAGGCGCGGCATGCGGATATCGAGCAGCACCACATCGGGCTGTTCGCGTTTGACAAGAGCGATCGCGTCGACGCCGTCGGCGGCTTGCCCGATGACGCGGATATCGGCTTCGGCGTCAAGGATGAGTGAGAATCCCATCCGCACCATCTCCTGATCGTCGATGACAGCGACGGTGATCATCGGTTCTCCCCTGTTCGGTGGTCGTTCAGTGGATTGAGCGGCAGTCGCGCGACCACGCTCCATCCTCCCCCGGGTTCGGGTCCCGCCTCGATCCTCCCGCCGAGGTGGCTCACCCTCACGCGCAGACTGTTCAGTCCCGTGCCGCTACCGGCACCGACCCCACCGGAACCGACTCCGTTGGTCACGGTCATGACCAGAGTGCCGAGAACGTCGGGCCCGGCGAGGTTTTCGGCGACGGCTGAGACAGTCGGGGTGGTGGGCTCGGTCATGACGGTGACCGTCACCGGGACATCGGCGCCGGCGTGACGGCGCACGTTCGTCAGGGATTCGACGAGGACACGGTCGAGGACGGGCCAGACCGGGGCGGCCACCTCGGTGGGGGTGTCGATTGTGATCGTCGCAGACTTGCCGAACGCCGCGACCCGGTCACGCAGAGCCTGCGGCCCCGAAGCGATCGGGGTGCGGGAAGCGGCCCCCGGGCCAGGATCGGACACCGTTCCCGCAGCGGTGGCGGGTGAGTCATCGGTTCGCGTGCCGCTTCGAGCGTCGGAGACGAGGCGGCGGATCTCCTCGAGCGCGCGGGTCCCCGAATCTTCGATCTTCGCCAGGGCCGTTGTTCTCAGGTCCGGGTTGTCGCTGCGCCCGGCGGCTTGGGCGAGGACGACGATTCCGGTCACCTCGTGGGCGATGAGGTCGTGGAGTTCGGTGGCGATGCGACGTCGTTCCGCCTCGGTGGCGGTGGCCTGTCTCTCGATCAGGGTGCGGTCGTTCGATCGCAGCATCAGACCGATCGCGATCGCGGCGATGACCAGCGGGAACACCATAAGCGCGAAGGTTCCATCGTCAGCCATTGCCATGGGGCAGACGATGTTCGCAATCGCGAGGACGATGATGGAGACGATGCTCACCCGGCCCGAGGATGCGCGCGTGAGCATCGCCAGCGCCACCAGGCTCAGCCACAGAGTCGTCAGGCTCAGCGTGACGGCGACGGCGGCCAGGACGAGGCCGCCGAGCAGTCCGAGGACGGCCCACTCCAGCCGTGTAGACCGTCCCGGACGCAACTGAGCTCGAATGAGGATGGGTAGGCCGACGGCCACGGCGATGACGTTGCCGAGGATCAGCGGCCACCCGCTGCCGACGAGCAGTTCGAAGGCGAAGGTCAGCGGGACCGGGATCAGCCACAGCCAGGTGAGGAGTCGTCTCATTTGCACACAGTCTAGTCAACGCCGGATGCCAGGTTCTGGTTTCTCGGGATCGGCAGTGTCGTGCGCTGCGCTGACCAAATCGGCGGCAGTCGGTGTCAGCGGCAGTCGGTGTCAGCGTATTCGACCTCGACGACGACGCCATCGTCTCCCGCGGACACGTTCCGCACTTCGGCCGCCTGCGGAAGGGCGCGGTCGGTGAGGAAACGCTCGTCGGCGAGAACATCGAGCCGGTTGCCTTCCGCCCGGGCGGAGAAGGTCACCCTCTTGCCGTCGATGGTGGCCACCTCGGTGTAGGAGTCATCGGGATTCTTCACCGGCCGGACCTGGCCTGACGGGTAGTCGAAGGTGATGAAGCGGGTGAGCCGGTCGGCGTGGCCGTTGACGAGGTGGTGGACGAGGACCTGATCCTTGTTCGTTCCCTTCGCTGGGTTGAGATCGACGTAGCTGAGGTCTGCGGTGTGCTGTGCAGCGTAGAGGAGGTAGGGGCGACCGTGGACGTCGATCGTGTCGGGTGTGATCGCGCAGCCGTCAAGGTAGTCGGCGACGTCGGCTTCGAGTGCGACTTTCGCACGGTTCTCAGCCACGATGAGTCCGCCGATGAGGGCGATGAGGATGATGACGATGGTGCCGAGGGCGATGAGTGCCTTCTTCATGAGTGTGGAGCGTCCTTATCGGATCGGAGTGAGCAGTCACTGTGCTGGGCCGGGGTTTCACGACCGGCGCGTGGCTGCTGTCTGACACCCTCGATCCTTCCCGTTTCGGGGAGGCCGGGCCTCGGCCGAATGGCTGATCGTGATCGGCCGAGTGGTCGGAACTCCCGGGTCTCGCGAGGGCGTCGCGAAGTGGGTGCCCAGACGACGGTATGGCGGTCGACGCCGTGGGAGGTCGTCACCGTGGCAGGTCAGTTGTCCGCGGACCGTGCCGCGCGGTTGGCCGTCATCCAGACTCTGACAAAGAGGCCGAGGATGAACAGCCACCCCGAAACCGCGAGAACGGCTCCGACTGCCTGCGGCCAGGCGAATTTCTCAACGCTCAACAGTGCAATCGAGAACCCGACGGCGACGATGCTGATGGTGATGAGCACGGGAATCGCCGCACGGTGGCCAGCTTTCCAAGAAGCCTCGGACCGCAGCGTCAGCGCCGACCGGATTCCGATTGCACGATTGCGGGGCAGACGGTCGCCGCGGATGACCAACACGAGAATGACGCAGACAACGGCGAGGAGCAGATAGCCGATCAGCGGCGGATAGAACATCGGTGCCGGTCCCCTCTCTGAACTCGGATCCACCGTATCTCATCGGGGCTGAACCCAGCCGCTCTCCAAAGGACAGGTGGGAACGGCCCTGTCCGGCCGCCTCGGCGATGGTGTTCACCGGTGTCGATGTGGTGAAACTGCAGGTCTGGGGATATCCGGACAGCGAAAAGCCCCGGATCCTTGCGGAATCCGGGGCTTAGACACGTGGAGATGGCGGGAATCGAACCCGCGTCCGTCGGCAGATTGTCAGGACTTCTCCGGGCGCAGTTCGTGAATTAGTGTCTTAGGTTCTGGCTATCGCACGAACACGTAAGCCAACGAACGGAGTTGAGTGAAAGTCCCTCAGGCACCCCCAACATGTGCCTGAAGCAGTGGCCTCTTAAGCGACGCCAGGATCTAGAGCAGAGGCAACTCTAGGCTGACGGATTCGCAGCTCGCGCTCTATCAGGCAGCGAGGGCGAAATCGGTGCGGTTGTTAGACTTAGCACCTATTGTTTTGCAGAGGACATTAACGAGATGACTCTGCATTCTCGGCCCGCTTCTCCCGACGCAGTGTCCAACGTCGAAACCGATCATCCCCATATTCTGTTACCAAACCTGATCAGCTGTTTCATCCGCCGAGGCGGCTGCTGGCGCCGATCAGATACTCCAGCATACTCGTACAACGCAGACCGAGCCAATTGCATTCCCTGAACTCCGCGAATACGTGACCGGACGCGCTCGGATGCGCTCGGACCGCCTCGGCGACGGAGCCGAGAGACGGTGGAGATGGCGGGAATCGAACCCGCCGTCGACCAACCCTTACAGGTACTGCTTGGACTTCATGGCGCGTTCGGCTTCGCGTTTGTCCTGCGCTTCGCGCAGTGCCTGTCGCTTATCCCATTCGCGCTTGCCGCGGGCCAGGGCGATCTCGACTTTGACGCGTGAGCCGTCGAAGTACAGCTCCAGCGGGACCAGGGTCCGGCCGGATTCCTTGACTTTCTGCGAGATCTTGAGGATCTCCTCGCGATGGAGCAGCAGCTTACGACGGCGGCGGGCCGAGTGATTCGTCCACGTCCCCTGCAGGTATTCGGGAATGTAGACGTTCTCCAGCCAGGCCTCATTCTGGAAGATGAGGGCAAAGCCGTCGGTGAGCGAGGCTCGGCCTTCGCGCAGCGATTTCACCTCGGTGCCGGTGAGTACGAGTCCGGCCTCCCACGTGTCTTCGATGTGGTAGTCGTGGCGCGCCTTGCGGTTCCTCGCAATGACTTTCTTGCCTGTGTCCTTCGGCATGACCGGCCTCCTCTCTGCTCCCGATCACCTGTGCACGCATTTGCGGGCACAGCCATCAATTCTATCCCATCGCCGCCCTTCCGCACGCCCGTCCCCTCCCAGAACTACCTGACGGCGGCCCAGCAACCTCGCGCGAGGTTGCTGGGCCGCCGTCAGGTAGCAATTAGAAGATGAAGGGTTTGGGGTCGACGTAGCCGCCGTTCTCCATGATCTCGAAGTGCAGGTGGCAGCCGGTCGACGCTCCCGTCGTACCGGAATACGAGATGATATCGCCCTTCTTGACCCTCTGCCCGTCATGTACCTTGAGCTTCGTGTTGTGGTTGTACGTCGACGCGATAGATTTGCCCTTGATCTTGCCGTGGGAGATGACGACACGGTTGCCATAACCGCCGGTCCAGCCGGAGGTGACGACGATTCCGTCGCCGGCCGAGCGGATCGGGGTTCCGCAGGGAACGCCGAAGTCCATTCCGGTGTGCAGCTTCCGTGCACCGGTGATCGGGTGGACCCGGTATCCGAACGGAGACGTCGTCGGGTATCCCTTGGCCGGGTTGGCCAGGACTCCGTCGCCGAAGACGAACTTGCCCTTCTTCTCCTGCTCTTTCTCCCATTCCCGGACCTTCTCGGCCAACCGGTCCTGCTCGGCCTTCTCATCGGCCAGCTGCTTCTCGGTCTTGTCCTTGTTGTCGGAGATCGTCTTCTCCGCATCGTCCTTCGCGGAGATGAGGTCGTTGAGGCTGTCGGCCTTCTTCTTCGCATCGACCTGCGCGGCCTCTTTGGCCAGCACCGCCTCGGCGGCTTCGTCCTTGAGGTCGGAGATCTTATCCGTCACGCCCGAGAGCCGCTCTTCGTTGTTCTTGTTCAGCGCCCGCTGTTCGGAGAGTTTGTCGATTGTGCGCTGCTGAGACCGCACCGCCGAGTCGACGCGACCGATGCCGCCGTCGGCGCTCGTACCCTCGGCCATCTGCAGCAGCATAGCCAGATCGGACGTGATGCCCGAGTTCTGGTAGGCCTGTCGTCCGATGCGCGCCGCCGAGGTCTTGTGCTTGTCGATCTCCTCCGTGCCGGATTTGATCGTGTCCTTGAGATCCTTCTGCGCGTTCTCCGCCGAGGTCAGGCGCGCGGCCATGTCCTCATCCTTCTCGATCGCCTCAGCAAGCGCATCGTCGGCGGCCTTCGATTCGGCTTCGGCATCCGGCAGCTTCTCCTGCGCCGCATCGCGTTCGGCGATGACGCGGGCGAGGTCCTCATCGAGACCTTCGAACTCCTGCTGGAGCTCCTTGACGCGTTCGTCGACCTCGCTCTTGTCGTCGCGAGGATCGGCCACCACCGAGGTGACCGGCATGACCACTGCCAGCGCAGCTGCCGTGAGGACGAGTCCGAGTCTGCGTCTCATCTCAGACCTTCGTGTACTTGTTCAGCGTGATCAGCGACGACGCTCCGGCCATGAGCACGCCGATGATGATGAGCACGGGGGTGATGAGGAGGACGTCCCTTCCGGAGATGAGGCTGAATCCCGTGGCCTGCGACTGCAGCCAACCGCTGACTCCGAAGTGGACGAGCAGTCCCAGGGCACCGGCGGACAGCGTCGCACCGACGGCCGAGGCGATGACGCCCTCGAGCAGGAACGGCATTTGGATGAAGGTATTCGACGCGCCGACGAGCCTCATGATGCCGGTCTCCCGGCGTCTCGAGAACGCGGAGAGTCGAATGGTGGTGGCGATGAGCAGCATCGCGCACAGCAGCATGATGCCGGCGATCGCGATCGCCACGATGGTCGCGATATTGAGCACCCCGAACAGGCGGTCGAGCAGCTGATTCTGGTCGACGACCTCTTCCACCCCGGGAGTCGACGAGAACGTCTCCTTGATGATGTCGTACTTCTCGGCGTCCTTGAGTTTGACCCGGAAGGACTCGTTCATCTCGTCCTTGGGCACTGTGCCTTCGAGGCTGGTGCCCTTGAACTGCTCCTGGAAGTGCTCGTAGGCCTCGGTCTTGTCCTCGAAATAGACCTTGTCGACATAGGGGGCCAGATCGGAGCTTTCGAGTTCTGCCCGGATCTGATCCTTCTGGTCGCCCGTGACTTCACCGTCGACGCAGTTCGTCGCCTCCGAATCCGGCGGGCACAGGAACACGGAGACCTGCACGCGGTCGTACCAGAAGTCCTTCATCTGCCCGACCTGCATCTGCAGCAGGATCGCGGCACCGACGAAGAGCAGGGACACGAAGGTCACGAGCACGACGGAGATGACCATGGAGAAGTTCCGGCGCAGACCTGACCAGACTTCGGAGAGGATGAAACCGGCCCTCATGAGGCGACTCCGTAGGTGCCTTCTTCGACGTCGCGGACGATTTCGCCTTCGCGCAGTTCGATGACTCTCCGGCGCATCCGATTGACGATCTCTCCGTCGTGGGTGGCCATGAGCACCGTGGTGCCGTTGCGGTTGATCTTCTCGAGAACGTTCATGATGTCAGCGCTCGTCGCCGGGTCGAGGTTGCCCGTCGGTTCGTCGGCGAGCAGGATTCCGGGCTTGTTGACCACGGCGCGGGCGATGGCCACACGCTGCTGTTCACCGCCGGAGAGCTCACTGGGGTACCGCTTCTCCTTGCCGGCCAGGCCCACGGTCTCAAGGACGTCGGGGACGAGGGTCGACATGGCCGCGCGGGACTTTCCGATCACCTGAAGGGCGAAGGCGACATTGGCGAACACGGTCTTGTTCGGCAGCAGGCGGAAGTCCTGGAACACGGTTCCGATCCCCCGCCGCAGGTAGGGCACCTTCCAGCTGGGCATCTTCACCACGGATTTTCCGGCGATGTGGATGCGACCGGAGCTGGGGACCTCTTCACGCAGGATGAGTCGGATGACCGTGGACTTTCCCGAGCCGGACGCCCCGACGAGGAACACGAATTCCCCGCGGTCAGCCTCGAAGGAGATGTCATCGAGTGCTTTGCGGGAACGCGTGTCGTAGGACTTCGAAACGGAGTCGAATCTGATCAAGTCGGTCTTCAATCATGTTGCGGGTGGCTCGGCCGATTCCACTGTACGTAACAGTTCCGTGATGTTCGCGGAGGCGGCCGGGCGTGTGTTGCGATCTGATGAAGTTCACAGTCGCCTCGGTGATGGTCGAAACCTCGCCGAGGCGGCCGACCCTCAGTCGGCCATCGACCGAGCGATACGGCTCGGCACCCTTGCCCGAAGAGTCGAGCCAGTTACTCGAAGAATCAGGATCAGGCCTCGGCCTCTTCGGCCATCTCCTGTTCCTTGCGCCAGCGAATGCCGGCCTCGATGAGTCCGTCGAGGTCACCGTCGAAGACGGCCGAGGGGTTGTTGACCTCGTAGCCGGTGCGCAGGTCCTTGACCATCTGGTACGGATGGGTGACGTAGGAGCGCATCTGATCGCCCCAGCTGGCCTTGATATCGCCGGCCAGCTCCTTCTTCTGCGCGGCCTCTTCCTGGCGCTTGAGGTCGAGCAGTCGCGACTGGAGGACACGCATCGCGGCCTCACGGTTCTGGATCTGGGACTTCTCGTTCTGCATGCTCACGACCACACCGGTGGGGATGTGGGTGATGCGCACGGCCGAGTCAGTCGTGTTCACCGACTGCCCGCCGGGGCCCGAGGACCGGTAGACGTCGATGCGCAGATCGTTCTCGTCGATCTCGACATGGTCGGTCGATTCGATGAGCGGGACCACCTCGACGGCCGCGAAGGAGGTCTGGCGGCGGCCCTGGTTGTCGAAGGGGCTGATGCGCACGAGACGGTGGGTGCCGGCCTCGACCGACAACGTGCCGTAGGCGTAGGGCGCGTCGATCTGGATGGTCGCGGACTTGATGCCCGCACCTTCGGCATAGGAGGTGTCGAGCTCCTGGACCTTGTATCCGCGGTTCTCCGCCCACCGGACGTACATGCGGGTGAGCATCTGCGCCCAGTCGGTCGCGTCGTCGCCGCCGGCACCCGACCGCACGGTCACGACGGCGGAGCGCTCGTCGTATTCGTGGCTGAGCAGGGTCGAGATCTCGAGTTCGGCCAGCTGATCGCGCAGCTTTCTGATGTCGCGGTCGGCCTCTTCGAGCGAGTCCGAGTCGCCTTCATCCTGGGACATCTCGACGAGCAGCTCAGCGTCGTCGATCCGCTCACCGAACTTCTCGAGCTTCTCCAGGGTGCCCTGCTTGTGCGAGAGCTTGGCCGAGGTCTTCTGCGCCGAATCAGGGTCGTCCCAGAACGTCGGCGACGACGCCTGCTCCGTGAGTTCGGCAACCTCGTCGCGCAGGTTGTCCAGATCGGACACGTCGAGAATCGCTTTGTACGTCTGGCGGAGGTTGGCGATTTCAGAAGAGTAATCAGTGGAGGCCATAATGATCCGATTCTAGTGCATGCCCTCCCCCGAGCATGAAACGGCGCCGAGGCGGTCGACCGTTGAGATATCGAGGGCTGATCGGTCGAGGCAAGCCCCGATCAGTCGCCCCGGCCCCAAAAAGCGCCGCCGGCGGGAGATCTGATTCATCCCGCCGGCGGCGCGGCTCACGTCGCTTCATACGAAGACTGGTGAGGAAAATATAGACCGAAACCCACCCTTGCGCAAGACGAAAACGCCCCGCAATGACAATCGTGAAACTACACCGTGAGCATTTGCAGAACTCATTCCCAGTTATCCACAGATTTCGGAATTCACTAGATTCTTCATTCGACTACAGATAGGTTAAACAGCAAATCACGCTGTCAATTGAATGATCGGGCAAGGGTTCAGAGTGGAAGCCACCGAAGTCATCACCAGCGAGGTTCACAAGCGGATCAGAGATCTCGATGTGGATCCCCGCGCCGATATTCAGCGCTCTCGCGAGCTCATTCGCACCGTCATCGCCGAATACGACGAACGCAGCCTCGTCGCCGATCTCCCCGTGCTCGAGGATAAAGAGGCGACGTTTCGGCACATCGATAATCAGCTCTCGGGTTTCGGTGCCCTGCAGGATTATTTCGATGATCCGCACGTCGAAGAGATCTGGGTCAACTCCCCGAGCGAGGTCTTCATCGCCGTCGACGGAATCCACCAGCTGACGACGACGAAGCTGAGTTCGGGCGAACTCGATGACCTCATCGAGCGGATGCTGCGCACCTCGGGCCGTCGCGTCGATCTCTCCCAGCCGTTTGTCGACGCCATTCTGCCCGACGGGTCCCGGCTGCATGTCGTGCTGCCCGATATCACTCGCACCCACCCGGCCGTGAATATCCGCAAGTTCATCGCCCGGCCGCGCAACCTCGCCAATCTCGTCGCTCACGGCTCACTGACTCCTGGGGCCGCCGAGTTCCTCGACGCGGCCGTGACGTGCGGTGCCAATATCCTCGTCTCCGGGGCTACTCAGGCCGGCAAAACCACTATGCTCAACGCCTTGGCCGGCTCGATACCGGCCCGCGAACGCACGATCTCCTGCGAAGAGGTCTTCGAACTCAATCTGCCCAGCCGCGACTGGGTTCCCATGCAGTGCCGCCAGCCGTCACTGGAAGGAACCGGCGAAGTCACCCTCCGCGCCCTGGTCAAAGAGGCGCTGCGCATGCGACCGACGCGCATCATCGTCGGCGAGGTCCGAGAAGCCGAAAGCCTGGACCTCCTGGTCGCGCTGAATTCCGGGTTGCCCGGGATGGGCACAATCCACGCAAACTCTGCTCGGGCGGCGATCACGAAGATCTGCACTCTGCCTCTTTTGGCCGGGGCGAACATCTCCTCGGCGTTCGTCGTGCCCACCGTCGCAGTCAGCCTCGATGTCGTCGTCCACCTGCGCAGGGATCCGTCCGGAGTGCGTCGAATCGATGAGATCTGCGCGGTGCCGGGCGGAGTCGAAGGCGACGTCGTCGAACTCGACACGATCTTCCATTCGCCACGAGGACAGCTCGTTCGCGGTCAGGGGTTCGGCCACCTCGGCGAGCGATTTGCGGCCATCGGCCGCGATCTTCACGCCATTCTGGAGGCGGCGTGAGCTATTCGCAGTCCGCTCTGCTCATCGGTGCCTGCCTCGGGGCAGGACTGTTCCTCATCTGGATGTCGCTGTGGCGGCGACCACAGGGCAAGAGGACTCAGTCGCGGTGGGTGCGCGAGCTCGATGCCATGCTCACCGGGGCCGGATTCCCCAGGCTGCGGCCGGCCCACCTGCTGCTCATCTCCGTCGCAGCGTTCTGTGTCGTTGCGGTCGTCGCGACAGTGCTCACCGGATCGTGGGCGATCGCGCTGTGCTTCGGTCTGTTCGCCTCCTGGCTGCCGCATCGGGCGCTGCAGCATCGGGCGCGGAGCCGACAGGTGATGCGGCGGGAGCTGTGGCCAGAGACTCTCGACCATCTCAATTCCGGTGTCCGTGCGGGTCTGTCCCTGCCTGAAGCACTGAGCTCTCTGGCTCATCGCGGGCCCGAACCGCTGCGACCGCTGTTCGAAGTCTTCGCCGAGGAATATCGGGCCAGCGGTTCGTTCGCATTGGCGTTGGAGCGCTTTCGGCAAGTCAGCGCCGACCCGGTGGCCGACCGCATCGTCGTCGCGCTCAGCGTCACCAGGCAGGTCGGCGGCAGCGATCTGGGCACCATGCTCCGAGCCTTGGCTCAGTTCGTCCGCGACGATGCCCGCACCCGCAACGAGCTCTCCGCCCGGCAGCAATGGACGGTCAATGGTGCCCGACTGGCCGTCGCCGCACCGTGGGTGGTGCTCGCATTCCTCTCCACGCGACCCGAAACGGCCGTGGCGTACAACTCGCGGACCGGGCTGATCCTCCTGGCGGCGGGCTTCGTCGTCTCTCTGCTGGCGTATCAGGCGATGAAGCGCATCGGTCGGCTCCCGTCCGAACCCAGAGTCATCGAAGGGTCCTCACTCAGCGCCGCCCACCGACGTTTCGCGGGCAGCCCCGGCGCGAGTGGCGGATTCTCGGCCGACGACAAAGACGCTGCGGACCGGCGGGCGGCATGAGTCCCCTCGGCGAGCCCCTGTCGGTCCTGGCCCTCGGACTCTTCAACGGCTTCGCCCTGTGTGTCTTCGTCCTCTCCCTCCCGCCGCTGCGCAGACCGACTCTGTCGTCGCGGATCGCACCCTATCTGCGGGATCAGGAATCCCTGATCGACATCTACGCTCCGCCGACCCCTCGCACCGAGGGGTTCTGGGGACTGGTGAAGTCCAGGCTGATCGGTTCGACCCTGTGGGTGACGTCGCGCATCACCACGGATGCGACTCTGCGGCTGCGCATCGACCGCCTCGGCGGCAATGCCACGATCGAACGCTTCCGCATCAGCCAGGTGCTGAGCATCCTCGTCGGGATGATCGTCGCCGGCGGTCTGGCCGGTGCACTGTCGGCGCAGCGCGGCTTCTCCCCCATCGTCACCGTCGTCCTCGTCATCAGCGGCGGCATCGCCGGGCACGTCTTCAATGATTGGCGACTCAGCCAAGCCATCGCCCGCCACGAATCCCGTGTGCTCGCCGAATTCCCGACCGTCGCCGAGCTCCTCGCACTGTCCATCACCGCCGGTGAGGGAATCGTCGAGGCTCTCGAACGCGTGTGCCGCACCTGCTCCGGCGACCTCATCGACGAACTCCGCGCAGCCCTGGCCGCCACCCGCACCGGGACACCGTTGGTCGAAGCGCTCGATGGGATGGCCACGCGCATCGCCATCCCCGAGATCGTCCAGTTCGTCGACGGCCTCGCCGTGTCGATGACCCGCGGCACCCCGCTGGCCGAAGTCCTCCGCTCCCAAGCCGCTGACGTGCGCGAACAGTCTCGACGACGGCTGCTGGAACTGTCCGGTCGCAAAGAGATCGGGATGCTCATTCCGGTTGTCGTATTCGTGCTTCCCGTCACCGTGATCTTCGCCGTCTTCCCGTCCCTGACCGTCCTCGACCTCAGCCCGTAGCGACCGCACTCCGCACCACTGACCACGCCCGCACCACTGACCACGCCCCGCTCCCACAGCCAGTCCCGCACTACCGACCACGCGGATCGAAACCTCGACCTCGCCGATGAAGGAGACACGATGTTCCGCCAGTTCACCTACCGCCTCGTCCCGCTCATGCTCGGGCTCATCCCGGGTCCTCCTCCACGAGGTGGAACCACCATCACCGAGGTGGCCGAGACCGGCATCGACTCAAACCTCACCGCCGATGTCGACCGTCCCGATCGCGGGGACGTTCCCGGCTGGGTCCTCATCACCCTGATGACTGCGGGGTTAGTGGTCGCATTGTGGGCTCTGGCCGGCGAGGCCTTCACCTCGATGTTCCAAGACGCGATGAACAAGGTCCGCGGGGCCGGGTGACCCAGCTGTGACCAGTGGCGACGAGACACTACCGGGAAGTCGGAGGAGGGCTGCCTCGATGACGGAGGCAGGCGAGCACAGCGATTCGGGATCCGCCGTCGCCGAGTTCGCCCTCATCGCCTCGCTGCTGGCCCTCATCCTGGCCGGCGCCCTGCAGATCGGTCTCGTCATCCACGTCCGCAACACTGTCATCGACTCCGCCATCGCAGGGGCGAGGCAGGCGAGCCTGGCCGATCAGACTCCGCGCGACGGGCAGAAGCTCACCCGCGACCTCATCCGAGTGTCCGTGGGCGAGCGCTATGCCCAGAAGGTCACAGTCTCGACGTCACAGCGCGGTGCCGTCGAGATCGTCGAGGTGAGGGTGACGACCCCGCTGCCCGTCCTCGGGCTCTGGGGACCCGCCGAGGTCTGGGACCTGCGCGGACGATCCATCGTCGAGGACGTCGACCGTGACTGAACCCGCGTTCGTTCAGGGAGTCGCGACCGACGACGCAGACGAAGGAACGGCGGTCATCGAGTTCATCTTCGCCTCCATCGTCCTGCTCATCCCGGTCATCTACCTCATGCTCACCCTCTCCCAGCTGCAGGCGGCCAGCTATGCGACCACCTCGGCGGCGATGTCGGCCTCACGTATCGCCGCCCGCGACGCGAACCCCTCGGAGGCTCGCGCCCATGCCGTCGCGAAAATGCATTTCGCGGACTTCGGGCTGCGTGATGCGCCGACTTCCATCACCTACTCGTGTGCCGGACCCTGTGGACAGGCCGGCTCTCTCGTCACCGCTCGAGTCGAGACGAAAGTGTCACTGCCCGGGTTCCCGCTCCTCTTCGGCTCCGACCGGTCTCCACACATCACATTGCGCGCAAACCACACCGACGTCGTCGCCACAGGACATCAGTGATATGCCGACCGCGGGAGGGCACCGCTGTGAACGGGGACGCGAATCGCAGATCGGCCGCGAATCGGATCATGATTCGGATGCCGGGTCGATCACGCCGCTGGCGATCGGCTTCGTCGTCATCGCCTTGCTGCTCGCCTTCCTCATCGCTGCCCTGACCGACCTGCACATGGCCCGCCGAGAGCTGCAGGGGCTGGCCGATTCTGCGGCGCTGGCGGCCTCGGACTCATTCGAACCCGCTCCCGGAGACGATCCCGGTCTCGTGTTCTCACCTCCAGCGGCCAAACGCGCCGCCGGACGGTACCTCGACGCAGTGCCGACTCCGAAGGACATGGGCAATCTGCGGTTGAGCGCCGACGCCGATGGAACGCATTCGGTGCGCATCCGCATCGAAGCCCGCTATTCTCCGGCGCTGCTCTCGCCGTTCGTCCCCGGCCTCATCGACCTCCACGCCACCGCTTATGCCCGGGGTGCCCTGCGCCTCGACTGATCAACCCGAGCCGTCTCCACCTCGACGCCGATTCCTGTGGGCACAGGCTCCACTCACGCATCCTGAGGCTGTGGATGCCCAAAGCGTATCCACAGGGCGCATTCTCGCTCTTGCCCAAGCCATGCGCTCGCGGTGAGTCTGTGGGCATGAGAACCCTGGGACTCATCCACCGTATTGAGACGAACGGAGCCGTCACGAGCATGAGCATCGAAGCCGAATCAGCCCAACCGGCCCTCGAGGTCTTCCGGTCTGCCCTCGGACCGGAACTGACTTCCCAGGACTTGGCCGCCGGCAACCGGCTCGACAACCACAGAATCGAGTCGATCAGCTGGGGTCATTGGCAGAGACTCAATCCCATCACTGTTGTTGGGGCGAATGTTCTGCGCACCACCGACGACTGTGCCGACTCCGCGCGGACGAACGTGTCCGTCCTGGCAGGACCGGATGCGGGATTCACCCTGACGCTCGACCCACGGCGGGCCCACTTGTCTCGACTGCCCCACCCCGACTGTCTGACCATCATCGACCCCAGCATCTCCCGCGCCCCTCAGCCGCTGCGACTCGATGCCACGGGGACTGGGCCCGCCGTAGCTCTGGGTGCGACTGTGCTCGCACCGGGCCCGTCATTCGGTTCTTCAGTCGGCACTTCTTCCTCGGCTGCCCGTTCGGCTCCGCCGATCCGGTCCCCGCCGCTGCACCACAGCAATGACATCCACATCGCCCCGAAGACGGTCGACGATCCTCGGCCGGCCAGACCCCCACAGTGGTGGACGTTCCTCATCCCCGTCGGCATCGGCGTGGTGCTGGCCGTGGCCACCGGAATGTGGTGGTTCCTGCTCTTCAGCGTCTCGGCCCCGCTCTCCGGGTGGGTCGCCTACGTGGTGGAGAAGAAGCGCTTCACTCGCGACAGCGCGCAATGTCGACTTGACCGCGACGAGGCGTTGGCCGAGGCGCGGGCCAGGCTGAGCCACCTGGAGACGTCGCACCGTCAGATGATCTTCTCGTCCCCTGGTCTGTGTCTGGGTTTCGGGACGGTCTTCAGCGACCTCACTATCGACGAACGGCTGCAGCATGGAACAGACCACATCGACGGTCGGATCGTCTGCACCGATATGCCGGTCCGCATCGATCCACGTACGACCACGGTCACCGTCAGCGGAACACCCGCAGTCCTGCGCACCATGGCCTTCGCCTGGCTGTCCGATCGGCGATTCAGATGGCGACCGAGTCCCGAACTCTCATTGCTGCCGGAACTGGCAGGCACCGGGTTCTCCACCGACCACGCATCGACCACGGGCGGGTCAGGCTCACGCCCAGACGCCGGCATCGACGATGCCATCTCGATCACCCTCGACGAGGCGGTTCACCCCGCCGTGCTCACGCTCACCGCCCCGCATGCCGGCTCCGCGGTCTCGCTGACGGTGGGCTCTCTCGCGCAGGCACGCACCACGTCCTCGACTGCGCCCGGTGGCCCGGTGCCAGGACGGGCACTCGTCGCCACACTCATGCCGGCCGCGCGATTCGTCACTCTGCACTGTGGCCGCTCAGCCGAAAGCGGCCCCCGCACCTGGCCCGACCATGGTCTCGGCGAGCTCTGCTACGATGCACCCGAGGCCATCCGACAACGGTGGCGGTCTCCTACCTCGGGGTCGGTGCCGATCGGGCGCGGAACCGACGGCGACGTCGGCGTCGATCTGTTCTCCGACGGTCCTCACGCTCTCGTCGCCGGCACCACGGGCAGCGGAAAATCCCTGCTCCTGCAGACATGGCTGCTGTCGATGGCCTTGGCACAGCCGCCTCGGCGATTGTGTTTCGTCCTCATCGATTTCAAAGGTGGGGCCACGTTCTCACCGCTGCAGGATCTGCCTCACACCGACAGTGTGCTCGACGACTTCGACTCCGGTCTCGCCTTTCGCGCTCTCGTCTCCGTGCGCGCCGAGATCACCCATCGAGAGCGGCTGTTGGCCGATCACGGGTGTGCCGATGTCGCCGATCTCGCCGATCCTCCCCCACGACTCGTCGTCGTCATCGACGAGTTCCATGCGCTGATGGCCACTCATCCTCGCGCCGCCGACCTCCTCGAACACCTCACAGCTCTCGGCCGGTCCCTCGGCGTCCACCTCATTCTCGCCACTCAGCGCCCGATGGGCGTCGTCACCGGGCAGATGAAGGCGAACATCAACATTCGCGTGTGCCTGCGAGTGCGCGATGAGACCGATTCCTTCGACGTCATCGGCTCCGAGGCGGGTGCGTTCCTGCCCGCGGACAAGCCCGGCGCCGCCTGTCTGGACTCCGGGATCTGCGTCTCCCGATTCCGCGTGGCGGTTCCTTTCGGAAATGACGCCCACACCGAGGCGGCCCTCCGCCCTCGCGTTCGTCCCTGGGTTCCGGGGCCGGTTCCGTCCCTGGCCAGCGGCGCCCACGGCGTTCACGTCGACAACATCATCGCCGCGGCTCACGACATCGCCAGGGCCGAGGACGCTTCGGCTCATCGACAGGTGGTGTTGCCTCCCTTGCCGGGACCTGAAGAGATGCCGGCCTGGGCGGCAGGGGCACTGGCCCATCCTGATGGTGAGCTCGCCGCTTCCTCTGCGGGACCGGTGACGGACGGTGGTGAATTCGCGCCGACAGTCACGGGGATCATCGATGTTCCCAGTCAGCAGCGGCAGCAGATGTGGTCATTCGACCCGGACGTGGATGGATCCACGATCCTCACAGGCGGCAGCCCGGACACCGTGGAATCCGTGCTTGCGACCATGGCACGAGCGGCCGCTCCGACCCGACGGATCATCGCGATCGGCAGAATCGCCGCGGTCCTCGACTGGGCCGAGATCAGCTGCGGATTGAGCTCGGGCTGGCGGATTCAGGCGGTGCTCGACCATCTCTCTGCCCGTGGGGACCCGAGCAGATTCTCGCGCGCCGGTGAAAGCACAGATTCCCCGACCGGGTCGAGGCAGAGTCGACAGCCACCGAGCCTGATCGTCTGCAGCAATTGGGCCGAGTTCGTCGACTCGCTCGACCACTACTGGGCCGAACGGGCCGAACGTCTCCTCGGACATGGTGCCGAATCGGATCTCGTGTTCCTGCTCGCCGGGTGCCGGAATATGACGAGCAGGAGCTCTCGTTTCTCCACCCAGATCATCTTTCCGCCCGAGGCCGGCGAAGACGGAACGAGCGTCGGGCTCAGCCGGCAGCGATTCGCCGGTTCGTGGCCGGATCTCCGCGCCGTCATCCGCGGTCCCCGCGCGCAGGCCGCCGGCGGGGACGGTGCTGATGTGCAGTTCGCACCCGGTGATGCGGCACGATTCGATTCGTCGATGTCCGAGGCGGGCACCAGCATCCTCGGCGGATCACCCGGCATTCCGGAGGCCCGGAAGGGATTCGCTCCACGCTGGCGGGGGCTTGACCAATCTGTGGGCGTGGGCGAGGAACCCTTCAGCGGCATGCCGGGCTGCATCCCGGTCGGCGTTGATGCTTTCGACGACCTCGTGGTGTGGGATCCGCGGCGAGACGGTTCAGTGCTCACCGTTCGCGGTTCTCCGCAGAGCGGCAAGACCGGATTCGCGACGTACCTGGGCCGCCTCGGCGGGGTCTCTGTCCACGACGATGTGCACATGGAATCGGAACCAGACGACTGGGATCTGCTCGACGGACGCTTCCATGTGCTCACTGTGCCGACACGGTTCACTCCCGGCTATGGTTCCTCTCTGGCGAAGGCACAGAGTCTCGGACCGCTTCTCGTGCTCGGTGCGCATACCAGGCAAGATCTCACCGGGCTCGGAGTGCTGCGACAGGCCCCGCTCGACGGGCTGCCGGGGACGGGCTGGTTCGTCACCGAGGACCGGGCTCGCCCTGTTCGCCTCTTCAGCCCAACGGGAGTCGAGCCTGAGTCAGTTGACGTCGGCAGGCGGTCCTGAGAGAGTCTCGTAGCGGTAGAGCTCAGTGGCGGTTCCGGCGTCGAGCAGTCGATCGGCGAGCGAGGAGATCACGGGCATTCCGCTCGTGACTTCGATGACGACATCGGCGTCGACCGACAGCCTGGCCAACAGGAGTTCGGCATCGGCGACGGCCGCGGCGAAGTCCTCACCCGTGGTGTCTGCGGCATCGTCGCGAGTCTCAAACATCGACCCGAGGATGAGCTCGGTCGGCGGTTCCTCGTCGACCTGATCGACGGTGGCCCTGCCGTCCCCGACAGCATCTCCGGCACCCGGTTCACCGGCCGAGGGCAGAACACCGGCGGTCTCATCGGCCTCCCGCGCATAGGACACGGCGAAGGCGCTGAGTCCACCCGCCTCGGCGGTTCCGGCAGCGCCGTTCAGCAGCGCGGCACCATGAGCTCCGGCCGCCTCGGAGAGGAAAGCGTTATTCACCTGTCCGATGGTCAGCTGACCGACGGCATCGTCTCGGTTGACGGCGGTGTACCAGGCGAGGAATGCCTTCGTCAGCTTCACCGAACCGGTAGCAACGATCTCGAGGTCCTCGGCCCGACCGCCGCCGGCCGGAGGCAGAGCACCAGCGGGGACCCGGATCACGCGGGTCGTTGTCAACGGAGTGAACCCGAGCGCCTGCGCGAAGCCCTCTCCCGGGCTGCCGGCGTGCACACGGGCACGCAGATCGAGGCCCTCGAGTGCGGTTCCCCGCGTCTCCGCGCACACTGCGTCGAAGAGTTCACGCCCCTGACCATGTCCCTGCTCCTCGGCGGCGACCTCGACGTGGACCCACGCCCGGTAGGGGTGAAGCGGGGATTCGGCGATCGCGGCGGCTCCGACGGGAACGTCGGGGACCACCTCGGCGACGACGGAGCGGATCAACGGCGAATCCGAGGACGGACGGAACAAGGACCTGGCCATATGACCGGCCGGGGTGGTCGCGTCGGCGAACACCTCATTCAGGCGCAGATCGTCACCGTCGGTCAGCTCTCGAATCGGCATGTGCTCGCTCCTTGGGCGGTGGGGAACTTGATAATCTTGGCGTCATGACTGACTTAAGCGATCCTACCGCCGCCGCGCACGCCGCGGCCACGACCATCAACGCGAACGCGAGCATCGAAGCCCATGACATCGCGCTCGTCCTCGGCTCCGGTTGGGGTGGGGCGGCGGACCTCCTCGGCGAGACCGTTGCCGAGATCTCCGCGGCGGAGGTCCCCGGATTCCACGCCCCCGCCGTCGAGGGCCACGGCGCGACGTTGCGCACGGTGCGCATCGAAGCCAGCGGCAAGCATGCGCTCGTCCTCGGATCGCGCACCCACTACTACGAGGGCAAGGGTGTCCGGGCGGTTGCCCACGGTGTGCGCACCGCCGCGGCTGCCGGCTGTTCCTCGCTGGTGCTGACGAACGGGTGCGGCGGGCTCAACCGCAATTGGGGGCCCGGCACTCCGGTGCTCATCTCCGATCACATCAATCTCACCGGCACCTCTCCGATCGAGGGCGCGAACTTCGTCGATCTCACCGATCTGTACTCCCCGCGTATGCGAGCCATCGCCAAGGAGATCGACCCGACGCTCGACGAGGGGGTGTACGCACAGTTCCGCGGACCTCATTACGAGACCCCCGCTGAGGTGCGCATGGCCGGGGTCCTCGGTGCCGATCTGGTGGGAATGTCGACGACGTTGGAGGCCATCGCCGCACGTCAGTCCGGGCTCGAACTCATGGGAATTTCGCTGGTGACGAACCTTGCCGCCGGCATCCAGGAGACCCCGCTCTCTCATGCAGAGGTCATCGAAGCCGGAGCCGCGGCCGCCCCGCGCATCTCCCGTCTGCTCGCCGACATCGTCGCGAAGCTCTGAGACGGCCAGCCCCACTCCGCGCTCCCCCGCCCCGCCACCGCGAATTCGCAAAGGACCTCATATGACCCGCGTAGCCGACCGCTTCACGAATGGATTCGACGCCGAGGTGGTCCGTGCCTGGATCGCCGACGACCCTGATCCGCAGACGGCCATCTCCTTGGAGCACATCCTCGCCGAGGCCGAGAGCGGCGACGAGGCGGCGGTCGCCGATCTCGAGGACCGGTTCTCCGGTCCCCTCGTCTTCGGCACGGCCGGTCTGCGCGGCGAGATCGCCGCCGGCCCTAACCGGATGAACCGAGCCGTCGTCATCCGTGCCGCCGCCGGACTGGCCGCATTCCTCGCAGACGCCGTCGGTGAGGGCTTCCAAGTCGTCATCGGGTGCGATGCCCGGTACAAGTCCGCGGAGTTCGCCGCCGACACTGCCGCCGTCATCACCGCCGCCGGCGGAGTCGCGATTCAGCTGCCCGAGCAGCTGCCGACCCCGCTGCTCGCTTATGCTCTGTTGAAGCGCGGGGCTGATGCAGGTGTCATGGTCACGGCCAGCCACAACCCACCGGCTGACAACGGGTACAAGGTCTACCTGGGACAGCGTCCGCTGCAGGAGATAGGGTCGGAGGCTGATGCTCTCGCGGGTTCTGGCGCCCAGATCGTCAGCCCGGCCGATGCGCTCATCGCCGAAAAGATCGCGGCCGTGGAATCCGTCGCTTCTGCGCCTCGGGCTGAGTCCGGGTGGCAGCACCTCGACGAGTCGATCGTCGAGGACTATCTGTCGCGCATCGACGATCTGGGTGTCCGGGCGGAGTCGGATCTCTCGATCGTGCTGACCTCGCTGCATGGTGTCGGTGCCGGAGTCGCCGAGGCTGCTCTGACCCGCACCGGGTTCACAAGCCTCCACCCGGTGGCCTCCCAGCAGGCACCGGATCCGGACTTCCCGACGGTGTCCTTCCCGAACCCGGAGGAAGCCGGCGCACTCGATGAGTCCTTTGCCCTGGCCCGTGCGGTCGGTGCCGAACTCATCATCGCCAACGATCCGGATGCCGACCGATTCTCCGCGGCCATCCCGGATGAGTCGGCGGCCATCGGCTACCGTCAGCTCTCCGGCGACGAGGTGGGGCTACTGTTGGGTGAGGACCTCGCCGGCCGACTCGCAGAAAGCGGTTCAGACGGCGCCGTTTTCGCGAACTCGATCGTGTCCTCCCGGGCTCTCGCGGCTGCGGTTAAGAGCCACGGTTTCGCCGCAGTGAACACACTCACTGGTTTCAAGTGGATATCTCGTGCCAGTCTCGGGCTTGTCTTCGGCTACGAAGAAGCACTCGGCTACTGCGTCGACCCTATGATCGTACGCGACAAGGACGGGATTTCGGCGGCTGTGACGTTCGCAGCGCTGGCCTCACGGCTCAAGGCTGCGGGCAGCAGCATCGAGGCCGAGCTCGATCGCATCCGCAATCGCGACGGATACTTCGCCACCGCTCCGCTGAGTTTCCGTCTCGACGATGTCTCTATCATCGGCACGGCGATGGCGAAGCTGCGTGAGAACCCTCCGGCCGCTCTTGCCGGCTCCCCGGTCGCCGAGGTCCACGACCTGTCGGCAGGGTATGAGGGGCTGCCGCCGACCGATGGAATCCTGCTCCGCTCGGAGTCGAACTCGCGGGTCATCGTGCGTCCTTCGGGTACCGAGCCGAAACTGAAATGCTATCTCGAGGTCGTCGCCGAACCCTCGGAAATCCAGGCTGCGGCCGAGGCCGATGCACGTGCTGCGGCCAGCGCCGGAGTGCGCCTACCGACCGCCTCGGCCAGCGCCTCGCTCAAACCGGCCCTAACGGAGCGCCTGAACACGATCACCACCGAGCTCAAAACCTTCTTCGCCCTCTAATTACTACCTTACGGCGGCCCAGCAACCTCGCGCGAGGTTGCTGGGCCGCCGTCACGTAGTATTTAGGGCCCGTAGAAATAAGAAGGAGGTAACGATGGACGTTCCTCACGATCCAGAGGTCGACGCGGTTCTGACCAGCCTGCTGGGATCACTGGGCGAAAGCAGCAGCGTCTTCGGTGCCGGTCGACTCGGTGCCGAATGGTCGGCGAAGCGGCTGAAGACCGAAACCCATCACGCCGTCATCGAAGTTCCACCGGATGAGACCGAACGCGTTCTCAATCAGGTGACTCAGCTGGTGTCCGCACACATTCCTGCGACCGACGACCCTGTCGTCACCATCCGCGGTGTCATCGGATCAGGCTTCGCGTCGATGAATCCGGCCTACGTCATCGTCGTACTCGACCGGAGAGAGTCGACCCTGGGGATCGCGGCCCATGCAAAAGAGGGCCTCATCAAACAGCGAACGGCGCAGAAGGCCGTCACTAAGATCCGGGAAGCCATCGCCCTCTGACACTCCCAGAACTACCTGACGGCGGCCCAGCTACCTCGCGCGAGGTAGCTGGGCCGCCGTCAGGTAGCAATTAGAGGGAGTTGAGGATTGCGGTGCTGCCGGAGAGGCCCAAGCGGGACGCGCCGGCAGCGATCATCTTTTCGGCGGCTTCGGCGGTGCGGATTCCGCCGGAGGCCTTCACCCCGAGGCGGTCGCCCACGGTCTCGCGCATGAGAGACACAGCATGAGCGCTGGCGCCTCCGGCCGGGTGGAAACCGGTCGACGTCTTGACGAATCCGGCTCCTGCGGCCTCCGAGCGGCGGCAGGCCTCGACGATCTGCTCGTCGTTGAGCGCAGCCGATTCGATGATGACCTTGACGAGGGCGTCCCCGCTGGCCTCGACGACGCCGCGGATATCGGCCTCGAGTCCGTCGAAGTCCCCGGCGACGGCCTGTCCGATGTTGATGACCATGTCGACTTCGGCAGCACCGTCGGCGACGGCCTGAGCAGCCTCGGCGGCTTTGATCTCCGGCTTCACCTGGCCGGAGGGGAACCCGACGACGGTCGCCACGACGAGCTCACCCGGATCGGTGACCGGCAGCATGGACGGTGACACGCAGATCGCGAGCACGCCCAGCTCCTTCGCCTCCGCCACGAGGGCATCGACGTCGGCGCGGGTCGCTTCGGGCTTGAGCAGGGTGTGGTCGATGATGTTCGCGACATCGGTGCGGCTGGTCATTCGGTCCTCCAGAAGTGGTCGTGCAAGGTTGCGTGGTCGTGCATGGTTGCGCGTGCAGGTGCCGCGCAGAGTCATCAGGTCCAGCGTAGCGAGGCCAGCGGCCGCGCGGCAGTGCTGAGAGTGTGCGATTCGGCTCAGGTGATCGTGTCGAAGACGATCGATTCCGGCACCGAGGCGGCATCCCCGCCGATCTCGACCGCGGACTCCAAAGCCTCGATGGCGCGCTCGAACCGTTCCGGGGTCGCCGTGTGCAGTGTCATGAGCGGCTGACCGGCCGTGACCGTGTCCCCTGGTTTGGCGTGCAGTTCGATTCCGGCCACGTCCTGGACCGGGTCTTCCTTCCGTGCCCGTCCGGCGCCGAGACGCCACGATGCCACCCCGACGCCCAGCGCGTCGAGCTTCGTAAGCACCCCGGAGTCGGTCGCTGTGACGACCTCAGTGTGCTCGGCGACCGGCAGAGCGGCGTCCGGGTCGCCGTGCTGGGCGCGGATCATCTGCTTCCACTTGTCCATGGCCCGACCGTCGGCCAGCGCGGCTCGAACATCGACATCGGTCTTGCCTGCCAGGCGCAGCATCTCCTCCGCCAGAGCCACTGTGAGATCGACGACGTCGGCGGGTCCGCCGCCGGCGAGGACCTCGACGGATTCGCGGACCTCGAGGGCATTGCCGACGGTCAGGCCCAAGGGCGTGGACATATCGGTCAGCAGCGCCGAGGTGTTGACGCCTGCGGCCTTGCCGAGTTCGACCATCGTCTGCGCGAGTGTGCGAGCCTTCGCCAGGTCCTTCATGAACGCACCGGAGCCGACCTTGACGTCGAGGACGAGACCGGAGGTGCCCTCGGCGATCTTCTTCGACATGATCGAGGAGGCGATGAGCGGGATACAGTCGACCGTCGAGGTGATGTCGCGCAGGGCGTAGAGCTTCTTATCGGCCGGCGCCAATCCGGATCCGGCGGCGCAGATGACGGAGCCGACGTCCTCGAGCTGGTCGACGATCGCCTCGTTGCTCAGTCCCGCCTGCCAGCCGGGAATCGATTCGAGCTTGTCCAGGGTGCCTCCGGTGTGGCCGAGGCCGCGGCCGGAGAGCTGTGGGACGGCCACGTCGAAGACGGCGACGAGCGGGGCCAGGGGCAGGGTGATCTTGTCGCCGACTCCCCCGGTCGAATGTTTGTCCGAGGTGGGCCGGGACAGGGACGAGAAGTCCATGCGCTCACCGGAGTCGATCATCGCCTGCGTCCAGTGCGCGATCTCAACCGGTGCCATGTCGTTGATGAAGATCGCCATGGCCAGGGCCGCCATCTGCTCTTCGGCGACAGCACCCCGAGTGTAGGCGTCGATGACCCAGTCGATCTGCTCCTTGCTCAGGGCTCGGCCATCTCGCTTTGCGGCGATGACGTCGACGGTGTCGAATGCTTCTACGCTCACGGTCTCAATCCTTCGTTCTCGTCGAAATCTGTGTTGTCGACGATGCGTGCGTTGTCGTCGAAATCTTCGTTGTCATCAATCCCTGTGGTGACACTCCGGGCCACAGCCGCCTCGGCGGGGGTAGGACTCGTCAGTGCTTGGCCTCATGGCCGTCGTGCGCCCCGGCCAGGTGTTCGGGGCCGAAGGCTTCGGGCAGGACCACGGACATCGGGGCGCGTCCGCTGGGCATGTTGATGACGAGCTCGTTGCCCCCGTGTTCGAACAGCAGCTGTCGGCATCGCCCGCAGGGAACGAGGGTGTTGCCCTCTCCGTCCACGCAGTCGAAGGCGACGAGGCGGCCCCCGCCGGTCATGAACAGCTCGGAGACCAGCGAGCATTCCGCGCACAGCGTCACCCCGAACGAGGCATTCTCGATATTGCAGCCGCCGACGATGCGACCGTCGTCGACGAGACCGGCGGCTCCGACAGGGTAGTTCGAGTACGGCACATAGGCCTTCGTCATCGCCCGTGTCGCCTCGGCTCGCAGCAGCTCCCAGGTGCCTTCGCTGAGGTCTTCGGGGCTGACCGGGGTGGGTTCCTCGCTCCAGACCGGGTCGGTCGACTCGGGTGCGGAAGCGCGGGGTTCGGGGGCAGTCATGGGGATATCTCTTCCTTCGGGTGGTGACTGTGGGGTGATCGAGGGGAAATGCCGATCCATCGCCGAGGCGGGGCTCACTTCACGTAGGGCACACCTTCCGCGGCCGGCGGGCGGACCCGACCGACGAATCCGGCGACGGCGAAGACGGTGACGATGTAGGGCAGCATGAGCAGCAGCTCGTTGGCCACCGGGGTGCCGATGGACTGCAGAGTGTTGCCGAGGCTCTTGGAGAAGCCGAACAGCAGGGCAGCGAACAGCGCACCCTTCGGGTTCCACTTGCCCAGGATCATGGCGGCCAGGGCGATATAGCCCTGTCCGGCCGACATCTCCTTGCCGAACGCCAATCCGGAGCCGACGGTGAAGAAGGCACCGCCGAGGCCTGCGATGGCACCGGCGAGCAGCGTATTGCGCACACGAGTGAAGTTGACCTTGATGCCGACGGTGTCCGCCGCCTTCGGGTGCTCACCGACGGCGCGCATCCGCAGACCCCATTTCGAGCGGAACACGAAGATCTGCAGCGCGATGACGACGACGTACATGATGTAGACGAGGATGTTCTGGTCGAACAGCACCCGTCCGAGCACCGGAATGTCCGAGAGCAGCGGGATCGGCAGGTTCGGCAGCTTCTGGCGGGAGTTCCATAGTCCCGGGTCCTGGGTGAGAACCGTCGAGTAGAGGAAGCTCGTGATGCCGACGACGAGGACGTTGAGGACCACGCCGATGATGATCTGGTTGACCCAGTACTTCACCGCGACGAAGGTGAGCACCACGGCGACCAGGGCACCGGCGATGGGAGCGGCGAGAAGTCCTGCGTAGGGGTTCTTCACCACCGAGGCGACCACCGCGGCGAGGAACGCACCGGCCAGCAGCTGGCCCTCGATGGCGATGTTGATGATGCCCGAACGTTCTCCCACGAGACCGCACATGGCGCCGAAGATCAGCGGCACGGACAGTGCCAGGGCACCGGCGAGCAGCGTCGTCAGCGGGATGACGCCTCCGGATCCGCCGCCGGCCCAGGCGAGGAAGGAGAGAACGAAGATGACGCCGAAGAGCATCGGGAACCACGAGCCGAGGTCGATGCGCCTGATCGCCACATAGATGGACACAGCGGCCATGATGATGAGCAGGATGCCCAGCGTCAGCCCCGCCGCGGTCGAGGACACGGCGAAGTCGGGGATGGCGAAGAAGTCTCCGCCGGTGGCCACCCGGAAGGTCGTCTCCCCGTCACGGCCGATGAGGCCGAAGAAGATGAGCGAGACGAGGGCGAGGATCGTATAGACGATCGGGAACTTCCAGGCGATCGGCGCAAGCGCCTTGACCTGGATCGAAGGTGTCTTATCCATGGTCTGAGCAGTCATCTCAGTCCTCCTTCCGCTTGAGCACCGGTGTGGGCAACCGGAAGATCGACCTCACCAGGGGCGGGGCCGCGATGAGCAGCACGATGACGGACTGGACGACGAGGACGATGTCGATCGGCGTACCGGTCTGGGACTGCATGAGGTAGCCGCCGGCCTTGAACGCGCCGAAGAGCAGGCCCGCAAGGAACGTCCCCAGCGGTTTCGACCGTCCCAGCAGGGCGACGGTGATGGCGTCGAAGCCGATCGATCCGCTGATTCCGCCGGTGAGTTTGTATTCGGTGCCGAGCACCTGAGCGGCACCGCCGAGTCCGGCCAGGGCACCGGCGACGATCATGACGAGGATCGTCACCTTCGACACGGAGATGCCTGCGGTCCGGGCCGCGTGCGGGTTCGCGCCGACGGCCTTGAACTCGAAGCCGATCGTCGAACGCTCGAGCAGCCACCACACGAAGATCGTGGCGAGGATGGCGATGACGAACCCGAAGTGGAGACGGAACGGCGGTGGCAGCAGCAGGAACATCTGCGCGGAGTCGTCGATGACGCGGGACTGCGGGTTCGCCGAGGTCGTGTGCGTGAACCAGTTCTGCTTGAGCAGGTAGCCCAGTGCGTAGCCGGCGATCGAGTTGAGCATGATCGTCACGATCACCTCGTTGGCACCGGTGCGTGCCTTGAGGACACCGGCGATTCCCGCCCAGATCGCACCGCCGATGATTCCGCCGATCGCGGCCACGAGCATGTGGACGACGGGAGGCAGCGGCAGCGCGTAGCCGAGGAATCCGGCGATGGTCGCGCCGAGGATGACCTGGCCCTGACCGCCGATGTTGAACAGACCGCAGCGGAAGGCCAAGGCGATGCCGAGACCGGTGAGGATGAGCGGGGTGCCCGAGACCATCGATTCGGTCAGGGGGCGGATGGCGCGTTCGGTGGTGCGTGCGTCCCAGTCGAAGACCGCTCCGCGGAACAGCGCCGAATAGGCGTTGCCGACGGTCCGGAAGAGCGTGGCGAAGAACTCGCCGGGAGCGGCGAAGAAGTTCTCGGCCGCCGCGACGACCTCCGCGTTCGACACGGCGATGAGGACACCGCCGAACAGAAGGGCGAGAACGATCGCCAGCAGCGAGACCAGCCAGGATCCCGACATGATCTGCTGGAGCAGAGTCTGTTCCTTGCCGTCCTCGGTCTCGGACTCCGGCGGCGGTGCCGCGGAAGGAGCCGCCGGTGAGATATCAGTCGTCATTTGGTCTCCTCCGCCGAGGTGGTGGCTGAGTCTTCGTCCGTTGCTTCGAGGGCTTCGTCGGCGGGAACGCCGGCCATCATCAGGCCCAGTGCTTCGCGGGAGGTCTCGGGTCCCACGATGCCGACGATGCGCCCGGCGTACATCACGGCGATTCGGTCGGCGAGGCCGTAGACCTCGTCGAGTTCGGTCGAGACGATGATGCAGGGGGTGCCGGAATCGCGTTCGGCGATGACGCGCTTGTGCACGAATTCAATCGATCCGACGTCGAGTCCGCGGGTGGGCTGGCTGGCAATGAACAGTCGCAGATCGCGGCCGAGCTCGCGGGAGAGCACCACTTTCTGCTGGTTTCCGCCGGAGAGGGTCGAGATCGGGTCGGAGACGCTGCCGAGGCGGATGTCGAACTCCTCGACTTTCTTCTTCGCCTCCTCGCTGATGACCTTCGATCGCATGTTCAGACCCTTGGCATAGGGCTCACGGTCGTAGACGTCGAGGATCATGTTCTCGCGGATCGCGAATTCCGCGATGATGCCGTCGGTCGACCGGTCTTCGGGAACGAAGCCGATACCGGCACCGAGGCGGTCCTTGACCGAATCCCCGACGAGCTTCTTCCCGTCGAGGGTGATCGTGCCCAACCGCGGTTCGGTGAGACCGATGATCGTCTCGGCCAGTTCGGTCTGCCCGTTGCCCTGGACACCGGCGACGGCGAGGATCTCGCCGCGACGGACGTCGAAGGACACGTCGTCGACGACGACGTTCTCGGCCTTGTCGACGACGGTGAGTCCGCGCACCTGGAAGGTGGCATCGCCGGGATCGGCGGCATCCTTCTCGGTCGTCAGAGACACGGCACGGCCGACCATCTGGCTGGCCAGCTCGGTCTCGGTCGACTCCGGCGAGGCCTCTCCGACGATCTTTCCGCGGCGGATGACCGTGATCGAATCAGCGATCGCGCGGACCTCACGGAGTTTGTGGGTGATGAAGACGATCGACGTGCCCTGCTCCTTGAGCTGGCGCATGATCGAGATCAGCTCGTCGGTCTCCTGCGGAGTGAGCACAGCCGTGGGCTCGTCGAGGATGAGGATCTCGGCATCCCGGGACAGGGCCTTGATGATCTCCACTCGCTGCTGGGCGCCGACCGGCAGATCCTCGATGAGGGCATCGGGATCGATGTTGAAATTGAAGCGCGAAGAGATCTCCTTGACCTTCTTGCGCGCCTCGCTGATGTCGAGGAGCCCGAGGCTCTTCGTCGGTTCGTAGCCCAGCGCCACGGATTCGGCGACGGTGAACACGGGCACGAGCATGAAATGCTGGTGGACCATGCCGATGCCCGCAGCGACGGCGTCGCCCGGCCCGGAGAACTTCACCGGCTTGTCGTCGATGAGGATCTCTCCTCCATCGGCGTCGTAGAGTCCGTAGAGGACATTCATCATGGTGGATTTGCCGGCGCCGTTCTCACCCAACAGGGCGTGGATCTCGCCCGGTTCGATGGTGAGATCGATGTGGTCGTTGGCCACGAACGATCCGAACACCTTGGTCATCCCGCGAAGCTCGAGTTTCACTGCTTCCGGTTCTCCTCACAAACTTGAAAACTGCAGGGCCGAAAGAACTCGGCCCTGCAGTTTAACCGACGAGCTTACTTCGGTGTGCTCTCAGACTCGACGACCAGGCTGCCATCGACGATCTGCTTCTTCAGATCCTCGACCTTCTTCTTCACGTCCTCGGGAACCTTGTCTTCGAAGTCGTGGTACGGAGCGAGGCCCACGCCTTCGTTCTCGAGCGTACCGACGTAGGGCTCATTCGAGAACTTGTCCTCCGAGCCTTCCTTGATGGTGTCTTCGACGGCCTGCGAGATCTGCTTGACCACCGAGGTGAGGATGATGTCGCCGTATTCGGTCGACTCGTAGCCGTCGGAGTCGACCCACACGAGGTTGACGTCGCCGGCTTCCTTCGCGGCGGCCGCGGCACCGAGGCCGACGGGCCCGGCCACGGGCATGATCACGTCGGCGCCCTGCGAAATGAGCTGCTTGGTCAGCTCCTGGCCCTGGCCCTGGTTCTCGAAGTCACCGGAGAACGATCCGTCCTGCTTCTTCTTGTTCCAGCCGAGCAGCTTGACGTCTTTCTTGTTGTCCTTATTGAACTTGTCCACGCCGTCGGCGAATCCGTCCATGAAGATCGTCACCGACGGAATCTGGATGCCGCCGAAGGTGCCGACCTTGCCCGACTTCGAAGTCGCGGCCGCAACATAGCCGGCGAGGTACGCGGCCTCGGCGGTGTTGAAGACGACGGCCTTGGCGTTGTCGATGGTCACCGGCTTGCCGTCGGCGTCGGAGAACGTGGAGTCGATGAGTGCGAAGTTGAGGTCGGGGTTCGCTTCTGCGGCTTCCTGGATCGTGTCCTCGAGGAGGAATCCGACACCGAAGGTGAGGTTGCAGCCCTGCTGCACCATGTTGTCGACGTTCGGCTTGAAGTCCGCGTCGCCCTGCGACTCGGCGAGCTTCTCTTCGATGCCGAGGTTCTTCTTCGCGTTCTCCATGCCCTCGCGGCCGGACTGGTTGAAGGACTGGTCGTCCCAACCGCCGGAGTCGGAGACCATGCAGGCCATGTAGTCGGAGCCGGATTCTCCACCTGAGCCGCAAGCCGAGAGGACCAGGGCAGATGCGGCGATCATCGACACCGCTGAAGCGAGCTTCTTCACGTTTTCTCTTTTCTGATACAGACAGCGCACACGGATGAGGGCCCTGTCTGCCCTTACCGAAAATGTGAAACCACTGGACGAACTGTCATATTTTGATGAGTTTCGGTCAGTCTAATGCACTGAGGTCATTTGGAAAGGTCCTTTAGCACCTCAATCGCAGACACCGATATGAAAAAGAAACAATCCGTCATGCGGTGGGGTTATCGGTCCGAAATGCGAACAGAAAACGCCTTGTGTTTGAGACAGAAAGATGCGGCAAACGATGCGGCCGGCGGCCGGCCGAACTGGCCCATCCGGTCAATCGGGCGAACCGCGGTGAACTAGGCTAGAGCCTGCTATGGCACATCTCCTCGGGGCAGAAGCCCTCCACCTCGAATACCCCACGCGAGTCGTCTTCGACTCGGTCACTCTCGGCGTCGAGTCCGGCGACATGATCGGCATCGTCGGCCGCAACGGCGACGGTAAGTCGAGCCTGCTCGGCATGCTCGCAGGCACCATCGAACCCGATTCCGGACGCGTGACGTATCGCGGCGGGCTGCGTCTGGGCATGCTCGGCCAGCGCGATGACCTCGATGACGAGGCGACCGTCGGCTTCTCCGTCGTCGGCGATGCCGCCGATCACGAATGGGCCGCCGATCCGCGGGCCCGTGACATCATCTCCGGTCTCATCGCCGATCTCGATTGGGATGCGCAGATCTCCTCGCTCTCCGGCGGTCAGCGCCGTCGAGTGGCCCTGGCGGCTCTGCTCATCGGCGATTGGGACATGCTCATCCTCGACGAGCCGACGAACCACCTCGATGTCGACGGCATCGCGTGGCTGGCGAAGCATATTCGCGGCCGGTGGCCGAAGAATTCCGGAGCCCTGCTGCTGGTCACCCACGACCGGTGGTTCCTCGACGAGGTGTGCACGAAGACCTGGGAGGTCCACGACCGCATCGTCGAGCCTTTCGAAGGCGGTTATGCCGCCTATGTCCTCCAGCGCGTCGAGCGCGATCGGATCGCCGCCGCCACCGAGGCGAAGCGACAGAATCTCATGCGCAAGGAACTCGCGTGGCTGCGACGCGGCGCTCCCGCCCGGACGTCGAAGCCGAAGTTCCGTATCGAAGCCGCCAACCAGCTCATCGCCGATGTGCCGGAGGTGCGCAATCCGATCGAGCTGAAGAAGATGGCCACGGCCCGTCTGGGCAAGGACGTCGTCGATCTGCTCGACGTGTCCAAGCGCTTCGGCGAGACCACGATCCTCGAGGATGTCACGTGGCGCATCGGCCCTGGTGAGCGCACCGGGATCCTCGGTCCGAACGGTGCCGGGAAGTCGACGCTCTTAGCTCTGGTCTCCGGTGAGATCGAACCCGATGCGGGTCGGGTCAAGCGCGGCAAGACCGTGCAGATCGGTGTGCTCGATCAGCAGTTCAGGGATCTGGCCCGCATCGCCGAATCCCGTGTGCGCGAGGTTCTCGCCGAGTCGAAGACCTCGTTCAACATCGAAGGCAAGGACTTCACTCCGGCCCAGCTGCTCGAACGGCTCGGCTTCGCGAAGGAGCATCTGTCCGCCAGGGTCAAGGAGCTCTCCGGCGGGCAGAAGCGCCGACTCCAGCTTCTGCTGCTGCTCATGGCCGAACCCAATGTCATCATCCTCGACGAGCCGACGAACGACGTTGACTCGGACATGCTCGCGGCGATGGAGGATCTCCTCGATTCCTGGCCGGGCACTCTCATCGTCGTCTCCCACGACCGGTACCTGTTGGAGCGGGTCACCGATCAGCAGTACGCGATCCTCGACAACGGTCTGCGCCATGTTCCCGGCGGCGTCGAAGAGTATCTGCGGCTGCGAGCCGAACAGGAACGTCGCGGCGCTGCAGGTTCGAACAGGGCTTCCGGCGGTTCGAACGGGGCCACAGCGGGAAACGACGGGACCGGTTCCGGTGGGGCCGCCTCGGCGAGCGGAGGATCCTCCTCGGTTCCGAAGCTGTCCGGCGCGGAAGCCCGGGCGGCGAAGAAGGAACTGTCGTCGATCGAGCGGCGGATGGAAAAGCTGAACACTCAGATCGCGAAGAAGCACGAGGAGATGGCCGCCCACGACCAGACCGATTTCGAGGGACTGGCCAAGCTCACGGTTGCGATCCGCGAGTCTCAGGACGAACTCGACGAACTCGAGCTGCGCTGGCTCGAAGCGTCCGAAGCTCTCGAGGCCTGAGTGGTCGACGAAGCGACGATGCGAGACCTGCTCGAGGCGGAACGAGCGGAGACGCAGGCGCTCATCGACCGCCTGACTCAGGGAATCGATGAGGTCTCGGCCGCTCGTGAGGGCGACAACAGCGACGACGAGCACGACCCGGAAGGGGCGACGCTCGCCTTCGAACGGTCGCAGGCCGCGACCTTGCTCGAACAGTCCGAGAACCGCCTCGAGGAGATCGCCGAGGCGGTCGACCGCCTGAACGCGGGCACGTTCGGGACCTGCATCGACTGCGGCAGACCCATCGCCGAGGCTCGGCTGGAGGCCCGCCCCTACGCGGCCAAATGCGTGAACTGCGCCGCCCGCGGCTAGTCGTTTCCATCCCCGTTCGCACGCACGAGTGCACCGTCGCACACGACCGGGCGACCGCCTCGGCGACGGTCTGAACTTTCCCCATATCCGGCCGGGTGCGGTAGTGTATCGGCGTGTCATCACGGGACTATCGCATCGACCGCGCCAAGGGAATACTCATCTTCCTGGTGGTTCTGGGCCACCTCCTCGCCAGGACCTCCCCATGGGAGTCGCCGATCCTGGGCGCACCGATGTACTTCATCTACATGTTCCACATGCCGGCGTTCGTCTTCCTCGCCGGCATCACGGCGAAGTCGAACAAGCTGGCCGAACGGGTTCTGACCTACTTCGTCCTCCTCGCCACGGTGCTGCCGCTCATGTGGGGGTGGATGTGGCTCTTCGGCCTCAATCCCGACTACGACTTCCTCCGACCGTTCTGGTACACGTGGTTCCTGCTGTCGATGGCGTGGTGGATGATCACGGTCCCCTTCATCGAGCGATTCCCGCGCACGATGCTCGTCGCTTCTCTGGTCGTCGGGCTCTTCGGCGGATTGCTGCCGGTCCTCGACACCGAACTCTCCGCGGCTCGGACGATGGCGTTCTGGCCGTTCTTCGTCATCGGCAAGCTCTACGGCAAGCAGATCATCGACTGGGCGGGCAGCCTCGCGATCTGGCAGAAACTCTGTCTCAGTGCCGCTGCCCTCGCGGCCGTCGGATATTTCTTCCTCGACCAGGTCGACTACAACTGGCTCTACGGCAGCCTCAACTTCGCCCATTTCGACGTCAGCGTTCCCGAAGGTGTGGGACTGCGACTCATCGTCGACATCGGAGCGGTGCTGCTGACGCTGGCCCTTCTGTCCTGGTTGAGCAATACGAAGGACACGATCGCGACGATCGGCAAGAACAGCCTCGCCGTCTACATCCTCCACGGATTCGTCGTCCGCGCCCTGCAGCCGGTCCTCGACGACAGCCGCAACGTCCTCCACGACGCCGTCGTCCTGCTCATCTGTGTGGCCCTGGCCGTCGTCTGGACGGGCTTGCTCGCCTGGTCGCCCTTCGAACGAGCCCTGCGCTGGTGGTCCTCGACCGTCACCGGCCTGCTGCTCAAACCGTTCCCCTTCCTCCGGCCGGAGGACTCCGACCGTCGCAGCGGGCGAGGTCGCGGAGAGCGTGGTCGCAGCGGGCGAAATCGCAGAGATCGTGGTCACCGTGGAGATGCCGGCTATCTCGGCGACACCTATCACCCCGGGGACGCGTACAGCGAGGGTGACGGACCGGACCGGCAGGGTCTCGGGTTGCAGCCCATGCCCGGAGTCGGCTACCAGCACTCCCCCGGCTACGAACAGCAGCCCGGTCAGCAGCAGTCCTTCGCCTCCCCCGCCCCGGTTGCCGGCGAGCCGTACCCCCTGCCGGGTTCACATGAGGTTCCGCAGAACAACGCCACCTACGAACCCACTCAGGAGGTGCCCGCCGGCGCAGCCCAGCGGGCAGTGCGCTACCGTCGCCTGCCGGTCTATCTCAGCGGCGACGAGGACCGCTGACGATCGGGCCGCCTCGGCGGTCGCTGATCTTTGTGGGGACCCCACCGGAGCCCAGCGTTGCAGGCTTTCGGTCGGGCCGCCTCGGCGAGGTTCGTATCCTTCCATGGCCTTCAGCGTCGAATTATGTCGATGTGACAGACCTCACTGCGCCGATTGATGGTGTGATAACAATGTTCGGGCCGTTTGCCCGGGCTCGGCCACATCATCGAATCGGAGAGCATCCATGACCGCGACCAACGCCCTGACCCAACGCCTCGATGCCGGCCCCGTGATCTGCGCGGAAGGCTTCCTGTTCGAGCTCGAGAAGCGCGGATATCTGTCTGCCGGCGAGTTCGTCCCCGAGGTGGCCCTCGAGTTCCCCGACGCCCTGCGCTCCCTCCACGTCGACTTCCAGCGGGCCGGCTCCGACATCGTCGAGGCCTTCACCTACAACGGGCACCGCGAGAAGATGCGCGTGATCGGCAAGGAAGATCTGCTCGAACCGCTCAACCGCGCCGCCCTCCAGATCGCCCGGTCGGTAGCCGACGCCAAGCCCGGGAACTTCATGGCCGGCAACATTTCGAACTCGAACATCTGGGACCCCGCCGACGAGTCCAAGCAGTCCGAGGTGCGGGCCATGTTCGCCGAAATGGTCGCCTGGGCGGTCGAGGAAGGTGCCGACCTCATCATCGGCGAGACCTTCTACTTCGCTGGTGAGGCCATCGCCGCCGCCGAGATCGCCAAGGCCAGCGGACTGCCCGTCGTCCTCACGCTCGCCCCGATGGCCTTCCAGGAGATGGCCGACGGGGTCGGGATCGTCGAGACCGCGCAGCGGCTCGAACAGCTCGGCGTCGACGTCGTCGGCCTCAACTGCTTCCGCGGTCCCGCGACCATGTTGCCGTGGCTGGGGGAGATCCGCGCGGCCGTGTCCTGTCACGTCGGCGCCCTGCCGATCCCCTACCGCACCACGGAGGACGAGCCGACGTTCTTCAACCTCTCCGACCCCCGCGCCGAGGTGGCCTCCCCGCACGGACGCACGTTCCCCACCGCTCTCGATCCCCTGCAGACCAACCGCTACGAGATCGGCGCGTTCGCCAAGGAAGCCTATGACCTGGGCGTCAACTACATCGGAGTGTGCTGCGGCGCGACCCCGATGCACATCCGCGAGGTCGCCGAGGCGGTCGGACTGACCACCGATGCGAGCCGCTTCTCCGAGAACATGGCCAACCACTTCATGTACGGCAGCAACGAACGGCTCGCCGACAACGTCGTGGCCCTCGGAGACACTGCCTGAGGCTCGGGAGAATCGCTCACCGCTAGGCAAATGAGGGTGCCGAGCACCCCTCACTGTCAGGGCCACCACATACAGTCAGCGCCATAACCCCTCGTTGCAACGGGAGGTTATGGCGCTGACTGTATGTGCTGCGACTACCGGTAGGCAGTGGCATTGGCGGTGCGTGATGCTTCCCGGCGTTCTGCCTGTAGGCAGTGCCGGTTACGGCGCGTGTGTGCTCAGGCTTCTGCGGTCACGCCGATCGAGTCGAGAGCGGCCTCGAGGCGCGCGATGGTGCCGTCGATGTCGCCGAGCTTGTCGAGACCGAACAGGCCGATGCGGAAGCTCGAGAAGTCCTCGGGCTCATCGCACTGCAGCGGCACTCCGGCAGCGATCTGCACACCGACTTCCTTGAAGCTGGCACCGGTCGCGAGCTTCGGATTGTCGGTGTGGACGACGACCACGCTCGGCGAGGCGAACTCGTCCGAAGCCACCGAGGGCAGTCCGCGTTCGGCGAAGACCGCGCGCACGCGCTGTCCGAGTTCGGCCTGCGCGGCGGCGAGCTTATCGAAGCCGCGCTCCTCGCTTTCGACCATGAGCTTGGCATTGTGCGCCAAAGCATCGGTGGGCATCGTCGCATGGTAGGGCGCACGGCCGGCTTCGTATTCGTCGGCGATGAACAGCCACTTCTTCAGATCCATCGCGAAGCTCGTCGAGGTGGACGCCTCCACGGCGGCACGGCCGGCCTTGCTGAGCATGACGTAGCCGGCGCACGGCGATCCGCTCCAGCCCTTCTGCGGAGCGGAGATGAGCACGTCGACCCCGAGGTCGGTCATCGACGCCCACACCGCGCCCGAGGCGATGCAGTCGAGAACGAAGATTCCGCCGACCGAGTGCACAGCCTCGGCAACCTGGCGAACGTAGTCATCGGGCAGGAGCATCCCCGAGGCGGTCTCGACGTGGGGAGCGAACACGACAGCGGGCTTCTCGCGCTCGATGGCGGCGACCACCTCGGCGACGGGGGCCGGCGACCACGGCGACTGGTGCTCGGCACTGTCCGCGGAGGCCTTGAGCACGGTCGTCTCCGAGGCGATGGCTCCGGCGTCGAGGATCTGCGACCAGCGGAAGGAGAACAGACCGTTGCGCACGATCAGCGCCTTCTTGCCGGTGGCGACCTGACGGGCAACGGATTCCATGGCGTAGCTGCCGCCGCCGGGGACGATGGCAGCGGAATCGGCATCGTAGGCCGAGCGCAGGATCCGGTTGATCTCCTGCATCACGGACACGAACCGCTGCGACATGTGGTTGAGTGATCGGTCGGTGAAGACCACCGAGTATTCGAGCAGTCCGTCCGGGTCAACATCTTCGTGTGGCAAAGTCATGGCTCTAACATATCGACAGTCCGCCATCCGGGCCACCGGAGTCGATCAGTGAGACCGCAGCGACCCTCGCCGAGGCGGCCGAACGTCAGTTTCACCCCGCACCGAGGCGGCCCCGTCGTTCCGGTCGACCATCACCGAGGCGGCCCGACGATCAGACTTCGACTTCGCCCCGATCCCCCGACCACAGGGTATGGAAGATTCCGGGACGGTCGGTGCGTGCGTAGGTGTGCGAACCGAAGCGATCGCGTTGGGCTTGGATGAGGGCGGCACTGCCCGCCTCGGTGCGCAGTCCGTCGAAGTAGGCCAGCGTCGAGGACAGTCCAGGCACGGCGATTCCGTGACCGATGGCCTCGACCACGGTCGTCCGCAGGGATTCCTGGCAGCGGTCGGCGACTTCCCGGACGAAGTCGGCGGCGAGCAGGTTCTCGGGCGGAGTCGGTACGTCGAAGGCCTCGACGATTCGATCGAGCAGGCGGGCCCTGATGATGCACCCGGCCCGCCAGATTCCGGCGAGCGCCCCGAGGTCGATGTCCCATCCTTGTTCGGCTGCCCCTACCGCGATCTCGTGGAAGCCCTGGACATAGGCCATCACCTTGCCCAGCAGCAGGGCCTTGCCGATCTCCTCGATGCGAGCCGCACGCTCGTCCGGAGACAACGACGACGATTCAGCGACGGGACGGGGACCGGCCAAGCGGAGTCCCTGAGCGCGCAGATCGACCGCGGATGACAGCGAACGGGAGAAGACCGCCTCGGCGATGGTGGGCACCGGAACCCCGAGATCGAGTCCGACCTGCGCCGTCCACGCACCCGTGCCCTTGGCCTTCGCGGCGTCGGCGACAATGTCGACGAACGGCCGGCCCGTCGCCTCATCGACATGGGCGAGGACGTCGGCGGTGATCTCGATGAGGTAGGACTCGAGCTCTCCGGTGTTCCAGTCGGCGAAGACCTCGGCGATCTCGGGCGGTGTCATGCCCAGGCCGTCACGCAGGAAGGTGAAGGCCTCGCTGATGAGCTGCATATCGGCGTACTCGATGCCGTTGTGGACCATCTTGACGAAGTGCCCGGCCCCGTCGGTGCCGATGTGATCGACGCAGGCCTCGTCTCCTGCCCTTGCCGCGATGGGGTCGAGCAGCGGACGCAGGCGCTGCCATGCGGTCTCCGATCCGCCGACCATGAGGGAGGGTCCGAGCAGGGCGCCGACCTCTCCCCCGGAGATGCCGACCCCGGCGAACTCGATGCCGGTGCCATCGAGTCGGGTCCCGCGGGCGATCGTGTCCCGGAAGTGGGAGTTGCCGCCGTCGACGATGATGTCTCCGGGGGCAAACGCCTCGGCGAGATCGCCGATCGCCGCATCCGTGGCGCCTCCGGCATTGACCATGAGGATCGCCACTCGTGGTTCGTTGAGCTTCCCGGCCAGGTCGGTCGGGTCGGTGGCGACGAGGAAGTCCGCCTCGGGGAAGTCCTGCGCCAGGTTCTGGGCGCGCTCGACGTCGCGGTCGTAGACGGCCACTCGGCGGCCCGACTCACGGGCGAGGTTGCGGGCGAGATTCGACCCCATCACGCCGGTTCCGATCACCGCGACATCGGCCTTCATGAGCATCCTTCTTCCCTGTGATCAGCAGTGTTGACAGTCGCTTCCCACCAGCACTACGGTGCAATAAATCTGTTTTAATAACTGATTATAGATATTTCTTCATATTTTATCGAGAGGTTTCGGTTATGGGTCACAGCCCTTTCCTTCCACCGCTCGTCATCATGGGCGTCTCGGGAACCGGCAAAACCGTCCTCGGCGCGCAGGTGGCGCACGCCCTCGACCGTCGATTCGTCGACGCCGACGATCTGCACTCCGCGGCGAACAAAGCGAAGATGAGTTCCGGGGTGCCGCTCACGGATGAGGATCGCTCCCCCTGGCTCAACAGCGTCGCCGTCGAGGCCGCCCGCACCCCGGCCCCGGTCATCGCGTGCTCCGCGCTCAAGCGCACCTACCGTGACCTGCTGCGCAGGTCGGCACCCTCACTCGTCTTCATCCACCTCGACGGTCCTCGCGAGGTCATCGCCGACCATCTGGCCCGCCGCGACCACGAGTTCATGTCTCCCGATCTACTCGATTCGCAGCTGGCCACCCTCGAACCGCTCGCTGCCGAGGAAGCTCACGCCACCGTCGACGTCGACCGGTCGATTCCCGAGGTTCTGAATGCGATCCTCGAATCCGTGAAGCGGCTGAACGCATGATCGTCCCGTCCACCGTCCGCCCATCCATCTGACCTCAAGGAAGAGGAACAATGACCGAACTCGAATTGGCCTGGACCCTGCCGACTCCGGCCCTGCTGGGAATCGCAGCCGCGGCGATCGCCGTGCTGCTCCTGCTCATCATCAAGGCACGCGTCCACGCCTTCATCGCCCTCGTCATCGTCTCAGTGATCACAGCACTGGCCGCCGGCATCATGCCCGGCGACCTCATCGACGTCCTCTACGACGGCTTCGGATCCACCCTGGCCAGTGTGGCTCTGCTCGTCGGACTCGGTGCGATGCTCGGGCGGATGCTCGAACTCTCCGGCGGCGCCGAGGTGCTCACCGACGCCCTCATCCGCCTCTTCGGTGAGAAGCGCGCACCCTTCGCCCTCGGCGTGACCTCGCTGCTCTTCGGCTTCCCGATCTTCTTCGACGCCGGCCTCGTCGTCATGCTGCCGATCATCTTCACGATCGCGCGCCGCCTCGGCGGGTCTCTGCTGCTCTACGCGATGCCTGCGGCCATGGCATTCTCCGCCATGCACATCTTCGTACCCCCGCACCCCGGCCCTGTCGCAGCCTCCGGACTGCTCGGCGCGAACGTCGGCCTCGTCCTCATCTGCGGAATCATCATCGCCATCCCCTCCTGGTACCTCACCGGGTATCTGTTCGGGCTCATCATCGGCAAACGCATCGACGTCCCGGTCCCGACGGTCCTTTCGGCCGGGAAGGACGACAACTTCAAAGATTTCGCCTCGCGCCCGAAGCTCGGCCACGTCATCTTCCTCCTCGTCCTGCCTCTCGTGCTCATCTTCCTCAACACCGGGCTGAACTTCGCCGGTGAAGCAGGCTGGGTCGATATCGAATCGGTGGGCATCAGCTCCCTGCGACTGCTCGGAGAGACCCCGATCGCCCTGCTCATCACCGTCGTCATCGCCATGTGGCTGCTCGGCTGGAAGCAGAAGAAGGATCAGTCGCTCATCGAGACCGTCGTCGACTCCGCGCTCGGCCCGGTGTGCTCGATCATCCTCATCACCGGTGCCGGCGGCATGTTCGGCGGAGTGCTGCGTGCCAGCGGCATCGGCGATTCCCTGGCCGATTCGCTGGCTGCTCTCGGCCTGCCCGTCATCGTCGCCGGCTTCGTCATCGCCGCGATCGTGCGCATCGCACAGGGTTCGGCCACGGTGGCGCTGACGACCGCGGCGGCGCTGGTCCAGCCGATCGTCGTCGGCAATCCGGACTTCTCGAGCCTGCAGGTCGTGGCGATCGTGCTGTCGCTGGCCGCCGGTTCGGTCTTCGCCAGCCACGTCAACGACTCCGGCTTCTGGCTGGTGTCCCGCTTCTTCGGCATGGATACGAAGACGACGCTGAAGACCTGGACCGTCGCCGAGACGCTGCTCGGCACAGTCGGATTCCTGCTCAGCCTCGCCCTCTACGGAGTCGTCAGCCTGTTCTGAAGCCGGTGCTCAGCCGCCCGGGCGCTTGGGTGCTCAGATGCCCGGGCGCCTCGGCACCTTCGTCAATTGCTGGGGTGCCGGGGTTCGTCGGCCCAGACGCTGCCCATCTCCGCATCGGCTTTGGCCACGATCTTCGCCATCGCGTCCTTCGCCCGGGCCGGGTCCTGCCCGCCGATGGCATCGGCGACGTCGAAGTGCCATTGCAGGGCATCCGGGTGCGGGAACTTCGGCATCAGTCCCGCTCCGGTGCGGCCGGCGAGGATCTCGCCGATGACGGTGTCGAAGGCGGCGAAGAGCTCGTTGCCTCCGGCGCCGAGCACTGCCCGGTGGAATTCCACATCGGCTTCGAGGAACGCCTCGACATCGCCCTGCCTGCCCGAGGCTCGCATCCGAGCGGCCAGACCCATGATCTCCTCGGCGGCTTCTGCAGGGGCATACTGTGCGGCCAGTCCGGCCGCTTCGGGTTCGATGGCCACTCGCAGTTCCGTCAGCGACCGCAGCTGCCGCGCCGGCGCCTCGGTCATCCTCCAGCGGATGACGAGCGGGTCGAGCAGCATCCATTCGCTCATCGCGAGCACGACGAGGCCGACCCGACGGATCGGCTGCAGCATGCCCAATGATTCGAGGACTCGGACGACCTCGCGCACGACCGACAGCGACACATCGTAGCGTGCACGCAGATCCTCGGCCTTGATGATCGTCCCGGCGGCCAGTCGCCCGGAGACGATGTCCTGTCCGACCTGGTCCCGCAGCGTCTCATGGAGGTTGCCGCGGTTCTCCGGGCCCGATTTCGGACTGTCGGCCGCCTCGGCGGGGGTGCGGTTCTCCTCCCCCACGGTCAGCCTTCGTCCACGATACGCGCTCCGGGGGCGGGCCCGGTGGTGCGCAGCGCTTCGTTGACGCCTCTCGTGGCCTGCAGGAGCACGGCGAGGTCGAGGGCGTGGTGGGCGTCGCGGGCGAGGAAGCCGATCGTCGGGCCCGACCCGCTGAGCAGGGGCAGGACGGCGCCGGCGTCCCGGCCGGCCTCCATCACCTCGGCGATTTCGGGCATGAAGGACACGGCCGCCTCGGTGAGATCGTTCGCCGCGAATTCCGCGAGCGAGTCCGGTTCGCCGGCGGCGAGCGCCGTGAGCACCTGATCGGGGACGGTCGCGGGTGCCGGGTCGGGGTTGAGTTCGTCGAAGCGGGCGTAGACGTCCGGGGTGGGCAGGGGCGACGCCGAGGTGGCCATCACCCAGTGGAAGGTTCCGCGGGTGAGCACGGGGCTGAGCTTCTCCCCGCGACCGTGGCCGATGGCCGTGCCTCCGCGCAGGAGGAAAGCGACGTCGGCCCCGACGGCGACCGCGCATTGGTGGAGGATCGCCTCATCGACTCCGCCGACGAGGTGAGCGGCTCCGACGAGCGCGGCGGCCGCGTCGGCCGATCCCCCGCCCATTCCGCCGGCCACGGGCACCTGTTTATCGATGACGATGTCGAGGTCGCGCAGCACATCGACATCCCGGTCGCCCTCGAGCGCGGCGATGAGGAGGTCGACGGCGCGTCTGGCGAAGTTCGATTCATCGCGTGGGACCTCGGCATCCGCGTAGCGGCCCTGGACGATGATCGTTCGTGTTCCGCCCGGAATGAGAGTGAGGGTCTCGCCGAGGTTGAGCGCTTGGAATACGGTCGCGAGTTCGTGATACCCGTTGTTCGCCGCACCCACACCGAGGTGGATGTTGATCTTCCCCGGCGCCTGCACTTTCACCGGGGCCGGGATCGTCATGCGCGGATGCAGCGGGACGGTCATGGTGAGGGATCCTCGGCGGGCGGGGCCGGTGCAGCGGCATCTCCGTTGGAGGCGCCACCGTCGTCGACGGCAACGGCGGCGAGGCGTTGGAAGTCGGCGACGGTGAGGGCCTCGCCGCGGGTCTTCGGGTCGATTCCGGCGGCCGTCAGCAGGTCTTCGGACTGCTGGGGGCTGCCGGCCCATCCGGACAGGGCTGCGCGCAGGGTCTTGCGGCGCTGGGCGAAAGCGGCGTCGATGAGGGTGAAGAGGCGGCTGCGCACGGCCGGGTCGCGGTCGGTGCGGGTGACGTCGATGCGGACGAGTCCGGAGTCGATGTTCGGGGCCGGCCAGAACACGTTCTTGCCGATCTTGCCCGCCAGCTGCACGTCCCCGTACCACTGGGCTTTGACGCTGGGGACTCCGTAGGTGCGGGAGCCGGGGGCGGCGGCGAGCCGTTCGGCGACTTCGAGCTGGACCATGACGAGGACGGTTGTCAGGCTCGGGAAGGTCTCGAGGAAGTGCAGCAGCACGGGCACGGCCACGTTGTAGGGCAGGTTCGCCACGAGCGCATCGGGCTGGTTCTCGGCATCGGCGTCAGGCGTGTCGGTCGCGGCTTTGGTGGTGTGCTGCGGCGTGGGCAGCGTCGTGACGCGCAGGGCGTCGGCGTTGACCAGCTGGAACGGTGCGTCACTGCCGGCGAACCTGTCGACGGTGCTCGGCAGCTTCTGTGCGAGCAGTTCGTCGATCTCGACCGCGGTGACCCTGTGACCGGCTTCGAGCAGGCCGAGGGTGAGCGAACCGAGTCCCGGACCGATCTCGACGACGTTCGAGTTCTCATCGAGCCCTGCGGCGGTGACGATCGAGCGCACGGTGTTGGGGTCGATGACGAAGTTCTGGCCCTTCTGCTTCGTCGGGCGCAGACCGATGTCAGCGGCTAATTCGCGGATATCGCGGGCGGTCAATAACGTCACAGCCAACAACTTACCGCAACGGTCGGCTCGCACAATCACCTCGGCGGCCCGGCGGTTCGGCCGGTCCGCCTCGCCGCGGGGAATGACCCCACCGCGCAGACGATAGGGTGAAGCCTATGGATCCGCAGACACTGACCGAACTGCTCGACGTCGCCGTCCTCGAACGTCTCGACCGCATCGACGACCTCGAGGGCGATGAGCTCGCCCGGTCCACGGCCCTGCGCAAGGAGGGCTACTCCTCCGAGGTAACTGCGGCCCTGCTCACTCAGGCGCGGCTGCGTCAGGAGGCGGCAGCGAAGCTCGGACCTTTCGCGGAGGACATGCTCTTCACTCGCGACGGACTGGCCCAGGCCACGCGGCTGCCGGTCGCCGCTCATCATGCGCGTCGCCTCATCGGCGACGTGGCCGAGGGTGAGTCCTTCCGCATCGCCGATCTCGGATGCGGGATCGGCGCGGACTCGGTCGCCTTCGCCGGAATGGGCGCGCAGGTCTCGGCTGTCGATGCCGACGAGGTCACCGCTGCCATCGCCGCCTTCAACCTCCGCCACCTGCCCGATGCGGCCGTCGAACATACTCGCGCCGAGGATGTCGACCTGGATGGATTCGATGCCCTCTGGTTCGATCCGGCCCGGCGGACCATCGGCAAGGCCGACAAACGCGGATCGACTTCCCGCATCACCGACCCCGAGGCCTTCTCCCCTTCTCTGTCATGGGTGATCGAGAAGGCGAGTACGGCGAAGGCGGCCGGAGTGAAGCTCGGCCCGGCACTCGACCACGACCTCGTCCCCGAGGATGCCGAAGCCCAGTGGGTCTCCCATAACGGCGAGGTCGTCGAGGTCTGCCTCTACTTCGGTGCGGCCAGGCAGCGCCGCGGCCGCGGAGCCCTCGTCATGGGCGAACGCACCCTCCTCGTCCATGAACACGATCTCCCTCTTGAGGACGAGTCAGGCATCGGGGAGCTCGGGAAATATCTGCTCGAACCCGACGGGGCGATCGTGCGCGCCGGACTCGTCGCCGCATTGTGTGCACCGCTGCAGACGCGCCGACTCCACCCGAAGATCGCGTATCTGACCACCGACGTCGAACCGAGCGGCCCGGCCGCCGCAGGCGTCACCTCCTACGAAGTCGTCGACGTTCTGCCCGCGAAGGTCCCGAGCCTGCGCAAGGAGCTCGTCTCCCGCGGAATCGGCTCGGTCGTGATCAAGAAACGCGGTGCCGACATCGTGCCCGACCAGGTCCGACGCCAACTCAAACTGCCCAAGGGAGACAAAGCCACGCTCGTATTCACCCGGCTCGGCGACAAGCACGTCGTGCTGCTCACCCAACCCGTGTGACCCCTTCAACCTGCCCGTGAAGATATCTGCCCGTGAAGGAGATCGAATTGTCCCGCTCCGACGTTCTCATCAGCGCCGATGAACTGCTCATCCGAATGGCCGACTCCCCAGCGCCGAGGCTGCTCGACGTCCGCTGGACCCTGCCGAAGCCCGATGGCCGTGAGGACTTCGCCGCCGGACACATCCCGGGCGCTGTCTATGTCGATCTCGACACGGAGCTCGCCGACCACGGCACCACCGATCCGACGGCCGGTCGCCACCCGTTGCCGAACCCCGAAGCCTTCCAAGAGACGGTTCGCTCCTGGGGAATCGACGAAGACACCGAGGTCGTGGTCTATGACGACAACTCCTCCCTCGGCGCGGCCCGGGCCTGGTGGTTGCTGCGCTGGGCCGGGCTGAGCGCGCGGGTCCTCGACGGCGGACTCGCCGCGTTCCGTGACGCCGGAGGGACGCTCGAGACCGGCGACTCCCTCGAGGTCACACCGAGTGCCGTGGAGATCAGCCCGGGTCGACTGCCCGTCATCGACGCCGAAGCGGCAGCCGGTTTCGATGGAGTCCTGCTCGATGCTCGCGCCGGTGAGCGCTTCCGCGGAGAGACCGAACCGCTCGATCCGCAGGCCGGTCACATTCCCGGGGCGAAGAGCGCCCCGGCCACGGACAACGTTCCTGCGGGGACGTTCCTGCCCGAGGCGCTGCTGCGCGAACGCTTCGATGAACTGGGTGCCCTCGATGGTCCCGTCGGCGTGTACTGCGGTTCGGGAGTCACCGCCTGCCACAACGCTCTGGCGCTGGCGACTCTGGGCGTCGAGGCCAGCCTCTACCCCGCGAGCTGGTCCGGTTGGTCATCCGATCCCGACCGACCCGTCGAAACCGGCTCCTGACGCTCAGTCATCACCGCACGTGCGCGCCACCGCGTCCGCGCGCGATAAAACGTCGACGGCATTCTTGGGTCGATCCACGGTGGTTTGGCCGCGAATAACGCCGCGGATCGACCCAGGAATCGCGGCTCGCGAATGTCACGAAACGTTATTCAAGACTGAGACTGAGCGCTGAATCACAGTCGCAATCAGGCGGAACCACAGCCCGCCACCAGCCATTCTTGTCCGCACTGCCCCTGTGACCTGGGATTATGCCCTCGGACCTGCCCGAGAATCCTTTTGTAACAAAAACGTGACAGAAGATCACGAATTCGTTACAGTGGAGGACATCGTCACACTCAGACAGGCAACGAGAGGAAATCGTGGCATCTAAGCAGCACGGCCGCCGCGCCGCGAACGCCAAGGCCAAGACACCACTGACCGAGCTGAGCGAACTGCTCGCAGCGAACTCCGGCGCATTCGGCCGCCGTGCCGCAGTCGTCGCCGCCAGCGGCGGACTGCTCACCGCAGCAGTCCTCCCCGCCGCCGGGCAGGGAGCCGACGACGAGGCGAAGGTCGCAGCCGAGTCCGAGAAGCAGGCGCCGGTCGAGTTCAAGAACCAGACACCGACCATCGATGCCGGCGGCGCGTCGAAGAAGGGTGATCAGGAAGCTGAAGTCACCGTCGACACGGACGTCGTCACCGCCGAGGCCGCGCCCAAGCCAAAGCCCAAACCGAAGCCGAAGCCCGAGCCGAAGGAAGAGCCGGAGACGACCGTCGCCGAGCCGGCTCCCGCTGAGGAGCCCGAAGATGAGCCGAGCGAGTCCTCGGACGATGACTCCGCCGGCACCAGCGATGAGGGTCCGGCCGATTCGGGCGAAGACAAAAGCAAGGACGACGGCGCGGACTCGGGCTCCGGCGACGTCAAGGTCCCGGACGGGTCGAAGGCCGAGCAGGTCATCGCCATCGCGAAGCAGTACGTCGGCACGCCGTACGTGCTGGGCGGGACTTCGACCAGCGGCTGGGACTGCTCCGGCTACACCTCATTCGTCTACGGCAAGGTGGGCGTGAACCTGCCGCGCACGTCCGATGCGCAGAAGGGCGCCGGGCAGATCGTCTCGGCTTCCGAGGCGAAGGCCGGAGATATCATCTGGTCACCGGGCCACGTCGGCATCTACGCCGGTGACGGCATGATGTACGACGCTGGCAACACTCGAGTGAACACCAGCTACCGCAGCGTGGACTGGATGACCCAGCAGGGTGCTCAGTTCATCCGCGTGCTCTGAGCCCCTCCCCGGAACCGAACACACAGAGATCCCCTCGTCGGCACAGTGCTGGCGAGGGGATCTCTTATGTGCGCCGCTCGTTCACGACCATGAGCGCAGCCTGCTGGTCACCCACAGTCGGGAACTTTGTCGCTGCCGTCGTATTCGGCAGGCAGCTGACCCGATGCCTCGAGGTCGCCTTTCAGCCACTTCGCCACGGCCCGCAGAGCATACGGGTTCGAGTCGTACGCGGTCACGGCGGACTTCGCCGCGGTGCTGCGCATCGTCCACGGAGCAGCGGTGCCCACGGCCACCTCGGCGGAGGTCGACGGGCTCAGGCTCACGGAGGTTCCACCGGATCCCACGGTGAGGCCCTCGGCTTCGGCGGCTTCCTTCAGTGCCGCCTTCTCCTTGTCGCTGCCGCCGACGATCGAGATCGAATCGGTCCCGGTGAAGGAGCATTCGCCCTTGAGCACGGTCAGCGACTTGTCGGCGACTTCGGTGAGGACCTTCTTCGGATCCTTCGCATCCGAGTCCCCGGCCTGCACGCTCTTCTGAGCTTCGGCGGTGGCCAGCTGGGCTGCGACGACGCGTTCGGACTTCTCGACGAGGTCCTTCTTCTCCAGCGTCCCGTCCCCAATCGCCTTGACGATCGCCTTCTGCGCGGCCGCCGAATCCGGGGGCATGAGCGCGATATCGGCTCCAGCAGCGAGCGCCTTGACGGTCTCTCCGCCATTGAGGTTCTGCGGCACAGCCTTCATGTTCAGCGCATCCGTGGTGATGACACCGTCATAGTCGAGGGTCTCACGCAGCGCCGAGTAGGCCTTCTCGTTGAGCGTCGCGGGCGTTGTCTTCGCATCGGGCAGACCGATATGGCCCATCATCACCATCGGCACACCGGCCTTGACCGCGGACTTGAACGGCAGGAGGTCCGTGTCCTCCATCTCCTCGATCGACTTCTCCGACACCGGCAGGCTCTCGTGCGAATCCACGCCGAGGCGGCCGTGCCCCGGGAAATGCTTCGCCGAGCTCGACACCCCACCTGACCGGTATCCCTCGACGGCGTCGGCGACGACCTCGGCGACATCCTCGTGGTCGGTGCCGCCCGAGCGGACGTTGATCGCCTTGTCCTTCGGCCCAACCGTGACGTCGGAGTCCGGAGCGAAGTCGATGGTGAAGCCCAGGTCGGTGAGGTTCTGCCCCTGCACGGTCGTGGCGTCGGTGATGAGGTCGGAATCATCGGTCGCGGCCAGGCCCATGAGCGGCGGGAACGGCAGCGCTGCGGTGCCGAGGCGTGACACCGGTCCGCCTTCCTGATCGACGCCGATCGATACGGGCTGCCCCTGCGTCCGGGCCCCGGAGATCTGATCAGTCAGTTCCGTGACCTGGTCCTTCGTCGGGTTCTCCTGCAGGTTGTAGCCCATGACGATGACTCCGCCGAGGTGGTTCTGCTTGACCATGTCCACCGGGGTCTGCGTGTCGGTGCCTTCCCAGGTGCCGATGATGAGGGACCCGGCGAGTTCCTCGTCGGAGAAGTCTCCGACGATGTCCGCGGCCTCGTCCTTGAAGTCGGCTGGATCCGCGTCGGCGGGGTTGTCCAGGGACGATTCGGACTGGGCTTCAGACTGCGCTTGGGTCTCAGCACCGGAATCGGCGGAGGACTTCTGCCCGGCCGTGGAGGATTCGGGGGCTGACGCTCCGCCGGAACAGCCGACGAGCGCGAGAGTCGTGGTCAGGGCCAGGAGGCTCAGGCGAGAACGCAACATGTCTCCATGCTAGACGTTCCCGCCAGCTCACCGCCCGTTCAGAGTTCTTCGTGAGCGGCCAGGCGGCGGGCAGTCTCCGTCGCTCCCCGTTCGTGCAGCGATGTCAGTGCCTTGAGATACGGTTCAGTGAACCTCGGCTCCTCGGCCAGCGGTCCGAAGAACTGTTCCTGCCGGACGAAGGCCAGCGGGTCCTCTGCCTGTGTCGCGGCCACTGCCAGCAGTTCGTCGGCATAGCGGTCGACGATGGTGAACCGACCGCCGGATTCGTCGTGCCCTTCGGCATACCGGGCCCACGAGGCGCAGATCGCCGCGGCCACCTCGATCGGGTGGCCCGAGGCGAGGTTGTCCTTGACGACCGGCAGCAGCCATTTGGGGATCCGGTCGGACGACTCTGCGCCGAGGCGGGCGAGAGTGTCGCGGATCTCCGGGTTGCTGAAGCGTTCGATGAGTGAGTCCTTGTAGGCGTCCAGGTCGATTCCGGGCAGCGGCGCCAGGCTCGGTGTGCCTTCCTCGTCCATGTATCGGCGCAGGTAGACGGGGATGTCCGGGTTCGCCATCGCTTCATGGGCGAAGGTGTATCCGCCGAGGAGGCCGAAGTACGCGAGCCCCTGATGCCCGGAGTTGAGCAGCCGCAGCTTCATGTGCTCATAGGGCTGCACATCGTCGACGACCTGCACCCGTGCCTCTTCATAGGGAGGACGACCAGAGGTGAAATCGTCCTCGAGTACCCACTGGAAGAAGGGCTCGGCGACGACAGGCCAGGCATCGGTGACTCCGGTGTCGGCCACCAGGTCGGCGCGGTCGCCATCAGTGGTGGCCGGGGTGATGCGGTCGACCATCGAGTTCGGGAACGCCACGGACTCGGCGATCCACTCCGCGAGTTCGGCATCGACGAGGCGAGCGAAGGCAGAGAACATCTTCGCCGCCACATCGCCGTTCTCCGAGATGTTGTCGCACGACTGCACGGTGAACGGTGCGACTCCGGCCTCACGCCGTGACCGCAGAGCGGAGACGACATAGCCGAAGACAGTGGCCGGCAGCTCACCGGACCGCAGCGCCTCGACGTCGGCGACGATCGTCGGCTCATCGGTGATGAACTCTCCGGTGACTGGGTTGACGTTGTATCCGCCCTCGGTGACGGTCAGGGAGACGATCCGGATCGTCTCGTCGGTGAGCAGATCGAGCAGTCCGGCAGGGTCATCGGGCCCGAATCGGTAGTCGATGATCGACCCGATCACCCGACGTTCCTTGGTTCCGTCGGCGTGTTTGAGCGTCAGTGTGTACAGGTGGTCCTGGTCGGCGAGCGCATCGCGCATGGCCACGTCGTGGGGCAGCACTCCGGCCCCGACGATCCCCCAGTCGGCGGCCAGCCCAGCCCCGAGCAGGTCATCGAGGACCATGGCCATGTGCGCGCGGTGGAATCCGCCGACTCCGAAGTGGACGATGCCGGGGCTCACGGCCGACCGATCATAGGTGGGGACGGCGATGCCGTGGTCGGCCACCTCGGCGAGGTTCTGGGTGTTGAGGGAAAGCGCGGTGGTCGGTGCGGTCATTTGACGGCTCCCATGGACAGGCCCTGGACGAGTTTGTCCTGGGCGGCGATTCCGGCCACGAGCACGGGCACGGAGATGATGAGCGAGGCCGCGCACACCTGCGACAGGAACAGACCCTGGGAGGTGACGAAGCTGGTGAGGAACACGGGTGCCGTCGATGCCGCCGTGGAGGTGAGCACGGTGGCGAAGAGGAGTTCGTTCCACGAGAAGATGAAGCAGATCAGGGCGGTCGCGGCCAGTCCGGGTGCGGTCAGCGGCAGCAGGATCTGGAGGAAGACGCGCGGCAGGCGGGCGCCGTCGAGTTCGGCGGCTTCGAGGACTTCGACGGGCACCTCGGCGAGGAAGGAGCGCATCATCCACACCGCGATCGGCATGTTCATCGCCGAGTAGATGATGATGAGCAGCAGCCAGGTGTCGAGGATGCCGAAGGATTTCGCGACGAGGTAGACGGGCAGGAGGCCCGCAACCATCGGCAGCATCTTCGTCGACAGAAGGAAGAACAGCACGTCCGACCAGCGTTCGATGCGGCGGATCGCCAGTGAGTACGCGGCCATCGTGGAGAGGACGAGGACGATGAGGGTCGAGACGATGGCGGCGACCGCGGAGTTGATGAGGAACGGCCAGGGGTTCGCGCCGTTGCCGCCGCCGAAGAAGTTGACGAAGGACTCCAGCGTCAGCGGGGCGAAGTAGCTCGGCGGATTCGTCGAGGCGTCGGTCTCCGCGTGCAGGCTGGTCAGCAGCATCCACAGCAGAGGTGAGACGAACAGGAGTCCGACGAACCAGGCCAACAGGCCGAGCAGGATCTTGCCCGCCCGCCCCTGGCCGGGCCGCCTCGGTGCGTTCGCCTTTCGCCGAGGCGGCTCTGCGGAACCGGGTCCGCCCGGTTCGGTCGGGGTGGGGGTCACCCCGGGTGCGGGGTGGTCGTCCACGGTGAGGTCGGGGGTGCTCATGAGTTCTCCTCCTTGAGCAGGGTCGATGCGGTGCGCAGGGCGAAGGTCGCAGTGATGAGTGAGGCGATGACGACGATGACACCGACGGCGGAGGCGACTCCGTAGTCCTGAGCGACGAAGAACTCCTGGTAGATGACGTACGGCAGGGTGGCGGTGCCGAGCCCTCCGGAGGTCATGGTGAAGACCATGTCGAAGTTCTGGACGATGTAGATGGTGCCCAGCAGTGCGGCGAGTTCGATGTATCGGCGCAGGTGGGGCAGGGTGATGAAGCGGAAGGTCTGCCAGGGTCCTGCGCCGTCGACGAGGGCCGCCTCGTAGACGTCCATGGGTCGTGACTGCAGTCCGGCGAGCATGATGAGCATCATGAACGGCGTCCACTGCCAGACGAGGACGATCCCGATGCCCAGCAGCGGGTTCGAGGTCATGAGGTCCGGTTGCGGGGCGTTCTCTCCGAACATGGTGGTCAGCAGCCCGTTGATGAGGCCGTACGAGGGGTTGAAGATCGCGTGCTTGAACAGCAGCGCGGCGGCGACGGGGACGACGAGGAACGGGGTGATCATCAGGGTGCGGACGAATCCGCGGCCGATGAACTTCCGATCGAGCAGCAGGGCGATGCCCAGGCCCAGCAGAGCCGAGGCCAGCACGACGCCGACCGTGAGCCCGACGGTGACGATGACGGCCTTGAGCAGGTTCGCATCGGTGAAGACGGTGACGTAGTTCTGGACGGTGCCGAAGCTGATGTCATCGGGGTAGGCGGCGTTCCAGTTCATGAACGAGATGATGATCGTGATCGCGAACGGGATCTGGGTGACGAGGATGACGAAGATCAGCGCCGGCAGCATGGGCGCGCGCTTGAGCCATCGGTCCTTGGCACGGGGTTTCGGCGGCGTGATCGGCTGCGATGCACGCTCGGCGGCTGGAGCTGACACTTCGAACATCCTTCGTCAGGCGGGTGGTGGGTCAGGCGGTGGTGCGGATGGGGCCGGGGCCGCCTCGGGGAGGGCGACGATCACCCTCCCCGAGGCGCTCGGTCACTTCTTGTACTTGTCTCCGACCTTCTCGGCTTCCTTCTGGCCCTTCTTCAGGGCCGCATCGGCCGACGTCCGACCGGCGATGGCAGAGCTGACGTCTTCGGAGATGCCCGTGGCGAGGTCGGCGAATTCGGGGATCGTCACGAACTGGACTCCCAGCGTCGGTCGCGGCTGGACTCCGGGGCTGACCGGATCGGCCGAGTTGATGGCGTCCTCGGTCTGCTGGTAGAAGGGCTTCGCGGCCTTCTGGTACTCGGGGTTCTCATAGGTCGAGGTCCGCTTGCCCGCCGGCACGTGCTGCCAGCCGAGCTCCTCGGCGACGGTCTCCTCGTAGTCCTTCGACGAGGCCCAGGCGACGAACTGCTTCGCCGCGTCCTGGTTCTTGCCTGCGGCCTGGATGCCCCATGCCCAGGTGTAGAGCCAGGAGCTCGACTCCGTATCCTTCACCGGTGCCGCGACGTAGCCGATCTTGCCCTTGACGGGAGAGTCATCGGCTTCGAGGGTTCCGGTGGCGGCCGTCGAGTCGTACCACATGGCGACCTTGCCCTGCTGCAGGTTCGTCAGGCACTCGGTGTAGCCGGCCTGCGGGGCTCCGGATTCGCCGTGGTCCTTGATGAGGTCGACGTAGAAGTTCGTGGCTTCCTTGAATTCCTTGGAATCGACCTGCGCGTTCCAATCCTCGTCGAACCAGGTTCCGCCGAAGGTGTTGACCACGGTCGTCAGCGGAGCGAACATCTCGCCCCAGCCGGGCAGTCCGCGCAGGCAGATGCCCTTCGTGCCCTTCTCCGCACCGTCGACCTTCGCAGCGAGCTTAGCGACTTCGTCCCAGGTCGGATTCTCCGGCATCTCCACGCCGGCCTTGTCGAAGATGTCCGTGCGGTACATGAGGAACGAGCCCTCACCGTAGAACGGCTCACCATAGACCTGGTCGTCGACCGTCATCGACTCGGCCATCGGGGCGAGGATGTCGTCTTGGTCGAAGCCCTCGGCATCGACGACGCCTTCGTCCATGGGGGTGAGCCATTTGTTCTTCGCGTAGGTCGGGATCTCGTAGTTCGACATCGAGGCGACGTCGTAGTTGCCGGCCTGAGCGGCGAACTCCTGGCCGATCTTCGCCCGCACCTCGTTCTCCGGCAGCACGGTGTAGTTGACCTTGATGCCCGTGTCCTTGGTGAAATGATCGGCCGTGAGCTTCTGCAGGTCCTGCATCTGCGGGTTATTGACCATGAGGACGTTGACTTCGTCGCCGCCGCCGCCGGCCGAGCTGCCGCCGGCACCACCACAGCCGGACAATGCCAGTGCTCCGACCATGCCGATGGCCGCCCAAGTGGCTCTCCGGCCTGTGATCAGGTGTTTCATCGTTGCGCCTTCCCTCGTCCTTGCGGGATCGCAGCCCGCCGTCGGTTCGCTGCGAGAAAATCATATGAGCATCCGTGCTCATATGTGCAATACTGTGTCACGAACCAATCAGATGTGCAACACTTCACATATGAGCGAACACACAGTCGTCGACGCCGAAGGGAGGCCCATGTCCACGGTGCCCACCGCCCGCCACCGCCGCTTCCTCGCCCAGCTGGCCCGCGATCACTACCTTGAGGGGCGGTCCAAGGTCGAGATCGGCAAGTCGAACGGACTCAGCCGGTTTCAGGTCGCCCGCCTCCTCCAGGAGGCCGTCGACACCGGGGTCGTGACGATCACCATCGAAGCCGATGCCGGTGAAGCCGACGGTCTGGCCGAGCAGGTCGCCGCAGCGCTCGGCCTCGACTCGGTCGTCATCGTCGACATCCCCGACGAGACTCAGGCCTCCCAGCAGATGGGTCGGGCCGCGCTATCGCTGGTCGGCCGCCACGCCCATGCGGGGATGCGCATCGGCCTGTCCTGGTCGCGCACCTTGGATTCCGCGGCCGCGTTCACTCCGGCCCTGCCCCGCTGCACGATCGTCCAGCTCGCCGGTGCCCTCCGCCTGGAATCGCATCGTCCCAGCTCGGAGATCTTCACCCGGCTGGGCCAGGATCCGGCGGTGAGCATGGTCCGTCTGCCCGCCCCGCTGCTCGTCACCGAGGCGGGAACCGCCGCTGACCTGCGGGCACTGCCCGAGATCTCCGGGACCCTGGCCGCCGCCGATGACCTCGATCTTGCCGTGGTCTCTGTGGCTTCCTGGGCCGAGGGCCTGTCCTCGGTGTGGGATAAGTGCTCCCCCGCCCAGCGTCAGGCGGGCATCGACGACGGCGCCATCGCCGAGGTGTCCGGACGTCTCTTCGCCGCCGACGGATCCGATGTCACCACGATCGACGACCGCGTCATCGCCGTCACCCTCGATCAGCTCCGCCGGGCTGCGACGACCGTGGGAGTCGCCCGTGGAGCCGAGCGCGCCCGCGCGGTCCGTGCCGCCTGTGCCGCCGGGATCCTCGATATCGCGATCATCGACCGCTCCTTGGCCGATGAGATCCTCGCCGAGGCGGCCGACCCCGGTGCCGCGCCAGCTGAGGAGGAGTTCCGATGAGTGCGAATCGCAGGTTCGTCGCCGGTGTCGACTCCTCGACCCAGAGCTGCAAGGTCGTCATCGCCGATCCGGACTCCGGTGACATCATCCGCACCGGTTCGGCCCCGCACCCTCCCGGCACCGAGGTCGACCCCGAAGCGTGGTGGACGGCTCTGCAGGAGGCGATCGCGGCAGCCGGCGGACTCGACGATGTCGCGGGTCTGAGCATCAGCGGTCAGCAGCATGGACTCGTCGCCCTCGACGCCGAGGGCCGGGTCATCCGCGATGCCCTGCTGTGGAACGATCTGCGCAGCAAGGCCGCGGCCAGAGACCTCATCGCCGAGGTCGGAGCCGCCGACTATGTCGCGCGCACCGGGGTCCTGCCCGTCGCCTCCTTCACCGCCGCCAAACTGCGGTGGCTGCGCGATGCCGAACCGGACAATGCCGACCGGGTCGCCGCCGTCGCCCTGCCGCACGACTGGCTGAGCTGGCGCTTCCTCGGATACGGCCCCACCGACGCATCCGTCCGCGGTCCCGTGCTCGAGGCCTTGGTCACCGATGCGTCCGACGCCAGCGGCACCGCCTACTTCGACCCCTCCGCTTCTCGCTACGATCTCGATCTCTTCCGCATCGCCTTCGGTGCGTCCGCCCGTGAGGCAGCGGGCTTGCCGTGCGCCGCGGATACGGACGTGGAGGCGGATTCACCGAACCTGGGCGGGAACGGGCAAGCCGCCTCGGCGATCATCCTTCCCCGCGTCCTCGCCCCCGACGAGGCGGCCGGGCACAGCCCGGACGGAATCGTCGTGGGCCCCGGGGCCGGGGACAATGCCGCCGCGGCGCTGGGACTCGGGGTCACCTCGGGGGATCTCGTCATCTCGATCGGAACGTCCGGTACGGTCTTCGGCACCACCGACCTGCCCATCGCCGATGCGTCCGGCACGGTCGCCGGTTTCGCCTCGGCCGACGGCGGGCGCCTGCCGCTGGTCGCCACGCTCAATGCCGCCCGCGTCCTTGATTCGGCGGCGAAGCTGCTGCGGGTCAGCCACGACGAACTCGCGGCCCTGGCGCTGGCGTCCCGGCCGGGAGCGGACGGGCTCACGCTCGTCCCGTATTTCGAGGGCGAGCGCACCCCGAACCTGCCCGATGCCACGGCTCGCCTCGAGGGGATGACCCTGGCGAACTCCTCGGCGGAGAACGTCGCCCGCGCCTTCGTCGAAGGAATGCTGTGCGGTCTGGCCGACGGGCTCGACGCGGTGCAGGCGCAGGGCCTGGAGGCCGGACGGCTGCTGCTCATCGGCGGGGCGGCACGCAATCCTGCCGTCCGGGAGGTCGCCCGCGATATCTTCACCGTGCCCATCGACGTGCCCGAACAGGCCGAATACGTCGCCATCGGGGCGGCTCGGCAGGCGGCGTGGACACTCTCGGGAACCCTGCCGGACTGGACCGTCGAGCTCGTCGCCACTCTGCATCCGCGTCCATCGCGGGTGCGGCAGCAGTACCGGTCCTGTGCAGCGCGGACGGCTGCTCAGCAGACGGCCAGTCTCGTCTCGCCGGGCCACGCAACGTCGGAACCAACTTCGTCAGAACCCTCTCTGTCCGAACGCTCATCGTCCGATCAATCACTGACCGATCACCGTGGATCTTCGGGTGCGCACGCATCCGTGAAAGGTTGAGAACAATGGCCACAGTCACCTTCGACAAAGCACTTCGTCAATACCCCGAGGCGCTCAAACCCTCCGTCGACGAGGTCAGCCTCGACATCGCCGACGGGGAGTTCCTCGTCCTCGTCGGCCCCTCGGGCTGCGGGAAGTCGACGACCCTGCGCATGCTCGCCGGGCTCGAACCCGTCGACTCCGGTCACATCCGCATCGGCGACCACGATGTCACGGATCTCTCCCCCAGGGAACGCGATATTGCGATGGTGTTCCAGAACTATGCGCTCTACCCGCATATGAGCGTGCGCGAGAACATGGCCTTTGCCCTGAAGATCGCGGGAGTCGCCAAGCAGGAACGCGATCAGCGCGTCGAGGAGGCCGCCCGGCTGCTCGACCTGGAAGCGTACCTCGATCGCAAGCCGAAGGCGCTGTCCGGTGGGCAGCGCCAGCGCGTGGCGATGGGGCGTGCCATCGTCCGGTCCCCGCAGGTCTTCCTCATGGACGAGCCGCTGTCGAACCTCGATGCGAAGCTGCGGGTGCAGACCCGCGCACAGATCGCCTCGCTGACCCGCCGCCTCGGCGTCACCACCGTCTACGTCACCCACGATCAGGTAGAGGCGATGACGATGGGCGACCGGGTTGCGGTCCTCGCCGATGGCCGGCTGCAGCAGGTGGACACTCCCGCGAACCTCTACGATCGACCGGCGAACCTCTTCGTCGCGGGCTTCATGGGCTCGCCTGCGATGAACCTCGTCGAGGTGCCGGTCGAGGGAACGTCGCTGCGCCTCGGCGATGTCGAACTCTCACTGACCGCGGAACAGCGTGAGCAGGTCACCGGTGAGACGGTCACCGTCGGCATCCGTCCGGAGGATCTGCAGGTCACCGAGACGCAAGGCCTCGAGGTCACCGTCGATCTCGTCGAGGAGCTCGGCGCCGATGCCTACGTCCACGGTCGAGCAGTCCTGGCCTCGGGCGAGAAGACAGTGGTGGCTCGCGTCGCCGGCCGATCGACGATCCGCCGCGGGGACACCGTGCGCGTCGCTCCCGATGCCGCGCGCCTGCACCTCTTCGACACCGACTCGGGCAGCCGATTGGCCGAGGACGCACGCCGCGCCGCGTGACCGGCGGGGTCGCCTCGGCGCGCGAATGCGGGGCATCACACAGCTCGAATGTCGCCGCTGAGTCCGGGGAATCGGGCGTGCGCGATTATGATCGGATCATGGTCGATTTCGCACGCTCTCCCCGCTCCACCCTCGGTGTCGAGTGGGAACTGGCTCTGCTGGATTCTCGCAGCCTGGATCTGACCCCGGCTGCCGAGACTCTGTTGGCCGATGTGGCCGAGCATGCGCCCGAGTACGAGAAGCACATCGTCGGAGAGATGCTGACGAACACGATCGAGCTCGTCACCGGCGTGCACAAACAGGTGTCGACCGTCGCCGAGGATCTGGCCACCTCGATCGGGGCGCTGCGGAAGCTGACCGAGGCACGCGGTGTCGAACTGATGTCGGCGGGCACCCACCCGTTCGCGCAGTGGCAGTCGCAGGAGGTCCGAGCGAAGGACCGCTATCTCGAACTCGTCGATCGTACCCAGTGGTGGGGTCGGAACATGCTGATCTTCGGCGTCCACGTCCACGTCGGCATCGACTCGCGCGACAAGGTGCTGCCGATCGTCAACGCACTGCTCGCCTATGTCCCGCACCTGCAGGCACTGTCCGCGTCGTCTCCGTTCTGGGGCGGCACGGACACCGGCTATGCCTCGAACCGGGCGATGATGTTCCAGCAGCTGCCCACGGCCGGTCTGCCGTTCCAGTTCGATCAGTGGGCGGACTACGAGAAGTACGTCGACGACATGCTCACCACCGGGATCATCGACAACATCAACGAGATCCGCTGGGACATCCGGCCGGCCCCGCACTGGGGCACCGTCGAGGTCCGTGTCTGCGACGGGCTGCCGACGCTCGAGGAGATCCTCGCGGTCACCGCGTTCATCCAGTGCCTCGTCGATGACATGTCCGAACGCCTCGACGCCGGTGAGACCCTGCCGACGATGCCCGATTGGTTCCACAACGAGAACAAGTGGCGCGCCGCCCGCTACGGCATGGACGCCATCATCATCGAGAACGCCGCGGCCGACGAGCGTCTCGTCACCGAATGCCTCGCCGACGAGATCGAACGACTCTCGCCCGTCGCTGAACGCCTCGGCTGTGTCGACGAGCTGCACTCGATCACCTCGATCATCGAACGAGGCGTGCCCTACCAGCGCCTGCAGAAGGTCTTCGGCACCACGGGTTCGCTCACCGAGGTGACCCGCTCGCTCATCGGCGACCTCCGCAACTCCTACAGCTGAGGCGGCTCTTCCGGGTTCGATTGCGCCCACCCGCGGCCGCATCAGCCCCTCATGCGTCCTAGGGGTGGATCCACCACGATTCGCAAGGAGATTTCGAGACGGATCCACCCACAGGAGACACGTGGGCCCGCAGGCACAGCCCCAACGGCGAGCGAGCCGAGCTCACAGATGGGGTCGGAGCAGCTCCAAGAGCGTCGGCAGCGCGGAGGCGACTCCCGGGTGCAGTTCGTAGTCCTCGAGCTCGTCCAACGGCACCCACGACAGCTGGATGCTCTCGGGGTCATTGATGACAGCGTCGAAGCGGCGCAGGGTCTTCGCGATCACCGTCGTGTACGACCAGGTGTCCAGGTCGAGGATGTGCGTCTCGAGGATCTCGATGCCCGATCCATCCTGGTCAGGAACCCCGGCCTCTTCCCAGGACTCCCGGACCGCGGCCTCGACCGCCGACTCGCCCATATCGCGGGCACCGCCGGGGAACCCCCAGGTCCCGCCCTCGACCGACCACAGCGCCCGGTGCTGCATGAGCACCCCGCGCTCGGGATCGACGAGCATGAGCCCCGCGGCCCCGTTGAGACCCCAATGCTTCTTCCCATCGGACCCATACGTCCACCCGTCACCCGATCGCCGAGGCGGCCGACCGGCAGGCAGGCGCGTTGACTTCGCCGCCTGTGCGTTGCGTTCGGCGGCGCTGTTCGGGTCGCTCTCAGACGAGGACATGATCGACATCCAAAGAGGAGACGGCGGCGAAGGACAGGTCACTCGGTCCGATTCCGCGGGAGACGAGCTCCGCACCGAGAGCCGCGACCATGGCTCCGTTATCCGTGCACAGTTTCAACGGCGGCACCCGCAGAGTCACGCCCGCCTCGGCGCAGCGAGCCGAGAGCACTTCACGCAGGTGCGAGTTCGCGGCCACTCCCCCACCGAGCACGACATGATTGATTCCGGTATCGGCCGCAGCGAGCAGAGTCTTGGTCACAAGCACGTCGACGACAGCGTCTTCGAACCCGGCGGCGATATCGGCCACACGCAGGTCCGCACCCAGAGTCTCCGCTTTCGTCACCTCGCGCAGTGCAGCGGTTTTGAGCCCGGAGAACGAGAAGTTATACCGGCGTTCGGGGTCCCGAAGGTCCTGTTTCTTCGCCAGTCCGCGCGGGAACTTCACTGCCTTCCGGTCGCCGGGGATCCCGGTGCCGTCGAGCAGGCCAAGAGCTGCCTTCGAGATGTTCGGTCCGCCGGGATAGTTGAGCCCGAGCAGGCGCGCGGTCTTGTCGAAGGCCTCACCTGCGGCGTCATCGATCGTAGCGCCGAGGAGTTCGATGTCCTCGACGACGTCGCCGATGCGCAGAATCTCGGTGTGCCCACCAGAGACGAGCAGGGCGATGGTCGGAGTGGTCAGCCCGTCAACGTCCTCGGCGACGAGATCGACGGCCACGTGAGCGGCCAGATGGTTGACTCCGTAGAGCGGTTTGCCCAAAGCAGCGGCAAGCCCTTTGGCCGCGCCGACCCCGACCATCAGTGCACCGGAGAGACCCGGCCCCGCTGTCACGGCGACGGCGTCGATTTCGGACAGCTCCACCTCGGCGGTCTCACACGCCGAGGCGATGGCCGGGCCGATGGCCTGCACATGGGCGCGGGAGGCGACTTCGGGCACGACCCCGCCGAAGCGCACATGCTCGTCCATCGACGAGGAGACGGTGTTCGTCAGCAGCGTGCGCCCGCGGACGATGCCGACCCCGGTTTCGTCGCACGAGGATTCGATGCCGAGGACGAGTGGGTCGCTCATGATCCGTCCTCCGGTGCGTCGGCAGACTCCGCGGTTTCGAGGTCGAGGTCGGAGTAGATGGCCACGAGTTCGGGCTCGGTCACCTCGGCGATGTCCATACCGAGGGTGCGGGCGAAGAGGCGCAGATGCGTGTCCCACATCGGCCCCACCTCGGCGGCCTGACCGCGGGCGGTCTCGGCATCGGGCGCGGTATGGGTGAGCACGAGCAGGGTCTCCTGACCGGTCTCCCCCTCGATCGGCAGCACGCGGATGCCGAGCACGCCGAAGTCGTCGAGTTCGAGCAGCACGTGATCGAAGTCCTCACAGCTGAGGACAGATCCGTTCAGGTCGATGTCCTCGAGCGCGAACGTGATCGGCCGGGCTGCGGATCCGTCCGAATCAGCTTCGTCAGCCGTATCGGACTCCTCTGCCCCGGTTTCCTCGCCGAGGCGGAACGGCGCGAACCAGACCCGTGCACTCTCAGCATCGGTCAGTGCGTTCCAGACCGTTTCGACGTCACGCTCGAGGAGCACCTCGATGACGAGGTCGGTGCCGTTCTCCCAGGTGACCAGGCGCGGGCTGGTCCCACTCATGCTTCCACCCAGGCGCCGTCGAGGGCCGCCTTCTCATCAGGACTCAGCTGCATCTCAGTTCCGACGAGCAGCTCGGTGAGCTGTTCGGGCACTCGCGCCGAGGCGATCGTCGAGGGGATGAAATCGTGAGTGAGCTGCCACGCGATGGCCGTGGCCGTCATCGACGCACCGTGATTGGCGGCGACATCGTGGAGGATTTCGAGGGCGCCGAGGGCCTTCTGGTCATCGACGAAATCGGCGACACGGTCACCGCGGACGCTGCCGGTGGCGTCGCCGCCGGTGTGCTTGCCGGTGAGGAAACCGGAGGCCAGTGAGTGGAACGGCAGTTCGGCGATGCCCTCAGAACGCAGGTACGCCTGTTTCTGCGGATCGACGGCGGCGCGGGAGACGAGGTTGAACCGGTCCTGGACGACTCGATAGCAGGCAAGCGAGAACTTCGTCGAGATCTTCCGGGCTTTCTGCAGTCGCTCGAGGCTGAAGTTCGATGCCCCGAGGTAGCTGACCTTGCCGGATCGGACGAGCGCGTCGAAGGTCTCGGCGACGGCGACCTGATCGACGTCATCATCGTCTCTGTGGGCATAGTAGACGTCGATGTGGTCGGTGCCGAGCCGGCGCAGCGAGTCGTCGACGGCGATGCGGATATTCGCCGGGTCAAGGCCCTTGCGCTTGGGATGCATGCCGACCTTGGTGGCGATGATCATCTCGTCGCGGTTGCCGCGAGCCTTCATCCATTCGCCGATGATCGTCTCGGACTCTCCGCCCGAGTTCCCCTCGACCCAGGCCGAATACGCATCGGCGGTGTCGATGAAGTTTCCGCCGGCCTCGGCGTAAGCGTCGAGAACAGCGAAGCTCTGATCCCGATCCGCACCCCAGCCGAAGGGATTGCCGCCCAGCTGAAGAGGGTGGACGAAGAGATCGGTATCTGCCAATTGCACACGTGTCATGCCCTCCAGACTACCCTCCGAAACATTCCGGTCAGAGCCCGGTTCACGGTGAGATCCGCCGCGAACCGAGCCCTGCTCGGTCAGGTCTCCTGCCCTCAGGCGAGGTCCGAGGGATCGAGGCCGATGTGGCGGCGGATTCCCGACCGGATGCCGAACCCGGCCACGATCGCCACGGCCAGCCCGGTGCCCATGACGATCCAGGCCCGTATGGGCACCTCAGAGGCGGCTCGAGCTTCTTCAGCCTCCTGGGCGAAGACTGTCTCGTCGTCGATGTCGCCGTTCTTCTCGGACTTCTTGCCGTCGGCCCCCTTGCCCGAGCCGGCGCCTGCTCCGCTGCCGGCTCCTCCGGCACTGGCCTGCCCGGTTCCCGGCTGACCGCCGCTGCCCGCAGCGTTCTGACCGGGCGCGCCGGAGCCTGCACCCGGAGCGTAGTCTCCGGCGCCCGGCTCATAGTCGCCGAGGGAGATGGTCATCGGCTGGGCCGGCTTGTAGGGATCCCGCGCTCCGTCGGAGGTGAACCAGTAGGAGTACTGACCTGTCTTGTGCTGGAAGTCGATGAAGTCCTGCGGGAAGGCACCCCAGTAGTCGCTGTTCTCACCGGTCTTCTTCGCCTGCACCGAGGCGTTCTCATCAGCACCGCCGACCGCGCTGCCGGACGAGCCGGACTTGCCCTTGTTGTCGTATTTCACGCCGAGGTAGTCCGGGGTGGCCGTGATGTGTCCGTCGTCGAGGAGGGCGTCGACGTCGATGTTCTTGAAGTTCGCCATCGTGATCGATTCGGGCTTGAGAGTGACCCACTTCGACGAGTCGAACATGTCGGCTCCGTAGCCGCTGAGGTCCGCCACGAGGCGGCCCTTCCCGCTGCTGTCGACCTCGAGCTTCGGGTCGGTCGCCGACCAGTACGTCATGCCGCCGTAGAACGCGACCGTGAAGCTGCCCTTCCACTGCACGGTGACGCCGCTGTGGGTCTCGCTGACTTCGCCGTCCTTGATGGCCACGCGCGACTGGGTCCACGAGTCCTTGCGCGAAGTCGACACGGCCTCACCCTCGGCATCGAGACACCGGGAGTCCCACGTGGCTTCCTTGAACGTCGACCCGGTGGGCTTCTGGATCGTCACGTTCCCGGACTTCGACTTGTAGAATCCGCCTCCGCCGGAGGGCCAGACCCGGGCGCTGCCGGAGTCTTTCGCCTTGCCCGCCGAGAGGAAGTTGCAGCCGCCGAAGAATGCTCCGCCGTTGGCTTCCCGGTTCAACGACCAGTACAGAGTCGCGGTCCCGTCGCCGGCGCTCTTCTTGTCGTCATCGCTCTTGCCGCCATCGCCTGGAGTATCCGGTTCTTTTGGATCCGGTCCGGGCGGTTCAGTGTGGTCTCCATCATCGGGATCCTCGACAGTCTTGTCATAGGTGACGGTGAGGTCGTTGGTCTTCTTCCGCGGCTGCAGTGAGGTGGGGCCGCCCGCGGTCGTGTACCAGTAGGAGTCCTGGCCGGTCTCGAGGTTGAAGTTGATCCAGTCCTGCGGCATCGCTCCCCACCATGATTCGTTCTCCGCTGTCTTCGGGGTCTGAGAATTGCGTCCGTCCGCGCTCGTTGCAACACCGAGGAAGTCCGGAGTGAAAGTGAATCCGGTGTCAGTGACATCGACGTTCCCCCGCTGGATTTCGACGATGTCTCCGTCGCGGGCATCGAGCTTCTTCCAGATGCTCAGGTCGTCCATATCGGCGCCGTAACCGGAGTAGGTGCCGGTGATCGTGCCCTTGCCGTCCTTGACCTCGAGCTTCGGGTCCGAGATCGTCCAGTAGGTCATGCCGCCGTAGTAGGCGAAGGTCCAGGAACCTTCCCACTGGATCGAGGCATTGTTATTGTCGGGATCGACTATGCCCGAGCCGTTGTCGATTCGGACGTGGTCACCGGTGTGGTTGTTCTCGGCCTCGGCGTTGACCTTGTTGTTCACCGAGGCATACTGCATCTTTCCTTCTTCGTCTTCCTCCGTTGGCTTCGCGCACCGCTTCCCGAAGTTCGAGTAAGTATTGTCCTCCTTGACGATCGAGACATTGCCGTCGACGAAGTTCTTCTCGCCGTTTACCTTGAACAGAGTACCGGCGTCCTTGTCCGTCCATATCCGGGCCATCTCAGAATCCCCAGCCTCACCTGCGGCCAGGAAGTTGCAGCCGCCGAAGTACGATCCGCCGGTGGATTCGTCATTGACCGACCATTCGAAGACCGCATCGTCGATGTCCTGCTCGCCCGAGTCGGTCGCTTCGTCCTCAGGCGAAGTCGTCGAGGCGGCTCCCGGCACCGAGTACGGCGCGGTCACCGCCTGCGCCGGTCCGGTGAGCCCGAAACCGAGCAGCCCCAGGGCAACGATCCCTGCCGCGGTGCGTGTGAGAATTCGACCCCTGCGGGTGGAGGTGTGAGTGTGCATCGTCGTTCCTCGTCCGTTCTCGTCCCGCAAGACGATCCGTTCGTGTGTCATGAGTGCGTCGTCGTGTCGTCAGAGTTGTCGGTGCCGTCCGGAGCGACCGCCGTGAGGACTCGCGTGTCCTTGTGATCCTCCGGGTCGGTCTCCCCCGCCGAGGCGGCCCCACCGTCCCCGGGTCCCGTGCTGTTGGCGCCGGACTCGGCTGTGATGACGCCTCCGGTGTAGAAGCTCGGCGCAGCGCCGACGCCTTCGTCGCCGCGGCTGCCCGCGGCTTTCCGGTCCTCGTCCTCGAAGAAGGCGATGACCTGCGGAGGGAGTTTCCCGGTGCCGGGACCGAGGCTCTGGTGGTTCGCGTGCGCCACGGCACGCTCGGAGCCGCGTTCGAGCTTGGCCAGCTGCAGTTTCTTCTTCCGCTGCATCACGAGCCGACGTTTGGCCAGCTTGTGCTGGGTCCTCATCCGTTTCCGCTCGCGTCGGTCGTGTTCCTTCTCCATCGCCGCCGGGCTGACTCCCAGCAGCAGACTCTTGACCGCGAGGTAGCCGCCGATGCCGAACCCGAGACCGATCGCGATGATCGACCCGAGCACGAGCACTCCGGCGAGGATGGCGAAGAAGATCAGCCATGATGTGCTCATCGGCGGTTCGCTGGCCACCGGTGCCACATTCGGGTTCTGTGCAGGGTCAACGGTCTGGGTGTCCTCTCCGCCGGAGTTGCCGCTGCCGGAGCTCGCTTCCGCTCCGCCTCCATCGTCACCGGAACCAGCGCTTGATTCGTCGCTCTTCTCATCGCCGGAGGACTTCTCAGTCTTCTCGCTCTTCTCGTCTTTCTCGGCGTCCTTGCCTGCGGCGGCACCGGAGGCGGAGAAGTCGACGGGAGTGAAGGATTCGTTGTTTGCGTTGTCGACGCCGTGGGCGCCGATCGTGATGATGCCGCACTGGACCTCGCCGCAGTCGACTTCGGTCTCGTTCTGCGACCGGTCATAGGTCGTGAATTTCTCACCGGGGACCTTGATGGTTCCGCTCCACGTCCCGTTCGCCGCGACTTCGCCGCCGTTGGCGGCATACGCTGTGCTCGATCCGGGGAAGGTCACGAAGAGCTGGTAGCCGGCCGGTTTGGTCTCGTCGTCGTAGACATAGCGGTAGTTCGACCCAGTCACTCCGCCCTTGCTCGGACGCCATCCGCCGGAGGCGTCGTCGACCCAGCCGAAGAGGACGTAGATCCCACCGAATCCGCCTTCGACGGATTGGAAACCGGAGCCGGAGAGGTTGAGCGTCGACTCGCCGTCGGCCTTCGGGGTGCCGGACACGGACACCTTCGGGGCCGCCTCGGCGGGGGTCGGATTGAGCATCGTCGTCGTCACGCCCACGGCGAAGGCCAAGAGCGCGGAGATCGTGATGAGCGCGAGGATCCGCTTCACCGGCACCGAGGCGATGGTCCGGTGGAGTGCAGTCGTCAACATGGGTCAGTCTTCCTTTCGGCCGGCGCGCACGGGCACGACCAACGGTGCTCCGGTGTTGGGGTCGGCCACGATGGATACGGGATAGTCGTAGACGTCGCTGATGCGGTCGGCGGTGAGCACCTCGGCGGGTGGACCGTCGGCGATGATCGAACCGTCGGAGAGCATCGCGATCCGGTCGGCGTAGGCACCGGCGAGATCGAGGTTGTGGACGATGATGACCACGGCGCCTCCGGTCGAGGCGTAGTCGCGCGCCTGTTGGAGGACGAGCTCCTGGTGGCGGATGTCCATCGGTGCGGTCGGCTCGTCGAGGAGCAGCGCCGGGGTCGCCTGCGCAAGCACCCGGGCCAGCGCGACCCGGGCCTTCTCGCCTCCGGACAGGGAGGTGAACTTCCGGGCCGCGAACTGCACGGTCTCCGTCCTCGACATCGATCCGGCGACGATGAGGTCGTCGTGCTGGGATTCGCGCATGCCCGCCCACGGGGAGCGGCCCATTTCGACGACCTCGAGGACGGTGAATGGGAATGCCATTCCGATGTCCTGGAGGAGGACCGCTCGGCGCATCGCCAGTTCTCGGGTCGACCAGGAGTACTCCACTTCGTCGTCGATGAACACCTTCCCGGCGTCGAGCTCGACGTCGGCGGTGATGACATTGACCAGGGTCGATTTGCCGGCGCCGTTGGGGCCGACGATGGCGAGCACCTCCCCGCATCGGATGTCGAGGTCGATGCCGGCGAGGATGGTGCGTTCGCCGAAGCTCACCTCGGCTCCGCGCACGGAGATGATCGGCTTGCCGGCGACGGGGAATTCCGGGCGGCGCACGGCCGATCTGCCCACGGTGATGATGCTCATGCCCATCCTCCTGATTCCTTGCGGCTGCGTCTGATGAGGTAGAAGAAGAACGGCCCGCCGACCAGCGAGGTGAGCATGCCGATGGGCAGATCGGCGAACTCGACGAGGGTGCGAGCGGCAAGATCGGCGATCGAGAGCAGCACGGCCCCGCCGAGCACGCTGGCCGGCAGTAGGAGCCGGTGCCCGGGGCCGATGATCATGCGGATGATATGTGGGACGACGAGGCCGACGAAGGCGATGATCCCGCAGAAGGCTACAGCTGCGGAGACGAGCAGGGCGACGACGGCCATGACGATGATGCGCAGCCGCTCGACATTGATTCCGACGTGACGGGCGCTCTTCTCCCCCAGCGACAGGATGTCGAGGCCCGGCGCGAGAGTCTGGGCGATGATGATCCCGAAGACGATGAGCGGGAGGATCAGCCCGACCTGGGACCATAGGCTGCCGTTGAAGCTGCCCATCTGCCAGAACACGATCTGTTCCCGCGCCGAGGTGGGTGCGGCGAAGGTGATATACGCGATCGCGGCTCCGGCGATGGCGTTGACCGCGACACCCGTGAGCACGAGCGTGATCACCTCTGTCCGCCCTCCCGAGCGGGAGACCGTGTAGACGATGAAGGTCGTGATCAGACCGCTGACGAAGGCGAAGGTCGGGGTGGTGAAGGCACCGAGGAAGGACCAGCCGAAGAGGATCGAGGCACTGGCGCCGACCGCGGCACCGGACGAGACTCCGACGACGCCGGGTTCGGCCAGCGGGTTGCCGAAAACGCCTTGCATCATGGCTCCTGCCACGGCGAGAGCGGCACCGACGAGGACGGTCATGACCACGCGGGGGAAGCGCACCTGCCACAGTGCTTCCTCACCGAAATCGTGGCTCGGTCCCGGCAGCCAGTCGAGTCCGACTTTGCCCAGCAGTGAGCCGATGACCTCGAGCGGCGGGATGAAGAGCTGACCGATTGCGGCAGAGAGCACGCATGCGGCGATGAGGGCGATGGTGAGGACGAGGAACAGGGTTCCCGCTCTGGCGGTGCGCTGGCCGCGGATGCGTCCGAGGTCGAGCCCCTGATCTTCTCGGACGGCGTCGAGGCGGCTCGTCGGGTCGGGGCGTCCGCCCGCCGCGGGGGCGGCGGGACCGGTACCGACTTCGGCCGGGTCGGGGCGGCGGCGGGATCGGCGCAGCGAGGTGTCCCGAATCTCGGTGGACTCACTCATGCCTCATCCTCTTCCAGTTCCTCATTGATCTCTTTCAGTCGCTTCTCGATGGACTTCGGCGGATGGTCCGGGTGATAGGCGAGCTCGGGCGCGTAGATCGCGGTGCCGAGAGCCGCGAGCACCTGCGCCGAACGCGGGCCGAAGCTCATCACTTCGTAGTCGCTCATATCGACGAGCCGCCGATTCTTCCCTGCCGGAGTCTGTTTGATGCCGGGCAGTTCGAGAGCCTTGTCGATGCCTCCCACCGAGGCGAGCCCCAGGGTCATGACGATGATGACGTCGGGGGCTGCCTTGATGAGTGCTTCTGAATTCGTCGGTGACATGCCTTCGAATCCGACTTCGGCGGCGACATCGCGGGCGGAGACGGATTGGATGAGCGAATCCGCGCCGGAGCCGACGCCGAACCAGTAGTAGATGTTGCCGCGCAGGTAGAGGAAGACCGTCCGCGGGCGATCGGCGGGATCCTCGGGAGCGAGCCTCGCGACGGCTTTCTGCGTGTCGTTGATCTCGCGGACGGTGCGTTCGGCGAGCTTGTCACCGAGTTCGGGCACACCGAGAGCATCCGCGACCTCCCGGATCTGCGGTCCCGCGGAGCGCACGCCGTCGGAATACGACGATGAGATGAAGATGACGGGAATGCCGGCATTGCGCAGCTGCAGCTGCGCGTCGTAGGGGCCGATGGTCGTATCGGTGAGGACGACGTCGGGCGAGAGCGCGAGCACCGCCTCGGCGTTGATCTCATGTCCGCCTTGAGTGATCAGCGGCAGCTGCTCGGCACCGGGGACGAGCTGAGTGAAGTCAGTGGCGATGTCTCTGCCGACGAGGTTGCAGCCGAGTCCGAGACCGACCACCGCGGCGGCGATCCCGCCGTTCTGGTTCATTGCGAGGATTCGGTCGGTCTTCTTCACCGTCTGCTCGGGACCGTCATTGCTCTTCACCGTCACCGGCAGGTTCGCTTCGTGCGCGGCCGTATCGGAGACCGGCGGAATCTCGCCGGCCTGCGTATACGCAGTCGTCTGCCCCGTGATCTCCGTCGGGTCGGGCAGAGCTTTCCGGTCGACGTCGGGAACGTCGGGCAGATTCGGCGTCGACCGGGCGGGAGGCTGCTGACATGCGGCCTCACCTTGGGCGTTGATCGAACCGATGTTGTGGATTCCGTTGTTCCACAGCAGGACCGCCAGCACCAGACCGCCGGCGAGCCACGCGGTCCGGCGGAACGATCGACGGCGCACAGTCCTGCGCAAAGACCACTTCTGCATGAGTTACTCGAACATCCCTGAAAGTCATTTAATTAAGGCAAGGCTACTCATTCATAAGTAAGGCTAACCTTGGCTTTTTACGATATGTCTGTGTAGTCTATTTATCGTTCAGCGAATCCACAACTTCTGCTGATGATGAATCCAGGATCTTTTCCGAGGCCTGGCACCACGCGGTCTTCGCCGTGTGCGACGTTGAAAATGAGGAGAATCTATGACGCACAAGAGTGCACGCGCACGTGCCGCGAAGGCACGACGCTTGACTTCGCCGCTGGCGGCCGGAGCGGCGATTGCAGCCGCCACCGGACTGCTGGGGATGAGCATGAGCGCCCCGGCATTCGGAGCGGTCGACAAGACCGTTGACGATGCTGTGTTCAGCTGGTCGGTCAACAACGAGTCCACCGGCGGCGCCTACTTCGGTGGGTGCAACTTCCTCGCAGCGGGTGAAGCCGGAGACACGGGCATGGCTCGCATCTGGACCGCCAAGGACGCAGGATCGATCTATTCCGTCGATGACGCGGGGAAGTTCACCGATGGGAACACCTCGATCGTCAAGACGAATGGCGAACTGTCGGACTTCGACAGCCGCTGCACCGATGGTGAGGGCAACAAGGTCAACGGCAAGATCAACGCCGAAGCGCCGAACAACCACACAGGTGACCACGTAGAGATCAAGAACGGCACCGGAACGGTCGATCCCGACAACGACAATGCCTCCATCCAGTGGGAGGGCTCCTGGTCGTTCGCGTACTACGGCGGAATGACCTACTGGACGATCTCGGATCCGAAGCTCGAGGTCAAGAACGGCAAGGGCAACATCACCGGAACCTACTCCGGGTTCGGTGCCGATATGGACGATCTGAGCATCTGGAAGAAGCTCGATGCGCGTGACGGCGATATCGTCGAAATCCAGCAGGGCGAGGTCGATGTCACCGACTCGGGCTTCGAGTTCACCCCTGACTACCTCGGCGTGGAGACTGCCACCGACGGCCGCAACCTGCAGTCGCCGAAGTCGTCTGAGAACGAGTCCTGGTGGGGCGCCATGCCGCAGGACTGGATCGACTTCAACGTCGAGACCGGTCAGGACTCCTACTGGTACACCACCGCCGGAGCGAGCACCTCGATCCAGCCGCGGAAGAAGACGAATCCGCTCACTGTCGAGTACACAGCTCAGGCCCCAGCCCCCGACGTCTCGACGTCACACTCCGTGAAGTCCGCAAGCGCCGAGGACGGCCTCACCGTCAACGTCACAGGCGATGGCTACGACAATCTCCCCGATTCCAGCCTCGGCAAACCGTCGGCAGGCGCGTATGCCGCCATCGTTGATCGTGACCTCGCCAGCAAAGATGTCACCGCCGGCAACACGACCGCTGTGCAGTACGTGATGCCGCCGCAGATCAAGGACGGCAAGATCGACGTCGATGTCACCGCAAAGACCGTCGACCTCGACGAGTCGAAGGACTACGACGTGCTGACCTGGGTCGCCCACGGCCTGCCCACCGGAGATGCCGAGCTCTATCGCGAACCCATCGAACTGACCGACGAGCAGAAGAACGCCCTGTTCCCCAGTGACGACGATGCAGATGATGCAGCTGACGACGGCGCGACCGACGGAGCCGAAGCCGGTGACGACGGTGCAGCCGACGCCGCCGAGGGCGAAGCCGATGACAAGGGCGCAGCCGATGCGGCCGAAGGCGAAGCCGACGATAACGGCACCGCAGACACGGGCGCCGACGGTGCTGAAGCCGGTGACGACGGTGCAGCCGACGCTGCCGAAGGTGAAGCCGACGACAAGGGCGCAGCCGATGCGACCGAAGGCGAAGCCGACGGTGCCGAGTCCGACGACAATGGTTCAGCCGATGCAGCCGAGGGTGCGGAAGACGGGGCGTCGGATGCCGCTGAAGCCGGTGACGACGGTACGGCCGATGCAGCCGAAGGCGAAGCCGACGGGTCGAAGGCCGGCGCCGCAGCAGACGGATCGGCCGACGGTTCCGACTCGGATGCCGGAGGCGCTGCCGACGGTGATGACTCCGACGGCGGTTCCGACGGTGACGAAGACAAGCCTGCCAAGCCGGTCGTCGCAGACCAGACAGTCGGCGAGGACCGTCTCGTCAAGGGCAAGACCGCCCCGAACGCCGAGGTGAATCTTGCCTGGACCCCCGTGGTCGAGAAGAACGCGGACAGCCAGATCAAGGCCTTCGCCGCGAAGGTCCCGTCCGAGGACAACGTCACGGTGACTGCCGACGCTGAGGGCAACTTCTCCGCCAAGGCCCCGAGTGCCAAGGGCACGTACGCCTACTCGGCAATCGCCACGGTCGACGGTGTTCCGTCCGACCCTGCCGAGTTCACCGTCACGGTGACCGAAGACGAAGCCGCCGATGACGACGCCGGCAGCGAAGGCAGCTCGGACGGCGGGTCAGCCGACGCCGCCGGATCCGGTGACGACGGTGCGACCGACGGAGCCGAAGCCGGTTCCGACGGCGGCTCGAGCGCCTCAGGCGGTGCGTCCGACGGCTCCGGCGCAGCAGGTTCGTCCTCTGCCGGATCCGAAGGTTCGTCGACAGGCGGCTCCGAGTCGGGCAGCTCCGACGGAGGAAACCTCCCGCGTACCGGTGCCGAGCTGATGACTCTGCCGATCGCGATCGGTCTTCTCATCCTCGGCGCAGGTTCTGTTATGTTCTCGCGGATGCGCAAGCGCTAGACTGGCCTCAGACAAGTTCTGTAGTGAGCCAGCGAGTCCGTCCCGGTTCGGCACGAGAGTTCCGAACCGGGACGGACTCACCCCCATAGTCCCACTATCGCGAACCGTCATTCGGATCGACGATCTCTCAATGAGGAAACATCATGTCTGAACCGTTCTCCGCTCGCCTCAAGGCCAGCACCGCCACCATCCACGACGAGGTCGAACACACCACGTTCATGGTCGACCTCATGGAAGGACGGCTCGACGCAAGGGCCTACGCCCTGCTGCTCAAGCAGTACGACGTCATCTACGGCGTGCTCGAGTCGAAGTCACGGGAGTTCGCCGACTATCCTGTCTTCGCGCCGTTCTTCGACGCCCATCTGTTCCGGGCCGACCGCATCGCCGCCGACCTGGCCGCGCTCGACGGCACCGAACTGCCTGTCATGCCCAGCGCCACCGCCTATGCCGCGCACCTGGCGGGACTCGACCGCGCCGAGCAGGTCATCGCCCACCACTACACGCGCTACCTCGGCGACCTCTCCGGCGGTCAGGCGATCGGCACCCTCATGGGCCGGCACTACAGTCTGCCGGCGACCTCGCTGACGATGTGGGATTTCGCCGAGCTCGGCAAGACGAAGCCGTACAAGGACGCCTACCGCCGACTCCTCGACCAGGTTGCGGCAACCGGCGGTGACGAGCAGATCGTCGTCGACGAGACGATGGAAGCGTTCCGACTCAATGGAGCGCTGCTCGTCGACCTCACCGAGGCGACCGATAACCGTGCGGTTCCCGTCGCCTAGGGCGCGACTTGAGAAGGATCAGTCGCCGATCCGCAGACGCATGATAATTCCCGCGGCGCCCGGATAGTAGTCCGGGCGCCGCCCCCATTCCTCGAACCCGAAGGATGCGTACATCCCCAGCGCCGCAGCATTGCGTTCGTCGACCTCGAGGTGGACGACCTCGGAACCGCGTTCCTTCGCCCAATCGATTCCCGCCTGCAGCAGGGCACGTCCGATCCCTGTGCCGCGCGCAGCCTCGGTGGTGGCGATCGTCATCACGTCGGCTTCCGCACCGGCGCCCGACATGACGATCCACCCTGCCAACTCCCCCGCCGAGGCGGTGAACTCACTATCCGTGGCTGTGCCGTCCACATCCGTTTCCCCCGCCGAGGCGGTCCTGGCGGCGAGCATGACCGTGCCGTTCTGCGCCTTGACCGACCAGTAGTAGCCGAGCGTCCAGGCTGTGGGTCCGAAGATCGCCGCATCGTGGTCGGCCACCTCGGCGAGGTCCCACCAGGGAAGCTCGGCGATGGTCGTGGAGGTCATTTCAATGAGCTCTCGCGTACCGGGGTTGCTTTCGCATCGGGTTCGCGCAGGTATTCGGGGATCGGGTCGGCAAGGTCTCGACCGGCGGCGAGTTCCCGTGCCGCCGCGAAGGCAAGATATTCGGCACGAGGATCGGTGATCGACTCAGAGGTCGACGCTCCGAGGACGTCCGGATAGAGGAGGAATCCGCGGCCGAGCTTCTGATCGATCGTATCGAGCCGGTAGCCGTTGTCGGCGAGAACTGAAGCAACCTCGGCCGGTTTGGCCACGAACGGCCCGGCGTTCAGTCTGGCGTCGGCGGAGTCGTAGACGCTGAAGTAGACCTCTTTGCGGCGGGCGTCCGAAGCGATGAGGACGGGGCGAACGGATTCGGTCGCGGCGGGCGACGCGACCTCCGACGCAAGTGCTGGGGAGCCTTCTGCCCTGCGGACGAACTCTTCGACGATCGCGGCTTGGGACAGCAGTCCCTTGACGGGAATCCCACGAGCCTGACCGACGGCGATTCCGGAGGCGATGCCCACCCGCAGACCGGTGAAGGGTCCGGGTCCGATGCCGACGACGACGAGTTCGGGTTGGGCATCCTCGGCGAGCACGCCGGCGAGCGCAGGACCGATGAACTCAACGTGTCGACGTTGGTCATCGGCCTGTTGAGCGGCGATGACCGAACCGGTGTCCGTATCCACGAGGGCCACAGAGGCCGACTGCGAGGTGTCGATGGCCAGAACGATCATGATTCGTCTCCCTCATCCGCGAAGTCCTCGGCAGGCAGATCTGCAGAGGCCGGGTCGTCGACTCGCACGCCTGCCAGCGCCGAGACAGCGGCTTCAACCGCCGGCATGCGTTCGATCCATGCATCCCCGCGGCCGGTGAGGTCGACGGTGCGTCGTTCGTCCTCCACCTCGTCCTCGTCGTCCACACCGACCGAGTCATCGTCCCCCGCGGCTTCATCCCACACCGGGGTGATGGTGATGTCGAGGTGATCGCTGCTGAGCTGCTCGGCCAGGCCGGCTCCCCATTCGACGACCGTGATCGACTCGTCGAGTTCGGAGTCGAGGTCGAGATCTTCGAGCTCCTCCCCGTCGGCCAACCGATACGCGTCGACGTGGACGAGGGCGGGTCCGCCAGAGCGCGACGGGTGTTCGCGGGCGATGACGAACGTCGGCGACGTGATCCGCCCGGCCACGTCGAGGGCTTTGCCCAGCGACTGCGTGAACGTCGTCTTCCCCGCTCCGAGGTTGCCCGTGAGGATGAGCAGATCACCGGCGCGCAGATGGTCGGCCAGGACCGCAGCGAACGTGCGCATCTGCTCCAAGGATTCGAGATGGACCCTCATCGCCCGTCTCCCTTCCGGGCGACCCGGTCGACCCGGGCGCTGAGCTGGGTGACGATCTCGTAGTTGATCGTGTTCGCCCAGGTCCCCCATTCGGCCGCGCTCGGCCCACCGGGACCGAAGATGACGACCTCGTCGCCGATGGCCACCTCATCGTTGCCGGCACCGATGTCGATGATCATCTGATCCATGGCGATACGCCCGACGACGGGGTAACGACGATCCCGGATGGCCACCTCGGCGCGGTTCGAGGCTGCCCGCGGCAGTCCGTCCCCGTACCCACCGGGCACGAGCGCGAACCGGGTGTCGGTCGCGGCGGTGAACGTCAGCCCGTAGGAGGCGCCGTGACCTGCGGGAATGTCCTTGAGATTGATGACGCTGGAGGTCAGCCGCATGACCGGGCGGAGCCCGAGAGCCGCCGGATCCCCGTCTTCGAGCGGGGACAGACCGTAGAGGGCGAGCCCCACCCTCGCCGAGGTGCCCGGGCACGGTCCCAGGGTGAGCGCTCCCGGTGAGTTCGCGATGTGCACATCCAGGTCATCCGATTCGCCGAGGCGGCCGTCCGCGGCGTCGAGCACGGCCCGAAGCTGCCCGTGGGCGGAGGAGAAGACCGCGCTCTGCGCTGCGGTCTCGGGGCGTTCGGGTTCGTCGGCGACGGCGAAGTGGCTCATGATTCCGACGATGCGGATATCGGCTCCGGCATCGCGTGTCTTGGAGTCGTCGGTGTGGCTGTCTTCGGCGTGGCGGCGCAGCCAGTCGAAGGCACGGACGAGTGCTTCCGGGGACAGACCGTTGCGGCCGAGTCCGGTGTCGATCTTGAGGTGGGCTCGGGCGGTGACGCCGGCGCGGCGGGCCGCCTCGGCGAGCCGGTCGAGGGCGCCCACCGTCGAAATTCCCAGTTCGATGCCGGCGCGCACCGCCTCGTCGAGGTCGGTGGTCGGCCCGTAGAGCCAGGCGAGGATCTGCGCTTCGGGGCCGAGCAGGCTGCGCAGACGAAGGGCCTCGGGGATCGTGGCCACACAGAACTCGCGCCACCCGGCCGAGAAGAGAGCGGGTGCGACGAGGTCGATGCCGTGGCCGTAGGCGTTGGCTTTGACGACGCATTTGAGGCGGGCGGGTGATAGCCGATCGGCAAGGACGGCGGCGTTGTCGCACAGGGTTGTCTCGTCGATCTCGGCCCGTACGAGAGCCTCGGGGATGTCGAAAGATGTCACTGGATAAGACTACCGCCGACCCCCGTCGACCAGCACCTTCGTTACGCTGATCCCCCGCGACATTCGGCTCTGGCGCCGGTGTCGCAGGTGCAGCCGACGACGTGTTCGGCGAAGACCGGCTCGACGAGCCATTCGATGAAGAAGGAGACATCATGCACACCACACCAGCCCGCATCCTCGCAATGGTGATTACGGCTGTCCTGTTCGCGGCGGGCCTCACCGTGATCGGACAGACCGGTCCCGCCGAGGCGGCCGCGAAGTACTGCACCGGCGTCGAGGCGAACAGCTCGGTGACGGCCGCGAAGGCCATAGAGGTCAAGCAGCGGTCGACGATCACCGCCGATATCTACCTGTGCAAGAAATCCGGCGACCGGTACGTCCGCGACAGCGGCCCGTTCAAGGCCCGCCTCGGCTATAACGGCATCACCTCGAACAAACGGGAAGGTGACGGCAAGACCCCGAAGGGTGTGTTCTGGATGCGCGATGGCTTCGGCACCTCGGCGAATCCCGGGCTGGGCAAGCCGTGGACGAAGGTCACCCGCGATCATGTCTGGGTCGACGGTGACGCGACGAAGGCCGAGGGCTACAACACGATGCAGCGGAAGTCCGAAGGGTACAAGGGCGAATCCCTCTACCAGCCGAAGCCGTACAAGTATGCCCAGGTCATCGGCTACAACGAGGCTCGCACACCGGGGAAGGGATCGGCGATCTTCCTCCATGCGAACACGGAGTCGATGAAGACCGCCGGCTGTGTGTCGATGTACGAGTCCAGTCTCGTCAAGGCGATGAAGTGGGAGGGCTCGACGAAGACGCAGATCCTCATCCACTGAAGTAAATGAGCAGATTCAGTCGGTGCCGTGGATGAGTTCGCCGACCACCTCAGCGAGGGCATCGGCGAGCCCGGACGCGGTCACCGCGCGCTGGCCGGCCTCGTTGTGCAGCAGCACTCCGAGTCCGACCAGGCGAGCCCACTCGCGGGGTGGACGCGTCCGATCGTCACTGTCATAGCGGCCGTGGGCGGCGGTGATCGCGGCGAGCGTGCCGAGGATCCCGGCGAGCACGTCCCCGGAGCCCGCCGTGGCGAGGGTGCCCGGCCCCGGCGCGGGCAGAACGACGTGTCCGTCGGGGGCGGCGATGACCGTGTGATGGCCTTTGAGCAGGACGATCGCTCCGCTCAGCTCCGCGGCTCGCCGCGCCCATCGCATCGGGTTCGCCCCGATCCGACCGGCGGTGATGATCTCGCCGAGGAGGCGGCTGAGCAGCCGCGCCAGCTCGGCGGCGTGCGGGGTGATGATGAGCGGGCGGTCGGCCAGCCAGGTGCCTGCCATCGATTCGGCGCGGGCGATCATGTCGAGGCCGCCTGCGTCGACGACGACCGGTGTGCGGTTGCCGGCCAGCGCCTCGGCGACGCCCTGCACGAATTCGGGTTCGGGGTCGCCCGGGCCGAGGACGACGGAGTCGATGCGTCCGGAGGCGTTGACGACCTCGGGGTGGAGGCCGAGGACGTATTCGGCGACGAGCGGGGAGCCGAGATAGCGGACCATCCCTGCTCCGGTGTTCACCGCCGAGGTGGTGGTGAGCACGCCCGCGCCGGGGTAGTCCTCGGAGCCGGCGAGGACCCCGGTGACACCGCGGGAGTACTTGTGCCCGGTCTCATCGGGGCGCGGGAATCCGGTGACGAGATCATCGTGATCGAGCAGCTCCGCGGCGGCCGAGCGGGGGTCGAGGCCGAGGCCTATATCGATGACGTCGATGGTTCCGATGAACTCGTCCACACGCGGATCGATGAGTTCGGCCTTGAGTCCACCGAAGGTCACAGTGCGGTCGGCGTGGAGTCTTTTCTCTGCCCCGGTGTGGTTCGGGTCGAGGTCGGAGGGGACGTCGACGGCGATGAGGCGGCCGGTCCGGTGCGGGGCCCAATCGGCGGTAAGTGAGGAGATGTGGTCAGGCAGTCCGCGCCGACCGCCCGTGCCGAGGATGCCGTCGAGGACGAGATCGGCCCGGGAGAGCTCCCGCAGAGCGTCGGCCCGGGCCGCATCGGACTCGGCCGAGGTGAACGCGATGACCTGCGCACCGGCGCTGTGTGCCGCGGCCAGTCCATCGTCGTGAGTGCGATCGAAGAGGGTGATGACCGTGACGGCGGCACCGCGCCTTCCCAGAGTCGCCGCGGCGAAGAGTGCGTCCCCGGCGTTGTTGCCGGGCCCGGCCAGTACGCTCACGCGGGTGCCGGTGACCTGTCCGTGGTCGGCCTTCAGCATGGCGGCCGCACTGTTCGCCAGTGCTCGGGCGGCCCTGGCCATGAGCGGGATGCCGGCTTCGAGCAGCGGATTCTCGGCCTCCCTGATGGTTTCACTCGGGTAGGCGAACATGCTCATCGACTGTTCCTCTTCACAACTCTGCTCCTGATACGACGTCGCCCTGCACGGGACTTATCCCTGCACCGTATGCCTTTTCCACCATCCAGGCCAGGGGTCGGGCGGATCATCCCTCGGACAGCTGCGCCAGCCGGCGCCCGGCCAGATGAGCGAGGAACAGAGCCTGGTCGGCGAGACCGTCGTCGCTGTGGCGGGCGCGAGGGGAATGATTGGCTTCGCGTTCTTCGACCGGCAGATTCGGCAGGGCGACTCCGAAGTGTCCATAGGCTCCGGGCACGGCGTCGAGCACACGGGAGAAGTCCTCGGAACCGGGCAGCGGATTCGCCTTGCGCACGGTCCGTTCCTCGCCGAAGAGGTCGGTGAAGGTGGAGAGGAAGAACTCGGCTTCGGCGTCGTCGTTGATCGTCGGCGGCAGGATCTGCTCGTACTCGACGTCGGCGGTCAGACCGTGGGCGGCGACGAGGTCACGGACAAGCTGAGGCAGCTCCGCCTCGGCGCGGGAGGTCACAGCTTCCGAGAACGTGCGCACACTGACGACCAAGGTCGCGAAGTCGGGGACGACGTTGGGAGCGGTGCCGCCGTTGAACTGGCCGACGGTGATCACGAGCGGGTCGAAGATGTCGAAGCGGCGGGTGACGTACTCCTGCAGCTGGCCCACGAGCATCGCACCGACCTGGATGGGGTCCTTGCCGGTGGCCGGGCGGGAGGCGTGCGTGCCCTTGCCGTTCACGGTGATCGTCATCTTCGAAAACGCCGCCATGTACGGACCGGGGCGGGAGCTGGCGACCCCGAGGTCGGCGTCGGCGGAGACGTGGATGCCGAAGGCGGCTTTGACGCGGGGACCCGCGGCGTCGAGGACGCCTTCATCGATCATCTTCCCGGCCCCGTCGAATCCTTCTTCACCGGGCTGGAACATGAACACGACATCGCCGGGCAAGGAGTCGCGGTCGCGGTGGAGGAGTTTGAGTGCGCCGACGAGCCCGGCGGTGTGCAGGTCGTGACCGCAGGCGTGCATCCTCCCCGAGGTGGCCGCGAAGTCGAATCCGGTCGCCTCGGCGACGGGCAGTCCGTCCATATCCCCGCGCAGGAGCACGGCAGGTACGACTCCGGTCGAGTCCTCCCTGCGGGCACCGCCGCGCAGGACGACGACGATCGACGACAGCCGCTCCCCTGTTGTGACCTCGACGTCGAGGCCTTCGATGGCGTCGAGGACGAGCTTCTGCGTCACCGGCAGGTCGAGTCCGACCTCGACGTTCTCGTGCAGGGCACGGCGCAGGGTGACCAGACCGGGGGCGATGTCGTTCGCGTCATCGGAAGTGGGCAGGTGCACCTGGGTGGCGACCGCCTCGACGGGGGTCGGGATCGTGGGGGCGGCGAGGTCGGCAGCGGCGGTGTTGTCGGTGTCGTTGGGAAGTGAACTCATGCCTTGAGTCTATTACCCACCAGGCGCAGGCGGATTGAGACCGATCAGCCTTCCTAGAAATCCGCGCCCTACGCGTGATTCTTCCGGCGGCAGTGATCGATCAGCAGTCTTCGCAATGGAGCCGCTACAGTCCTGTAGCGTCTCTGGCCTCATCGACGGGCTCATTGAGGATCGTGATCAGGCCGGGGATTTCGGTTGTGGTCGCCAACCAAAGTATTTCGTAGTTGATGTCACCGTATTCATGGGCAAGGACGTTCCGCAGCCCAACGATTCGTTCGAGTCCGGGCACACGAGCAGCGGTGTCGGCATCGTCTCTGCGGAGGCGCTTCAGCGCCTCCCCCCAAAATCTCCAGTTGGCGCTCGATCGCTGAGCGAACGACGAGATCGGAAATGAATTCCTCTTCGGTCTTGCCGCCAGGAAACTCACGGACCAGCTTAGCCGCTTCAGCGGCATCCCAGAGATGCGCACCTGTCTTACGCTGCATAGACATCCCGCGCACTCTCGAACGCGGCCGCTTTGAAGAAGGGGTTCTTCACCGAGCGTTCCATGACCAGATCGACTCGCCGTCCGACGATCCGCTCCAGCTCAGCCTTCAGATCGAAGTAGTCGTGGAATAGATTGTCCCGTTCCGGTCGAAAAGTGACGAGGAAGTCGATGTCGCTCGTCTCCGGATTGAACCGATCCGTGAGCACGGACCCGAAAATGCGAAGCCGTTCCACACCGAATCTTTCGCAAGCGCTCCTGATTGCGTCAGTGTCGAGTACCACGGCGGATTCCATAAATCTATTCTCCCAGATCGGGAGCGACTCAACCAGGCCATATAACAGTTCCTTGCGAATACATTCACCTCCATCGGACGTGAACCGTACGCGGTGGTGGGCGATGGACGGATCTCATGAAGCGTCAGGGGTCCCGGTTCTCGGTGGCAGACAGAGAATTCAGCGAAGCTCACCATGTTGATCGATACGGCATACTGATCGTCATGGCCCAGGACATAGACCTTCGTGTGCGATTCACTGTTGATGACGCCCACCTATCTGCGCTCCATGCACGAGCGTTTGGACACTCAGGTGGAGAGGTGAAACCGTGGGGAGCGCGCCTGAAGCGGCACAGCCTGACGTGGATCGGTGCGTTCGCCGACGACCAGTTGATCGGGTTCGTCCACGCCTGTTGGGACGGCGGGGTGCACGCGTTCGTCCTCGACACAATTGTTGATCCGGGACATCAGAGGCGTGGTATCGGAAAACGACTGGTCCAGACTCTCGTTCATGAAATCAAAGCCGCCGGCTGCGAATGGGTGCATGTCGACTATGAGCCGCACCTCGAAGTTTTCTATCATGATTCGTGCGGGTTCAGCCGAACACATGCTGGTCTACTGAGACTCGCGTCCCGATGATGCTCGACTGTGCAAGAAGTCGACGGTTCAGACCAGCCCGTGGTGGGCGGCGAAGGGATCCCAATCGGGATCGGTGTGGATATCCAACTCGATCTCACGGGCGACGGTGGCGGCCGCCTCGGCGCCGTAGAGATGGGTGATGAGTGCCGCAGTCATGTCCATGCCAGCGGCCACACCCGATGAGGTCCATCGATCCCGGTCCTCGACCCATCTGGCCTGCGGTATCCAGGTGACATCCTCGCCGTGTTCGGACGCCCACGTGAAAGCCTTCTTGTTCGACGTCGCCCGGTACCCGTCGAGCAGGCCGGCGGCAGCGAGCACCGCCGAACCGGTGCACACAGAGGTGATGAGCTCGGCACCGGCCGACCAGTTCACGAGGCGGTCGAGGAATGCTCGGTCGTCGACCAGCTGCCGGGTGCCCATCCCGCCGGGAACCATGACGATGTCCGGGTTGCTCGCTGTGTCGAAGGACTCGGTGACGATAACCTCGATGCCCTGAGCGCTGCGGACGGGCCCAGGCTGAGCGGCGACATAGGAGAGGGTGAAGGAATCCGGGAGACGGCTGAAGAGTTCGACGGGGCCGAATACATCGAGAACTTCGAAGCCGTCGAAGAGCACTACCGCCACATTGCTAGTCATTGAGTCCATCGAATCATTGTCCCAGCTGCAGCGTAAGTCTTCCTGCCGCGGATTCAGTCTTCCGGCCGAAGAACTCGCTTGTACATCGAATGGGTGAAGTGCTCCGCGGCCCCGTCGATGCCGGGACTCAGGGACGGCCCGTCGCCCTCGGCGATGACGAAGGTCATCGTCAGGTGAGCATCGTGGGTGATCGACAGGTGGATGTTCGTCCCGCCGATGGCACGGAAGTGCTCGAGCACGAGCCCGCGCAGACGGAAACTCGGCGCACCGGACCGGGCGGGAACCACCTCGGCGGACTGCCACGGCAGCCATCCGGGGAAGCCGATCGCTTTCTTCAGCGCCTCCTTCGCAGAGAATCGCGCCGCCAAGGAGGCATCCGTCCGGCGTTTGCCGTTGCGTTTGAGCTGCTCACCGGGAGTGAGCAGGCGGTCGAGCAGCTCAGGCACGCGTTCGATGTGCTCCGCGAAGCGCGGCACGTCGGCGATGTCAGTGCCGATCCCTAGAATCGCCACAACCGAACCTCCTCAGATACCCGACCGACTCAGATGCCGGACCGACCATTGTCGTGCCCGGCACCGAGGTGGATCATTCGACCGTGACCGACTTCGCGAGGTTGCGCGGCTGGTCGACGTCGAGGCCCTTGGCCGTGGCCAACTCCATCGCGAAGATCTGCAGTGGAACCGTCGTCAGCAGCGGCGCCATGAGCGTCGTCGTCTCGGGCACGTAGATGACCTCGGAGGCGAACTGATCGACCTCTTCGTCGCCTTCCTCGGCGATGACGACGGTGTTCGCACCGCGGGCGCGGACTTCCTGGATGTTCGAGATGACCTTCGCATGCAGCGAATCCCGGCCTCGCTTGGATGGGACGACGATGATGACGAGCTGACCGTCGTCGATGAGTGCGATCGGTCCGTGCTTGAGCTCACCTGCGGCGAAGCCCTCGGCGTGGATGTACGCGAGCTCCTTGAGCTTGAGCGCACCCTCCATCGCCACCGGGTAGCCGACGTGACGGCCGAGGAACAGCACCGAACCGACCTCCTGGTTGCGGTCGGCCAGCGCGAGGACCTGCGACTTGGTCTCGTCGAGGATGTGCTGGATCTTCGCAGGGATGGACTGCAGCTCGGCGAGGATCGTGCCGATCTCGTCGCGGAACTTGTTGCCCCGCAGCTGGGCGAGGTAGAGGCCGAGCAAGTAGCAGGCGACGACCTGCGACAGGAAGGCCTTCGTCGAGGCCACGGCGATCTCCGGGCCGGCGTGGGTGTACAGCGCGGCATCGGATTCGCGTGGGATCGTCGAGCCGAAGGTGTTGCAGATCGCGATGACCTTCGCACCCTGCTGACGTGCGTGGCGGACGGCCATGATCGTGTCCATGGTCTCCCCGGACTGCGAGATCGCCACGACGAGCGTCTTCTCCGTGACCACCGGATCCCGGTAGCGGAATTCGTGGGCCAGCTCCACCTCGGTGGGGATGCGGCACCAGTGCTCGATCGCGTACTTCGCGACCTGACCGGCGTACGCTGCGGTGCCGCAGGCGATGACGACGATCTTGTCCACGGACTTGAGCACGTTCTCATCGATGTGCATCTCGTCCAGCGTCAGGCGGCCCTCGGTGTCGAGGCGGCCGAGCAGGGTATCGGCCACGGCCTGCGGCTGATCGTGGATCTCCTTGTCCATGAAGGACGCGAAGCCGCCCTTCTCCGCCGAGGCGGTGTCCCAGTCGACCTCGAACTGCTCGCCCTCGACGGAGTTGCCTTCGGTGTCCGTGATCGTAACCGTCTCCGGGGTGATGGTGACGACTTCGTCCTGGCCGATCTCGACGGCTGTGCGGGTGTAGTCGATGAACGCGGCGACGTCGGAGCCGAGGAAGTTCTCGCCCTCACCGAGGCCGATGACCAGCGGTGAGTTCCGGCGCGCGGCGACGACCTGACCGGGAGCGTCGGCGTGGACGGCGAGCAGGGTGAACGCACCTTCGAGTTCGGTGGCGGTCTTGCGCATCGCGGCGGTGAGGTCGCCGGTCGCCTTGTAGTTCTTCGCCAGCTGGGCGGCGGCCACCTCGGTGTCGGTCTCGGAGAGGAACTCGACGCCCTCGGCGACGAGGTCCTTCTTCAGGTGGGCGAAGTTCTCGATGATCCCGTTGTGGATGAGCGCGAGCTTGCCGCCGTCGGCCAGGTGCGGGTGGGCGTTGAGGTCGGTGGGTCCACCGTGGGTGGCCCAGCGGGTGTGGCCGATTCCGGTCTGCGCAGCGGGCAGCGGGTTGGCCTCGATCTCCTCGGTCAGGGCGGAGAACTTCCCGGCCTTCTTCGCCGAGGCGAGCTGACCCTCGGGCGTCACGAGCGCGACGCCGGCCGAGTCGTAGCCGCGGTACTCGAGCCTCTTCAGGCCGCCGAGCACGACATCGAGCGCCGAGTGGTCGGCATTGTCAACGGGGGCCTTGGATACATAGCCAACGATTCCACACATGAGGGAGATTTTACGCACTGATAGCCGATCTCGGGTATTCCGGCGAGTCACGATCGGGTCAACGTGACGAACTGCACGCGCACGCGGGCGCGGGAGAAGATGGTCGGGGCACACCTGACGGGGCCGGAGACGGAACGGTCACCTCGGTGAGGGTGGGGCTCCTCGGTGGGGGTGGGGGCTTTCGCCGACCTGGGGCGGGTGGCGAACATGACGCATGACACAATGGTGGGATGAGCCATGTCGACCCTCAGTTGGACCGTGCGCGCAAGCTCGCCGGCCTCAATACCGCCCGGCGCAGCGAGCCGGACACGACGTCTCCGTTCTGGGAGTTCGATCGGGAGGTGTGGGGTACGCTCGCCCAGGCTACGCCGCTTCCGCTGAAGCAGCGCGATATCGAACGGCTGCGCGGGCTCGGGGATCGGATCAACCTCGACGAGGTGGCCCAGGTCTATCTGCCCCTGTCACGACTGCTCAACCTCTACGTCTCCGCACGGCGGGCGAAGCATGACCTGACCAGGGAGTTCTTCTCTCCGCTGCACGAACGCGGGCTGGAACCGCAGGATGCCAAGCGCACGCCCTTCGTCATCGGCGTCGCCGGATCGGTGGCCGTGGGCAAGTCGACGACGGCACGTGTGCTGCGCGAACTGCTCGCCCGCTGGCCCGACACTCCGCGCGTCGAGCTCATCACCACCGACGGATTTCTCTACCCCAACGCCGAACTCGACCGTCGCCGCCTCAACGGGCGGAAGGGATTCCCCGAATCCTACGACCGGCGCAAGCTGCTCAAGTTCATCTCCGCCGTGAAATCCGGGGCCCCCGAGGTCCGTGCGCCTGTGTACTCGCACCACACCTATGACATCGTTCCCGGCGCCGAGGTGGTCGTGCGCTCCCCCGATGTCCTCATCGTCGAGGGCCTCAACGTCCTCCAACCCGCCCGCCCCCGTCAGGACGGGACCGTGGGCTTGGCCATCAGCGACTACTTCGACTTCTCCGTCTACGTCGATGCGCGCTCCCGTGACATCCGCCAGTGGTACATCTCGCGGTTCCTCAAACTCAAGCACGGCGCGTTCCAGGACGAGGACTCCTACTTCCACCGCTACTCTCAGCTCGACGACGACGAAGCGATCACCTTGGCCACGGAGATCTGGGACTCCATCAACTTCCCGAACCTGCGCGAGAACGTCCAGCCCAGCCGCGGCCGAGCCGATCTCGTGCTCCACAAATCCTCCGACCACACCATCCGGAAGGTGCAGCTGCGGAAGCTGTGACGGGAGTCGCTGGTGGGTCTGGGACCTCGGACGGGGCGGGCCGCCTCGGCGAGCTTGCGATGGTACCTGTGATGGGAGTCGCCGGGCGGTGAGGAAATAGTTTCACCGCTCTGGCGGTTGCACAGTGTGCACTGAACTACTCACCGCCGGCAGGCCACCCGCCCGCGGCGGCGGCCGGACGCGAGCGATCCTCGCGCCGTCACGGGCTCCCCCGTGCATGCTCGGTCGTTTCGGCAGCAGAAAGGGACCCAGTATGAGCGTGCCATCCGCACATCACCTCATGTACTCCTCGGTCAAGAGCAAGAAGACCCCCGAGACGCGCATCCAACCGGGCATCTACAAGCGGATCGCCGGGTATGCGACCCGGCACAAGCGCAAACTCATCATCTTCCTGCTGCTGTCCGTGCTCACCGCGGGCATCGGCGTCCTCAACCCGGTCCTCGCCGGCGACGTCGTCAACGCGATCACCGGCGGCGGGCCCGTGTCCACGGTCGTATGGCTGGCCGTGGCCATCGGCGGGTTGGCCATCGCCGATGCGGCCATCTCGATCACGAACCGGTACCTGTCCTCACGGATCGGCGAGGGACTCATCTTCGATCTGCGCACGGCCGTCTACGATCACGTCCAGTCGATGCCGATCGCATTCTTCAATCGCACTCGCACCGGCGCCCTGGTCTCCCGGCTCAACACGGACGTCATCGGTGCGCAGAGAGCGTTTTCGAACACCCTGTCCGGCATCGTGTCGAACTTCGTCTCCCTGGCCCTGACCGTCGGCGTCATGGTCACGATCTCCTGGCAGGTGACCGTGCTGTCGATCCTGCTGCTGCCGCTGTTCATCATCCCCACCCGAATGCTCAGCGGAAAGCTCGCATCCCTGCAGTTCGAAGCGGCCAACAATTCCGCAGACATGTCGACCCGCATGACCGAGCGCTTCTCCGCCGCCGGTGCCACCCTGGTCAAACTCTTCGGCAATCCCCGCCAGGAGAACGAGGAGTTCGCCGACCGCGCCGGCCAGGTCCGCGATATCGGGGTCAAGGTCGCGATGCTGCAGTCGACGTTCGTGTCCTCACTGACTCTGGTCTCCGCCCTGGCGCTGGCTCTCGTCTACGGCGTCGGCGGTGCACAGGCCGTCGTCGGCAACCTCAACGCCGGTCAGGTCGTGACCCTGGCACTGCTGCTGACCAGGCTCTACACGCCGCTGACGATGCTCGCCAACGCGCGCCTGGACATCCAGAGCGCAGTGGTGTCGTTCCAGCGGGTGTTCGAGATCCTCGATCTCGTGCCCTACTTCAAGGAGCCGTCGCAGCCGAAGGCCCTGCCCGCCGGCGGGTTGGATGTGCAGTTCGATCACGTCGACTTCGCCTACCCCAGCGCCTCGCAGGTCAGCTTGGCCAGCCTCGAAGACGTCTCCGTGCTCGACACCCGCGGCGGCGATCAGGTTCTCCACGATCTGAGCTTCACGATTCCCGCCGGGCACACCGTTGCCCTCGTCGGATCCTCGGGTGCGGGAAAGTCGACGATCGCGTCGCTGCTGCCGCGGCTCTACGACGTCACGGGCGGCACGATCACCATCGGCGGAGTCGATGTTCGCGATCTGTCGTTCGCCGATCTGCGCGAGGCCGTCGGCGTCGTCACCCAGGACGGACATGTCTTCCACGAGTCGATCCGCGCCAACCTGGCGCTGGTCAATCCCGATGCCACCGAGGAGCAGATGCTCGATGCCATCGAACGGGCACAGCTGAAAGGCGTCATCGATGCGCTTCCCGATGGACTGGACACCGTCGTCGGAGAGCGCGGGTACCGTCTCTCCGGAGGCGAGCGTCAGCGCCTGACCATCGCCCGGATGCTGCTGGCGTCTCCGGAGATCGTCGTGCTCGATGAGGCCACCTCGGCGTTGGATTCGACGAATGAGGCCGCGATCCAGCGTGCCCTGGCCCAGGCGATGCACGGGCGGACAGCTCTGGTCATCGCCCACCGTCTGTCGACGATCCGGCAGGCCGACACGATCCTCGTCGTCGAGGCCGGTCGTATCATCGAGAAGGGCACTCACGAGGAGCTGGTCGGTCGCGGCGGCCGCTACGCCGAGCTCTACGCCACCCAGTTCGCCTCGAGTTGAGGGCGCGACGCTGAACCACTCTCGGTGCGAGTCCCGCACCGACGCCGCAGGGTCAGAGACTTCCTCGAGTCAAGTGTGCGCAGATTGCCGGTTTCGAGCCGAAATTGTGCAAACTGCGCACAGTTGACTGCCTAACGCCGCGGCAGAAGGTCGTTCCGCCCCGCGGTCGCCACGGCAGGGCCCCTCTGAAACTGGCGATCGGCGCGGCACTGCGCACTCGGCAAACCCTGCGCCTCTCAACGTCGATCAAGGGCCCGCCCGAATATGCTGCGGAAGACCGCGACATATCTGAGCGAGCCCTTGATCGAGCGAAGGGCGCCCCGCAAGGCACGCCGGAGCCGGTGGCTCGGCGTTTACAGCGCGAGGTGCTCCTTGACCGACGCGGCCAGGCGCTCGGCCTGGGCGGAGGCGGCATCCTCGGTGGCGGCTTCGACCATGACCCGGATGAGCGGCTCCGTGCCCGAGGCGCGCAGCAGCACGCGACCGGTGTCGGCGAGTTCGGCCTCGACAGCGGCCACCTCGGCGGCGACCTGCGGGTGATCGACGTTGTTCTTGTCCACGCCCTTGACGTTGACGAGCGCCTGCGGCAGCTGCGGGATCTCCGCGGCGAGGTCGGCCAGGGTGCGCTTGGCATCGGCCATCCGCTTCATCAGATGCAGGGCGGTCTGCACTCCGTCGCCGGTGGTGCCGTGATCGAGCATGAGCACGTGTCCGGACTGCTCCCCGCCGAGCGCATACCCGTCGGCGAGCATCCGCTCGAGCACATACCGGTCGCCGACAGCGGTCTGCACGGTATCGATGCCGTATTTGTCCATCGCCTGCTTCAGACCCAGGTTCGACATGACGGTCGTGACGAGGGTGTTGCCGCGCAGTTCACCGAGCTCCTTGAGCCCGATCGCCAGGATGCCCATGACCTGGTCGCCATTGACGACCCGCCCCAAGGAGTCCACGGCCAGGCAGCGGTCGGCGTCACCGTCGAAAGCCACGCCCAGATCGGACTGGGTCTCGACGACGAGGCGCTGCAGCGGTCCGAGGTGGGTCGATCCCACACCGTCGTTGATGTTGAAGCCGTCGGGTTCGGCGGCGGAGACGATGACTTCGGCGCCGGCCTGGCGCAGGGCGGCGGGTCCGACGATGGACGCCGCACCGTGAGCGCAGTCGACGACGACTTTGAGTCCCGACAGCGGGCGCACATTGTCGGCGTCGACACAGCGCACCAGGTGTTCGGTGTACTCGTCTGCAGCGGCCGGGTAGCGCGAGATGCGGCCGACGTCCGCGCCGGTCGGACGGTCCCAGTCCTCATCGAAGATCGCGAGGATCTCGTCTTCGACCGCGTCGTCGAGCTTCGTGCCTCCCGCGGCGAAGAACTTGATGCCGTTGTCGGGCATGGGGTTGTGGGAGGCGGAGATGACGACGCCGAAAGCGGCGCCGGTGTCCTTGACGACCTGGGCGATGCCCGGCGTCGGCAGCGTGCCCGCGTCGAGGACGTCGACTCCCGTCGAGGCGATTCCGGCGCTCAGTGCGGCGGAGAGGAATTCGCCGGAAACGCGCGTATCACGTCCGACCACGGCGAAGGGGCGCTTCTCACCCGTCCAGCCGCGGCTGAGCACGCGTGAACCTGCGACCGAGAGCTGGAGCGCGAGTTTGGCCGAGATATCGCGATTGGCCAGTCCGCGCACTCCATCGGTGCCGAAGAGTCGAGACATAGTGGAGATCCTTTCGTCAATGTCGGAGTCGATCTTAGTCGATCCGCTGTGTGTCGCTCGTGATGTCGGCGTCCTCGCCGAGGCGGCTCACCCGCAGCCGTGGCTCCTGTGGTTGCGGCGTCGCGAGTGTCCGTTCAAGGCGGAGCGCGCTTATCGCGCGGTGCACAGCTCGAAAGATGTGCGTCGCCTTGAACGACGGGAACGAGCGGAAGGTGATCAGTTCGTTCAAGGCGGAGCGCGCTTATCGTGCGGTGCACAATGCGATATTCGCGCTCAGGCTTGAACGACGGACTATGCGCCGAGGCGGCACACCCGACCGCAGCCGCGGTCGCGCGCAACGCCGGCTAAGTCAGTGACCGTGTGAGATGAGTCCGGATATGAGAAATGCGGCCCCGAACCTGGTTCGGGGCCGCATTCTCGTGTTCATGATGCTGAACTGTCGATGACTGCGACTCAGTGGCAGACCAGCCGCAGTCGGTTCGCCAGCGAGATCAGCGCTTCGAGAACTGAGGTGCCTTACGGGCCTTCTTGAGACCGGCCTTCTTGCGCTCAGGAACGCGAGCATCGCGGCTGAGGTATCCGGCCTTCTTCAGCTCGGCGCGGTTGGACTCCGCGTCGATCTGGTTGAGCGAACGAGCCACGCCCAGGCGGACGGCGCCGGCCTGGCCGGAGGGTCCACCGCCGGAGATCCGGACGATGACGTCGAAACGTCCGCCCAGGTCCAGCAGGGTGAAGGGCTCGTTGACGAGCTGCTGGTGCAGCTTGTTCGGGAAGTACTCCTCGAGAGTACGTCCGTTGATGGTCCACTCACCGGTGCCGGGGACGAGGCGCACACGAGCAATTGCCTGCTTGCGGCGGCCGACTCCGTTGCCGGGGGCGGTCAGGGACTGTCCACGTCCGCCGGCGGTGCTTTCGCCCAGGCCAGCGGATGCGGGAGTCTCGGAAGTGTATTCGGTGATCTCTTCTTCGACAGTTTCTGTCGCGTTGGTGGTATCAGCCACGGTTCTCCTCGGTATGTCTAGAGCTCAGGCGCTTACTGCGCGACCTGGCTGAGTTCGTACGGCTGCGGATTCTGAGCGGCGTGCGGGTGCTCGGCACCTGCATAGACCTTCAGCTTCTGCATCTGGGCACGTCCGAGACGAGTCTTCGGGACCATACCGGCGACAGCCTTTTCGACTGCACGCTCGGGGTGGGTGGCGAGGAGCTCGGCGTAGTTCACGCTCTTGAGGCCACCGGGGTATCCGGAGTGGCGGTAAGCGCGCTTCTTCTCGAGCTTCGCACCTGTCAGCGCGACCTTGTCGGCGTTGATGATGATGACGAAGTCACCGGTGTCGGTGTTCGGAGTGAACGTGGTCTTGTGCTTGCCGCGCAGGAGGCGTGCAACCTGCGAAGCAAGGCGACCAAGCACCTGGTCAGTGGCGTCGATGACGTGCCACTGGTGCTCAACGTCACCGGGCTTAGCTGTATACGTACGCAAAAGTAGCCTTCTTTTCGTATCTGTGTTCAGTGCAGCGCCGGATCCTCATCGGGTCGTGAGTCCAATGGGTCTCAAGCGCTGGTTGTCTTCAATCGGGTGAACCTATCGACGCATTCCCCTCACCTACGGGCCTGCAACGCATGAGGCTATGTAAGGGAGTGCGACAAGCACACACAACGACAATCAAATATACATGCCCTCAGCCCCGGGGAGCAAACGCCCAGAGCGGTCTCAGGGCCAGCTGAAACCCGAGCCGATAGTATTGATCTGTGCCGACTCACTCCAGCCTGCCCTTCCGACTTCCCGCATTGAGATTCCTGATGCTGGGTCTCCTGGTCGGGCTCCTGACGGCGGGCCTCGGACTCGGCCCCTCCTCCGCATCGGCATCAACCGACGGCTCGGCATCAACGGACAGCATGGCACCGACCGACGGTTCGGCCAACGCGAATGCGTCCTCCACGCAGTCCACTGACACCGGCAGGCCCCCGGCTGGGCAGACGGTCGTCTTCGGCATTCCGGGTCTGACCATCGATGATATCGACCCAGAGCGCACTCCGAACCTCTTTCGTCTGCTCTCCGAGGGCGCGGCCGCGAACCTCAACGTGCGCACGATCGGCTCGGCGACCTGCCCCGCCTCCGGCTGGCTGTCCTTCGGCGCGGGCGCCCGCGCGCAGGCCGGTCCCTCCCCCATCGCCGAGGATGCCGACCCCGATGACTCGGCCCGCTGCCCGACGATGATCGCCCCCACCACGGACGGTTCCGTGGACGACGAGGACGGGGCCGCCTCGGCGAAGGAGACGGCGAACAGTGACGAAGCTCATGGCGACGAATCCGCGGCCGGAACGACGACGGCTCGGATCGAAGGTTTCGATGCGGTCAAGGAACCCAATATCGGCTCCGGCTACTCCGTCGACTACGGCATGCTCGCGCGCGCCGTGACAGAAGCCGGCAGCGCCGTGCCCGCCGGCACCGACGCAACCGATGCGGACTCCCTGCTCGAACCCTGCGTCGCAGCCGAAGGCCCCGGCGCAGCATATGCCGCCGCGGACGAAGACGGGGTGGTGACGAATTTCACGGACGATGCGTTGGCCACGGACTGCCGCCTCGGCGTCGTCGACCTCGGCGCGATCGGCATCCGCTCCTGGCTGTTCGACCCGATCCCGAACTACTCCTATACCGTTCCGCCGAACTACGACCGGGAGACCCGAGTCGCCGAAGCCGACCGCCGCCTCGGCGTGCGCCTGCAGGAGGTGCGGGAGAACGCGAAGGACGGGGCCGCGGATCCGACGATCATCGTCGCCGGCCTCGGTGACAGTTCCGGTCTGCCGCAGCTGCGCGCGTTCATCGCGTCCGGGCCCGGCTTCGAACCCGGGTCCCTGTCCTCGGCGACGACCCGCACCCCGGGGCTGCTGCAGATCACCGATCTGGCGCCGGGCATCCTCGATGTCCTCGAAGTCGATTCCCCGCGCGCCGTCGGCTTCGACTCCACCCCGACCGATGATGATCCGCAGCAGCGCATCGACGATCTCGTCGCCGAGGCGCAGAAGTCGACGACGATCCATCAGAATCTCTCGACGTTCTCCATCACCCTCGACGTCATCTTCTACATCCTCTTCATCGCGTGCGCGGTCCTGCTCAACCGCTCCATCCTCGGCCGCCGAGGCGGTGCCACCCGAGCGTCCCACGTCCACCGCTTCCTCGGGTGGGTGTCCCTGGGCGTCGCGTCCCTGCCGATGGGCGCGTTCCTCGCCGGGCTCCTCCCCTGGTCGAGGATGGCCGATCCCGGGCTCGGCCTGTTCCTCTCGGTCATCGGCACGGCCGCCGTTCTGTTCGTCCTTGCCCTCATCCCGCCATGGGGTCGGACCTGGCGAGGACGGGTCGGCGCCCTGGCCGGGGCGAACCTGCTCATCCTCGCCGCCGACCTGGCCACCGGGTCCCATCTGCAGGCGAACTCGCTGCTCGGGTACAACCCGATCGTCGGCGGCCGCTACTACGGACTCGGCAATCAGGGTGCGGCGATCTTCATCGTCAGCCTCTTCATCTTCTTAGGGCTTGTGGTGTCCTGGCTGCGGACGCGGGGCCACCGAAAAGCCGTGATCATCGTGCCGGTCGTCGTCGGACTGGCCGCCGTGTTCGTCTCCGGCAACCCCTCCTGGGGTGCGAAGTTCGGCGGCACGATCGCCATCCTCGCCGGACTCATGGTCCTGCTGGCACTGCTGTCGAAGATCCGACTGACTCTGCTGCGCCTCGCCCTCATCGGTCTGTCTTCGCTGGCCGTGCTCATCGGCATCGCCTTCCTCGACTGGCTGCGCCCGGCCGGGGCGCGCTCACATTTCGGCACGTTCTTCGACCAGATCGTCACCGGTGAGGCCCTGCAGGTCGTCGGCCGCAAGCTCGGCGCGAACCTCCACATCATCCAGGTCAATCCGGCTCTGGCCATCGTCACCCCGCTTGCGGCCATCGCGATCCTCATCTTCCTCCGCTACTTCCTCCACTTCCCCCGCGTCCACGCCGGCAGCCGGACCGGGCGCCTGGTCAACAAATGGCGCGGACGGCTCCCCCAACTCTTCACCGATTCAGACCTGCACTATGGATTCCTGGCCGCCGCCACCGGGCTCGGCGTCGGGCTCGTGCTCACCGATTCCGGGGTCGCCGTGCCCTCGACCGGAGCCATGGTTCTGCTGCCCTTCCTGCTGGCGCTCAGTGCTGAGCACGCCGAGGAGGCTCACCGATGAGAGCCCCCGTGACCTCCCCCGCCGCTCGGGTTCTGCTCGGGATCCTGGCCATCGCCCTGTTCGTCCTCGGCCTGCCCCAAGCCGGGCAGGCGGTCCCGGGCGCGAGCTCGAACGCGGTTGCTGCTGCGGGCGCGTCGGCACGGGCCGACGCCCAGGCGGCGGGCGCGAATGCGGCCGCGGGTGCGTCGGCTCGAGCCGATGCCCAGGCGGCGGGCGGGAACGGGGGCACGGCTCCGGCCTCGGAAGACGGCGACGGCGGGACCACCTCGGCAAGTCCCGGGGTCGTGTCGATCAGCGTCTCCGGGTTCAGCTTCGAGGACCTCGATCCGCGCACCACACCGCACCTGTGGGTGATGATGAAGGGCGGGCAGATCGGGACGATCACACCGCGCAGCGTGCGCTCGACGAGCTGCCCGGTCGACGGCTGGCTGGGGCTCGGATCCGGGCGGCGAGCCGCCGACGAACCCCGCGATCAGTGCCGCGAACCGGCATCTCCGCTCGACGGCTGGGTCGCCGATTGGGACGTGTACGCGCAGGTGGCCCGCGGCGACAACTACGATGCCTCCCTCGGGGCCCTGGCCGAGGCAGTGCCCGATATCCGCGCCTTCGGCAACGGTGCCGCCATCGCCGCGGCCACCCCAACCGGCCGCGTCGAGAACTGGTCGCCCGTCGGAGCCGACCTTGGAGCGGACGTCGCGAAATCGACCGCAGACGGCGAGCTCACGCTCGTCGATCTCGGCAATACCGCCGCCGACGGCTACTCGCTGAAGAGCCTCGACGCTCAGGTCGGGGAGATCCTCGAATCGACGGGATGGATGAGCGCGGATCAGCCGAACCGCCTCGGCGAAGGACGCGTTCCCGTGGTGTTCTCATCGATCGCCGACGGCACGCATGAAGGTTCGTCGATGCAGGCGACGATGATGGTCGCCCCGGGCGAGCAGGCGGGACTGCTCACCTCCTCGTCGACGCGGCAGCCGGGACTGGTGCAGGTGCCCGACCTGGCACCGACGCTCGTGGCACTGTCCGGTGCCGAGGAGATGGACAATGCGGCCGGGGCGCCGATGACCTCGGGGGCGCATGGGTCCGATTGGCATTCGCGCTATCAGGCAGTCCTCGATCGTCAGGTGGCGGTGAAGACGCAGAACGATCTGTCGACGTGGTTCTTCCCCGTGGTCGCCGTGCTCATGATCGGACTGTTGGCCTTGGCGTGGTTCATGCGGAAGAACCACCGGGAGCTCGTCCATTCCGGGGCGTACCGCCTCGGTGTCGTATTCGCGGCGATGCCGATCTCGACGTATCTGGTCAATACCGTGCCGTGGGAGCGGGCGACGAATCCGGACATCGCGATGCTCGGAGCCCTGGCCGGGTGGGCGCTGCTGCTCGGGGTGCTGGCGCTCCTCGGCCCCTGGCGGCGGCACAAGTTCGGGCCGGTGCTCTTCGTGTCCACCGTGACCGTCGCCGTGCTCGCCTACGACGTCGTCACCGGATCCCAGCTGCAGATGTCGACGCTCTTGGGTGAGCCCCTGCTCATCGCCTCCCGGTTCTACGGGATCGGGAACTCGGCACTGGCGCTGTACTGCTGTGCGCTGCTGTTGGCGGTCGCAGGGTTCGCGTCTCTGGTGACGAAGCCGCTGCATCGGGTCCTCATCGTCACCGTTCCCGTGCTCGCCTCCTGCGTCATCCTCGCAGCACCAGGTCTGGGCACGAAGTTCGGGTCCGTACCGACCCTCATCATCGGAGTCGCCTACCTCGTTCTGGCCGCGGCGAGCATCCGGTTCTCGCTCAAACGGCTGGGACTGACGGTGGGCATCGCCGGGTTCGTCATGCTCACCGTGCTGTTCCTCGACTGGCTGCGCCCGGCCGATCAGCGCACGCACTTCGGACGGTTCTTCGACTCGATCATCAGCGGTCAGGCGGTCAGCGTTCTGGCTCGAAAGATCGGGATGAACATCGACATCCTCACCCAGTCGTGGATGACTCTGGTGCTGCCGCTGGTCATCATCGGCGTGTTCTGGATGGCGCTCGATCCAGCGCGCTTCCGACTGCACGGACTCCAGGACACCTACCGCCGGATCCCTCTGCTGAGGGCGGCGATGATCAGCCTCGCGATCCTGCTGGGAGTCGGCACTCTCATCAACGACTCGGGCATCGTCGTGCCGGCCGTCGGCATCCTCTTCCTCGTCCCGGTGCTCACTCACCTCGAGACCTTCCGCGCCGGTCGCCCGCCGGTCCCAGCGGCCGAGGCCGCCGGCGACGGTGCCGACGATGCTGACGCGGCCCCTGCCGACTCCGGTGCCGAGGCCGACGCCGACGGCTCCGATTCATCGTCACGCCCCTGACACTGTCGGCATCACCCACCGGCAGCGTCAGCACCCACCTTTCCTCGCAAACCACCCCCGCAGCGACACAACACCCCGGTGCACCGGGGTGTTGTGCGACTACCGGGTGGGGATGACGCCAAGGGTGCGGGATGGCTCCGCGAGAAATGTGCCTGTATACGACGGCGGGCCGGAGAGAAGAACTCTCCGGCCCCGCCCGTCTCGGCGATGATCTCGCCTGAGTGTCAGGTGCTTCTGAACAGCCTGGCTCAGTTCTGGAGGCTGAGCTTGCGGCGACGGACGATCGTGACCGCAGTGGTGCCGGCGACGATGAGCGCCAGGGCCGCGGCGACGATGTTGACGGTCTCGAAGCCGGTGCGCGGCAGGTCGCCTCCATCCTTCGAACCGTTCGCATCGGCCCCAGAGCCATCGGCCGAGCCACCGTCGGCAGACGCATTCGCGCCGTCAGCCCCACTGCCGGCGTTCGACGAACCGTCCGACCCACCGGCCGCGCTGTCTCCGCCATCGGCATTGCCGCCGGCCGCGATGTCTCCTCCGTCAGCGGCGCCGCCATCGGCGGAACCACCATCGGCATTGCCGCCGTCGGCCGAACCGTCATCGCCGGCTGAGGCATTCGCATCGTCACCGACTGCCGCGGTGGCTTCGAACTCATGCGCCAGCGGCAGCGGGTTGTCATCCCACCATGGACCATCGGAATTCGCCTGCACGCTGGCCTTGACGGTCACCTCACCGGAGGCGTCCTTCGGCGCGGTCACCGTCACAGGAGTCTCGGACTCCCCCGCCGGGATCGAATCGAGGGTGATCGTCTTGGCCGCCTCGGCGCTGACCTCAGGGGCCCTGCCCTTGGTGGCGCTGCTGGAAGCAGACCGGGACTCGGACTGCGCGGCCGCCTCGGCGGTATAGCCCTCCGGCAGGTCGACGGTGACGTCGATGGGACCCGCAACCTCGGACTTCGCGTTCGTCTTGAGCGCGAACTCAGCGCTCTCACCGGGCTTGATGGCCTTCGGCCCGGTCAGCTCGGCGCTCAGATCACCCTTGTCGATGACGTCCTTGGCCGCGTCTGCCTGACGCTCGTTCTTATCCGGGGTGACGTCTTTGCCTTCGGCCTGGTGCTTGTTGAAGTAGTTCTCCCAGGTCTCGAAGTCGGTGAGTCCCGACTGTTCGAAATCACCCTTGGCGAAGGAGGAGAAGTTGTCACCACCGGTGGCGAGGAAGCTCAGCGTCGCCACCCGGTAGTCCTTGTTCGGATCGATGTCCTTGCCATCGACCTTGACGGATTTCACGTGCTCGCCCTTGTCGGCATCAGTGTCATAGACGACGTCGAGGTCATCGGAGATGCCCAGGTGGAGGAACGACCGGGAGGCACCGTCGGGCTGCCACTGCTCTTCGAAGAGGCCGATGACGTCCGAACCCTTCATCGTCACGACACCATGGTCGTTGGCGAAGGGAAGCACGCTGTTGAGCTCGGCAACGGTGACTTCGCATTTCTCCTCGGAGTTGTAGATGTCATCGCAGAGCAGATCGGTGCGCAGACCGCCGGGGTTCGTGATGCCGAAGTCGGCTTCTTCCAGCTGGGTCTCTTCGACGCCTTCCTTGAGCGCATCGGCGACGAGGTTGCCGAGCGTGGACTCGGCACCGCGGTCCTCCTCGCCGTCCTTCTTCGCTCGGGTGATGTCCTCGCTGATCGTGCCGGTGACCTCCGAGCCGAGCTCCTTGGCCTTCTCCTCTGCGTCGCTGACGATGCCTGCGACCTTGTCGACGACCTCGGAGTCATAGCTCTTGCCCTCGGTCTCGATGAGATCGATGCCGCTGGCCTGCCAGTCGCTGTTGCCGTCGACTCTCATGGTCACCTGCCCGACGTATTCGCCGTAGCTGCCGGCCTCGATGACGGGACGGGTGCGATCGGGTTCTCCGGGCACCGGCGCTTCGAAGGCATACGGCAAATGGGTGTGGCCGGTGAACATGGCGTCGACCGAGGCGTCGGCCTCGGTGACGAGCTTCTTGAACTCCGCGTTCGACGCCTTCGCGTCTTCCAGGCTCTCGGTCGACGACGCGCCGAGGTGGGCCTCGACGACCGTCATATCCGGTCGTTCGTCCTCGGGCAGGTTCTCGAGATCGTCGGCGACGCGGTTGACTGCGTCCGTGGGGTCACCGAAGTCGAGGTCGGCGATGCCGTCCGGTGAGACGAGTGAGGCGGTGTCCTTGGTGACAACGCCGATGACGGCGATCTTGACTCCCGACACGTCGACGATGGAGTACTCGTCGAGGCCGTCGACGACGTTCTGAGTTCCCTTGTCGTAGACGTTGGCCGCCGAGTACGGGAAGTCGGCTTCGTCGCTCACTCTTCCCTTGAGGTCATCGATGCCTTTGTCGAATTCGTGGTTGCCGACAGCAGAGGCCTCGACGCCCATGGCGTTGAGGACATCGAGCGTGGGGGTGTCGTTCTGCGATGAGGAGGTGTAGGTCGAGGCACCGATGTTGTCACCGGTCGAGAGCAGAGCGGTACCCATATTGTCGCCGCCGGTGCCGAATTTCGCTCGTTCCTCCTCGACGACCGAGGCGACCTGAGTGCCTGCCTCGGAGATGCGTCCGTGGAAGTCGGTGATATTGAGCAGCTGAACTTTGGTGCCCTCGGGCGCCGACTGCGCATCGCTGCCGGAATCCTGCTCGTCGCCGGCGTTGTCCGACGGCGCGGACTTGCCGTCGGTCGAATCGTTCGACGACTCGTCGGGGTCCGCGGGAGCCGCTTCACTCGGTGCCGTGGCGCTGTCGTCGGTGGAGTTTCCGTTGCCCAGAGAGGGTGCCCCGATGGCAGGCGCGAGGCCGGGCAGAGTCAGCATTGACACCGCGGCGCCCGTGGCCAGCACTTTGGTCACAAGTTTCGACATGTATTCGGTTCCTTCGATCGTTCAGTGAGGCGCACATCAACCGTGCCGGTGGGATTGAAGACGGATTCCATCCTGCAGTGCCAATGCGAACTGAAAGTTACTTAAGTGTGAATCTACACAGGATTCTCACAACTGGAAAGAGGAATTCTCACATGATCGCGACTCGCGCGATAAAAGGCGGCTTGATGCTGCGGGTTGATGTTTCTGCCAGCGACCTGCCGAACCGTCGGCCTATTCCTGGTCGCGGCGGGCCATCGTCTGGGCGTTGCGAGCCGCGTAGTCCTCGGGTGCCGGATAGCCGACCTCGGTGAGGACGAGTCCTTCGGCAGGTGTGACGAACATGGGCACATCCGGGGTCAGCCCGGCGTCCGCCTCGGCGATGAGTTCGGCCGGGCGGGTCACCGCCCAATTGCCGGATCCGACCTTGATCAGTCCGCCGACGAGTGCACGGACCATGTGATGGCAGAAGGCGTCGGCGCGCAGATCAATGGTGATCACAGCATCCTGATCGCGCGAGACTCGCAGTTCGTGGAGGGTGCGGATCGTCGTCGCGCCCTCCCGGGGTTTGCAGAACGGCAGGAAGTCGTGTAGCCCTTGGACCTCGCTCGCGGCCTCGGCCATGGCTTCGGCATCGAGTTCGCCCTTGTGCCGCGGCGTCACCTGCGTCAGCAGCGGGTCGATGAATGACCGATGATCGGCCAACCGGTACTGATACGACCGCCACAGCGCGGAGAACCGGGCGTCGAAGTCCTCGGGCACCTCGGCCACCGCGTGGACGACGATGTCGTGGAACTCACCGGCGGTCAGGACTCCGCGCAGACGTGACAGGAGGGCCGCCTCGGCGGATCGATTCGACTGGCCGATGAGCTTGCCGATCGCCTCATCGCCCAGATCGATATGCACGACCTGACGACGGGCGTGGACGCCGGAGTCGGTGCGGCCGGCGACGACGGTGGCCACCTCGATGCCGGTGATCCTCTCCAGTCCGGATTCGATGGCGGCCTGGACCGTGCGCAGCCCCGGCTGCTTGGCCCAGCCATGGAAATCCGTGCCGCGATAGCCCAGGTCGAGGCGGAAGCGGGTCATCGGGTCATCCTCGCCGAGGCGGGGCCCGCCGTTCCGGGTCCGCCATCGTCATCGATCGCTTCGGTGAATGGGGCGCGGGGCTTGAAGACCCCTCCGAAGAGGCGGGAGACCAGTCGCGCCCGCTGCCGGTGATAGCGCTCGACGTTCGTGTTGTAGAAACGCGCGCCGGCGAGGATCCGTTCGGTGAGCACCTGCAGCTGACCGTGCAGAAGCTGGATCGTCGTGTCGATCTCCTCATTGACCGCAGCCCGCTGGGGACGGGCAGAGTCCGAGGTCAGGGACCTCTCCGTCAGCGCCGCGGGGATGAGTGCGGCGTCATCGACGGCGTCGGTCAGGGCGTTTTCGGCTGCAGCGCCGCGGTGGTCGAAGGGGGCGCGTTCGGCAGAGGCGAGCGCGAGTTCCAGCCGGGACAGGTCCTGTCCGGCGATCTGCTGGAGGGTGCCGATATAGGCCGGCACGAGAGCGTGGCGGGCGCGGATCTCGCCGATGAGCTGGCGCTTGGCTTCATCGCACAGCGACCGGGCCATGGACAGCTGGTTGAAGCGCAGGACGGTGAGGATGACGAAGAGGACGATGAGAGCGGCGAGTACGCAACCGCCGACGATGAACCAGACCACGGCCATTCCCCTCGTTCCATGTGCTGCACGAGCATTTCCGACACCTCAGTTTACGCGGGGTTCAGACTCGTCGCGAACAGGTCATCATCCGGACACCGAGGCTACTGAGAAGAGTCACCGAGAAGGACCGCGCCCGGACACCGGCCCCGGCATTCTGCGGTCACCGCAGAGAGTGCGGACCGATTTCGGCCAGATGTCGCCGACCTGTCGCCTTCGGGTCATGCGTTCGTCACTCGGCGGGCCTTAGCTGGAAGTCGTGAGAGTAGCGATCATTGCAGAATCCTTCCTCCCCAATATGAATGGGGTCACCCACTCACTCCTGCGGGTCCTCGACCATCTGGCCGACCGCGGCGACGAAGTCCTCGTCATCGCTCCGGGCACACGCAGGGACGGTCCGAAGGAGGTCGCCGGTGCCCGCATCGTCCGCGTTCCCTCGATCGCCTTGCCGAAGTATCGGCGCATCCGTGTCGCTCCCGGCGGCGTCACCCGCATCCGCCGGCTGCTGCAGCGGTTCGCCCCGGACGTCGTCCATCTGGCCAGCCCGTTCGTCCTCGGTTGGCGCGGGGTCCTCGCCGCCCAGGCACTCAATCTGCCGACCGTGGCGATCTACCAGACCGAGGTTCCCGCCTATGCCGCCCGGTACGGAATGCACGGCATCGAGGCCATGCTGTGGAACCACGTCCGCAATATCCACCAGCATTCCTCTCTGACGCTGGCCCCATCGTCGTACACGATCGATCAGCTGCAAGGGCTCGGGGTCGCCGAGGTGGCACTGTGGGCCCGTGGGGTCGATTCCTCCCGTTTCGACCCGGGTCACCGGTCCGAGGCCTGGCGTCGAAGCGTTGCCCCGAATGGTGAGAAGATCATCGGCTTCGTCGGCAGGTTGGCCGCGGAGAAGCAGGTCGAAGACCTTGCTGCGCTCACCAATCTGCCCGGGGCGAAGGTCGTCATCGTCGGTGACGGTCCCTGGCGGACGCGTCTGCAGCGGCTGCTGCCGGAGGCTCATTTCACCGGGTTCCTCGGCGGGGATGCCCTGGCCCAGGCGGTGGCGAGCTTCGACCTCATGGTCGCCCCGGGTGAGCTCGAGACGTTCTGCCAGACGATTCAGGAGGCCATGGCCTCCGAGGTGCCGGTCATCGCTCCCGCCCGAGGCGGCCCACTCGACCTCGTCGATTCCTCGCGCACCGGGTGGCTCTACACCCCGAAGGATCTCGCTGCCATGCGAGCGCATGCGGCGGACCTCCTCGGCGACGAGGCGAAACGGCGGGCCTTCGGGGTCGCCGGTCGTGAGCAGGTGCAGGCCAGGAGTTGGAAGAGCGTGTGCTCACAGCTCGTCGGCCACTATTCGCGGGCGATCGAGAATCCAGCCCCGCAGGTGCTCGGCCGCGGATTCAGCTCGATGGTCAACTCCGGACTGGAGAATCCACTGCCCTACTGAGGCGATCGCGCAGGTCAGCTTCCGGCCCTTTCGCCGACCGCTCAAGTTCCGTATACGGTGAGCGCTGGGCGCCGAGGTGAGCGGTCGGCGCGCGCGAGCCTTCAGCTGCCGAGCTCAGGCGAGGCCGGCCGTCCAGTCGGCGACGGTGACCACTGTCGCCTGCTTGGGGAACACCTTCTCGGTGAGCACCGCGTGGACCTCGGGGTCGCGGTCGGCGCAGGCGTCGGAGAGCACAGTGAGCTCGAAGTCGAGATCGGCGGCCTGGCGCACCGTCGAGAGCACGACACCGCTCGTGGCGACTCCGGCGAGCACGAGAGACGATGCCCCGTAGCCGCGCAGCAGCACCTCGAGATCGCTGCCGGTGAAGGCGCTGATGCGACGCTTGGTCACGATCGGCTCGCCCTGATGCCGGTCAAGGGTGTCGTGGATGCTCGTCGAGGCATGGGTCTCGTCAAGGTCGCCGTGGGCGGCGATCTGCGCGAACGATGCCGTTGCCGACAGTTCCGGATGCCCCTCGCGCAGCGCCACTCGCACCCAAACGACTGGGATGTCGTGGCTGCGGGCTGCGGCGACGGCGTCACGTGCGCGTTCGAGCACACCGGTCGAGGCGAAGGCGTCGTCACCTGCGATGCCGTTCTGGAAGTCCATGGCCAACAGGACTGTGTTCTCGGTGCCGGTCATCATGTCTCCTTCGGTTCGTGCGGGGCTGATTCCCTCTTCCGCCGAGGTTACTCCTGACTCCAGTTGGTCCGCTGAGTCGAGGCTCAATGCCGACTGAGACCGGAGCGACGGCTAGCAGTGGAATGCCGTTGTCCGCCGAAGGCGGCATCGATATGATGAAGAGGAAGCAACGTCAGGCCCCGGGCTACCGGATAATCCCGGCCCCTGGGAAGACGGCCCCCTGGTTTTTGCGGAAGCACCCAGGGGGTGCTTCATATTCACGGACCTATCGTTTCAACCGCCTGCCTTCCGTCGAGCTGCTTCGCCCAAGGCGCGGATCTGGCGCAGAAGATCATGGCCCACCGACTGGCCGGGAGCAAACAACGCGCCGTTGTCGACCGCATAACGCGCTGGTATCCTGGATGATGAAGCAACGTCATGCCCCGGGCTACCGGATAATCCCGGCCTTTGGGAAGACGGCCCCCTGGCGAATGCGGAAGCACCCAGGGGGTGCTTCATATTCAAGAGCTTTCCGTCGACAGCATTGATGACCGTCAACTTGCCTTCCTGCAGAACCGGCTCGATGAATCTGACATCATCGCGCGCGAAGTCACGTTGCATCGCCCATGAGATCGCGTCTGCTGACCACAACAACGGTTCGAACGCCATTCCGCCGTGAGTGAAGGCGACACCAGGGTGAATCGCGCCCGTCCTCCGCAAACTATCGACCACCCGCTCATCTGCACGGTTGAGTCTCTGATCCCTATTGTTGTCAGCGACGATCCCCCGAACAGCCCCCTCTCCGGTACCGCTCGTGAGGTTACGGACGAGCCGGTCGAGACACAGCGCCCTGGCCCTCGCAATGTCGCCCTGAGAACTGCCCGCCAACGGCATCTTCACAGCAATGACATTCCACACCGATTCCTCGGTGATCGTCTCGACCATCTCGACGATGTCACCGCGGTCGAAGTCGCTTCCGCGGAACTTCTTGTTCGTATGCCAGTAGGTTCCGTCGGCCACTTCCACCAATCGCTCGCGAATGGAATCCAAGCGCGCATGAGAGAAGATGACCGCGGCCATCTGATATAACGAGACCTCCGCCGGACCCAACCGCGTTCGAGAGAAGGTGCCCTCCGCCGCGCCTGTCGGCTGCCTCATCGACTCGTCGATGAACGCGATCGGGTTCGGGGCAGCGGCGAGGTAGAACCTCTCCAGTGCAGGTGACCGCAGGTTTGGGCTCGACATATCTCCGCTCTCATCCGGCAACGCTGCTCTCTTCGAGCAGCATTGCTCTCATCCGATGATGTGCCGAACACTCTATGGGGCGGTCCTGACACGACCGACGGGGGCGGTTCAGTCGACGATGCCGCGAGCGTCGAGGGCCCGACCGGTGTCCTGCGCGTATTTCACCGACCGCAGGATCGCCGGCACCACTCGGGCCCTGATGCTCGAGTCCAGTCCCCTGGCCCGGGCTGCGCGTTCGGCTTCGCCGAGCAGACCGGAGATATGGGAGATCGCCCTGACCATGAGGCTCGCTGTCAGTGCGATCGCCTCGGTGTTCGCGCCGAAGAACCGCAAGGGCGAGACCAGCACCGTGAACGTGTCGAGCAGCTGCGCCACCGACGTCGTCAGGGTTAGGATCAGGGCCGCCTGCACACAGGCGAACACGGTCCCGCCGACAGCCAGCCCCGACTCCATGGACCCGAAGAAGTACTGCAGCCCCATGACGATCGCCACGAGCACCGCCACATAGATCCATGTGCGCAGGAAGTGCTTCACCCGCAGCCGGGCGGTGAAGCCGAGGACCACGAGGACAGCGAACATCGACCAGTTGATCGCCGCATCACGGAAGATGAGCGCAACGATGCCGATCACGGCGATCACCGCCAGCTTCACTCCCGTCGGCACTGCATGCAGCCATCCCCGAGGATGCGCCACCTTCCCGAAGAGCTGCGGTCGGGCCTTGATGCCGGCGTGCTTCCGCCACGTCGTTCCGGTGTCACCGGCACCAACGCCGGTATGACCGGCCCCGACAGGATGTTTCCCGCTCATGGCGTATCGCTCATGATGAGATTCCGGTAGGCGGCGACCGCCTCGGCGGGGGCGGCATCGGCCACGATCCGACCGTCGTCGACGACGATCGCGCGCTGGGCGATCTGCGCGAACTCAAGGTCATGGGTGGTGAGGACGATGCGCACCCCGCGCCTGTCCACGAGCTCCTGGAGATGCACGCGCAGCCGCTCCTTGTTGCGCAGGTCGAGCAGGGTCGTCGGCTCGTCGAGGACGAGGATCTGCGGATCCACCGCAAGCACCGCGGCCAGTGCCACGAGCTGACGCTGACCGCCGGAGAGTTCGTAGACGCTGCGTTCAGCCAGGTCGGCGATGCCGAGCTCGTCGAGCACCGCCAGTGCCGCTGCCCGCCGTTCGCGTTTGGGCACGGACTTGCGCAGGGACAGTTCGATGTCCTCGATCGGGGTCGGCATGACCAGCTGCGCGGCCGGATCGGTGAAGACGAAGCCGACCATTGAGCGCACCTTCGCCGCCTGCCGGCGCGGGTCGAAACCGTCGACGAGGACCTCTCCGGCGTTCGCGGTGACCAGCCCGTTGAACAGCTGCAGCAGGGTCGACTTCCCCGAGCCGTTGGCACCGATGACGGCGACGACATCCTCGGTGAGGGTGAGATTGACGTCTTGGAGGATCGGGCGCACGACATCGCCGTCGGGTCCGTCGTCGAGGACTCCGACGCCGACGTCGCTCAACCGGATCTCACGAGTCACTTCGCGCCCTGTGCCTGCCCGGCCGACACCGATTCGACGCTGATGCCGCGACGGCGCAGCACGTCGGGGAATGAACGGTGGATGAGCACCGCCACCGAGGCGGCCAGGATGTTCTTCACAATGTCACCGGGCCAGTAGGCGAGGTCCGCGACCGCAGCCACGCCGAGCGGCAGATCGCCGTTGATCGACATGCCGAGAATGCCCAGCGGGTGGTTGAGCAGGAGGCTGCCGCCGAAGCCGCCGAGGAACAGCACCACGCCGAGCTTCATTCCGCTGAAGCGGCGCACGGCCCAGCGGGCGATGAGCCCGGCGAGGAGAGCGTAGAGCGCGAAGGAGAGGATGTAGCCGGCGCTCGGACCTGCGAGGACGCCGATTCCGCCGCGCATTCCCGAGAAGATCGGGAGTCCGACGAGGCCGAGGACGACATAGAGCAGGGTGGCTGCGAATCCGCGCCAGGGTCCGAGCACCATCCCGCACAGTGCGATCGCGAAGGTCTGCAGAGTGATCGGCACACCGAGGGGACCCACCGGGACAGGAGGCATCATCGCAAAGGCCGCGAGCATCGCCGCGAAGACCGCGACGAGGGCGATATCGCTGCCGGCCGAGCGAGGACGGGTGATTCCCGCCGAGGTGGTGCTGTGGGTCGGTGTCATGAGTACTCCATTGGTCGTGATCCTCCCCGACGGGATCGGGGACGCCCGAGGCGGCCTCGAGCACCCTCCCACTGTAACTGAACGGTGTTCAGGAGCGGTATTCGGGGTTGCGGTCGAGGCCGCCTCGAGGAGGGTGTCCGCACGTTCACACGCGCAGTGCCCCTCAACGGTCGCGGAGGATCACTCCCATTCGATCGTGCCCGGAGGCTTCGAGGTGACGTCGAGGACGACGCGGTTGATGTCGTCGACCTCGTTGGTGATGCGGTTGGAGATCACGGAGAGCACATCGTAGGGGATGCGCGTCCAGTCGGCGGTCATCGCGTCCTCGCTCGAGACCGGGCGCAGCACGACGGGGTGGCCGTAGGTGCGGCCGTCGCCCTGGACGCCGACGGAGCGGACATCGGCCAGGAGCACGACCGGGCACTGCCAGATCTCTCCGTCGAGGCCGGCCTTCGTCAGCTCTGCGCGGGCGATCGCATCGGCCTTGCGCAGGATGTTCAGGCGCTCCTCGGTGACCTCGCCGATGATGCGGATGCCCAGTCCGGGGCCGGGGAACGGCTGGCGGGAGACGATGACCTCGGGCACGCCGAGTTCGCGGCCGATGGCGCGGACCTCGTCCTTGAACAGGGCGCGCAGGGGCTCGATGAGCTGGAACTGGATGTCATCGGGCAGGCCGCCGACATTGTGGTGGCTCTTGATGTTCGCGGTGCCCGATCCACCGCCGGATTCGACGACGTCCGGGTAGAGGGTGCCCTGGACGAGGAACGCGATCTCTTCGCCCTCGCCTTCCTGAGCCTCGAGCACGAGGTCGGCGGCAGCAGTCTCGAAGGTGCGGATGAACTCGCGGCCGATGATCTTGCGCTTCTCCTCCGGGTCGGTGACCCCCGCGAGCTGGGACAGGAACTGCTCACGCGCATCGACAGTGACCAGGCGGACGCCGATCGAATCGACGTAGTCCTTCTCGACCTGGACGCGTTCGTCCTGACGCAGCAGCCCATGATCGACGAACACGCAGGTGAGCTGGTCGCCGATGGCCTTGTGGACGAGAGCTGCGGCCACGGAGGAGTCGACTCCGCCGGACAGACCGCAGATGACCTTCTTGTTGCCGACGCGGGCGCGGATGAGTTCGACCTGCTCGTCGATGACGGATTCGTTCGTCCAGTCGGCGGTGAGGCCGGCGACGTTGAACAGGAAGTTCTCGAGGATCTTCTGCCCGTTCTCCGAGTGGAGGACCTCGGGGTGCCACTGCACGCCGGCGAACCTCTTCGCCGCGCATTCGAAGGCCGCGACGGGGGTGTCCGGGGTGGAGGCGAGGACGTCGAAGCCGTCGGGCGCCTCGGCGACGGAGTCCCCGTGGGACATCCAGACCTTGTAGTTCTCAGGGGTCTCGGCGAGCAGCGAGCCGGTCTGGGACACGGAGACCGGGGTCGATCCGTATTCGCGCTTGTCGGTCTTGGCCACGCGCCCGCCGAGTGCGGTCGACATGAGCTGGAAGCCGTAGCAGATGCCCATCGTGGGCACTCCGAGGTCGAACACGGACGTGTCGAAGCTCGGGGCGCCGGCGTCGTTGACGCTCGAGGGTCCGCCGGAGAGCACGATGGCCACGGGGTTCTTCGCGGCGAATTCGGACGCCGGGGCGTCGTGGGCGATGATCTCCGAGTACAGGCCGGCTTCGCGGATGCGGCGCGCGATGAGCTGGGCGTACTGGGCGCCGAAATCGACGACGAGGACGGGGGGCACCTGCGTGCTCTGGGATTGCGTCATGATCCAATTCTAAGCGTCGGCGACCAGACGCCCGAATTCGGGTCGTGCTCCCTTCGCAGGGCGGATGCGCACGTGTCGGCGGGCCGCCTCGGCGAAGGTGGGCCGGGCCGGTTTCGCCGCCGCCGATGACCGCGGGTCGGCGGGCCGCCTCGGCGAAGGTGGGGTCCCTCTTAGGACTTGGGGGCGACGACGACGGCGGCTTCGAGCTCGGCGTCGACCTGACGGTGGATGCGACGCTCGAGGATGAACGACATCACGGGCACGACTCCGGCCAGGGCGAGGATGAGGTAGCGGCCGAGGCTCCAGCGCATCTGCTGGTTGAGCCAGAAGCAGCCGATGAGGTAGACGACGTAGCACCAGCCGTGGCAGATCGCGATGGCTGCGGCGAGGTTGAAGCCGCCGAAGTTCAGGGCCGTCTCGGCGTCCGCGGCGATGAGGTACTTGTAGATCATCTCGACCGTGAGGATGAGCAGCATCGTACCGGTGATGAGCGCCATCACGCGGTAGAACTTCAGCGCATTGCGGGCCGAGGTGAAGCGTTTGACGCTCCACACGTTGTTCTCGTCGAAGTCGGGGCGGGAGTCCAAGGACTCGTGTTCTTCGCTCACGCTCAGTTTCCTCCGGTCGTGCGGGTGTCAGTGTTTCGGGCATCGGCGTTCTTGCTTCGTTTCCTGCCGGGCTTGGCGCCTCCGTGGCGGTGGGCCGGCAGTCCGGTGAGTCCGGACATCACCTCGGGGTCGATGGTCGCGTCGCCCGCGGGTTTGACGACAACATACTCGACGCTCTTCTCCGAATCATGGGAATCCTCGCCGAGGCGGCGCCGTAGGTAATCATCGCGCAGCAGCTGGAACCACATGTAGAGGGCCATGGCCGCGAAGATGATCCATTCGAGAGCGTAGACCGCCGACTGCAGATCGAATCCGCCCTCGTCGCGTGTCGTCGTAGTCGGAACCTGTGCGAGACCGTCGGTGCCCACCGAGGCGGCGGCACCGGTGGCCTTCTCCGGGATGAGGAATCCGGAGTAGGTGAGCAGGTCGGGGAACAGGTTGATGATCTGCGAGGTCGAGACCGTGTGCACCTGCCCCTCGGGCAGATCGTTGCCCTCGACGGGGCCTTCGATGGGTCCGATGCGCGCGGTCAGCTCGACCTGGCCGTCCCGGGCCTCAGACGTCATCGCCGTGTCCTCGTCGGTGGTGAAACCGCGGACGACGGGGATCGCGATCGTCTTCTCGTCGGCGCTCGCGGCCTCGACGCCTTCACCGAGGTGACCGCCGTCCGGGGCGAACATCGTCACGACCCAATACCCGGTATCGCCGTCCTGGACGCGTCCGGGAACGACGATCTGAGCATCGGGGATCCAGTGTCCTGACAGGCTGACCCGCTGGTCGGCGAGGATGCCGGGCATCGGAGCCTGGGCATCCATGACGTCGTTGAAGTCCTTGAGCTCATCGACTCCGGAGGACGCAGCGACGTCGTTCTTGTGCTGGGCCCGGTCGACCTGCCACGCGGAGAGTCCGACGAAGCAGGTGACGAGCACCAGGACGAGGAGCAGGGACCCCAGCCATTTGGGAGTCAGTGCCAGGCGGAACAGTTCAGACCACCGAACCAGTCTGGTAGGGCGAGACGGTGACGTCGACGCGTTGGAATTCCTTGAGGTCGAGGTAGCCCGTGGTGGCCAGTGCCCGACGCAGGGCGCCGGCGAGGTTGAGTTCGCCGATTGCGGTGCGGCCGGGGCCGAAGAGCACCTGCTCGAGGCTGCCGACGGTGCCGAGTTCCACACGGTGTCCGCGTGGCAGATCCGGGTGATGGGCTTCGGCGCCCCAGTGCATTCCGCGGCCGGGTGCTTCGGTCGACCGGGCCAGGGCGGTGCCGAGCATGACGGCATCGGCGCCGACCCCGAAGGCCTTGACGATGTCGCCGCTGGTGCCGAGTCCGCCGTCGGCGATGACATGGACGTAGCGGCCGCCGGATTCGTCCATATAGTCCCGCCGGGCGGCGTGGACGTCGGCGACGGCCGTGGCCATCGGCGCGTGGATGCCCAGAGTCTTGCGGGTCGTGGCTGCCGCTCCCCCGCCGAAGCCGACGAGGACGCCGGCGGCACCGGTGCGCATGAGGTGCAGGGCCGCGGTGTAGGTGGCGGCTCCGCCGACGATGACGGGCACATCGAGTTCGTAGATGAACTGCTTGAGGTTGAGCGGTTCGGTGTGGGTCGAGACGTGCTCGGCCGAGACCGTGGTGCCGCGGATGACGAAGATGTCGACTCCGGCGTCGACGACCGTCTTGTAGAACTCCTGGGTCCGCTGCGGGGTCAGAGCACCGGCGACGGTGACTCCGGCTTCGCGGATCTGCTCGAGGCGAGCGGTGATGAGTTCGGCTTGGATGGGTGCGGAGTAGAGCTCCTGCATCCGGGAGGTCGCCATCTCGGCCGGCAGCTGGGCGATTTCAGCCAGCTGCGGGGTGGGGTCCTCGTACCGTGTCCACAGACCTTCGAGGTCGAGAACGCCGAGTCCGCCGAATCGGCCGAGCGCGATGACGGTCTCCGGGGACATGGCCGAGTCCATGGGGGCGCCGATGAAGGGCAGCTCGAACTGGTAGGCGTCGATCTGCCAGTTCAGGGACACGTCTTCGGGGTCACGGGTGCGCCGAGCGGGGACGATGGCGATGTCGTCGAGCGAATAGGCGCGACGGCCGCGCTTGCCTCTGCCGATTTCGATTTCAGAACTCACCCCAACAGCCTATCCCACCGCCCTTGGCGCAAGGTCTCAGCCCACTATGAGGAACAGCGCATCTCCCCTCCCAGGACTACCCGACGGCGGCCCAGCAACCTGGCGCCAGGTTGCTGGGCCGCCGTCGGGTAGCAATTAGGGGGTGGCGAGGTGAGACTCGACCGCTTTCGACGTGGCTGTGGCGAAGGCGCGGACGTGGGGTAAGTGCGCGTCTTTGTCGCGGATGTGCATGACGACTCGGCGCATCGGGACGGGGTCGGTGAGGTCGACGGCGACGAGGCCGGGCGGCAGCTGCAGAGTCGAGAGCCGTGGGAGGACCGTGATGCCCATGCCTGAGGCGATGAGGGCCAATGCCGCGAAGTCGTCCTCGCAGGCGGCGAAGCTTCTGCGTTCGAATCCGGCCGCGGCGCACGCATGGTCGACGGCCTTGCTCGAGGGTCCGGCCCACATGTCGTAGTCGACCCAGTGCTCGTCCTCGAGGTCGATGAACGGCACGGACTCACGGCCTGCGAATCGGTGCCCCTCGGGGACGACCACCCGATAGTCGTCGTCGAAGAGCGGGATGCGCGTCATCTCCGGCAGATGGTTCTCCCCGTCCTGCGGAGCCTCGGCACGGATCTCGATGAGGCAGTGCCCGCGGCGGTTCTTCGCCGGTTCGTTGAGCTGGATGTCGAAACGCAGATCCGGATGCTCCAGGGCCACAGCATCGATGATGCCCGGCAGCAGGCGCGCATTGAACGAAGTGAACGCCGCGATCCGCAGCCGGGGCCTGCTGACGCTGCGGAAGCCTTCGACCAGATCGTCGAGGCGGCCGACCGCAGTGAAGACCTCCGCCGAATCATCGGCCAGACGCCGGCCGAGCTCGGTGACCTCGATGCCGCGCCCCCACCGCCGGTAGAGCGGCGTCCCGACGGCCTTCTGCAGGGTGGTGATGTGCTGACTGACGGTCGCCGGTGTGTAGTTGAGGTTCTTCGCCGCGTCGACCACGGAACCGGTGGCCGCGACGGCCCGCCACACCCGCAGACGATTGAGATCCCACATACCTCCAAGAGTAGCCGCTGAGCGCCGGATAAATCATTAGGCACTGCCTGATGATCATTCGTGATCAATTGCTTTTCCCGATTGATCGGTTCCGGCAGAATGGTGTTCGTTCCTGATGCCATCGAACGATGCCCCGAGACACCCGTGCACCATCCCCGCTGATCATTCCCATCACCCCCGAAGGAGTGCCGTGACCGGACCCGAGATCCTCACTATCACCGGAGCAGCGGCCGCGCTTGCCGTTACCCCCGGACCGGAGACGATCCTGACGATCCGCCTGTCCTCGCTGCGCCGCAAGGCCGGACTCGTCTATGCGCTCGGCACGGCCACGGGCACCGTGATCTGGATGGTCCTCGCGCTCACCGGCGTCTCCGCACTGCTGACCCTCTATCCGGCTGCCGTGCAGGTGCTCAAGATCGGCGGCGGCCTCTATCTGTGTCTCCTCGGCGTCCTCGCCGGTCGGCAGGCGCTTCGCCTGCGCCGGGAGCTGAAGGCCGCCGAGGCGACCGACCGCCCCACCGCGAACGCCACCCCCACCCCATCGACCGCCCCCGACTCCCCCGACGGGCCCGTGACCGAGATCGCTCACGTCATGGAGTCGACCTCGTGGGGCCACTTGCGCTCGTTCGTGTCGTATCGCCGCGGCATCATCTCGTCGCTGTCCAACCCGAAGGTCGGCCTGTTCTTCCTCGCGATCCTGCCGACCCTCGTCCCTGCTTCCCCGACCGGCATCGACTACACCGTGCTCGTCGCCCTGATCCTCGGCGTGCTTCTGTCGTACCAGCTTGTCCTCGCATGCCTGGCCAGTCTCGCGGCATCGGCGATGGCCCACCGCAGCGCCGACTTCTTCATCGAAGCCGCCTCCACGCTCATCCTGCTCATCATCGGCATCGCCGTCATCGCGATCCCCATCTGAGCCGCGGTTGCCCGGAAAACAAGATAAGGGCGGGGCACCGAGGTCGATCCTCGGTGCCCCGCCCCTTTCGGTTCGGTGGGCAGACCCTCACTCAGCTCTCATTCGCCGAGGAGGCTCCCCCGTTCCCGCTGCCACCTCCGTCAGTGCGCGTTCCGGTCCCCGGTGCGCCGCTGTCCACGGCGTCCGGGTTCGTCTTTTCGGCCGCCTCGGCAAGGTCGACCTTGTCGAGCATCTTCGCGGCCGCCTCACGTCCGCCGAGGCCGAAGGCCAGAGCGGCCGCTGCGGCACCGCCGATGACGACGGCTCCGAAGGCGAGGTTGATGATCGAATCGGCCAGGCCCATGTAGCGCAGGCCCATGGCGATGAACAGGGCGATCGCCGAGTAGCGCAGCACCTTGCTGGCGAGGTTGTTCGTGATGAACTTGCCGATGATCGCGGCGATGAGGAATCCTGCGGCGATGATCGCAGCGCCGAAGAGCACGCTGCCGCCGAGGTCGAGGATCTCGTTGAGGATGTTCGTGATCTCGGGGAATCCGAGCATCCGGGCGGCCATGATCGCGAAGAAGATCATGATCGCCACCTGCACGAGGCGGGTGATCACGTTAGAGGCGCTGGTGCCTTCGGGCACGATCCCGATCTCGTTGATGGCTTTGTCAGTGCCGATGCCCTGGAGGATCTGTTCGAGCAGATTGCCGAGGAACTTGGCGATGACGAAGCCGATGGCCAGCAGGATGCCGGCGGCGATGATGAGCGGGATCGCGTTGAGGAAGATCTGTAGCATCTGCTGGGCAGGCTCCGAGATCGCCTTGATGCCGAGGACCTGCAGCGCCGAGATCGCAACGACGATGATGATGATTCCGAACACCAGGTTGCCGATGAGGTTCGAGATCTTCGCGTTCGCCTCCGCGTTCGGGTTCGGTGCATGACCGGGGTGTCCGCCCTGCGGCGGCATACCCTGCTGCCCCTGCGGCGGCATGCCCTGCTGACCCTGTGCGGCGTACTGCTGAGTGGCGTCGGGATGCGGTTGAGCATTTCCGGCACCCTCGGCCGCTCCGGTGGCTTTGTCGCCGAGCGAGCGGAACTTCGACGTCAGCTTCGTCAGATCCACAGCGTTGAGGGCGGTCTGGACGAGCTGTTTGGCGATCTTCGCGAAGACATAGCCGATGAAGAAGATGAATCCCGCGCCGATGATATTGGGCAGGAATCCGAAGATTCCATCGAGCAGGCCCTGCAGCGGAGTCAGCACCTGATCGAGGTTGAACAGCTGGAGCACGGCGATGAGTCCGAGCAGCCAGATGACGAGACCGGCGATCTGCCCGACCGACTTTCCGATCTGCTGACCATTGCTTCCGTCGCGTTGAAGTGCGGGAACCTTGGTGACGAGTTTGCCGATCGCCCATTTGACGATGGCGGCGAGAATCCAGGTGACAATGAGAATGACGATTGCCAGTCCGACTTTCGTCAGGACCGACTAGATATCCAGATCTTGCATGTCGCTTATCTCCTTCGAACTCAGCGATTCGGCAAGTTTCATTTTCTCTTGCTGATTTTGAGTCTATTCTCAGCGAACACTGAGAACAAGGGGCCAGCGACTGATAGCCGTGAATTGAAACCACAGTTGTCGATGGATCTCGGTCGGTTACATATGCATATGTCGATCGCTCAACAGAATCTTCACAAACTCATCACAATTGCATATCGCGTCAGAATTCCAGCGGCAGATTGTCGATGAGGTGAGTCCCACCGACCGTCGCGGAGACGAGCAGCAGAGCCGGTCCCGTGAAGGCCGGTGGGCACGGCCGCAGGGTCGCGGCCTCGACGAGACTGCAGTAGACGATCTCGAGATCCCCACGTTCAGCAGCCGGCTCCAGCTCGGCGAGCGCGGCCGCCTCGACGGCAGCGGGCAAGCCAGCAGAAACACCACTGGTGCCGGCCCCAGAGCCAGAACCGCCACCGATGCCGGACTCCGCCGCCCCACGGCCTCGCTCGGCCACCTCGGAGGCGGCGGTGAGAGCCCGTGGAATCGCCAGAGCACGGGCACGGTCGTCCGGCGCCAGGTAGGAGTTGCGGCTCGACATGGCCAGCCCGTCGGCGTCCCGGACGACGGGTAGGCCGATGAGTTCGATATCGAAGTTGAGGTCGGCGATCATGCGTTTGACCAGGACGAACTGTTGGATGTCCTTGAGCCCGAATACCGTGACGTCGGGGGCGATGAGGGTGAAGAGCTTCGCCACGACGGTGAGCACGCCGTCGAAGTGCCCGGGCCTGGCCGCGCCTTCGAACACGGCCCCCATGCGCCCGGCGACGACCCGCATTTCGGGTGCGGACGGGTACATCTCGGCCAGCGCCGGGGCGAAGACGAAGTCGACTCCGGCCTCTTCGCACTTCCTCAGATCCTCTTCGATCGGCCTCGGGTACTGGACGAAGTCCTCGTCGGCACCGAATTGAAGCGGATTGACGAAGATCGAGGCCACGACGAGTTCGGACTCTGCGCGTGCACGTGTCATGAGTGCCTGATGCCCGGAGTGCAGGGCGCCCATCGTCGGGACGAGACCGATGCGGCCCGACTGCTCGGCCCGCCACCGGCGCAGTGCCTGGATGCCGCCGACCTCCATCAGTCGAAGCTCCTCTCGGGCTCGGGGAAGACCCCGGACTTCACTTCGTCGACATAGGTGCCGACCGCCTCGGTGAGCACGGAATGCAGGTCTGCGTAGCGCTTGACGAAGCGCGGGGCCTTCCCCGTGCGCAGGCCCGCCATGTCCTGCCATACGAGGACCTGGGCGTCGCAGTCCGCACCGGCGCCGATCCCGACGGTGGGGATCGTCAGTTCGGATGTGACCTGGCCGGCCAGCCCGGAGGGCACCATCTCCATGACCACGGAGAAGGCTCCGGCTTCGGCCACGGCGCGGGCATCGTCGAGCAGGGCGCCGCCTGCGTCGCCGCGGCCCTGGACCTTGTAGCCGCCGAGGTTGTGCTCCGCCTGCGGGGTGAAGCCGATGTGCGCCATGACCGGGATGCCCGCCGTCGTGATCGCCTTGATCCGCGAGGCCATCCGCGCCCCGCCCTCGAGTTTGACCGCGTGGATTCCGGCTTCCTTCATGAACCGCACGGCCGTGGCCACGGCCTGTTCATCGGAGATCTCGTAGCTGCCGAATGGAAGGTCGGCGACGATGAGCGCTCGGCTCGTCGCCGAGGCGACTGCCCGGGCCAGCGGGATGAGTTCGTCGACGGTGACCGGCAGGGTCGTCGCGTGGCCATAGACATTGTTCGCCGCCGAATCGCCGATGAGCAGGGCCTCGACACCGGCCTGCTCGAACAGGGCCGCCGTGTACTGGTCGTAGCTGGTCAGCATCGCCCACCGCCGGCCTTCGGCCTTGGCCTTGATGAGATCGAGGGTCCGAATTCGCCGAGGCGGCGCTGCCGGTGCGGACACCGGACCGCCGTACGGGGCCGGTTGTTCCGCCGAGGCGGCCCCCGCCGTCGCGGCGGGGCCGGCCGGGGCATTGCCACCGGCAGCAGCGTTGCCCGCGATGCCGGTGGCGGAGGGGGAGGTGAACTGGTTCGAGTGTGCCGCTTCGGGCATGAGAATCCTTCAGATATGCGATGTCGTCGGTGCCGGCGCGGGCGGGGCGAGACCGACGCTTCGGTCCGAAGCCTCGGCGACTCTCACGGGGGCGCCCACCGCAGTGCGCATCGACTCGGATTGCGAGCCAGACCACAGCCTATTGCATCCCCCGGCGCAGAGCCATCGCCGGCGAGTTGTACATTGCCCGCCCACAGGATTAAGCTCAAATCTGCGCAAAGAAATAAACGCACAATTGCGCAAAAGATTTCGGGCGGCTCTCACCACGTGCGAGGCACTTCAGGCACGGGTCCCGCCCACCGAGCGAAGGACGATGATGACCACAACAGCTTCGATCGAACTCACACTCAAGGACATCTCTGCCTCGGGAGCGAACGACGAAATGTGCTCGACGGACCTGCTCGATGCCCCGTGGGACGTCGACGAACGTCCCGGCTACGGTCCCGGTTCCTCGATGGCCGACCCGATTCCGGTCGCCGCCCCACGTCAGGGTGATATCCCCGAGGAGTACAAGCAGGCCGCGCCTGAAGAGCTCGATGCCCGCATCCGCGCCGCCAAGGCCACCCTCGGCGATCGTGTCGTCATGCTCGGCCACCACTACCAGCGAGTCGAGGTCGTCGAACACGCCGACTACATCGGCGACTCGTTCATGCTCGCCCGGGCCGCCCAGAACCATCCGGAGGCCGAGGCCATCGTCTTCTGCGGCGTCCACTTCATGGCCGAGACCGCCGACCTGCTGTCGAAGCCGGAGCAGTCGGTCATCCTGCCCAACCTCGCCGCAGGCTGTTCGATGGCCGATATGGCCAGCATCGACCAGGTCGAGGACTGCTGGGAGCAGCTCGCCGAGGTCTTCGGCACCGAAGCCGATGCCGACGATCGCGTCCCGGTCATCCCCGTCACCTACATGAATTCCTCGGCCGCGATCAAGGGCTTCTGCGGCCGCAACGGCGGAATCGTGTGCACCTCGTCGAACGCCGAGGTGGTTCTGGAATGGGCGTTCGAACGCGGGCAGCGGGTCCTGTTCTTCCCCGATCAGCACCTGGGCCGCAACACCGCGGTGAACATGGGCATCGGTCTCGACGAGATGCCGCTGTGGAACCCCGCCAGGCCGCTGGGCAACAACGACGAGCAGACGCTGCGTGAGGCCCGGGTCATCCTGTGGCAGGGATTCTGCTCCGTGCACAAGCGCTTCACCCCGGCCCAGATCGACAAGGCCCGCGCTGAGCACCCGGACGTGCGCGTCATCGTTCACCCCGAATGCCCGCGTGAGACCGTCGAGGCCGCCGATGAGGCCGGATCGACCGCGTACATCACGAAGGCCATCGAACAGGCGACCGAACCGACGACGTTCGCCATCGGCACCGAGATCAACCTGGTCCAGCGGCTGGCCGCCGAACACTCTCAGCACGAGATCTTCTGCCTCGACCCCGTCATCTGCCCGTGCTCGACGATGTACCGCATCCACCCCGGCTATATCGCCTGGGTCCTCGAATCGCTCATCGACGGACAGGTCGTCAATCAGATCTCCGTCGACGCCGAGGTGGCCGACCCTGCCCGTGTGTCCCTGGAGCGGATGCTCGCCGCGAAGCCGCGGATCTGATGAGCAGCGTCATCGTCGCAGGCTCCGGGATCGCGGGGCTGACCGCGGCACTGCGCCTGTCCGGCCGTCACACGGTCACGCTCGTGACGAAGGGCCGCCTCGGCGAGTCGAACACCGAGTGGGCGCAGGGCGGCATCGCCGGTGTCATCGGTCCCGACGACACGGTCGACTCCCATATCGCCGATACGCTCGCGGCCGGCGCCGGACACTGTGATCCGGAGGCCGTGCGCTCCCTGTGCGAAGCAGGTGGGGGCGCGGTTGTCTCCCTCGCCGAGGCGGGGGTGGACTTCGACACCGATCCGACCGGAGCCTGGGCCAGGGGTATAGAAGGGGCGCATTCCTATCCGCGCATCTTCCATTCCGGAGGTGATGCGACAGGTCGGGCGATCAGCACCGCCCTGGCGCAGAAGCTGCGCACCGAAGTCGCCGCAGGGCGAATCACCCTCCTCGAGGACACGATGCTCGTCGACATCCTCACCACCGACGCCCACGAGCGCCGACAGGGTCGAGCCACCGGAGTCGCCACAGCCACCGGAGTCACCGTGCTCCGCGAAGGCCGCGTCGCGGCCCTGGCTGCTGATGCGATCGTGCTGGCCACCGGCGGTGTCGGGCAGCTCTTCGCACACACGACGAACCCGGCAGCTGCCACCGGAGACGGTTTGGCCGCTGCCATTCGCTCCGGTGCTAAGGTCTCCGATCTCGAGTTCTTCCAGTTCCACCCCACCGCCCTTCCAGGTCCCGGTTTCCTCATCTCCGAGGCCGTCCGCGGGGCCGGTGCTCTCATCCTCGACGAGCACGGCCACCGGTTCATGACTGACATCGATGATCGCGCCGAGCTCGCTTCTCGTGATGTCGTCGCACTCGCCCTGCACCGTCGCCAGGCGGTACAGGACGGTCGTCCGTGCTTCCTCGATGCGCGGGCCGTCCCGGATGTGCAGGCGACGTTCCCGAGCATCACTGCCGGTCTGGCCGCTCACGGTCTCGATCTGTCCCGGGACCTCATCCCCGTCACTCCCGCCGCCCACTACTTCATGGGCGGGGTGACCACGGATCGCGATGGTCGCACGAGCATCCACGGAGTCTTCGCGGTCGGCGAGGTCGCGTGCACCGGAGTGCACGGAGCCAATCGGTTGGCCTCGAACTCTCTGCTCGAGGGCGCGGTCTTCGCCGCCCGCGCCGCCGCGGCGATCGACGCACTGCCGGTCAACAGAGACCATGAACTCCCACTCCCCCAGTCCCGTTCACTCCACCAGACGGCACTGACACGAACCGAGCTGCAGGACCTGACCTGGGCTCATCTGGGCGTGGAGCGCACCGCCACGGGCCTGCGGACCCTGCTCGACCGCCTCGGTGACGGTGCCCGCAACGCCGGGGCCCGCAACGCCGGCACCTCCGCCAACCGTGCCCACAATGCCGATGATCGCCCCACCACCCCGGCTGCGGCCCTCGCCGACGCACTCGAGACCGCGAATCTCGCCCTCATCGCCGAACATATGGCTCGGCATGCCCTGGCCCGCGAGCACAGCCTCGGCGCGCATACCCGCACGGATACGACACTCACGCCGTCGACGACCGCGCCGTCCACCGCCACTTCGCCCACCGCTCTGCTTCAGGAGGCCACCGCATGCTGACCGCTTCAACCATCGATTCCGCACTGCGTGCTGCCCTCGACGAAGACGCTCCCTGGGGAGATATCACCGGCGAGGCCTTCATCCCCGCCGCCGCCTCGGCGAGGGCCGAGCTGCGTGCCCGCGAAGACGGGGTGCTCGCCGGAATCGAGGTCTTCGCCCGTGCCTTCGCACTCGTCGACCAGAGCGTCACGGTCGACCTCGCTGCCGCCGACGGAGACGCTTTCACCGCAGGTCAGGTGCTTGCCACGGTCACCGGTCCCGCTCGGGCGGTGCTGCAGGCCGAACGGATCGCGTTGAACTTCTGCCAGCGCATGAGCGGAATCGCCACCCAGACCCGCGCCTATGTCGATGCCGCCGCCGGGCGGGCGCGCATCGTCGACACCCGCAAGACGACTCCGGGGCTGCGCGCGTTCGAGAAGCACTCCGTCGTCTGCGGCGGCGGACACAACCACCGTTTCGGCCTCTCCGACGCGGTCATGGCCAAGGACAATCACCTCGCCTTGCTCACCGGTGCCGGACTCAGCGTCGCCGAGGCGATCCGCACCGCCCGCGCCCGTCTGCCGCATACGACGATGATCGAGGTCGAAGTCGACCGGCTCGACCAGGTGCCCGCAGTGCTCGACGGCGGCGCCGATATCATCATGCTCGACAACTTCACCCCGGCTCAGCTGCGCGAAGGCGTCGAACTCGTGGGCGGCCGCGCCGTAGTCGAAGCCAGCGGCAACGTCACCCTGGAGACGATCCCGGAGATCGCCGCCACCGGCGTCGACGTCATCTCCTCGGGCGCGCTGACCCACAGTGTCCGCGCGATTGACCTCGGTCTCGACCTTTCCCTCGAGGCCTGAGATGACCGGACGCCTCTACCTCGACACCGCGGCCGCGGCTCCCGTGCGCAGGGAAGCCCTCGAAGCCGCTTGGCCGTATCTGGCCGGGGCGTTCGGCAACCCGTCGAGCCACCACGAATTCGGGCGCGGACCCGCCGAAGCCCTCGCCGATGCCCGTGCTCGCGTGGCGAAGGTGCTTGGCATGCGCGCCACGGACATCACGTTCACCAGCGGCGGCACCGAGGCGGACAATCTCGCAATCATCGGCATGGCACTCGGCGCTCGGACTCAGGATCGGGCTCAGACCCAGGGTCGATCGCACACCCAAGATCGGGCTCAGCCCGAGGGCCGGGCCGGGACCGCGGCGCCGCCTCGGCGACATATCGTCACCTCTCCCATCGAACACGAAGCGGTGCTCGCCTCGGTGGAGTTCCTAACCCGCGTCCACGGATTCACCGTCACCGAGGTGGACCCGACCTCCGTTGGGACCGTGACCCCCGAAGCTCTCACGGCGGCGATCCGCCCGGACACCGTGCTCGTGAGCGTGGGATATGCGAACAATGAGATCGGCACCGTTGCCGACATTCCGACCCTGGCCGGAATCGCCCATGAGGCCGGTGCTCTCTTCCATACTGACGCCGTGCAGGCGGCCGGGTGGCTGCCGCTGACCGGGTTGGGCGTCGATGCGCTCAGTCTGGCCGGGCATAAGGTCGGGGCGCCGAAGGGCATCGGTGTGGCCGCGATCCGCGCCCGCGTCCCCGTCGAACCACTCATCCACGGCGGCGGGCAGGAGTCGGGCCGACGATCGGGCACGGAGAACGTGGCTTTGGCCGTTGCGTTCGCCACGGCACTCGAACTCGCCGAGGCGGATCGGCATGAGGCCGCCGATCGCGTCCGAGCCATCCGCGATGAGTTCATCTCCACAGTGCTCAGCCATGTCCCCGGGTCGTTTCTGACGGGCGCGGCGAGCACGGCCGGCCCTGACGGCCGGGCGACTCGGACTCCGAATCATGCGTCGTTCTGCTTCTCGAACACCTCCGGCGAGGCAGTGCTGCTCGAGCTCGAGCGCCTCGGGGTGACGGCCTCGAGCGGTTCCGCCTGTGCGGTCGGCTCCGATGAGCCCTCCCATGTGCTCACGGCCTTAGGGGTCGCGCCCGAGGTCGCGCAGACGAGTGTGCGCTTCACCTTCCCGTCCTCGATCACCCCCGACCAGGGACGTGCGGCCGCCCGAGCCGTCATCAGCGCTGCCGAGAGCCTCGCCTCGTCCTTTGCATGAACGGCGTCTCACACCCGAGTTGATTTTGATCACCTTCACGCTCACCAGGTGGGATAGCCCTATCTTTCTCTGTATTTTGGGGCGAAACTGAAAGAGAGGCATTCGTATCAGGATGTGAGGGGGCCGCCATGGATCTTTTGATTCTGTTCATGATCGCAGTGATGTTTGCGACCGTTGTGTTCTTCATCGGTCGGTTCGCCTGCCCGAAGCACGACCGAGTGCCCCTCATCGAGGTCGATCACGTGCTTCTGTGGACGACTCTGCGCCGCGGCTGGCATGCGCTCGGATCCTTCGGGCCGCTCACTCATTACCCGGATGACCCTTATGGAGCCTCCCGCGCCTGAGGCGGGAACGCTTCCGCCCGCCGACCGAGGTGACCGACTCAAGGTCAGGGCCACCTCGGCGAGGGGGATCCGATGCTCCCTGGAATCAGACGGTGACTTCCTGGGGCAGGAACACGGAGACGTCCCAGTTCTGCATGGCGTGTGCCGAGGCCCAGAAGTGGAGTTCGAAGACGCAAGCCTGCTCGAAGGCGGCGCGCATGCGGGCGGCTTCTTCGCTCGGTGCCTTCGCGAGTTCCTGTTCGAGGATCTGCACGGCGTGGCGGGTCGATTCGTCGAAGTCGGGTGAGTCGTAGGTCTGCACCCAGGTGCGGTAGGGGTGGTCGTCGGCCATCTGCCCGGCCCGGTCGACAAGCACCTTGCCCATATGCGCGTACACCCAGAAGCAGGGCAGGACTGAGGCGACGCCTTCGCCGTAGGAACGGCTGGCGGCCGTGGCGACGAGGAAGGACACGTAACCCAGCGTCGTCGGGGAGGCCTTGAAACGGGAGCCTTCCGCGGTGAGCTCTCCCAGCGCCGAGGCGAGTCGGGCGTCGGCGAGCAGCTCTCCGTGCATCTCCTCTTCGACGGTGATCGCCTCGGCGGCGGATCCGGCCCAGAACCGGGATTCGTCACGGTCGACGGTCTTCGCGGCCAGGAACGACATGGCCTTGGCGTATCCGTTGAGGTAGAGGCTGTCCTGCGAGATGTAGTTGACGAAGGCCTTCGGATCGAGGCTGCCGTCGGCGAGCTGGGCGAGGAACGGCAGCTCTTCGATCTGCTTGACGATGGGGCGGACACGGTCCCACAGCTGGGTGGTCAATGGGCCGGCGGTAAAGGTGACGGTCATGGGAACTCCTTTGTGCTCGTGTGACGTGGTGGTTCGACTGAGTTGGCGGTTCGCGTGCGGCAGCGGTCAGGCGGGATGGATACGTCAGGCGGGTCGACCGCGGACGATGTCGACTTGGTGATCGACCGGTCCGTGGGCGCCCTCCGGATTCAGGCTCAGCTGCCAATCCGCGGCCGAAGTGAGAGCGCGAGCAAGGTAATCGAGGGCATTGTCGACGGCCTCGCCGAGGATGTCCGACCCGATCTCTGTGCGTTCGCGGCCGAGGACGGCCACCTCGGCGGTGATCGCGGCCGACAGAGTGCACCCGGTTCCATGCGTATTCATCGTCGTCACACGGGGGTGGGTGAACTCGCGGACCTGACCGTCGGCGGTGGCGAGGATGTCGATGACCTCGTCCTCGCTGCCGTGTCCGCCCTTGAGCAGGACCGCTCCGGGCCCGCGTTCGAGCAGGCGACGAGCCTGGTCACGCATGGCTTCAGTCGTCTGCGCTTCGGGTTCGTCGTCGGAGATCAGCAGGGCCGCCTCGGGGAGGTTGGGGGTGATGAGGTCGGCGACGGGCAGCAGGTGGGTGCGCACGGCCTCGACGGCATCGGTCTCGAGGAGGCGGTGGCCGGAGGTCGCGATCATCACCGGGTCGACGGTATAGAAGCCGAGCCGGCCTTCGGCGGCGCGAGCGACGACGAGTTCGACAAGGTCACGGCTGCCGAGCATCCCCGATTTCGTCGCATCGACGGGCAGGTCGCCGAGCACGGAGTCGAATTGATCGGCGACGAAATCGACGTCGATCGGATAGACGCGGGACACACCGTGCGTGTTCTGCGCGACGAGGGCGGTGATGACGGTCGTGCCCATGGTCTTCCGCGCGGTGAAGGTCTTGAGGTCGGCATGGATTCCGGCACCGCCGGAGGGATCGGTGCCGGCGATCGACAGGGTGATCGGCGGGCGGGTTGTCACTGTGCACTCCCGGCGTATGCGGCGAGCAGCTCCTCTGCTGCCGTCTTCGGATCGTCGGCCATGCAGATCGCCGAGACCACGCAGATCCCGATCAGCCCACGTCCCTGCAGGTCAGGAGCACGATCGGCGTTGATGCCGCCGATCGCGACCGCGGAGATGCCCGCTTCTGCCACCAGTTCCCCGAGGCGGTCCGGTCCGATTCCGTCGGGGGCGTCGGCTTTCGTGGAGGTGTCATAGACCGGTCCGATGCCGACGAGGTCGACGACTCCGGAGTCTCGGGCGGCGGCGAATTCGACGCTGTTCGCGGCCGAGAGACCGATGAGCGGTTCCGCACCCAGGGCGGCGCGCACCTCGGCGACGGTGGTGTCAGTTTGGCCGACGTGGATATGCACATTCTCGCCTTCGGCGATGAGGCGGCGGGCCACCTCGACGCGGTCGTTGAGGACGACGGGCACCGTGCGGTCGGTGTCGCGGGTGGCGGCATCGACGGCGGCGATGACCTGGCGGGTGAGCGAATAGAAGCCTGCATCGTCGATGTCTTTGTCGCGGACCTGGACGATGCCCACTCCCCCGGCGACGGCGGCCTGCACGGTCTCGGCGACGCTGCGACCGGCCGCCTCGCATTGCGCGGAGTCGGTGACGAGGTAGAGGCGCGTGTCGATTCCGGCGAAGCGGTCGGTCGCGTCTGCTCGGTCGCTCACGGTCGCGCCGTCGTCGGCCGGGTTGTCAGCGATGTGGGCGGAACCGGCGGTCATGCCTGGACGCCTTCGCCGGCGGTTTCATTCGCAGAAGTGAGCGTGTCGAGGCCGATTCTCGCCTGTGCGAGTCGGTCACCGTCGACGGCGTGGAGTGCGTCGAGGAAGTTCACCGAGTAGCTGCCGGGCCCCTTCGCGCCATCGGCGGCGAGTTCCCCGGCGACCGCGAAGTGGGCGTGGGCGGCGACGACGGCTTCGAACTTCGCCGAGGCGGCCCCACCGTTCGCGGACTGCTCAGTGGCGTTGACGGCTGAGACGTCGGCGTCGGGGTCGGCGAGTCCGGCTCGGGCGGCGGCCAGGTAGGCAACGGTGACGGCACCGAGTGAGCAGCCGGTGCCGATGACGAGCGGCATGAACGCATGTCCACCTGAGATGCGGGCGACGTGGTCAGTGCCGTCGATGTGGGCGACGACGGCATCGGTGGGTCCGGAGACGGCGACGATGGCACCGGTCTCTCGGGCCAGCTTCGCGGCAGCGGGCAGGACGGCGTCGACTTCATCGGTGGAGTCGACTCCACGACCACCGAGTCCGACTCCGGCGAGTGCGGCGATCTCGGAGGCGTTGCCGCGGATGGCGGTCGGGTGATCGGCGGCGGCGCGGCGGATGCGGGAGGTGCGGAAATCGACGGCACCGACGCTCACGGGGTCGAGGACCCAGGGCTTGCCGGCGGCGTTGGCGACGTCGATGGCGGCATCGGCGGCGAGCAGCTGATGGTTCGAGGCCGTTCCGAAGTTGACGAGGATTCCGCTGGCGATCCCGGCGAACTGTCCGGCATCGGCCTCATGGTCGAGCATCGCCGGGGAGGCGCCGATGGCCAGGAGCACGTTAGCGCTGAACTGCTGCACGACGGTGTTCGTGATGCACTGGATGAGTGGATTGCTTGCGCGCAGATGCGCATTCGCAGAACGCAGGTCGAAGTCAACCATGACGATCCCTTCGCTAGTATGGCCCAGATCAGGTTCGATGGGTGTTCTCTCAGCCTCGGTGTCCTCCGTGCGCAGCGTCTTAGTGCGAACGGATCCTCATGAGGCACCCCATGTCATTGGCTCCGACTGTATCAGCCCGGTCGGACCCGGGCGACTTCATACTCTGCTTGGATGCTCAGCACCGACCGCTCGACTTAACGTCGCTGTATCAAGCTATGCATTGCGCGCTCGACGCTAAGGCGAGCGGTCGGCAGAGGGAGCTTCACGCCCCACTACCCGCGCCCGACGTACCTCTGTCCGCGGCGGCTGAGCGCGTCGATGACGACGGCGGTGAGCAGGACGAGTGCGGTGATGATCTGCTGCGCATCGGAGTTGAAGCCGATGAGGTAGAGACCGTTGTTGATCGCACCGACGACCAGAGCACCGAGCACGGCTGCCCAGGCGGTTCCTCGTCCGCCGAACAGCGAGGTGCCGCCGATGACAGCTGCAGCGATCGCATTGAGCAGGTCCTGCGTGCTCACCAGCGTCGATCCCGCATTTGTCGTCACACCGGTCTTGATGAAGCCGAACAATGCGGCCAGCACTCCGGCTGCCATGAACACGCTGATGCGCACCCAGGTCACGCGGATGCCGGCACGCCGTGCAGCTTCGACCTTGCCGCCGACGGCGTAGATGGAACGACCGTAGCGGGTCTTGCGCAGCACGAGGTCGATGATGATCGCAATGACGATCATGAGGAAGAAAGGCATCGCCAGACCGAAGTCCTGATTGACGAGGATGAGGAACCCGAACACGATCGCGGCCAGCAGCACGATCCGCACGATCACAGAGGTCCAGCTCGGAGCGCTGAGACCCTCCCGGTGGCGGCGCAGCTTCGAATAGATGATGCCGCCGCCGAAGCCGATGATCGCGACGGCGCCGAAGATATAGGCCCAGATCGCAGGAAAGTAGAAGCTGGCGAAGTCGAAGGCGAAGGTGTCCGACATCGACAGGTTCTTCTGCGTGCCCAATGTCGTCAGAGTCAGACCGGTGAACGCGAGCAGACCGGCCAAGGTGACGACGAACGCCGGGATGCCGACGACGGCGAAGAACCAACCTTGAATCGCGCCGACGACCAGGCCGAGCAGCAGCATGATGACCAGCGCCAAGGCCGGCGGCACACCTTGCCTTACCACCAAGACACCGAGCAGCGAGGCGGCCAAACCGCCCAATTGCGCCAGAGACAGATCGATCTCGCCGAGGAGCAGGATGAGGTTGATGCCGAGAGCCAGGATCGCGAGGAACGCGACCTGAGTGGAGAGGTTGACTAGGTTGGCCGGAGAGATGAAGTTCGAGTCGGCCGACTGGAATACGATGACGATGACGATGAGTGCGAGGATGACCGGGAACGACCCCAGCTGCCCCTCTTTGACCCGGCGGACGAAGGTGCCGATCACGCCTTCGGACGAGATCCGCTCATCGGTGATGAAGGAATTGCGGGTCATCGACGCTCACCCCTCCGTGCGGCGCGTTTGGTCACGACATTGTCGCTGGCTCCGGTGATCGCGGCGACCAGCACATCGGTGCGCTCGTCACCGGGGAAATCACCGGCGTCCTTGCCCAGCCGCAGCACGTGCACCCGGTCGCACACCGCCTGCACATCGGCCATATTGTGGCTGACGAGCAGCACGCCGAGGTCGCGTTCTTTGAGCCGTTCGATGAGGTTGAGCACTTCGGCCGTCTGGGCGACGCCGAGTGCCGCCGTCGGTTCATCGAGCATGACCAAGGATGGTTCGCCGAGGAGGGACCGGGCGATCGCGACCGTCTGACGTTGACCGCCGGACAGGGCCGCGATCGGTACGCGCACGCTCGGGATCTTTGCCGAGAGGCTGCGCAGCAGCTCCCAGGATTTGGCTTCCATCGTCACTTCGTCGAGGACGCCGCCGCGGGTCTTCTCATGTCCGAGGAACAGGTTGGCCACCACGTCGAGGTTCTCGCACAGGGACAGATCCTGGAACACTGTGGCCACTCCGGCTTTCTGTGCATCCTTCGGGGAGGAGAATCTCTGCGCCGTCCCGTTCATGATGAGTTCGCCGTCATCGGCGGCGTGGACTCCGGCGATGACCTTGATCAGGGTCGATTTGCCGGCGCCGTTGTCGCCGACGAGGCCGACGACTTCGCCGCGACCGACGCTGAGATGGATGTCGGTCAGGGCTTGGACTGCACCGAACCGTTTGTTGATTCCGCGCAGTTCGAGCACCGGCTCGCTGTCGCTGCCCGGCGTCCGCGTCGCCTCAGTTGCCGGGTCGGGTGTCTCTGGTGTCATCTGTTCCTACTTGTCGCAGTCGTTGACCCCGGCAGCCGGCGACCGGTGGCGGTCGCCGGCTCGAGGTCGGTCACGTCAGATTGTGAACGCGCACGCGCTCACTTCACGCCGGCATCGGCACAGAGCTTCTCCACCTTGCCTGTGCAGATGTCCTCGGCCTTGATCTGGTCACCAACGATGTCTTTGATGGTGTCGGTGGTGACGACCTTGGCTTCGACGAAGTCCGTGGGGGTGTCCTTGTAGGTCGTGCCCGCGTCGACGTCCTCGCCTGCGGCCAGGGCCACGGCGGCTTTGGCGGCGAACTCGGCCTGCGGTGGGATCGACTTGTAGATCGTGGCGTACTGGTCACCCTTGAGGATGTTCTGCAGACCGTCGACCTCGGCGTCCTGACCTGTCACGACGGGTTCGACCTTGGCTTTCTTCGTTGCGGCGATGACGCCGCCGGCGGTGCCGTCGTTGGCAGAGTAGATCGCGATCGGCTTCTCGCCCTTGCCCTGCAGCTGACCTTCGACCCACTGGCGGGCGTCGTCGGGGTTCCAGTCGAGGGTGTCGTGGCTGGCGGCGATGTCCACGCCTGCGCCCTTGAGGGTCTCTTCGGCGCCGGCCTTGAAGTCCGCGGCGTTCGGGTCCTTCGGATCACCATTGACCATCCAGACCGGTCCCGATTTTGGGTCGACGCCGGCGTCTTTGAGCCCGTCGAGGACGGCCTGGCCCTGCAGGTTGCCGATCTTCTTGTTGTCGAACGAGGTGTAGTAATCCGCACCTTCGAAGAAGCGGTCGTAGGAGATGACCGGGATCTTCTTCGCTTCGGCTTTCGACAGCGCGGATGAGACTGCGGAAGCGTCGACGGGGTCGAGGACGATGGCGTCGACGCCTTCGGTCACGGCCGCCTCAACCTGTTGCTGCTGCTGAGTCGCGTCCTGATTGGCGTTGCGGTATTCGACCTTCGCGTCTGGGTTGGCTTCTTTGAGGTATTTCTCGAAGTTCGGCTTGTCGAGCGACTCGTACCGGGTGGTCTTCGACTCGGGCAGCAGCAGCGCGATGGTGACGTCCCCGTCGCCGCCGGATCCGCTGTCGGCCTCGTCGTTTCCCTGGCCCTTCTGATTGCCGCAGCCGCTGAGCGCAAGAGCACCGATCGCGACGGAGGCACCGAGGAGCGCCAGCTTTTTGTGGGACTTAAGGTTGTGCCTCATTGTGAACCTTTCAATCTTTCTGACAACGTTGTCAGGCTGTTGAATATGATTCGCTGAACGCCGCCTGCTGTCAACTGTTTCGACAAAAATCTTCAGCGGGTGTACGGCGGCTCTTCACCGCTGCCACGAGCGATGACGCACAGCGCATTGTCGAAATCGGGCACGCCGTCGTCGACTCGATCGCGCCGGTTCGCCTCCCCCGCAATCGGGCCATCCCCTTCGCCGAGGCGGTCCCCGCCCTCGCCAGCATCGCTGGGTTCGCCACCGACCCGGAGTCGTCGGACCGCCTCGGCGGCGAGGGATTCGACGTTGCGATCGACGACGGTGACATCGAGGAGTTCGGCCGTGGGGAAATCGTCGATGCCGACCAGGGCCGGCCATTCGCCGAGGCGGCGGCAGGCGTCGATGGCGCCTTGGGTCACTGAGGCGGACAGGGTGATCAGGGCTCCGGGTGCGCTGCGGGAACCGAGCCAGGCGGCGACGACGTTCTTCGCGCTGGCTTCGTCGTGGGCGTCTTCGCGCATATAGGCGCGCCAGCCGACGCCGCGGCGGCTGGCGATGGCGTCCTGGATTCCCTGCAGTCGGCGGGTGGTGATGAGGCTGGGCGAATGGTCGCCGATGACGCCGAGTGCCATGTGCCCGTGAGCGAGCAGCTGTTCGGCCGCGAGGCGTCCCGCCTCACGGTCGTCGCCTGCGACGATGCTGATTCCAGGGCCTTCGACCGCTGGGTCGAGGGAGACGATTCGAGTGCCCGGCGCCGAGGCGGCTCGTGCGTAGGTCTCGGCCGCCTCGGGGTGGGCGCGGATGACGATGAGCCCGGTCAGGTCGTTGGCGAGGCATTCGTCGAGGAAGGCTTCCTCCCGGTCGGGGTCGTCTCCGACCACGGTCACCACCGGGCGCAGGTCGAGGGTTGCGAGCTCGGCTTCCACTGCTGCGAACGCACGGGCTTGGAAGGCATCACCGGCGTCGGAGAGGACGACGCCGATATAGGGTGAACGGCCTCCGGCACGCAAGCGTCTGGCCGTGGGGTTGAGGCGGAATCCGAGCTCTTCGGCGGCAGCTTCGACTTTCTCCGCCGTCGAGGCGGCAACGTGCTTTTCGCCGTTGAGGACGCGGGAGGCGGTTTTGATGCTCACGCCGGCACGCGCAGCGACCGTGGCCAGGGTCGGCCGATCGTTCTGCTTCGCCATGCGCACACCTTTGAGTCTGAGAACCGGTTCGTGAATCTGCGCATCGACGCACAGGCAACCGTTGGAATGATACTAACCGCTCGCGCAACGGACTCAGTTGTGCTGGCCTGTCACCGTCCGGTCGCCTTGGATGCGACAAGTTCAGCGATCAGTGTGCCCAATGCCACCAGAACGGTAGCCACCGACAAGAGCCCGAGCATTGGCAACCCGAACATGACGGTGATGATTCCGAGATAGCCCGAGTCATCTGAAGACGGAATCGACCAGGCGGCCACGGCTATCGACAGACCGACAACAAGGGCAAGGCCCCCTGTTGACTTCACAGCAACGCTCGCCGCTGATATCTGAGGCAGTGCCGCAATGATGAGCGTGCTGGCGATCAATGCGAAAGCCGCGCACATCGAAAGGTAGGAGTTGACGGTTCCGGCCTCGAAATCGGCGCTGTCGAACAGAACATAGGCGGCGTAGACGGCACCGCATGAGGCGAGGGCCGCACTGAGTCTGAGCATGTTTGTCGCCTTTGAGATGTCGCACGAAATCCCGCACGGATGGACTGCCTGATCCGAACACACCACTGAAACCTGTGTGCTTCTGGACACTCTATTCGCGCTGTCCCCGCAATAGGGCTAACCGTTTGCAACAATCAGGTCTCGGCGCGAAATATCCGCACGGCTTAGGGCCGGTTGAAATCCAAAGCGGTCTCGACCCAGAACGCCAAGGTTTCGCCATCACGGACAGACTCTGCGCTCACGTTGTTCCACCCGGGCCCCATATCGCGGTCGGCCCCCATCGTGGCCCGTGCAGCTTCTGGTCGCTCGATGAGCTTGTCGTGACAGTCGGGATCGACACGCGCCAGCAGATCACCCGTCTTACCAGCACTGACGATCATCTTCTCGTTGACCATGACCGCGCGGCCTCCGAACATCGAGACCTCTCGAACCACGGGCTCTTCGACAATGAGTGCACGGATTCATTCGATAAGTGAAGTCTGCTCGGGAGTCATATCAGTGGCCTCCGGTCGGCTCTGCAGTGTTCCAAACGAGTGGTTTACGACGGTGATGCCTTTATCGAATTATGCCGTAACCGCTTGAAAATCAACATGAGTTCGACAAGATTGCCTGTATCGTCAATTCTCACAGTACGCCGCGATTGCGGAAGGACAGAGTGATTCCGAAATCCACAGTGGGCCGCTGGTTCTACGCCGCCGTGTCAGTTGTGTGTCTTCTTCTCCTGGGATTCTGCATTGTCGTAACCATCTGGGCGAGCACCATTGAGGACGGGTGGATCTCGGCCGGTGTCGCGATGATACTCACTTGGTTGTTCTGCGGACCGCTGATCCCCATCCCATTGGCCTGGTCACTCGGCCTGCTCATCGCCCGCAGACGCGCTCAGAAACATGGCGCCGATTCCGCCATCGGATCAACTCGTTGAACGTACTCGCCGAGGCGGGACTCCTTTCCGGAGTCCCGCCTCGGCGAGTGGCATGTTCTGCTGCGTCGAATCACCGACCGCTCAGCGCAGCGGCGAGCGCACACACTGGCTCAGTCATCCTTCACTGAGCGCTCGAGTTGCCGTCGCTGTATCAAGTTATGCGACGAGCGGTCGCCGCTCAGGTGAGCGGTCGGCGTGGCCCCCTATGACTCAGCGAGCCACCGGGTTGGGCATCGTGCCCGCGTAGAGCAGTGATTCGGCTTGGTTGCCGATGTCGACCATCTGCTTCGTGTTCTTCAGCTGCAGCCGGTTGAGGCACGAATGAGCGAAGTGGTCGGCACGCAGATCCACGTCGCCGCTGACACCGCGCGCATCATCCGGGTGCTCCGCTTCGTAGTCGTCGAGGGTCTCGGCGACGATCGCCCAGAATCTCTCGGCCGGCAGCAGTCCATCGCCGTCGAGGATGCCGGAGAGGTGCCGCAGGACCCCGTCGAACATATCGGTGAACACCGACAGGCCCTTCTCCTCCCCCGACACCACGGCGCGGATGCGCTCGACATCGGCAGGCAGCTCGCGGTGGCCGAGCACGGCGACCTCCTCACCGATGTCCTTCATGAACGCCCCGGTGACCACATGCTCGTCGAGGACGAGGATGAGGTTCTCCCCGTGCGGCATGAACACGAGATCGTGGGCCAGCAGCGCATGGACAAGCGGCTTCAGGTACGCCCGCAGGTAACTGCGCAGCCATGCCGCGGTGCTCAGGCCTGATGCGCTGATGAGCTCGCCGGCCAGCGACACCCCCTGGTGATCCCGGTGCAGCAGGGCAGCCATCGTGATGAGCTTCTGACCTGGATCGATCTGCTCGACGGGGTTCTCCCGCCACAAGGCGGCGAGCATCTTCCGGTGCGGGTTCGTCTCCTTCGTCCGGTGGTAGACATCACCGGTGTAGCCGAGTGCGGCGCGCTCCCGCAGCACTCGGAAGCCCGCCTCGGCGAAGGTGGGGTCGGAGCCCACCAAGCCAGCAACCCAGTCGTTGATGGCTGGAGTGTCGCGCATGTACTTCGGCGACAGCCCACGCAGGAATCCCATGTTCTGCACGGCGAGCGCGACCTTGACATACGGAGCTCCGGCCCGCGAATGGTTGAAGAACGTGCGCAGGGACTGCTGCGCCTGGTGCTTATCGAGCCCTTCCCCGAGCGGCAGCAGATCGCCGCGCGCGATGTCCGCGGCGAAGGTGATCGCCAGGCGGTGGTCGGCCTGCCAGGGATGGATCGGCATGAGGTGGAAGTCCGCAGGATCCTGTCCCGCCGCCCGGATCCGGGACCCGAAGAGATCCCGTTCGGCTTCGCTGAGAGCCTCACCGAGGTGGCTCTCCTCGTCGAGTCCGACTCCCAAAGACAGATGGCTGAGTTCACGCCTCACTGCCACCCATTCGATGCGGTTGAGCTGTCCGTTCTCCGGCGCCCACTTGCGGAAGTCACTGAGACCGAAGCCGATGCGACCATTGTTCGCGAGGAACCCCGGATGGCCTTCGGTCATGGCCGCCTCGGTGGTCTGGAAATCCGCTTCGACGAGTGCACGTGCATCGGGTCTGCGCCCGGCTCGGGCGTCCTCGAGTTTGAACGCGGCCCCGGCCAGGGTCGAGGCGAGTTCCTCGAGGTAGGTGGAGATGAGGTCCTCCGGGATGGAGAGTTCGTCTTGGAGTTCGACGACGAGTTCCTGCGCGTCGAGCGGCACCTCGGTACCGTCGCGCCACCGGGTGATGCTCGCTTCGTCGATCACCCAGTGCTCGAGCGGCAGCACACGCGCGGTGAACGTGTATCGGCTGGCGCCGTCGATGCTCAGTTCCCAGGTCTGGCCCTCGCCATTCGCCGAGGCGGCTCCCCCGACCGGATGTGCACTGCCGTTCGCGGCCGCTCCTTCACCCTCGCCGAGGCTCACCGGTGCGATGAGTCGTTCGTGGGCGAATTCGGACAGGGCTTTGGCGACGAGGTGGCGCTGCACGACGGCGAACGCATCCCCGTTGAGGTGGGCGTACGGTGCCGGCGGGGTTGCGAATGTCCGGCCCGTGCGTGATTTGGTGGACCTCCGGTCACTGTCCGACTCGCCGGTCTCTGCCACGCGCGACTCCCGAGCACCGGCCGTGACGAACGGAGCCAGCGCGCTGGCCTCGAAATCCGCGCGAGTGCACACACTGACGAGCGCCGGTTTCTCGATCTCGCCCATAATGATGGTCGCTTCGGTGATGGGGGTGAAACCGGCAGCTCGGTTCTTCTCGATGATCGCGTCGTTCCTGGCATCGGGTTCGACGATGACGCGCTCGGCACCGCGTCCTCCCTGGTCAACAGGCTTCAGGCAGAAGTCGATGACCTCCGCCATGATGCGGTCGGTGAGGCCATGCACGGCCGGTCCTGCCGGCGGTGCGACGAGCAGGTGCATCCCGATGTCCGCGGGCCCGGTCGCCACGATGTTCTGCGGGATGAGGGTGTCCGGAGTGTAGGTTTCGACGTAGAAGCAGTCGGTGCCGTCGACGGAGCCAACCCAACCGGCGTCGTCCGCGGAGTCGCGAATGCCATTCAAGTAGGTCCGGACCTCGTTCTCGTCGAGGTCGGTCATCATCCAGTAGTGAGCGCGCGGGTGGGTCAGCCACCCGTGGATCCGGGCGGTGTCCCGGTCGACGTCGAGCGGACGGATGGTCACTGTCGCCGAGGCGGCCGTGAGCTTCATGTCCGAACTGCGGTCCGTGCGCGTACAGGTGGCGTTCGCACCAACAGCAGAATCGGTCGGATCGGTTTCGTCCGCCTCGGTGGTGGTCAGGCTGGTGATGAGTTCGGTGGTCATGCGTGTGACATCTCCTTGGAGTCGTCGAGTGCGAAGGCGGCATCGGGCACGGCATCGGATTCGTCGGCCGGCACCCCGAAGGTCTGGAAGGCGATGGTCCGTTCGATCGGATAGGGTTCCCGGCCGGTCACTGCGGCCAGCACCACCGAGGCCCGCCACGGGCCGAAGCCGAGGTCGGGGGCGGTCACGCCGTGGGTGTGCTCTTCGCCGTTGAGGACGTGGATGGTTCCTTCGTCGTTGATCGTGTAGTGGCGGCTGACGTCGAGGCGGCCTCGGGAGTCCAGACGGATGTCGTCGCCGAGAGGGCTGAGGAAGTCCGGGACCTGCGATTTGTATCCGGTGGCGGCGACCACGGATCCGGACCGCCGAGTGAACGTCTTGTCCAGTGCCGTGTTGCGGAAGCCGAGCAGGTATTCGCCGCTGATCGGATCAATCTCGGCGGTCTCGAGTTCGGCTTCGGAGACGAGGTTCGTCAGCAGCTGCCGCCCGCCGCGGCTGAGTCGGTAGAGAGTGTCGTGGATGTCGTCGACGAGGTCGGCGGAGATGCCCTTGTACAGCGTGCGCTGTTCCCGGCCGACACGTTCGCGCAGTTCATCGGGCAGGGCCCGGAAGTGGTCGGTGTACTCCGGGGAGGTCATCTCTAGGGTGAGCTTCGTATACTCCATCGGGAAGAACCGCGGCGAGCGGGTCACCCAGTCCAGGCGCACTCCGCGGTCTTCTGCGTCGTCGACGAGGTCACGGTAGATCTCAGCGGCGGACTGGCCGCTGCCGATGATCGTGATCGCCCCCGAGTCGAGCAGCGCTTCGCGGTTCTCGAGATAGTCGGCGGTGTGGATGAGCGGGCCGGCAGCGGGCAAGCCGACGGCACCGTCCCGGCCGGCAGCGGGCGAGTCGGCGGTTCCTCCCCCGAGCCCTTGCAGCGCAGGTGGCAGCACCGGCTGCGTTCCCACCCCGAGGATGAGATGCCGAGCGCGGTAGGTCTCGGTCGTCAGGATCGAACCGGAGTCATCGACCACCTCGGCGAGGGCGGTGTACACACCGTCGTCCCTGGTCACGGACACGACGCGACGATTCCATCGCAGCGTATCCAGCTGAACGGCGACCCACCGGCAGTATTCGTCGAATTCGGCGCGCAGGGGGTAGAACGATTCGCGGATGTAGAACGGGTAGAGCCGCTTGCGCTCCTTGAGGAAGTTGAGGAATGAGTACGGCGAGGTGGGGTCGGCCATGGTGACGAGGTCGGCCAGGAACGGCACCTGGATGGTCGAGCCTTCGATCATCATGCCCGGGTGCCAACGGAATTCGGGGCGCTGATCGAGGAAGATCGCGTCGACGTCGTCGAGCGGTTCCGACAGCGCGGCCAAGCCGAGTCCGAAGGGTCCGATGCCGACGCCGAGGATGTCGTGAATGTGTGTGGAATCTGCGCTCATGCTGCGCCTCCTTCTGTCGCTGCGTCCTCGAGGTCCCGGCCGGCGAGGATGCCGTGCCCGGTGGCACGGACGAGGTCGAGCACGGCGGTGACGTCGTCGATGCGGGTGTCGGGGTTGAGCAGGGTGAGTTTGAGCCACGGCGTGCCGTCGATGACGGTGCGGGCGATGGCGGCGCGGCCGGAGCGGAAGAGGACTCGGCGGATGAGCGGGACGAGTTCGTCGCAGGTGACCTGGTCCGCGGTCGCCGGGGTGAATCTGAAGAGCACCGTGGACAGGTCCGAGGCGCCGAGCACTTCGAAGTCCGCCTGGTCCTCGAGCAGCGCCCGGACGTCGGTCGCGAGGTCGCAGACGGCGTCGAGCATCGATCCGATCTCCCCTGCTCCGCGGGCGCGCAGCGTCGTCCAGAGCTTGAGCGCGTCGAAGCGGCGGGTGGTCTGCAGGGACTTGTCGACCTGGTTCGGTTCGGCGTCGGCTTCTTGCGCTTCGGCTTCGGGATTGAGGTAGTCGTGGTGGTGGATCGTCGGCGCGAACAGGCTCGCGTCCCTGATGAGCAGGGCCGATGAGGACACGGGCTGGAAGAACGTCTTATGGAAGTCGATGGTCACCGAGGTGGCCCTGGAGATCCCGTCGAGCAGGTGGGCGCGTTGTGGGGCCCAGAGCAGTCCGCCGCCGTATGCGGCGTCGACGTGCAGCCACACGTTCGCTGATTCGCAGACCTCGGCGATGGTCTCGAGCGGGTCGATGACACCGAGGTCGGTGGTTCCGGCGGTGGCGACGACGGCCATGGGGATCTGGTCGTTCGCCTGGATCGCGAGGAGGCTGGCATTGAGTGCTTCGGCATCCATGCGGCCGGACCGATCGGTCGGGACGGTCACGACCGCCTCGGCGTCGAGACCGAGGAGGAACGCAGCACGGGACACTGAGAAGTGGGCCTGGTCGGTGGCCAGGATCCGCAGCCGGGACAGCAGGTCGCGGCGGTTGGGCGCGCCCAGGTCAGGGCCGCCTCGGCGGGATTCGGCGTCAACGGCCTCAACGTGTCCCGCTGCCTCGGCGAGGACGTTTTCGCGGGCGAGGAACAGTGCCTGGAGGTTCGACTGGGTGCCCCCGGAGGTGAAGATTCCGTCGCCGCCGGCGAAGCCGAGGTGGGCGCAGGTCCAGTCGATGAGGCGGCGCTCCATGAGGGTGGCAACCTCGGATTGGTCGTAGGTGTCGACCGAGGTGTTGATGGCGGCGAGCATCGCTTCGGCGGCGACGGCGGGCACGGCGACCGGGCAGTTGAGGTGGGCGACGTAGCTGGGGTGGTGGAACCACACGGCATTGTCGGCGTAGAGAGCGTCGACCTCGCGCAGGGCTTCGGCGTTGCCGACGCCTGCGGTGTCGAGATCCACGGCGTCGACGGCGGCCTGGAGTCCGGAGCGTTCCTTCGCCGAGGCGGCCCGCTCAGTTGTGCGGAACCGATCGCCGAGGATGTCGACGACGTCGTGCATGAGCGATGTGTACTCGTCTGCGCTGTGGGCGCCGAGGAGGGCATCGGTGTGGGCGCCACGATCGCTGAAGGTGCCGGCGGCGTCCGGGTGGGGAATTTCGGGAGTCTGAAGGGGTGCTGAAGTGGGTGTCGCTTCGGTGTCGTAGAGCAGAGAAGTCGTCACTGTGAGGTTTCCTCCTTCGATGATGCGCACCGCGAAGCGCGGCTCGCATTAGGGAAACCTACCCTAAGTTCTTTTGTTCCCGAAGAGCCTCCGGGCGGATTCGATGACTACGGAAGTAGACCCCTCACCAAGGACGATGCCCCGCTTCCCAGCGTTCACACGGCAAGGCGGCCGTTCGCACTACGGGTGCATCGGCCGGAAAATGGGCGAGTGGCATTCGTCACATCGGGGTGTGTCATCCAGCATCGTGAGACCAAGGGCGCCCGGGTGACCGCGATTTGTTGGGTCGATCCACGGTGGTTTCAGACCGCAGAACACCTTGGATCGACCCAACAATTTGCTCAGGCACTGCAGAGTCACAGATTTCCGTTGAACAGCCAGGAATTCGCCCCGTGCCCTCAGCCGACCGCACACGCAAGAAGCCGCAGCCTCCGCTCAAACGCGGAAGCTGCGGCTTCTCATCGACCAGAGGCATCTCCGTCAGATGTGCCTGCCTACGTCACTTCACGACGTAGTTCGGGGCCTCGACGGTCATCTGGATATCGTGCGGGTGGCTTTCCTTCAGCCCTGCCGTGGTCAGGCGGACGAACTTGCCCTTGGCCTTGAGCTCGCCGACGGTGCGCGCGCCGACGTAGAACATCGTCTGGCGCAGGCCTCCGGTGAGCTGGTGGGCGACCTGCTTGAGGTGACCGCGGTAGGCGACTCGGCCTTCGATGCCCTCGGGGATGAGGTCGGTGTCGGTGGCGATATCGGCCTGGAAGTAGCGGTCCTTCGAATACGACTTGCCCTTGCGCGGGGCCATCGCGCCCAGCGAACCCATGCCGCGGTAGGCCTTGTACTGCTTGCCGTTGACGAAGATGAGTTCGCCCGGCGATTCGTTGCATCCCGCCAGCAGAGAGCCGAGCATGACGGTATCGGCACCGGCGACGAGGGCCTTGCCGATGTCACCGGAGTACTGGAGACCGCCGTCGGCGATGACCGGCACCCCGGCGGCCTGAGCGGCCTGTGCAGCAAGGTGGACGGCAGTGACCTGCGGGACGCCGACACCGGCGACGACGCGGGTGGTGCAGATCGATCCGGGTCCTACGCCGACCTTGACGGCGTCGACTCCGGCCTCGACGAGCGCCTGCGCGCCTTCCTTCGTGGCGACGTTTCCGCCGATGATCTGCACGGCGGAGAACGCCGGGTCCGACTTGATCTTCTTGATCATTTCGGTGACTCCGCGGGCGTGGCCGTTGGCGGTGTCGACGACGAGGACGTCGGCTCCCGCCTCGGCGAGCAGTCCTGCACGTTCGTAGGCGTCGCCGTAGAATCCGACGGCGGCACCGACGCGCAGGCGGCCTTCGTCGTCCTTGGTCGCCAGCGGATATTCCTCGGTCTTGACGAAGTCCTTGACGGTGATGAGGCCCTGGATGACGTTGTTGTCATCGACGAGGGGCAGCTTCTCGACCTTGTGTTCGGCGAGCAGCTCGAACGCCTTCTCGGCAGCCACGCCGACGGGCGCGGTGACCAGCGGCATCTTCGTCATCGTCTCGGCGACGGTGCGTGTGGGGAATTCGCTGCGGGTGACGAAGCGCAGGTCGCGGTTGGTCACGATGCCGACGAGCACATTGTTCTCGTCGACGACCGGCAGTCCGGAGATGCGATACTTGCCGCAGATCTCGTCGAGCTCTTCCAGAGTCTTGTCCGGGGTGATCGTCAGCGGGTCGTTGATCATGCCCGATTCGGAGCGCTTGACGTAGTCGACCTGGTTCGCCTGATCCTCGGCGGAGAGGTTGCGGTGGATGATGCCCAGGCCGCCGATGCGGGCCATGGCGATCGCCATCCGGGATTCGGTCACGGTGTCCATCGCCGCGGAGACGAGCGGAATGTTGAGCTCGATCTCCTTGGTCAGCCGGGAGGCGGTGGAGGCTTCGGAAGGGATGACATCGGTGTCGCCTGGCAGGAGGAGGACATCGTCATACGTGAGTCCCGTCAGCGAGAACGGATCCTTTGCGGCCTGTGATTCCTGCTCAGGGTTTCCCATGAAGACAGCCTTTCGACGCGAAGATACGGTGGCTCAATGCTATCGGAGCGAGAGAGTCGACCGCTATGGGTTCAAGCACCGGGCACTGTGAGACTGGCTACACAGGCACTGGCGCTGAAATCAGCACGTCGATGCGCCTCGCGCTGGAATCCGGTCCAGTAGCCTGGCTCCATGATCAAGACGCCGGAGATCCGCATGTTTCCCAGCCACGGACGCCGCTGGCCGCTCTGGGGCGACGTGGAGCATGACGAACTGTGCCTCAAACCCTCTGACCTCGATCTCTCCGATGAGCTCACTCTGAATCTCCGAGCACTCCATGACTTCTGGGAACGCCATGACACCAGCTTCTGGACCACTCCGACAGCAACAGGGTGGGACACGAACGAGAATATGCGAGTGTGGGAGTTAGCCGAGGCCGAAGTGAGGCGCCAACTGGTCGATGAGGTTGCTCAGTACGGCATCGCTGTCGAGCACAGAGATGACTGACTCCGCCCCGCTTTCCGTGCCCTACAGGCACAGATCGTCGCTGCGCCGCATCCTCACCGAAGCGCTAGCGCCCCTCCCCCACAGACCGTGCGAGGTCGAGGGTCGAGGCTTCGGAATCGTCGAGGTGGATGCGCAGCAGTCCTTCGGCGCCCTGCCGGTCCCCGGATTTCATCTTCTCGAGGATGTCCCGGTGCGGGTTCGCCCAGTGCGAGTGGTACTTGCCTGGTTCGGGCGAGCGCGAGAATGTCGTCGACAGTCGGGCCATGAGATTGAGGTAGAACTCGTCGAGCAGCGGTGAACCCAGCAGCCCGACGATCGCACGGTGGAACGATGCCGAGTGTTCCTGCGCGTCGGCCCAGGTTTCGTTCTTCGGTGCGGTTTCGGCCCGGACCACGGAGGCTTCGACGGCGGCCATCGCCTCGTCGGTGGCGTCCTGGGATTCCTGGACGGCGCGGATCTCGAAGACCCGGCGGGCACGGTAGAGGTCCTTGAGTTCGTCGATGCCGAAGGTGGAGACGAAGAAGCCCCGGTTGGGTTCCTGAGTGAGCAGCCCGGCGTGGCGCAGCAGGCTCAGCGATTCGCGGGCGGTGTTGCGCGAAACGTTGAATTCCTTGGCCAGGGCACCATCGCGGACCGGGCTTCCTGCCGGGTATTCACCGTCGGTGATGCGGGTGCGGACAAGGGCGACGATGGCCTCTGATGTGCATCCGGGGGCGTGTGGACTCATAACACCAGGCTACCGGGTTTCGCCTGGATCGGAGCTGACTGCGGCGGGTTCGAGTTCGAGTCCGCTCTCGAATCGTCGGCTCAGCCCCGTCAGCGGATCATCGAACGCGATCTCCGCGGCCAACAGCTGCAGCGGTGATGAGAAGTCGTAGGGGTCCGGGGCGAGGTCGACCGGGTAGACCGGATCACCGAGGATGGGCAGCCCGAGCGCGTTCATGTGCACCCGCAGCTGGTGCGTCTTGCCCGTGACCGGACTCAGCTCGTATTCGGCAATCGCATCAATTCGCCGAGGTGGTGCTCCGTTTCCGTCCCCCGCCCGTTCGGACGGGGCACCGTCAGCTCCACCTCGCCGAGGTGGCGGCGAGGTATCCGTGTCACCTCGCGATGGCTCGCCGTCCGGTGGGGTGATGGTCCGAAGCAGTCGGATCCGACTGACCGCATTCGGCTCCCCTGCGACTTCGTGCACCTGGCGTCCGCCGACGGGTTTGACCAGGCGCGATTCGCGAACGAGCGGGAATTCGAGCTCCGGCGGCGGGGCCGGCGCCAGGGCGCGGTAGGTTTTGCTGACTCGTCGGTCTTGGAACAGGCGCTGGTAACGGCCGCGCGTCTCGGGCCGTTTCGACAGGACCAGCAGTCCGGCGGTGATCCGGTCGAGGCGGTGGATGGCGACGAGATCGGGCTGGCCGAGGTCGACGCGCAGACGAGTGACGACGCATTCGCGGACGAATCGTCCGTTCGGGGTACTGGCGAGGAAATGGGGTTTGTCGACGACGAGGAGGTCATCGTCCTCGAAGACGATCCCGACCTCGAACGGGATTCGCTCTTCGGGCGGGACCGGACGGTGGAAGAAGTAGAACCCGCCGGGAATGACCGGATCGTCCCAGGCCACCGGGAGCCCCGCCTCGTCGCGCATGTCCCCATCTGTCAGCAGCGCCCGTCGGGAATCGGGGGCCGCCTCGGGGAACTCGGATTCGAGCCACTCCCCGATCGAGTCGGGAACGGGCAGGTGATTCTTCGCGTGGGTGGCCTTGCCGCCGGGGGCGCGCAGCGCGGTCGCCGAGATTCCTTCTCGGGGCGAGAGCGGACTGCGGGGCATGGGGTCAAGTCTATGCGGTGCCGTCTTCGTCCCAGTCTTTGCGGTGCCGTCTTCGTCCCAGTCTTTGCGGTGCCCCGTCGTCGTCGCGGTCGCGGAAGCATTGGCGTGGAACCGCACGAAGTCTGCCGCATACCGCAGATCCGCCGCGGTTTCCGCAAAACTCCGAGACGCCTTCGAACTCCCAACGACTGAGCACCTATGGTGGGACACATGGACCGCATCGAACTCACGCAGGATGTCCTCTGCGAGAAGGTCGTCACTCCGATCGTTCTCGCGATGTTCGCCGATCACGAGTGGGACAGCATCGCGATGCTCCGCGATACCGAAGATGAGCGTCGGCTCTTCGCGCGGATCGTCGTCGCCGGGGAGGCCGTTGAAGTCCTCCTCGATTACCCAGGCAACGATGAGAGCCTCTACGACATGCAGGAGCGCCTGGTCGCGGAGTTCCGGTCGTTCATCGAAACTTCTGAGTTCGGTGCGCGACGCGCCCCGGAATGGGAGGCCGATTCATTCGCCCTCGAGCACAAACCTGCTGTCGTCTCTCGCACTCCGCGACCGGATTTCGAGGGACCGCCGGACTGCGTTCAGCGTCGACTGCGCAACCGCGGCCGAGTCATGCGCGTCGACCGCCGCCGCTGCGTCTCCGCTCACCGCCGCGACTGAATTCCGCCGCGACTGAGGTCACAGGTCACCCGAGGGTTGCAGCACAGTTTGAGTTGAATAGCCCATGTTTGAAACTGGGCTATTCAACTCAAACTGTGCTTTCAGCGCCCGGGCCGCCTGCTCACGCCCGAGCGACGAGGAAGTCGACTTCGACTCCGTCGGGCAGGGCACCGAATTCGCGGCCCCGATCGGCACCGAGGCGGGCCGCCGCAAAACTGGCCGCCACTTCAGCTGGGGCGGATTCGAAGAGGATCGACGCCTGCATGAGCAGCGCCATCTTCTCCACAAGGACACGGCCTCGCGCCTGCAGCGCCGCTTGCGCTGCCGCATCCCCGGAATCCAGATCCTGCACCGCCGACTGCAGCGACCGGGCCAACGACTCATACGCCGCATCGAAGTCCGCGTGTCTGCCCAGCCCGGTCTCGAGGAAGCCGAGGAACGTCTTCGCGCTGCGCGGTTCGCGGGCCAAGGCACGCAGCACGTCGAGGACGATGACGTTTCCGGAGCCTTCCCACACGGCCATCACCGGCTGCTCTCGGTAGCGGCGAGCCAGAGGGAAGGACTCCGTGTAGCCGTTGCCACCGAGGCATTCGAGCGATTCATAAGCATGTTCGGGACCGCGTTTGCAGATCCAGTATTTCGCTACGGCGGTGGCCAGACGTCGGAAGTCGGCCGCCTCGTCGCTATCGTCGTCATAGGACGCGGCCAGGTGCAGCGCCGTATAGGTGGCTGCCTCAGCTTCAAGCTGGAGGTCGGCAATGACGGCGCGCATGAGCGGCTGGTCGATGAGCGCAGCCCCGAAGGCCGCACGCCCGCGAGCGTGCCAGGCCGCTTCGGCCACGCATTGGCGCATCCCAGCGGTCGAACCGAGGACGCAGTCGAGGCGGGTCTGGGCGACCATCTCGATGATCGTGCGGACACCCTTGCCCGCCTGCCCGAGAAGCCATCCGTGTGTGGCGTCGAACTCGACCTCCGAGGAGGCATTGGACTTGTTCCCGAGCTTGTCCTTGAGCCGCTGGATCCGGAACGTATTCCGTTCTCCGCCAGGCAGAACACGGGGTACGACGAAGCAGCTCGGGCCCTCATCGAGTTGGGCGATGACGAGGAACGCATCGGACTGCGGAGCCGAACAGAACCATTTGTGGCCGGTGATGAGGTAGTGGTCGCCGAACGCAACGCCGTAGGTGGTGTTCGCGCGGATGTCCGATCCGCCCTGCTTCTCCGTCATCGCCATGCCGAAGGACACTGCGGACTTCGACGCCGGGTCCATCCGCCGCGGATCATAGCCGGCGGCCGTGGCGCGTGGCACCCAGAAATCGGCGAGCGCGGGATCGGCACGCAGGGACGGCACGACCGCGTGCGTCATCGACACCGGGCACGCATGTCCGGGCTCGACTTGGGAGAAGAGCATGAACCGTACGGCACGTTCGACATTGGCCCCCGGCCCGGGATGAGTCCAGGCGTAGGAGTGAGCTTCCGCCTCCAGCGCATCTCCGACAATCCGATGATAGGCCGGATGGAAGTCGACCTCGTCGATGCGGTTACCCCAGTCGTCGTGGGTCCGCAGCTCCGGTCCGTGGACGTTGACCAGGCGAGCGTCGCTGATGAAGTCCGCACTGCCGACGAGCGCTCCGATGCGTTCGACCTCGTCAAGCGAGGCATCCGGCGCATAGTGGGCGAGCGCGTCCTTCAGGGCCGTATTCAGCGTGAACTCGTTGATATCTCGCCGAGGTGGTGCCTGGTTGAACACGGTATGCGTCGTCCGCGGGGCGGTCGGTTCTGCGGTCGTGGTCATGGTTCTCCTAATGCCGATCGGGTGAAGGTGGTCAGTGCCTTGACGAGAGTTTCGATCTCCGCAGGACTCGGGTTCGCGGTAGTCGGGTCGAGGATGTCGACGAGGTTCTCTCCCACGCATCCGACGATCGAACGGGCGGCCACCTCGGCGGGGATCTGCGTGCCGCCCACGCGGTCCAGGGCGGTTCCGATGACGGCGACGTATCCTCGGCGCAGCCGCAGCCGTTCGCTCTGCACGGGTTCGGGGACCTCTTCAAGCAGCAGCGCGTGGGCGAGCCTGCGCCCCGCGACGGCTCGGCGAACGAAGACCTCGACAGTCGATTCCGCGATCTCCGAGGCCGTGGATGCTTCGGCGACTGTGCCGGCGATGACATCCAGCTCGTGACCGGCTGCTTGGGCGAAGACGAGACGCAACAGCTCATCCCGGTTGCTGAAATACGTGTAGATCGACCCGGCGCTGCAGTCGGCCTCGACGGCAACGGCGGCCACATTCGCCGAGGCGAATCCACCGCGGGCGATGACGTGTCGGGCAGCACGTTCGATGCCTGCGCGGCGCGCCTCGGCGTTGGCCCGAGTGCGCTGGGTTGCGCGATATGCCATCCTCACCCCATCGGTCGCAGCGGCACCACGGTGTCGACGTCATCAACCTCGGCGCCAGCCCGAACTGTCGCTTCCCCAAAGAAATGAATCGTGGTTCAATTGTTCTCAGTATGGCACTCGTCACAAGGAGAAGCAATGAAGCTTGGAACCATGCTCGACACCACCGTCCTGCGGAACCCGGACAAAGAGGCCGTGGTCTACGAGGATCAGCGCTTCACCTATGCCGAGCTGCGGCACCGGGCGCTCAAGGCAGCGCAGGTGCTCGCCGACAACGGAATCCGGCCCGGCGACGCCGTTGGCATCATGACGTTGAATGTTCCAGGTTTCGTCTTCGCCGCTTTCGGTGCCTGGTACCTCGGGGCGACGGTTGTGCCGATCAATCACAAGTTCCAAGCTCCGGAAGTCAAATACACGGTCGAGCATTCGGGAGCGAAGCTCGGCATCGTCAGCACCGAACTCGCCGGAACCGCGCGGGCCGGGGCACCGGGCGTCACCTGGCTGGAGACAGAACCCAACGACCCGGGCAGCTTCGATGTCCAGCTCGAGAACTCCACGGAGGCGGCGCCAGGCGACTTCACCGATGAACAGGTCGCGCAGATTCTCTACACCTCGGGCACGACGAGCTCGCCGAAAGGGTGCGTGCATTCGCATCGCAATATCGTCCAGGTCGGCACACTCATCAACCTCAATATGGGCTACCAGAGCGATGACCGGTACCTCATCTGCATGCCGATCTGGCATTCGGCGCCGCTGAACATCGCCCTCGTCCCCACCATCCAGATGGGTGGAACCGTCGTCCTCCAGCGGGCGTATCACCCGGTCGAATCGATGCAGATCATCGCCGCGAAGCAGATCACGACGTTCTTCGGACCCACCGTCGCCTATGTCGCGCCGATCATGACCGCGAAGAAGCTCGGCCTCGACTTCGGTGATTACGACTTCTCCTCCATTCGCCGGTGGAACTACGGCGGTGCCCCGATCGACCGGTCGACGGCAGCCATGCTCATCGACGCCTACGGGACCAACCAGTTCTACAACCTCTTCGGCATGTCCGAGATGGGTCCGACCGGTTGTCTTCTCGGGCCCGAGGATCAGCTGCGCAAGGCAGGATCCATCGGTCGGCACGCGATGGTCGGCAACGCGATGCGGGTGGTCACGGCCGACGGGGCCGAGGCGGGTCCCGGGGAAACCGGCGAGATCTGGTTCGCCGGTGACACTCGGATGCGCGAATACCTCGGCAATCCCCAAGCCACCGAGGCGGCCTTCGCGGGAGAGTGGTATAAAACCGGTGATCTCGCCCGGCTCGACGCGGACGGGTACCTCTATATCGTCGACCGCTCGAAAGACGTCATCATCGTCGGCGGTGAGAACGTGTTCTCCCTCGAGGTCGAGGAGGCCATCATCACTCACGACCGGGTCGCCGATGTCGCGGTGGTGGCGAAGCCGGATCAGCAATGGGGCGAGCAGGTCGTCGCCTTCATCACGACTGCAGATGGTGAGGACTTCGGTGTCGAGGAACTGCGCGACCACCTGGCTGACAAGCTCGCCCGCTACAAGCTGCCACGCGAAGTCTTCGTCATCGACGAACTTCCGCGCAACCCTTCAGGCAAACTACTCAAGCACAAACTGCGCAGCGAGGTGGCTGCCGACTGACGAAGGCCGAGACCCGCGGTCGTCCTGGCCGACCGTCGATTGCATAGCCAGGACGTCCCATCCCACCCGGACCTGTGGTGGACTGGTGTCATGAGCGATGCCTCACTGAGCCTGCGCCACCGGATCATCAACGCGGCCATGCGCACCGTGTACTTCGGCCACATCCGCGTGCTCGACCTCAGCTCGAGCCCGGATTCCCAGCCACCGAAGTCGGCATCATCTCCCGCCGAGGCGACCCCCGCCTCAGGTGCCGGCCGTCCCGTCGCATCCGCTGACTCTCCTTCCGCGCCCGACGGAGGTCCCGTCCGGCGACCGCGCCTCATCATCGCCAGCCACCGCAACGGCGCGATCGATGGCCACCAGGTGCTCGCAGCGTTCCCGCACGCTCAGTTCCTCGTCTCGATCCAGCTGCTGCGCCACTGGTTCCTCCGCCTCTTCATCGCCGGCATCCCCGTCGTCCGCCCTAAGGACGTCGAGCGCTACGGACTCGATCCCGCCTCCGTGGCCAGCCCCGTCGAGGCAGGACTCGCCCACCTGCGCCGAGGCGGTGACCTCGGCATCTTCCCCGAGGCCAGCAGCGATTGGGGCCACCGTCCGCGCCGTACAAGTCCGGCGCTGCCCGGATCGCGTGTGCCCTCATCGAAGACGGCATCGACGTCGAGGTCATCCCCGTGGGCCTGTTCTATTCGACCCCGGATCGGTTCCGCTCCCGCGCCGAGGTGGTCCGCGGTCACGCGGTCACGATTCCCGACCGCGACGGCAGGGAGGACAAGGAATGGGAGGCGGCGGTCGCCTCGGCGATGGGTGCCGCCCTTGACGATGTGTCGGTGAACTGCCCCGACGAAGCGACGTTCACCGCTGTCGAAGCCCGCGCCCTCGACCGGGCGCGGAGGACTCCGGGCAGCTCGGCGAGCTATGCCCAGTCGTTCCTCGAGCTGCAGAACGCGAGCGGTTCGGTCGCTCCCAAAGAAGACGGCCCCACCTCGGCTGACGAGGCCGAGGGCCGCACCACCTCGGCGAATACCGTCTCCAGACCGCGAACCTATCCCGTCATCAGGTGGGTCGGATTCCTGGCTCTGTGGCTCTTCGCCCCTATCCTTGTGGCCGCCGCAGTCGCCGGGTCACGCGCGGAGGGTCGCAATACTGTCACATTCTTTCGCATCCTCGCGGGCTTCGCAGCGGTTATGGTCTGGATACCGGCGCTGATCATCGCGGCGTTCTTCTGGCCCGCGGTCATCGGCGCCGGCGTCCTCAGCGGGGTGCTCGGCTGGCTGCTGCTGGGAGTCCGTCGCATCCGGCTGTGAACCGCTCTTGCTCGACGAACCGCATCGACCCTTCAACCCCACCCCACCCGACGAACCGCACCGACCCTCCAACCCCACCCCACCCGACGAACCGCACCGCACCCGATGAACAGTTTCGTGAACCGCAGATCCGAAGGAGCCCCGATGAGCCTCACACTCCGCTTCACCGATCCCCTCGCCACCGAGCTGGCCCTCAGCGGCGGCAAAGGCGCCAGCCTGGCGAAGTCCGCGCAGAACCTGCCCGTTCCCGGCGGCTTCATAGTCACCGCCGACGCCTATTCCCAGTTCATCGCACCGCTCCAGTCACGGATCACCGAGCTTATCGGCACCGACTCCCCCGCCGAGGCGATCGCCGACCTCATCCGTGCCACCCCCATCCCCGATGCTTGGCTGTCCGAATTCGACGAAGCCGTCGCCGAGGCGGGACTGACCGGGCAGGCCGTGGCAGTGCGGTCCTCGGGCACGATGGAGGACCTGCCGGGTGCAGCGTTCGCCGGGCAGCACGACACCTACCTCGGTGTGCGTGGAACCGCAGCCATCGCCGAGGCGGTGCGCGACTGCTATGCCTCCCTGTGGAACGAGCACGCCTTCCGCTACCGCCGGCAGCTCGGCGTCGATCAGCTTGAGGCGAAGATGGCCGTCGTCGTCCAGCTCATGGTCTCCGTCGCCGCCGACGAAGCCGCGGGTGTCGCGTTCTCCGTCGACCCGGTGCGCGGCAACACCGATGAGGTGCTCATCAACGCAGCCTTCGGCCTCGGTGAGACTGTTGTCGGCGGAGAGGAACCCGTCGACGAATTCCGGGTCCGCCGGGACACCGGCGAGCAGGTCGCATCCGAGATCGCCGAGAAGCCCACCGCGCTCGTCATGACCGGCGGTGGGAACGGCGCGGGCGACGGAGCTGGCCACGACGTCGGAGGCGACCGCCTCGGTGAGGGTGACGGTCGGGGCGGCGACCGCCTCTGTGAGGGAGGCGGCGCGCGGACGAGGGTCGTCGACCTCGGCGCGGAGCAGCGCACGCGTCCGGCGCTGACAACGGCGCAGGCGAAACAGGTCGCCGAGCTCGCGGTGGCCGCGGAGAACCATTTCGGGTTCGCTCAAGACATCGAATGGGCGCTGCATGACGGCGATCTCTATCTGCTGCAGTCGCGGCCGATCACGCGGGTGGCTCCGCGGTGGACCCGCGATGAGTCCGCGGAGCGCTTCCCCACCCCGGTGACACCGCTGACCTGGGATCTCGTGGAGGCCGGCTTCCATCATTCGCTCAATCACAGTTTCGATCTCATGGGGCTGCCGCCGTTCGATGACAAATGGTTCGTCATGCGCGACTTCTATATCTACGGCAATCAGACCGCAGTCGATCTCTACGCCGGTCGGCTGCCGACGAACATGCTCTCCAGCGTCGAGACGATCACCGAGTCGCTGCCCCAGATCGCTCGGCAGTTCGGGTGGGTGCAGGAGCTGCCGGTGCAGTGGATGCGTGATCTCGACACGTATCTCATCGGGATCGGTCGCCTGTCGAACGAGCCGTTGGAAGAGAAGTCGCTGGCACAGGTGTGGGATCACGTCATTGCGATCAGTGACCTCGGCACCGAATATTTCCGGCCGAACATCGCGATCTCGCTGACTCAGGGCACGCTCTATGCGGCTCTGCAGCACATGCTCTCGCTCGCACTCGATGACGAGCAGGCACAGGTGGTGTTCGAACGCCTCATGGCATCGACGGAGACGAAGACCTCCCAGGTCAACGCTGAACTGCGCGAACTGTCGCAGCTCGTGGCCGCCGACGCCGATCTGCTCGCCGCGCTCGAAGCCCACCATGGTGAGGCCGGAGTCGCGGAGTTGGAGAGGTTCTCGCAGTTCAAGGCGTCTTTCGACCGGTTCCTCGCACAGCACGGCCACCGTGAGCTCGACTTCGACGCCTATCATCCGACCTGGGTCGAGGCCCCGCACATCGTGCTCGACCAGATCCGACTCCTCGCCGCCCGGACCGTGGCCGAGGCAGAGGCTTCGGACGCCGGGGCCAGTCCAGCGGGTGGTGGAGACCATTCGGCCGCTGCGACAATCGGCTCGCCGGAGTCGGGTTCGGGCACAGGGGCCGCGACCGCGCCGATGACGGACATGGAGCGCAAGATCGTGCAGGCAGAGACCGAACTCGCCGTCGTCAATGCGGCACCTGAGAAGCTGCGCTATCTCGTCCAGGAAGTCATCCGTCTGGCCCGCACCTACACGGCACTCGATGACCTCGAGCACTATCAGACAACGCGGCTGACCCTGCCGATGCGGCGCGCGCTGAAGGAGCTCGGCGGCAGGCTCGTCGATGCCGGGGTCCTCGTTGAGGCCTCGGATGTGTACTTCATCGACTTCGAGCACCTCGACACGGCGATCCGTGCCGACGCCGCGAACCGCGCCCTGGGCGCCACCGACGCCGCGAACCGCGACCTGGGCGCAACCGGCGCCGCGTACCGCGAGGTGTACGCCACCGGCACTGCCGCAACCCGCGCCTCAGCGAGCGCGGTCGCGGGCACCACGGGAACAGGATCCGCTCTGACGAGCCTCACCGAGATCGCCGCACAGAACAAGGCTGCCTACCAGGCTGCGGTCGATCGCACACCCGAATGGGAGTACGGCAAAGCAGCAGCCGCAGTCGACGCTGACAGCGACCACATCACCGGCACCGCGGGCAGTCCGGGGACCGTCGAAGGTGAGGTCTTCGTCGTCCACTCCCCTGCTGACTTCTCGTCATTCCCCGACGGAGCGATCCTCGTCGCGCGCACCACGAACCCGGCATGGACCGCCCTGTTCTACCAGGCCGGCGGGGTGATCACCGAAAGCGGCGGGGCACTCTCACACGGCGCGGTCACCGCCCGTGAGCTCGGACTGCCCGCTGTCATGGCCGTGCGCGACGCAACCAGCAGATTCACCTCGGGCCAGCGCGTCCGCGTCGACGGATCCAACGGAAACGTCATCGAACTCGACTGAGGCGCAGAGCTCGATTCAGCCCGGGCGACAGTTCTACACAGTTTTAGTTGAATAGCCCATGTTTGAAACAGGGCTACTCACCTCAAACTGGGCTGCTCGCCGCGGCCTTGCCGGTAGCCATCCGCAGCACCCGCACCTCACACGGCTTCGAGCGCCTCGACGGGACTGATCGAGGTGGCCGCGCGGGCGGGTTCGCGGCTGGCGATGAACACGGCGATGAGGGTGCCGACGATGACGGCGATGACGACCGTCCAGGGCACGCTCGGTGCGAAGAGGCCGAGCAGGGGCGAGAGCAGGGTCAGTGCACCGACCCAGCCGAAGCCGATGCCCAACGGCACGGCGACCGCGCAGGCTGTCAGACTCAGCTGCAGGCCTTCGGCTGTGATCATCCGACGCACGCGCTTCGGAGTCTGGCCGAGCGCCATGAGCAGCCCGATCTCCTGAGTGCGCTGACGCACGGAGAGCATGAGTGTGTTCGCGACGCCGATGACGGCGATGATCACGGAGAAGAGGATGAGGGCCAACGCGAACAGCATCGACTTGTCGATGACGGTGGCCAGCGCGTCTTCGAGGCCGCCCCACCCTTCTTCGCCGAGCGACCTGGCATACCGCAGCAGCTGATCGCGGAAGGTCGTCATGGCGGTGGCGAACATGACGATGAGCGTGATGCCGATGACGAGTCCGATGACCGTGCGCGCGTTCCGGGTGGGATGGCGGGCGATCGTCGAGGCGGCCAACCGGGACACAGCGGTGCGCCCGCACAGCCAGCCGATCGCCGACTGCAGGGGCGGCAGGATCCACGGATGGCCGATGATGACGCCGAGGAAGGTCAGGCCCGAGCCGAATGCGGTGAGCACCACGCTGATCACGCTGATCCGATGATCGGCGGCCCCGATCACGGAATTGACGAGGAACGTCAGCCCCATGGACAGCAGAATCAGCGAGGCGGTGAGCCCGCCGAGTGAGGCGCGGGCATCCTCGGGCCGGGCCTCCACCGCCTGCGAGGTCGCCTCGATCGGTGAGATCCCCGTGATGCGGCGCGCACCCAGGTACGCCGACAGCCAGGTCACGATGATCGTGGCGAGCGCTGGAACAGCCATGGCCGGGGTGAGGAGGGCGACCTCCTCGGTGATGGCGCTGCCCAGATAATTCTGGGCCGCTTTCGCCAGCCCGGTCGACGCCGCGAAGGCGAGCACCGCGGCGGGGACGGAGATGACCAGGCCCTCCACCGAGGCGGCCCTGCGCAGCCGTTTCGACGACGCCCCGATGAGGCGCAGCAGAGCCAGCTGGCGGCTGCGACCGGCGATGATGATCGAGAACGTGTTCGCGATGACGATCGCGGAGACGAAGAGAGCGATGAGGAAGAAGGTGACACCGATCATCGAGAGGAAGTTCTGCGCGGTCTCGGACTCGGCGATGATCTTCTCGGACGACAGCCACGCGGTCAGGATCGCGATGCCCTGCATGATTGCGGTGCCGAAGAGAGCGGCGATGAAGACGACGAGGATGCTGGGGAAGAACTGCCGCGGGTTGGTTCGAATTTCGCGCAGCGGGTTCATCGACTCACCGCGGATTCGGCGCGTTCGTCGATGTCGAGCATGGTCGAGGCGATCGCTTCGGCGGTGATGGTGTCGTTGAGTTCCGTCACGGGGGTGCCGTCGGCGATGAAGATCACGCGGTCGGCGTGGGCGGCGACGATCGGGTCGTGAGTGACGAGCACGATAGATTGGCCGAAGTCGCGGACGGCCTCGACCATGATCGCCATAACTTCGCGACCGGACTTCGCGTCGAGGTTGCCGGTCGGTTCGTCGGCGAAGAGGATGTCGGGGCGGGTTGCGAGCGCCCGGGCGATGGCGGTGCGCTGCTGTTGACCGCCGGAGAGCTCGTTGGGTCGGTGTTTGAGGCGGTCTTCCAGCCCCAGGCGGTGGACGACCGTGGTGATCCAGGCGCGTTCGTCGGCATTGGGCCGACGGTCGTCGAGTTCGAAGGGCAGGCGGATATTCTCTTTGACGGTGAGCGTGGGCACGAGGTTGAACGCTTGGAAGACGAATCCGATCCGGCGGCGGCGCAGGGCGGTGAGGTCGTCGTCGCGCAGCTTCGTGATCTCCTGTTCGCCGAGGTGGACTGAGCCCGAGGTGGGACGATCGAGTCCGGCGAGGACGTGCATGAGTGTTGATTTCCCCGAGCCCGAGGGCCCCATCACCGCGGTCAGTTTGGCCGGTGCGATGTCGAGGCTGACCCCGCTGAGAGCCGTGACCGCGGCCCCTTTCGGATCGAAGACCTTCGAAACGTCGCGAAGTCGGGCGATGGGCATCGTTGGGCCGGTGGTCATAGATTCCTCATGCGTCGGTGCAAGCTGTCATTTCCAGACTAACGAGGATCGGGCTTAAGAAACATGAAAAGCGACTGGCCAGTAGGTGTGAGCGAGCTGTGTAAGGTCTGCTGCGAGCGGCACGAGGGAGGGCACTCTGGGCCGGACCGCGTGCGATGGTCGGCCCGCGTGCAACGGCCGTCCCGCGTGCGAGGTACCGACCCGCCTGCGATGGCCGTCCCGCCTGCCATGGTCCGCTCCCTTTCCCTGGCCGCGCGGCTTCTCTTGTGGTCCACTTGGGAGATGACGAATCCAGCGCTCCACCTATCGACGTCCATCGACGCCTCACCCTCCGAGGTGGCGGCCTTCGCCGGCGATCCCGCGAACCTTCCGGCCTGGGCCGCAGGACTGAGCAATGGAATCCGCGAGGCGGGCGGCCGCTGGATCACGGATTCCCCGATGGGCGAGGTCGAAGTCCGCTTCGGCCCGCACACGGAGCTGGGCATCCTCGATCACGACGTGATCTTCCCCGACGGCACGATCGTGCACAATCCCCTGCGGGTGCTCGCCAACGGCACCGGCACCGAGGTGGTCTTCACTCTGTTCCGTCTGCCGGGAGTCGACGACGCCGAGTTCGACCGGGACGCCGACATGGTTCGTGCCGACCTCGTCCGCCTGCGCACTCAGCTCGAGAGCGACCGCGCCTGAACACGCCCTGCCTGAGCAGCCTTCGTCCAGGCCTCGCGCGCGTGCGCAAAGCCGACACCAACGACACGGACCCACGCCCGAGCACGCCCTAGACGGCACGAAGCGCGCAACCTCGACTGGGTCACAGTGGCATCAGGCTTTTTGTACACCTGTCTCTGAATTGCCCAGGCTCCTCAGTGTGCATTTCAGAGCAGGGTGTGTCGAAAGTGGAATTCTGCGCGCCCGAGGCCCGCTCAGACCTGCTTGCGCGACTGCATCGTTGCCAACTCACCGCGGCGTTGCGCTGCCTCAGTGAAGCGTTTGCCGACGGCCTTCGTACCGCGCCGAACGCGCCGCTTGACCTTCCGCTGCCAGCTCAGCACCTTCCTGGCTGCCTTCACCGCGAGCATGCCGTCCTGCCGCTCATGTCTGGCGTTGCTGATCTCCAGAGCGGCAGCTGCGTCCCTCGCCTGCTTTCGTGCCACAGCCAGCTGGCGGTCGCGCTTGGCCAGCAGCAGACCGAATTCTTCGATTGCTGAGAGCCGTGCGCGATTGGCTGCTGCCGCAGAATCGAATCGGTTATCCACCTCGTCCGCGTGGAAGAAATCCGGGGCCGGCACCGAAGACGCGCTAGGAGTCTCGCCTGACCCATCGCCGACGGTATGAGCGACGACGAAGTCCCACCAGTCGTCGTGTTCGGCGCGTCTGCGGGCAGAGCTGTCGGTGAGCGCGGCGTGGAACTCAGCCCGGTTCTGCGCCACTCCGACTCCTGTCGCGACGACATCATCGACACTGTCCACAGGTAGGACGAACTGTTCCATCCCCACATTCTCTGCCGCCCCTCGCATGCGGATGGACGAATAGAGGTTCGGGACGAGCGAGATGAACGGAACCGCGGCGGCACCGGCGAAGATCCCCGCATGATAGCGAGTGCCGATGACGAACTCCGCCTTTTCGGTCAGGGCGATAAGCTCTCTGGCGGTGAGCATCCTCGTGGATGTGACGGACTCGCGTCCGACCTCACCGGCGATCTGGTCATTGGTCAGCTGGTCCCTTGTCGGCAGGGCAGGCGGCAGGCCGCCTCCGTGGGGAACCAACAGAACGTTCAGTCCGGTCTCGTCGGCGAGCCTGCGCGTGATGTCGACGAGATGGGCGTGATAGTCGCTGTCCGCGAGCACCGGGGAGGATGCCTTCTCCGCGTAGCTGGCCAAGATGAACGGCTCAGCCGTGAGGTCGTCGACTGCTTCGCGGTCCTCTTCCCGGGCAGTCAGTGAGAAGGCGTCATCCACCTGCCTGCGTACGACGGCACGCTTGCCGCCGACTTGCTTCGCGAAAGTGGTCGTATAGCTCTCCCTGCTGCCGACGAATTCGGCGTCGGCGAGGAATTCGTAGACGAGCTTGCGATCCTCGTCGTAGATGAGAGGGCCGAGGGTCTGGCTCGTGAGCGCATAGGGTCGATTGAACAGTTTCGCCAATCGCCCCAGTGTCACCCGCTCATAGATGTGGTGGGCGAACATGGAGTTGAGGTTTCCGCCACCGGCGATGAGCACGGCGTCCGAGTCGCGAACGGTCTCGATGACGGTGCGCGCAGGGTCGTTCGGGGTGAGAGTGCGGCTGCGACCTTCGGATTCGGCGAACTCGAGGATGCGCTCCATCCGCGTGATATTCGGTTCGCGATCACGTTTGAAACCGATGCGGGAGATGGCATCGACACCATACATCTCGCTGGCGTGCTGCGGCTGACCGGCGATGAGGGTGATCGAAATGTCGCCTCTGCGTTGGAGCGCTTCGATAGCCAGCTCCGTCATCGCCTCATCGCCGAGGTGGTAGAACCGGCTCCACCCGACATCGCCGATCATCGTAATGCGCTTCATATCTCCCTTGGATCTGCGGTGAGGCCCCGGATCGGGGGGCCTCCGCGACACCATAGCCGCGAGAGACCTCGGGAAAGTGAACGAGGCGCGACAGTCGAGTGAACAGAGGCGGGGTCGACAGGCCGAACCCGCAAAGGCGGCGACCTCGGAACGGCACGGGCGATCTCATGGGGTGGGCCGCCTCGGTGAGGGTGAATACGCCGATGAATGCGACAGTGGCCCGGAACGTGATGTTCCGGGCCACTGTCGTGGTCAGAGACGACTCAGTCCGAGCGAATGGCTCAGGCTTCGTCCTCCTCGTCCTTCTTCTCGACGACCAGGGTCTCGGTGGTGAGAACCAGGGCGGCGATCGAAGCGGCGTTGCGCAGCGCCGAACGGGTGACCTTGACGGGGTCGATGATTCCGGCGCCGATGAGGTCGCCGTATTCGTCGATGGCGGCGTTGTAGCCCTGGCCGGACTCGAGGTCCTGGACCTTGGCGACGACGACGTAGCCGTCCTGGCCCGCGTTGGCGGCGATCCAGCGCAGCGGCTGGACGACTCCGCGCTTGACGATCTCGGCACCGGTGAGTGCGTCACCGGACAGTCCGAGGTCGTTGCCGTCGAGGACCTTCGCAGCGTGGATCAGAGCCGAGCCACCGCCGGCGACGACACCCTCTTCGATGGCGGCTCGAGTAGCGGACACGGCGTCTTCGACGCGGTGTTTGCGCTCCTTGAGCTCCACCTCGGTGGCGGCGCCGACCTTGATGACGGCGACTCCGCCGGAGAGCTTGGCCAAGCGCTCCTGCAGCTTCTCGCGGTCCCAGTCGGAATCGGTGTTCTCGACCTCGGCGCGGATCTGAGCGACACGACCGGCAACAGCATCGTCGGCACCGGCACCATCGATGATGGTGGTGTTGTCCTTGGTGACGGTGATGGTGCGGGCGTTGCCGAGCTCTTCCAGGGTGACCTGGTCGAGCTTCATGCCCATGTCCGGGGTGACGACCTGGCCACCGGTGAGGACGGCGAGGTCCTCGAGGATGGCCTTGCGACGGTCACCGAAGCCCGGAGCCTTGACGGCGGCGACGTTGATGATTCCGCGCAGCTTGTTGACGACCAGGGTCGACAGAGCTTCACCCTCGATGTCCTCGGCGATGATGAACAGCGGCTTGCCGGCCTGCTGCACCTTCTCGAGGACGGGCAGGAGCTCCTGGATATTGGAGATCTTGCCCTGGTTGATGAGGATGAGGGCGTCGGAGAGCACAGCCTCCTGGCGATCGGCATCGGTCACGAAGTGCGGCGACAGGAAGCCCTTGTCGAACTGCATTCCTTCGGTGATCTCGAGTTCGACGGACGCGGCCTGCGACTCGTCGATAGTGATGACGCCGTCCTTGCCGACCTTGTCGAAGGCATCGGCGATGAGCTTGCCGATCTCAGGCGACTGAGCCGACAGACCGGCGACGTGTGCGATCTCCGAGGAGTCGGCGACGTCGCGGGCGATGGTGCCCAGCTGCTGCGAGACGGCCTCAACGGCGGTCTCGATGCCGCGCTTGAGCTGTCCGGGAGCGGCACCTGCGGCAACGTTGCGCAGTCCTTCGTTGACGAAGGCCTGAGCGAGAACGGTCGCGGTGGTGGTTCCGTCACCGGCGATGTCGTTGGTCTTGGTGGCGACTTCCTTGGCCAGCTGTGCGCCGAGGTTCTCGTAAGGATCGTCGACCTCGACCTCACGGGCGATGGTCACACCATCGTTCGTGATGGTGGGAGCGCCCCACTTCTTGTCGAGCACGACGTTGCGGCCCTTGGGTCCCAGCGTCACCTTGACGGTGTCGGCCAGGGTGTTGACACCCTTTTCGAGTGCACGACGGGCTTCGTCGTTGAATTCCAATGATTTAGGCATTCGTCCTCCTGTCAGTGAAGTTGTTGTTCAGGGGATTCAGCCGATGACGGCGAGCACGTCGCGAGCCGAGAGCACGAGGAACTCTTCTCCTGCGTACTTGACTTCGGTGCCTCCGTACTTGGAGTAGATGACCTTGTCGCCGACGGCGACGTCGACCGGCACGCGGTTTCCGTTGTCAGCAACGCGGCCCGGGCCCACTGCGACAACTTCGCCTTCCTGAGGCTTTTCCTTGGCGGTTTCGGGAATGACCAGACCACTGGCGGTAGTCTGTTCTGCTTCGACCTGACGGATGACAATCCGATCTTCGAGTGGCTTGATGGAGACCGACATATCGGGCCCTCTCCCTTCGCTGGGTTCTATTTCATCGAGTCAGACGGCGGCTGCTGCCATGAACCTCTCGTCGTCGCGGGTGCCGAGCGATTCGACCGTCTCATGAAACTGGCACTCAATGAGTGCTAGTGCTAATTCTGACTCTAGAACGCTCTTAGCACTCGGTCAACTTGAGTGCCAGCAATTCGTCATGCTCTGGGCGAAAGTTCAGATTGGGCACCGGAAGCCGGGGCAGCGGGGCACCGAAAAGCGTGGGCCCCGAGGATCTCTCCTCGGGGCCCACGCTCCTTGCTGACCGCCTCAGCTCAGTTGTCGATATCTGTTGTCAATGGCGGCCAGAGTTCATGGCCTATACAGGCGCTCAGTCGGCTGCTGCGAACCTGATCTCAGATCAGGCGCAGGTCCACTGACCCCAGCCGGCTTCAGCCTGGAGCTTCTTGGCGCGCTGGAACTGCTCCTGCGGGCTGGCATCCGAGGGGTTGCCGCTGCCTCCCATGGAGTGCCAGGTCTGCGGAAGGAACTGGAACAGTCCGAAGTGGGTGCCGTTCGAAGCCTTCGGGTCGAAGTTCGACTCGCACTCGACGACCTGGTACCACTTGGAACCGGGCCCACCCAGCATCGCCTTGATCTCAGCGGTGGACATGGAACCGCCGCCGGAGCCGCCGCCGGTGCTCGAGTCACCGGAGTCACCGGAGTCGCCCGAACCGGAATCGCCGGAGTCACCCGAGTCGGAACCGCCGGTGTCAGCCGGTTCTTCCTTCTTCTTGGTGCCCTGGATGACGACCTTGGTCTTGGGTTCGGAGAGGACCTTCTCGTCCTTCTTCTCCTTCTTGACCTCTTCGCCGTTGATCGTCTTGACCTTGTAGGTGACCTGCTTCTCGCCGTCCTTGCCCTCGGTCTCGACCTTGGTCTCACCCTCGTAGAGGGAATCGGACTTCTTGGTCTCGACCTTGGCCTTGATGGCCTGCTTGTCCTTGACGGTGTCGTTCTTCACGCGGTTGACGGTCAGCACCTGGCCGTCGGAGACCTCGGCGGACATCGGCACGGACAGGAAGTCGTCCTTGTCGAGCTTGACACCCGTGTCCTTGAGGGCTTCCTTGGCGGTGCCCACAGCGGCCGAGACCTTGTGGTCCTTGCCATCGGCGACGACGGTGAGGTCCTTCGACGTGGTCACGTCGATGTCATTGCCCTCGTCCTTCAGACGCTGGCTGGCCTTCGCGTTGAGGTCGGCGCCCTTCGCGTCGACACCCAGGTCGGCCAGAGCCTGACCCACGGTGTTCGCGTTGGTCCATTCGTTCGTCTCTTTGCCATCAACGGACAGCGCAACCTTCTTCGCCGTGTTGACGGTGATCGTCATATCACGGTCGACCTTGGTGCCCACACCGGGCTTGACCTGGTCGCGCTTGTCGACATCGATTTCGTGGCTGTCGAGGATGTCCCCGACCGTTCCTCCGAAGGTTCGGATCTCTTCGGCCTGTCCGTTGACCTCCAAGGTCACGGGCTTGTTCATGGTCACAACCGCGCCCGTGCCACCGACGAGTCCGGTGATCACGACCGCCTGTGCAGCGATCTGAACCTTGCGGTTCTTCAGAAAATCAATCACAAAAATATCCCTGAGCAGAGTTTATCGACCTGTTCACTGTAACCGATTCGTTACACGGTTCGCAAAATATCACGGAAATGTAACGGTGTGAGTTTTCTGAGGGCGTGTCTGACCTGGAGTTCCCAGTGTTTCCGGGGCCTTCCCGATCGTGACATTCCCCCGCCGAGGCGGCGCCGCGTCCCGTTATCTCGCTCACAGAACGAAGGGCTGAGCCCGGCTCAGCCCCAGCTGCCGAGGGCCCGCTCCGCGTTGTTCCACACGGCCGCGCACAGATCCTCTTCGCTCATCCCGCGCACCTCGGCGAGTTTCCGCGCCGTGACCGCCGTGAGGTAAGGACCTCCCGGCTTACCGCGATGCGGGTGCGGGGTGAGGAAGGGTGCGTCGGTCTCCGTCAGCAGGAGCTCCAGTGGAGCGGCCGCCGCGGCCCGCCGCAGCTCGTCGGCGTTCTTGAACGTGAGGTTGCCGGCGAAGGACATGTAATAGCCTTCGGCCGCACATTCGCGGGCCATCGCCTCGTCGCCGGAGTAGCAGTGGAAGATCGTGACTTCGGGAGCGCCTTCCTCCTTGAGGATGCGCAGCACATCGGCGTGTGCCTCCCGATCGTGGATCTGCAGTGCACGTCCGGTGCGCTTGGCGATCTCGATATGAGCTCGGAAGGAGCGCTGCTGTTCGGCGACTCCCTCTTCTGCCGTGCGGAAGTAGTCGAGACCGGTCTCCCCCACCACGCGCATGCGCTCATGCGAGCTCACGAGCGATTCGATCTCGGTGAGAGCGTCATCGAGCAGGCCGCGCTCGGCCAGCCGCGGGGCTTCGTTCGGGTGGAGGGCGGCCCCGCCGATCATCCACGTCCGTCCCTCGGCAGGAGGGCCCGGCACAGTACGGGGGTCGGCCGCCTCGGCGAGGGATCCCACCTCCGTGGCCGCCTCGGCGGGGGTGCCTGAATACTGGGAAGCCACGAGCGCGGTCGTCCACCGGGCTGCCGGAAGGTCGCAGCCGATCTGGACGATGCGACGGACTCCCGCCTCGGAGGCGGTGTCATGGAAGAAATCCAGCGACGGGAACTCTTCGTCCGCGTTCGGGGTCACCTCGGGTTCGGGTTCACCAGCACCCAGCGGCAGCCGCACACCCGTGCAGATGTCGAGGTGAGTGTGGGTGTCGACGATGGGATGAGCGAGCGGTTCGGGCACCGGTGGATAGGTTCCGGCGGCGCGCGAGGCCATTATTCGGTCTCCTCCACGAACTTCGGGAACACGGGTTCGGGCTTCGGCAGGGGCGTGCCCGGTTCGAGCGGGAACCCGACGGCCGCGAACGACCGGGGATCCGCCTCGGCGGCGGCGATGCCGTCGGCAGCGGCCTCGGCGACATTCGGCGCCAGGGCGGCCGAAGCGTATGCCGCACCGGCGGCGACGCCGATGGCCGCGCTAGCGGATACGGCTCCCATCGCCTCGGCGCCGGACCCGGAATCGACGGCGGTCGGCAGGACCTTCGCACCGGCCTCACCGACGCCGGCGGGCACACCGAGGAGGTCGAGGATCTTGCCCGCGGAATCGGGCATGACCGGCTGGATGAGGATGGAGATGATGCGCACGACCTCGGTCGTCACCCACAGCACGGTGGCCATACGATCGGGATCGGTCTTCTTCAGTTTCCACGGCTCCTGCGCGGAGAAATAGCGGTTGGCCTCGGACAGCACCTTCCAGCAGGCCACGACATAGAGGTGGAGGGCCTGGGTGTCGACGTGGCGTCGGGCGGTGTCGGGCACGGCCCGGGCGAGGGCGAGGAGTTTCTCGTCCGCCTCGGTGAGCTCACCCGGCTGCGGCACCTGGGCGTCGCAGTTCTTCTGGATCATCGACAGCGAACGCTGGGCGAGGTTGCCGTACTCGTTGGCGAGGTCGGAGTTCTTCCGTGTGATGATCGAGTCCTTCGTATACGAGCCGTCGTGGCCGTAGGAGAACTCGCGGAAGAGGAAGAAGCGCAGGGTGTCCAGGCCGAAGGCATCGACGAGGTCGAGGGGGTCGACTACGTTGCCGACGGACTTCGACATCTTCTCACCGGAGTTGAAGAGGAAGCCGTGGGCGTGGACCCGCTTGGGCAGTTCGATGCCGGCGCTCATGAGGAACGCGGGCCAGTAGACCGAGTGGAAGCGGATGATGTCCTTGCCGATGATGTGGACGTCGGCGGGCCACCACTTGCTGAGGCGCTCCTGGTCATCGGGGTAGCCGGCGGCGGTGAGGTAGTTCGTCAGTGCGTCGATCCACACGTACATCACGTGCTTGTCGTTGCCCGGCACCGGCACACCCCAGTCGAAGGTGGTGCGGGAGATGGAGAGGTCCTTGAGCCCGGATGCGACGAACGAGGCGATCTCGTTGCGGCGGGAGTCGGGACCGATGAACTCGGGGTGGTTCTTGTACAGCTCGAGCAGCTTGTCTTGGTACTTCGAGAGGCGGAAGAAGTAGGACTCCTCTTCCGTCCAGGTCACCTCGGTGCGGGTCTCCTTGGACAGGCGCACGCCGTCGACGACTTCGGTCTCGTCATCGGTGTAGAAGGCCTCGTCGCGCACGGAGTACCAGCCGGAGTACGTGTCGAGGTAGATGTCGCCGGCCTCTTCGAGCTTGCGCCAGATGGCTTGCGAGGCAGCGTAGTGGTCTTCGTCGGTGGTGCGGATGAACCGGTCGAAGGTCGAGCCGAGGGCGAGCTGGGTGTCGCGGAAGTTCTTCGCGTTGTCGTCAGCGAGTTCTTTGGGGGTGATGCCGAGCTTGTTCGCCGCCTGCAGCATCTTCAGTCCGTGCTCGTCCGTGCCGGTGCAGAAGAAGACATCGTGATTGTCCAGTCGCTTGAACCGGGCGATCGTGTCGGCCGCAATGTACTCATAGGCATGCCCGATGTGAATGGCCCCGTTGGGGTAGGCAATCGCTGTCGTCAAGTAGTAACCCATAGGGAACTCAGTCTAAGGGACGCGGCGCGGCGGGCGCGCATGGGTCCGGGAGCCGCCCCCTCGGGTGAGTGTGGTGCCGTCAGCGGGTGGGCGCGGGGCTTTGCCGAGGATTAGCGAATAGCACGGTTTGAGGTGAGTAGCCCATGTTTGAAGATGGGCTGCTCACCTCGGACTGGGCTGAAACAGTTCGCACCTGGACACCAGCTCACAGAACCAGCGGTTTCCCACACCGGCGACGCAGTTCAGGTGCCTGAAAGAAGAGCTTCTGTCCGAAGGTCCTCGGGTCCAGAACTTCATTGAATTTGAAGCGCACGATCTTATAGCCCATCGCCAGCAGTCGATTGTGCTGTCGGCTCTCCTTGTTCATGACGTCGAAGCCGCCGTCGACGTACTTCTGCGTCCCATCGACGTAGAGTGCGACTCTATCGTCACGGAACAGGAAGTCGAGTCTCGTGAGAAGTCGGCTGCCATCGGCAATTTTCACCTGCTGCACGAAGTCGTGCAGACCCAGAAGATGCAGATTGAAGGCGGCTCTGCTCTCCGCATAGCTTTCGGACAACGGAGATGCGAGTGAGACCAGTCTCGCGGCCACCTTTGCGCCCCGTGCTAGGCGATCAATGGGCGCTGCGAACAGAGCTGCGACTGCACCCGGAACCTCGTCCAGCAGATGTGCCGGATACCCGAGCCTGAAGATCAGATCCTCGTCGTCGCCGAGAAGTTGCCATCTGACCACCTGTTCCATCGCGGCAAACGCCGCAGCGCTGCCGAGTTCGGCCCGCAGATCCAAGGCAGTTCGAGCCGGAGTAGTGACGCGAAGCCCTTCCGCCTGGCAGACGTCATCAGCTGCGATTGTTCTGCGTCGCCTGATCAGCTCGGGTGACTTGGTGCTTGATATGGGGTGGAACACCGACACTGGTTCGTCCGGCTCGTCGAACATACCGATTCTGTGCAGCCGGGCCGCCGAGATCCCGAACACGATGTCTCCTGCGCGGTAGTGGGGATAGTGGAGGACTTGCAGACGCTTCAGATTCGCCTCGTATCTGCGTTGCTGGGACCGCTCTTTGTCGCGTCCTTCCTCGTGATACGTCATCCAATCCGAGTCTGTGGCGAAGGGAGAGAGGTATCGGTGGGCACGGACTTCACAACATCTGACGACTGTATAGACTCCACGAGAGAGCTTTCGCAGACAGCAGCCCAAAGCGCTGCGGATGTCTGCCGTTGAGGCTCCAGCATTGCGAAGGTCCGTGAAATACACGACGTTGTTCTTCATGCCGGCACACTGCCGAAATCCGCGTTGATTCAGCAATGCTCAATCCTGTTGCTGTGGAATCAGCTCCGGCGTCCACACGGCGACAGCGCCTCAGTAAGGAGTCAATCAACAAGCCTCAACGCTCGAGTCGAGTCGTCGACCGGCTTCACAGCGGCTCGTGCCTTTCGCACCAGGCTCGTTTGGGGAGTATCTCAACCGCGCTGATGGCCCAGTTTGAGGTAGATAGCCCACCTCCCGACATGGGCTATCCACCCGAAACTGGGCTACTGACTATCCACAGCCCACTGCACACGAGTCGTGTCAGTCGCGGTGGAGCCAGGCCTCGTAGATGTCGCGCTTGGACAGGCCGAACTTCTTCGCCACCTGCCCGGCCGCGTCCTTGGCACGCGAACCGGAGTCGACCAGTGCGCTGACCTCGCCGAGGTGGTCCTCCGGAGCCGTTTCGACCTCGGTGGCACCGGCGAGCACGAGGGTCAGTTCCCCTCGCAGACCCTCGGCGGCCTGATCGCGCAGTGAACCGACGGTTCCGCGCAGAGTCTCCTCGTAGGTCTTCGTCAGCTCGCGGCTGATGGCCATAGGCCGGTCGACGCCGATGATCTCGGCGAAGTCGTCCATCGCATCGGCGATGCGGTGTGGGCTTTCGAAGAAGACCATCGTGCGCTTCTCGGCCTTGAGTTCGGTCAGCAGGGTCTTGCGCTGCCCGGACTTGCGCGGCAGGAACCCTTCGAAGCTGAACCGGTCGCTCGGCAGTCCCGAGACCGCGAGCGCCATGAGCACCGCGGACGGCCCCGGTGTCGACGTGATCGGAAGTCCCGCCTCGGCGCAGGCCTTGACCACGCGGTAGCCGGGGTCGGAGACGGCGGGCATCCCCGCGTCGGAGAGCAGAACAACGGTCTCACCAGCGGCGATGATATCGACGAGTTCGGGAGCGCGGTGGCCCTCGTTGTGGTCGAAGACGCTGATGACACGCTTCGTGTGCGTGAGGTTGAGTCGCTGCGCGAGCGACAGGAACCGCCGCGTGTCCTCGGCGGCGATGACATCGGCAGTTTCGATGGCCTCCCGCATCCGCGGGCTCGCATCGCCGAGGTTGCCGATCGGAGTCCCGACCAGGATCAGTCGACCGCCGGTGAGGTTCGGACCGAATCTTGGCCCCGCGTCATCGGTCAGGTCGATGTCGTCGGACGGCACCGCCTCGGTGGGGCTGTCGTCGGCTCTGTGGCCGGCCGCCTCGGTGGGGTTGTCGTCGTCACCGAACCCAAGATCCGTATCGGCACCCTGGCCGGACGACGCGAAGGAGTCTGAACTCAACTGGTCGAACCCGCGCCGACCATTGCCGCGCCGAAGATGAGGACGAATACCCCGACGTAGAGGACCCAGAAAAGGATCCAGAGGATGGTGCCGATGTAGCCGACCCACAGGGCCGCGACGGCCATGCCGTCGCCGCGTTCTCCGCGTTCGCGGATCTGCTTGCGGGCGATGTGGCCCATGATGATGCCGGCGATGCCGCCGATGAAGACGGACGAGATGACGCCGAAGATCGAGGCGCACATGCCGACGATGGCCAGCACGTTCGTCGGTGGCAGCTGCTGGTACACGTAGCCGGGTCCGCCGGCGTACTGTGCATTGGCCGCGTAGGCGCTGTTCTGGCTGTAGGACTGGGCACCGTACGAGCCGCCCGCGTTCGATTGGGGCTGCTGGTAGTACATGTCCGGGTTGTTCCAGTTGTTCTGGCTGCTCATAGCGAAGTCTCCTTGTGGTTGCCTTCAACGGTACAGAGTCGTCGGTGGCGGCAAAAGGCGGGGCGGTTACAGGTCAGTCACAGTTGGCGGGGTGGGCACCTTGCGATGTGATGCCGGGACGGGCGCGTGTGTCGGACGTTGAGGCCGTGCGCCAGATCGTTTGCCGGGGCCGGCTTCCCGGAGTCCCGGTCCTCAGCTGACGGTTGCGTTTCCAGCGGCGATCGAGGCGCCGATGACGAGCGCGATGACGCCGAAGTAGAGCAGCCAGAACACGACCCAGAAGATCACGCTGAGATACCCCAGCCACAGTCCAGCCACGGCCATTCCGTTGCCGCGCTCTCCGCGGGCCTTGATCTGCGAACGGGCGATGTGTCCGAAGATGATGCCGACGAAGCCGAGGAAGAAAAACGATGAGATGAACGAGATGAGGCCGAGCACCAGCGCGACGATCGACGAGGAATTCGTCGGCGCCACCTGCTGGTAGACGACGACCGGTGCTCGGTTTCCGTACGTCACGGGGGCCTGGACCAGGGCATGAGGGTGGGCCGGAGTATGAACCGGTGCGGGCGTGTGGACTGCGACGGGGGCGTGGACCGAACCCTTCGATCCGGTGTAGGTGTTCCCGAGAGGCAGTACGCGAGTGTTCATGTCCGTTCCGTTCCGCTGGCTGTCGTTGATCTTTGAATCTGTTCGGGGCCGTCCTCGACGGGTGTCCCGATATCTGTCATCAACGCTACCCACGTGCAGCGAGCGCGGCGGCCGAATCGTGTTGCAATCCTGCACCACAGGTTGCAGGTTCCCCTCGCCGAGGCGGCCCGACCGTCCCGTACCCGCGTGGCCTTGGGGCGCACGCAACGCTGCGGGCAGGCGTTTTCAGGGTCGTGCAGAGCGGCCCGACCGTACGAATCGAGCGTGACCTCGGCACCCGTCCGAAGTCATCCGGAGCAGCGCCCAGGTCACGCGGGGCGGCGCCGAAGTCACCCCGGGCAGCGCCGAGGTCACGCGGGGCGGCGCCGAAGTCGCCCCGGGCAGCGCCGAGGTCACCCGGGTCGGCTCAGTAGCTGCTCATCATGCCCAAGAAGCCGATGCCCAGGATGCCGATCATGACGATCGCCATGATGAGTCCCAGGGCGATGGTCACGTAGCCGATGATGAGCCCGGCGATCGCCTGTCCGCGGCCTTCTTCGCCTGTGCGCTTGATCTGGCCGAGGCCGATGTGGCCGAAGATGACGGCGAGCACCGGTGCGATCCACAGGAACATCGCGATGATGCTGAAGATGATGCCGATGACCGGAATCATCGACAGCAGGCCGCAAACGAATCCGCCGCCGATACCGGCAATGCCCATCCACATCGACCACACGGCCATCTTGTTAGGTGCGGGCCGGACGAAGACCGGCTGCGCGCCGTAGGTCATCGGCTGGCTGTACGCGCCCGACTGGCTGTAGGCATCGTAGGCGTTCGGCTGGCTGTACGCACCTGGCTGGCTGTATCCGCCTGACTGTCCGTACGCGTTCTGCTGACCGTAGGCGCCGGACTGTCCATAGGAGTTCTGCTGCCCATACGGCTGTCCCTGCGAATACTGTCCGGCACCGGACCCATACTGACCCGCACCGGACCCATACTGTCCGGCACCGGATCCGTACTGACCCGACTGTCCCTGACCATACTGCGGCTGGGACCCATAGTTGTTGTTGAACTGCTGCGAGCCGACCTGGGGAGGATCGCTCGGGCGGTAGTTGGGGTTGTTCGACACGTTGTGCACCATTCGCTCTGACTCCGGCTGTCTCCCACTACTCTAGTGATGCACGGTGGCGAATGCCCAAGAATCCTGCTCAAGGTGCCGAACCTCATGCCGGCCTGTCTCTCCCGACCTGCGTCAGCCAGCCCGACATTCCCCCTCGCCCTCACTCCCCGACCTACGCCAGCCAGCCCGGCACGACCTCGCCCTCACCCCGCCGGCCCGATCACTCCCAATGCCCCGCCCTTCCCTGCGGGTCGCATGAGAGCCCTGCCCGCCGAGATCTCTAAACTGGACTCCGATGACACACACCGCAGACTCCCCGGCACCCACCAGGCGCATCGCCCGCGAGCGCCTGGCGAGGAAACGCGAAAAGGTGCGTTCCGGCGCCGCTGCGATGCGCCGCGAAACCTTCCACGCCGGCATGTGGGCCACCCGAGCACCGCTGTGGATGTGGCCGGCCCTGCTCGTCATCACCGGAATCGGTGCGGCCCTGCGACTCTTCCGCCTCGACTTCCCACACCGCCTGATCTTCGACGAGACCTACTACGTCAAGGACGGCTATTCGGTCTTCAACTTCGGCTACGAACGCTCCTGGCCCGAGAACGCCGACGATTCCTTCAACGCCGGCGATCCCAGCGTCATCGAGCCCACCCCCGAATACGTCGTCCACCCGCCGCTGGGCAAATGGCTCATCGGGTGGGGCATCGACCTCTTCGGCGCCGACGATTCGTTCGGCTGGCGCTTCACCGTGGCGATCATCGGCACCCTGACGATCTTCCTCCTCGGCGTCATCGCCTGGAAGCTCTTCCGTTCGGCGTTCTTCGCCTGCGTCGCCGCCGGCCTGCTCGCCATCGACGGCGAGCACTTCGTCCACTCCCGCACGAGCCTGCTCGACATCGTGCTCATGGCCTTCGTCCTCCTCGCCTTCTTCTTCATCCTCCTCGACCGCGAGCAGGTGACGAAGCGTCTGGCCGCTTGGACCCAGCGCACCGCGGAGATCGACAGCTCCGTTCCGTCCCGCACACTGCAGAATCCAGATCCCCTCCCCGAGGCGGCCGCTTCCTCCTCATCCGACCCCGAGGAGGTCCCCCGAACCTTCCCGACCGAACTCAGCGAGTCGATCACCTCCGCCGCCCCACTCCCCGAGGCGGCCCCGCCCACCGCGGAAGCCCGACGTCGGCATCGGACGAAGTCCAGGGACGTGATCAACTTCGGGCCCCGCCTCGGCGCGCGGCCTTGGATCTTCGCTGCAGGGATCAGTCTCGGCCTGGCTACGGGGGTGAAATGGTCGGGTCTGTATGCGCTGGCGGCGTTCGGGATTCTGATCGTCCTGTGGGATGTGCATTCGCGGTATCGGGCCGGGGTCGTGCATCCGTGGCTGGGCATGTTCATCCGCGACAGCATTCCCTCGTTCTTCAAGCTCGTGCCGATCGCACTCGTGACCTATGTGGCGTGCTGGACCGGGTGGATCCGTTCGGATGACGCGTGGGACCGACAGTGGGCTGCGGAGAATTTCGGCTGGTGGCGTGCGTTGCCGCAGTGGTTGGATTGGCTGCCGTCGCTGGCGCACTATCACTACACGGCGTACTCGTTCCATGTCGGGCTGGACTCGGAGCATCCGTACATGTCGAACCCGTGGGGTTGGATCGTGCAGTGGCGGCCGACGTCGTTCTACTACGAGTCCTACGACCGGGGCGATATGGGGTGCACGGTCGCGAAGTGCTCCTCGGCGATCACCTCGGTGGGCAACCCTGTGATCTGGGGCTTGGCCGCTTTGGCTGTGCTCGTCTGCCTCATCGTGTGGATCATCCGCCGGGACGTCCGCCCCGCCGTCATCCTCGCCGGGCTCGCAGCGACCTGGCTGCCATGGTTCGCCTACCAGGAGCGGACGATCTTCACCTTCTACACCATCGTCATGGTGCCCTTCGTCGTGCTGGCCGTGACGTACTGCCTGACACTCGTCTGGGGTCGAGTGCCTGTTCGTGGGCGAGACTCGCCAGGGCCGTCGGTGAAGCAGCGTTTCGCGCGGATCTCCGCGGCGCTGTTCGCCAGGCGACTGAGCGTCGGGCTCATTCTCGTCGCAGCGATCCTCGCCTTCGCCTACTTCTGGCCCGTCTACACCGGTGAGGTCATCCCATTCTCGGCCTGGAACAACCGCATGTGGAACATCACCTGGCGCTGATCGGCTGACGTTGGCGTGCACCCACGCACCGCACTGGCTCCGTCGAATCACCCCACCGGCAGCTTCGGGCCGCGCGTCATCGACTTTTGTCCCATTCGTCATCGACTTTTGATCAGATACTCATGTTCGAACCGGATTATTCGCCCAAAAGTCGATGAAGCGATGCACGGGCCTACCCAAGAGTCGATGAGGCTCCCACCGGCTCTGCCCACTCAGCACCCACCGCCCGCGGGCACAGGGGCCGGCTTGAACGTCGCCGCACGGCCCCGCCCGCGGCCCACCGGCAGATCCGTCACGGGTTCGCCATCGAAGGGTCGCCTCGGCGACATGGCGTGTTCACCTTGAGGTAACACCCCGTCGTTAGCGTCGAATCATTGTGAATGACCAATCGACGACCTACGAGCCCAACGCAACCGAGTTTCAGTCGGAAATGAAGCCGGATGCGCGCACCACCGTGGCCGCGAACCAGGCGGCAGAAAGCACCACCGCATCAACCAGCACCACCTCCCCCACTCCCCACCGAACCGTCGCGATCATCCCCGCGCGCGGAGGTTCCAAGGGCATCCCGCTGAAGAACCTGCAGAAGGTCGCCGGCATCTCCCTGCTCGCCCGCGCCATCAACGCCGCCCAGGCCAGCCCCAGCATCGACCGTGTGATCGTCTCGACCGACCACGACGGAATCGCTGCCGAAGCCCTGCGTGCCGGCGCCGAAGTGGCCCACCGCCCCGCCGAGATCGCCGGCGACACCGCCACCAGCGAATCCGCGCTCATCCACACACTGTCGACCCTCGATGAGGACTTCGACATCACAGTGTTCATGCAGTGCACCTCCCCCTTCATCGACTCCGCCTCGATCGAGAACGCGGTGCGCACGGTCCGTGACGACGACGCCGATGTCGTCTTCTCCGCCGTCGAAGACCACTCTTTCCTGTGGCGCCTCGACGACGACACCCAGGCCGTGGCCGTCGGGCACGAAGCCAGCTTCCGACCGCGCCGCCAGGACCGCACCAAGCACTTCAACGAAACCGGCGCGTTCTACGTCATGCGCACCTCCGGCCTCATCGAGCATGAGCACCGCTTCTTCGGCCGCATCGGCATCGAGGAGGTCCCGCCCGAGCACGCCCGCGAGATCGACGACATGTCCGACCTCACCCTCGTCCGCGCCATCGCCTCGACGCAGGAGACCGCGCAGGTCATCGACGTCGACGCCCTCGTCACCGACTTCGACGGCGTCCACACCGACGACGGCGCCTATGTCGACGAGGACGGAAACGAACAGGTCCGCGTCCATCGCGGCGACGGCATGGGCATCTCCCGACTCGTGAAGTCCGGCGTGCCCGTGATGATCCTGTCGAAGGAACGCAACCCCGTCGTCACCCGCCGCGCGGAGAAGCTGCGCGTCGACGTCGCCCAAGGCATCGACAACAAGGCCAGCATCCTCGACGCATGGATCACCGCCAATGACCTCGACCCGGCGCGCGTCGCCTACGTCGGCAACGACATCAACGACCTCGAGGCCTTCGACGTCGTCGGCTGGCCCATCGCCGTCGCCGACGCCCACCCGCGCGTCCTCGCCGCCGCCCGCGTCATCCTCGACAGGCCAGGCGGACGGGGTGCGGTGCGTGAGGTCTGCGACCTCATTCCCATCCCCGCCGAGGCGGCCGAACCCCTGCCGAATCCGACCCTGACCTCACTGCGGTCGCCCACCGGACACCCATCGACCTTGGCAGGGCACCAGTCAGGACGCCCGGCCGGCCACCAGTCGGCGGCCCTGTCCGGCCACGCGTCCGCCTTCCCCGACCAGCAACCATCCGTCCCGCGGCACCAGCCGCAGTTCACCAACCGCGCGGAGATTTCGCGTGCCAACCGAAAGCAGGTTTCATGACTGATCAACTCGCCCCCGTGGCCATCGGAGAGCACCTCGTCGGCCCGAACCAGCCCGTGTACATGATCGGTGAGATCGGCATCAACCACAACGGCGACGTCGACATCGCCAAGCAGCTCATGGATGTCGCCGTCACCGCCGGTGCGCAGGCAGTGAAGTTCCAGAAGCGCAACCCCGAGGTGGCCGTTCCCGAACACCAGAAGTCGAAGATGCGCTCGACCCCGTGGGGCGAGATGACCTACATCGACTACAAGCACCGCGTCGAGTTCGGAATTGACGAATACTCCGAGATCGACCGCTACGCCAAGGAAGTCGGACTCCAGTGGTTCGCGTCCCCATGGGACACCGACTCCGTCGACTTCCTCGAGAACGAATTCGATGCGCTCACCTACAAGGTGGCCTCGGCCTCGCTGACGGACTTCGAGCTGCTGCGCGCGATCGCCGCCACCGGCAAGCCCGTCCTGTGCTCCTCGGGCATGTCCGATTGGGAGACTCTGGACAAGGCCGTCGAGGTCTTCGACCGCGACAAGCTCGTGCTCATGCACGCCACCTCGACCTACCCGCTGCCGCCCGAAGAGGTCAACCTCAAGGCCATCCCGGCCATGCGCGAACGCTACGGTGTTCCCGTCGGCTACTCCGGCCACGAGCTCGGCCTCGAGATCTCTTTCGCCGCAGCCGCACTGGGTGCTGTGACCATCGAACGCCACATCACCCTCGACTCCTCCATGTGGGGATCCGACCAGTCCGCGTCGATGGAACCGCGCGAGTTCGCCTCCCTCGTCAAGGGCGTCCGCGTCATCGAAACCGCATTCGGCGACGGAGTCAAGCGCATCATGCCGGGCGAGGAATCGAAGATCGATTCCCTGCGCAAGGTCACGGCCTGATCAATCGGCTGAGCCACCTCGGCGAGGATTTTCTGCGCCGAGGTGGCTCTTCCATGTCCGATCCACTGATCTTCTGGTGGACCAACCCATGACCGCAATCTTCGGAGAAGGCCCGTGACCGATTTCGACCTGAGCATCATCATTCCCGCAAAAGATGGTGCCCCCTACCTGAGCACGCTGTTCCGTTCGCTGAGGCAGCAGGGCCCCGTCTGGGACCGCACTCAGCTGATCTTCGTCAATGACGGATCAAGTGATGAGACGCCGGAGCTGCTCGATGAGTTCAACACTTGGTTCCCTCATTTCGAGGTCCTCACCAACCCGGAGGCGACGGGACTTGCCAATGCCCGAAACAAGGGCCTGGCATCTGCCCGGGGAGAGCACATCATCTTCCTCGATGGGGACGACTGGTTGGCCCCGGGGCATCTGTCCTCGATGCTTGCCGCAGCACATAGGCTCGGAGTCGATTTCATCCGCTGTGACCATACGACGGTCGAGGGGACCAAGCGGGTGCGCAAACTCGCGCCGATGTCGGTCCGAGAAGTGCCATTGGATCCCAAGGTGGGGATCCTGCCCGTCTACGAATCGACGATGGTCGACTATCCGTTCGCCTGGGCCGGCATCTTCCACCGGCGAGTGCTCGAACAGGGGATCCTCCATTTCCCGGAGAACTTCATGACTGCCGAAGACCGGTCCTGGATCTGGCGACTGCACCTGCAGGCCGAGTCCTTCGCCGTCGTCGATGCTCCAGGGATCCTCTATCGAAGAGGGATGGCGGGCTCTCTGTCGCGCATCGTCGACATTCGACAGCTGGATTTCATCCGCGCATTCGGACAGATCTTCGATCTCGTCGCTGCCGAGCCGGACGCCGACCAACTGTGGCCGAAGGCGATCCGCAACTGGTTGGCAATCCTCGACCATCAGATCAATCGTTTCGCAGCGTCGCCGGCGTCCCTGCGAAACCAGTTGCGAAGGGGTGCACGAACGATTTCGGCGAAGATTCCGCCAGAGTATCTGCGTGAGGAATTCGTTCTGCAGAAACAGGGACGACAGCTCAACGTCAGCAGCTACCTCAATGACGCACCTTCGTTAATGCTGGAGATGGTGAAGTGAAACAGATCTTTCTGGCCTCGACCCTGTTCGAACTCGTCTGCTTGGCGGCAGGAATCGATGGCGGTGACTACGACCGGCCGGCGGCTCCGGCGCTGATGGGAACCGATGGATTCGCGCCCGAGGACACCCCGGCTCCGACCGAACGGATCCTGCTGGTCAGCAACAACGCCGTGGTCATGGAGCTCTCGGAATCCTTCGTCGATTCGCCGGGAGCCGCCTCGTTGATCGCCCGGTTCGATCGGGTCGTCAACCTCAATGAGGCGCTCGCGCCTCTGCACGTCCATCCTTCGTCATGGCGGCCCGATCATACGGATCTGCCGGTCGTGGAATCGTATCTGCGTGGCCGGTGGGGGTTGGACGATACCGACGAGATCGAACTCGTAATCGAATCGCCCCAGGTCAACCCGGCCATTGCGCTTAGCCGAGTGTTCTCCCGCGCGACGATCAGGGTACATGCCGACGGACTGATGAGCTTCGGCCCGACCCGCAATCAGATTCCGCTGACGAACGGTCAGCGGATGTCCGTGCTGCATTACTTGCCACTGGTGCCGGGAATCTCGCCGAAGCTGCTCCGCGAGTTCGGAATCGTCCACCGCCCACTGGGTGTCGAGTCGTTCACCGGTGTGGTGCGCGAGCTCGGCGAGCATTCGGCCGAAGCGCTGGAGGACGAGCTGGGAGGGGTTCTCAGCGCCGCGCCGTCGAGCAATCGTCCGTGGGCACTGGTTGTCGGCCAGTATCTGTCGGCGCTCGGACTCATCACTTCTGAGGAAGAGACGCAGCTGCACATCGACATGATCGAAGCCGCCGCTGCGCGCGGAATGGAAGTCGTGGTGTTCAAACCGCACCCGGCCGCTCCTCCCTCGCAGACAGGACCACTGTTCGAGGCGGCACAGAGACTCGGGATCACTCTGCAGCTTTTCGACCTGCCCGTCATGGCCGAGGTCATCATCGATCGTCTGGCTCCCGACCTCATCGTCGGCGGGTTCTCCACCGCACTGATGACTGCTCGCCAGATCTATCAGGTACCTGCCCTGGCTGTGGGTACGGATCTGCTGCTCGAAGCCATCGCTCCTTATCAGAACAGCAATCGCATCCCATTGACGATCATCTCCGAGATCTGCGACGGCAGCGCCCCGGACAAGACCGACGCGCATCCGCAGCTGGGGCGTCTGCTCGCAGCCGTCACCTACTGCATGGCACCGACGCTGTCGCACGATCTGCGTGACGCGGCAACTGACTTCCTCACAGAGGTCTTCGGCGTCAGCACAGGCCGCGGCGAGTCAGCTGACCGATTCAGTCGCTATTTCAAACGCCGACGCCTGACCGCGCTCGCTCTGCCGGGCAGCACGTCGAAGGCGTTTGCTCCGAAGCGGATGATCAAACGATCGGGAACGCTCGTGATCAAAGCCGTGACAAGAAAACAACAACGCATCATGAAACGGATCCAACAGCGGTGACACCGAAGAAGAAGCGCCGGAGCGCCGTCGCTTTCGTCGAATCCCCACTGCAGTTCCTTTCGGCGCTCGAATCACATGAGCCGACGGAGGATCTGCTCATTCGGGCCCGGGCAAGCGCGAAAGGCATGACGTCCTTCCTCGATGCCTTCGATCCGGCCTGGTTGCCGAAGAATGTCCGCCTCGAGCGAGATGGGGCGAAACCGGGAGTGTTGCGGAAGACGAACTTCGACCGGATCTACCTCGGCGATGCCTGCTCCGGTCAGGTGCACAGAGCCTTGGCGCTGGCATACCTGGAACGTCGTCTGCCGGAGGTCGTCATTCTCGATGACGGTCTGGCCACGTACTCTGCGATCGAGATCCTCACCGCCAAGCGCGGTCCCCTCGTCCGTCCCCGGCAGAAGCTCAAAGCTTCGCGCACGGTCATGGCCGCTCACGTCGCCGACCGGCTTCGCCACCTCGCCACTGTGGGCAAGCTGCGCTGGCACACGGCGCTGCCGGTGGCGAAGCCGCTGCGCAAGGCTTTCCTCAAATCAGGCGGTGAGATCACTCGCCACCGGTTCGAACATCTCCAGACTCTGCCCACTGGCGGCAGCCACCCCCGGGACAATCCAGTCATCGGTTCGTCCCTGGCCGCCGACGGCCTCATCGATGCCTTTGCCTACCGGGCGTGGGTCGATGACATCATCGACACTCACGGATCGATCACCTACTATCCGCACCGCCGTGAGACCGAGGAATTCCTCGCCGATCTCGCCCAGGACGAACGCGTGAGGATCAAGCATCTCGGCCTGCCCATCGAGCTGCGGCTGATCAACCTGCCGCCGGACTCGACGATCCGCAGCCTGCCGTCGACAGCGGCGGTGTCCCTGGCAGTACTCAATCCGGATGTGACCATCGATGTCACCGAGATCCCCGCGAAGTGGTGGACCGGCGCCTCACCCGATAGTCTGCGAAAGTCCCTCAACGCCCAGTCAGTCAAGGCAGATGACGATTCCTGAACCAGGCGATCCCCACTACAGCGGGCCGATCATGCCGCCGTCGCTCTCCGACGCCCCGCCACGGCCCTCACACCTGACCGAACGCACCCGCGCGGACGGTCAGTCGTCGCAGTCGAACTTCCCGGACGGTCCTGTGCTGCCGCCTCGGCGATCGGCCGGGCTTGCGCCCATCCGCATCCTCTCGATTTCCGACAGTGAGTCGTATCTCAAGTGGGCGACCCAGCTTCTGTCGTCCCTGCCCGACGTGGAGGGACGCGTGTTCCTCGTCGACAATCCGATTCTGCCGACAGATGAGCAGATCGCCAGCGCCGTCGCCGGCACCGACTGGGAACACCGAGAGGTCCCCGTCATCGCGCGGGCCGACCTCGCGCAGGTCATCGCCGATCACTCCCCCGATATCGTCCTCGGTGCCGCCACCGGCCCGATCGTCGCCCAGGTCTTCCTCACCGCGCACACCCGCGCTGACCGTCCGGCCCTGATCTCGGGGCTGCCCGGAATGGGTCTGCCTGCCAGCGGCAAGGGGATGAACTATCGCCGTCTGATGGATGCGTTCATCGCCCATTCCTCCGCCGAGGTTGCCGCTTACACCGAGGCGAGTGCCCGGTCGCGGGTGCCCTGCGAAGTTCTGTTGGCGCGCCTGCCGATGCTGCGTTCGGAGGGCATTCCGCAGCTCGCGGCACCAGCGGAACCCCTCGCCGAGGAGACCCCACCGTCCGTCGCCACCGCGCCGTCCTCAGCGGGTGCCGCACGAACCGGTGACTCTGCGGCCCCACGGACTCTGCTCTTCGCCCCGCAGGCGAAGGTTCCTGCCGAGCGAGCCGACCGTGAGGCGATCATCGCGGCACTGGCCGAGTTCGCCGACCGGCACCCGGATTCGACGGCGGTCATCAAGATGCGGTCGCGTCCCGGTGAGTTCGAAACCCATCACGAACAGCACTCCTACTTCGAGATCCTCGACGACTTCCGCACCCGCAGAGTGCCTGGAGCGAACCGCATCGAGCTCGGATATGGTCCCCTCAGCGAGTTCCTCACCGACGGCTCGGCACTGGTCACGGTGTCCTCGACTGCGGCACTCGAATCCATCGATCGGGGCATTCCGACCCTGCTCATCTCGGACTTCGGCTTCAACGCCGAGCTGCTCAACGAGGTCTTCGCAGACTCCGGTGCCACCGGCACATTGGCCGATGTGACTGCCGGGTCAATCGGATTCCCTGACCCGGAATGGCTGACCGAGAACTACTTCCACGCGCAAGACGGACAGCTGCGCCGAGATCTGGGGCTGTTGGCCACCCGAGCACGGGCCGGTCAACTGCCGAACCGTCGGTCGGCACTGCTCAAGCAGAAGCGGATGCTCATCAGGGCCGAACTGCGCACCGTCACTCCGGCCCCCGTCGTCAGCGCCTACCGCAAGCTGCGCCGCACCCGCTGACGGCCAACCCCTGGCGCCCCGAGAATAGGTCACCAACGGACGTTCGGGCCCAAAGATGGGTCAGTATCGGATACTTTTGGCGCCCGAGACTATCCGATGCTGACCTAGGTTCTGGGGTGAACAGCGCTTTTCGGAGCCCAGAACGCGATGGTTCGCCCAGCCGTTTCCGGGAGTCGGATGAGCAGCGGCCTGTAAGCTGATCGACCACACGACCGCACAGACAAAGCAGCGACCAAAAGGACACTGAATCCGATGACCGTCCCCAAGCCGATTGTGATCGCTCTGCTGTCTCTGTTCGGCGGCAGCGTTCTGACGATCCTCGCGATAGCCGCAGTCACGTTCTCCACCGAAGGCGGCGGATTCTCCGGTTCCGAGTGGCTTGTCGGACTCGGCTTTGCTGCTGCCGGCCTTGCGATGCTCTGTCCAGTGCTTCTTGCGGTACTGGCCGTGATGCACCGAATAGCTCGCAACCAGTCTTCGAACCCTCGTTAGTCCGATAAGCACGCCGGCGCTGTCGGCCGGTGGCGCTCAGCCCCGGTCGTCGGGGACCCGGCTCGATTCCTCCATGGGAACGACCACCTCGGTGTCGGGGGCCTGGTCCTTGAACACCCAGGTGCGGTAGGCGTAGAAGCGGAAGACCATCGCCAGTCCGATGCCGATGACATTCGTCGAGATGTTGTAGGTGAGCTGGTCGCGCATATCGAGCAGGTACCAGGTCACACCGAGCGGGATGACGGTGATGATCATGCCGACGAGGTTGACCGCGACGAACAGGACGATGCCGCGCATGTTCGAGTTCGTGGTCCGGTCGCCGTAGGTCCAGAGCTTATTGCCCATCCACACGACGATCATCGACAGAATAGTCGAGATGATCTTCGACTTGATCGGACTGCCCTCGAGGAGGGCGGGGATCGGACCGAACCCGTAGGCCAGAAGGTTCGACAGGCCGACGTCGACGATATAGCCGAGCCCGCCGACGGTGAGGAACTTGAAGGCTTCCACCGCCAGGCGCCGGAGACGGTCCGAGAATGACTCTTTCATAACTGCACTCAGTCTATGGCCCGATGTTTCGGACTCGCTGGATGCGGTGCTGGGCGAGCCAGAGGACGAACGCGAAGGTGACGGCGAGCGCCGGCCAGAACGTGTACCGGAAATGGTTCGCCGGCACGATCGGGAAGTACCCGAAGATGTAGCACAGCGCCGAGGCGGCCAGGACCGTGATCTCGGGCCAGAAGGACCGCGGCCGGTGGGCAGACGCGTTCAGTTCGCGACGGGTGCGGCAGTGCGATCGGTACCCGAGACCGAGCAGCAGAACGGCGACGAGGGCCCAGAACCAGGGTTTGAAGAGCATCGGGAAAGTTCCCAGCGCGAAGTCCTCGACATATGGTCGGACGATGTAGTCAGCCTTTGCGCTTCCTGCGGGCAAGCGTGCCTTCTGCGCATCACCATCCCAGTCGGCCTCCCAGTATTCGAGCTTCGAGGTGAAGAAGTAGGAGGAGTAGACCGATATCCGATATTCCACGTAGCTGACCGGATGAGTGACGACTTCGCTCAACCACAGCGACTTCAGCTCATCCTGGTAGGCAATGGGACTGAATGCCTTCCCAGTCGTGCCTCTGCCGTAGCAGTTCCAGTAGGCGTCCCAGATCTCGCCTCTCTTCAGGCATTTGTCGCGCGCAGAACTGATGTGGTCTTTGAGCGCTCTGGGTGCGTCAGACGACTGAAGTCGAGATTCCGGCACGGAGAACATCACGTCGTCGAGGAAGATCTGTGAGATCTGACCGGTCTTCGTCACTCCCTTCTGCGAGGCGATGACCGCGTCGGTGACTTTGACGCCTCCGCCGATGAGCACGAGCACGATCAGCGACGAGGCCGCCGTCAGCAGTATCGGGCGTCCCCGTTTCGCGGAGGCCGCTGGCGGCTCTGAAGTCTCCAGTGACGCGGAGCCCGTAGACGTGGCTGAGTCTCCAGGTCGTCCTCGACGATTCCGCCACAGCTGCAACAGGCACCATCCGCCGTATACGGCGATCGGCACGACCGCGAACACCGCGTTCTTCCGCACTCCCACCGCGTAGACGAGGAGGGCCAGGGCCGGAAGCCACAGCAGCCATGTCTTCGGGACGAAGCGGGTGATCATGATGAGGACGACGGCGAGCAGGATGGCCACGGCCATCTGCGTATCCTTCCACAGCGTCGTCATCTGGGAGACGACCCAAGGCGTGACCATGATTGTCGGCCCCAAGAGCGACACCCACCTCGGCGCCCCAGAACGGTGGACGAGCACCCCGATCCCCCATGCGGCCGCGGCCAGCAGGCCGACCTGCAGCAGGAGCAGACTGCCCGGGTCTCCGGTGATGTCGATGAGGATTCGCCACACCGCGCTCATCACCGGCGAATGCCAATCGGAGTACGGGATCTTCCCGGTTGCCTGCAGGTACTGATTGGCGATATCGACGTTGACCCGACCGGGCCAGAACAGGCGCAGGAAGATAAACGACCATGCAACGGTGAAGAGAGCAAGCAGCAGGTCCCATGCCAGCGGGGACGTCAGCCACCTGCGAATAGCAGAACGACTCATGAAGCGAAGCGTGCCCGCACCTGCCGGTTCGGCTTCATCCGTGCTGCGTCGGCAAAGATCTCTGCCTCCGGGGCTGAAAACTCTCGGTCCGCGGGAGCAGTCTGCTGCGGCGTCTGACGCTGCGTGACGGGTCGACCGGTCACCGCGGGCAAGCTGAGATAGACCAGGCGGGAAGTCTCGCGGCGAGCCCTGCGCAGACCGTCCAAGGTCAGGCCGACGCTGCCGAGCAGGAACGCCAGCCCCATGAGCGCGGTGGCAAGAATCGCAGTCGGGAACCTCGGCACGAGCCCGGTCTGCCAGAACTCCCACACCACGGGCAGACCGAAGACCAGCGACAGGGCGGCGAGCACGACCGTCAGCGTGCCGTAGAACAGGCGGGGTCGTTCGTGGCGGACGAGAGCGGAGATGAGCCCGAGGATGCGGAACCCGTCCTTGAAGGTCGAGAGTTTCGACTCGCTTCCGTCGGGTCGGTCACGGAAGTCCACGGCCACCTCGGTGGTGGGAAGGCGCAGCGACATCGTGTGCACGGTCAGCTCGGTCTCGATCTCGAACCGGCGGCTGATCGCGGGGAACGACTTGACGAAACGGCGGGAGAAGACGCGGTAGCCCGAGAGCATATCGGACACCTGCGAACCGAAGAGCCACCCGGTCAGCCGGTTGAACATCTTGTTCCCGGCTTCGTGGCCGGGACGGTAGGACGTGGTCTCCTGATTGTCCTGGCGAACACCGAGCACGTGGTCGTAAGGGCCGGAGATCAGGGTGTCGATCATCTCGGGCAGGTGGGCTGCCTCGTAGGTGTCGTCGCCGTCGATCATCACGTAGATATCGGCATCGATGTCGGCGAAGGCGCGGCGGACGACATTGCCCTTGCCGGGGACGTTCTCCTTGCGCACGATGGCACCGGCTTCGGCAGCGCGCTGCGAGGTGCGATCGCTCGAGCAGTTGTCATAGACGTAGACCGTGATGCCCGGGACGGCGGCCTTGAGGTCGCCGACGACCTTGGCGACGGTGATCTCCTCGTTGTGGCAGGGAACAATCGCCGCGATCCTGCTCGATTCTTCGTACATTCACCGGTCCCGTCGTGGAGCTCGTCCGCCTGCCGGTACACCGGGCAAGCGAACCTGTCGATCAACCACAGGTACGCCCCGGATATGGACATCGGGTTACGTCGGAGGAAAATGCTGCTGGATTCTGCCCCGACTTCGACCGCCGTTCACCGTCTCGTCATCTCTGCCGCCGTGGCGGTCGGGATCAGTTGACACCGAAGAGAGCAACAACACCCTTCCCCGCCGCAGTGAGTTCTTCGTCACGATGAACCGCCAATGCGTCCTTTTATGACATCTCGTGACGCCGCCGAGGCGATTCCTTGTCATCCTGAATCGTCGGCACTACTGGACCGTAGACCGGCCCATCCCCAAATCTCTGCCGTCCACCACCGTGCGCGGCATTCGTCAACCACACGAGGAGGCGCCTGTGATCGAACTGCGCGCACTGCGGAAGGTGTTCGGAGAGACCGTCGCCCTGGAGGAGATCGACCTCTCGGTCCCCGCCGGAGAGATCCACGGCATCGTCGGCCGCTCCGGCGCCGGCAAGTCCACGCTCATCCGCTGCCTGACGGGGCTCGAGTCCCCCACCTCCGGGACGGTGTCGATCAACGGCGTCGACCTCACGAACCAGTCCGGTGCCGGACTGCGCGAGGCCCGTCGCAGCATCGGCATGGTGTTCCAGCACGTCAACCTCCTCGACTCGAGCACCGCGCTGAAGAACGTTGCCCACCCGCTCAAGATCGCCGGCGTGCCGAAGGCCGAACGCCTGGCCAAGGCCCGTGAGCTCCTCGAATTCGTCGGCCTCGGCGACCGCGTCGACAACTATCCGGCTCAGCTCTCGGGCGGGCAGAAGCAGCGCGTCGGCATCGCCCGAGCACTGGCCGCAGAGCCGAAGGTGCTGCTGTGCGATGAGCCCACATCGGCTCTGGATTCGACGACGACGGATCAGATCCTCGGCCTCATCCGTTCGCTGCGCGACCGTCTGGGCATCACCGTCCTCATCATCACCCACGAGATGTCCGTCATCCGCGAGATCTGCGACTCCGTGACGCTGCTCGCCGACGGGCGCGTGGCCAAGACCGGGAAACTCGCCGAGGTCATCGCCGAGCCCGGTTCGGTCCTGGCCAAGGATCTCGTCCCTCTGCCTCCGGTCAGCCTCGACGACGGGGCGAGCCGCCTCGTCGAGGTGTCCCTGGCCGGCACCGATCTGCCCACCGTGCTCACCGCCGCACGGAATGCCGGAGCGAGCGCCGAGGCGATCCTCGCCGGAGCCGTGGAGACGATCGAAGGCCGCCAGGTCGGTCGGCTGCGCTTCTCCGTCGACTCGGCCGAACAGGCGAAAGAGCTGATCAGCGCCCTGAAAGCCGATGGAATCTATGCGGAGGAGGCTGCCTGATGAACGATCCCACATGGTTCGACAACCCGGCGATCACCGATCAGATGTGGCCGGCCACCATCGAGACTCTGCTCATGACGGCCTGGTCGACCGGACTCGCCGTCCTCTTCGGACTGCCCTTGGGAATCTGGCTGTTCACCGCGTCGAAGGGCGGGCTGAACTCGAACCCGGTCGTCTACCGGGTGCTGTCCTTCATCGTCGACATCACGCGCTCGATCCCCTTCATCATCCTCATCATCGCCCTCATCCCCTTCGCCCGATTCGTCGTCGGCTCGGCGCTGGGCTGGCAGGCGACCGTGGTGTCACTGACGATCGGCGCGATCCCCTTCTATGCCCGTCTGGTCGAGAACTCGCTGCGCGAGGTCTCCGAAGGCAAGATCGAAGCCGCACTGATGATGGGCGCCTCGAACGGCCAGGTGATCCGTCAGGTCTACGTTCCCGAGGCTCTGCCCGGTCTCATCGGAGCAGCCACGGTCACCTCGGTGACGCTGGTGTCCTATACCGCGATGGCCGGTGCCGTGGGCGGCGGCGGTCTGGGTGCGCTGGCGATCTCCTACGGCTATCAGCGCTACCAGGCGGACACAATGATCGCCTGCATCATCGTTCTCGTCCTCGTCGTCACGATCATCCAGTTCATCGGCGATCGGCTGGCCCGCACGGTCGACCACCGGTGAGCCGCCTCGGCGGCGTCGATCACGTCCGGCGCGGCGACGGAACTCCGAGTTAAGTGTGCTCAGATTGTCCGAATCGGCGACGAAACCGGCAATCTGCGCACATTCAACGGCCACCACTGCTCATCCCTTTGCACAACACACAGAACACATCAAGGAGAATCATGAAGACCAAGCTCATTGCGATCGCGGCCAGCGCGACTCTGCTGCTCTCGGGCTGCGGACTCGTCGGCGGCGGCACGGATTCCGTCGGCGAGAAGGACGGCGACATCACGAAGCTCACCGTGGGTGCGACCCCGGTGCCGCAGGGCGACATCCTGCGCTACGTGGATGAGAACCTCGCCGAGGATGCCGGCCTCGACATCGAGGTCACCGAGTACACGGACTACACGCTGCCGAACAAGGCGCTCAACGACGGCGACATCGACGCGAACTACTTCCAGCACAAGCCGTACCTCGACTCCGAAGTCGAAGGCCAGGGCTACGAGATCACCGGCTTCGAGCCGATCAACCTCGAGCCCTTCGCGCTGTTCTCGAAGGACATCAAGGACGTCAAGGACATCCCGAAGAACGCCAAGATCGGCATCAACAACGATCCGTCGAACCAGGGTCGCGCGCTGAAGATGCTCGAAGACGCGAAGCTCATCACCCTCAAGGACGGCGTGGACGCGGTCGACGCGAAGCTCTCCGACGTCGAGGACAACCCGAAGAACGTGAAGTTCGTCGAGGCCGACGCCGCGCAGTTGGCTCGCACCCTCGAAGACGTCGATGCTTCGGTCATCAACGGCAACAACGCCCTGGAAGCCGGTCTGAGCCCGGCCAAGGACGGCATCCTGCTGGAGAAGGCCGAGGACAACCCATACGGCAACTTCCTCGCCGTGCGTACGGAGAACAAGGACGACGAGAACATCAAGAAGCTCGACGAGCTGCTCCACTCCCCCGAGGTGAAGAAGTTCATCGAGAAGAAGTGGGCCGACGGCTCCGTCCTCCCCTCCTTCTGAATTACTACCTGACGGCGGCTCAGCAACCTCGCGCGAGGTTGCTGAGCCGCCGTCAGGTAGTTCTGGGCGGGAAAGAGTGTCTGCGGACCGACGTTCCCCTCACCTCAGCAGATCGTGAAGGGCACGGGCAGCGGCACCGAGAGCAGCCTCCGCGGCGGGCTGAACCGAAGCGGGATTGCTCGATTCGCTGAGCACGACGATGGCGATCGCCTGACCGTCGGCGTGGTCGACGACACCGATCTCGTGCCTGAGATGGAGCAAGGTGCCCGTCTTCGACGACCACCGAGCCGAATCGGACATCAGGTCGGGCGCAAGTCGGTGGCGAACGACGTTCCCGGACATCAGCTCCCGCAGCCGGGCGGCGACGCCGAGGTCGAGCCTCGCGGGGCGCCAGACCTCGGCGAGAAGGCCCATCAGCCCGCGAGCCGTGGCGGAGTTGGCGCGGGAGACGTCGAGCTGCCATATCCGATGCCCGTCGCCCTGGGACGATCGAATCTGTGCGAGGTCGTAGGCCAGGTGCGCTTCGGCTCTGTCGAGGCTCTCCAACGGTGTCATCGTCAGCGCATCGAGCCGGTGGCGGATATCGATGGTCCGCAGCCCGAGAGCATCGAGATCCCTTTGCACCTCGGCTGCAGGAACAAGGTCAAGCAGTGCATCGGCAGCAGTGTTGTCGCTGAAGCACACGGCCAAGGTGAGCAGATCCTCGACCGCGATCCGCGCCGGATGCCGAAAGCGTGCAGCACTTGTCGGACTCGCAGATTCGGCAACGGCCGGTTCGATTCGGACCTGCTCGTCGGCGGCAAGGTCCCCCGCCACAATCCGATTGAGCACTGCCACTGCAATCGGCACTTTGACCAGCGACGCCAGCGGCAGCGCTCCGTCGGGCGCGAGCGCAACCTCGGCGTTCGTATCGAGATCACGGGCGATGATTCTGGCGCTCAGACCCGCCTGTTCAAGCTCTGCTCCGGCCGCCCTGATGACTCTCTTCCGTTCGATCATGGCGCTTCACCCCTCGACCGCGTGGTCCGCGGAACGGGCGCCGAGGCGGCACCGCTGGACAGCGATCGTCGCCTTCCCGACCTCGAAGGCCGCCTGTTCGCCTCGGAGGCGACCGATCCGCCGAGGCAATCAGCGACCTCCTCGGTGAAGTCGGCAAGCAGCATTATGTCCTCGTCCGCGGCGGCCGCCAATTCATAGCCCCGAGAAATCGTCGGGTCGATGAGCGGTGCCCAGGGAAGATCCAATTCTGCGGCCTCGGCCTCGCTGCACAGCAGCAGATCACCGTCACTGAGCACCGCCGCGACCGCGTCAGGGTCTGAGGTGTCCACAATGACTTGGTAGGGAAGCAGACCAGCGGTCTCGGCGGACCGTCGGACCCGGTCGCGAATGTGCGGAACGTTGTCCTCGCTCATCACTCGCAGGCGTCGACCTGCAAGTTCGAGATCATCGCCGGGGACCCGCGCCCGAGATCTCCGCAGGTCTGCGATCCGCACCGGAGCCGTCAGCGGAGAGCGATGAGCACACCCCAACGCGACAATCCAAGTGCCTTCGTCTGCGGGAACGGTCTGCACCGAAGCGCGGACTCGTCTCCCGGCGAGATCGTCGGACCGCCTTCCCGGCGGACTCGAGCGGAAGTCGACCCGAAGCCCCCGGTCCTTCATCGATGCCGCCAGCACCGCAAGATTTCGTGTCGAGCAGGAAGTCGGGACTGCCAGAGAGATGGGCCGCAACTTTGCCCGGTCTGCACCGATGAGCAGCTCGTCTGCCAGTTCGACCAGCCGCGTTGCCGGGACCAGCATGTCGCGACCGAACGGTGTGAGACTCACTCCCCGTCCGGTCCGTTCGAGGAGCCGCGCACCGAGCTGCTTCTCAAGCCCTGCGATGCGCCGACTGGCCACCGGCTGCGGGATTCCGTCGGCGGCAGCACCAAGTGACATACTGCCGAGTTCGCTGACAGCGGTGAATGTCCGACAGGCGTCTACCAGGTCCATGACCTCATGGTATGCGCTATCGATATGAGAACGAGGGTTTCAGTCTTCGACCGCATGGCAGCAGTGGAGAAAGATGTTCAACAGCGAGCATCGCAAGCACATCGAACCCGAGACAGTGCTCGGCCCGCCGATCCACCTGAAGTCGACTCCCGTCGGGGAGAGAACGGAACGAATCGATGAACGCCCGTATCCTGCAGTGCGTCGCTGCGTCGACACTGGCAGCCATGGCATTGGCCGGCTGCACTCCGAGTGAGGCTCAGCCGGACCGGTCCAATACACAGACCGAAACCTCAAACAGCCCGACTGACAACAACGACCACCAGCGACTCGAAGAGCAGCTTACGAACCTCGAAGACCGCTACGACGCGAGAGTCGGAGTCAGCGCGCTCGATACCGAGTCCGGCGAATCAGTTGACCACCGTGCAGACGAGCGCTTCGGCTTCGCTTCCTCGCTCAAGGTCTTCGCCGTCGCCGAACTCCTCGATCTCACGACGCCGAAAGAGCTTGAGAAGAACGTGACCTGGACTCAGGCCGATGTCGATGAGGCCGGATGGACACCGGTGACGGAGAAGCACGTCGACGACGGGCTGCCACTGGAAGATGTGGCCGAGAGCGCGCTGAGGGTCAGCGACAACCTGGCGATGAACATTGTGCTTGATGAGCTCGGCGGTCCCGAGGCTCTCGACGATGCCCTGGAGAAGGCCGGAGACACGACCACCGAGGTCACAGACGAAGAGCCGGAGCTCAACGACGTCGAAGAGGGCAGCACGGACAACACCACCACCCCGGCCGCATTCACCGCCGGTCTGCAGGGACTCCTCGCCCCGGACCGACTCTCGGACGATGATCGCAGGGTGCTTCTCGACTGGATGTCGGCAAATGAGACGGGCGATCCTCTCATCCGCGCCGGCGCTCCCGAAGGCTGGGTGGTCAGAGACAAATCGGGACACTCGGACGCCATTCAGAACGACATCGCAGTGGTGACACCTCCTGATCGCGAACCCATCGTCATCTCCGTGATGACAGAAACCGACGACCCCGAATCTGAGGACGGACCGGCCCTGGTCGCCGCCGTCGCCGAGGCGGTCCTCGCCGAATTCGAGTGACTCCGCCCCGCTCGAATTACTATCCGACGGCGGCGCAGATACCTCGCGCGAGGTATCTGAGCCGCCGTCGGGTTGTTTGGACGCACGGCAGCTCACCTCCCTTTCGAGGTCCCCGCACCCGGACCATTGAGTCAATGACACAATGCGAACAGGGACACGCCACTCAAGGAGGAGCACATGACACGCATCGGATTCATCGGAGTCGGAGAGATCGCCTCGGCGATGGTCGAAGGTCTTGCCGACAGCGAGGCGAAAGCCGACCTCCAGATCTTCCTCTCCCCACGCAATGCCGACCGTGCAGCGAAACTCGCTGAGTCCATCGAGTCTGCTACGGTCTGTCAGAGCAATCAGGACGTCGTCGACCGCAGCGACCTCATCGTGCTCGCGGTCCTGCCGCAGCAGACCGACGCAGTCCTGGACGATCTCGACATCCCGGCAGAGAAGACCCTGGTCAGCGCCGTCGCTGGAGTTTCGACGCCCACGCTCGGGACCCATCTTCCGCATTCCCCGACGATCGTGCGCGTCATCCCCCTGCCGGCTGTCCTCGAGCGCAAGGGAGTGACCGCAGTGTACCCGGCCAATGACGCGGTCGAAGAGCTGCTGAGCCACCTCGGCGGATCGGTGACCGCAGCCGATGAGACGATGTTCTCCACGCTCTCGGCCGTGACCGCGACGATGTCGGCGCACTTCGCGTTCTTGCAGACGATCACGGCATGGCTCGTCAACCGCGGCTGGGACCAGGCGGATGCCGATCACTTCATCCGCGGTCAGTTCGTCGGTCTCGGCACCACTCTCGCCCAGACCACCGACCCCATCGACGACCTGGTCGCAGCTCACGAAACCCCGGGCGGCCTCAACGAAATGCTCAACAACGAGTGGATGAACGAGGCCAACCGCCACTCTCTGGCGATGAATCTCGACGCCGTATTCGACCGCGTCACAGGAAACGCCGGAGACTGACCTGACCGTTCAAAGTGCCTGCCCGACCACTGTTTGAGAGATCGCCCGTACGCTTCCGAAGGTCGCTAGGATCACCAGCATGACCGAGTCTCTCACCTTCGCAGATTCCATCCACATCGACGCCGACCCCATGACGGTCTACAGGACTGTTGCGGACGTGACTCGGACTGGAGAGTGGTCGCCGATCTGCCGAGAGTGCTGGTGGGACGAAGGCGATGGTCCACGAGTAGGAGCTTGGTTCACCGGGCGCAACGTCACCCCTGACCGTGAGTGGCAGACTCGCAGTCGTGTAGTCGTCGCCGACCATGGGCGGGCTTTCGGATGGAACGTGGGACCCGGCCGAGTCAACTGGACCTACAGTATGCAGGATGCGGATGGAGGCACACTGCTCACCGAATCATGGGAGTTCCTGCCGGAGGGGCAGGAGTTCTTCGCAGAGAAGTACGGTGCACGGGCATCCGAGGAGATCGCCGCACGGACGGCGTCTGCGCAGACCGGCATTCCCGAGACTCTCGCAGCGATCAAGCAGGTCGTCGAAGCACGCTAGGGCAGAGGCAGACGGAGCAACCACAGAACTGGCTGCCCGCCCCGACTGACCCCTATTGCTACCCGGCGGCGGCTGAGCAACCTGGCGCCAGGTTGCTGAGCCGCCGTCGGGTAGTAATTAGCTCTTAGAAGAGGCCGGTGATGTTGCCATCCTCGGTGACGTCGATCTTCAGCGCTGAGGGTTCGCGCGGCAGGCCCGGCATCGTCATGATGTCGCCGGCGATGACGACGATGAACCCGGCTCCGGCCGACAGCCGCACATCCTTGATCTCGATGACGTGGTCGGTCGGCGCCCCACGCAGGCTCGCGTCCGTCGACAGCGAGTACTGCGTCTTCGCGATGCACACGGGCGCATCGGCGTAGCCTTCATCGGTGAACTGACGCAGCTTCCGCTTCACCTTGGCCGGCAAGTCGACATCTTTGGCCTGGTAGATCCGCTGCGCGATCGTGCGGATCTTGTCCTCCAGCGGTGCCCCGAGCTCGTACGAATACCTCGCCGAGGCGGCCGGATCCTCCGGCGCCCCGCTCGCAGCCTCGACGACCGCCTCCGCCAGAGCCAAAGCGCCCTTGCCGCCGTCGGCCCAGTGCGTGGACTCCACGGCCGCAACTCCAAGACCATCCAAATGCTTGATCGCCGCAGCCATCTCCTCGTCGGTGTCCGTGGGGAACCGGTTGAAGCACACGACCGGGGTCAGTCCGTAGATCTCACGCAGGTTCCGACAGTGCAGCTCGAGATTGCTCATACCCTCCAAAACTGCCGCCACATCGGGAGAGTTGACGTCGGCCACGTCGACTCCCCCGTGGTACTTCAGGGCCCGCAGAGTCGCGACGACGACCACGGCGGAGGGCCAGATCCCGGCGGTGCGGCACTTGATGTCGAGGAACTTCTCGGCTCCGAGGTCGGCACCGAAACCGGCCTCCGTGACCACCCAGTCCCCCAGCGCCAGCCCGGCCTTGGTAGCCAAGAGACTGTTGCAGCCGTGGGCGATGTTCGCGAACGGTCCGCCGTGGATGAACGCCGGCGAATGTTCCAGGGACTGCACGAGGTTCGGCGCCAGTGCGTTGCGCAGCAGCGCGGTCATCGCGCCCGCCGCCCCGATGTCCGCAACGGTGATCGGCTCCCGCCCCCTACTGTGGGCGAGCACGATCCGTCCCAGCCGTTCCTTGAGATCAGCAAGCGAGGTGGACAGGCAGAACACCGCCATGACCTCGCTGGCGACGACGATGTCGAAGGCATCCTCGCGGGGCACTCCCCCGTTGAGCCCGCCGAGTCCGACGACGACTCCGCGCAGGGCGCGGTCATTGAGGTCGACGACACGGCGGAGGTGGATACGCCGCGGGTCGACGTCGAGCTCGTTTCCGAAATGGATGTGGTTGTCGAGCATCGTCGCGGCAAGGTTGTTCGCCGCAGCGATGGCCGCGAAGTCGCCGGTGAAGTGGAGGTTGATGTCCTCCATCGGCACGACTTGCGCGTATCCGCCTCCGGCCGCCCCGCCCTTCATTCCGAAGACCGGGCCCATGCTCGGCTCCCGCAGCGCCAGCACGGCCTTGCCGACCTCGGGTTTCGACCGCGCGAGTTCGTTGAGTCCGTCGGCCAGGCCGATGCTCGTCGTGGTCTTTCCTTCCCCTGCCGGGGTCGGGCTCATGGCGGTGACGAGGATGAGCCTGCCGTCTGTGGCGTTCTCGGCCGCCCGATCGAGGATGTCGATCGGCACCTTCGCCTTCGTCCATCCGTGGGGAATGATGTCCTTCGCGTCGAGACCCAGCCCAGCGGCGATATCGACGATGGGATCGAGCTCGGCGCTGAGCGCAATATCCATATCTGTGGTCATAAGGCCATCATGCCCGTTCTGCGAGATTTTGTGACCATCACCGACCCGAGAATTCGCGCAATGTGCACTGAGTTCCGCCCACCGCAACATCGAACTCGCCGAGGCGGCCGACCGCCGCGTAACCAACTGAGCACTTCGCGATGTTCCCATTGAGCAAATCGCGGAACTCCCACTGAGCGTTTGGCGAGCCCACACCAAGGCGGCTGACCGCTCACCCCGCATACTCCGAGCACTCCGGGCACCGAGTCATAAGGTCGTGCCGGCAATGGCGAACATGGAGGAGAAACCTCTCAGCTGAGTCCAGCGCGGTCCGCTGCGCTCGAATCGCCGACAAGCGAGCCGCAATTACCGAGGCACGCCCCGCCTCACCGCGATGCAGGATCGCCCTGATCTCGGCAAGGCTCATGCCCACGCTCTGACACGACAGCACAATCCGACACCGGCTCAGATGCTCATCCGAATACTCACGGTGCCCGGCCGCAGTCCGGTCCGGCACGACGACGCCTTCATCCTCCCAGTGCCTGAGCACATGCGCGGCCGTTCCCAGCTGCGCTGCCGCATCCCCGATCTTCATGACTCCATGATGACACCTTGACTTCAGGTTGACCTGAAGTTCTACCGTCGATCCATGATGACGCCGACCGATCGCAGCCCCACCATCCGCATATCCACCGACCGCATCACCTTGAGCGACGGCGCCGAGGTGGCCACCACGACCCTCGAACCGACCTCCCACGACAACGTCCAGGACCGCCTCGGCGAGGTCATCATCTGCCACGGAACCCCGTGGTCAGCACGGATGTGGCTGCCGCTTGCCCGCGAGCTCGCCCAGACGAACCGCGTCCGCCTCTGGGACATGCCCGGCTACGGCGACTCGATTCCCGCCACATCCGGCGATTCCATCCCCGATCCCTCCGAAACGTCGGCACAGCCGACGGACAATCCCCTCGCCGAGGCGGCCCCCGCCGTCGATCTCGTCACCCAACGTCATCGACTGGCCGAGCTCATCGACTGCTGGGACGTCTCGAATCCCCACGTCATCGCCCATGACATCGGCGGCGCTGTCGCTCTCGGCGCACACCTGCTCGAAGGCTGCGATTTCGCGTCGTTGTATCTGCTCGACATCGTCACTCTCGACCCGTGGGGCTCACCGTTCTTCCGCCTCGTCGCCGAGAACGAAAAGGTCTTCGCCGCCCTCCCACCTCGACTCCATCGCGCCTTGGTCCGCGAATACATTTCCGGGGCAGCGGCCATGCCAGCCGACGAATCGCCATCGGGCGAAGACCGTTCGAGTCTCAGCGAGGAATGGATCGCCGCACTCAGCGCACCCTGGCGCACCGACGCCGGTCAAGCTGCGTTCTACCGGCAGATCGCCGCGCTGCGCCCCGAGCACACGGCGCCCGTCGTCGACCGCCTCGGCGAGGTGCACTGCCCGGTCCGTATCGGTTGGGGTGAGGACGATCCGTGGATTCCGGTCGACCAGGCCGATCGCCTCGCCGAGGCGCTTCCCGGAAACCCGCACGTGGCCCGGTTCCCGCACTCGGGCCACCTTGTGCCGCTCGAAGCGCCGCACGATCTGCTCGTCGATGTGACCGCTTGGCTCGACGCGTGAGAGTCGTGTGCGCGAAGATGGCGGTATGCGCGCATTCGACGAGCTCGTCACCGAAGCACAGTCCGCCGATGTCACCGGCTGGGGGTTCGACTGGCTCGCTGGGCGCGCCACCGAAGAGCGACCACCCTGGGGTTACGCAAGTCTTCTTGCCAGGCGGCTGTCGACGGCGACGGCGGCCCTCGACATCGATACCGGCGGCGGTGAAGTCGTCGACGAGGCACCGGTGCTGCCGCCGCGCATGGCGGTGACCGAGTCGTACCGCCCCAACATCGCTGTAGCCCGTCACCGGCTCGGTCCGCGTGGCGTCGACGTCGTCGAAGCCGACCCACACAGGCTGCCTTTCGCCAACGGCAGCTTCGACCTTGTCACCTCCCGACATCCCGTGAGCCCCGCCTGGTCGGAGATCTCCCGGGTGCTTGTCCCCGGAGGCACCTATCTCGCCCAGCACGTCGGTCCGGCCTCGGCGTTCGAGCTCATCGAGTTCTTCCTCGGATCGCTGCCGGAAAATCGCCGCTCACGGCACCCGCAGACCGAATCCGAATCCGCCGAGGCGGCCGGACTCACGGTTGAAACGCTGCGCACCGCGCGCTGCCGCATGGAGTTCTTCGACGTCGGTGCGATCGTGTGGATCTTGCGCAAATGTCCGTGGTGGGTGCCCGATTTCTCGCTTGCCGACTATCTTCCGCAGCTGCAAGAGCTCGACAGGCAGATGCGCAACGGCGAGCCCTTCGTCGCGCATTCGACGCGGCACCTCATCATCGCGTCAAAGCGCTGAGGCAATTCATCGCGACAGGACGCTGAGACACCTCGCCGCCAGATCACATCGTCGAAGCGCCGCCCACCCGGAACCGATCCGGAACATCGCCGGCACCCGTAGCGAAGTCGGCGGCAAATTCGCCGAGCAGCGGCGCGAATTTCGCCCCGTGCCCCGAACAGGCCGAGACGATGACGAGACCGTCGACTTCGTCGATGACGAAATCCTCGTTCGGAGTGTTCGTGAACAGACACGTCGTCTCCGCATACGGTTCCGGAATGAGTCCCGGCAGGTTCCGCTTCGCATAGTCGATCATCCGAGCCCGCATCTCCTCGGTGATCTGTCCGTCCTGGTCAAGAGCCGAATCGATGACCTTGCCACCGTTGAACTGCGCGAACTTCTGCCCCGCGAAACCGGCGTCCCGCCCGCCGGGCAGTCCGTAGGTGAACATCTCCCCGGATTTGTGGATGAACGTCGGCCACGGTGTGCTCGGCCGACCGTCCGCACCGGCATCACGGTAGGGCATGTGAAACGCCTGTTCCTGCCGGACTTCGAATGTCGGCAGCGCCTCGAGGAACGCTTGCGGAAGACCAAGATCGCCGAGGAGGTCGGGCAGCCACCCTCCCGCCGCGACGATGACGCGGTCACCTTCGACAATGTCCCCCGGCGCCGAGATGACACTGAAGCCGCCCGCGGATCGTCGGGCCACCTCGGTGACCGTCCAATCTGTGAGGATCCGGGCACGTCCGGTGTCCACCGCACGGTCGAGCATGGTGGTCACCGTGGTCTCGGCATCGATGACGCCGGCGTCGGGGTGCCACAGCACGTCGGTGTCGAAGGCGAACTGCGGCCACCGTTCCGCGGCACTCTCAGGGTCGAGGACCTCGTACTCAACGCCGACATCATCGAAGATCTCGGCGAGCAGATCAGTGTGCCGGGCGTCGCCGAAGTCGAGCGCCCCCGTGCGAGTGATCAGCTCAGCTCCCGATTTCGCTTCGAGGTCGTCCCACAGCTCACGCGCACGCACGACGAGTTCGGTGTAGAAACGATCCCGATAGGCATAGCGGAAGATGCGGGCCGAACCATGGGAGCTGCCACGGTCGTTGGCCGGGGTATGCCGTTCGAGCACGGTGACGTCCTCGCCCCGCGCGGTCAGTGAATACGCGGCAGCGGCACCGGCCAACCCTGCTCCGATGACGATGTGGTGGGGCATGACAGTTCTCCTGTTGAGTGAGTGAAAGCGGCCGGTCTCCTATTCTCGCGCTTACTGCAGTTGGAGGTCGGTCACGCAGGTGGGTCCGTCGCTCTTCGTCGAGAATTCGGTAGAACCGCTCCTGCCTTCAGCGGTGATTCGGATGGTGCCGCTGATGTCGGACGGCACCCAGAACCCGACGAATCCGTTGTCGAAGGTCGTCGTCGATTCGTCGACCACCGCTTCTCCAGTCTCTGAGTCGGTGATCACTACGTCCACGTCCTCTCCGCTCATCTCGCCGAGGCAGGTCGTGAGGCTGTGGTAGTAGCAGTCGTGCGTCTCATCGACGAAGGGAGCGATGGACACGTAGCTCTTGCCTTGCGGCAATGCCATCGTTGCCTCCTGCTGGCCGTCGGTGAGGACGAGTTCGTCGGTCTGGACCGAGGCCATGAGGCCGGTGGGCCGTTCGTCGACTGGGAGGCGATCGAGCTGATCGATGACTCCTGTGACGTCTTCGTCGGCCAGGTCGAGGTCCGCCAGCAGTTCTTCGGCCAAACCCGGCTTCACTGCTGCAGACTCTCCTGAATCTGTCGATGATTCACTTCCAGGGTCAGAAGCAGAACACCCAGTCAGGGCAAGAGCGAGGGCCGCCGTCCCTAGCACGAATCGCGTCGTTCTCATATATATCCCCATCTCACTACGGGTGCAGAGCACCTCTGTCGTCTTGGCAATCATACCCTTCAGGGGTATAGGGTGTGCATGGCGGGTCCATGGGATGGGATGCCGTGAAGTGGTCCCATCTGCCGCTGAGTGAAACCGACGCGACCGTCTCGCAGAACCAGGAGACCACTTATGAAGAAGCTCTCACCGACCATCCGATCTGCGGCAGTCATCGCAGCACTCGGACTGGCATTGGCAGGCTGTTCGACTGCGAATGATGACACCCGGGGATCCGACGGCGAAGGCTCCCACGGAAGTCACGAGTCCGCATCAGACGAATCCAGCGGATCCGATCACGAAGACATGGACAGCGGCGATTCAGGACACGAATCAGGCGGTCACGAAGGACACTCAGCCGATGGCGGCGACCCGCCCGAGGGAATCACGAAGGCCGCCGATCCCAAATTCGACGTCGGCGACACAGTCGTTCTCTCTGCCGATCATATGCCGGGGATGAAGGACGCCGAGGCAACCGTCTCCGGCGCGTTCGACACGACAACCTATTCGATCAGCTACACACCGACCGATGGCGGAGAGCCGGTCAGGGATCACAAGTGGGTCGTCCACGAAGAGCTTGAGGACCCGGGCAAAGCGCCGCTGGGTAAGGGCGCGAAGGTCACGGTCAATGCCGACCATATGCCCGGCATGAAGGGCGCCGAGGCGACCATCGACTCAGCGACCGACGAGACCGTTTACATGGTCGACATCACGACAGATGAGATGGAGATGACGAACCACAAATGGGTCGTCGAAAGCGAAATGAAATCCGCTGAGTGACAGCGTGGTTTCACCAGGTCCGTCCGAATCGCGCGAGGCAGTGCCAGACCTTCTTTAACTGCTGCCCGTCGAGATCCCACGCCCGGCGGGCGCGTGCGATATCGATAGGTCTCAGCTGCGCCGAATTCCCCATAACCTCGGCGACTCGGTGCGCGAGATCCGCCACCTCCTGGCCCCGATAGTCCGGATGCGCGGCGATTTCGGCAACCTCGGCGACATAGCCCGGATGAGTCTCGACGGCGAGACCACAGCGGTCCGCCGTCTCCAGCACCGCGTGATCGTCGAAGCTGGGATCGACGACTAATGCTTCAACGTCTTCGGGCACCTTCACCCCTCCATGGACATGAGCCTCGATGTAGTGGTCGAGACTGTCGCGATACATACCGCCCGATTGAGCGGCAGCCCCATCGTCCGCAAACTCGTCGCGACGAAAGTGAGCAATGAGTCCCATGCGATCAGCGACACCGAAGAGTTCCGGGCCGAAAGTGCTATCGGGATAGGCAAAGGTCGCTCTTACCAGTGTCTCCGGTCGAAGCCTCAGGTAGGACGACCCGAATCGCGGTGCTGGACCATAGGGGTCGCCGTCGAGGTCAAGAGCTCCATAGACCGGTCGGTGGTGCACCTCCGCATGGTCATAGGCTCCGCCGAATATCCTCTGCTCCCAATGCCATCGGTCGCCACCGGGAACGGCGGTCAGGCCCCCGTTGCTCGTGCCCGTGACGAATTGGGACACATACTGCCCACAGTCGAGGATCGACGCGAGCACTCCGGCCCCCGAAGCATCAGCACCGGGATGGAAATGCAGTGCCACTCGCGCCTCGGCCGGCAGCTCCTGCCCTGGCGCGGAGCGTGCTCGGACCCACTGAAGCGCTGTCGCGGATGGGCCCGGCTGGTTCATCAGTCAAGTTCGGGTAGCATCCCGGCGGCCTCGACGGCGCTGCGGACGATCTCCTCGAGACCGAACTCGGCCTTCCAGCTGAGCAGGGCGGAGATCCGGGTGACATCGGCGACCAACGCAGGCGGATCACCTGCGCGACGCTCGCCCATGTCGGGGACGATGTCACGGCCGGTCACCTCGGCGATGGTGTCGATGACTTCCTTCACCGAGGCGCCGGTTCCGGTGCCGACGTTGAACACGGTCTCCGTGGTGCCGCCGGCCTTCATGTAGTCGAGGGCGGCGATATGCGCCTCGGCGAGGTCCTTGACGTGGACGTAGTCGCGGATGCATGTGCCGTCGGGGGTGTCGTAGTCGTCGCCGAAGATGATCGGCGCCTTGCCGTCCTTCAGCCGTCCGAGCACGATCGGGATGAGGTTCATGACGGCGGTGTCTGCGAGTTCGTTCCAGCCGGCGCCGGCGACGTTGAAGTAGCGCAGCTTCACGGCATTGAACGTGGTTCCCCGCATCTGCGAGGCGGTGATCTGGTTGTCGATCATCCACTCGCCGATGAGCTTCGTCTGGCCGTAGGGGTTGATGGGTCGGCACTCGAGGTCCTCGGGCACCATGTCGACATCGGGCATGCCGTAGGTCGCCGCTGAGGAGGAGAAGACGAGCGATTCGATGCCGGTCGCTTCGACGGCTGAGAGGATATTCGTCAGCGCGCCGATGTTCTGCCGGTAGTACATGACCGGCTCTTCGACGGATTCGCCGACCTGCTTCTTCGCGGCGAAGTGGATGATCGAGTCGACGCCGTGTTCCCTGATCGCGGACACCAGGCGTTCCTCGGCGTCGGCGGCGGCGAGGTCGAGGTTGACCACGGGCAGGCCTTCGACGCGAGCGTCGATGCCGGTGGAGAAATCATCGACGACGAGCACGTCGTCTCCGCGTTCGGTGAGCAGCCGCACCACGTGCGAACCGATGTAGCCTGCCCCTCCGGTCACCAGAACTGCCATTGACCGCGTCCTCCTTCGTCTCGTCGACACGTCGGTATCAGAATACGCGTTCAGGTGTCCGAGTTCAGATTCGGGCTGAATGCGCGGTGGGGAAAGCGTCGGAATTCGCCGCCGCTCTGGCCATGCGGGAGAAGCCCCTGCCACAGTGGGAAAATGCACGTCCTCCTCATCTCCGATCCCGGTCCCCCGAGCCGCCGTGTGGCCTCGATCCAGGACGAGTTCCTCGACCACCTCCAACAGGACTTCGAGACCGAGGTCACTGTCGATGTGTGCACGAAGACGTTGCGTGTCCAGGCCGACCACCAGCTGGAGCTGTCCACCTTGGACGCGATCGTCGCCCAGTATCCCGATGCCGATCTCGTCATCATGCTCACCGACATTCCCCGCCACACCCAGGGCAAACCACTGATCGCCGAGGTGCTGCCCGCCCGAAAAGTCGCCGTGATCTCCTGCCCCACCCTCGGTGCGATGACGACCAAGCGCCGTCTGCTCAAGATCTATATGAGCTGTGTCAATCAGCTTCTGCCCGACGGGCATGTGCCGGCGAAGAGGAATCGGCTTCCGCGCTGGGGACAGTGGTCGAGTCGAACCGAATCCGGCCGCCGCACCCTCCACGCTCACACCTTCACCGGTGGGACCCGCCTCGTGCTGGGCATGACCATGGCCAATGAGCCGCTGCGGATGGCGCGGAAACTCTCCCGTGCAATGGCTGCGGCCGCCGCGACCGGGGCGTTCGGCATCTTCTACAGCTCCATCTGGCAGATGTCGCATCACCTCTCGACTCTCCGACTCATCTCGATCGGCATCATCGCCATCGCTGTCATGGTCGGATGGCTGCTGACGATCAATCGCCTGTGGGATCGCCCGGTCAATGAACGCCTGGCTCAGGTCGTCTTCTACTACAACCTGTCCACAGTGCTCACGCTCATCGTCTGCGTGACCGGTCTCTACGCTTTGCTGGTCATCGGCATCCTCGCCGGAGGGCTCATCGTCATCGACCCCGAGTTCATGGCCCAGACGATCCACCGGCCCGAAGCCCGGCTGACGAACTACCTCGACATCGCGTGGTTGAGCGCAGCGATGGGCGTCGTCGCCGGCGCACTCGGCTCAAGCTTCGACAGCGACATCGACCTCAAGAATCTCACGCACGCCCAGCGGCTGCGTTCCCGCGTCTATATCGCCCAGGACGATGAGTCAGGCACATCCTGACGGGGGTTACGTGCCATCTCCGACAGCGTTATGGTGGGCACAGGCTCCGGGTCAACGCGAAACCGGAGAGAACAGGAGCAAGAATCATGACACAGTCAGTGACAGTTCCCGACCCCCATGGCTCAGAGAAGACCACTCGCGAGAACGCCGAACGCGGCTTCATCGCCTCCGACGCCCTGACCAAGAACCTCCAAACGGTTCTGGTTGACTTCATCGCTCTGAGCCTGACTGCCAAGCAGGCGCATTGGAATATCGTGGGCACGAACTTCCGCGACCTCCACCTCAACCTCGACGAAGTCACGGACATCGCCCGTGCAGGCAGCGATGAGATCGCTGAACGCATGCGTGCCCTCCACGCCTCTCCGGATGGTCGCCCTGCGGTGATCGCCGAACAGACAGGGCTGCCGGAGTTCCCGAATGGAGAGATCAGCACCCACGACGCCATCGACCACATAGTCGCGTCGATCGAGGCAACCGTGGCGTCGATGCGCAGCACCCATGACGAGGTCGACTCGGCGGACCCGACGACCGCCGACATCTTCCACAGCTACATCGCCCAACTCGAGCAGCAGGCCTGGTTCATCAGCGCAGAGACCCGCACACCCAAGTGAGTCGGTGCGGCTGAGCAGCCACCCTGATCGTCGGGCCGTCTCCCCGTCCTCACGGTCGGGCAGGCGGCCTTTCGTCGTCGACGCCCGGCACCGGCATCATCGCCCGTCGATGATGCCGACGAGGTGTTCAGCAATGGCCAGCGCCGAGGTGGCTCCCGGGGATGGCGCATTCCTGACGAACATCGTGGCTCCCGCCCGATCGATGACGAAGTCATCAACGAGTGTTCCATCCCGATTCATGGCCTGCGCGCGGATTCCACGTGTGGCGCGGTGACCGTCAGCTCCGGCGAGCGAGGGGACGTAGCGGGCCGCCTCGGCGACGAATTTCTCGATCGAGAGCACCCCGGGCAGCTCACGGGCAGCGGTGGCCATATTGGCTGCGGCGAAGCGCCAGAATCCGGGGTCGGCGGCCACGGCCAGGGAGTCGGGGATACTGAGGCCGAGTCCTCGGTAGCCTTCGCGGGAGAAGGAGAGGAAGGCGTTGGGCCCGAGCATCAGTCCCCCGTCGATGCGGCGGGTGACGTGGACGCCGAGGAAAGGATACTTCGGGTCCGGGACGGGGTAGATGAGTCCGTTGACCGTGTTGCTGTGTGCCTCGTCGAGGATGAAGTACTGCCCGAAGAACGGCACCACGGTGGGAGTGCGCTCCTGTCCGGAGCGGGCGGCCAGGCGGTCGGATTGGAGGCCGGCGCAGACGATGACGTGGTCGAACTCCTGGGCGTCGACCGGGGTGTGGACGATTGCGGAGCCGTGGGAGGTGGGGCCGCCTCGGTGATCGATGTTTTTGACCGGGGTTGAGAAGCGGACGCGGCCGCCGTGGGCGCGGAAGTCGGCGACGAGGGCGTCGGTAAGGCCGGGGTAGTCGATGATCGCGGTGTGAGGTGAGTGGAGGGCGGCGAGGCCTTCGGCGTTCGGTTCGATCTCGCGCAGGCCGTCGCGGTCGAGCAGCACAATGCCGGGGACGCCGTTGGCCAGGGCACGGTCATGGATGGCGTGGAGGCGTTCCACTTCGATGTCGTCGGTCGCGACGACGACCTTGCCGCATTCGTCGAAGGCGACGTTGTGTTCGGCAGCGAAGTCGGTCAGGAGGGAGACGCCTCGACGGCAGAGGGTGGCTTTGAGGCTGCCCGGCTCGTAGTAGAGCCCGGCGTGGACCACTCCGGAATTGTGGCCGGTCTGATGGGCGGCGGGGTGGTCTTCTTTCTCGAAGAGGGTGACATCGGCAGAGTCGTGGCGGATGAGGACCTCGCGTGCCACTGCGGCGCCGATGATTCCTGCTCCGATGACAGCCCATCGTGCCTTCTTCGCCATGCGTCAACTCCTTCGTTGATTGCCGTCTTCGCTGCGGTTGAGTCGACTTTAGGCGACGGCGAGGTGTCTTGCGCGTCCCGCCCACACCGCGGGAGTCGTGACCTTGCCGGTCGCCATACGGTCACAGACGGATTTCACAACTGCCCGCCCGCGTCTCAATACGTGACATAAAAGGGAGTGTGCAGTGACTTAACTATGACTGTGGAAAATTTCAGTTCGTCAGACCGCACTCCTCGTAGCAAGCCTTTCACCTGCAGGTTCATAGAATCGCGCAGAAACGGGGCTTGCCGCCGCAGACATCCGCAGTAGCCATCAGAACCTACCTTGGCGTAACTATAACGACGAGGTAACTTTTCCTGTGATCTGCTGATTACTTTTTGATTACTCCGTAACGTTGTGAGCGTCCTGTCAGGAAACTGCCTGTTTCCGTCCAGGCGGCGCCTGGACCTGATCAGGGTCTGAACGATGTGGAGAACCATGAGAATACTGAGAGGCCGGCCCGGAGCCGGTCGGAAGATCGCGGTGGGGTCTGTCGCCGCGGCGACAGCAGTGGGTCTGACCCTGCTGACGACCTCGCCCGGTGCCGCCGATGAACAGAATCCGAACGAAGACTCAGAAGCCTACGGGCAACTGATCGATGCCGACATTTTGACCGCAGACGCTGTCGACGCTCTCTCGGCGTACAGCAGTTCTCCGTCCAGCACGGACGCGGACAGCACTCCGATCAACGCTGAGGTGCTCCAAGCCATCGGAGTCGAACTCCCCGGAATCGGCATCCCGCTCATCAGCAACGAGGGCGGCGACGGCCTCCTCGAGCTCGGTGAGGGCGGAGCGCTAAATGCCTATGGGAACGCTCCTGCCTACAACGACGCCACGGCCAGTGCCGGTGCCGTCGGGACGGACGGCGGTCTCAATCTCGATGACATCAACAATGGCGAGTACGGCAACGCCAAAGTCGATCTGACTTCAGTGCTCGGCCAGCTCAACCTCGACGGGGTCACCGATCAGATCGTCGATGAACTGAGCCTCGAGCTCGGCGCGATCGCGTCGACGGCCAACAGCAACGGCGAAGCCGATGACTCAGAGTACGCCGTCGCCGATGGCATCCTCACGGTCTCGAGCCCCGCAGTGAGCGACCTCTCGGGCGCTCTCGATGAGGTCGTCGATGGTGCGGGTGGCACTCTCGAAGAGGTCATCGGTGACGAGGGGCTAGTCAGTGCCCTCACCGGTGTCGGCGTCAATGTCAACATTCCGCTACTCGCATCGGTCAACATCGGTGGCGACGATGCGGAGGTCTCTGTACAGGTGCGAGACGCACTCAACAGCGTCGTCGAGAATGTCGTCAAGGAGAAGCTCGCGGACGATGCAGGCATCGTCTCGATCGATCTCGGCAACGGCGATATCCAGATCGACCTCGCAAAGATCGTCAAGGGCGGAGACGCCTCAGACCTCAACGGTCTCGACCCGAATACCCAGGTGCTCACCTCGGACACGATCTCGAAGATCACCGATGCTGTGGCCGACGCTCTCGGCGCCCTGTCCGGCAAGGTCAATGAGACGTTGACCGATGCGCTCAACGACGTGCACCTTGTCATCGATCTGCCGGCCAGTATCAGGCTGCTTGGCGGAAGCGCGGCAAGCGGCGCGATCAACGTGGACGCCACTCTTGGACAGCTGGCAGGCACTGATGACACTGATCCGACCATCAAGGCCGACATTGACTTGCTTGGGATTCCAGTGGGCACACTGCTCAATGCCATCACAGAGCCGCTGATCAGCGAGCTGCTCGGCATCACCAAGCCACTCATCGGCGGAATCCTTGACTCAACAGCCGAGCAGGTCGCTGACAGTGTCACCGGCATCGTCAACCCACTCCTGACCTCCCTCGACCCGGTCTTCAACGCACTCAATCAGGTCGTCGATCTCACGATCAACGAGCAGCCGACTGCGAAGGATCCGGCAGAGGAGAGCCAGGTCAAGGGCAACAATGGGCCTGGCTTCACGGTCAGTGCAGTGAGTTTGGAACTGCTCCCAGCCGCGGACGCCATCGACATCAACCTTGCGTCGTCCTCGGTCCGTGCGACCGCGGACGCTCCGGAGGAGCCCGGTGACGATGATGTGAACGCAAATGCAGCGGCTTCGGCTGCCGCATCGGCAACCGCCGATGACGACGGCAACGAAGCTGCCCAGGCAGCTTCGCAGGCCGCGGCAAACGACGACGCCACGTCAACCGCTTCGGCCGCCGCCGACGAGGATGCACAAGCTGCGGCTGAGGCTGCGGCGACGGAAGACGCATCAACCACCGCTTCGACCGACGCGACGACAGACGAGAACGCGTCGTCGACAGCCGCGTCCGAGGCCGCAGCGAACGCCGACAACACCGATAACACGAATGCGGAATCCTCCGCCGCAGCGAACGCCGACCCGGCGGCAGCTGCGTCGGCGGCCTCGACGGCAGATTCGTCAGCCACCGCATCGGAGAACGCAGCGGCAGACGCCGACGCCGATCCATCGGCAGATGCCGATCCCAACGCGGATGCCGCTGATGAAGCAGATGCGAACGTGAATGCAGCGGCTTCGGCTTCGGCATCTGCCGACGCTGACGTCGACGGCGATCCCGCCGCTCAGGCTGCAGCTCAGGCTGCAGCCGACAACGATGCGAACAGCGCAGCATCGGCAGCAACGAACGAGAACGCCGAGGCAGCAGCGGAATCCGCCGCTAACGAAGAGGCTTCCTCGGAGACCTCGGCGGATGCGACATCAGATCCGAACGCCTCGGCGCAGCAGGCAGCCAACGCCGCCGCGAACGCCGACAACTCGGATTCGACCAACGCTGATACCTCAGCAGCGGCCGATGCCAACGCGGCGGCAGCAGCCAGCACCGCAGCGACGGCGGACTCCTCTTCGGAAGCTTCGGCCTCGGCTGCAGCAGATGCGGATGACTCCACGGTCGCGGATGCCAGCAATGAGACCACGGCGAACGCGAATGCTTCGGCTTCGGCCGCTGCATCCGCTCAGGCTGACGCTGACACGGACCCTGCTGCTCAGGCAGCAGCCGAAGCCGCGGCCGATGAAGATGCCAACAACACAGCATCTGCAGCGGCGGACGAGAACGCCGAGGCAGCTGCCGAATCGGCCGCCAACGAAGAGGCGACCTCGGAGACCTCAGCCGACGCGACGACCGAGACCAACGCTGCAGCCCAGGCCGCAGCAACAGCAACGGCCGACAGCAACGATGAGGACTCTGCGAGCGCAGATACCACCGCGGAAGCCGATGCCAATGCAGCGGTAGCCGCTTCGGTGGCAGCGAACGCCGATTCCTCGGCTGCAGCTTCGGCTGAAGCCGCTGCGGATGCCGACGGAGCTGATGACGGAGCCGCGGCCACCGCTTCGGATGATTCGGACGCGAACGCCAATGTGAACGCAGCGGCCTCGGCTTCGGCGTCCGCCACGGCCACCGCCGATGCGGACGCAGATCCGGCGGCACAGGCAGCCGCTCAGGCAGCAGCTGACAACGATGCCAACAACACGGCATCGGCAGCAGCTGACGAGAACGCCGAAGCAGCAGCAGAATCCGCCGCTAACGAAGAGGCCTCCTCGGAGACCTCGGCGGATGCGACATCAGATCCGAACGCCTCGGCGCAGCAGGCAGCCAACGCCGCCGCGAACGCCGACAACTCGGATGACAGCAACGCACAGGCATCGGCTGCAGCCAACGCCAACGCCGGTGCCGCCGCTTCGGCAGCGTCGACGGCGGACTCCTCCTCGGAGGCTTCTGCTTCTGCAGCGGCAGACGGCGCTGAGGCTGACGCAGCTGCTGAAGGCGCAGAGGCGAACGCCTCGGCCGACGGCGACGAGGCCAACGCTTCGTCGGCAGACGATGCAAATGAGGCTTCGGCTGATTCGGACCAGGCCGCATCGGCCAACGCAGGTTCGGCAGCCAACGCCGGATCCGGTTCGAACACCTCGGCCGGTTCGAGCACGAACGCCTCGGGCAATGCTGGTGGCGACCTGCCGCGGACGGGTGCCGACGGCCTCCCGGCCATGGTCGGATTCGCCGCACTGCTCCTCGCCGGCGGCGCAACAGCGGTGTGGGCAACTCGCCGTTACCGTGCAGGCAAGCACTGAGGGTGACCCAGCTCAGTCATTGAGCTGAAACCGCCAACGGCGGGGTCGGAGTGAGAACTCCGGCCCCGCCGTTCGCATGCCCGTCGTTTGCGTGCCTGTCGCTTCCTAACCGCCGACAACAGGCCACGGCCTCGACCGCGGACAAGGGACCGCGGTGAGCCCCGACCCCGACGCACTAGACCTACAACCCGCGCCCGGCCTCCCACGGCTCTTCCGAGGCACCGGTGATCAGGGCGTTGACCGACATCGCCTGCGCATCGGTGAACGAGGCGATGTAGTCCACGACCGCCCGTGCTCGACCACGCCTTACGATCCCGGCCGCGCCTTCTTCCCCCAAAGCAGCAGGGTTGCGCGCATACAGATCCGAATACTCCTGCGTGGCCGCCTCGACGGAATCGACCAGACGCCTGGGAATCCGCGTCGACTCATCCGGGTCGAGCAGCCACTCATGGAATCCCTCGACCAGGGACGCGATGATCCGCGTCTGCCCACGTTGATACACAGCCAGGTCAGACCGTTCGAGCACGAAGCGCGAATGCACGAATTTCAGCACCACGACATCGTGCCAAGCCTCCTGGCTCAGCCGCACATGACCACTGCGGATATGCGGATCCGGATCAACGACGATGGACGCCTGCAACCGGTCGATCCACCGCCGGGTGAATCCGGTGACCGCCCGATCCGCCTCCAGTCCCCCGTCATAGGGAACCCCGAGCAAACCTTCGACAAGGTCCCGATTGACGCGCTCCACCGAATCCCGGAACGCCTCCTCCGACGCAATCCATGGGTCCTTCTCCCCGATGTGCCGCCGGATCGCCTCGAGCGCATGGCCAGGACGGCGTCGATCCAACTCCGCAGTGTCCAAGGCCGCCAACTCGCGATGATCGCGTAGCCACCGCCCGAGCTCAGCGGACACAGCCGTGTACTGCAGCACGTTCGACCGGTAGAAATCGTCCAGGTCGTGCACCGCATACGCAATATCGTCGGCGACGTCCATGACCGCGCACTCGAGCGTCTGCTGATACTGCCCGATCGCCGGGAACGCCGAGAGCACGTCCGCCATCTCCTCGACCTCGGTCGCATAGGCGGAGAACTTCATCGCTCCCTCACTGACATCGTCACCGACCCCGCGCGGCATCCGCGCCGCCGACGAAGCCCGGTCGCCTGTCCATTCCCCGCGCTCCCACGGATATTTGAGCACCGCAGCCCGAATCGCGCGCGTGAGATTGAGACCGCGCGCCGTGGCCTCGCAGCTGTCGAGGGCGGTGAGGATCCGAAACGTCTGCGCATTCCCCTCGAACCCGTCCTCGAGGCGCAGCACCTGCCGCGACACCCGGTCGAGTTCCTTCTCGCCGAGGTGGCCGAACGGAGGGTGCCCCAGATCGTGGGCGGCCGCGGCCGCCTGGACGACAACCGGATCACATCCGCCGAGGCGGCTGACCGTTTCCCGGGTCGCCTCGTCAGCATTGTTCAACGTGATCGCGATCGACCGGGCCACCGCGGAGACCTTGAGCGAATGCGTCAGCCGGTTGTGGATGACGGTGCCGGATCCGGCTTGCGGAATGACCTGGGTGACCGAAGCCAGGCGGGAGAAGAACGGGGAGAACCGGATCCGTTCGATATCGACGCGGAACTCGTCCTCTCCGGGGCGGGCCTCCTCGGCGACATTGCGATCGCGACCTCCGGTGGTGTGATATCTCTGTCGTTCCATGAACTCAGACTACCGATTCCGCACCCTGAAGACCCTTTATAGCTACCTGACGGGGGCCCAGCAACCTGGCGCCAGGTTGCTGGGCCCCCGTCAGGTAGTAAGGGGATCCCTTGAGACTCAGATCACAGCATCGTATGGTGAAGATACCTATAGGAGGTGGTCACGATGACCGGAGTCAATGAAGATTTCTACCAGCCAGCGACCCAACCTGGTGACATCATCGAAGTCGAGGACGAAGAGACCGGCGAGATGGTCAAACACGTCATCTACCTCGACGAATTCGGCAACGGCACGAAGACGCGGCCGCTGTCCGAAGAAGAACTCGAAGACCTCGACGAGGCGCCCGAGACCTGATCGCGAACCAGCCGCCCACGATGGGTTCGGCAGCGTACTCGTGACGTGCAGAGAACTCCTCAATCATCCGAGGTCAGGCCCATGCGTGCGAACAGCCGTGCGGCGGTGGCCCGTGAACTCTGCTTGACCACCTGCCCGAGCTCGGGGTCACCGGCCAGCAGCGATTCCGCGAGTCCTTTGGCCTGTGCGAAGGCGATGTGCGCCGGCAGCGGCGGCGTGTTGCGGTCGCAGCGGACGTCGAGGACGACCGGCCGGTCGGCGGCGAAGGCCTCGTCGAGACTCCCGTCGATCTTCTCCGGATCGTCGACGCGGATGCCTTTGAACCCGAGCAGCTCCGCGTAGCCGGCGTAGTCCATCGACTCGACCAGCTGGGCCGTGTCCCACCTCGGGTCTCCGGCCTCCCGCATCTCCCAGGACACCTGGTTGAGGTCGCCGTTGTCGATGACGAGGACGACGAAGGTGGAGTTCGACCATTCCCGCCAGTGGCGTTTGACGGTGAGCAGACCGTTCATTCCCATCATCTGGAAGGCTCCGTCGCCGATGGTGCACACTACCGGGCGATCGGGATGCGCGAACTTGCCGGCCAGCGCATAGGGCATTGCGGCGAGCATTGACGCCATCCGACCCGAGAGGTTGCCCATCTGTTTCGGTCCCAGTTCGATGTGGAAGCCGTACCAGTCGGCTGTGCTCCCGGCGTCGCAGGTGATGATCGCGTTCTCGGGCAGATGTTCGTTGAGGGAGACGAATACACGGCGGGGGTTGATCGGGTCGGCTTCGGTCATGGCGACCCGAGTGTTCTCCTTCATCCACGCCCGGTTCTCATCGGCGATCTTCTCCTGCCACCCGGTCTCGTGCTGGCTCAGATGCGACTGCAGGGCAGCCAGCGTGGTCTTCGCGTCGCCCCACAGGTTGACCTCGGTGGGATAGCGGATCCCCAGGTGACGCGGCGACAGGTCGATCTGCACGGCACGTGCCTGGCCGGTCGACGGCATGAATTCACCGTAAGGATAGTTCGTGCCCACCATCAGCAGGGTGTCGCATTTCTGCATCATGTCGTAGCTCGGCCGCGATCCCAGCAGACCCAGCTGCTGGGTGTGGAAGTCGACATCACCGGGCACCACCTGTTTGCCCAGCAGGGTGGTGATCACACCAGCACCGAGGCGCTTCGCCACGGCGATGACCTCATCGGTCGCTCCGATCGCGCCCTGTCCGACGAGCATGGCGACCTTCTCACCGCTGTTGAGGACTTCGGCCGCGCGGGCGAGCGCGTCGTCGTCGGGTCGCAGGCGGTCCTCGGCGTGGCCGATGCCGGTACGGGAGACGAAATGCTCGACCGCCGGCTCTTCCATGTCCATCGTCTGTACGTCGGCGGGCAGGACGACGACGGCCGGACCGCGGTAGGCCTTGGCCATGCGGACGGCTTTGTCGACGATGAGCTGCGCGTGCATCGGCGCGGCCACTGTCTGCACGAACACCGCGGCGTCGGCGAAGAGTCGTTCGAGGTTGATCTCCTGTTGGAATTCGGAACCCAACGACACTCGCGCCTGCTGCCCGACGATGGCCACGACTGGGGCGTTGTCACCCTTGGCGTCGTAGAGGCCGTTCATGAGGTGGATGGCGCCGGGGCCCGAGGTCGAGACGCACACGCCCACCTCACCGGTGAATTTCGCGTGGGCGGTGGCCATGAACGCCGCCTCCTCCTCGTGGGTGGGGCGCACATAGGTGAAGTCCTTGCCCTCGTCCTGCGCTCGGCCCATAGCCCCGTCGAAGCCGCCGATGCCGTCGCCGGGGTATCCGTACCAGTGGTGCAGATCCCAGGCGATGAGCCGATCGATGATGAAGTCGCTGACGGAGGTCGCCATGTGCCTTCTCCTCACGAATATTCGCGTGTCGAATGTGCCCAGCCGACGTGCTGCGACGTGGCCCGGCCTGGCCCTCCAGGCTTGTCCTGGCACCGTCAGCTGTCAAGACTCCGAAGCCCCGGCGCCCGGGCCTCACCGACCATCGCCGCGGCATGTCTCCCGGCGGAGGAGATCAGCACAGAAGGGGGGTCTTGTCCTCGCGAGCTGCGGCCTCACCACGAGGCCCGCACCGTTTCCGTCGGCCCATCGACTTCCGTGAAGCCGGCGTCGACGACGCTGATCTGCTGGTCGTTCGCCGCCCATGCGTCCTTCGTCGCAGTCTGCACGCGCAGACTGAACCCCGACTCACGCCAGCGGTCGCGCACCTCATCGGGCATCTGCTCGAACGCCAGCTGCGCGGCGTGTCCGCATTGCGCAGCGGCCTTCCCGGTCGTGAGCGTCAGCTCGGGAGAGAGTTCGATCGTCACGACCGCCTCGGCGGCGGGGATCGAGGATTCGCCCTCATCCGGGAATTCGGTGCCGCCGACCTGCAGCTTCTTCAGCTCCGGTGGCAGGGGTTCGACAGGGCCGGGTGCGAAGACGAACGCCTCGGCGGGAGCGAAATCGTCGGTGCCGCCGAAGGTCACGCTCACGCACCCGAGTGCCCGTGCGTCCTCGAGCTTCTTCCCGTCGCCACGGCGCACGACCTTGCGGATCGCTCCGTCACGCCAGTATTCGACGGCCTCGTTCCAGTCCCCGCCCGGCTGTGAGCGCGGATCGTCGAGGAAGGTCACGACAGCACGAGAGGTGGTCTCGAGGACGTCGATGTGGCGAGCGATGGCGGTCTTGGACCGGCGCACGACGATCGGCAGTGACCATGGGATTTCGTGGTCGGTTTCGTGTCGACGCATGTGTTCGGTCAAGGGTTCGCTCCTGCAGTGTCTTCGGCGGTGAAGGACTGGTGTCACAGTCCCCTTGTCATAACAGCGTCGATCGGCGGATATTCCGGATCTTCGCAGGTGAGTCCTACTGTGGCCGCCGCCGCTGGCCTCGCTAAGCTGGGAATCATTGCCGCCGACCAAGAATGAGGCTGATGATTCCCGGCGTGACCGTCGACCCTGCGCTCACCGAAGCGCTGCTGGCCACCATTCCTGCCGACATCGTTGCGTCGATGTCGCCGCAGATGCGCGAGGTCATGGCTGTCCAGGCCACTCGGGCCGACGCGTGCCGCCGAGCCGGCGAGGACTTCGCCGCTGCTGCCGGTGACCTCTCCCCTGCCGCTCGATCCTTGGCCGCCAAACGCGCCGAATACCGGACCGAACGCACGCTGTGGAACGAAGGCGGCCCCACCATGAGCCGCACCGATGATCACCACATCCGCACCGCCGACGTCGACGTTCCGATCCGCATCCATCGCCCCACCACCGAGGCGGTCCTGCCCGGTCTCCTGTTCCTCCACGGCGGTGGGTTCAGCCTCGGCGACCTCGATACACATGACCGGATCATGCGCGTGCTCGCCGCTGCCGGCGGCTTCGCCGTGATCGGAGTCGAATATTCGCTGTCGCCGGAGGTGAAGTTCCCGCAGGCGCTGCACGAGTGTGCCGGGGTCGTCGACCACCTCGCCGGCCACGGTGAGGATTTCGGCATTGACGGCACACGTCTGGCCATCTCCGGAGATTCGGCTGGGGCGGTTCTCACCCTCGGCGCAGGTCTGCTTCTGCGCGACGAACCGGAGATCATCGGGGCGAGTCCCGCGAGCTTCTCGGCTCTGCGCGCCCTCCTGCCCATCTACGGCAGCCACGGTCTCATCGACTCGGCCAGTCGCAGGCTCTACGGCGGCGACTGGGACGGCATGGGCATCCACGACCTCAGCAACCTCCTCGACGACTACCTGCCGACCCCGGAGGACGAACATTCACCGTTCGTCGCGCACCTCACCGCCGATCTGTCCGGTCTGCCGCCGGTGTTCGTCGCGGCCGCCGGGCTCGATCCGCTGCGCGATGACAGCCGGGCATTGGCCAGGACCCTGCAGCGGGCAGGCGACGACGTCCGCTTCGAGGAGTATCCGCATGTGCTCCATTCGTTCCTCCACTTCGGTCGGATCCTCGACGACACGAACACCGTGCTTCACAATGCCGCCGAGTTCGCCGCACGTCGTCTGAACTGATTCCTGCGGTCTGCGGCACCGTCGGACTGCCGTTGCCGCTCGCGTTCGATCTCAGCGTCGAACTCGGCGCCGAGGAGCAGCGAGAGGTTGACCATCCACACCCAGGCGAGCCCGACGATCACTCCCCCGATCGACCCATAGGTGACGTTGTAGCTGCTGAAGTTGTTGATGTAGAGAACGAAGCAGGCCGACACGGCAAGCAGCACGAGCAACGCGACGAACGCACCGAGGCTGACCCACCGGAACTTCGGCTGCCTGACGTTCGGGGTCACGTAGTAGAGCAGGGCGATGAGCAGCATGACGAAGAAGACGAAGACCGGCCATCTGACCACGTTCCAGATCAGCAGGGCAACCGCGCCCATTCCGATGAACTCGCCGAGCGTTTCGGCGATGGGCCCGGACAGCACGAGCAGCAGCCCCAGAGCGGCCAGGACGATGAGCGTGACCACGGTCATCAGGAGCATGAGCGGCTTGAACTTCCAGTACGGCCGAGTCTCCTCGACCCGGTAGACAGCGTTCAGAGCACGGCCGAATGCGCCGATGTATTTCGACGACGACCAGATCGCCAGCAGCAGGCTGCCGATGAGGGTGGCTCCGGCCGAGGACGACTCGGTGAGTTCGACGATGAACGGGCGGATCGCCGTGGCGGCCTCGGCCGAGACTCCGTGGACCAGAGAGAGCACCGCCTTCGTGGTCGACTCGGCTTCCCCGACCACGCCGAGCAGCGACACCATGGCGAGGATCGCCGGGGCAGCAGAGAGCAGAGCGTAGAAGCTCAGCCCGGCTGCTCTGTCGAGGCACTCGTCGTCGAGCAGACGCCGAAGAGCGCCCTTGACGATCCGCACTCGGTTCAACCGTGGCCCGGCCCGTCTCAACGCTGTCCCACTCTGTAGTCCTTGGCCGCGTGGATCATCGCATTGAGAGTCGCGATGACCGGCACGGAGAAGAACGCCCCGGCGATGCCCGCCACCGCTGCTCCCGCTGTCACCCCGAGGATCACCGCCAAGGGGTGGATCTTCACTGTGGGTCCTGTCAGCCACGGCTGCAGGACGTGGCTCTCGAGCTGCTGGACGACGATGACGATCCCGAGCATGATCAGGCCGTGCACCCAGCCGTTGAAGAGCAGCGCCAAGCCCACCGCGACCGCTCCGCCCACGATCGCTCCGACGAACGGCACGAAGGCACCGAGGAAGACCACCATGGCGATCGGCACCGCCAAGGGGACGCCGAGGATCAGTGCACCCACTCCGATTCCGATCGCATCGCTGGCCGCGACGACCAGCTGGATCCGAATGAAGTTCGTCAGCGTCTTCCAACCGGCCTCACCGGCCGCGGAGATCCGCGCATGCGCCTTCTTCGGCCAGATGTTGACGACCCAGGTCCAGATGCCGCGTCCGTCGATGAGCGCGAAGAGGGTGACGAACAGGATGATGATGACGCCTTCGATGACATGAGCCGCCGTCGTGCCCACCTCGGCGGCACCGGAGCCGAGACCGGCGGCGTTGTCCTGCAGCCACTTCCCCGAGGAATCGACGAGGTCGTTGAGTTTGGCTTCGGTGATTCTGAACGGCTGCGTGGCCAAGAGCTGCTTCGCCGCGTCCAGGGTCGTCGCCACCTGCTTCCGGATCTCAGGTATCTCACTTCTGATCTGAAAGGTGATGAGGAGGACGAGTCCGGCCAACAGGCCGAGGACGACGACCCAGACGGTGACCACCGCCAACCATTTCGGCCACCGATGCCGCTGCAGGAACGTCGACATGGGCACCAGGAGGGCAGAGAGGACGAGCCCGGCCAGGAAAGGAACGACGATCTGCGCGACCTGCAGTGCCACGAAGATCGCGACTGTGATTCCCGCGATGATCACCAGCAGGTATCCGGTGAAGCGGGCACCGAGTCTGAGTCCCTCGGGTATCGGGTCATCGCGATTCGGGGGCGCGTTCAATGGACCTTCTGTCATGAACCAACACTAATGCCGCGAGCCGCACAGTGGGTGAACCATTCTGTTCTGCCCCGCCGGCGCGGGCGAGACGGGGCTCCGGTCAGCCGCCTCCGAGGGAAATCCGAAGATGTACTAAAAGTGAATCACTACGGTGTTCCGATGACCAGATTGCGACGTTGGCCCTACACCTTTGCCATGGCGCTGTCCCTCCTCGTCGGAGCGGCCGCCGTGTTCTCCTCTCTCTTCCTCGATCTCCCGTTGCGGGACCCCGACGGATTCCTCGGCCCCTCATACATCCGTCTGCCTCTGCTGGTTCTCGGATTCATCGGTGCCGGGCTGATCGTGGAAACGGTGAGGCGAAACGGGTGGCGAAATCTGCCGACGTCTGTCGTCGACATCGCCAAGAAGGAGTGGAACACCCACCGTCTGCTGTGCATCGGTGCCGGACTGCTGAGTTTCTACGTCTGCTACGTCGCCTACCGCAATCTCAAGAGCGTGCTGCCGGTGTTCCGCGAGGGCACCCTCTTCGATCAGCAGCTGTTCCGCCTCGACCATTGGCTCATGGGCGGAAACACTCCGGCGGTGCTCCTGCACGAACTCCTCGGCACCGGCATCGCGGCGAACCTGCTGTCGATCGCCTACCTCGCCTACCTGCCGCTCATTCCGATCAGCCTCGGCGCGGTCCTCGTGCTCAATCGCAGATACGCCGTCGGCGCTTGGTATACGACCATGTTGAGCCTCAATTGGGTGCTCGGCACTGTCAGCTACTACCTCCTGCCATCGGTCGGCCCGGTATTCAGCCACCCGGAGGTCTTCCGGGCGCTGCCCGAGACCGGGGTCAGTGAGCTCCAGCAATCCCTCATCGACACTCGCCTCGACTACCTCAGCAACCCGATCGGCAGTGACTCCATCCAGGGTGTCGCCGCGTTCGCATCTCTGCACGTCTCCGTCACCTTCGCCGCTGCTCTGTTCATGACGCTGACGAAACAACATCGCGCCGTTCGAGCGTTCACCTGGATCTTCTTCGGTGTGACGGTCGTGGCCACGCTCTACTTCGGTTGGCATTACATCCTCGACGACATCGCGGGCATCGGCATCGGCTGGGCTTCGGTGATGCTCGCCGCTCGAGTGACCGGACATCGCCGAGCTCGAACCCCTTCCCGAACAGCACTGAGAGACACTATCCGAGTACCGCGCCAGCAGGCTCGACAGCAACCGAATCCTCCCGCTGAAGCAATGGCAGGAGATTCTGCCCGACCCGTTCAACCTCTGCCAGATACGGTGCGTCCGACAGGATGAAGTGGCTGACCCCGAGTGACCGGTAGCGGTTCAGCGCATCCGCGACTTCCTGGAACGAACCCACCAACCAGGTGGTGCCGGCGCCCTGCCCTCCGAGGCGACCGGGAGCGGTGTAGAGGACATCGTCGAGGACGTCGCCCTCATCGGCGAGAGCAACGAGGCGGTCCTGACCCACCGACTGCCGGTGGTTCTCCCGCCAGACCTTCGCCTGGCTCTCATGATGCATGCCTGCCACGCGGTTCCGGGCCACACGCCACGCCTCGTCGCTCGTCTCCCGGACGACGACGGTCACCCGCAGACCGAATTCCAACGGCGCATGCACTCGCCCGACTTCCTCGGACAGCGCCTGGAGTCGCGCGATCCGCTCGGCCACGGCAGCATAGGTCTCGCCCCAGAAGAGCTGCACGTCCGCCTCGGCGGCAGCGACCTTCTCCGCTTCGACCGAGGCCCCGCCGAAGTAGAGCGTCGGCTGCGTCCGATCACCCACAGTGAACGGTCGTGCCCCGAGAGCGGCGTCGTTGAAGGTGTAGAACCGCCCGTCATAGGTCACCGATTCCTCCGACCACAGTCGTCTGACCAGGTGGATGAACTCCAGAGTGCGCGCATACCGGTCGCTCCGATCGGTCACAGTGTCCCCATAGGCCGACGCCGAATCGGCGCCCGAGACGATGTTGATCAGTACCCGCCCCCGACTGAGGTGATCGAGGGTGGCTGCGGCGGCCGCGAAGTTCGCCGGATGCCAATACCCGGGCCTGGCCGCGATGAGCGGCTGGAAGGAATCGGTGCGTGCAGCCAACGCGGTGCCGACGGTGAAGGTGTCCGGCCGCGTCCATCCGGTGCCCAGCAGCGCCCCGGCCCATCCGTTGGCTTCGACCGCCCGGGCATGCTCGGTCAGCGTGTCCAACGAGTTGTGATCGGCCCGCACCTCATCGCCGCGGTGTCCGGGCTCAGTTTGGTTGGGAATGTACCAGAGGTATTTGGGTTCAGTCATGGTCATGCCACCTCGTTGCTCGTCGTTTCAGTGTGTTCATCGCCGTGGTCCCGTTGACCGGGGGTCGGCAGGCCGTAGTGCCCGCGCAGAGTCGTCGTCTCGTAGTCGCGTCTGAACAGGCCGCGTCGCGTAAGGATCGGCACCACGGTGTCGACGAAATCGTCGAGGCCGCCGGGCAGCGACGGGGGCATGATATTGAACCCGTCGGCGGCTCCTGCACGAAACCATTCTTCGATTGCGTCGGCGATCTGTTCGGGTGTGCCTGCAACGGTCCGATGGCCGCGACCCCCGCCGAGGCGGCCGATGAGTTCTCGTGCCGTGAGGCCTTCCCGTCGGGCGAGGTCGACGATGAGCGTGTACCGTGACTTCGCTCCCTCGATCTCGTCCTCGGCGGGAAGATCGGCCGGCAGCTGCCGGTCGAGGGAGAGTTCGTCCGGGGACACCCGCAGTGTTTGGGCGAGTTGGGCGAGTGCGAACTCGGGCCGGATGAGGCGGTCGAGTTCCTCGTCCTTCGCTTGTGCCTCGGCCTCGGTGGCTCCGATCACCGGGACGATGCCGGGCAGGATCTTCACATGCTCCGGGTTGCGGCCGTGCTTGAGCGCACGGTTCTTGACGTCGGCGGCGAAGGCGATCGCATCGTCGAGCCACTGGTGGGCGGTGAAGACCGCCTCGGCGAACTTGGCAGCGAGCTCCTTGCCGGATTCCGAGGATCCGGCCTGCACGATCAGCGGGTAGACCTGCGGTGAGCGGGGGATGTTGAGCGGTCCGGCGACCTTGAAGAAGCGGCCCTCGTGGTTGATGGCGTTGACCTTCTCCGCATCACCCCAGACGCCGGATTCCTTGTCTCCGAGGACGGCGTCATCGTCCCAGCTCTGCCATAGTCCTTGGACGACCTCGAGGAATTCCTCGGCGCGTTCGTACCTGGTCCGGTGGGCGGGAAGCTCATCGAGGCCGAAGTTCCTCGCCGCGTCCGCGCCGGCGGTGGTCACGACATTCCAGCCGACCCTCCCCCGGCTGATGTGGTCGATCGAGGAGAGCCGGCGGGCAAGATTGTAGGGAGAGTTATAGCTCGTCGAGGCGGTGGCGATGAGTCCGATGCGCTGTGTCGCCACTGCGAGTGCGCTGAGCAGGGTGAGCGGTTCGAGGTTGCCGGCAGGTCGTCTGCCCACCTCGGCGCGGAGGCTCGGTCCGTCGGCGAAGAAGATCGAATCGAAGCCTCCCCGCTCGGCGGTCTGTGCCAGTCTGATGTAGTGGTCGATGTCCGTGCCGGCTTCGGGATCGCTTTCGGGCAGCCGCCACGAGGCTTCGTGATGGCCGGTGGTCATGAGGAATGCGTTGAGGTGAAGAGTCTTCTCCGGTGGTGTCGTCGTCATAGCGGTGCCTTCCGAGTCATGGAATGGGTGTCGCGGGATGGGCGGGTGGGGGCCGTCGGGTGGGTGGGGCGTCTTCGGCTGGGTGGAGGCTCAGACCGCGACGTCGACTCCGAGGGCCTCGAGCAGCGAGGTTCGCAGCTCGGAGAGCTCTGCGGAGGTGACGGTGCGTGGGTGCGCTGCGTCGATGCGGATGTCCGTGGAGATCCGGCCGTCGTCGAGGACGATGATCCGATCGGCGAGAAGCAGCGCCTCGTCGATGTCGTGGGTGACGAGAAGGACCGCCGGCTGATGTTTCGTCAGCAGGGTGTGGAGCAGTCCGTGCATCTTCGACTTCGTCAGCGCGTCGAGGGCGCCGAAGGGTTCGTCGGCGAGCAGAAGTGCCGGTTCGCGGACCAGGGCTCGGGCCAGGGAGACCCGCTGCTGTTCGCCTCCGGAGAGTTCCTTGGGCCAGGACTTCTCACGTCCGGCCAGCCCCACCTCGGCGAGTGCCTCTCGGGCCCGCTGCCCAGGGCCCTCCCCGCGCAGTCCGAGGGTGACGTTGTCGAGCACCTTCTGCCACGGCAGCAGCCGGGAGTCCTGGAAGGCGACCGAGCGTTCGGTGGGCACGTCGATCTGCCCTTCGATGTCGGGGTCGAGCCCGGCGAGTGCCCGCAGCAGGGTGGATTTCCCGGAGCCGCTGCGGCCCAGCAGTGCCACGAATTCTCCTGCGGCGATGTCGATGTCGACGGAGTCGAGCACGGTGCGGGAAGCGAACCGGCGGGTGAGTCCGCGCACGTGCACAAGGGGCGGAGCCGCCTCGGCGGGGGTGGTGGAGTTCTGGGTCGTGGTGTCCGAGTCGGTCACCGTGAGAGTGTCTGGCGCCATGTCAGCGCCCTCCTTTCTGCGATGCGGACGAGCAGGTCGCTGCCCACGCCGAGGATGGCGTAGACGACGAGGCCGACCACGATGATGTCGATCTGTCCGTAGAGGCGGGCCTGGTTCATGAGGAATCCGATGCCCGAGGTCGCGTTGATCTGTTCGACGACGACCAGGGACGTCCAGGCGCTGGTCACGGCCAGGCGCAATCCGGTGAAGAATCCGGGAAGCGCTCCGGGCAGTGCGACCTTCGTGACGAATTCGCGTCTGCTCAGCCGCAGCGTGGCAGCGAGTTCCTGGTACCGGCCGTCGAGTCCGCGCAGTGCGGCGTGGGTGTTGATGTAGATGGGCACCATGACCGAGAAGACGATGAGGGTGACCTTCATGCCTTCGCCGATGCCCAGCCACACGATCGCCAGCGGAATGAAGGCGAGGGTGGGCACAGCGCGTTTGATGTTCATCGGACCGTCGATGAGGCTCTCGCCGAGGCGGGTCAGTCCCGCTGCGAGGGCGAGCAGGATCGCGGCGATCACGCCGATGCCCAGGCCGAGTGCCGCTCGTTGGAGGGAGGTGAGGAGGTTCTCGGGCAGGCGACCGTTCTCCGTCAGGGAGATTCCCGTCGAGATCGCCGTCCACGGTGCGGGCAGGACGCGCGGGTCGATGAGACCGGTGGCCGAACCGCTCACCCAGATGGCCAGAAGGATGACGATGCCGAGAGAGATGCGTGTCGGTGAGAAGCGCTTCCACCATGGCGCGCGCGGCTCCGGTGCCGGTGAGATGTCGGAGCTGACGCTGTGTTGACCGGGTTCGAGTCGCGTGGTCTCCGGAGGCTGGACTGTCACACTCATTCGTCGAGTTCCTTTCGGTCCTGGTGGGCGCCGACCTCGTCGACGGTGTCCTCGATGACGTCGTTGAAGCGCCGATCGAACATGTCGTTGGCGTCTACGTCGACCGGCAGTTCTCCGGAGTCGTAGCTGAGGTCGATGGTGGACTGTTCGGTGGCGATGACGTCGTCGAGCTTCGGGAAGACCGTTGTGCCCTCCTGCTCGCGGATGAAGCGGCCCTCGTCTTCGGTCAGCCCTTGGTTCTTCACGAAGTAGTCCTCGACCCAGTCGTCGGTGTTCTCATTGATCCACTGATTGGCCCGGATCGAATGGGCGACGAATTCTCTCAGCGCGGCCGACTTCGCGGGATCTTCGAGCACTTCCTTGCGGGCATAGATGAAGTTCAGCCCGGTGCCCAGCCCTGCGGTCTCCTTGTCGGGCAGGTAGCCGGCTCCTTCCTTCTCATATCCCTGGAGGTAGCGGGCCAGCCTGGCTCCGGTGAGCGGGGCGATGTCGATCTCGTCGGATTGCAGGGCTTCGCTGAATTCGCCGAGTTCCAGGCGGACGAGTTCGACGTCGTCGGTTGACAGTCCCGCTTTGTCGAGCAGTCGCAGCACCAGAGATCCCTGGGCGGTGCCCTCTGCGTAGCCGATCTTCGCGCCCTTGATCTTGCTGATCGAGTCGACGTCCGTGCCCGGGGAGGTGGCCAGACGGATGACGTCGGGTGAGGATTGGAGGGCGAGGATGATCGGAACGACTTCCCCGGAGGCGAAGGCCTGGATGGGCGGGGTATCGCCGACGCGGGCGACGTCGACGGCACCGGCCCGGAAGGCTTCGAGGATCTCCGGTCCGCCGACGAAGTTCGAGAATTCGTATTCGAAGCTGAAGTCGTCGAGCTCACCGGAGGACTTCAACGCCACCTGCTGCTGTTCCTGCTGGTCGGCGATGTTGAGCACGGTTCCTGCGGGGACATCGTCTGCTAGAGCCTGATCCTTGAGGTCGTCGACCGATCCCTGCCCCGAGGCTGCTCCCCCGCAGGCGGACAATGTCAGGGCGGCTGCTGCGAGGAATCCGATGAATCCGAGAGTTCGGCGTCCGTGGCGCGGCGGAGATGTCCGCCGGTCGGTGGAGGGTCGAGAGAGTGCCATGGGTCTGGTGTCCTATCGTTCGATGGCTGGCCCTCGAATCCCAGCTGAGTGGATCCGAGATGACCTCACGCTATGGTCAGCGCCCGAATCCGAATCGTGATCGCGCCATGTCGAGTCCGCTGAGTTCACGGGCCGACGAGTGACGTCCGGCGACTTCACAGACCGAACGACGGCGTCCGCCGGCGTCACAGTCCGACAGAGAACGTCTGCTGACGTCACAGACCGATGAAGTCAGGCCGGCAGCGGGGTCAATGTGATTCGGGAGCCGACGCCCTGTAGACTGGTGCTACTTGCGAACCCGTTTTCGGGTTCCCTGCGTCGTCAGGACGCCTCGTCTCTGCAGCTGGGTGAAAGCACCCGCGCATTTCCGAAGCCGTTTTCTCTCGGCGATCGAGAGCGCCGACAGCGCTCATTCCATGACCGGAAGCGGCTGCCTGCCACCTATTCACGGCACCGGCACGGCCTCCGGCACGTCGAAGGGCCACCCCATCACTACGTCACAGACTCACACCAATCCCCGCAGTACCCGCACCCGCGGAGGCAGCAACAGAAACACCGCCACAACCGCCGCCAACGCCTCGGGCAATCGCACGAAGAAGGCCTCCCCAGCCCCCACCTCGTTCGCCGAGCTCGGTGTTCCCCAGAAGCTGGTCGACACGCTGAGCAAGGAAGGCAAGACCCAGGCCTTCCCGATCCAGCAGGACACTCTGCCCGACACGCTGGCCGGCCGTGATGTGCTCGGCCGCGGAAAGACCGGGTCCGGCAAGACCCTGGCGTTCTCCATTCCGCTCGTCGCCCGACTGGCCGAATCCGGCAAGGGTTCGCAGAAGTTCCGCCATCCGCGCGGACTCGTGCTCGCTCCCACCCGTGAGCTCGCCACGCAGATCACCGAGGTCATCGACCCGTTGGCCAAGGCCGTGGGCTTGCGGACGACGACGGTCTTCGGCGGCGTCAAGCAGCGTCGACAGGAGGTCGCACTCAAGGCCGGAGTCGACATCGTCGTGGCCTGCCCGGGCCGCCTCGAGGATCTGCTCCAGCAGGACGTCCTCACGCTCGAGAACATCGAGGTCACCATCCTCGACGAGGCCGACCACATGGCTGACCTCGGGTTCCTGCCCGGAGTCACCCGAATCCTCAACCAGACCCCTGCTGAGGGACAGCGGATGTTCTTCTCCGCCACCTTGGACAACGACGTCGACAAGCTCGTCCGTCGTTTCCTCCACAACGAGGTCCTCCACTCCGTCGACGAGGCGACCTCCCATGTTTCGGCCATGACCCACCACGTGTTCGAGGTGTCGGTCGACGACAAGAACGAACTCGTGCACAAGCTCGCCTCCGGCACGGGCCGCCGCATCCTCTTCACTCGCACGAAGCACCGGGCCAAGCGCTTCGCCCGCCAGCTCACGGCAGCGGGCATTCCCGCCGTCGACCTGCACGGAAACCTGTCGCAGGGTGCCCGCGATCGCAACCTCGCCGCGTTCACCGATGGTGAGGCGAAGGTGCTCGTGGCCACAGACATCGCCGCCCGCGGCGTCCACGTCGATTCCGTCGAGCTCGTCGTCCACGTCGATCCCCCGACCGAGCACAAGGCGTACCTGCACCGCTCCGGTCGCACCGCACGTGCCGGCAGCGCCGGTGACGTCGTCACGGTGATGACCGCCGAAGAGCGCAAGGACACCCAGATCCTCCTGCGCAAGGCCGCCATCAAAGCGACCCCGCAGAAGGTCACCGCAGAGTCCCCCGAGGTGACCGAGCTCGTCGGTGAGATCGCCGAATACGTCGCCCCGCAGCCGAAGGAACCCGTCCAGCCGCGCAAGAAGACCGAACCGGCGAAGTCCGGTGGCCGGTCGTCCCGTCGCCGAGGCGGCCGTGGTGGACGCGGTGGAAGCGCGGGCCGCGATGGCACCGCCGACGAGTCGGGTCGCAGCCGCGAGAAGTCCCGTGGCAACGGCGGAGAGCGCAACGGCAACGCCTCCCGACAGAACAACCGCGGCACCGGTTCCGGCCAAGGCGGTCGTGGCAATGGTTTCGGTCGCAGCGGCGGATCCGGCCAGGGCGGTCGCGGCGGCGAGGGCAGCCGCCGTCGCGAGTCGGCTCGCGGCAGCCGTTCCGGTGGTCAGGGTTCGGCGTCGCGTTCCGGTCAGCCGGCCAACCGCCGTTCATCCGATTCGCGCGGCACGAGCCCGGAGACCCGCCGCCGCAATCGCGTGCGCACCGGAGGCTCCGAGCAGGTCTACTCGACCAGCAGCTGACATACTCACGATGTAATAACCCTCCGCATATACTATGCTTCGGTGTACTATATTAGGAGGGTTATTCTTCTACGCTCAAGGGGCAGGAATCAGTAGGATTGCGGCATGGAGTCATCAGAGGCCGCGGGCGCTCACGACCCGATCACAGAGAACATGTACACCGGATCGCAAAACCGTTTTCCCGGCGACCTCATCGACTCCTCCGACCTGTCGAATGTCGACCGCGAGCAGATCGCTCGACTCATGAACTCACTCGCCCGACTGCGCGAGGCCGAGCGCAGACTCTCCGCGGCTTCACGCAGATTCATGAAGCTCAGCGAACAGGACATGCACGCCCTGCACTATCTCCTCGCTGCGGAGCGGCAGGATTCGGTGGTGACGCCGAAGATGCTGTCTGCTCACATGTCCATGTCGGCGGCCTCGGTGACGAAGCTGATCAATCGCCTGGAGCGTGAAGGGCATGTCGTCAGAAGGCTGCATCCCAGTGATCGCCGAGCTTACGCCATCGAGATCACCGCGGAGACGGCGCGCTCGGCACGAGAGACCGTGGGGCGTTCCCAAGCCAGACGCGTCTACGCCGCCGCCCGCCTCAGTCACCGTGAACGCGATGCCGTCATCCGTTTCCTCGACGGAATGGCCGATGAGCTGTCCCTGAGCAACGCTGACTGGGCGAACCAGCTGTGATCGCGGCTTCCCCAGCGAGTACAGACTCTAATCATCTCACCCTGGTGTGGTTCCGCGACGATCTGCGCGTCGAGGACCACGAGGCCCTGACAGCGGCCTGCGGCGACGGGCAGGTGATCGGCCTCTGGATCAGGGAGTGCCGCGGCGACGACGGCCTGGGCCCACGCCCGCTGGGAGGAGCCACTCGCTGGTGGGCGCACGAATCGCTGCGCGTCCTGGAGACCGAACTCGCACAGCTCGGTATCCCGCTGCTCTTCGCAGCAGGCTCCGCCGCCGACATCGTCCCGCAGGCGGCTGCGGACCTGGAAGTCGATGCTGTGCGATGGTCGCGCCGTTATGCGCCGGCTGCACGTCGCCTCGACGCACAGATCAAGACGGACCTGGCTGATGCCGGTCGTGCCGTGCACTCCCATACCGGCGCGCTGCTCGTCGAACCCTGGACGGTCAGCCCGCAGAGCGGTGATTTCTACAAGGTCTTCACGCCGTTCTTCAACGCTGTGCGCGATCGCGAGGTCGGAGAGGTCCTGCCGCCGCCCGACGAACAGAGCCCCCTGGCTGAGGCAGACCGGAAGAATCTGGACAATCACTCCTGGGGACGCAGTCTCGACGATCTTGGCCTCCTCGACGGAACCGACACGGGCTCGGGCAGCTTCGCCTCGGCGAGGACTCCGCAGTGGTGGCGGACGACCGTGGCCGAGCACTGGAACCCCGGATGCCGGGAAGCGGCCCGTGAGCTCGCGTGCTTGAGCGACGGGATCGACGGTTACGCCGATTCGCATGATGTCCCCGCCGACCCTAACAGCACGTCCGGCCTGTCGCCGCGACTGCGCTTCGGCGAACTATCCCCGCGGCAGCTGCTGGCTGCGGCCCTGGACATACCGGAGATGAGCGACGATGACCGGCATGCATGGATCCGGCAGCTCTACTGGCGGGAGTTCTCCTGGCACCTGACCTATCACCTGCCGGCCGTCGAGTCCGAGCCGATGCGGCCGGAATTCGCATCCTTCCCCTATGAGGACGACCCCGAGGCACTCGACCATTGGCGCAGCGGTACGACCGGGATCGACCTCGTCGACGCCGGCATGGCCCAACTGTGGCAGACCGGATGGATGCACAATCGGGTGCGGATGGCCACGGCGAGCCTTCTCACGAAGAATCTGCTTATCCACTGGTGGCACGGCGAGCAGTGGTTCTGGGACACGCTCGTCGATGCCGATGAAGCCAACAACCCCGTCTCGTGGCAATGGGTGGCCGGGTGCGGCGCGGATGCGGCCCCGTATTTTCGGATCTTCAATCCCGAACGCCAACGTGAGCGTTTCGATCCCAACAACGAGTACGTGGGCAGGTGGTTGGGCCGCGGTCCGGGCGGTCTCACCCGGGCGGAACGCTCGCACGGTGATCGCGAGCCGATCGTCGATCTCAAGGCATCGCGCCAGGCGGCTTTGGCCGCCTATGACCGGATGAAGAGTGAGGCGGAATGAGCACGACGAACGGACGCAGGATTCTCATGGCCGGGTGCGGAGACCTGGGCACTCGGTTGGGCCTGCGACTGGTCGACCAGGGGCACCAGGTGATCGGGCTGCGCCGACGCGTCGCCGAACTGCCCGATGCCTTCGAGGCGATCAGCATGGACCTCTCCCGCTTCGGAGCTCCCGACCGCGATAGGGCAGATGTCCCGGTCCGCAGCGTTTCGCGACTGGGCGCACTCGACGCGGTCGTCATCACTCTCACTTCGGACGAACCGACTCGGACCGGATATGAACGGTCCTACCTCCACGGGCTGAGAGGTCTCGCACGCGTGCTTAAGTCACAGCCGGGCCGAGTCGTCCTGGTCTCCTCCACGCGTGTCCTTGCTGAGGATCCGACGCGTGTGATCACCGAAGACGCTCCGCTCGCTCCAGGGTCCGGGCCGGGTGAGGTCCTCGCTGCGGCCGAGTCCGAGGCGGCCGAGCTCTTCGACCATCTCACGATCGTCCGCCCGGCTGGTATCTACGGGCCTGGCCGCACCCGTCTCATCGACTCCGTGCGACGCGGACAGCAGTTCAACCATCATCGGTGGACGAACCGCATCCACCGAGACGACCTGGTCTACGGCCTCGAGCGCTTGGCACTTGACTCGAAACCGCCGGACCTGGTCCACGCTGTCGATTCCCTGCCTGCTCAGATGGGCGACGTCGCCGCCTTCATCGCTGACCGCCTCGGCGTGCCCGTCCCCGGCCATGTCGAGGACGAGAAGCCGGGCGGTAAACGGATCGATGGAACTCGCTTCGGCTCGCTCATGGGCGAACTCGGCTACCCCACCTACCGGGACGGCTTCGCTTCGATGCTGCCGGCAGCGCCCTGATCACGAACAAGACCGGGGAACATTCACGCTCTCACCCTGCGGCGTGCCTCGGCGGCGATGTTCTTCGCCATCGCGGGAAAGATGAACCGATGGAACGGGGCGACGAGGGCCCAGTAGAGGTGACCGCGTGCCCCGGTGGGGATGAAGGTCGCTGTCTGGTGATACTCGCAGCCATCGTCGGAGTCTGCCAGTGTGAATTCGAGCCACGCGTGACCGGAGACTTTCATTTCGGCGCGCAGCAACAGGCGAGAGTTCCGCTCCAGCCGTTCGACTCTCCACCAGTCGACCGGGTCTCCGATCCGCAGGGCGTCCGGCAGCCGTCGACCTCGGTTGAGGCCAGCGCCCCCGACGGCTTTGTCCCAGACTCCACGAGCCTTCCACGCCAGCGGCCAGGAGTACCAGCCATTGGATCCGCCGACGCCCTCGACCACGGGCCACACATCGGCGGCTGAGAGACCGGGGATCGCCGCCGACCGTTCATCGGTGAAGATGCGGCGGCCCGCCCACTGCGGGTCGTTCGGCAGCGGCTGGGCCGCCTCGTCGAGTCCTCCGGCATCGGCGTCCCAGTTCGTATCTACGGCGCCTTCGACTTCACGACGTAATGCGAGTCGGACGGCGTCGCCGAATTCGATGAGACCGGATTCGGGCGGCCGGATGACCTCGTCGACATCGTGTGACGAGGCCACCGCATCCTCCTGCAGAGACTGGACGAGCGGCAGTGTGAGAGCGAACGGCAGCGGAGTGACCAGTCCGACCCAGATACCTGACAGGGTCGGGGCGGGAAGCGGCAGGGCGATGACGTGACGGGGCTTGAGACCGGCGACAGCGGCAAAGGTGCGCATCACCTCGGCGTAGGTGAGGATCTGCCGCGAACCGATATCAAACGAGCGGTTGACCGTTCCTTCCACATCCGCGGCGGAAAGAAGGTAGTAGAGAGCGTCGCGGACCGACAGCGGCTCGACGCGGTTGGCCACCCAGTCCGGTGCCGGCATCCACCTCAGCGTCAGGGCGAGATGGCGGATCATCTCGAACGAGGCAGAGCCGGAGCCGATGATGATGCCGGCGTTGAACACGATCGCGTCAACCTCGGAGTCGAGCAGGATGCGCCCGACGGTCGCCCGCGAGCGCATGTGCTTCGACAACTTGCGCCCTTCGGGATGCAGCCCTCCGAGGTAGACGATGCGACCCACGCCGGCAGACGCGGCAACGCCGACGAAACGCTTGGCAGCTTCGGCCTCGGCAGCCTCGAAGTCCCCACCGGACCCCATGGAATGCACTAGGTAATAGGCCGTATCGATGCCGCTGAGGCTGTCCTCGAGACCGCGACCGGTGTCGAGGTCGATGGTCCTCACGTCGACATCGGCTGCCCATGGAACCTGCTTGAGCTTCTCCGGTCGCCGCACTCCGACTCGGACCTGGTGACCGGCCTGCAACAGTCGCGGTACGAGGCGTCCCCCGATATAGCCGGTCGCCCCGAGCACGAGGACACGGCGCGAGACCCGGGCCTGCCGAATGACTTCGTCGCCAGGTGGCTTCGAGTTGTTCGGGGTCGGACTATTCGTCGGTCGATTCATCAGAGGGTCCTTCCGGCCTGCCGAGATCGGCTGTCATGGACCAACCCTACACGTTGTATTAACTCATTGGTTAATATCTACCGATAGATACTTACTCCTCAGTCCGCCAGCGCAGCGCCGACGTCGTAGCGGAGGATCGCAGCGATGCCTTCAGGCATCGGCTCATGACTGAGCTCGATCTCTGCTGAAGACAGAACAGCTTGGGCAATGATGTCTGCTTCGCCCTCTGCTGCCTCAGCATCGTCGAGCAGCAGGGTCGCCACCGCACCGCGCTCGACTGCCTTCGCGACTTCGGCATGGCCCTCGACCGCACGGTCGTGGGCCTTACTCTCGGCCAGTCTTTCGGAGTTCTCGGCCTCGCGTTCGCCGGCGAGTCTCGTCACGAGCGTTCGCACCGCCACATCGATTGCCTCTTCGGCACCGTCATCGTCGTTGCCGCCTTCTGAGATCTCGTGAAGCAGCTCTTCGGCCCTCACTGACAGTTCGGCCTTGACGACCGTTCTGCCCTGCACTTCACCTGCCAGAACCACCGCATCAGGCGCGTTCTCCGTGATGAGCCGATCGACGAAGTCGGACACGCTGCGGGCGTTCGCTTTGATGATCTCGTCGACGCGGCGGCGGATCTGGTTGTGCGAATATGCTCCTCGCCGCGGCTTGTTGATGTCTTCGTCGTTGTCGCCGGTCACGTGGACCGACTCGTTCTCGGTGCGTTCGCGATCCGGAGTCACGCTCAGTTCGCGGACGGCCGCACCATCCTGCCCGGCGATGACGAGAACGACATCGAACTGTCTGCACTCCTGGCGGAGGTAGGCTCCGAGTTCGGGGACGTCTCCGAAGTACGCCGCGTCGCCATCTCCCAGCGCCGCGTCCCAGTGTTCGTCCAGCAGAACTCCCCCCGAGTTCGCAACGATGGTCCGACCGTCTGTGTGCACTTCGGTGGGTTCGTCGACGAGGATGATCGCATCGATGGACTCGAGGAGAGACTCCCCTGCCCCGCTTTCGGACAGCTGGTCTCGCAGCTCCGACCAGCGCAGGCGCAGCTGCGTCTCGGCATCGGCTGATGGAGTTCGTCCCTCAAGGTAGACGGTGGCATATGAACCGCCGCTCTCGTAGACCGTGCGCAAGTGATTGTTCATCCCTTGTTCCTCCTCAGCATCTGTGTTCACCTGTCGGAATCCCGCTGGATTCCGCCGCGCTCTGCGCGGTCCTCTCAGCCTGGCATTGTGCGACGACCCCTGTAAACAGTCTTGACAATCCGCGCCAGCCGCTTTACCTGTCCCGGCCTTCTACTCGTGCACACGTCTGTTGTCTGTGAGTCACCTGCAGCTGTTGAGGGGTGCGGGGCCTCAATCTAACGTGGACCTCAATCTGACCAGTTCGTCAGCAATCTGATCAGTTCGTCAGTCGAGGAGGCATTATGACCGCCGAAAAGCTAGGGCCAGACGTTCCCCATGAGCGTGGTCGCCCGATCCAGTGGGCGGCTCTCATCGTCACCATACTCTTCCTGGCAGCCGGCGTCCTCGGGTTCATCCCGGGAGCGACGTCGAACTATATGTCGATGCGATTCGCCGGCCACCATTCGACCGCGCTGCTTTTGGGCCTGTTCCAGGTCTCGATCCTGCACAATATCGTCCACTTGCTTTTCGGCATCGTCGGGGCCCTCGTCCGCCGCTCCCCTACCGGGTCGTTCCATTACCTGCTGTGGGGCGGAATCGTCTACGCCGTCCTGTGGATTTACGGGCTCGTCATCGGTTCAGAATCCGCGGCGAATTTCGTTCCCCTCAACACTCCGGACAACTGGCTGCATTTCGGGCTGGCGATCGTGATGATCGGCAGCGCACTCGTTCTCAACCGCCGACGCTTCAAGACCAAGGACCCCTGATCAACTCGCTCACCGAGGTTGCAGAAGGCATCCATCGCGTCGACGATTCGATCGTCACTTAGTACATCATCGAAGGCGCAGAGGGACGTCTCGTGCTGGCGAAACCTCAGGACTCGCGGCCGGTGAGCTTATCGCGCAGTTTCGGGAACTGCTCGTCTTCTTCGTCCTGAGCATGATGATCGAGCAGCTGCTCGAGCTCGATGACCTTTTCGAGGAAAGCGCTCTCGGTGACGTCGAGGTCTATGGTCCCTCGTCCATAGACCGCATCGCGAAAGGCCCATCGTCCGGTGCATCAGATTCTCGTTCGCGAGCGCACGGCAGGTGAGGCATTAGTCCTATTGCCGTGTCAGCGCACTGTACGTATAGTTCGAGCAGGTCAAGAAGTCGGCCCTCTCCTTTGTGAGGTACGGGTATGCCCAAGAGTCTTGGCAGTAGAAGCGAAACGCCGGTCGACCCTCTTCGAGTCGCCGAACTTCCGACGGGAATGGACGAAGCGGACTCCTACTCCGTCATCGATGATCGAGAAGCAGCCGCTTTTGAGCTTCGTCGCGCCGGTGACGTGGTTGCGGCGCTGTACTACACACTCGATGAAGAGAATCAGCAGGCCGTCTTCGTCTGCTGCGAGATCGAGGAGACGCTGGCCGCCGCACAACACTGCAGGATGCTCTTGACAACGGCAACCGAAGCCGTGGAAAGCCGAGGAATGTCGGTGTCAGTGACCTGGCCAGTGGCCCTCAAGGTGAGAGAGGTTTCACACTGATGCCGGAGAGACTCAGGCTTGACAGTCTGGACACGATCGAAGAGCTCGCAACGTCCGGGCGACCGCTCTATGTCCGCTATTCGGAAGGCTACGAGAGTGACACCCAGGGCGGGAGCATCGACTTCGAGTCGGGTCTCGAGCTGCCCGGCCTGGCCGTCAATCCTCTAACCCCTGAAGACTGGTGGACCCGCCCACTGGGCGATTGGCTGGCTCGCCAGCTCTGCCAGTACAAGCATCTCCAGGAGAAGAACCCCGACCGCTTCGCCTGGATACTCACCGGAGAGCAGGTGGGGCGTGGTCCTGACTGCGAACCGCTGCTCGTCGAGGTAGAACCGATCGCCCGCCTTTCCCCGAGGCTGCTCGACGAAGCGGAGAAGCGCTACCGGCGGAATTTCGACGCGGAGAAGGGTCCCGAGGACTCGGAACCCGCATAGGAGGATTCCTCAGCGGCGAGGGCCCGACACCTGGTCATCAGGTCTCGGGCCCTCACTTTCACCTCTCAGTAGTGTGCGGGCGGGTCGCTCGCGGGGAACGATTCTTCCTCCCACTCATCCACCAATTCATCCTCGTGCTGCTTCGAAGCGGAATCCGTACCGGGCTTTTCCGCAACATCGTCTTTGGCTTCCTCGGGGACCTTTGTCGGTTCCTTCTCGTCTTCGCTGTGAACACTCATCACGATCTTCCTTCCTCCATCGAGTGTATGAACCCATGCTGACACTGTTTCAGGCGGCTCGGTAGGGGTGTTGCCCGGTATGCCGATCGTGTCATCGTGTCCCAGCCTGACCGCCTGAACAATTGCCCGGAACCGATTTTGGGCATATCACCAGCCTTGAGTAAGATATTGCAAGGTCAAGCAGGCGGCCTCCAGATGTGAGGACCCCTGATTGTGTATCGCCTTCCCCTTCACCCGCAGATTCTCGCGCGGACCATCCATGCCAGCGGCTCAGAACTGAACCGCAGACGTTGAAGGACACCGTTGCTGCGTCCGACCCCCACCGCGAATCGGTCGCAGAACTCCTCATCAGACTCCTTGCCTCAGAAGACGAGCTCGGCAGCTTCGTGGATGAGCTCGCATTCATGGCCGCCGCCGAAATCGGGCAGGACTCTCCGGTCTCGTGCGGGATCATGCTGGTCCGCAGCAGACGCAGCACCATTGTCTGCGGCAGCGACGACGCAGCGAGACGATTCGAAGACATCCACACCTATCTCGGAGCGGGACCGCGTGTGGAGGCGAAGAAGACCGGTGCGATCATCTGCGTCGAGGACGCCGAGGATGAGAAGCGCTGGCGAGACTTCATGGAGATCGCTGTGCTTCACGATCTGCGAAGCTTGGTGGCGGTCCCGCTCGACATCGACGACACTGCGCAAGCGGTCGTGACCTTCTACGCCATGCAGCCCCACAGCTTCGGGGAGCCGACGCTCTCGGCCGTGCAGAGATTCGTGGAACCGGTGAAGAGGTCATTGCGAGTGGCGGTCCGAACCGCCCGCTTCGCCGAGGCGGCCGAACACCGACAGCGGGCGATGGAATCGCGCACCGTCATCGACGTGGCCATCGGAATCACGATGGCCCAGGCGGCCTGCAGCCAGGATGAAGCTGTCGCCATTCTCAAGAGGGCCTCATCGCATCGCAATATCAAACTGCGCACGCTCGCCGGAGAACTCGTCAACTCACTCGGTCAGCCCGAGCCGATCACGCCATTCACCGAGTGAGTGACCGGCCTTCCAGCGGATTGTCGAAATGTTCGGTCGACGCACTCGAGACCACCCCGTAGACTGATTCTTCATCCGCGCACTCCAGCGAAAGGTGATCCGAATGTCAACCGACGACAACAGCACCGACGGCAGCACCGCCGACAGCATGCGCAAGGCAACGGAGAATCTCGACCACGAAGCCGGAGGCGCGCCGTCGTCCGAGTATCTCGACAAGGTCGACCCCGACGACTTCGGCCGGAAGGACGAGACCGCCGAGGATGAGAATCACGAGGACGAGGAGAACGCCGACGAGGAGGACGAGCCGGCTGATACGCCGTCGACAGATCGCTGATCGCCTTCGTCGTCACTGCGTCGCGGGGAACATCTCCTCAACGATGTCGAGCAGAGCCATCGCCTCGTCATAGTCGCCGCGCATCGACCAGTACGGGAGATCGTGGGCCTGACCGGATTCGAAAGCTGGGATGCGGTCGTACGACGTTTCGTCCTTGAGGTCGTCGACGCCGATGCTCGCATTGTTGAAGCCGACCACGAAGACCGTCTCGGAGCGAAGAACATCAGGCAGCACCTCGAGCGAGGGTCCGAACATGTCTCCGCCCGCAGTGTAGGGTTCGATGTCGTTCTCGTCGAACAGCGGAGCAGTCGTGAAGCCGAGCGGTTTCAGCTCCGCCGACAGGCTCTTGTCCTCGATGAGGATATAGGGAGTGTCCTTGCTGTCGAGCGTGAGGATGGAGATCTCTCCCTCGGGGATCGAGATGGTGTCCTTCACCTCGGCAACTCGGTCCTCATAGGCTGACTCGAACTTCTCATAGTCCGCCTGTCGGCCCAACACGTCGGAGGCAATGAAGGAGAACTGGTCCTGCCAGGTCTGCTTGTCTCCTGATACGAGTACTGTGGGCGCCACTTCCTGCAGTCTGTCGTAGGAGTCGGTCGCGTGCTTGAGTGGGAATCCGATCCCTCCGGCGATGATGAGGTCGGGCTCGGCTTCAATGATGGCTTCGAGATCGAATCCATCGTTGCTCCACGGCAGGAATTCGGTTCCCTGCGCCTCAGCCTTCTCAGTCCAGAACGGCGAGAACTCCCCGTCGGTTTCCGTGACCTCGGGAGTCGTGGCCACGACAGGCACATCGAGGTCGAAGAGATAACCGGCGAGAGCGTAGTTGAGCACAACCACCCGCTGCGGATCGGCCGGAACCTCGACCTCGCCCTGTTCGGTTACGACCGTACGGGCCTCGGATCCAGTCGCCGAAGGACCAGTCTCGGACGTATTCGTGGGACCTGCACAGGCGGTGATGAGCAGAAGACTTGCACCCATGAAGAGCGCACTGATTCGACGGAGCAAGGACATTGACTACCTCGATTGACGGGTACGGACTAGACTCGAAGAACATAGCCCAGCCTAACCAAACTTCTCGCTTCACTTACGACAAAGGCGACATCATCACCCGACCAACACGACACGCTCGCCTGCGACGAGACGACAGCGGGACGGAACGACCAGTGCTCCTCACCGGGCATGATTGGCACAGCCATTCATACCCTCTGCTCATCCATGTCATCAGCGGCTCCGTGGACGTCCATCTGCGCGGGCGCGGGTTCGAATTGACGCATCACAGCCTCGCCTCCGAGTCCAGCCTGTGGCTGGGCTCGGGCATCGACCACTCGGTCACGACGAAATCGGACTCCATCATGCTCGGCCCACGATTGTCACCGCAGACGGAACCGCCCGAAGGGTTCCTCCACATCCGCCGGTCAACCGCCATCCGCGAAACCGCCCTGCTCATCCTCGCCTCGTCTCCGAACAGCGAGGCCGAGCGCCGGCCGCTCAGGGAAGCCCTCGACGCAGAGCTGGGCACCTTCGCCGTTGATGACTTCCCGATTCCGGAACCGCAATACCGCGCAGTCCAAGCGATCGTGGACGACCCCATGAGCCTGATAGTGCCGTTGACCGCAGTCGCCCAGCGACATTCGATGAGCAAACGGCACGTCGAACGGATCATCAAAGACGACCTGGGCATGTCTTTCGTGCAGTGGAGGACGCGGAAGCGACTCAACCTGGCCCTGCGCAGAATCCGCGCAGGATTCACAGTTGCCTCCGCTGCCCGATCCGTCGGCTACCTCGGATCCGATGGGCTCATCAGGGCGATCAGTCGCCTCACCCACCTCACCCGCGAAGAGCTCTCCGGCGACCTGGCGGGTGCGGTCGCGGATTCCCGCACAAGGTGACCGATACTCCGGCTATCGCCGCTCGTGGTGACCGCCGACCTACCGGACAGCCCCCTCAGAACTTCGGCACGTCGGCGATCAGCGCCCGCGTGTACTCGTGCGATGGATCCTCGAGCACCGAGGCGGTCGGCCCGTAGTCGACGATCTTGCCCTTATTGAGCACCGCGAGGTTGTCGGCGATATGCCGCGACAGCGCAATATTGTGGGTGACGAAGAGCATCGCCAGCTGACGTTCCTCCCGCAGGGTGCGCAGCAGCGCCACGATCGATGCCTGCACGCTGACGTCGAGTGCCGAGGTGATCTCGTCACAGACCATCACCGACGGCGCGTTGACCAGCGCTCGAGCAATCGCGGCCCTCTGCCGCTCACCGCCGGAGAGGTCGCCGGGGCGTCGGTGATAGAACGACCGTCCCAACCGCACCGAGTCGAGTGCTTCCTCGACGGTGGCCTTCCTGCTCGCGGCCGTACCGTTACCGCTCATCTCCAACGGCACCGTCAACGACTGACCGATCGACCGCCGCGGGTTGAGCGAGGAGAACGGTGACTGGAACACGTATTGGATGCCCACCCGCTGTTCGTTCGTGCGTTTGCGCGTCGACCGAGCCAACTCGGTTCCCCGCAACTTCACCGCTCCTTGGTAGTCGTCGTTGAGCCCGGCCACGCACTGCGACAGTGTCGTCTTGCCCGATCCCGATTCGCCGAGCAGCATCGTGCATTCCCCCGGCTCCAGGACCATATTGATCCCGTCGAGGATCTGCGCCTTCCCGTAGGCGAGCGCCACATCCTTGACCTCGAGCAGAGGCGCGTTCGCCGCGGCGGACTTGCCCTTCCCCTCCACAGCGGAGACATCGGAATCAACCGCCGAGGCGGCCGCCCCGTCAGCATCGGACCGATCCGATCCCGAGTCGTCGGGCTTCTCCCCCGTCGACACGAGAATATGTGTCTTCTCATCAGCCTCGGCGACGGCTTTCGCTTCCGCGGCCCCGTCGCCGATGGTCTTGCGTCCGGCAAGATCGGGCACAGCCGCCATGAGCATCTTCGTGTACTCGTGCTGCGGACGTTCGAGCACCGCCGACACCGGGCCTTCTTCGACGAGGTCGCCGCGCAGCATCACAGCGACCCGGTCGGAGATGTCCTTGATCACCGCAAGATCGTGGGTGATGTAGAGACCGGCGACGTTGTTCGCCACCGTCATCTGCCGGATCGTGTCGAGCACGACCGACTGCGTGGACACGTCCAGGCCGGTGGTCGGTTCGTCGAGGATGAGCACGTCGGGATACATCGCGAAGGCCATGGCGATGCCGATGCGCTGCTGCTGACCGCCGGACAGTTGATGGGGCCAGCGTCGCTGATAGGCACGATCCCCGGGTAAGCCGACGTCGACGAGCACCTCTGCGACGCGATCAGCTCGCTCACGATCCGAGGCTCCGAAGTCGTGGATGTCGAGGACTTCCTGGATCTGCTCGCCCACTCGCATGGCCGGGTTGAGCGAGAGTGCCGGGTCCTGAGGGATGTATGCGATTCGGGATCCACGCAGATCTCGCAGGGCCACCTCGTCGAGGTCGCCGACCTCAAGGTGGGTGGCGTCACCGCGCGGCCAGATGCTCACGGACCCGGACCCGAACTTCAGGCCCTCCCGGAAGTGCCCCATACAGGCCAGACCGGCCGTGGTCTTACCGGAACCCGACTCCCCCACTAGCCCGAGGATCTCGCCTCGGGACAGGGCGAAGTCGACGCCGTGAAGGATCTCGTCGCCGGCGTTCGTGAGCACGCGCAGGTCGCTGACGCGCAGAACGATCTTCTCGTTCGGTTCGTTCGCATCATCGTGGCGAACGGTCTCTGTCTTCGGGCTCATCATGCCTCCACGGATGTCGATGCGGTAGCTCGGGCGAAGGAGTCCGCGAGCAGGTTGGTGCCGATGGTCAGCAGTGCGATCGCGATGACCGGCAGCAGCACGCCCCAGGGTTGGATGGACAGGGCGATGCGGTTCTCGTTGATCATCAGACCCCAGTCGGCCGCGGGCGGCTGCAGGCCGAGTCCGAGGAACGACAGCGACGCGATGTAGCCGATCGAGTAGGTCAGACGCAGGCCCGCCTCTACGCTCAACGGGCCGGTGATGTTGGGCAGCAGCTCACGGATGAGCACCTTCCACCGGGGCATCGCGTACATCTCGGCCGCCTTGATGTAGTCCTCGGTGATGACGCCCAGGGTCGCGGACCTCGCGACACGGGCGATGCGTGGTGCGTGGGTGAGGCCGATGACGGTCACGAGCACCCATCCCTGCGGGCCCAACACTGTGATCGCCAGGAGGGCGAACACGAGCTGCGGGATAGCCAGGATGACGTCGTTGAGCCGCATGATCACGGCGTCGAAGGTTCCTCCGACATAGGCGGCGAGCATGCCGATGATCGCACCGACGACCATGCCGAGCGCCGTGGCGAGCACACCGTAGACGATGAGTGTCACACCGCCGGCGAGGAACCGGGAGAACACATCGCGGCCGAGGTTGTCCGAGCCGAACAGACCGTAGGGACTGAACGGCTTCGTGACGAACTCGGTGGCGGTGTTGCCCGTCGCCCAGGGCAGCAGCAGCGGACCGCACAGGGCGAGCGCGACGACGACCACGGTGATGATCAGGCCGATTTTGCCCTGTTTCTGCGCGAGCACCCGCTTGTAGAAGGGAACGTAGGTGGTGGCGGATTCCTTGGGAACTTCAGCGGCATCGGTGGCCGCGGACTTGAGGTCGTCAAGGCTGTGGGCGTCGGTGCTCATGCTGCGCTCCTGAGTTTCGGGTTGGTGAGGATGCCGACGACGTCGGCTGCCAGGTTCACCACGACGTAGACCGCGGCGACGAGCATGGAGATCGCCTGGACGACCTGCACGTCACGGTAGGTGACCGCATCGATGAGTGCTTGGCCGAGTCCCGGGTAGCGGAACAGGAACTCGACAACGACCACACCGCCGGCCAGCCAGGCCAGCTGGATCGCGACGACCTGAGCGACCGGTCCGAGTGCGTGGGGCACGGCATGGCGCATGATCACGCGCTTCTCCGGGACACCTTTGAGCCTGGCCATCTCGACGAATCCGGAGTCGAGGACTTCGATCATCGTCGCCCGCATCATCCGCACGATGTAGGGGGTGACGACGAGGATGAGTGTCAGGGTCGGCAGGATGAGCTGCTCAGGCCGGTTCCACACGGGTTCTCCCGGCGGGGCCAGGGTGACGGCCGGCAGGATCTGGAATACCGAGGTGGCGAAGATGGCAATGAGGCCGATGCCGATGACGAACTCGGGCATGGCCGCCAGCACAAGGCTGACTCCGGTCATCGCCTGATCGCGGCGCTTCCCGCGGTGCAGCGCCTGAAAGACGCCGAGTCCGATGCCCAAGGGCACGGAGATGATCGCGGCCAGTCCCATGAGGATGAAGGAGGCACCGATCCGATCGCCGAGGAGTGCCCCGACGGATCCTCCCGTCGCCGAGGAGGTTCCGAAGTCGCCGACGAACAGTCCTCCCAGCCAGGTGAAGTACCGCTGCCAGGCGGGTTGGTCGAGTCCCAGCTGTTCGTTCAGGGCTGCGATGCGCTCCGGGGTGGCCTGTTGGCCGAGGATCGCCCTAGCGGCGTCGCCGGGCAGCAGCAGGGTGGCGCCGAAGACGAGCAGGGAGACTGCGATGAGGATGAACGCGGAGAAAAGCAGCCGCTTACCGATGACTTTTCCGAACATGTCAGACCTCTCCGATCCATACGCGGTCGAATCTCCAACCGCTCAGGGGTCGTCCTGTTGAGTTGGGGACGAGCCCGCCGACGTACTTCTGGAAGGCGTCGACCTGGTTGGCGAAGCCCCAGACGATGTATCCGCCGTCGTCGTAGAGCATCTTCTGCAGCTCGTGTTCAAGGTCTCGCCGCTCCCCTGCGTCAGGAATGGCTCGAGCTTTGTCGAAGACCTTGTTGAACTTCGGTTCGTCCCAGTGGGTTTCGTTGAAGGGTGATTCGGACAGTGCGCAGGAGATGACCTGCGGCATGAAGTCACGTGTGTACCAGAAATCCTGGGCGAAGTCCCATTGGAGGTATCCGTCGCCGAAGAACGTGGTGGCGTCGACCTTGCGGATCTTGACTCGGATTCCGGCGTCGGCGGCCTGTTGGGCGAAGACCTGGGCGGCTTCGACGGCTCCGGATTGGATGGGGGCGGTGACGAGTTCGACGTCGAGCCCGTCGGGGTAGCCCGCCTCGGCGAGGAGCTTCTTCGCTTTGTCCAGGTCCTGTTTGCGCTGCGGGAACTTCGGGTAGTTTTCGCTCAGCGGACCGAACATGTCGTTGCCCAGGGTGCCGTAGCCGGAGAGCACCTGTTCGATCATCTGCTCCCGGTCGACGACGAGCCGGAAGGCCTGCCGGACCTTGACGTCGTCGAAGGGCTTCTTGTCCACGCGCATGGTGAAGGGCAGCCACATGCCGGTCTTCGAGTTGAGGATGGACATGCGCTCATCGGCGGCGATGACTTCCACGAGGGCGAGTGGGATGCCGGCGATCGCGTCCACCTGGGTCGACAGGAGGGCGTTGATGAGGGCATCGTCGTCGTTGAAGTTGAGCACCTCCACCTCGTCGAGGTACATCTTGTCGAAATCGAAATAGTGCTCATTGGGCACGAGCACCGTCGACTGAGCAGCCGTGAAGGATTTGAGTTTGAACGGTCCCGAGCACACCGGGTTTTCCGGGTCGTAGCCGACGGGGACGATGGCGGCGGTGTATTCGGCGACGGCGTCCTTGAACAGGCCGTTGGGTTCGCTGAGTCGGAATTCGACGGTGCGGTCATCTTTGGCGACGACTTTCTCCAGCATGGAGAAGTTCGCGGCCGCAGTCTTCGGATCGTCGGGGTCATTGATCCGCTCGAACGTGAACACGACGTCTTCGGAGGTGATCGGCTTGCCGTCGGAGAACTTGATGCCCTCCTTCAGCGTGCACGTCCACACGGTGGAGTCGGAGTTGGCCTTGATCGATTCGGCCAGCAGGGGCACGACCTGGGAGTCGTCGTCCCAGCCGTAGAGGGCGTTGTAGAGGTTGACGGCTCGGCAGACGTCGCCGTTGTTGACGGGGATGTGGGCGTCGACGGTGTCCGCGGAGTTGCCGCCGGTGACTCCGACGCGCAGGGTTCCGCCTTTGACGGGCTTGCCGGCGTCGGCGGCACCGACTTCCCCGCCGCCGCAGGCGCTCAAGCCCGCGACGCCGGCCACGGCAAGGCCTGCGCCCAGCGCTTGTCTTCGGTTCGGTGATCTCATGTGCCTTCTTCCTAGGACGTCGGTTCGGGTCGGCCGGCTGTGGCGACCCGGTCTGACTTCGGGTGTCGGGTGTCGTCGGTGGACGCGTCGTTGTTGAGGATGTGAGCAGCGAGGTAATTCTCGAGCATGGTCAGTGCCTCGTCATCGGTGATGGGCATGTGCTCGGTGGTGCGGGCAACGCCGAGGCCGTCGATGAAGATCGACAGGGATTTCACCATCAGTGCGGTGTTGCCTTTCCGGATCGTTCCCGTGCGCTGGCCGCCGTCGATGACGGTGGTGATCATGTCCATCCATTCGCCGTAGACGGCGGTGAGGTTCGCACGGGCGCTTTCGTCGGTGGCTGCACGGGCCCAGCATTGGAGCCAGATCGACCACACTCTCCGGATCTTCGGGTCGACTCCGGCATGGATGCGTGCGAAGTGGCGGAGCACGCCGATGGGGTCGGCGGAATCGTTGAGGTGGCGGGTCTCGGCGATGACGTCGAGAGAGTAGCGAAGGGCCGACTGCAGCAGCTGGTCTTTCGTCCGGAAGTGGTAGTTCACCGCCGAGATGGTCACCGAGGCGGCACGGGCGACGTCCTCGGTGCGGACCTTGTCGATGCCGAGATCGGCATAGAGCCGCCAGGCTGCCGCGATGATCTTCACCCGATTGCGGGTGCCCTTCGACATCCAGTCCGCCGTGGGCGGCGGAGCGGGGGTCTCTCCCCCGTCAGCAGCCGCCGGCGCATCGTTCGCATGAGTCGCTGGCTCATCCTCATGTGCGGCGGCAGCTTCGGAGACGATCGTTCGCCGAGGCGGCTGTGCCGTTCGCCCGGTCGTCAGCCAATCCGTGGTGACCCCGGTGAGTTCGGCGATGTGAGAGATCTCCTCAACCCGGAATTTTCGTGTTCCAGCGAGGGATTTCGAGAGTTTGCTCGCGTCCAGCCCGACCTGTCGGGCGACTTCGCTGTGGTTGATTCCCGCGTCTCGGATAGCTGTGCGGACACGGGTGACCAGCAACGTCTGTGCGCTGTCAGCGCCATTGCTTGTCGTGACCACCACTATAGTGTGCACGTGAGTTGCGATTTTGGCAAGACTTACTGGGGCTTTGGGCTGTGCTCGGTACACAAATGAAACGGTGAGCGAACTCTGTAGTTCACACGTTCCCCGCGTTACCAGCAAGAAGAGTTTTCCCTTTCGGCGCCATCGACGCGCCTCCCTAACCCCGGGCAACAGCAGATGTACTCTTATGCCTGAAGCAAACCCATCCCCCCGGATATGTTGCCTTGGAGCCGAAAAATGACGGACAACCCCAACGAGATCTTCCCTGATTCAAACGAAATTGACGTCAGCGTTGTCATCCCTGTCTACAACTGCGAGAAGTATCTACACGAGACAATCGGCTCGGTCAGAGCTCAGGACATGCCCCCCGGGTCGGTAGAGATCATCGCCGTGGACGATGGGTCCACAGACGATTCTCTGAAAATTCTCGATGAACTAGCCGAAGCCAGCGACGACCTCCACGTCTATTCGATCCCTAACAGCGGTTCTGCTGCTGCACCACGTAACGTCGGGCTGGAACATGCCCGCGGGAGATATGTCTTCTTTCTCGACGCGGACGACAAGTTCTCCCCGAACGCGCTTTCTCGACTGACCGAGGTCGCGGACAGCACAGGCTCGGGCGTTGTGCTCGGCAAGATGGGGCTCTTCGGCAAGCAGAGGGCCGGAAGTGTGCCGACGACTGCTTTCCGTAACACTCTTTTTGCAGTCGATTTCATCGAGTCAAAGGCCAATTCGACGCTCGGTGCGTGGAAACTGTTTCGCAGATCGATCTTGATGGACAATGACGTCCGATTTCCGCTCGGATACAAGATCGGCGAAGATCAGCCGTTCACAATGAAGGCGTACCTTCACAGCCCCCACATCTCGATACTTACTGATCAAGTTTATTATTGGCTGCGCGGCAGAGACGACGGAACCAATATCACCGCGACTGGCCAACCCCCGCGCAAGCATCTGTCCCGAATCCTCACGCTCATCCAAACGATCGTCGATAACACCGAACCAGGCGAACGCCGAGATCATCTACTTAGACGCCCGATCATCGGGGGTGCCGGAGTCACGGCGGTGTTCGGCAAAAAGTTGCTCCCTGCACACAACCGATCTGAGAGGGAGGAAATGCTCGCCGAGTTCAGCGATGTCGTCACACCGCTGTGGAATCCCCGAATCCGCGATCACGGAACTGCGGAGTCACAAGTTCTCGTCGACTTGGCGTTAAGGGGCGACCTCGATGAAGTCGAGGAGGTGAGCCGCATTCTCCACGAGAAGAAGCCACTGCCCATCAGCCTAGATTCCGATGAGTCGCAGTTTGTGTATGTTCCCCAGCGTGGAGGAAAGATTGGCGACCTCAAAGTGAACCTCCGCGCTCACCTCGAGTCGATCGCAAACAAGAACACAGCGATCACATTCACCGGAGAGTTGGGAGTCAATGGACTGAGTACACCACCGGAGTCAGCGCGCCTAATATTCCGACACCGCAAAGTTGGTGATGAAATCACTCACGAACTCGACACCGCACGATCCTATACACGCAGTTTCGGCACGCGAGTTCGCTTCCGGACGACTTTCGACGTCGCTGCGCTCACCGATTCGTCCGTATGGGACATCGATGTCGAAGCGACATGGGGCGGAATTCCAGTCCGACAACGGTTCGGTCAGTCGCGGTCGAAAAGTCTCGACATCTCACCTATGCTCATTGGGAATCCCCTCGATGCTGTGGTCTTCTTCGCCAAGTCCGAAGGCCTCTCTGTAGATGTGGGTCCCACCGAGGAACACGCCAACGCCAGGGACCGAGGAGAGACACACCTTGTCGACTCCTACCGAGTAGGACGTTCAGAGGTCGGCATACTCGCCGGCCAGGTTCGCGATCTAGTCTCAGCCAAAATCTGCACAAAATCAGGTTCGCACACAAAACCAGTAGAACTCATCGTTCATTCGCCCACATCGGCTTCCGTGATCATGCCCTATGGGATCACGAAGAAGGGAGGATGGACGCTGACGCTCGCTGATGCAAGAGGCACCACCATCGACATTCAGGGCTCAGACCGGTAGGCCACCATTTCCACTCAGATGGCCCCTTCGGTGGCTTTCGCCTCGAAGCATCCACGACGACACTTGATACGATCGCCCTCGTAACGCGGCACATCGGCATTCGCAACGGCGAGAAATGACACAGCCGAATAAGAGCTGTCGCAGCTCTCCTTTCCAGTTCGTGAAGTGGCTGTGCCCGTGCTGTGAAGGAAACTTCAAGCGTGACCCTTTCCCGCAACCAGTATTCCCGGGAAACGGGTCACGCTCTGCATAAATTGCTATTTAACACTGCATAGTCTGGCATACGGGGCGCTCACCAATTCGCCCCGAAAATCAGCGGCAACGAATCAGCCTGTCATCATGATCCGGTCAATCGACTGCGCAGTTTCTTCATTACACGCCCGACTGAGTTCGGAGGCGTTGTTTTCTTTGGTCCCGTATCAGTATCACTGGCAACGTTCTTGCGGATCTGGTCCTGATAAAAACCGTAAGAACGGCGTAATTTACGACGCATCTTTTCCTGGTACTGTTTGCGCGAGGTTCCCGCATATCGGGGCAACTTCGCGCGGAGCTCTTCAAGCGAATAGGGTTCCATCTGTTCTCCAGGCTTCAGTATGTCCTTCATCCCCGAGAACAGCGTTCGATAGACCGAGATCATGAAGTCGTCATCTTTCTCCACTCCCTCGCTCATTGCTCTGTCGAGTGCGCTGAGAACTGTGGACGGCTTCCAATCTGCCGAATCCAGCGCTCGTTCCGGATACCCCACAGACCGATAGAAGTCTGGAACCTTGAAGTTCCAAGTCAGCCCGATCGAAGGTATCCCGAACGCGAACGAGGTGATCGACGCGTGAAGACGATAGGCGATGACACCATCACAGCTGCGAAGCTGTTCGATGAGCTCTTCTGGTGAGTTGAGTGTGACTGCAGCCTTCTTCCCCTGCACCCCGTGGTGTCGAACCAGAGAATCGAGGAAGATCTCATCGTCGAAATGACCAGTGGTGAAAAGTCGATAGTCGTCGCCTCTAGCGTTCAGCTCGTCGATCACACCCAGCCAGAAGTCGCGCTGATCAGCTTCGCTGAATGAAATTCCGTTGTCGGGGAACACACCGGACCTGGTGACGACGAGGCCGATACGTTTCCGGCTGCGTCCACGCGGGTCTTCAATCGGAAGCACCTTCTCAAACACCGAATTAGCGAAGACAGCGGGGTCAGACACGAGCTCCGTAGGAGTCCCTGTCCCCTCAACGTATTTCTGTGTCGATTCCAGATCGTCTCTGGTGGTGATCTGGCGGACGACTGGTTTCCTCAGTGCAGTCTGCAGTGCCAGCGAACGTTCGTCTGCGTCATTGTAGGGCTCCACACCGATGCTGGAGAAGAGCACAGGGACCCCGTACTCCTCGGCAAGTTCGACCGTCCGGATAGTTCGCCGGTAGAAGACTTGGTAGACGTAGTTGAATAATGGCGCGCCGCCGAAGACTATGATGTCCGCCCTGGAAATGGCACGTCGAGCCGGCTCGAGCAGAGACTCGTCACCCGTGCTCATGTATTTCTTGCTGATGATGCTGGCGGCTCGGCTGCGAATAATGAACGAATCTGATGCAATTCCAAGGTTCTCTGCAGCCGCTTTCAACAGGCTGATAACAGAGGCTTCAATAATCTGATCACCGATATTGTCAGAATCTCGGTTAGTCAGCAGCAGAACTTCAGTGCGTGCCACGTTTGGCTCTTTCTCTAGCGTTAACAATCAATCCATTGACTGTGCTTTGTCGTATAGCTTCTGGTAGTTCTCGTAAGTACGACGCAACTTCCGGTTGACTTTCTCCCGGTACCCCTTGGGACCAGTAGCCAACTGGCGCGGCATCCCTTCCCAGAGCTCTGAGAGTTCGTAGGGAGTTGCAGGATTGCCGGGAGCGAGCACGTCTCGGATCCCTGTGAACAGTGTGTCGTAGACGGACTTGAGAAATTCTTCGTCTTTGACGACTCCGTCCTTCATCGCTCGCTCGATCGCGGGAACGACCTTCTCGGCTTGCCACTCTTCCGGGCTCAGCGCACGATCCCCATAGCCCACGGATTCGTAGAAATACGGCACCTTGAAGTTCCACGACAGGCCGACAGAGGGAACGCCGAGCGCAAACGACGTGATGCTCGCATGCAGCCGATAGGCGATGACCCCGTTGCACCCACGCAGTTCGCGAATGAGTTCGTCTGGAGAATTCACCGTAACTGCAGCCTTTTTGGCCGGAATACCAGAGGTCTTGATGAGGGTGTCGAGGAACACCTCATCTGAGAAATGGCCAGTGGTGAAGAGACGGTAGTCGTATCCCTTCTCTTCGAGCAGTGCGATCGTCTCGAGCCAGAATCTGCGCTGATCATCTTCACTGAAGTCGATGCGGTTGTCAGCGAAGATACCCGCCCTAGTGACAACCAGACCGATACGTTGAGGTTTCGGTTCCGCAGCACCTGGCGCCTTAGCAACTGGTTGAACCGGAGCTGTCGCGGGCTGAGCCACGCTGGCTCCAGGTGACCTGGCGACAATGCTTTTGACAATTCGCTTGAGTTTCCACTTCGCTCGCACGGGGACGGACGGCACTGGCTTAGGCGCCGGGGCAGGTTCTGGCTTCTTGCGATAGACGATATCGGCCAGTACTGCGGGGTCGGCAACGTGGGCGACCGGGGTACCGGATCCTTCGGCATATTTCCGGAGTGATTCGATGTCATCGCGCGTTGTGATCTGTCGGACCACCGGAAGTTCAAGCGCCTTCTTGAGAGCCTGGCTTTTTTTGTTCGCCGCATCGAACTTCTCCACACCGATGCTCGAGAAGATCACCGGAACGTCATATTCCTGAGCCAGTTCCAGAGTGATAATCGTACGACGATAGAAATTCTGATAAGCATAGTTGAAGAGGGGCGCCCCGCCAAAAATGATGAGATCGGCCTTCGAAATTTCTTCACGAGCCGCTTTCAACAACTCCGGATCTTTCGTGGCCATATATCTCTTCGAAATGATCCCCGCAGCACGGCTGGAGATAACAAAATCATCTGTGCTGAATTCGAGATTCTTCATCACGCCTTTGATGATGGACAGCACGGTCGCCTCAATGATTTGATCGCCGACATTGTCCGAATCCCGGTTTGTCAGTAACAGAATTCTGGTGGGGCTCATAGTCGTTCAAGTCTCCTCGTCGTTACAGCGATCGACGCCGTTACCGATATTGTGGCACGTCGTGCCGGCTGGTGAGTGCAAGAAACATCGCGTCTTTCGCTCAGATGATGACTGGCCCGTCTTCGAACGCACGTATTGTCCGGGAGACGCCGTCGGCAAGCGAAGTTCCCGCGTCCCAACCGAGCCCGGTGAGCCTGGCAGCGTCCAAGCCGAGTGACGCTACCGGGGAGAAAGAACGACCGTCTTCTGGATTGACGAAATCCAGCTCGAGCTTCTTATCTGGCCGTGCCGCGGCAAAGGTCTCCGCCAGTTCACGGATGCTGATGTTCCCAGCGGGATCGGCGACGTTGTAGACCTGTTCGTCACTCCGCAGATGGGCGAAGAACAGTCCCTCCACGGCGTCCGCAACGTACGTGTAAGTCCGGGTCGCGGCACCGGCACTCATCATCCGCACATTGCGACCTCGAACTACGTCGGCGAGGAAATCCGCTTGTACTCGACCGTCGTCGAGAGCCATTCCCGGGCCATAGATATGCCCGAAACGCAGACTGAGTCCCCTGATACCGAACTCATCTGCATAGGCAGCCAGGGCAGTCTCGGCGATGCGTTTGCCTTCTGAATAACTGGCGCGTGGCGCAAAATGCTGCAACGTTCCCTCGTCGTCCTCGCTGATAAGGCCACTGCCTTTCACCGCCCCGTAAACCTCTGACGAGGACAGGAGGACAAAGGACTTCCCGCCCGCGTCGACAAGCGCGTCAAGGAGGTTGATCGTCCCGAGGGTATTCGCCTTAAGAGTCGTGACGGGGGACGACTTATGCAAGCTCGGTCGAGCCGGCGAGGCGCCGTGGAAGATCGTCGAGAACTTGCGTTCGAAACTCTTCGTGTCGATGACGTCGCTGGCCAGCAGGGTGAAATCTGACCGCTCGAGTGCGGAGCCGAATCGCTTTACTGCCTTGTCCCGGTTCCGCACCATTCCCGTGACATGGAGTCCGAGGTCGTAGGCATTGTTCGCGGCCAGCAGTGAACCAACAATGTACATCGGGATCATGCCGGAGGCACCGGTAACGAGAATCTTCGCATTCCGGTACTGTTCCCATGGCAGCCGAGCCGAGGCGATGCGTGCGACGTCCTCGGAGAATACCGGCGTGTCGAAGAGAACGACGTCCGTTGCTTCCGAAACAGATGCGACCGCTCCGCCCTCATTCGCCACCGAAGGCCTCCCTGTCTTCGATGAGAGTGAGGAATGTCCGGCAAACATAGTAGTCCGAGGCAGTGGTGATTTTGATGTTCGTCCGCGGACCTTCGACTCGGTGCACGTTATATCCGAAGCCGTTCATGAGCGTGCATGTGTCGATGGAATCGTTCTCGCCTTCAGCGACAGCACGGTCGTATCCGGCAAGGACGTCCTTGAGCGGGAATGTCTGCGGGGCCTGGGCGGTCCACAACGGGTCCCGAGGAATGACCTCTTTGATGCCGGCGCCTTCTTCGACAACGACTGTCTCTGTCATCTTCGTACAGGTGACTGCCGAACCGAATTCACGAGCACTCTCGATGTTCCGCGAGACGAGGTCGGCATCGATTAAGGGACGGACACCGTCGTGGATGAGCACGATGCTGTCCGGGTCGTTGTGTTCAGCAACGACCTTGAGCGCATTGTGTCGCGATTCCTGGCCTGTCGACCCTCCGTCGACGATCCATTGCACCTTGTCCAGCTCGTAACGTTTGACCAGGCGTTCCAGGTGCTCGCGATATTGCGGAAGGATGGCGACTGCGATCGAGTCGATCTCCGGATGCTGCTGGAAGATGTCGAGCGTGTGCACGATCACCGGTCGGCCGTGGATCTCCAGGAACTGCTTCGGACGTGAGCTGTGCGCCATTCGAGCGCCGACGCCTCCTGCGAAGACTACTGCGATGTTTGCCATTGGTTCTCCTCGTCCTCTTCTTCGGTCTTATAGCTGCCGTCGGAATCGTTGTCCGTCGGGTCGTTGAGCTGGTCTTCTTGCCCGGGTGCGCCGGGATCTTCCTCACCGACACGTTCGGACATACGGTGATCTTCGTCTTCGGAAGGCACCTGTGGTTCCGTGGCAGGCTCGCTGAGGATGAGCGTGTCGATCACTCGGTCGGAGTTGTTCGTGTCCACGTAGTCGAAGTTCTCTTTGACGAACTCCTTCGTCGCTTCGTTGCTCAACTGGGGACGGCGGAGCAGTTCGACGAGTTCGTCGAAGGTCGTAGCGATGCTTCCCGGGGCGGCTTCCCGGTAGTCTTTGTGCATTCCTCGCGTCGCAGAATAGGTATCGAGATCGTAGGCGAAGAAGATCATCGGGCGCTCGAGCAGCGAATACTCGTAGATGACCGACGAGTAGTCAGTGATGAGCACGTCCGAGATGAGCATCAGATCGTTGGTGTCCGGGCAAGACGCGACGTCGATGAGTCGGTCGCTGAATTCCTGTGGAATCGGAGCCGGATCAGGCACGAAATGATGCTGTCGGAACAGCACGACGGAATCGTCGCCGCACGACTCGTACAGCTCCCGGAAATCGATCTGGTCGTAGTCGTAGTGGGCGTCTCCAGAGCCGCGACCGCGGAAAGTAGGCGCAAAGAGAATCTTCCTCTTGCCTTTCGCCGTCGGGAACTGCTTCTCGAAGTCGACAAGGACCGCTTCTGCACGTCCTTCTCTAAGGAAACCGTCGATACGGGGCAGACCGGTCGCGAGGACTGCTTCTCTCTCGATGCCGAAAGCTTCGCTGTAGACATCCCGCAAGTGCTGGGAACCGCAGATGGCATACGAATAGAGGCGATGGGCGTTTCGCAGATTCGGTGAACCGTACTGCCCGAACCGACTGTATCCCACTGACTTGAATCCGCTGCCGGCATGCCACAGCTGGATGATCTTCTGTTCGTCTCGGTTGCCCAGGTCCTTGAGGATGGCGAAGTAGTCATCGATGAGGATGGTGTTCGCTTTGCCCATCTCCCAGGCCAGCGCAAACGCACTCTGGCGGCTGCTGGTACGGCCGGTACGGAACGAATAACCGAAGTTGAACTGCGAATCGAGACCGCGTTCGAGCATGCGGTCATGTACGGCTTTGAGGTTGCCCTGCATGTTCGGACGGGCCTCGGAGGCGAACAAGATGTTGCTTCCGTCAGACGGCCGTTTGTAAGCAGAGATGGCGAATACGGTGCGCAGAGCCTTCCGCTTGGTCTTCGTCCACTTCTTGCGAGCCTTCGACTTCAGGCGTGCCACGGTGGACGAGGGCTTGCCTCCGGAACGTCCGAAGGAATACGTGCGCATGAGGAAATATGGAGCCGCCTCGTCGTCTGAGATGCCGAACGTCACGGTGTATGCGGAGAAGTTCTTGTTGTAGACGAATGCTCGTGAAGCATCCCCGAGCTCTTCAGCTCTCGCCAAGGGGTACGCGGCAGGAAGGTTCTCTTCCCCGCGTCGAGCCACAAGGTAGTACGTCCCATTGGGAACCTGAGCACGACGATTGAACTGGGTCACGTTGATCGTAAGCTCGAAACGCCCCTCCCCCAGAGGTTCTGCACGAACCGGGAGTTCGACCTCATAAGGTCGCGAGTTCGGGGTCAGGAAAAACGAGTCAGGGGCATCGCCGGAAACCCTGACGACAAATGTCAGAATCACACGTTCCCACGAGATTCTTTCAATTGTCAGCTCATCTACCACAGGTTCCCCTCACCAGCATGATTTTGAAATGCTGACGCAACTCGTTCACTCTCAATTAACGTTGATAGCCTAGCAGTTTGCCTGTGGCAGTCGGTAACTAAACGACACGCCCGCGGACCGCATCCGAGCCGGTGGCTTCGTGTTCTCATGGGCTGTCATGAAACGATATTCTGGCCGAGTCGTCGGTTGCATCTAAGGCATTGAGCCGTTGCGAATCCGAATTCACAACTGCAAGGAGTTCGAACAGTGGCTAACCCGGTCCGATGGGTCGCACGCACCGCGGTGCGTTCTAGCGCGTGGAAACGCACCAGCAAATGGATCAGGGGAACCGAGCGGTGGAACCGCCTCGAAGACGAATATGACGGCAGCTATGTCAAAGCCGAAGTTGTCGTCTACTTCGGCGACCGCAGTTCGAAGTTCTACCAACTCGAACAGTGGCTCCCGGTCCTCGAGCAGCTCCATAAGGAGCACAGGGTCGTCATCGTCGTGCGAAAAGGTTCAGCCTTGACCAGCGTGTTGGAAACCACTCACCTCCCCGTGGTGTTCAAACGAAAGTTCGATCCTCTGCAGACCTTCTACCACGCCAATGACTTCAAGCTCGCTCTGTACGTCAACAACGGAATGACGAATTTCCAGTCGCTCAGCTTCGCTCCGATGGTCCATGTCCATGTCAATCATGGTGAGTCCGACAAGCTGAGCATGGTGTCCAACCAGGCCAAGGCCTATGACAAGGTCTTCATTGCCGGCGAGGCCGCTGTGGAACGACACCGCAGGGCTCTCATCGACTTTGATGAATCCCAGCTAGTCCGAGTCGGCCGGCCCCAATTGGATATCGAAAGGCCGCTCGAGCTCGAACCTTCGTCGGCCAGGACGATCATGTATGCGCCCACATGGGAGGGCGAGAATGATGCGAACAACTACACCTCGGTCGATCGCTTTGGTCCGCAGATCGTCGAAGCCGCCCTCCGGATTCCCGGTGCGCGTCTGATCTACAAACCCCATCCTCGGGTCGAAACCTCCAAAGACCCGGACGTGGTCGAGGCGAATGCTCGAATCCTCGACCTCATCGAGGCGGCAAATGTGTCGATCGCCAACGAGACTCAGCAGCACCAGGTGCTCATGCAGGGAGACATCCTCGGCATGTTCGACACGGTCGACCTGCTCATCACCGATATCTCCAGCGTCGGACTCGACTTCCTCTATCTCCACCCGGATAAGCCGCTCGTGCTCACCGACCGTCGCAGTGACACCGAATCACTCAATGCCGAGGCGCCGATCAGCCGCGCCGCGCCCCTCATCAACGATGAGTCGATCGGAAGTGTCGAATCACTGCTCAAAGAGATGCTTGTGCGCGATTCTTCTGCAGAGATCAGGCATGACCTCCGCCGCCACTATTTCGGCGACGGCAAACCCGGATCATCGACCGTTCTGTTCACCGAGGCGGTGTCCAGGCTGATCGCCGATCGTACGGCTGCGCTGCAGAGCTACCATACCGAGAGCGTCAACGCCGAGGCCGACGACGAATAGCCGCGGCCGGACTCGGCCAGCGGGTCATCGCCGCGGTCAGCGCGTCACCGGAACAGGCGGACGCCAGAAGCTCGAATTACTTCCGAGGTCTGACCGAGAGGTTCCCGTGCTTCGTCGCATACCATTCTCTGGCTGTCGCAGTCGTGACGCGGAATCGCTTCGGAGTGCTGATTCTCCGCTTCGATGACCACAGATCATGGGGTCGGCGAAGAAAGACATCGAATGTCTCACCAGCGGACTCGGAAAAGCTCTCATCGTCCACGTCGAACGTAAGCACCGTTCGGTGCCCGAACCGGCGGAATGAGATCTCGGACTGGTCGCAGAGGAAGAACGTACTGAGCTCTCTGCCTGCGACGACCAACTGAAGTGTCTCTGCAACCGATTTGTGGATCCCGCCGATCTCGACCTCGACTCTGCATCCTCCCGTTATCGGTTTGCAGGTGAGCTTCCTGGCCCTGACCGACGGAACCTCATATTCGCTGCCGACCGCTGGGAGATCAGCGAGCCTCATTTCGGCTAACGCTTTCCGCCAACGAAGGTATCCGGCTTCGGGGAGGTAGCGTTCGACGGATCTCACCGCTGCTCGACGCATGGACTCCACTTCGCTGGGCTCCAGGGAGAGGAATTCCTCTATCTGGTCGGCCAGTGCGTCGATGTCGCTCCACGGCGTGATGAAGCCGTTATCGCCCTGATCGATGAGATCTTGCGGCCCGTAGGTGATGTCATAGACGATGGGAACACAGCCGGCGCCCATCGCCTCCAGCAGGGACAGCGGCAGACCCTCGCTTGTGCTGGTGAGCGTGGAGAACGACGCCGACGTCAATCGTTCATGCACATCATTGACGTACCCAGGCAGTGCGACGCGATCGCCGAGGTCGAGTTCATCGATGAGGGTTTCAAGCTTCGGCCTTGCGGGTCCCTCTCCGAGCACGGTCAGGGAGACTGCTATACCGCGGTCGCGCAGCTTCGCGACCGCGCGAATCGGGTGCTCGATGCGTTTGAGGTCAATGAGGTTCGCGACCATTACAGCATTCCCCATGTCTCGCCGCATCGGTGGATCAGAGACGACTGATCCTTGCGGCAGCTCCCCAGTCAGCAACCCGATGTTGTCGCCGGAGAAGCCCATCGCTCGAATTGCTTCGGCCTGCTGTTGTGTCTGTACTCCGACGATGTCGAATCGGTCGAAGTTGCGCATCGTATCCGTACGAGCCCTCAGTGGCTGCCCGTGATCGCCGTTCCACGGTCGACGGAGATGACTTCCGTGGAGGAAAAGGATGAGCGCGAAGTCACGGTCAGAGATCTCATGGATGAATTCACTGACCTTCTTGTCATCGACGATGACAGCTGCCGGCGACTTCGTCACGGTCGCTGTGATCCACGCATTGTAGAAATCGCGCGGACGACACCATTCGACCATCGGCTCCCCCGCCGGAGAATGCAGGATGAACCGTCTGCCCAGTTTCGGATCCTCAATGTCAGCAAGCAGCAGACTTCCGTCGCCCCGCAGGTAGTTGCGCCGGATGACACGACCGGTCCGCGAGTTTCGGAACACGTCGTAGAAAGCGGTGATGTTCTCGAGTTCGCCGTCTTCGTCGGGGATCGGCATCCTCGGGGGCTCACCCTCAAGGCGGGCCAGTTCGGCTTCGCTTCGTCCTCGAAGATCCTGCCAGATATTGACCAGTTCAACGTCCTCTCGCATCTTCCCCTGTGCGATCAGACGATCCCTGATCTCATCTGTCTCCATGCGCGGACTGAACGTGAGAATGGTCTGTGACAGCGGGCTGCCAAAGTTCTGGAAGCTCCGAACCCGACGCAGCGCAGCCGTCGTCATGCCGCCCATGGACTCCGGAATGCCCCAGAGCACGTTGTATACGTGGACTGCGTCGGTCCCAAATGCGGGACCGTCTGGTTCAACGTCCCGGCTGTTGCCGTTTGGGTTCGTTCGGGCTTGCAATCTCACAAGTGGTACCTTTCCTCAAAGCTCATCGACGACAAACGGGCAATCAGCGCGTCAGTGCCATATGGCCGAAGTGGCGAGCCTGACGGCGCCAATTGACGATCTTGGGAACGTCCGATGCCTCCCACTGGGCTTGGATGTTCCAGTCATCGCCGAGGTCGGCATACCGTTCTCTCACGATCATCTGCATCGCCTCGATATAGCTGAGGCCATTCTGCTGCACGAGACCGAGGACTCGTTCCACGACATCTTCGCTGCGCAGTCGAGCCAGATTGAGCACGGCAATCTGCGGATCGAACGGCACGAAGTCTTCGCTCATCCCTGCGTGGCTGGCGAAAACGAAGTCGAGGGCGCCCGTGTGATCGTCACCGAACGAGCTCGCGATCCGCCGCATCAGTGTGAGACCGCTGGAGCGATTCTTCCTGACGTCATGTTTCGCAGCCAGCAGCGTGTCCTTGAAGTCGACGGTCGAGAGCTCGGTGATGTCTGCGGATACCTCGGCGGCCGCAGGCACAACGACGACACGCTCATGGTCCGCAAACAGCGCAGGCAGAACGGCAGACAGAACTTCAGACGTGTTCTTCTCGTCGCCCAATCCCACCGCCGGAAGGATGTCGATGCTCCCCTGGGTGAGCTCGCCTCGGATCTCGTCGACCTCGGTTGACGTCAACGCACCGTTCGGCAGCCACACTCTGTATGCGGCTCCCGTGTGGGTCTCGATACTGCGGAGAGCCTGCCCAACCAAAGGCGCCTCGCCCTTCTCAACGGTCATGAAAATGTCGGTGACCTGCGCTTCGGGTACGGGCCGTTCGATCCCGTTCAGCGCCGAGACAACGGACCTGCTTTCCGCGACGGGTAGTTCGGCAGTGGCCAGGTACTCGTCAGCCAATGCCATCGCGTCTGCCGTGATCTCGACCCACTTCGCGTAGATCTCGTCTTCGGATGCGCCCGTTGCGATGAGGGGCAGCAGCACCGAGAGCTTATCGAGGATTCCATTGCGAATGGCATCGAACTCGGCAGCGTCGATGCCGATGAGTCCGCCGAACCGCGAATCGGACTTGTTCTTAGGTTCGAAGTCGACGTCGGCACCGACCGATCGTGCCGGCAGATTCGCGTGCAGGCGGGAAGTGAGGACGTGCTTGTACTTGTAGGCATAGTCAGCAACCCAGTTGCGTGCGAGTTCCAGGTTCTCCGGGAACGATTTGTCGCGGATCGCGGTGACGGTCTGCTTCTTCTTCGGCCCCTTGTTGTCCTTCGTCCAATCGACTCGCAGCGTTCCCGAGCGACGGTCGGGTGAGGGCGCAGGGAAGAGAGTGTCGACCGTCGTCGTCAGGCATCCGGAGAAGAATGCGGGCACGCCGACTGCGCGCAGCACGGCGACGGACTGCCAGTCGCGGCAACCGACCGGTCCGTACTTCTTGAGGTAGGCGATGGCTTCGGGAGTGAGCATCTCGGGGTAGCGCACGAACACGGACAGCAGGATCGGGCGGAGATTCGGGTGGAACGGGATGTTGAACGACTTACCGAAGATGTCGTGCATGTACCAGCCGAAGGCGATGTACCAGGTGTCTTCCGGAATGTCCTGATAGACGTTGCCGTCTCGATAGACCTCGACGAGGTTGAGCTCAGCTTCAGGTCCATCGTACTTTCGTTCCTCTTTGACTGACCTGCGGAACTTCTTGAAGAGCTCGGTCAGTCCCTGGTCACCCGAGAAGCTGAGATTTTCGTACCGCAGAAGATGGCCGATCGACGCGATCGTCTGGATGTAGTCGCCGATGTTACGCGAACGGATCCCCGGCTGGTCGTAGCTGAGGACACCGAAGTTGCGCTTGCCGGCAGTCGTCGGAAGCGATTCGAGGTGTTTTCCTCCCGGGAGCCAGTCGCGCATGCGGTTGAGTTCGTAGCGCACGGCCGGATCCGCCTCGTCATCCATCTGGTCGAGACGCGTTTCGACAAGAGTCCGGACATGGTCGAAAGCGTCAATGCAGAAGGCCGATTCGGCGGTGCGCAGCACTGCCTTCGCACTCCACCGTCTAGTCTCGCCCGATTCGTCCGCACTCTCCAGGATCGGGATTGCGTCGTGTCCGAGCGTGTCGATCGCGGTTGGGTAATACTCCTCGGCGGCCGCAACGATGATGTCCCGGTCATCGATCTTCTCAAACTGCGCCCAGGCAACCTCGGAGTCCGATGACCGCTGGTAAGCCATGCCTAGGAGAACCCTACCGGCTTCCTCGGTGGAGGGATTGCTGCGGAGGTTGAGCCCGATCGACACGGTGTCAGCCAGGTGCCCGGCAGCGACGAGTGACCGGCCGACCTGCACAGCTGCGGGACCGAACGACGATCCCTGAGTCAGGGCCTCGGACAATGCCGCGTGCGCCTTGAGGCGTGCCAGTTGCCGTGCCTTGGTGTCGACCTCTCGGGTCGACGGCGCAACGGTCCATCCGTCGATGTCCTCTGCTGTCGCTCCGCGCAATCCTGTTGCCAGTTTCCGGTAGGCGCGAGCGGTCTCGGTCGCGATTTTCTTCGGTTTGCCGGACGACTTGCCGGTGCCGCCGGATGCGCGCTCGCGCACGTACTTCGTCCCGGAGGCCCGCTCGACCACGGGCAGTGCACGACGGGCGATTCCGTGGACGACTGGCTTCACCAGTTCGCGTCCCTTGCTGAAGTATCGGTCGGCAGCGTTTCGTCCAGTGGTCACTCGTTCAATCCTTTGCAGAGGTTTCGGTGATCGGTCGTTCGTAGCAGTCGGTGGTCAAGAGCAATCAGGCACACGGTATACGACTTGACTGTCAGTTCGTTGAACCGCATAGGTCTCAATCGAAGGTGCCGAGGCCCGTCTTGCGGAGGCTTGCGTCGAATTGCGGGGCAAGAGTCTGCGCATAGGTCGCGGTGATATGGGCGGTGTCGAAATAGGTGATGACGCCGCCGATGACAGGCTCGCAGCGCCCCTCGGGGCAGAACCAGTCTTGGGGGTAGATGACCGACATCTTCTTCGAGTCTATGGTCTTCGCGGAGGCCGCGAGCGGATCCATCCAGTGCCATGATTCCGGAGTTCCGGAGCACTCTTCGAGGTCGTCTTCATGCTTGGCAACGCAATCCGGCACGGTGACACCTGCCCCGCCTGGGTATGGGGTATCCCGAATGACCACAACATCCAAATCAGCATCGACCCAGCGCTGCAGGATCTCACGATGTCCTTCAGGCGCCTTCTTCTCTGTTTCTTCCCAGTCCATACCTTCCAGCGGCGTGGACTGCCGCTCGGAGGTGATGACTGCGTCGAAGCCTCCTTCGGTCGTTCGTTTCGAGACCCATTCGGCGTATTCCTGACACCCCTTGGTTTCGTCCTGCGTCGACAGGTCCTGAGGCAGGGTAGAAATGCTGCAGTTCGAGGCGAGGAAAGTGGTGATCGTCAGATCTTGTTCATCGGCCAAACGCTCGAGGGTCGGCAGCCAATGACCGGCATGCGAATTTCCGACGAGTGCGACATGTTTCGACCCGTCGCCATAGGTGCATTCCGGTTTGCTTGCGTATGGCGCACTGGCCCAACAGCCATCCGCGTAGGCTTTTGACTTGTCTTTCTTCGCCGCAGCGGGCTCCATCTGCAGCGAATCCTTGTCTTCGCAGTTGGGATTGTCCTTTGCGTTGGGTAGGAGAATCCCTGCGCCGAGGCAGGAGTCGGGATCGTCCAACTGGGCCTGCAGTTTGTCTTCGTTCTGCTCGACGATGGTGTTGGCGATGACCATCTGGCTGAGTCCCAGTGCGGCGACGAGCGCCATCGCCAAGGCTGCGAACGCGAATGTCTTCTTCGAACTGCTGAAGAACGACGACTTGCGGAATCTGTTCTCGACCCAGGTTGTCGAAGCCCAGGCCGCGATGATCGAGACCAAGATGATGGCGATATTGTCCAGGACGCCGAGACTCTCGGAGCGTCCGAGCTTGGCCGAGAGGTACGGCACGAGGACGATGAGGGGCCAATGCCAGAGATAGACGGAATACGAGATGTCACCGAGGAAGCGCACCGGACGCAGTGACAACAGTGGAAGCACAGACGCCCGGCCCCGGGAGTCGGCGAGGATGACGAGTGCAGTCGACACCACCGGGACCAGCGCGATGTAGCCGGGGAACGGCATGTCTGCGCGGATGAGGAAGGTGGCAGCCACAATTCCGGCGAGACCGATCCACCCGAGCACTGAACTGAATGGAAGCCGTTCTGGTCGAACATAGAGCACGAAGACGGCGACGAGGCCGCCGGTGGCCAGTTCCCACATCCGGGTTGGGGTGATGAAGTAGGCCATTGCAGGTTCGTTGGCGGTGTACCAAACAGAGAAGACGAACGAGGCCAGGAAGATCCCGAGAACGGTGAATCCGACGAACTTCTTGGACCGTCCGAGTTTCGTCCCTACGAGGAAAGCCAAGCCGATGATCATCGGCCAGACGAAATAGAACTGTTCCTCGACCGACAGCGACCAGAAATGCTGGACCGGCGACGGAGCATTGTCGGCGGCCAGATAGTCGACGCTGGATACGGCAAAGTCCCAATTGACGACGTAGAGCCCTGCGGAAAGGATCTGGCGTCCGGTGTCGGCCCAGATTGATTGTGGAGCAACCAAGAAGGTTGCGATGCCGACGAGGAAGAGGACGAGCAGGGATGCCGGCAGCAGCCGCCGGACCCGTCGTGCCCAGAACTTTGCCACGTCCCCCCAACTCTGTGGCGGGGACTTGATGAGGTGGCTGGTGATCAAAAAGCCGGAGATGACGAAGAAGACGTCGACTCCGACGAACCCGCCGACGAACCGATCGGGCCACAGGTGATAGAGCAGAACGATACCCACGGCCAGGGCTCGCAGCCCCTGGATATCGGAACGGAAGCCCGAGGATTTGGGCACGCTCGACCTCTGCGGGGAGTATTCAGCGACGGGGGCTGTCGACTGCATCAATCGGCTCCACTCAGTTTCTCAGCCGGTTGGTTCGGACCCGACTGTGGTCCCTGTCATTTCTCGCTTCTTTCGTACGCAGCAGACAGCATGCTCTCCGGAGAATCCCCAGTCTGATTACTGCTGTAACGATGCGCGCCGTTCCGCCATGGCAGCGTGAAGTCACACGATCGGCGGCCGGCCATGCCGGGACATTCGAAGCACGCCCCTTCTTGACAGCTTCTGCCTGTCTTCGTCTTGACCCCACGGGTCGAGACGCCATCCGGCGCGCCATCCTTCCATCCACGCTTTGAGTTGGTGAGGCTTATTGGCCCACTTGATGAACTGCATCAATGTCCATGAACCCACATAGGCCCAGCTGAACGGCCACGGCAGATTACGCCGCGCCAGCCAAACTCGGTTTCTCGCATTCATGTAGAAGTATTCGTCGTGGCGCCTCGGGTCGATCACCGGGTGGGCGACGGCGAGGTCACCCATGTACCAGACGATGTAGCCGGCGTCCCAGACCCTCCACGCGAGCTCGATTCCCTCGTGCGCGTACCAGAACGGTGCCGGCCATCCACCGCACTCGTCGAAGGCCCGGCGCTGCATGCAGACTGCGCCTTCCCACACCGAGAACACATTCGATGAATGGTCGGCGCTTCCCTTCTTCAGTCTGGGAATCCACCGTTTCGGTGCATCTGGCCCACCGGGCTCCTCAACCCTTGGCTGGATCAGTCCGATCTGCGGTTTAGTCCGCATCAGTTGTGCCATGCGCATCAGCGAGGTGTCGTCCGGCAGCCATGCGTCATCGTCAAGGAAGAACAGGAACTCGCCGTCGACGTGAGGGACTCCGGCATTGCGGCCGGCAGGGATTCCGAGGTTCTCTGGCAATCCCAGTTTCTTGACCTGGTCCGGTATGCCTTCCGGCTCCCAGCCGTTTCCTACGCAGACGATGTCGAGATCGACGCCCTTCTGCGCCAGCAGTGACTCGAATCCACGGTTGAGGTCGTCCAGCCGCTTACCTTGGCTGAGAACGACAACGCCGAAGGTGTAACGTCGATTGTCTTCGATTCGCTGGGAGAGGATCCTCGATGACTCACTCATGACAGCCTCCTTGATGCCATGATCGACATGAAGTGGCCGATGACGGAGAGCAGGCACAGCGGAGCCATGATGAGGACGAGCCACCGTTCGCCGAATAGAGGCTCAGCTCCTGCCGATACTGCTATCGCGGTGACGATACTCGCCGCCAGTGCCATCAATGACATCTCCACCGAGTGGAATATGCGGTGGAAAGGCACGAACCGAGCGATTCGTTTGAGAGTGGCAACAACTCCAGGGTTCAGCGCTGTGGCTTCCTTCGAATCCGCGAGCTTATCGAGTCCGTTGAATGCACGGGAGACGTGAACCATGTCGTTGAGGGCTTTGTTGAGAAGTACCAATCCCGCCAGAACCGTTCCGGCAAGCAGGAGCGGGTAGGAACCGGCGGGGTCGTCGATCAGATTGTTCCACTCCCCCACAGCTCGGATTCCGAGCGCAACCGCAACCAGGCCCTCGGTCGTATAGTGGCCGACCTTGTCCAGAAACACACCTTTGGCGCCGCTGGTTCCGCGCCATCGGGCGACCTCACCGTCACAGCAGTCGATGTACATCTGGACTTGCGAGAAGAAGACAGCAAGGACAGCTCCCCAGATGCCCGGAATCAGAAGGCTCAATGCGATGCACCAACCGGCCAAGATCATCAGGCCGGTGACGCCGTTGGCGCTGATCCTCGTGCGTACGAGCAGCATCGTGAAATAGATCGAGATATGGCGGAGGTAGAGCTGCGCCGACCAATGTTCCGCATTCTTGCGACTGCGAACCTCGATCGGCTGTGCTTTCGCCCGAAGCTCCGACAGTGTCGGATGTTTCGCCGAAGACTTTTCGGGCACGTCCGTTCCTCTCAGATCCATGGATGATGTCCAGCAACGATAGCGCGAAGTTCACGCCGCTGCTGTCAGGACTTGCCCAGCTCGCTCTTGATCCGCGTTGTCGAGATCTCGGGCGTGCGTTCCAGATAGACGACTTCGCACTTGTCTTTGAGGAAGTCGAACTTCCCGGTCCAGTCGTCCCCCATGACGAAAGTGTCGATATGGTACTTATCGATATCCGTAGATTTCTGCTCCCAGTTGTCCTCCGGAACGACGAGATCGACATAGCGGATCGCTTCGAGCATGTGTTTGCGCTCTTCATAGGAGAAGTACGACTTCTTGCCCTTGCCAGCATTGAACTCGTCACTGGATAGCGCAACCACAAGATAATCACCTTGATCTTTGCACCGTTGGAGCAGTCGAATATGCCCGTAATGGAGCAGGTCGAAAGTTCCGTACGTGATGACTCGTTTCATTGCTGATTCCGTCCAGAGGTCAAAGCTCACCTCGTGAGCCGCAGAATTAGTTCCGCGTTAGTTTATCATTCTGTTACTTCAAGTTAAGAAAATGTCACACGGCTCACTCAGCGTGCTTCAAACGACGTTCCTCCGAGCGATTTCTGATCACTTGTTCACTCGACTGGATGAACCGTGAAGTCTGCTCACCGGCGGCTGTGTCGCCTAAATAGAACTGAGCCAATTCAGCGACCAACCCACTTTGCGCTTCGGCCTCTTCGATGAGATCGACAACTCCTTGCCTGTTCATCGGGTCGACTGCCGGACATCGATCCAGAAGACCTCCCTCGAGCACCTCCGCGGCCGGTTCATGGGGCTTGACCATCACAAGCGGCTTCCCGGACGCGAGCCAGTCGAATGCCACCGACGACATCTCGACTACGGCAAGATCAGCTTCATACAATTGCCAAGAAACGTCCGAACTTTCGTCAAGGAATCCACGAGGGTCAGATTCGACGATCTCCGCCACGTTTTCTGCGGCTTTACCGAAATCTTCACGCATCACTCCGGTACGTGGATGCGGTCGGAAGATCACCCGATAGCCAGCTTCCAGCAGCGAAGTGACGATCTGTTCTCCGTTGTAAGCGATGGTTCCGTAGGCCATCGATGGGGAATCACCTTCCCACGTCGGCGCGTAGAAGACCGCTTTGCCATCAGGATTCTTCGTCTTGAACTCTTTCCACTCGCGAGGAACGGAACGCGGGCGATCCAGCTGAGGTCGACCGACATCGAACATGCGATCTTTGCCCAAGCCGTAGAGCGTCTGCTCAATCCTCTGTCTGGCGGCTTGACCGGCGGTGAAGACGTAGTCATAGCCTTTGAGCTGATTGGAGATCATCGAGATCTTCTCGCTCTCACCATGGCTGAGGTGCACATGAGCCGGTTCAGGATAACGCAGCGCCTGAAAGTTACTCGTTCCCTGGTTGACATAGAACACCGCTCTCAGGCTTGGCGACTGCATGAACTCGTCCAGTCCCTTTGTCAGTCGTGAGAAGCGAACTGGAAAAGAGGTGACACCCTTCAGATGTTTGGCGACCAAGGCATTCCGGACCATGATGCCGAAGGGTCGATCACCGTGACCGAGCTCTTTGAGTCGAGCCTCAAGCTGCGCGAATGGCCACAGCCACTGTTCCAGCTGATAGACCGAACTGAGATCCCCTGCAAAGTAGGCAGCTGCCACGAACTCGTCGTCGTCGTGAGGATGGAATTCATCAGACAGCCGAGACTCGCGAACGCGCTCACGCAGTCTCTGCGCAGCGAGTTTCGCCACTGACTGCGCGAAGTTGGCGCCACGAACCGCGGTATGCGGCAAATCTGCCGGAAGAAAGGTCATGCCCACTATTGTGCATGCCTATCTGTGTCCGACCTGAACTCGACCTCCGTTCCTACTTAATCGCGGTCAGCTACGCCCCGAAGTCGTCATCCGGAGCCAAGGGCTCAACCTCGTCGAGATCAGGCTCGGTGCTGAAGGATGCCCGAGGTGGATCCGGCAACATGCCGATGAGTTCATTGACGGCCTGCGCAATGATGTCGTGCTGATAGCCGGAGAGCCCGAAGACTCCGTGGAGATAGGCATCGATTTCCAGCTCGCTCAGCTCACTGCCCAAACTGACGCTGTGCAACCAGACTCCTTCGAGGGAGAGCTTCCAGTAGTCGATCACCTCGGCCAGCTTTGCCCCTCTTGACTGAATGGCTCTGTCCATACTCTCGTATTCGTAGCCCTCGAAAGATCGGATGGGGGCTCGCCCGCTGTGCCCTGCCAGAGGGCCTCGGGAATCATTCATCACGCTAGTGTTCGCGCCGTCGGTTTCAGGGGCGGCCATGTCGCCAGAGACAGATCGCGCCTCACTCCGGCGCAGACCGTGCCTTCACCAGAATGAGGGGCGACGCAGAGATCAACCTTCGAACAGCGGTGCAAAGCCTGCGGGCAGCTGTGAGCGGAGATCGTCGACCTCGCCCTCGGAGACTGCGGCGTCAAGCGTCGAGAGCACCGCACGCGCGTAGACTCTCGCTGTATCGGGGCCGACGCCCTCGCCCAGATGATCAGCCAGACGACGGAGGAAATCATCGACGTCGTCGGTCAGCGGCGCTTCCGAGCCGTGCCGTTGGAGCGGCTCCTGCAGTTCGGCAGGAAGCTGGGCGGCCAGATCCGCCGCCTCTCCGCCTTTGAGCTGTTTGCCGAGGTTATCCAATACCGTCCTGGTCACGACGGCGGCGCTTTCAGGATCGCCGGGTCCGCCGGTTTCGGTGACGTTTTTGAGGAACTCATCACTGCGCATGTTCAAGCACCTTCTTCCGATTCGCAGTCTTCTGTCACGTCGTCAGTGCGCTGGCCGATCTCATCGGTGGACCCCTCCGGGTGCGTCGCCTTCGGGCTCCTGCGGGACTGCTTCGACGACCTCGTCCTTGTTCTCGAACTGTCGATCCGGCAGAGCTTGCAGAGCCTGAAGTGTCTTCGCAGTGGCCGAGCGTTCGGTCGCATAGTCGATGAGCTCGGTCTTCGAGGCGGGGAATTCCATCCCCTGCAGGGCCTTCTCTGCACGGAGTTCGTCACGTGTGGTCATCGGTGGTTCTCCTTCATCTGTGATTGATATCTGTGTTGTCGCGTTGAACTATTGCTCGTTTCCGAAGACATGGCGACGCTGCTCGACGTGGAACTCAGCCTCGGCGGGTTCGGGGCGGTCCTGCGCTGTCATCATTCTGTGCCAATGCGGATAGAAGGCAGGCAGCTGAGACGCCACAGTGATCCGATCCCGGGCGTCTGCCGGAAGCGTCAGCTCAGCGGCGTCGAGGTCCTCAGTGAGATGGTCGAACTTCCGAGCCGCGATCACCGTGCCGTCCACGCCCGGCCGATCAAGGATCCAGGAGATCACGACCTGCGGGATCGACCAGTCCAACTCGTTCGCAATCTGAGCGAAGAGTTCGATGAGATCATAGGCCCGCTTCCAATCAGCGACATGGGGTTCTGGCCAACCAGTTCCCTGGCGAGTGTCCGAGGGCGTCTGCCGGCCACGTCTGACCTTCCCGTTGAGGAGACCTTCGCCCAGAGGGCTCCAGCCGAACGTCGCCACGCCGAGGTCGCGGGCGGCCGGGATCATCTCGTATTCGATCTCGCGAGCCTCGGGGGTGTAGTACACCTGCTGGGAGATCGGGCCTTCGAGGCCCGCCAGCTGCGCTTCGTAGACGGTTTTCGTCAGCTGCCAGGCACTGAAGTTCGAGACTCCCCAATACCGGATCTTCCCGGCCCGGATCATCTCGTTGACGGTGGCGATGGTCTCCGTGATCGGCGTCTGCCCGTCCCATTGATGGATGTAGAGCAGATCGAGATGATCTGTGCGCAGTCGTTGCAGACTGTCCTCGACTGCTCGCGTCAGATGCAGTCTGCTTGCCCCGGAGTCGTTCGGGCCTTCTCCGGTGGGCATCCGCGCCTTGGAGGTGAGGATGACTTCATCGCGTTTGTCGCCCATGATCTCGCCGAGGACTCTTTCCGCGTCCCCGGCCGAATAGAGGTTGGCTGTATCGATGAAGTTCACTCCACGGTCCAGAGCCTCGCGGAACTGGCGTCGAGCGTCATCTCCGCAGACGCCTGCGATCCTCTCGAATCCGCCACCGGATCCGAACGGAATGGTCCCCAGAGCCAGCCGTGAGACGCGCAGGCCTGAGTTCCCGAGTCGGGTGTAGTCCATGAGCAGCTCCTCCTCGCCATATCGTCGGGTGAGCACGTGTGCGGACTGTGCCCTCACGATTCCAGAACGGTGAGGGGCTTCGCTACCCCTCCCCTCATTTCAGGGATCGGGATACAATTCGGGCTTGTCTCTCCTCTCGCCGCCACCCAGGTCACCGGTGCCGCTCGAGGGAATGATGCTGAATGATTCGTCGTTGCGATCGGTGCCGATATCGATCGAGGGGTCCAAGGCGTAGGTGGACAGTGTCGTCGCACGACCACTGATGTCCCCTGTGAAGCGCTTGTCCATCCTCGCGGGACCGACCGGCTTCCCGGTCATCGGCGCCCCAGTTGATGGCAGGTCGAGGAGGGTGAATGATTCCACGGCCTGCCACAACCTCGAGTATCGTCAAAGAGCTGTTGGACGAAAAGGAGCACCATGGGCAGATCACGCCGGCACAAGGCCGAGCGACCGTCACTGCGTAAGCGATCGGCGGCGGCGAAGACGACGGCCCCCGAGGAACCGATGTTCTTGAGTCGCCGGATCATCGACAGCGAGCCGCAGGAGATGAGCGTGGCCCGGTCTTTCGCCGAGGCGCTGTCCGCACATGACCTGGACGGCTCCGGCTCGTCCATCCCGGGTTCGATCACGCAGGTCGTTATCCCCAGGTCCGCTCCCGGGCTGCTCGAGGAGATCGCCTCAGCGTGGGACCTCCACCCGGTCCTCGTCGATGACCTCTTCCACGCGAACCAGCGAGCCAAGGTCGAACGCTACGACGATGTGCTCTTCCTCGTCCTCAAATCGGCGGTCTACATCGATGCCAAGGAAGAGGTCGAGTTCAATGAATTCCACCTCCTCATGAAGGACGACGCGCTCGTCATCATCTGCCAAGGTGATCGCTTCATCGACGGTACGCCGATCCCAGCGGACACCAGCGGGGTCCAGGAGTACTTCACGAATGAGAAGCGCAGCTGGACGAAAGATCGCGAACTGCTCGCGCTCGGTCCCGAAGCACTCATCTACCGACTGCTCGATACTGCGGTCGATACGTACTTCCCCGTCCTCGACGGCCTGCAGGTCGACAAGGACGGAATCGAGAGGCAGGTCTTCAGCGGAGACACAGCTGCTGCCGAGCGCATCTACCTCCTCAGCCAGGAGGTGATCGACGTCCTTCACAATTCCACCCACCTCAATCGACTGACGCAAGCGCTGGGGAACGGGGCAGCCAAGTACGCGATTCCCGACGACCTTCGCGCCTACCTCGATGATGTCTCCGACCACCTCACGCGAGTCCTCGCCGAGGCGGGCGAGCTGAGAGAAGCCCTGTCGCAGATCCTCAACGTCAATTCCACCCTTGTCGCGCAGCGGCAAAACGAGGACATGAAGAAGATCTCCGGATGGGCGGCGATCCTCTTTGCTCCAACACTGGTCGGTGCGATCTACGGAATGAACTTCGACGATATGCCCGAACTCCACTGGGCCTTCGGCTACCCGATGGCGCTGGGGCTCATGCTCAGTCTGGGCGTTGTTCTCTACGTCGTCTTCCGCGTCAAGAAGTGGATGTGAGCTCGGGCGCCTCGGCGGTCGCGTCGCCCTGTCCTTCGAGCATTTGACCGCTGAGATTGCCGTGCTTGGTCGTGTACAGCTTCAGCTGACCCGGATGGTTGACGATTGAACCGTCGTCACTGGAGATACGCGCTCGTGTGAATCCTCGTCTCGCGACGAGGTCAAGCGAGAAGTCGACGTACTCTTCGGTGATGCGGCTGATCCTTCTCATTGGAACTTCCGCTGTGACCGTGTCGTCGCTGATATCTGCGTCGATTCGCCCATAGAAGGTTCCAGTTCGTGACTTCCACGAGATGAAAGCATCGTCGACGAACGTGTTCCCGGTTCCCGACAGAGCTGCCGTGATGGAGATTCCGTCGGCAGTGACCACCGCTTCGCGAAGCTTTGCACTCACACCTTTCAAATGCGTGATGGGTGCAAACGACTGCTCTGCCAAGACCTGCCCCCATCGTCGGATGATGGCATCTTCCGAAAAGTCGGCCGCCCGCTCGATCGCCTTGGCGCGCATCTGTCGGACATCGCTCTCTGGCATATTGAGGAATTCCAAGATGGCTTCAGACAGCGCGTCGACGTCACCGTTCGGCACAATGAATCCGTTGATCCCATGGTCGACGATCTCCGAGGGCCGATAATCGATGTCGTAGCATATCGGAATGCATCCGGCAGACATGCTTTCTGCGACGACCAGAGCCTGCCCCTCCGAACGGCTCGTCAGAAGGCTGAACGAGCTGGTGAGAAACTTGCTCTTAGCTCCAGGCGTATGTCCGTGCAGATGCACACGTGATTGCGTCCCCGTCCCATCTATCAGAGTTTCCAATAGTGGGCGCTCTTCACCTTCGCCGTAGATGTCCAGCGTCGCATTGGTCTCGTTGGAGGCCCCGATTTCGGCCATCGCGTGAACCGCGTCTTCAACTCTCTTGACCGGAGCGAGCCGGGCAATCATCGCTCCTTTGCCTCGAGGGCGTGGAAACGTCGAGTCACCGTGCAGGTTCTCCGTCAGGTTCGATATCGTCTTCATGCTGCGAGCTGCCAGATTGAGACTGCTCATATCGTTCCGCTGCCCATCGGTGAGAATCGCGACAACGTCAAAAGCATCAAGATGCCGCAGAAGCCCGAACTTGTCCTCAGACATCACACCGAGGTGATCACTGGTGACGTCATCAACAAAATGGCTGTGCACCACTTGGCAGAGAATGATGTTCTCGCGGCGATACCCATGGATGAAGTTTCCGACGAACGCTGAATCACAGATGAGGTAGGACGGATTCGTCCCGATCACCACATCGAGCCAGGCCTGATAGAACTCACGAGCCGAGCCCCATTGAGCAATCACCTTCTGGTCACGGTCGAACAGTGTGATCCGGCGCCCGCCTCGGCGTCCGAATTTCTTCATGTCCTGACGATCGATGACAAGCAGATGCCCGCGATCGTGGTATCGGTCAGCCTGGAGTAGGCGGTCGCCGGAATCCTTCCTCAGCTCAGTCCATTCCTGACCGGTCCGATTCAAGACATCATGGACTGCTGTGGGATCGGGATCGACCGTGCCGACCATTCGACGCAGCTTCCTGTCGGACCACGCGGTGAGGTCCTGCCACAGATTGCGGATCTTCACCTTGCGGTCGATGGTCCCCGGCTCGCGGAGCTCGCGCTCCCGATCCAGATCTTTCATCTCCGGACTCAGAGTCAGAATCTCAACGCGCCTATTGTCCAGCCGAGCGAAAGCGGAGCTCCGTTCAAGCGCGACTGTGGTCATGCCGCCGAAGTCGTAGCCGATTGTCCACGTCAGAGTGAAGTAGCTGCCTTCGGGCAGGAGACCGCGATGAGGGAATCGATGGGGATGGGGGCGCCTTGGGGATGTTTCGGGGATGCTGTTCACTACAGAAATATAAGTCGAACGCGGCAGCGGCCACCGTCGACACACCACAACCGAAAAGTGATGCGCATTTCACGAGGGACCTTTGCGGATTCCGACGCACACGACGGTTCATTGCGCAGCCGGCCGGTCGAAGAACAGTCGGCGTTCCCTGACCAGGATGATCGCCGAGAGGACGAGCATCAGGCCGGTCTGGATGATCTTCGAATCCGGGTCGGTCATGAAGATCTCCGCGGACATATTCGCCGAGGCGTGGAAGACCACCGGAACCAGGATGCTAGGCCCGCACCGAAAGTACAGCCAGTTCATCACGAGCACGAACGCCATCATCGAGACCGGGAAGTTCAGGGTCTGCAGCACGCCCGATTCGACGACCTCGTTCTGGTAGTACCCGTCGATGAATGACAACGGCACATGCCACAGTGCCCAGATGAGAGTGAAGAGCATCGAGGCCGAGAACACCCGCATCTTCCTCACCAAGGTGTCGGTGCCGTAGCTGTGCCAAGCAAGCTCTTCGATGACTGCGGCCCCGATCAGGGTCACCCACACCGGCATCAGCCCCGTCGAGAAGGTGAACCCACCCCGGAACTTGAACTGGCCGGGGTCGTAGCCGAAGAACAGTGACAGCCCCTGTGCAGCCATCAGAGTCAGGGGAACGAGGAACACCGCGGCGACGAGGAACGGCCACCGCGCGGAACTCGGCCACTTCAACCTGCTGACGATGTCGGCTCGCAGCTCCGGGCGATGCCGGACGAAAGCAACGACCACGGCAAGAGGGGCAAACAATCCCGCCAATGACAGCACCAAGGTCGCGACGAGCACAGCCTGATTCTGCTCCGGCAGATGACTGAGATAGGCAGCCGCGAACCAGAACACCCACGGCAGCACGGTCGCCCACACATAGAACGCAACCGGGCGATCGTACTTGTGCAGAACCCTTTCGCCCTGGCGGCCCCGTGTGAAGTCGGGATCCACAGGAGCTCTGCCGAGGGCGGGGTCGGTGACCATAGCGCACAGAATAGAGGTCCGGTCCGGGCCGAAACCAGGGATGGACGTTCCTCAGCTCAATGCCCGCCAAGCAGGGGTACGGCAGGGGCGGCCGCCTCGGCGAAGGTATTCATTTCCCACCCGTTCGTCCACTCTGCCGATGACGTTCACGGTGGCTTCGCCACACGATCACCTGCGCTTCGTAGCGTCGCGGACGTGAATACACAGACAGAGACATCCACACGCACCCGTCCGTTCACGATTCTCGCCACTGCAGTTCTCGCGGCCTCGGCCACTTTCGGCGCCGGACTAGCCCCCGCAGCAGCCGCCGGGCTCGGTTCCGCCGGCGAAGCACCGGGACTCGGCTCCCCCAGCGGCTTCACCGCCCCGGACAAGGTCGATGACATCGAATTCCCGACGACGATCTCCCACCGGGGCGGTGCCGACGTCTATCCGGAAGAATCCATGGAAGGATTCACCGCCTCGGCGAAGGACGGATTCCTCCCCGAGATGGACATCCAGTTCCTCGCAGACGGCACCCCCGTCCTCATCCACGACGACACCGCCGACCGCACCCTCAACGGCGCGACCGGACCCATCCGGGATCTCAGCCGCGAGGAATGGGACTCCGCCACGATCAAGCACCCGGCCGGCGGAGAAGAAGCCGCCACCGTCACCCTCGACGAACTCCTCGACGAAATGGGCGGTGAGGTCGTCATGGTGCCCGAGATCAAGCCCGGGGCCACCCCCGAGGAGGTCGACCGGGTTCTCGACGAATTCGACGAACGCGGATTGAAGGACTCCCTCGTCGTCCAGTCCTTCGACTTCGAGGCGGCGAAGACGATCGCCGAGCGCGGCTACACCTCGCTCTACCTCATGGGCTCGACCATGCCGAAGGAATCACCGGCAGAGATCAAGGACGCCGGCATCGAATGGGTGGGACCGAGCAAGAACCTGCCGACGAACAAGATGCGCGAACTCGACAAGGCCGGCTTCCACGTCGCCCCGTACACACTGGCGACCGCGAAGGACGGTCACCGTCTGCCCGGGTTCATCGACGGCTACTTCACCGACGACGCCTGGACGGACTGACTTTCTCGCGTCGATGAACAGTCAGCGGGGTCCCGGTGGTGGTCGGAAAATCGTCGCCGCGAGTGCTGGCGAGGTTCAGTAGACTGCATGGATGGAGCCACTCGAACGCGGCACACCGATGCCGGACCCGCTGACACCCTATCTCGAGGTCGACCGCACCCAGCCGCGGCACGAATGCTGGGTGACCGGTCACATGGTGGCCGGTCTCGACGGAACGGCTGCCATCCACGGACGCGTCGGCGCCCTGTCGACAGAACCCGATCAGGACCTGTTCCGTCGGATGCGGCAGATCGCCGATGTCGTTATGGTCGGCGCGCAGACGGTCCGCAGCGAAGGCTATGCCCCGATGCGGCTGAGCGAGTCCGCCCGATCGCAACGTCGAACGCGGGGACAGTCCGAGATGCCGCCGGTCGCGGTGGTCAGTCGCAGCCTCGACCTCGACTGGTCCTCACAGGTCTTCGCCGCAGCACCCGAGCACGCGCGCACCATCGTCATCACGTGCGCTGGGGCCGATCCGAAGCGGCTGGCAGCCGCCGAACAGGCGGCCACGGTCATCATCGCCGGTGACGACCGGGTCGAACCGGCGAAGGCTCTGCAGGCCCTCGCCGGTCTCGGGTATCAGGTCGTCCTCTGCGAAGGCGGGCCCCGGTGGCTCGGTGAGCTCGTCGCCGCGAACCGTCTCGACGAACTGTGCCTGTCGATCTCACCGATGATGGGCGGCGATGCGCTGCCCGTGAGCGTCGCGCCGCCGGGAGCCGACATCGCACAGTTCTCTCTGAAATCGACGATGGTCGCCGACGACACACTCTTCCTCCGCTACGAATCGAAGACGGCAGACGAGGGACGATCATGAGCACCCCCGGGCTCGACGACCTCATGGGATCGGTCGATTCCCCGCTCATCGTCGTCACCACCTCGGCGGAGGGTGAACGGGCCGGCTGTCTGGTCGGTTTCCATTCGCAGGCGAGCATCGATCCGGAGCACTACTGCTTCTGGCTGTCGAAAGCCAACCACACCTACCGGGTGGCGCTGCGTTCCGAGCGTTTCGCCGTCCATTTCCCCACCACCGCGGACAGTGAGCTCGCCCGGTTTTTCGGGTCGCGCTCCGGATCGGAGACGGACAAGTTCGCCGGTCTTGACTTCACCGTCACCGGGGATGGGGTGCCGCTGCTCGCGGACCTGCCGAACCGCCTCATCGTCGAACGCATCACGATGCTCGACGACGGAGGCGATCACGTCTGCCTCACGGCCCGTGTGCTTGCGACCGAGACGAAGGGCGGCTTCGCGTCGCTGCGCCCTTCACAACTGGGAGACCTCAGCCCCGGGCACAGCGCCGAGGAACGGGCGATCCGCCCGTAAGCCGACCGCGTGCCGATCTGCTGTCAGCGATGACGGAGCAGCCGGTCAGACACACTTCCTCCACACGGTAACAAGAGACAGCGTGGTCGATAACCCCTGTCGTGGCCGAGATTCCATCCGTAGCGTGGATCATCTCAGCGGGAGCAGAAGCCCCCGCAGAGCGTTAAGGAGATGATTACGATGGCCACCGACATCAGCAGCCCGGTCAAGGACAAGAACTACAACCTCATCTGGGCGATCGAAGCGTCATTGAGCAATGTGTGGAAGCTCGAGACCTACATCCAGGATGCTCGGGAACAGGGCGATGAGGAGCTCGCCGACTGGTTCAGGAAGATCCAGGAGAACAACCGCACGGCCGGACAGCAAGGCAAGGAGATGCTTCTCCAACGTCTTCAATGAGGTCTAGACAGAGCCCCGGTTCGCCGGGGCTCTGGTCTGTCCGGGCCTGCGACAGGACCCTGGGCGCCCCGATGCGTAAGTACCGAACAGACCCCCCTTGTGGCCCGGTCAGACATCAGTACTGTTGAAGCTATTACGACAACGGCAGAGCTGATTCGGGGTCGATAGCATGCCGACCGCGCATCATCCTCATCGCAATGCCATCGACCGTGTAGTAGTGACCTACCTTGCGGCTCTGCTCCTCGGCACAGGCCTGCTGATGCTGCCCGCAGCGACGTCCACTCCCGGCGGCATCTCGGTCCTGTCTGCGCTCTTCACCGCCACTTCGGCGATCAGCGTCACGGGCCTGGAGGTGCTCTCGACCGGAAGCGACTACACGTTCTTCGGCCAGGCTGTGATCCTCGGTCTCATCCAGATCGGTGGCCTCGGCGTCCTGCTGCTCACGACTCTTCTGGCCATGCTCCTCGCGGGAAAGGTCGGGCTCAGGCTCCGGGAGTCGGCTGCCGCCGAGGCCAAGAGCTCCGATATCGGAGGCGTCCGACCCATGGTTCTGCGGATCATCGGTCTCACCATCGCCACCGAGGCGGTCGTTGCCGTGGCGTTGTTTCTTCGCTTCTCCACCCATTACGGCGAAGAAGCCGGAGACGCGGCGTGGGACGCGGTCTTCCATGCAGTCTCGGCTTTCAACAACGCCGGCTTCGGTCTCAGATCCGACAGTCTCGCCGGCTACGCCACCGATCCCTTAGTCTGTGGTCCCGTCGCCGCGGCCATCATCCTCGGCGGACTCGGCTATCCGGTGCTCATCGAGATCGTCCGTCGCTACCGGACTCCGCTGGCGTGGAGCATGACGACGCGTGCGATGGTCGCCGCCACTCCGATTCTGCTCCTTGCCGGCACGGTATTCATCGCCGCCGTCGAATGGAACAATCCCGGAACACTGGGACGATTCGACTGGTGGGACAAACTGCAGGTGGCCGCGTTCCAATCGACGACCACACGCACAGCAGGCTTCAGCACGGTCGATTTCGCGCAGCTGCACCCCGCCACCTGGTTCGTCATGGACATCCTCATGTTCGTCGGCGGCGGCCCCGCGGGAACCGCGGGTGGCGTGAAGATCACCACTGTTCTCGTGCTGCTGGCAATGACCTGGGCCGAGATCTCCGGAGGTACGGCCACGAACCTCTTCGGATCCCGCGTGGCACGATCGGCGTACCGACAGGCAGCGACGGTCATCGTTCTGGCTCTCGCGCTCATCGCCACAGCCACCATCGTCCTCATGCTCGACGACCCGCGGCCCGGGCTGGACCGACTCCTCTTCGAGGTCATCTCCGGCTTCGGCAACGTCGGCCTGTCGACCGGCATCACCGCCGGACTGCCCGGAACGAGTCAAGCCGTCCTCATCACAGTGATGATCCTGGGACGGCTTGGCCCGGTGACCGTCGCTTCCGGCCTGGCGCTGCGGGCACGCGCCATCCGCTACGAACTTCCGGTCGAACGGCCGCTCATCGGTTGAGCCGCCCGACCGACATCGCTGCCTGCCAGTCAGACCCCACGCACTTAAGGAAAGGAGACCGGAGATGAAGAGCAGAAAGTGGCGCACGCGACCTGCGGCGTTCTTCTTGGGAAACCCCCACCCCCTGGCCAGGGACGGGGCGGTGGCCGTCATCGGGCTGGGCCGCTTCGGCGGATCACTGGCCACAGAACTGGCCGCCTACGGCGTCGACGTCATCGGCATCGACATCGACGAGGCGGTCGTGGCCCAATATTCTGACAAACTGGCCTTCGTCTCCCGGACGGATGCGACGGATGAGACCGTGCTGCGCCAGGTGGGCCTCGAGGAGGTCAGCCGAGTGGTGATCGCCATCGGCAACGATCTCGAAGCCGGGATCCTCGTCGCTTCGAAGGTCCTCAAGATCGGGAATCAGCATATCTGGGCCAAAGCCGTCAGCCAGACTCATGCGGACATCCTCGGGCAGTTGGGCGTCGACAATGTGATCCGTCCCGAGAACGATATGGGGCGACGGACAGCGCATCTCATCCGCGGACACATGTCCGACTTCATGTCAGTCAGCGAAGACTTCGTGCTGGCTCGCACTGCCCCGCCGGTGCGCATCTCGGATTCGCCGCTGGCATCGTTCGACATCAGACGCGAGTACGGGATCAGTGTCGTCGCATTCAGACGCGACGGTGAGGACACCTGGAACATCGCTGATCAGGATGTCACTCTCTATGCCAACGATGAGATCCTCGTCGCGGGATCTCCCCGCCAGGTGGAGGACTTCAGCACTCTCGACGAAGAGGACGACGAGGAGGGCTGAAGTCCTCAACCGGTCTCAGACCGCGACCACCTCGACGGGGATGTTGCCGCGAGTGGCCTTCGAATACGGGCAGAGCTCGTGGGTGCGGTCGACGAGCTTCTGCGCGGTCTCGAGGTCCACATCGGGGATGCTCACCTCAAGTCTCACCGACAGTCCGAAGCTCTCACCCTCCTTGCCGATCCCAACCTGCGAGTTGACGACGGACTTCGAGGTGTCGACGCCCTGTTCCTTGCCCGCCAGACCGAGAGCGCCCTGGAAGCAGGCACCGTAGCCGACGGCGAAGAGCTGCTCGGGGTTGGTCCCGCCTCCCGGTCCGCCCTGTTCCTTCGGTGTGCGCAGGTCGACGTCGACCATCTTGTCATCGGTGGCGCCGTGTCCGTCCCGGCCGCCGGTGATCTCCGCACGAGCGGTGTAGGCGATGTTCTCCGGTGTGTTCATTGTCTTCTCCTCACAGATGACGTCACAGGTCTACCGAGACTAACGCAGTTGCCGCGTTCCCGTAAGGGGGCGCAGAAGCCCTGGTCGCAGTGCTAACCTGCCGGCCAGAAGCCGTTGAGACAGCACGGAACAGACGACCGCAGACGGGAGGACAGACGCCGTGAGCGAATCCGATGAGAAGATCCCCACACCCGACGGCATCGACATCAAGACGATGCCGCCCGGAGACAGACGCACCCTCAAACGGGCCATCAGCGGCTCCGCCCTCGGCAATGCCGTCGAATGGTTCGACTACGGTGTCTACTCCTACGTCTCGGTCTACATCGCCAATGCGTTCTTCCCCGGCGAGTGGGGTGTGGCGCTCACCTTCGCCTTCCTCGCCCTCTCCTTCGTCTTCCGACCCTTGGGCGGGTTCGTCCTCGGCCCCCTCGGCGACAAGGTGGGGCGACAGCACATCATGGTCCTCACCATCATCATGATGACCATCCCGACGACGCTGATCGGCATCTTGCCGACTTATGCCACCCTGGGTGCGTTTGCTCCCGTGCTCCTGCTGCTGTGCCGAATGGTCCAGGGCTTCTCCACGGGTGGAGAGTACGGTGGCGCGGCCGTCTACATGGCCGAGTCGGCACCGGACAAGCGCCGAGGCTTCTGCGGGTCGTTCCTCGAACTCGGCACCTTGGCCGGAACCGCCTCGGCGGCCCTGGTCTGCACCATACTGCTCGTCCTCGTCGGCAGCGACGGCATGGACGCCGGCTGGTGGCGGCTGCCGTTCCTGCTCACACTCCCGCTCGGCGGGATCGCACTGTGGCTGCGGATGAAGCTCGATGAGCCCGAAGCCTTCTCCGCGGCGACGAGCCGGCAGCAGACGACGAAGAAGCCCTTCCGAGATCTCTTCCGCGGTTACTCGAAGCAGATCACCATGCTCATGGCCTTCGTGGTCCTGCTCAACATCGGCCAGTACATGGTGCTCACGTATATGCCCACCTACCTCAGCAGCACATTGGGCCATTCGGAGGTCGAGAGCAACTTCACGCTCGTCATTGTGCTCGCGGCGATGATGGTCGTCATCACTCCACTGGGTCGGCTGACCGATACTATCGGGCGCAAACCGGTCCTCTACACTTCGGCGATCGGGTTCATCATCCTCTCCGTGCCGGCGTTCCTGCTCATACAGGCCGAGGGCACCGTCCTGCAGATCCTGGGATTGGGCATCATCGCCCTGCTCCAGGTGATGCTCCAATCCTGCGTCTCGGCGACCCTGCCGGCGATCTTCCCCACACAGGTGCGCTTCTCCGGATTCGCCATCGGCTACAACATCTCCACCGCGATCTTCGGAGGCACGACCGCAGCGGTGAATACCTTCGTCATCCAGAAGACCGGTTTCGAACTCTTCCCCGCCGTCTACCTCGTCGCCGCCGGTGTCATCGGACTCATCGGCATCCACTTCTTCAACGAGACGGCGGGCCGGCCCATCGACGGCGCCACTCCACCCGGCTCCGAAGACGAAGAACTGGCCGAGATGGGCTACGACCTCATCGGCTTCAACGACAACGGCACCGACGATGACTCCGAGGACAAGTCGACGTCCCACTGACGCCGCTGCCGCTTCCCAAGCACCGGTCGGAGGTCCACGATGGAGTGAGAGAGCGGGTCAGCTCGACCTCGGCTCGGATTCCAGTCTGAGGAGGACTCATGGGACGTTTTCTGCTGATCACGTCGACACTCATCGTGCTCATCGCAGTCGCCTGGGCAGCCGCCGTCGGACCGTGGGCATGGTGGGTCCTCGGTGCGGTGGTGCTCGCCATCGTCGGCGTGGCCGCGTACGACCTGCTTCAGCGCAAACACTCGATTCTGCGCAACTACCCGGTCGTCGGTCATCTGCGATTCCTGTTGGAGACTCTCCGCCCCGAACTCCAGCAGTACTTCATCGAACGCAACTGGGACGGACGTCCTTTCGATAGAGACATCCGCACCCTCGTCTACGAACGTGCGAAGGGAATCCACGGAGAGCTCGCTTTCGGCACCGAACGGGACGTCAACTCCGCCGGCTATGAATTCCTCATCCACTCCACCGCGCCCGTCGCGGTTCCGGACCAGACGCCTCGTGTGCAGGTGGGTGGGCCCGACTGCGCAAAGCCCTACAGCATGGCACTGCTCAACGTCTCCGCCATGAGCTTCGGCTCCCTCTCGCCCAACGCCGTCAGAGCACTCAACCGCGGTGCCGAACTCGGCGGCTTCGCCCATGACACCGGCGAGGGCGGGATCTCCGACTACCACCTCGAAAACGGCGGCGACCTCGTCTGGGAGATCGGTTCGGGCTATTTCGGCGCCCGGACCGACAGCGGCGACTTCGACCCCGTCCAGTTCGCCGACCAGAGCTCCCGCGACCAGGTCAAGTGCGTCTCACTCAAACTGAGCCAGGGCGCGAAACCCGGAATCGGAGGCGTCCTGCCCGCGGCGAAGGTCAACGCCGAGATCGCTCGAACCCGCGGCGTCCCGCAAGGCGAGAAGTGCGTGAGCCCGGCCGCCCACAGCGTCTTCAGCACCCCGGTCGAACTCATCGAGTTCATCGCCCGGATGCGCGAACTCTCGGGTGGCAAGCCCACGGGATTCAAACTCTGCGTGGGATCCCGCACGGATGTGCTCGCGATCTGCAAGGCGATGCTCGAGGTCGGGACCGCACCCGACTTCATCATCGTCGACGGCTCCGAGGGCGGCACGGGTGCCGCTCCCCTGGAGTACGAGGATCACGTGGGCACACCGCTCACCGACGGCCTGCTCACCGTCCACAACGCGCTGGTCGGAACGGGCTTGCGAGATCGGATCCGCGTCGGCGCCAGCGGGAAGGTCGCCGCGGGCAACGACATCGTCAAACGCCTCATCCAGGGGGCAGACTATACGAACTCGGCCCGCGCCATGATGATGGCTGTCGGCTGCATTCAGGCTCAGATCTGCCATACCGGTCAGTGCCCCGTAGGCGTCACCACCCAGGACCCCAAACGGCAGAGGGCTCTGCATGTGGGTGATAAGAGTGAGCGGGTGCGGAACTACCAGGAGGCGACCGTGCAGCAGGCCGTGGAGATCATGGCATCCATGGGTGTCAGCGATCCCACCGAGCTCTCGCCACAGCAGCTCCACCGCAACATCGGCCGCAACGAACACCTCTCGTACGCCGAGCTCTACGACTGGCTCGAACCAGGAGAGCTGCTGGAGCAGCCGCCCGAGTCCTGGAGCAGCGACTGGGCGAGGGCCGATGCGGGAACGTTCCGTTCGGTCTGAACACGAGATTCGGCGATTTTCACTGACAAGGCACCTAGTCTGATACCGTGGCTCGGCGTGTTCCACGAACCCGCGCACGCGAAATCTGCCGCCGATCCAACGCAGCCGTCGAATCCGAAAGACCGTATCGTCTCCATCGATGTCATCCGCGGCATCGCCATCGCCGGCATTCTGCTCATCAACTTAGGCTACTTCCTGTCCCAAGCCGGGCAGACAGAGGATCCCGTCGGTACCGACGCGGTGATCTGGCAGGTCGTCGACGATGTCGCCCTCGGCAAGTTCCATTTCGTCTTCGCCTTCCTCTTCGGCACCGGCGTGCACATCTTCCTGAGCAGGCTGCGTGCGAAGCATCGTTCGACTTGGGTCTACGTGCGACGGATGATCATCCTCATCGCGGCCGGCATCATCAACTCGGCCCTCGGAGGCATCGATGTGCTCGCCTCCTACGGCGTCCTCGCGCTCCTGCTTCTGCCGCTGACTCGACTGCCGCGCTGGGCCTTCGTGATTCTCGGCGTCGCGGCGGCGACGGTTCCCGACGTGCTGCAGCTGGCGTCGAGCCTCGGCGATCTCCAGCCGCCGGCGCTGCTCTTTCCCATCCTGTCGTACGTCCGGACTCTGGGACACATGATGCTGGGGTTCTGGCTGACCGGTCTCGGCCTGTACTCCGCAGCAACTCGAGTCCCGGTCACCGGACTCTTCGTCCTCAGTCTCCTCGGCTCGGTGCCGATCTGGATCTGGACCACCGCTGCCGGGACAGGATCGACCGAGGCTCACGAGATCGCCTTCCGCACCGCTCTGATTCCCGGTCTCATGTACATCATCGGTCTCATCCTTCTGCTGCGCACCCGACTCGGCCGAAGAAGCCTGTCCTTTCTGCGTCTGTACGGTCGGATGGCGTTCTCGAACTATCTGGGACAGACCGTGGTCTGCGTGCTGGTCATCCCGCTCCTGACCGCTCACGGACATGTCTCCGCGGCTGGCGGGCTCATCGTCTGGGCAGTCATCATCATTGCCCAGTGTGCATTCTCGACGGTGTGGCTGCGCTTTTTCCGCTACGGCCCCCTGGAATGGCTGTGGCGCTGCGGCACCTATTGGGAGCACACACCGCTCCGATACGCCGCCGAAACTCGGTCGGAATCCGCCTCGCATAGCTGATCGGTCTCAGGCGACCGTCCGCCTTCCAAAGGAAACTCAGATCCGCACATCCTCTGAGTCGATGTCGGCGCGCAGGCCGCGCCAGACCGGGTGGCGCAGGCGTCCGGCCTCGGTCAGGCCCGAGAACCTCACCTCCCCGACGAGATCGGGTCGCACCCAGTGGGCATCTCGCGACTCAGCAGCCGGCACCGTGAGCGCCGGCGTCTTCCGCGACCGGCGACCGAGACTGGAGCGCAGACTCCGCAGGGCCGCCTCGTCGAACCCGGTGCCCACGCGGCCGAGGTAGTGGAGCCCGTCGTCGTCATGGGCGGCGACCAGCAGTGAGGCGAAGCTGTCCGAGCGTTCGCCTTCTCCGGTCCGCCAGCCGACGATGATGACATCGCGCGTCGAGGCGTGCTTGAGCTTGGCCCAGGTGCGGGTGCGTTTTCCGGGGAGATAGACGCTGTCGGTCCTCTTCGCCATCACCCCTTCGAGTCGAAGCTTCCGACTGGATTCGAAGGCGGCATCGACGCTTCCTTCGAAGGCGTCGGGAACATGGATGTACTCGCTCTCGGCCACGAGTTCGAACAGCCGTTCGCGCCGTTCCGTATAGGGGACGCGTAGCAGCGAGGTCCCGTCGGCATGGAGGACGTCGAAGAGCATGAGGTACACGGGGGTGCGTCGCCGCTCCTGTTCGACGTCGCGCTCTCGGGTCAGTCCCATCCTGCGTTGGAGTCTCCCGAAATCCGGTCTGCTGCCCTGCCCGAGGGCGACAATCTCCCCGTCGAGGACGCAGTCGACATCGACACAGTCGGTCAGTTCGCGAAGCTCCGGATAGGTGCTCGTCATGTCACGGCCGTTGCGGCTGGTCAGCTCGATGCTGCCGCTGCGGTCCCCGTCACCCGGCTGCACCCTCGCCAGGGCACGGATGCCGTCCCACTTCATCTCGAAGGCCCAGTCCTCGGCTTCCCTGCGCACGGAATCGATGTCTCCGATGCTCGCGAGCATCGGAGACAGATCCGCCGGCAGAGCCTCCTTCTTCGAATTCTTCGAGGCTCGCTTGCTCGAGGAACGACCAGTCGGAGTGTCCTTCTTCGAGGAATGGTCCGCCGCCGACTGCTTCTTCGGCTGGTCCTCCATAAGGTGGATCATCCAGTTCTTCTCCGGGTCCTTGTTCGGACCGTGGCCCCCGGTGTTGAACAGGGCGAACCGCCGCACTCCCCCGAGGCCGCCGTCCTCACGCCCGTGGAGGACCGCGATGATCTCCTTGCCCTCCTGCCACTTCTCGATGTCGCAGGTTCCGGAGTCCCAGATCTCCACGTCGCCGGCTCCGTACTCCCCTTTCGGGATCGTGCCTTCGAAGCTGCCGTATTCGAGGGGATGGTCCTCGGTCTGAACCGCCAGGTGGTTTTTCCCCGGGTCCGTCGGCGGCCCCTTCGGCAGCGCCCAGGAGACCAGCACACCGTCGTGTTCGAGTCGGAAGTCCCAGTGGAGGCTCCTCGCATGGTGCTCCTGGATGACGAAGGTCAGTTCGTCCCCGCTCGTTCCCTGTTTCGCTGGCACGGGTTCGCTCGTGCGCTTCGCATCCCGTTTGGACCGGTAAACCTCAAGTCGGTCGCGCACGACCTCCGGGGCCTCGTCCGACCTCGGCTCGGCTTTGGACTCCGAACCGGCTCCGGGCTCCGGCGCCGAGGCGGTTCCTCCGACCGCCTCGGCGAGGGGTTCGAGAAGATCCCCGAAGTCGTCCACGCGGTCGAGGACCTCCTCGAAACGCACCTGCTCGACCGCGGCCGGATCATCGAACTCGTCCCAGCTGCGGGGAGCGGCGACCATGGGAGTGAAGCGTCCGCGCAGCGAATACGGGGCGACCGTGGTCTTAGCCGCTGAGTTCTGCGACCAATCGATGAGCACCTTGTTCTCACGCAGCGTCTTCTTCATCGCCGAGACGATGAGATCTTTGTGGTCGGCCTCCAGGCTGCGGGCGAGCTCATGGGCGACATCGGAGACCTGCTGCGAGCTCACCGACCCGTCCAGCGGTGCATAGAGGTGGACGCCTTTGGAACCGCTGGTCACCGGGTATGCGTCGAGGCCCATGCCCTCGAGCAGTTCGCGGACGAGCTGAGCCACCTCGATGCAGTCGGCCAATTCGCGTCCCGGGCCCGGGTCGAGGTCGAAGACCATCCGGTCAGGGTATCTGCTCTCGGAATCGATCGTGCCGGGATCCTTCGCCCCGGCCCTCACCGTCCACTGGGGCACATGGATCTCGAGCGCGGCCATCTGCGTGAGGTACGTCAGCGTCGCGAGATCGTTGACCAGGGGGTAGCGTTTGGTGCCGGTGCTGTGTCGGATCGCGCGGGAGCGGATCCATGACGGGGCGGATTCGGGCAGGTTCTTCTCGAAGAACACGTCCCCGGGGTCATCGGGAGTGCCGACCCCGTCGACCCAGCGTTTGCGCGTGGCGATCCGGTCCCGAGCATGACGAATGAGATGCGGCGCGATCGTGGCGCAGTAGTCGAGGATCTCACCCTTGGTCGTCTTGGTCTCCGGATAGAGGACCTTGTCCAGATTGCTCAATGTCAGCCGATGGCCCTCGACCGTGACCTTCTGCTCGTGGCGTGCCATTGGGCACCTCCTCCTGTGCACCGTTCGGGCTCATACCCAAGATCGTCCTTTCACGGTAGTCGGAGACCGCCATGGGCAACAGGGGGTGCGAGATCGTCCCGACCTCCCGCATCTGCGAGCGCCCGATCCTCACCACAGGTGGCCGAGTATCCGCGTCACAGACAGGGCCGCCGCGATGACGAAAGCTGACCCCTCTTGTCGGGGTGTCCGAACGGGGTTAGATTGGCCGGACGTCGACAACGCTGTCTGGAGGGCCCTCATGGGACACTCGCTGCACCTCACCGTCGACGGCCAGGAGCACACCCTGGTCGTGGATTCCCGAACCACCCTTCTCGATGCCCTGCGGGACAGGCTGGGGGTGATGTCTGCGAAGAAGGGCTGCGACCACGGCCAATGCGGGGCCTGCACCGTCCTCGTCGACGGCCGTCGGCTCAACTCCTGCCTCGCGCTCGCGCTCACCCACGACGGTGCCGAGGTCACGACCGCCGACGGTCTGGCTCCCGAAGGCGAACTCTCCACCTTGCATCGGGCGTTCCTCGCCCTCGACGCATTCCAGTGCGGATACTGCACCCCGGGGCAGGTGTGCTCGGCCGCCGGCATGCTGGCCGAGGCCGCCGATGACGCTCCGAGCGTGGTCACCGAGGACCTCGAAGGGCCCGTGGAGCTGTCCGAGGAGGAGATCCGCGAGCGGATGAGCGGCAACCTCTGTCGCTGCGGAGCCTACGTCAACATCGTCGCGGCCGTGAGCCGAGCCGCAGAGGAGTCACGATGAACCCCTTCGACTTCGAACGCGCAACCGACACCGCCGGTGCCGTCGCCAGTGTCGCCGACAGACCCGATGCTGTATTCCTCGCCGGGGGAACCAACCTCGTCGACCATCTCAAGCTCGGGGTCGCGGAACCCGCCCTGGTCGTCGACATCAATCGCCTCGATCTCACCGACATCGAAGAGCTGGCGGACGGGGGCCTGCGGATCGGTGCGATGGTGCGCAACAGCGATGCCGCCGCCGATCCGCGCATCCGCCGCGACTACCCGATGCTCTCACGCGCCCTGCTCTCCGGCGCCTCCGGTCAGCTGCGCAACGTGGCCACGATGGGCGGCAACCTGCTGCAGCGCACCCGGTGCGTGTACTTCCAGGACACGACGACCCCCTGCAACAAACGCGAACCCGGCTCCGGCTGCTCGGCCATCGGCGGCTACACCCGCTACCACGCGATCCTCGGTGCCTCAGCGGACTGTGTGGCGACGCATCCCTCGGATATGGCGGTCGCTCTGACCGCACTCGACGCCGAGGTCGTCGTCCTCGGTCCGACCGGTGAGCGCCGGATCCCGGTCACCGAGCTCCACAGGCTGCCCGGCGACCGCCCCGAGCAGGACACGGTCCTCGAGCACGGCGAGCTCATCACGGCACTCGAACTTCCCTGCGCGCGCATGGGACGTTCGACGTATCGGAAGATCCGCGATCGCGCGTCCTACGCTTTCGCTCTCGTCTCCGTCGCGGCCCGGGTCGACGTCGACGCCTCGGGACCGGCACCGATCATCCGTGAGACCTCGATCGCCCTCGGCGGAGTCGCCCACAAACCCTGGCGTGCACGCGCCGCCGAGGCGGTGCTGCGTGGTGCGGAACCGACCGCCGAGACGTTCCTGGCAGCCGCCGACGCCGAGCTCGAGGCCGCGGAGCCCCTCGAGGGCAACAGCTTCAAAATTCCGATGACCCGTGGAGCGATCACCACCGTGCTCGCCGAGCTCACCGGAGCCTCGGAAGACCTGCCGGAGACGACCACGGAGGACGCTCATGAGTGACCTGCTCACGACCACGTCCGTCGGCACTCACCAGGTGCGCCTCGACGGACCCGACAAGGTGCGTGGACGCGCCCCCTACGCCTACGAACACCCCCTGACCGATCCTCTCTACCTCTACCCCCTGCAGGCGGAGATCGCCCGCGGACGCGCAGCGCACATCGATGCCTCCGCGGCGGAAGCAGCCGAGGGGGTGGTGTACGTGCTCACCGCCGACAACGCACCCGAGCTGGCGAGCACCGATGACGGCGAACTCGCGATCCTGCGCTCTGCTGAGATCGGATTCCGCGGCCAGTACCTCGGCGCTGTCATCGCGACCACCCCCGAGCAGGCCCGCCACGCGGCCGAACTCGTCGATATCACCTACGATCAGGACGATCACGATGTCGAGCTGCGGGAGGACCACCCCGCCGCGCGAGAACCGGAGTCCGGCAGCGGGGATGTGCGCACAGGCGATGTCGACACGGCCCTCGCCGAGGCGGCCGTGAGCATCGATGAGCGCTACAGCACGCCCATGGAGCACAACAATCCCATGGAACCGCACACCACCGTCGCCCGCTGGGACGGAGACTCACTGACCCTGTGGACCTCCACGCAGGGGGTGCACCCCGCACGGTCGACTCTGGCACCGGTCCTCGGCCTCGACCCGGAGGCGATCCGCATCATCTCCCCGCACGTCGGCGGCGGCTTCGGCTCCAAGGGCGTTCCCCACGCCGATATGATGCTGACTGCCCTCGCGGCCGAAGCAGTGCCGCGCCGGTCGGTGAAGTACGCCGTGTCCCGACAGCAGATGTTCGCGATCACCGGTTACCGGGCACCCACCCTCCAGCACATTCGTCTGGGCGCACGCAGCGACGGCACGATCACCGCCTTCGCCTTCGATGCAGTGTCCATGTCCTCACAGACCAAGGAGTTCCCCGAGGAGGCGACGAAGCCGGGCCGCATGATGTACGCCGGCGACAACCGCCGCCTCACCCAACGAGTGGTTCCGCTCGACGTTCCGGTGCCCTCATGGATGCGCGCCCCCGGAGAGGCACCGGGCATGGTCGGGCTCGAGATCGCCATGGACGAGCTCGCCGTCGCCGCAGGCCTCGACCCCATCGAGCTGCGGGTGCGCAATGACCCGACCACGGACCCGGACACCGGGCTGCCGTTCAATCAGCGCCGCCTCGTCGACTGTCTGCGAGAAGGCGCAGACCGCTTCGGCTGGGAGAAGCGGAATCCACAACCGCGCACCCGGCGGGAGAACGGCTGGCTCATCGGCATGGGGGTGGCCTCGTCGACCTATCCGGCCGGTCGGCAGCCCGGCTCCGTCGCGCGGATCCGCCGCACCCCCGAAGGCTTCGAGGTCTCGATCGGTGCCGCCGATCTGGGCACCGGCACATGGACGGCCCTGTCACAGGCGGCCGCGGACTGCCTCGGCGTCCCCATCGATCAGGTCGAGCTGCACATCGGCGACACCGCGCTGCCGAATGCGACCGTGGCCGGCGGGTCGACAGGGTTGGCCAGCTGGAGCACCGCGATCGTCGCCGCAGCGCAGGCGCTCCGCTCCGAACACGGCACCGACCCCGCCGTCGGCGCCGAGGCCCGCGGTGAGGCCGAGGCAAATCCGGCGGCGGAGAAGTTCGCCCTGCACTCCTTCGGGGCCCAGTTCGCCGAGGTCCGCATCCACCCCGCCACCGGAGAGATCCGGCTCAACCGCATGTTCGGAATGTTCTCCGCCGGTCGCATCGTCAATCCGAGCACCGCCCGCTCACAGTTCATCGGCGGGATGACCATGGGAGTGGGGATGGCGCTGCATGAGAAAGGCGAACTCGATCCCCGGTTCGGTCACGTCGTCAACCACGACCTCGCCGAGTATCACGTCCCCGTCAATGCCGACATCACCGATATCGAGGCCGACTGGCTCGATGAGGAGGACCCGCACGCCGGGCCGCTCGGCGCTCGCGGCATCGGCGAGATCGGCATCGTCGGTGCCGCCGCGGCGATCGCGAACGCCGCATTCAACGCCACCGGGGTGCGGGTCCGCGATCTGCCGGTCTTCGGCGACGCATTCCTGCCGACGTGAGCGCCGAGTCCGCCACGGCTCATCCCGATCGGCGCACAGCCCGCCGCCCTAGAGGGCTCATCCTCGCCGCCGGAGCAGGCCGCCGCCTCGGCCGGGGACCGAAGGCGCTGCTGGTGCGGGAAGACGGGCTCACCCTGGTGGAGTCAGTGCTCCTCGCCCTCCTCGGCGGAGGCTGCACGGACATCACTGTCGTCACCGGCGCACGAGGCGCCGAGGTCGCGAGAGTGCTTGACGGCCGCGACCTGGTGTCGATCGTTGACAACCCCGAATGGTCGTCGGGAATGGGCTCCTCCCTGCGCTGCGGACTGCAGACGATCGGTCCCAGCCACGACGTCATGGTCACGCCGGTGGACCGACCCGGCATCAGCGCCGAGGAGGTCGCGCGCCTCATCGCCGCCCATCGTCCCGGTGCGATCACCGCCGCGGGCCACCGGGATCCGAACGGATCGCTGCGCCGCGGTCACCCTGTGCTCTTCGACGCGAGGTGGACGCCTCACGCGGCAGCTGCCGCCCATGGGGACGTCGGTGCCCGCGACCTGCTCGAGGCGCGCCGGTCAGCCGTCGACCTCGTCGACTGCTCCGACCTCGACGACGGGACCGATATCGATGAGCCTGAGGACCTGCTCAGGTTGAGGGCTGCCGTCAGAGTTCGCCGCTGAGGGGAGCGACCTGCTTCCGACCGCTGCGGACAGCGAGGATCTCGGCGAGGATCGACACAGCGATCTCGGCGGGTGTGAACGCCTCAAGGTCGAGACCGATCGGCGAATGCAGCCGAGCCAGAGCGGCATTCTCCACTCCTGCTTCACGCAGCGCCGCACGCCGGTCACGGTCGCTGCGGCGCGAGCCCATCGCCCCGACATACGCCACATCGAGGTCGAGCGCGGCGGTCAGGGTGGGGACGTCGACCTTCGGGTCGTGGCTGAGGACGCAGATCATGCTGCGCTCGTCGACGTCCCCGGTCTCGACCGCCTCGGCAAGGAATCGGTGCGGCCACGCTCGGACCACCTCGGCGCCGGGAAATGACGTGGGATCGGTGAAGGCCGGACGGGGGTCGCACACGGTGATGCGCAGGCCCAAGGGTCTGGCCGCCTCGACGAGGGCGAGACTGAAAGCGTTGGCGCCGACGACCACGAGGTGGGCCGGCAGGGTGCGGGTCTCGACGAACAGTTCGATCGGTTCGCTGCCGCCCTCGGGCGGGGCGAGGCGGACCGGTCCCGTGCGGCCGTTGCGGATGCAGGCTTGGACACGGTGGGCGGCGGTCTCAAGCACCGATGTCGGCACCACGCCGTCGAGGCCGAGGGTGAGATCGTCGATGCCGGTCACGCTGCGTTCGCCTCCGGAGTCGGCAGCAATGAGCGCCACTGGGGCACAAGCGTCGTCGGCGGAAGGCAACCGCAGAACCACCGCGGCCGGTTCGCTTCCGCCGGCGTCAAGCCGCAGGCAGGCGTCACCTGAGCGGAAGGGCTGGATGAGCACATCGATGCGGCCACCGCACATCAGACCGACGTCGAAGGCATCCTCATCGCTGTAGCCGAACCTCTGCACCGAGGCGTCCCCGGTGGCGAGCGCCTCCCGGCACGCCTTGAGCACGGCCCCTTCGACGCAGCCGCCGGTGAGTGAGCCGACGATTCCGCCGGCGGCATCGATGAGCATCGAGGTCCCCGCCGGACGCGGGACCGACCCTTCGGTTGCGACGATCGTCGCGACGGCGACATCCTGCGGCTCCTGTGAGTCGAAGAGCCGCGTTGCGGCGGCAAAGAGAACATCGAGCATGGGCCGAGACTATACCGTCGGGAACCTCACCGACAGAGCCTTGACGCGAACGGATTATTCGGGCAGTTCGTACATCAGCCAGACACGATGAGTGCCGTCGGCTTCGTTCCTCAGCCCACCGATCCCAGTGATCCCGGCCAGGTCTCCGGTGCCGCTCGACGGAATGATGACGAACGATTCGTTGTCCCGGTCCTCACCGGATGTCGTCGCGGAATGAGTGAAGTTGAAGGTGCCCGAGCGTTCGTGCAGCTTCCCTGCGAACGACTCCATGGCGACATAGCCGCCGACGTCGGTCGAATGATCCACCGCGTAGGTGAACAGCGTCGTCGAGTACCCGCTGACTTTCCACGCTACCCCGAAAATGATCGGGATGGGACTGCGCACGAGGACAGGAGCGAAGAGTGCGGAAAGTCTGCGTCACAGCCAGGGGCGCATCGGCACTAGGGCGCGTTCGGCGAGCTTGGCCAGCCGGTGGCGGTTGAGCCACTCCGAACCGAGTTCGACACAGTGCATGGAGTCACTGTCGAAAACCTTCTCCATCTCGGCGGCGAATGCACGGTCGATGACTTCGACATTGGTCTCATAGTTGAAGGTCAGCGACAGCCGGTCGATGTTCGCCGTACCCACCGTCGACCATTCGCCGTCGACGGTGGCGACCTTCGAATGGATCATGCTCGCGGTGTAGAGCAGAACCGTGACCTCGGAGTTGATCATCTGCTCGAAGAATCCCCGCGAGAGCCAATCGCCGAGGATGTGGTTGGACTCCTGCGGAACCATGACCCGCACGTCCACGCCGCGCTCCGCCGCTTCGACGAGAGAGTGCAGCAGCTGCTGGTCGGGAATGAAATAGGGTGTCGTCAGCCAGATCCGCTTCTGCGCACGGGCGAAGGCGTTGAGATACATACTGCGAATGGGATAGACGAGGTGAATCGGAAGATTCGCCGAGACCCGCAGCTTCGACTCCCAGGCCGCGGGCGGCACCCATGCGATCTGTTCGCCGGAGTCGTGGAACTCGTTCCACACTTCCGCGATGGTCTGCCGCAGACCCCAGGCTCCGGGGCCGACCGATCGCAGGTGGGTGTCGCGCCAGTGACGGGCGTAGAGAGAACCGATGTTGAACCCGCCGACGAAGGCCACATCGTCGTCGATGACGAGGATCTTCGAATGGTTGAAACCCGAATGCCGCATCGGTCCCCGCCAGAATTTCCGCGCCACAGTCGGCAGGCGCAGCACACGGACCTTCTCGGAGAGCTGATGGTAGAACGAGCTGGGTACCGATAGGTTGGCGAAACCGTCGTAGATGAGATGGACCTCCACACCGCGGGCCGATGCCGCGTTGAACGCGTCGATGAACCTCTGACCCACCTCGTCGTTCTTCCAGATGAACGTCTCCATGAGGATCGACTCGCGTGCGGAGCCGATCGCATCGAGCATGTCCTCGTAAAGAGTGGCACCATCGGTGTAGATGTCGAGCTCCGACTGTTCGACCGTCGACCTGAACGTTCCCGGTCGCGGCGCGGGGCGCGACTTACGGCCTCGTTTCTGGATGAGGTCGACGGCCATCGAGACGGCGACGGTCGCCGGCACCGCACTGGCGAGTCCGGCGACCACCCAGGGCACGATCCGACGCAGACGGTCGACTTGGCGGAGCGCAGGATTTCTCAAAGGAGACATCCGCTCACTCTATCCCCTCCGCCAGCTCCGCCCTTCTCAGGCGAAGATGCTCACTCCCCCGGGCCCGACGAGGCAACCGACGACGATGAGTACGACTCCCCAGAGAATCTGCTTCCTGAAGATGGCGAAGATTCCTGAGATGACGAGGATCGCTGCGATGATCCAGAGAATGACAGCCATGGGTACTCCTTCATTCGGTGAGTGCGAAGGCCGCTTACCGGCAACCGGTTCGCCTTCGAATCGCCAATCTAACACCGCTTCGCTGACCAGGCAGGACGGCGACGGTGCCTCAGCAGGTGGAACCGGGAACGACACTCCCGGCAAGCGAATCCGATGGAAGAGCGTGCGAACCACCCCCGTACACTGTTGCCGAAGCTGAACTGTTCTGACCGGACTTCGAGGCGAGGAGCCAGCCATGCCCCATTATCGCTCACAGGCGGGATATCTCCGGCGGCCGGAGTTCGTCACCGACCTGCTGCAGATCGCCAAGGGCGTGATCGCCGCCACCGGCGCCTGGTGGGTCTCTGACGCCGTGCTTGACAGTCAGATGCCGTTCCTTGCTCCGTGGACGGCACTGCTGACGGTCCACGCCACCGTCTACAGATCGTTCTCTCGAGGGGTGCAGACGACGATCGCGTCGACGATCGGCGTTGGAGTCTCCTTCCTCATCGGCAACTACCTCGGTGTCAGCCTCTGGACCTTCGCCCTGGCCATGTTCGTCGGTCTGGCCGGTGCCCGCCTGTCGTGGATCCGCGACGAAGGAGTGGCGATCGCGACGACGGCGATCTTCATCCTCGGCTCCGGATTCGATTCTCAGCAGCCCCTGCTCGTCGACCGACTCGTCGAACTCGCCCTCGGAGTGGCAGTCGGCCTCGCAGTCAACCTCCTCATGGTCCCGCCTCTGCGGGACCGGCAGGCGGCTCGCTACATCGACAGTGTCAACCGTCAGATGGGCGAAGTCCTCATCGACATGTCGGACCAGTTCTCCCGCTCCTGGGACTCGGATGCCGCCCAGGAGTGGTTCGAGCGGACTGAGTCCATGAGCCGAGAGCTCCAATCGGCGTGGCAGACCGTGCGATTCGCCCGCGAGAGCCGACGCATCAATCCCCGCACAGCGATCCGTGCCAGGAGACTGCGACGCCGGGGAGACATAGCCGACTCCGCGGAGAAGGAAAGCTACGAGAACATCCTGTTCAGAGCCGACGAAGGCATCTCCCACCTGCGGAACCTCGCCCGCACTCTCCGTGAGGCCTCCTCATCCGAAAGAGAATGGAACACCTGGTTCCGCGATGAGTGGGCGTCGATCGTCGCCGATGCCGGACGGTCCATCGCCGATCCCGATGCCGAGGTCGAACCGATCTTCGACCGTCTCCAACAACTGTCGACCGATATCTCCCAGGACCGGTCGCTTCCGGAGACCACGTGGCCGATCTACGGCTCGCTCATCACGAGCCTGCGCCATATCGTCGTCATCGTCGACGATATCGCCTCGGCGCGCGGCGCACGGGAATCCGACTGACCCCGACGCCCTGGGAACGTACGCGCGGGTCTGAGCCCGAAGAACTCAGGCCTCTGCCTCGTCGTCGGTGTCGCGGCGTTCGCGGCGTTCGCTTTCGCGCTTGCTGTACGTTGCTCGCCGAATCTCATCGTCGCTGTCGAAATTGGAGCCGAGTGCTCCGGCCAATGTGCCCAGACAAGCCGCCAACCACGCAAGCCTCGGATAGTTGAAGAAGCTCACGGAATGCATGAGTTCGGAACCGAGCTGACCATCATCGACGACGACCAGTCCCAGTGCGAACAAGAAGGCGAACAGGACCAGGAACATCAGGGCCACGCTGGTACCCACCATGATGACCGTGGTGGTGTTGTCCAGCCCGCCCTGCCATGCGTACACCGCATCGCGCCGCTTGGTCCAGAGGCGATTGCGGAAGATCAGCCAGAAGGTCAGTGCCGCGATGACGAGCAGACCGATCAGGAGCAGACGCGCCGGATGCAGGGAATCGGCCAATGTCCACATCGAACTGTAGAAGACACCGAATGTGCCCACGGCCGCCGCCGCGGCGATGGAGGTGGTCAGCGCGGGCAGCATCCGCCCGGGCCGGTTGCTGCGCACCATTCCCGTCAGCAGCCGCAGCCGGTTGAGCCATCCGGGCATCACGATGTAGGCGGTGTCATCCCGTCCCGGACCGGAGTCACCGCGGCCCCCGCGCGCACTTCTGAGTTTCGCGATCGATCGCACGGAGTCCTCCAACGAGCTCTGTCCCGTCCCTTCCTGCGTCGAGAAGATGAGCGCGACCACCAGATTCCGTGTCTGTGCCAGAAGACGATGAGCGCCTAATGCCGGAACCGAGACCAGCAGAGCCCGATTGGCGGTGCTGACTTCGCACAGCATCGGCTGAGTGTCGTGGTGACGGGGCAGTTCGGTCAGGTAGACGATGTAGTCCCATTCGTACCGGCTTCGCAGGTCTTCGGCTCTATCCATGAAGGGGATATCGCCGTCGGGGGTGAGTGAGAACGATTCGGTGCTGACTTCGACGTGCCACTCGATGTCCTCGATACGATCGGCCAATTCTCGTTTCAGAGACCCTGCGACCGACTGAGCGATCTTCTGCGGCACACCAGGATCAGCCATCAGTCCGACAACCTTCGCTTCTGAACCCATGCTTTTATCCTGAATCACGGGGCTCCTACCGTCTACCCCCTGCTGCAGGTGCGCCCGGTGCCTATTGAACAGCCCACCATCCTGTGTGCCTCCGTCGCACGTCTGCTCGCCGGTAGCGCTGCGTCAATGGTCGGTGCCGCGCTGCATCAATGGTCGGTTGCCAAGCGCACTCCGAGAGCGATCATCACGGCAGCACTCGTGCGATCGAGCCAGATCTTGACGCGTTCACGTGTGAGCACGCCTCGAGCGCGAGTGGCGGCGAGGACGATCGCCGAATGCCAAAAGATGCCGACTGCCAGAGCGATGGACACCAGCAGCATTCCCCACCCGCCGGCTGTCGCTTCTGTGGGGAGGAACTGGGGAAGGATACTGATGTAGAAGACTCCGACTTTGGGGTTGAGCATATTGCTGATCAATCCGCTGCGAGCAGCATCGATCGCGTTCTGTGGAGCTGGTGCCGCAGTCTCCGTGTCGGTTGCCCGGTTGCGCGGAAGGGACTTCCAGATCGCCATACACCCCAGCCACACGAGATAACACGCTCCAGCAATTCGCACCACGTCGTATGCGATCGTTGAGGCGGCAAGCAACGCAGTCAGGCCGACGAGGCTGGCAACTGCCCATATGGCATGCCCGACTTCGACACCGACAACGGCGGCGAATCCTGAGCGCCGACCGTGGAAGAGTGTCGACCGTAGGACGATCATGAGGTCAACTCCAGGTGTGGCCGCGCCGATGACTGCCACGAGGGCCCAGGCTATCAGCTGCTGTGGTTCCATTGTCCTCTTCCGAGCGAAACTGTTCGTAGTCAACCGTGCCAACTTATCGGCATGGGGACAGCTGAGGGGGCTAGCCAGTGCTCGAAAGCTGCGTTTCAATGGGGGCATGAGAGCTATCTGGACCGGATCCATCGCCTTCGGCCTCGTGAATGTGCCCGTGAAGCTGTACTCGGCCACGGAGAACCACGACGTGCGAATGCACCAGGTCCACAAGAAGGACGGAGGGCGGATCCGCAATCAGCATCGTTGCGAGGAATGCGGAAAGACCGTCGAGTACGACGACATGGATAAGGCTTTCGACGACGGCGAGCACCGCGTGGTCCTCACAAGTGAGGACTTCGAGGCTCTTCCGGCAGAGGACAACGACGATATCGACGTCCTGCAATTCGTGCCCAGCGACGAGATCGACCCCATCATGCTTGAGAAGGCCTATTTCCTCGAGCCGACGTCGAAGACGCCGAAGGCCTACCTCCTATTGCGTAAGACGCTCGAGGACACCGAGCGGACCGCGATCGTCAAGCTCACTCTGCGCACCCGGACGCGTCTGGCCGTGCTGCGGGTGTGCGGAAAGGTCCTCATGATCCAGACTCTGCGCTGGGCTGATGAGATTCGCGACGTCGACTTCAAGGGAGTGAACTCGAAGGCGAAGATCTCGGATAAGGAACTCGAGATGTCGGAGAAACTCGTCGAGTCCTACTCGGAGGACTTCACCCCCGAGGAGTTCAGCGACGATTACCAGGTCGAGTTGCGCAAACTCATCGACGCGAAGATCGAATCCGGCGAGAGCCTCGACATCGAGAAGACCTTCGACGAGGAAGACTCCGAGGAGGACACCGGGGGCGATGTCATCGATCTCATGGAGGCGCTGCGCAAATCCGTGGACAGCTCGCGGTCGTCGAAGAAGGGGTCATCGAAGAAGTCGGCTGCGAAGAAGACCTCGGCGAAGAAATCGGGGACGAAGAAGTCGGAGACGAACAAGTCGTCCACCGCGAAGAAACGCACGGGATGAGGAGCCGCGGAGAGGAATCGGCATGACGAGACAGCCCATCGACAGCACGGTCGCGTTCCTCAGAGACGGCTATGCCTTCGCCTCCCGCCGCTGCGAGACCGAGGGCGCCGACCTCTTCACCACGCGTCTGTTCCTCAAACCGACCACCTTCATCCTCGGTGAGGAGGCGGCGGAGATCTTCTACGACGGCGAGCACCTCACCCGTGCGGGAGCGATGCCCACGAGCGTCCAGCATCTGCTCCAGGACGAAGGCTCCGTCCAAGCCCTCGACCCACCGGCCCACCACCGGAGGAAGGCGGCCTTCCTCTCGCTCATGGACAGCGGATCGGTCGACCGCCTCGGCGAGATCTTCGAGGAGGAATGGGCGCTGGCACGCGATGCTCGGCCCGGGCCGCGACGGATCGTCCTGCACGACTTCGCCCGCGCAGTGCTCACGCGCACGGCCTGCCGGTGGGCGGGCATCGACATCGAGGACACCGATGTGCCTCGCCTGACGCGCGAGCTGGGCCTCATGGTCGACCGGGCGGGCACGAAGGGACCTAGCAATTGGAACGCCCGGCGGCGCAGGCGCGGCGCGGAGAACTGGGCGACCCGGCAGATCGAGAAAGTGCGCCGAGGCGACTCGTCGCCGTCTGACGAGGCCGCCTTGGCCGTCTTCGCCCACCACACTGATGCCGATGGGCAGCTCCTGTCGCCGGAGGTCGCGGCCGTCGAGCTCATCAATGTCCTCCGTCCCACGGTCGCCGTGGCCCGATTCATCGTGTTCGCCGCCGTCGCACTCACCGAACACCCACGCTGGCGCGAGGCTTTCGCAGCGGACGAGGAGACCGACCTCGAACCATTCGTCCAAGAGGTACGCCGCTTCTTTCCTTTCTTCCCTGCAGTCCCCGGACGGGTCCGCACACCTTTCGAATGGCACGGCCATCGGTTCGACGTCGACGACCGCGTCGTTCTCGACCTCTTCGGCACCTGCCACGACAGACGTCTGTGGGCAGACCCCGGAGCATTCGAACCCGCACGATTCCGCGGATTCCGCTGGGCCGAAGACCCCAACACACTTATCGCCCAAGGAGCAGGCCGACACGAGAGCGACCACCGCTGTCCCGGCGAATGGAGCACCGTCGAGCTCCTCAAGCGAGCGACCCGACTCTTGGCACGCGACGCGTCCGACGTACCCACTCAGGACCTGTCCATCCCGCTCAACCGCTTTCCGACCCTGCCTCGCAGCGGTTTCGTCTTCCACACCGGAACCATCGGAGCGGACAGCTGAGAAGGAGGAGACCCGATGCATCCGACGCGAGCCTCGCCGGCCTGCGTACACCGCACACCTCAATGACCGAAACCTCGAACCGACTACGAAGGAGAAGTTCACACCATGCCGAAGACGACGAAGACAGGAAAGCCGAAGGAGAGCGAGCTGCCCTCGACGCTGGAGAAGTCGAGCAAGAAGGCGCAGCGGACCTTCGCCAAGGCCTACGACTCGGCCATCGACCAATACGGAGACGAGAAGCGCGCTCACCAGGTCGCCTACGACGCGCTCAAACACAGCTATGAGAAGGTCGGCGACAAGTGGGAGGCGAAGGACTCCTCCGGCCCGTCGGACGCTCAGAGCTCCGGTGGCAAGAACACCGACCGCAAGACCGCCGGCGGAGTCGACGCGAAAGCCTCGAAGGAGCACCTCTACGAGCAAGCGAAGAAGCTGAAGATCTCGGGACGTTCGTCGATGACGAAGAAAGAACTCGTCGACGCACTCGAGAAGGAGAGCAAGCGCAAGACGAAGCAGAACTCCTGACACCGAGCTGAAGCGGCGAAAACGAAGCGGCATGGAGAGATCTTCCGGCAGCCGAACGCCGGGACTAGCGTGAGGATCTCCGTCCCGCTGTCCCAACAGACGCACAATCAGAGATCGGAGCACCATGACAGATACAGTCACCGTTCCCGAACCGCAAGGATCCAAAGCCACCCAGAGGGAGAACGCCGAGAGGGGATTCGTCGCACCCGAGTCGCTGACGAAGAACCTGCAGAACGTCCTCGTCGACTTCATCGCTCTCAGCCTGGTCGCCAAACAGGCGCACTGGAATATCGTGGGCACGAACTTCCGAGATCTCCATCTCAACCTCGACGAAGTGACGACAGTGGCCCGCAGCGGCAGCGACGCCCTCGCCGAACGGATGAGGGCGCTGCACGGTTCGCCCGACGGACGGCCCGCGGTCATCGCCGCTCAGACCGATCTGGCGACGTTCCCGGCCGGAGAGATCACCACTCACGATGCGATCGACCACGTCGTGGACGCGATTGAGACGACGGTCGGCAGCATGCGCAGCTGCCACGACGAGGTCGACTCCGCCGATCCGACGACCGCCGATCTGTTCCACGAATACATCGCCCAGCTCGAGCAGCAGGCCTGGTTCATCAGCGCAGAGACGCGCCGGCCCAGCTGAGGCCGCCCCCGCCGTGGAGGCACAGCCGCCCCGGTAGCGGTGCCGATGAACCACCCACCAGCAAGGAGATTCCCATGTCCGTCTGCGACACCTGCGGAAACGACTACGAACAGACATTCACCCTGTCATTCGGAAACAGCTCGTGGACATTCGACAGCTTCGAATGCGCGATACACAAGGCCGCACCCACCTGCGAACACTGCGGATGCCGCATCCTCGGCCACGGAGTCCATGACGGCGAATCCGTGTTCTGCTGCTCGCACTGTGCGCGCGAGGCAGGACATACTAAGGCCACCGACGACAAAGGAGGAAGCCGATGAGCGACCAACTGACCTTCCAGGACCCCACCACTCGCTTTCCCGACATCTCACCGCCGAAGCAGGATCAGCCCGAACCGGGCCTCGACGCGGAACTTATCCCCGGCACGGATCGCGGTGAGGACAGCTACACCGGCACAGGCAGGCTCCGCGGGCGCAGGGCGCTGATCACCGGCTCGGACTCCGGCATCGGATCCGCCGTCGCGATCGCCTTCGCCCGTGAGGGAGCCGATGTCGCTCTGTCCTATCTGCCCGCCGAGGAGGAGGATGCCCAGCACGTCTGCGAAGTCATCCGTCAGGCCGGTCGCAAGGCCGTGCCTCTCCCGGGAGACCTGTCCGATCCCGAGTACTGCCGCGAAGTGGTCCGCCGGGCGGCAGAGGAACTTGGCGGGCTCGATGCGGTGGTCAACAATGCCGGCCGACAGATCGCCGTCGAAGACATCGCCGACCTCACGGACGAGCAGTGGGAGGACACGTTCCGGACGAACATCCACGCGATGTTCCGGGTCTCTCAGGCCGCGCTCGAACATCTCGAGCCCGGATCGACGATCGTCAACAGCACCTCCGTGCAGGCGTATTCGCCGTCCGCTCACCTCATCGACTATGCGTCGACGAAAGCGGCGATCAACAACTTCACGAAGGGGTTGGCCACTCAACTGGCTCCGAAGGGCATCCGAGTGAATTCCGTGGCACCGGGGCCGATCTGGACCCCGCTGCAGGTCTCGGACGGCCAGCCGAAGGAGGCGTTGCCGCATTTCGGCAAGAACACTCCGCTGGGACGGGCAGGGCAGCCGACAGAGCTCGCACCCGCGTACGTCTTCCTCACCTCGTCGGAGTCGAGCTATGTGATCGGTGAGACCCTCAACGTCAACGGCGGCCAGCCCACCCCCTGATCGGCCGCTCCAGGACGGTCGCCGCGGCCCCGCGCCCCGAAGGAGACCTGATGAGTTCACACGATGACAAGCAGCCGAAACCGAACACCGACCGGCACGGCACCGGCAATCCCAACCTCGATCCGGGCCCAGCCGGTGACCCCGACCTCGATGAGGGCGGAAGCGTCCGACCAGGTGCGACTCCTCCTGAGTCGCACTCGGCGACCGCCTCGCCGCCTCACCCTCCGGCGTCGCGGCCCCCGAAGACGAAATGGGTGATCGTCGGAATCAGCTGCCTGCTGGCGATCATGATCTTCTTCTTCGTCGCCTATATCGTCGGGGTCTTCGGCTGATCCGACCGCAGCGAAGACTCAGGTGCGGTGAGAGGAACGGGAACAGCCCGGTCCTAATCACGGTCCTGCGTCGACCGTCCGCTCCCGTCATCAGCCAGCACGCCCTGCGGGCGGTCGGCTTCGGTCATGGCAGAGAGAAACCGCAGCACGGCCTGGCGCTCCCGGCTGTTCAGAGTCGCGATCACGTCGAAGCGACGGGCATGCTGGCGCCCCACCGACTCGTGCGCTGCCTGCGCGGTCTCCTCTGTCACCTCGATGCTGGTGGTGCGCCTGTCGTGGGGGTGGGGAACCCGGATCAGGTGCCCACCGGCGACGAGGCGATCGACGAGCTTCGTCGTCGAGGCGCTGGAGATCCCGACGGCAGCAGCGATGTCCTTGGGAGTGACGATGAGCCCCTGGCGCTGCGCGCGGATGAGCAGGCGGATGGTGCGCATATCGCTGTCGTTGAGCTGCATATACCGCCGCGACGCCTCGGCGAGGTCGCGTTCGGCCTCGTGCCACTGCCGCAGGGCCTCCATCAGCGCGGTGCACTCCGCGATCTCGGATTCGGACAGGGCCGAGCGATCGGAGAACTCCGATTCATTCGAGAAGTAGGTCAGCCCAGCTGCCTTCGAGTCTGCGGACGGCACGCTGACAGCATACCGCTGACGTGTTAGATTGAACTCTCGCCAGGCTAAAGAAATTGGAGAGCGTCCTGACCGTCGAATCCCGCCTCGTCGAAGTCCTCGCCGCTGCTCGGCGACGCTCTCGAGTCCGAACTCAGCAGTACGAACAGCTCTGGGAAGCGCTGTCGAGGATGGCGTTGGGCGGAAAGATGATCAGGCCCCGCCTGCTCATCGATGCCCATGAGGGCCTGGGAGGCACGGCAGCGCAGGCCGCGACGGACGCCGCCGGCGCGATGCAGCTGCTGCACATCGGCCTGATCATCCACGATGATGTCATCGACAACGACACCGTCCGGCGAGGAGAGATGAACATCACCGGTCAGTTCTCCTCCGAGGCCATGCTCCTCGGCGCCACGAGCGCCGCAGCGCAGACGTGGGGGATCTCCTCGTCCCTGCTCGCCGGTGACCTCATGCTCAACGAGGCCCAGTCCCTCCTGGCGCGCCTCGACCTCGAGGCGCCGCGCAGACTCGCGATCCTCGACATCTACGATGAGACGATCGCCGAGAGCGTCGCTGGAGAACAGTCCGACGTGTGGCTGAGCCTCCACCTCGACGAGGCTGACTCCGGTGACGTGCTCACGATGATCGGACGCAAGACCGCCGCCTACTCGTTCGAAGCCCCGCTGTCCATCGCCGCGGTCCTCGCCGGAAGCGACGACAGACTGGTCGAGCGGCTGCGCGCCATCGGCCGCCGCATCGGCATCGTCTATCAGCTCAGGGACGATGTCCTCGGGCTCTTCGGCGATGAGCACGAGACCGGCAAATCCGTACTCAGCGACCTCCGAGAAGGCAAGGAGACCCTGCTCATCAACACGGCCCGAACCCATTCGGCCTGGTCCCAGGTCGCCCATCTCTTCGGCGATCGGGGCCTCGACGCTGAGGGTGGCCTCCGGCTGCGGCAGGCCATCGAGGAGTCCGGGGCGAGGGCATACGTCGAGTCGATGATCGCCGAGCACTGCGAGACCATCGCCGGGCTCATCGCCGAGGCGGAGCTGCCGCAGGCGCTTGCCGGCAGACTCGCGGACCTCACCTCCGCCTGCAGTCTGAGGTGCGCATGAGCGGGGCCGATCGGCACCGTCCAAGCCGGCTGGCGGCACCCGGCGACGAGCCGGACGGTCCCCCGGTCGAGCAGGTGCCCTTCGAACACGGTCCCGACCTCTGGCGCATCCGCTCCTTCGACGCCGCCCGCCAGGTGCTGCGGGCCCGACACCTCACGACTCAAGCCGGATTCACCGCAGAGCGGATTCCTCGCGGCGTCTTCCGCCGCCACCCGATCCTCATCTCCGACGGGGAGTCCCATGACTCGCAGCGCCGAGAGCTCGCCCGATTCTTCGCCCCCGCTGTGATCGCCGACAGGTACGGCGAGCGCATCGATGCTCTCGCGCAGGACACGGTCGGCCGTGTTGCCGCGACCGGCCGGTGCCGCCTCGACAAGGTGGCTCTGCGCTTCTCCGTGGCCGTGACCTCCGAAGTCGTGGGACTGACCGAATCCTCCATCACGGGCATGTCGAGGCGGCTCGAGGGATTCTTCACCCAGCCGCCGGTCAACCTCGCCGCCCCCGGTTGGGGGCGGACCCGGAAGCAGTGGCTGCAGGCCGCGGTCAACGGCCTCGTCCCGATCGTCCGGTTCTACCTCGCCGACGTCCGACCGGCGCTTCGGGCCCGGCGCCGCAGGCAGCGCGAAGACGTCCTGTCCCATCTCATCGGGGCCGGACACAGCACGTCGGACATCCTCGTCGAGTGCGTCACCTACGGCACGGCCGGGATGGTCACCACCCGCGAATTCATCACCATGGCGTGCTGGCACCTGCTCTCCGATGACGAGCTCGGGGCGGAGTACCTCGCGGCCGACCGGCCTCGCCGGTTGGAGATTCTCGAGGAGATCATCCGCCTCGAACCGGTCGTCGGCCACCTCTTTCGACGCGCTCAGGCCGACATCGAGGTCACAGCGCCGGGTCGCACCGTGACGATCCCCGCCGGGGACCTCATCGACGTCTGCGTCCGCGCGACGAACACCGATGAGCAAGCGATGGGGCCCGAGCCGCATTCCCTGTGTCCGGTGCGGCACACCGCAGAAGCCGTCCCGGCGGTCGGCATGAGCTTCAGCGACGGTGCGCACAAGTGCCCGGGGCAGTCGCTGGCGCTGTTCGAGACCGATGCGCTCGTCCATCGCCTGCTCGACCGCGGCCCGCGACTGGTCACCGAACCGAAGATCGGCTGGGACAGCGTCATCTCGGGCTACCGGCTGCGCGGACTCCAACTGGTCTTCGACGAGGGCTCCGGCCCGGAGAGGAGACTGCCGTGAGCGCCTTCGAGTATCTGCTCCTCATGGGTGCCTGCGTCCTCATCACCCTGCCCCTGGAGCTGTTCTTCCGGGCTCGGGTGTACCGCCGGTGGAGAACCGTGCTGTGGGCGCTCGTGCCCGTCATGGTCGTCTTCTGCCTCTGGGACGTCGTGGCCATCGCCCGCGACCATTGGGTGTACAACCCGCGATTCGTCACCGGCATCCACCTCGGCAACCTGCCGCTCGAGGAGCTCGTGTTCTTCCTCGTCATCCCCCTGTGCGCCCTGCTCAGCTATGAGGCGGTCGGCACGGTGCTCACGGCGGTTCGCAAGCGCCGTTCCGAAGGAGGCGGCGAACGATGAGCGTGCCCGAGTACTCGATCATGACCGTCGTCGGGATGATCCTCGTCGTCGGCCTCGAGCTGTTCGTCTTCCGATCAGGCATCTTCCGCCGGGCGAAGTACTGGGCGGCGCTGGGCATCTGCATGGTCTTCCAGTGCTTCGTCGACGGCTGGCTGACGAAGCTTTCGGATCCCATCGTCATCTACAATCCGCAGGGTCTGAGCGGCATCCGGTTCCCGTGGGACATCCCGATCGAGGACTTCGGCTTCGGCTTCGCCATGATCACCGCCGTCCTCATGCTCTGGCAGTGGCGCCTGAACAGGCACGCTGCGTCCACCGGAGAAGAGAGCATATGAACCGCCGCGCCTCCCAGCTACGCCCCCGCGACCGGCACGCGATCCTCAACCCCTCCCACCCGGGGCGTCCGCGTCTGCTGCGGCCCAAGCGGGTGACCGTCGTCGGCGGCGGCATCGCCGGACTGGCCGCGGCCGCGGTCCTCGCCGAGCACGGCGTGAGTGTGCACCTGGTCGAGGCCGAATCCAGCCTCGGTGGACGGGTCCGGGCCTGGAGCCTCGACGGGGACCGGTCGATGAGCCGCGGATTCCATGCCTTCTTCCGCCAGTACTACAATCTCCGCAGCCTGCTCGCACGCGCCGATCCCGGCCTCGACCGTCTGGTCCCGGTCACGGACTATCCACTCGTGGGTCGGGACGGTCTGCGCGACTCCTTCGCCCGGATTCCCCGGACTCCCCCGCTCAGTCTCGCGGGATTCGTGCTCACCAGCCCGTCCTTCCCGCTGCGTGGTCTGGCCGACGTCGACCTGACGACGGCATTCGAACTCATCGACGTCGACTTCCCGGACTCCTATCGACGCTACGACGGAGAGTCGGCCGAGCAGTTCCTCGACCGGCTGCGGTTCCCGGTCGGGGCGCGGCATCTCGCGCTCGAGGTCTTCGCCCGCTCTTTCTTCGCTCACCCTGCGGACTTCTCCGCCGGGGAGCTCGTCGCGATGTTCCACACGTACTTCACGGGCTCCGCCGAAGGGTTGCTCTTCGACGTCCCCGACGATGACTACGACACCGCGCTGTGGTCGCCCCTGAGCGAATACCTCGCCGAGGCTGGGGTGCGGATCGAGACCGACACCGCGGTCACCGCGCTCCGCCCACAGGACCGAGCGGGCAGGTGGCGCGCCGAGACGACGAGTGGGGTGCTCGAGAGCGATGCGCTCGTGCTCGCCGCTGATTCGCGAAGCACTCGGACGCTGCTGGCCGGACTCGAGGACTCGATCGACGCCGACGCTCTCGACCATTCGACGGCCGCCGGCTCACCGGCCGCGGGCACGGAGACTCGAGAGCGGTGGCTGAGCAGTGTCACCTCGCAGCGGAATGCGCCGCCGTTCGCGGTGCTCAGACTGTGGCTGCAAGACGAGGTGGATCCGAGCCGCCCGGCCTTCCTCGGCACGACCGGCTATGCGCTGCTCGACAACATCTCGATCCTCGAACGCTTCGAGGCCGGGGCCGAGAGATGGCGGCACAAGCACGGCGGTTCCGTCGTCGAACTCCACGCCTATGCGCTCGGCACCGCGCATCGAGGCAGCCCGCGAGGGATGCTCGAGTCTGAAGACGTCGACCGGGAAGCCGTGACGCGCCAACTGCTGGCCGACCTCCACGAGGTCTATCCCGAGACAGCCGACAACCCCATCACCGCCCAGGAGCTGCTCATCGCCGATGACTGCGCACTGGCCGACACGCGGCCGCACGACGACCGCCCCGGGGTCACAACTGCGTTTCCCGGACTGGTGCTCGCCGGGGATTCGATCCGCTGTGAGGCACCTGTGGCGCTCATGGAACGCGCGGCGACGACGGGATTCATGGCCGCGAACGAACTGCTCGCCGGTTGGCGGGTGGAGGGAACCGAGATCTGGTCGCCGCCTCGGCGCGGTCTGCTCCGCCGGGGTCCCCTCGGCGCACTGCGCAGGAGTGGGGCAACGGGGCCCAGGCGAGGAGTAGGCACCGGGCGCTGACCGCCGACCCCAAGTCCCTCACTGTGCAGGGATCGGCAGTGGTCCCGGGCTGGAGTCTCCGCGGAGGCGTTTGAGGACGAGTTCGGCGCTGATGAGGCACATCGGCACGCCGACCCCGGGCGCCGTCGTGGCACCGGCATAGAACAGCCCGTCGACTGCCTTCGAAGAGTTCTGCCATCGGAACATCGCGCTCTGGCGCAACGTGTGCGCGGGCCCCAGCATGCCGCCGAGCCAGGAGTTGAAGTCCTCGGCGAAGTCCGTCGGTCCCAGCGTCCTGCGCACTCTGATGCGCCGGCGCAGGTCGGGGATGTCGGCCCATCGGGCGATCTGGTCGATCGCACGATCGGCGGCCGCTTCGATCCGCGGATCTCCTGTCCCGTCGTCTCCCCCGGCTCCGAGCCCTGCATCGGCGGGGACGGGGATGAGGAGGAAGAGATTCTCGTGCCCGGGCGGAGCGACGGTGGGATCGGTGGCGCTGGGACGGCAGGCATAGATCGAGGCCGGTGAGGGGATCTTCTGCGTGGACCCGAAGATCGCGTCGAAGTTCGACTCCCAGTCCTCGGTGAAGAACAGCGAATGATGCGCCACCTCCTCGAGCTCGCCTTCGATGCCGAGGAAGACGAGCACCGCCCCGGGGCCGCTCGTCACTGACGACCAGGAGCGTTCCGGGAAGCTCTGGTCCTCGGGGCCGAGCAGCTGCGTCTCCGTGTGGTGGAGGTCGGCGGCGGAGACGATGACGTCGGCGGAATGCGTGCGTGTGCGTCCAGCGCCATCGGTCCAACGCAGACCGGTTGCCCGGCGTCCGGTCCGTCCGGGGCCGGGTGCTGCCTCGGTGTCGATGTGCGTGACATCGGCTCCTATGTGCAGGCGCACCCCGGAGCGTTCGGCCAGCCGGACGAGGGCGTCGATGATCGTATGGAACCCGCCCATGGGGTAACTGACACCTTGGTCGAGGTCGAGGGTGCTCATGAGGTGGTAGATCGCCGGTGCCCGTCGCGGGTCGGTGCCGAGGAAGATCGCGGGGTATTGGAGGATCTGGCGCAGCACCGGATCGTGGAACGATGCGTTCGCGAAGTCGGTCAGAGAGGTCCCCAACTGCCGGAACAGTGTCGGCAGCGCGCCGAGGATGTCCCGATGGAGCAGGGACCGTGGCGAGGTGAAGGGGTTGTAGAGGAAGTGGGCGAGCGCGAGTTCCTTTGTGTGCTCGGCCGAGACGAGGTAGTCGTCGAGGGCATCTCCCGTGCAGCGCTCGACACTTTCGAAGGTCGTCCGCACCCGGGACCTGCCCTGCGGGATCGTCAGTTCTCGCGTGCGTCCCGGGGCCCCCGTGTTCTCATCGACCGGTCCCGGTGGGCTGAACACGGTGTAGCCGGGATCGAGCGTGCGCAGGTCGAGTTCGGCCTCGGCGGAGGTGCCGGCGAGAGCGAAGAAGTGTTCGAAGACCTCGGGCATGAGGTACCACGACGGGCCGGTGTCGAAGCGGAAGCCCTCACGCTCGAACACGCCGATGCGCCCGCCGAGTTCGGAGTTCTTCTCGAACAGGTCGACCGAGTGCCCTTCGCGGGCGAGGAGGATCGCCGTGGCCAGCCCGGCGGCTCCCCCACCGATGATCCCGGTTCGCAGACCACTCCCGGCGGGAGCGCCGGGACCGGGCCGCCGGCTCATGAACGCCCCTCACGGGCTGCGGTCATGAGCGCGTGCGCGGTCAGCCGAGCCTTGACGGCATTCGGGACCCGCACTCGCTGCCTGTAGAGGTCCGCGACCGGGGTCGCGGCGATCCTGTCGGTCAGCGCGGTGAAGAGGGCGCAGGCGCAGCGAACCGCGGTGCGCGCGTCCTTCGGCAGTTCGGTGATGGCGTCCTGGGCGGCGGCGAGCTGCTGCCGGATCGTGTCCACCCACTCGGCTTTCTCACCCTCGGTGAGTCGGTGTCCCGGAGTGAGGTAGCTGCGGCCGAGACGCTGATCGTCGTCGGCCAGGTCGCGCAGGAAGTTGACGTTCTGGAACGCCGCTCCCAGCTGCCGTGCCCCGTGCTCGAGGCGTGCGACCTCGGCGGGGGTGCGATCGAGATCGATGAGGAAGACCTTGAGGCACATGAGCCCGACGACCTCGGCGGACCCGTAGACGTACTCATCGTGGGCATGAGAGTCGAAGCCGCGGACCGGGGACGTACCGCCCTCGACCTCGAGGCCGGATGGGCCACCGGGATCCGCGGGATCGAGGTCGGCGTCCATGGAGGCGAAGAAGGGGTCGATGAGTTCGTCGTCGATGCCTGCTGCTCGAGCGGTCCTGGCAAAGGCGTGGACGACGAGATTATCGCTGATGCCGGTGTGCAGCGCCGCGCGGGTGGCCGAAGCGAAACTGCCCAGCATCTCCCGCTGCTCGGTCTCGGCAAGCCCGGCCTCGGCGGCCAGACCGTCGACGATCTCATCGGCGATGCGCACCAGGGCATAGATGTTGCGGATATGGTGCCGGTTCCTGACGCCGAGCAACCTGACGGCCAGCCCGAAGGAGGTCGAATAGCTCGCGATCACTGCCCTGGCCGCGTCCTCGGCGGTGCGCGTGTAGAGCTCATCGGTCGGGGTGGAGCTGCGCGGCGTCATATTCGTTAGCTTAGCTAAATATCTGCCAAGTAAGCGAATCTCCGCTCGGGTGGCGTCGCGGTGTCACTCGAGGACCAGGCAGAATGGACGCCCGATCGGGTCGGCGTAGACGCGGAAGGTCGGGTGCTCGTCCGAATCGTCGAGGAGCCTGCCGCCGGCGTCGAACACCGTGGGCTCGGCGTCCTCATAGGAGGAGACGAGGATGTCGATATGGACCTGCAGCGGAACGGAGTTGTCCGGCCAGGTCGGGGCCACATAGTCCTCTGCCCTTTGGAAGGAGAGGATCTCCCGGCCCGAGGGCTCGTAGAGGTTGACCCAGTCGGCGTCCTCGTCCGGTGATACGCTGCCGCCGAGCAGCCTGCGGTAGAACCGGGCCGTTTCGATCGGTACGGGGCAGTCCATAGCGGTGGTGTTGAGGCGTCCGATCATCGTGATCCTTCCTTCCTCACCGAAGTGCAGGGGAATGCTGTGGCCGTGAGCGCAGTCTCCATGGGACCACGTTATGCTCCCGGCCTTGACAGCGACAAGACCCGTCGGTGCCCAATGCAAACCCCCGCTTTGCCGTTGCGAGGACCGAGGTTGAGGATTCCCGAGGTCGCTCGGGTCGCCTAGACGAAACCCGCGGATCTGTAAAGACCCTTCCACAGAAACTTCGCGCTCAATAGCGTCTCTGGCACAACGGGAGTCCCGGTGGCTCCCCGATCCGATTCGGAGGATGACATCATGACTTCACCCATCCAACTGGCCCGCACCTATGCTCGCTCCTATGAGGCGTCGTCGCGCAAGGGCAAGGGCACGATCCTCGATACGCTCACGGAGGCGACCGGGTGGACTCGTGATCACGCGCGCCACCAGCTGCGCAGCCAGTTCCACCAGATCAGAGCCGGGGTCTCCCTCGACGCTGTCGTCGACCGCCGTCGCCTCAAGCCGAAGAAGTTCTCCTCTCGTGCCCAGCGGGCTCTCGAACTCGTGTGGAAGTCCTCCGGCCGCCCCTGCGGCAAGTACCTCGAGGCGGCGATGGCCGACTGCCTCGACTCCTTGGAGAGGCACGGTCACCTCCGCGAGGGACGGCACGGCTATTCGCCCTCGGTGCGAGGGGAACTCCTCGACATCTCCGCGGCGACGATCGATCGGTACCTGCGCGGTGCCAAGGCCGGCGACCACGACGATTCGTGGCTGACCGGCACCGGGGCGGGGATGCGTGCTTCCCTCCCGCGGCAGCGCATGCGTTCGCTCCTCGAGCCCGAACCCGGCTACTTCCTCGTCGAACTGCTGACGATCACGACACCGACCGACGAGGACTGCGTCACAGTGACATTCACCGACGTGGAGATCGGGTGGGTGCACACAAGGACCTTCGCCCCCGGCACGCAAGTGGTCGACATGCTCGCGCAGATGGTGCGCGCGGTGCCTTTCATCGTCACCGGAATCCTGTTGCCGCCGGCGGTCCCGGACAGCGCCATCGAGAAGTGGGCAGAGGACAACCTCATCGAATTCCACTGCATGAGCGATCTCCGACAAGGGTCTCGCGTACCCGATCGGACGTTCAGCGGCCTCAACCTCCCGCTCGGCACGCCGCACGACATCGATGCCGCGGTCGCGAGAGTCAACCAGCTGTGGTCGGCCCTGGCCGACCGCCTCAATTACTTCATGCCTGTCAAGAACCCCGTGGGCTGGCGCCTCTCTCCTGCAGGAGAGCGTCGACGCGAATACGATCGTCCGGACACGCCGGTCTCCCGACTCATCGCATCCGGCATCCTCTGCCCCGAACAGACTCGGGAACTGATTGAGAAGAGTCAGGGACTCGACATCGCCGGGCTCACCGCACGCGTCGAGGAGCTGAAGTCGACTCTGCGGTGAAGGGACACTTCGCCGCCAGGTCCGGCGGTAGGCGACGAGAAACGGCCGTCGGAGGCCATTGACGAAGATCCCGACATGGACGAATACTGAAGACAGCGATCCCAGGGTCGACACCTGAGACACGATTGGAGTGGCATCTCTGATGGACGAGACCTCGGCAGAACCGACCGACGACAACGTCGGAATACCCAGCGATGCGGCTGCGGATACCGCGCCGATCGATCCCGAGTCCGAGCGGCATCAGCTGACAGCGCAGATCGGCGAGTGGGCACGCTCGCTCGTCCTCGAACCCGATGACCTCGTCCTCAAGGTGATGGTGGACGAAGCACTGCGAATCATTCCCGGGGCCGATTACGCGTCGCTCTCAATCGTCAGCCGCGATGACCTCATCCGTTCCCGGGCTCCTTCTGCCATGGTCCCCGAGCGACTGGACGCCCTGCAGTCAGAGCTGCACGAAGGACCGTGCTTCGACTCCATCCGCGAGCATCGCATCGTCCGGGTCCCGGATCTCACCGAGCCCACCCCTTGGCCCCGGTTCGCCTCCAGCGCGGTCGCGGAGGGAGTGAGGAGCATGCTCGCCTTCCAGCTCTTCGTCGAGGTCGACAGCCTCGGCGCCCTCAATCTCTATTCGAAGACTCCCCGCGCCTTCGACCAGGAATCGGAAGACATCGGAAGCGGAGTGGCCGCTCATGCCTCTCTGGCTCTGGCCAATGCGCAGAAGCAGGGACAGCTCTATGAGGCAGTGGCCTCGCGGGATCTCATCGGTCAGGCGAAGGGGATTCTCATGGAACGGCACAAGATCAGTGAGCACGAGGCGTTCCTGCTGCTCACGAAGGTGAGCTCGAAGACGAACACGAAGCTGCGTGAGGTCGCCGAGGAGTTCGTCAGCACCGGTGCGCTGCCGGGCACGGTCACCGACTGATCCGGCACTCTCACTCACTTCGACGTGCCACTTGTTGTCCGGTGCTCCGGTGAGCTAACCTGAAAGCCGGTCAAGCAGATGGCCTCCTTCCTTTCTCAAGGGGACCACTGTGTACACATTGCTCAACAACAGCGAAGCGTCCAAGTTCGATCTCTACCTTCCTGGACATCTCGTCGCCTCGCTTCACTACACGATCACACCGGGCGAGATCATGTTCGTCTACTGCGAGGCCATTGAGCCACTCGATTCGGACCGGCATTGCCGCGAGCTTCTGCGCCTGGCTCTCGAAGACTCCCTGAATCGACGGATCCCCATCACCATCTCGTGCCCGATCGCGCGCAAGCACATCGACAGCGACCCGGTCATCGGTGCCCAGATGCAGGCTCTGCCCAAGAGCGTGGGCCGCAAGCACGAGCGCGCACTCGACTAACCACCGGTCTCACTCGGACATCTTCTCCAGCAGATCACCGACACGGTTGTCCCACTCGCTGCGAGCGACATCAGCCTGAGCGAGCATGCCCACGAGTTCGTGGCCGTCGATGACGGGGAGGCGGCGGACCTGGTGATCCTTCATCGTCTGCAGAGCCTCCCCCACATTGTCGTCGGCACCGATGGTCACCGGCTTGCCCTGGGCCAGCTCTCCGGCCGTGGCCGTCCTCGGATCGCCGCCCTCGGCGACGCATTTCACAACGATGTCGCGGTCGGTGATCATGCCTTTGAGTCGGTTGTCCTCACCACAGATCGGCAGGGACCCGAAGCCGTCCTCGCGCATGTACTGTGCGGCCTTCTCGAGCGTCTCGTTCTCTCCGACGCACTTCGCGCCCGGAGTCATCAGTTCGCGTGCCGTGGTCATTGTCATCGTCTCCTCTTAGATTGGTGCCGATCAATGTGTCCCCGTGGACGCGGCGGCCCGAAGCTCGCCTCGTCGTCCACGGGACACTCATCATGCTGACTGCTCCCGATGAGTGTCCAGGGGCCTGATGCCCAGGACGGGTGCCTCAGACAACGTTGCCGTACGCGGACACAGAGACGGTCGTCACGCCGTCCCAAGCGACCGTCCTCGGGCCGCGTTCCGTGCCTGCGCTGGCCGCCGACGGCTCAGCGGCGATGAAGTATGAGTCTCGTGCGGACGCTGACATCGGCAGCGCACTTTGCCACGCTGTCTACTCAGGGACGGCCGACGATGAGGAGTCAGCGGATGACACAGACTGGTGCGATCGATGAGCAGGACGGCCGAGTTCTGAGTCCCCCGACGGGCAGCGGACTCACGCCCCGGCCGAGAGGCAAGGTCAGCTCCCTTCTGCTCACCGTGCTCACTGCCGAAGGCCACGTGTCGGCCGAGGCGCTGCTCGAACTCGACGCCGCGACCCGACGCGGCCTGACGGCGAGTGAGGATCTGCTCCGAGACGAGGATCTCCAGCTGTCACTCCACCTCCTCTACCTCCTCCACACCGGGCCCGCCGACTTCGTGCGCGGTGAATGGGAGTGGAACCCTCTGCTGATCGGAGTCCGAGGACGGATCGAAAAGAGCTTCGAGACGGCGCTGCGGGCGCTCGCACCGTTCCCGGAACCCCTTCCGAACACCGGCGCCGAACTCGCACAGACACTGTTCTCGATGACCAGCGAGGTGGCGCAGCCGGAGCTGGCCACATGGGCGGCGAAGCACGCGTCCGTCGACCAGCTGCGGGAATTCCTCATCCACAAGTCCATCTACACCCTGCGCGAAGCCGATCCCCATTCCTGGGCGATACCTCGACTGCGCGGACGGGCGAAGGCAGCCCTCGTCGAGATCCAGGCTGACGAATACGGCGGCGGCAGACCCGAGCGCGTCCACGCCGAGATCTTCGCCCAGACGCTGCGCGGATTCGGTCTGGACGACCGACCCGATCACTACCTCGATGACGTGCCTGCGGTCACTCTCGCCTCGGTGAACGCGATGAACCTCTTCGGTCTCAACCGGCGCCTGCGAGGTGCCGCCATCGGTCATCTCGCGGCGTTCGAGATGACCTCGTCCATCCCCAACGGCCTCTACTCTCGTGCCTTCTCCAGAAACGGCTTCGGTCGGGACGTCACGTGGTACTTCGACGAACACGTCGAAGCCGACGCCGTTCACGAACAGATCGCCGCGCATGACCTCGCGGGAGGGGCAGCCGACGACGAACCGGGACTCATCCCCGACATCCTCTTCGGTGCCGCAGCCTGCCTACGCCTCGACGACATCACCGGTTCCCGGATGCTCGCGGCCTGGTCCACAGGAGCCAGCTCGCTGCGAGCGGGCGTGAGGTCACTGTGAACACGACTCCGACCACCACCATCACTCCGTGCCCGGACGGGCCGCTGCTGATCCGAGGCGACTTCGCGGTCCTCACAGCACCAGGACGGGAGGAGACGGCAACCGAACGCCGGGTCGTCGCCCTCTGCCGGTGCGGGAAGACCGGAATCCCACCGCTGTGCGACGGCTCGCATCGGGCCGTCGGCTTCCGTGCTCCCGCACCACCGCCGACAGAAGACCAGCCGACAGACCCCGCGGAGCCATCGGATAACGACTGACCCGCGGGCGAGCGACCGCTCCGACGGGCGAACACACTGTCGATCGAAAAGGAGAGAAGACAATGCGTGCAGTCACTTGGCAAGGCAAGAGAGACGTCTCTGTGGAGACGGTCGATGATCCGATCCGTCACAAGTCGAACGACGCGATCATCGAAGTCACCTCCACCGCCATCTGCGGCTCCGACCTTCACCTCTACGAAGTGCTGGGTCCATTCATGGACCGCGGGGACATCATCGGGCACGAGACGATGGGCAAGGTGGTCGAAGCCGGACCCGAATCCGGCCTTGCGGTCGAGGACCGGGTGGTCGTGCCGTTCCCCATCTCCTGCGGCCGCTGCTGGATGTGCGGGCAAGGGCTGTTCACCCAATGCGAGACCACACAGGTGAGGCAGTACGGGTCCGGGGCGCAGCTGTTCGGCTACTCCCGACTCTACGGGTCCGTTCCTGGCGGGCAGGCAGAATACCTCCGTGTCCCCTACGCCGATGTCGGCCCGATCAAGGTCGGTGCCGATCTGCCCGATCACCGCTACCTCTTCCTCAGCGACATCCTCCCCACCGCCTGGCAGGCAGCGAAATACGCCGGGATCGGGGAAGGAGATTCGCTGGCAGTCTACGGATTGGGGCCGGTGGGGCAGTTCGCAGCGCGCATCGGCAACTACCTCGGTGCGAGGGTCTTCGCCCTCGACCCCGTGCCCGAACGCCGTGAGATGGCCGCTCGCCATGGGATCGAGGTCTTCGACTTCGACGAGGACGCACATTCGGCCATCCGTGAGGCCACCTCCGGACGAGGACCGGACGCCGTCGTCGACGCCGTCGGAATGGAAGCCCACGGCTCACCGCTGGCTTCGGCAGCGCAGCAGGCGACTGGTCTGCTGCCCCCGCCCGCCGCACGGAAGCTCATGGAGACCGGAGGAATCGACAGAACAGCCGTCCTCCACGCGGCGATCGACCTGGTTCGCCGAGGTGGCACCCTCTCCCTCAGCGGTGTCTACGGTGGGGCACTCTCACCCATGCCGCTGCTCACCCTCTTCGACAAGCAGGTCCAGCTGCGGATGGGACAGTGCAACGTCCGCAGCTGGACCGATGACCTCCTGCCGTTGGTCGAAAGCTCCGAGGATCCGCTGGGCGTCGATGACCTCGTCACCCACCGGCTTCCCCTCGAATCGGCTCCCGAAGCCTATGAGATGTTCCAGCAGAAGACCGACGGCTGCATCAAAGTCATCCTCGACCCGAACGCGGATCTGTGAGCCGCCCACCGCTTCTGCAGTCAACCCACCATTGAGGAGACACCATGAGTACAGAAGATCGACCGATCATTCCGGGCAAACCCGGTTCCCGCATTCCGGACTTCGAGGAGCCGACGACGCCGCGAGAGCCGTTGCCGCCGAAGTCCGATCAGAGCGGACCGAAGCCGACGTCGCCGACAGGGGCACCCAGTCGCGACAAGCAGGAGGACCAGGCCCAGCAGGGCAGCTGGCTGACCACTGCCCAGGGCACCCGCCTCTATGACACGGACCATTCGCTCAAGGCGGGTTCCCGTGGACCGACCCTGTTGCAGGACCACCACCTGCGGGAGAAGATCACCCACTTCGACCATGAGCGCATCCCCGAACGTGTCGTCCACGCGCGCGGTTCTGCCGCCCACGGCACCTTCGTCTCCTACGGCAATGCCGCGACCATCACGAAGGCGGCCTTCCTCGCCCCCGACGTCGAGACGGAGGTCTTCACCCGCTTCTCCTCGGTCGTCGGCTCGCGCGGCTCGGCCGATGCCGTTCGCGACACCCGGGGCTTCGCCACGAAGTTCTACACGACCGACGGTGTGTTCGACCTCGTGGGCAACAACATCCCGGTGTTCTTCATCCAGGATGCGATCAAGTTCCCCGACATCGTCCATGCGGCCAAACCGCACCCGGACCGTGAGATCCCGCAGGCGCAGAGCGCGCATGACACCTTCTGGGACTTCGTGTCCCTGCACACCGAGGCGACTCATCACACGATGTGGCAGATGTCTGATCGGGGTATCCCCCGCTCCTTCCGGATGATGGAGGGCTTCGGGATCCACACCTTCCGAGTCGAGAACTCCGCCGGAGAGACCTCCCTGGTGAAGTTCCACTGGAAGCCGAAGGCCGGTGTGCATTCGCTCATCTGGGAGGAGGCCCAGATGGTCAACGGCGTCGACCCGGACTTCCATCGCCGGGACCTCGCCGACGCCATCGAGGCCGGAGCATGCCCGCAGTGGGAACTCGGCGTCCAGGTCTTCCCCGACGACCCTGGTGAGACCTTCGAAGGAATCGATCTGCTCGACCCGACGAAGATCGTGCCCGAGGAGCTCGCACCCGTGCAGCCGCTGGGAATGCTCACGCTCAACCGCAATCCCAGCAACTTCTTCGACGAGACCGAGCAGGTGGCGTTCCACCCCGGACACCTCGTGCCCGGCATCGACATCACCGACGACCCGCTGCTGCAAGGGCGGCTCTTCTCCTATCTGGACACCCAGATCACCCGCCTCGGCGGACCGAACTTCTCCCAGATCCCGATCAACCGTCCGCACTGCCCGGTCAACGACATGTTCCGCGACGGAATGCACCAGACCGCCGACCACCGCGGTGCCGCACCGTACAGACCCAATTCGCTCGACGGCGGCAATCCCTTCCCCGCGGAGAAGACCGATGAGCACACCTTCGCCGAGGTGGCCCAGGAGATTCCGGCAGCGACGAAGGAGCGGCGTTCGCCAGAGTCCTTCGACGACCACTATTCACAGCCGCGGATGTTCTGGCTGAGCCTGACCCCCGTCGAGCAGGACCACCTCGCCGACGCGTTCATCTTCGAGCTCGGCAAATGCTACGAGGAGACGATCCGGGCCCGCGAGGTCGCTGTGCTCGCCTCCGTGGACTCGGAGCTTGCCCGCATGGTCGCCGAGGGTCTCGGACTCGAGGCTCCAGGGGCCGAGACGCCGCCGCGAAGCGAGGTTCGCCCCAGCCCCGCGCTGTCCCAGGTGGGCAGGCGCTGGCCCGTCGAGGGACGCAAGGTCGGCATCGTCACCGGCAGCGGAACCGATCCCAAGGTGGTGGTCAGAGCGTATGACCTCATCGCCGAGGCGGGAATGGTCCCCATCACGATCGCCCCGGTCGGCGGACGCATCACTTCCGGTGAGAGGAGCATCGCGATCGAGCGGACTCACGCGACCGCTTCGTCGAGCGAGCTCGATGCTCTCTACTTCGCCGACGGCACCGAGCTGACGACGGAGATCGACCTCCTCGTCACGGAGGCCTGGCGACATCTGAAATTCATCGCCGCCAGCGGTGACTCGTGCACGATGATGGAGAAGTACGGCATTGCGCCGGAAGATCCCGGTGTCTACTGCATCGATGACATCGACTCCGCGCTGTCGCAGCTGCAGGCCGGTCTCAGCGAGCACCGGGCCTGGGCTCGGGTCGAGGCCTGAGGCACTGCATGCCATTGCCGAAGAAACGTGACGTCTCCGGCAGCGGAAGCCCGGGAAGACGGCTCGCAGCTCGTCGATGCGCCCGGAGGCATCGAATACCGGAGCAGGATACAGTCTCTCAGTCGCCCCGCACAGGGCTGACTTCCGAGGACTGATCAAAAACGGCCAGATCCCGGCGGAACGCTCGGCTCCGAGCGTAGCTGTGCACTGTGTCGAGCACTTCGCGTTGGTGTTCAGCGTTCTGCGCGAACTCACGGAACTGTTCGGCGTCCAAGCCGAGCGCCTCGGCGTTGTCCTCAAGTGTCTGCCACATCCCGAGCTTGCCGATGACCGCACTGCGCATCAGCTCCGCTTCGAGCACGAGAGTCATGGGCGAGCGTCTGAGCAGCGAGCCGTTGCCCTTGAGCCTGCCGACCCTCTCCCCCGCCCACGACACAGCCTCGGCGACGGGACGGCGGCGCAGACCCAACTGCCCGATCAGGTGCTGGACGTAGAGATGCTCGCCGCGGATCTCCGCGGCCAACTCGGACAGAGCGGTGAAGACGGGCGTATCGACGAAGTCGGTCGCCATCCGTTCGATCCTCTCCGCTCCGGCGGTGGCGCCGGTGAGGTGATCGCTGAGATAGAGACCCAGGAGGTCCATGTCGACCTCGCTGTGCTGCCCGCCCGAATCGGAGGCTTCGGGCCCGGTGCTCCTCTCGTCCTTCGCCCGCAGCGTCGGCTGCTCGGGGTCGCGCGGACGCAGAGGGACGGAAGCGGCGCCCTCGCCGTCGGCCATCCCCTTGAGCAGTTCGCGCGCGGAGTCCATGGCACTGTACTCCGGCTCCCAGCCGAGTTCCCATCGGGCACGGGTGTTGTCCATCAGCGGCACGTTGAGCCCCATGTCCAACCATCCTTCGTCAGCGGCGACGAGCGAGCTGCTGTGGCCCACGGCCAGCGCGGCACGCACTGCACCGTACGGAAGCGGGACGTGTCTGCCGTGATCGAGCAGTTCGGCCAGGTCCTTCGGATACAGCACATCGTCGGCGCAGATGTTGAAGGCTCCTGCACAGCGGTGGAGGACACTGGACACATAGGCGCGCGCGACGTCCGTGGAATGCACGGCCTGGACACCGCGCAGTCCCGTGGGCAGCGGCAGGAACGGCAGACGGCCTGCTCGCAGCAGCTGCACGGGCATCCAGTTTGCGAGGAAATAGCGCTGGATCTCCGAGGCGGCCGGGGCGCCGAAGATGAGTGCGGGACGCAGCCGGGTCACGGTGATCTCGGGATGATCGGCGCAGAAGTCGTCGAGGACGCGTTCTTGGGCGGCCTTGTCCACGCTGTAGTGGGAGGAGCGGATGCCTTCGGTCGGCCACCCCTCGTCGCGTTTGTCCAGACTGTCATCGGGAGAGTAGGCACCGACCGAGGAGGCCACGACGAGATGCGGCACGCCGGCCGCCGCCGCTGCCGCGGCCACCCGGGCCGTGCCGTCGACATTGACGCGCCGGAGCAGATCCCGGTCGCTGTTGGGCTGGATGAGCCAAGCCAGGTGGATGACGGCATCGGCGCCGGTCAGCGCCTCGGTGAGATCGCGGTGGGCCGTGTCCGCGCTGCTCGCGGCGGCGATGTCGATCGATCTCCAATCACATCTCGCATAGGGCTCGGCCTCGGTGTCGGGCGTCCGTCTGGAGATCCCCAGCACCGAGGTGACTTCAGAGGTCCGGCCCAGCACGTCGAGGATCGCCGTGCCGACGTTCCCGGTGGCTCCGATGACTGCGACTCTCATGGTCTCTCCTCTTCCGGGGCGGTGGTGCTCGATGTGGGCTGCGCGGGCTTCTTGTCCAGGGTGACGTCGGCGAAGGAATACGGGGGCCAGGGGCCGAGGAAGCGGATGGACAGCCCGGGCTGCGTTGTCTGCAATGCGGTGAGTTCCGCCCCCAGTGACGGGACCTCCGGACTCCTCACCAGGCAGGAGGCCATGAGCACCGGCGTGTGTCCGGGTTCACGGCGGGTCGAGCGGTACTCTTCGATGTCGAGGCAGTGGGAGGCGATCCTGCCTCTCACCTCCGGATAGATCTGATCGGCTGTTCGATCGACCAGGTCCCTCTCGGTCTTCTCCAGACGCTTCTCGAGCAGCCTGCGCACACCCGCGGGACGGCTCTCCATCTCCGCCTTCATGTCGGCGACCTCTGCGTGGACGTCATCGAGGCGGTCTTTGTCGAGGGTGAGTTCGACACGCACCTCGCACGTGCCGCGCAGTTCAACCAAACGCTGCGAAAGCGCAGCTGCGGAATCGTCGAGCCAGCTTTCGAGCTGCTCGGCGGCGGTCGCCTCGGTGTCGGGGTCCGAACGGACGATGACGTTGAATGAGACCGGGAGGACGGCAGCTGCGGTCTGCCAGACATCGTCGATGACCTCGCTGTGCTCGAGCACCCACCGGCGCACATCCCCGTCGGGTCCGTCGTAGGGGCCTCCGGTGTGCCGGTGCACCACGGCCTTCGGTCCCGCATCGCGGCCGACCACGTGCAGGGCGGACCCATCGATTCCCGTGCCGGCGGGTGTGAAGTCGCCGCCGGGGACGATGGCATAGACGTAGAGCATCTCTGTGCCGTCGCTCATTCGACGCCCTTTCCGTTCTCCTCGGCCCATCTGGCCGGATTGATGAGTTTGTCGACGACCTCGTCGACGACGTCGTCGAGGCCGCGATGCAGATCCTCGACGGACCCGGTGATCCCGTGCTGGTCCTTGATCTGGTCCATGGCCTCATCGAGTTCGAGGAGGGCCTCGCCGAGGCGGTTCTGCTCGTCCTCGGTGAGGTCCCCGCCCTCCATCCGACGCACGGCTTGGGTCTCGAGGGCCTCTTGGATCACCTCGACGAGGGTGACGACGAGGGTGAGAACCCCGTGTTTGAGGCTCTCTTCGTCGACGTTCAGTGCCATGATGCGCCTCCTTCTCCGGCGTGTTCGTCGTGTCTGCGGCCTGGTGGCACGGTGCCCCCGGGGGATCCGGGCCCGCTCTCCAGCGGCGCGGTCCGCCAGGAGTCGAGTGCGGCGGACCATGCACCCGCATCGTCTGCGGCCAGGGTGATGATCGAGTCGCCGATGTCGAGAATGAGGACCTGACTCTCGTCAGTGGGGTTGCTGCGCTCCTCCCGGCGAGAGTCCTGCAGCTGCTCGGGCGAGAGCCTCACCCGTGCGCGCCCGTCCATCGGCGAGCGCCAGGTCAGTTCCGTGTTCGACAGCGAAGCCCGTCCCCCGCGCCACGTGCTCCCGGACGACAGCTCCTCGAGGAACCACATCCTCCCCTCTCGCAGGGGGCGGTCCGCGGTCGTTCTCGCCTCCGGTCCCGAGGCTGAGGAGCCCTCGGCCCCGTCGAGCTGGGCCTGGACCAGAGAGATGAGACGATCCGGCTCGAGTGCCGACAAGGTGGTCTCGCTGCCGTCGTCGAGGCGGACGTGGATGCGGGTGCGTTCCTCACCTCCGATGGAGGCTTCGCGCAGCGCGGAGACGGAGGCGATCGAGTTCAGGCGCGCCTGCCACAGAGTTTCAGCCGGATCCCGCCGGTGGATGATCAGACGCTGCGAGGTGAGATAGGCGCTGCCGGGCCGCCAGGTCCGATAGAAGTTGTCTTGATAGTGTCCGCCGGCCATCTTCGCGAGGATCTCCTCGTCGGCGGCGAGAGGCAGATGTCTGCGGACCGCTTTCTGCACCCATGCTCGGGTGTCGCTGTCCCACTGACGCATCATCCCGTATTCGAGCATGGTCTCGATACCGGCGATCGTCGCGCGCAGGTTGACACCGACGAGCGGGATGTCAGCGACCGAGATGATGAGATCGAGGTCGAGATGGACGCCCTTGTTGAGGAGGACCTCGAGGAGATCGGGCAGGGTCGCCCGCGGGTCTCGGGTGGGCTGCAGGGCCGACTGAGATGCCATGGTCGTCTCAGCGATCGTCGCCGTCCGGGGCACCGACGTCGCCCGCAGCACTGTCGTCATCCACGGCGCCGTCATCCACGGTGTCGTCGTCCGCGGCACTGTCGTCGTCCGCGGCACTGTCGTCGTCCGCGGAGTTCAGCTGAGCCGGCTCCCCTGCCTCGATCCGCCTCGAACGCGCGCTCTGCCATCCGCACCACGGGCAGTAGTCGTTCATCAGCTGCGCGAGCTCGGATCGCTTTCCGCACTCCGGGCAGGTGTCCTTCTGCTCGACTGCTTCCTTCCACGCGACGGTTTCGCGGTCCGTGCCTGCCGGGAAGTCCAAACCGTAGCGCGCCGCGGTTTCGAAAGAAGCGAGGGCGGCCCTGATCCGAATTCCCAGAAGCTCGACCCCGGCCACCGAGACCATGATGTCCGCGTTGAGGACCAGGCCCTTGTCCAGCAGCGTCTCCACGACGTGGAGCAGCGTGCCCTCCTGGCTGCGCTGCGGCTGCATCGCCTCGTTCGGCTGATTCATGATGCTCATTTCGCCTCCCGATCACTCGCTCGGACGCCCGCGGACGTAGCGATCCTTTCTGTCATAGGCCATGAGTTCTCCGGCTCCGTCGAGCTCGACCTCATACTCGGCCAGCAGATCCGCGCTGTCGGGGATGCGTCGTGATTCGACGACTTCCAGACGCACAGACCAGTGGTCGTCGTGCCACCTCGTGCCGACGACGGATTCCGGAGGCCTGCCCGTCAGCGTGCTGAATTGCTCGATCGCCTTCTTCACTGCTTTCACCGCAGATATCCTCTGACCGGTCGCGCTGTGAGACCCGCTCTTCGAACGCGATGTCGACGCCGCCTTCTCCCGGGACGTCGGTCTCTCGTGTGAGGCCGACACCGATCCGGACGACCGGCGGGACGTCCCCTCTGTCGTGCGCTCCTTCTCAGCCGGCTTCCGGGCGCGCTTCGTGGTCGCGCCTCCATCGTCTGCAGAGCTGCTCTCTGCTCTCGACTCTTCGTTCGCTTTCGAATCTTCGCTCATCGGTCCTCCTCGGTTCTGCGCCGACGGCCCTCGAGCAGTCGCCCGACGAGCTCACGCTCGAGGGCATCGGCTTCGTCATCACTGATCGATCCGCGCTCACGGGCCCCGGCGACCTCTTCCAGCTGGCGCCGGATGGCACCGGGATCGAAATAGCGCTTCTCGGCTTCTCCTCTGACCTGCTCAGCGACCCAGACGGTTCCCTTGAGCGGTGCCAAGGGAGCGCCGAACACTGCTGACAGGAGTCCCATGACGTCACCTACACCTCGGGAACGAAGTCATAGGGTGCCTGCGGTCCGATCAGCCGGAATCTCATCCGTTCCTGGTTCGCCTCCGCCAACTCCTCGATGACGGAGTCGAACTCGTCGAGGGCGTCCCTGCGGACAAGCACGGCCACCTCGGCGACGTCCTCGGCCTGGCCGACTTCTCGCGTCGCCGTCTCCACGGTCGCGGATCGGATCTGCTCGAGGATCGGAGGAGCTTCGGTCCTTCTCCAGCTCTCCATCGTCGTGACGACGATCTCTCCGAGCCGGATGCGTTCGTTCCTCGTCTCGTCTTCGCTCGTGCCGCTGATCCTCTCCCTCAGCTCGGCCACCTCGGGGTTGCCGCTGACGATCTCCCGCAGTATCGCGTCGCGGTCGAAGGTGATCCTCAGGATGTACTGCGTGCATCCGGACAGTTGTTCGAGCGCCTCGGCGAAGGCCTCCGCCTGCGGAGCGAGAACCTCCTCGGCGATTTCGGTCCCTCCGGGGACGACGGTCCCGAATGCAAGCGGCAGCACCGGTTGCTTCTCGGCCAGCTCGTCGAGGACGACGCTGTGGTTCTGCAGAGCTTCCGGAGTGCCCAGCATCCCACTGTCCGCGAGTTCCGTGACCACGGCCGCAACTGCCCCGGACTCGACGAGAGCGAGAGCATTGCCCTGAACTCCGTCGGGCCTGGTCGGCAACTTCGCGCCGGCGCGTACGATCCCGTACAGATATCGATCGGTCAAAGGTGCGCCTTCTTCGCTCATTCGGACTCCGAGGAGCTGCGCGCCGGGCGTTTGGTCCGGCGACGCGACTTCTCCTGATTCGAACTCTCACCGGAGTCGTCGTCGGAATCATCCGAGGTGAGGGCATCCTTGATGCCTTCCACAGCTCCTTGGGTCTTGCCCTTGGAGCCGTTCTCCATCATTCCGCCCATCATCTCCGGCAGATCGCGTCCGCCCTGTTGGGTCAGATCGAGGCGATTCGTCGCCTCGGCGAAGCGCAGATAGGTGTCCACGCTGGCGATGACGATGCGCGCGTCGATCGTGAGGACCTCGATCCCCACGAGTGAGACGCGCACGTATGCATCGATGACCAGGCCCTTGTCGAGGATGATCTCGATGACGTCCGCAAGCGAACTCGATGACGGACGGTCGACGTAGCTGCCGCGTGAACGTTCAATTGTGCTGGTGCTCATTGTCCTTGCCTGCTTCCCGGTTGGAGAACGCTCAGCGGCGTTCCTCGTCGTCTGGTTCGTCGGATTCCTCGTATTCCACGGGCTCCTCGGACTCGGCGGGCTCCGGCTCCTCTTCGAAGTCCTCTACGGGCTCCGCGTCGTCTGCCTCGGCCGGTTCCTCGTCCTCGTATTCCTCTGCCGGCTCCTCCTCGTACTCCTCTTCGGCTTCGCCCTCGGCGGGCTCGACATCGGTCTCCGCCGCCTCGGATTCGCCGGGTTCGTCCTCATCCGCGCCGGAGTCGTCGTCCGCGACCTGATCCTCGGCCGGCTCGTCCTCGCTGTCTTCGGATTCGGCCTGGTCCTGTTCGAGGCCGTCCTCATGGGAGGTGACGAGCTCCCCGTCGCGGATCTCTCCGCGCCATCCTTCGACGCTGTCGGGGTCGAGCATGATCTGCCTCATCACGTGGTGGACGAAGAACTTCAGTTCGAGGCGGAAACGGCGGGGAACGGTGAACCACAGTGCACCGACACCTTCCATGAAGCCCTGCTTGTGGTATTCGCCCACTGCAATGATGCGCGTCAGCCTGGGAGCGACTTCGTGGAAGGAGATGCTGCCGCTGATGTAGCCCTTCTCGCCCGTCGATTCCCAGACGATGTGGGAGTCGGGAACCTGCTCGGTGATCGTGGCTTCCCACGTCCGATGCGACCACACGGCCTGCCCTTTGATGCTGAGGGTGACGTCGTCGGTGCGTTCGACGTTCTCAACCTTCTTCATGAAGTCGGGCCAGTCCTCAAACATCGTGAATGCGTTATAGGCCACGCTCAGCGGAACTCCGACCTCGGCGGTCTCGACGATGTTCGAGAATTTGAAGTCACCCGCCCCGGAACCGCCGGATCCTCCTGAGCCGCCTCCGAAAACCCCCTTGATCTTGTCCTTGACACCGGTCGCCGCCGCCGAGACCGCGGCTTTCGCAGGCGATTTGCCCTCGGCGATCTCTTCGGCCCCGGCCTGAGTAGCCGGGCCCGCCGAATCGCCGACGCCGTCGAGCTTGTCCGCGAACTTCTCGACCTTGTCGCCCACGGTGTTCATGGCTTTGCGGCCGAAGGTCTTGGCATAGTCTCCGGCCTGCTGCTTGAGGCCGCTGAAGATCGAATCATCACTCATCTTCGGCCTCCTCGGGCTTGGCCGCGGCGCGGGTCGATGTCTTCTTCGCAGTCGTCGAGCGCTTGGAGCCCGACTTCGTGCGCGAACCGCGCGAAGTGGTCGAGGACTTCGACGAACGCGTTCCCTTCGCAGAGCGCTTCGCTGTCGAGGACCGCTTGGCTGCCGGCTTCTTCGGAGTTTCCTCCTCTGCCTGCGGCTCTTCGTCGGCCTGCTGCTCATCGTCGGTCGGCTCCGCCTCGTCGACTTCAGACTCCTCCGAGTTCTCGGGAGCGTTCTCGTCCTCTGCCTCGGGTGCTTCCTCCTCGTCGTCCGCGCCCTCGCTGTCATCGACATTGGGGTCGATCGAGTCGGCGGCGTCGTCGAGGGTCGACTTCATCTTCTCGGTCTGCTCCTGGAGGCGGACGCTGAGTTGGTCGACTCCTTTGGCTGCCACGGCTCTGGCCGCGCTCTTGCCTGATTCGGCCAGACGACCGGTGATCTTCTCCTGCAGGCTCTTGAGCTCGGGAGAGGACTCGGCGAAGTCCTTCAGCCCACCCAGGAGCTGGTCGCGGTTCTTCGCCGCTGTCGTTCCGGCGACCGTCGAAGCGATCGTCAATGCGAGGCCGAGCTTCTTGGTCCTGCCGAGCACATAGCCCGCCAGTATCAGGCCGGTGAGTTTCATCTTGTTGTTCACGGTAACCTCCGCTCGTGTGCGTGGCGCACGGTTCGAAATATGGGGTGCAGCGGTCCGTTGCTGATTCTGCTGTTCAGGGGATGCGGGTCCGCTGCGGAATGATGTGATTCGAAGGATGTGGTGCGTCGACGGGAGGCGGAACTCTTCGCCGCCTGTCGTCCGACGCTGTCGCAGATTCCGGTTCGCATCTGCGGGCTTGATAGTGAAGCCGAGAGCAATCTGCCCTTTTTCCATCGTCTGTTCGACGACCCCCGATCCGTCAAGGGGGGTCAGGATCGCCCGAGTACACGACAGCACTCTGCTTCGGGCCGCTCCGTGACCGATCAGTGAGTCGCCGCTCGGCGCAGGTCATCAGACCAGACACTCCCTCACCGGCCAGGGCACGACGTTGGCATTCGGATCCCGTGCCCCGGCTGAGCAGGAGGGAGAGTCCGGAGCGCACGACCTCGGCATCACTGGTCCGCTGCAGGACAGGCAGGGCACGGTCATAGACGGTTCGCACGGCGTACTGCGCGGACACGTCGGACCGCGTCTCCGCGTCCATCAGACTGCCGGTCAGTCCGAATCGAGCGGACTGCCAGTGAGCGGCGTCCAACAGCTGCGTCGGCGTCGTGCATGGTCGGGGATCTTCCATCTCGACGTGGACCAGGGCACGGATGAGCAAGGCGAGAGTCAGCGCTGTTCCGGCGTCGAGCTGCACGTCGCAGGTGCGGATCTCGACGGTCTCGTGTCCCGGCGACAGTCGTGCCAGCCACCCCAGTGTCGCCTCGTCGAGCACCACCTCGGTGCGGAGGAGATCCGCAACCTGGTTCTCGTAGTCCTCGAGGTCGGCGAAATGGGGAGGAATGCCGTAGACGACCCATTGCCGATAGTGCACCGAACGCCAACTTGCGAAGCCGGTGTCGGCTCCTCGCCACAGCGGAGAGTTCGCGCTCAGGGCTGTGAGCACGGGCAGCCAGCGTCGCATGCCGTTGAGCGCCTTCACCCCTGCTCGACGGTCGGGGACTCCCACATGGACATGCATGCCGTTGATGTACTGTTCGGCGGCGATTCCCGGCGCCAGGTCGGCGAAGAGCCGGTAGCGGTCACCTTCGCTGACTTCTGCCGATCCTGCGGGAATACGGGGAGCAGTCCCCAGCCCAACGGCGAAGATCCCGTGCGGCGCCGAGGCCTTCGCCAGATCATGCCGAAAGCCGAGCAGCGAATCGAAGGCCTCCGCCGATCTCGTGAACACGGGCGAGGAATGTTCGATCTGGCATGGCAGCCATTCCGTACACCCCGACGCCCTGTTCGCTCCGATCACATCGTGGATCGCCTGCACGCTGTTCGATGACCGAACAGGCAGAAGAGACTGCCGATCGATGAGGAAGAACTCCTCCTCGATGCCGAATTCGCTCATGGCCACCTCTCTTCGCCGGTCCTCGGTTCCAGGTTCGCCCACGCTATTGGAGGCTCAGGGAATGCGACAGAGGTGACGGGGCCTCACGGAAATACCTGCGTAGAGTCGACCGCGGAGACCATCGACGGCGATTCAGAAGTGGCAGGCGGAGCGCTGTCCGCCTCTAGCCCTGCTCGGGAAGCAGAGCGTACACTGCTGGGAGATTCGAGGCACGTGGACACACACGAGCGCGGTCCGCTGAACATCGGATCGCTGGAACAGCCGGCAGACCCCTCCTGCTGCGAACATCACGAGGCGAATCATCAGGACCATGGACGATCAGAACCCGAGCCGCATCGACACTCAGCCCGATTCCTCGTTCTCCGACGAACGGGCGATCAAGAGACGCAGAGAACTCGCAGAGGCCGTCGAATTCTGGAACATTTCGGTCACCGGGATGTGGCTGCACTATGTCAGCCTCGGCGGTGACCTCAGCGACTGCGAACTCGACGCCTACATCCATGAGGCGTACTTCATGTCCCTGTACCAGCACGACATTCTGGCCAAAGCCGTCAACGAACTCATCGATATGCTTCCCCCGCCTCCGCGGGCGCCGCTCACCGACGAACCCGGACTATGAATCGTCGCCGCGGTATTCCAGTCTGCCGTGGCGATTGCGATGGACGGCGCCCCGCCTGATCGCTTCGCGCACGGCCGCGCGGAACCGTCCCGGGCCCCACCGACGAGCCCCGATCGCCCGGTAGAGTTCCACTTCCCCGACAGGTTCCATGTCGCGGACGAACTCGATGATGCCATTGACCTCGTTGGCCGAGACCTCGGGAGGAACCTCGCGGGAGGACACGGAGGGCCACGGCGCGTAGACGCCGGCCGAGCCCGGACCGGGGCGCAGACGGCTGGACCGGGATTCCGCGTCGGGCCGCGCCGCAGTCTCGCGTGGTTCAGCGGGCTCGGTCTGCTCAGTGCCCTCGGTGTGCGCGGTGGTGCCCTCGCTCTGCTCGCGGCTGTCCCGCGCGGCGGCGCCTTCGGCGTCCTCGGCTGTCAGCGGGCGAGCGATGTCTTCGAGATCGGCACCTTCCGCTTTGACTCCGAAGAGCAGCTCGGCCACCCCGCCGAGCGCCATGACCGCCGCCCCGATGCAGAATGCCCAGGCCACCTGGGAACGATCCCCGGATTCGATCATGCCGCCGAAGAGCAGCGGTCCGGCGATGCCTCCGGCGGCCGTGCCGACGGCGTAGAAGAACGCGATGGCCAGTGCCCGCGTCTCCATCGGGAAGATCTCGCTGACGGTGAGATAGGCCGCACTGGCCCCGGACGAGGCGAGGAAGAAGCAGACGACGAGGATCAGGAGGAAGAGCCATTCGCCGCCGACTTCACCATTGAAGACGAAGGCGAGGACGACTGCGACGACCGCCGATCCGAGGTAGCTGAACGAGATCATCGGCTTCCGACCGATCGTGTCGAAGAGCCTGCCGAGGACGACGGGGCCGGCGAAGTTGCTCAGCGACCACAGAATGATGAAGATCGGCACCGAGGCTGCGGCGACTCCATAGAAACCACTGAAGATCGTGCCGAGGTTGAAGGTGATGCCGTTGTAGAGGAACGCCTGACCGACGAAGAGGACGAGGCAGAGGATCGCGCGTTTAGGATAGATCGTGAAAGCGACCTTCATGATCTCGTCGAACGAGATCGTCTTCCGCTGCCGGACGGTGATGGTCTTCTTCGGCGGCGGCAGAGTCTGTGAGGTCTCCGCCTCGATGCCGTCTTCGATCTTGCCGACGATACGTTCGGCCTCATCGTTCCGACCGTGGATGAACAGCCACCTCGGACTCTCTGGAACGTTCTTGCGCACGACGAAGACGAAGATCGCCAGCAGCATGCCGACGGCGAAGGCCAGGCGCCAGCCGATCATCTTCGGCAGGATGTCGGTGTTGAGGAACAGCAGCGTCGTCGCCGCCCCACCGGCGGCGCCGAGCCAGTAGGAGCCGTTGATGATGAGATCGATGCGGCCCCGGACGCGGGCGGGGATGAGTTCGTCGATGGCCGAGTTCACGGCCGCGTATTCCCCGCCGATGCCGGCACCGGTGAGAAAGCGGACGAGGAAGAAGTACCAGGCGGAGAACGAGAACGCCGTGGCGACGGTGGCGACGAGATAGAGCACGAGAGTGATGAGGAAGAGCTTGCGTCGGCCGAATCGGTCCGTGAGCTGGCCGAAGACGATCGCACCGACGCAGGCGCCGAGGACGTAGATGGCACCGGCGGTGCCGATCTGCCCCGCGGTCATGTCGATGCCGCTGCCCTCTTCGGTCATCCGAGCCGCGACGTTGCCGACCATCGTGACCTCGAGACCATCGAGGATCCACACACTGCCGAGCCCGACGACGACCATCCAGTGGAATCGCGCCCAAGGCAGCCGGTCCAACCGGGCCGGCACATCCGTCTTGATCGTTCCGAGCTCGACGTTCTCACTCATCAGACACCTCCTGGACGACGCCACTCGATTGCCAGGCAGTCTAAGCACACTCCGCCGGGCCGACAAGGCATGGTGCGGACGCCTGAAGGGGAGTATTCTTCACCCACAGTTCATGAGATTCTGGTCACGAGGTCACCCGGTGTGTGGTCCCAGTCTTCGGTGAGGATCTCCCGCGCGGCGTCGAGACGGTCCTCCATATTCACCATGAGGACTCCGCGCACGCGTCCGTCCTCGCCGAGGTAGTACACCACTCCATCCGTATGGGGCTTCTTCCAGTCTTCGACGGTGCGCAGTGTCGGATCGAGCTCGCCGACCGCCTGGTACCCAAAGTCGAAGACGTTCGTGTAGAAGTACGGTGTATGGGTGTAGGACTCGTCCGCGCCGGCCATGATCCGCCCAACGGCCTTGCCCATCTGGGTGGCGTTGTCGACGTGTTCGACACGCTGTCGTCCGAGGATCCTGTCGGGATAGCGAGCAACGTCTCCGGCTGCGAAGACGTCCGGCTTTGAGGTCCGCAGCGATTCGTCGACGATGATCCCGTCGTCCGTGTCCAATCCCGCCTCCTCTGCGAGCTGGGTCGCTGGTTCGATGCCGAGGCCGACGACCACGGCATCGAACTCATGGGACTCGCCGTCACAGTCGAGCACCACTCGATCGCCGTCGACGTGCCCACCCGAGGCCTTCGTGCCCGGCACGAGAGTCACTCCGTGGCTGCGATAGAGTTCGTGGAACTGCTTGGCGAGGTCCGGCGGGAAGATGGACCCGCCGAGGGTGTCGTCGTCGAAGATCAGAGTCGTTCGGGTGTCGTTCTGCACCAGGGCGGCGGCGAGTTCGGTGCCGATGAAGCCGCCGCCGATGACTGCGATGCTCAGGTTCCGGCCCGACAAATCCCGCAGACGGCGGTAATCGTTGAACTCGCGAAAGCAGATGACCCGCTCACCTTCGTCCAGATCGATGCCCTTCGGTCTCCCGCCGGTGACGAAGAGCAGCTTGTCATAGGTGAAGTCGCCGAGGGTCGTCCTCACGGATTTCGCTTCGACGTCGACTGCGGTCGCCTCCGTGCGGAGGCTGATCCGGGCTCCGGTCGCCTCGGCGGTGTCGAAGTAGTTGTCGCTCTCGTCGAAACTCTCGTCGGTCCACAGTCGCTTGCTCAGCGCGGGACGCGTATAGGGTTCGTCGACGTCATCGCTGATGATGGCGATCGAACCCTCCTCGTCGATCTCCCGTATCCCCTGGGCCGCGGAGTCAGCGGCCATGCCGCCGCCGATGATCACATATCGGAACTCAGCCATGTCGGATGCTCCTCTTCCTGTCGTCTCTGCTGTGCCTGTATTCGGTGTTCGGGACGCTCTGGCGCACTAGATCGTGGCCACCGATCCGGCGTCCACGCGATAGTTCGAACCGTTGACGAAGCTCGCGGCGTCCGAGCAGAGGAATGCGATGACCTTGGCCACCTCCTCCGGTCGGCCGCGACGTCCGAGTTCCATGAACGGACGCTCCTCGCGCAGGAACGAGGCGATGGCCTCATCGAAGCTCGTTCCCTTCTGCTGGGCTCGCTCATTCATCATCTCGTCGGTCATCGGGGTCGCGATGAACGCCGGAGAGACGGTGTTGACCAGCAGTCCTTCGGAGGCGTAGGTGCGCGAGAGTCCCTTGGCCAAGGAGAGCATGCCGGCCTTGGCCGCACAGTACGGCAGCTCGTCGTCATAGGGCTGCACCGCGTCTTCAGAGGACACGAACACGATACGGCCCCAGCCGCCTCGGCGAAGTCCCGGAAGGAACGCCCGAGTGACACGGACCGGTCCCATGAGGTCGACGTCGATGGTTCGGTCCCAGCCCTCCTGGCTGATCTCGTGGAACAGCCCGCCGGCCCCGTGGATGCCGGCGACATTGACGAGGATGTCGAGGTCGCCGACGTCGGCGGCGACGGACGCGGCGAGTTCGTCGACTGAATCGTCATCGGCGATATCGGCGTCGTGGGCGTAGATGCGCTCCTTGAACTCGGCGAGTTCGTCGACTGCGGCTTTGAGTTCGTCGGGCTCGGGCCCGGTCATCACGACGACGGCTCCTTCGGCGAGGAGCTGACGGGCCGTCTCCAGCCCGATGCCCGAACTCGCCCCCGTCACCAGTGCCTTGCGGTCGCGGATGTTGAGATCCATGTCTCCCTCTCGATCGGTCCAGGGACGACCCCCCTGGCGCCGCGGTGCCAACTGTTACCGGTCGGCACCGGGGTGTTCTGGTCAGGGCGTACGGATGAGCTTCTTGTTGACGAACTCGCGAACGCCCTCTGCGCCGAGCTCCCGACCGACGCCCGAGCGCTTCGTGCCTCCGAAGGGCAGGTCGGGTTCGGTCCAGGTGGCCTGGTTGATCCACACCATTCCGGTGTCGATGCGGTCAGCGACGCGTTGGGCCTTCTCGATGTCGTCGCTGACAACCGTGCCGCCGAGTCCGAAGGACGAGTCATTGGCGAGTGCGACGGCTTCATCCTCGTCTGCGACCGAGTAGACGACCGCGACGGGTCCGAACAGCTCCTCCGAGTAGGCGCGCATCTGTTCGGTCACCCCGGTCAGCACCGTGGGTTCGACGAAGGCACCCGGTCGATCGACTCGGTGCCCGCCGGTGTGCACATGGGCCCCGTGGTCGATAGCGTCCTGGACCTGCTCCATGAGGTCTCGGGCGGCCTTTTCGGAGGACAGAGGCGCCATCGTGGTGACGGAGTCTGCTGGGTCGCCGGCGACGAACTGCGACATCTTCGCCGTCAACAGATCCACGAACTCGTCGTAGAGATCGTCGACCACGATGAGGCGCTTGGAGGCGATGCAGCTCTGGCCGGAGTTCGTCATCCGCCCTTTCACGGCGGCGGTGACGGTCGCGTCCAGATCCGCGGAGTCGAGGACGATGAACGGGTCGCTTCCACCGAGTTCGAGGATGGACTTCTTCAGATTGTTCCCCGCACCGCTTGCCACGGCTGCACCAGCGCCTTCGGAGCCGGTGAGCGATGCGCCTCGCACTCGTTCGTCGGCGATGATCGTCTGGATCTGATCATTGTCGGCGAAGACGTTGCGATAGCAGTCGGACGGCAGCTGCGCATCGTTCATGACCTGTTCGAAGGCCAGAGCCGACTGCGGACAGTTCGAAGCGTGCTTGAGGATGATGGTGTTGCCCGCCACGAGGTTGGGTGCAGTCAGGCGGACCACCTGGTAGTAGGGGAAGTTCCACGGCATGACACCGAGGATCGGACCGATGGGTTCGAACTTCATCACCGCGCTGCCTCCACTGGACGGTGCGAGCACCTCGTCAGAGAGCAGCAGGGGTCCCTCTTCGGCGTAGTAGCGCAGAATCCGCGCTGCCAGTTCGACCTCTGCTTCGGCCTCAGCGCGCAGTTTGCCCATTTCGAGTGTGAGGAGCTCAGCGAGGTCCCACTTGCGCTCGTCCATGAGATCCGCCGCTCGGGCGAGCGGTGCAGAACGTTTCCGGACATCGGTCGTCCGCCATGTCTGGAAGGCCGCGTCGGAGGCGTCGATGACGGCGGAGATCTCGTCGTCGCTGGCTGTGGGAAATTCCTTGAGGACCTCTCCGGTCGCCGGGTTCGTGGTATTGAATTTCGCGGTCACGGCTTCTCCTTTCCTCGAGGTTCGTCGAGGTGCTCTGCGGAGCAGCAATCGTCTTCGCTCCGCGACCTCTGCCGAACCGAGAATCCACCGTCCCAAACGTCGACGTCCGCGACCAGCCCCCTTACGGTGCCCGGCGATTGCCTTTATAATCCGCACGGAGATCGGGGTCGTCGATCACAAGCAGAATCGCTCCGTTGTCGAGATCATCTTCGAACTTCTCGATCTCATCGGAGTCGAAGCCGTACCGCTGAAAGCGGTTCCTGAGTTCGTCGCCTCGTTCGTTGTACCGCTCGGCCACGAGCTCTCCGAGGCCTTCCAGGGTTCCGCCGGTGCCGACCACTTCGTCGGTGCTCTCCGCATCGTGGGCGAAGACGTGCAGGGCCGTCTTCGGCACGCCTTCCGACGCGAGTTTCTGCAACTGATTGAGCACACCGATGTCGTCGTGAAAGGTCTTCACGATCGGCTTGTGACTCGTCACGTCCGGCTTCTGTGGGTTGAGATCGTCGTTGCTTCCCATGCCGCTCAACATAGCATTGCAGAGTCGCCGGCACGGCGGACGATGTCAGGCCGGAAAGCGACTCAGGCAGGCACGCCGCCCAGCATGGTGGCGATCAGCCCCAGTACCGCCAAGGCCGCGATGACGATCACGATCACACGTTTGCGCATGGTCCGGATTCTAGTGCGACCCACCCGCCGGATGTCCAAGGCGCCCGACTGCGGGCCACCGTCATCACAGAGTCGCCCGTCACCACGGGTTGGCCTCCTGCCAGCGGGTGAACCAATAGCGGTCACCCTGGTAGTGCGACTTCTCCGGCTTGCACCCTTTGAGATCCGAATGCTCGCCCAGCCACGTCCGCACCAGCGGCATGACCTCGTCCAGACGATCGACCCAGTCATCGAGCGGCAGCAGCAGAACCGATCCGTCGTCGGATTCCAGCCGGCATGAATAGTTCGGCAGCCCCTCGGTGATCTGCGAATGCGTATACCTGATCTGATCGCAGCCGGTGGTGAGGTAGAAGCGGATGAACTCACCGCAGACATAGGAGCACAGCGTTTTGAAGTTCCGGTAGCGGATCATCCACGCCGGAGGATCATATTCAGACATGTGTTCTATTCTAGGTCCTGAGTCTGACAACTGCCGAGGCGGTCGAGGATTCGGGCGAGGGACAGCCGCCGCGGTCAGTGGACGGGGGCCTGCGTCAGCGGCGTGAGCTCACACGAATCAGGATGAGCGCGAGGATCACGCACAGCACATAGGTGATGCCGACGGCGATCCAGCCGAGCACGAACCCGCCGGGTGAGCCGACGATGACGCCCATGAGCAGCGGTCCCAGGGCGAAGCCGAAGAACATTCCGGCAGTGACCATGCCGCTGGCCGAGACCATCGAGGACGCCGGGATCGCGCGCATGAGTGCGGCCATGAGCACCACGGAGACGCCGAGCGCAGAGATGCCGTGGAAGGCCACTGCAACCCAGACGAGCAGGGCCCACCCGGCAACGTCGGCGATGAGGAATAGCACCGCCCCGGCCAGCGCGATGAGGGCGAGGACCAAAAGCAGGCGCGGCCCCGAGGCGCCTTTGGCCATGCGCCTGGCCCAGGTGACGCGGGCGATGACGCCGATGACGCCGGCCAGCGCGGCCGAGGCGCCGCCGAGGACGAGGCTGAAGCCCATCTCCCGCACGGCGAAGAGCGGTATGTACACGTTCGTCGCCTGCACGCCGATGCCGTTGATCAGTCCGAACAGCGCCAATGCCCACACCATGCCGGGGTGCTTGGCCGGACGGGTGGGGGCAGGTTCGGGGTCAGGTCGGGTCGCCTCGGCGGGGGTGTCGGTTGGGGATTTCGGAGCGGTCAGCAGCGGGGTGGTGCGCAGGGAATACCAGGTCATCGCGAGCAGGATGAGCGGGATGATCGCGACAGTGAGTGCCGCGCCGCGCCAGCCGATGCCGAGCGCGAGGACGGGGAAGGCGAGGCTGGCGACGAGCTGGCTGACCTGGACTCCGGACTGTTTGATACCGACCCAGCCGATGCGTTTCCTGTCCGGGACGCGCTCGAGGAGGATCCGGTTGGTCACGCCGTTGGGGAAGGATTGGGCGATGCCGGACAGGGCGGCGGCTGCCAGCAGCATCCAGAATCCGTCGGGCACGGCCACAAGCAGGAGGGCGAGTGCGGCGAGGACGAAGATGAACGCCATGAGCGAGAGGTCGGAATGCCGGTCGGCGAGACGGCCGAGGGTAGCATTGCCGATCGCGGCAGCGCCGAAACAGGTGGTGGCGAGCAGGCCGAAGTGGGCTTCGGAGATGCCGAGCTCGGCGATGATGGAATCGCTCGTGGCACTGAGGCCGTAGAGCATGATGGGCCCGGCGGCGACGGCGCCGAGGAGGACGGTGAGAAGACCGATGCCAGGTGTCTTCTGATCCGGTTGCTGGCCCTGGTTGGCCATTGTCCACCTCCTGTCGCCGGCATGCTTCAAGTCAGCATGCTAGCCGGAGGCTGACGACGGGTGTTGCGGTGTCTCAGGAGCGGTTATGCAACCGCGGTGGCACAGCGCTACGGGGGCAGAACGGGTGCAGGTTTGGGCAGGTCTGTCGCGGATTCCTCCGCGGTTCAGCTTTTCGAGCGCCGCACCGAAGATCGGTAAGCCAGGGCGATGTCAATGGCGAGGATGCCCGCCCCGCCGACGAAGACGGCGAGCGCGACCGCCGCCGGCTGCGGTTCATTCCATGCCAGCAGCCCGCACAGTACGGAGGCGAAGATGACGATGAGGGCACCGTTGCGGAATCGCCGGACCAGGCCGGCCTTCTCATCCGAGTTCTCAACGGCCTGCAGCGTGTAGGTCATCGTCACTCCATCTCGTTGTCGGCATCTCCGCCAGGTGCGGTCGGAATGCGCCGGGGTCTGTCACCCGCGCCCGTTCCAGTCACGCCGGACAGGCACCGACAGCAAGATTAGCCTGCGAGTTCGGGCTCGGATTGCCACATGAAGAAATTGTTGAATGTGTCAGAATTTTCACAAAAGCCGTACTACCGCGACCGGCTGGGCCGGACGCCTGCTCGCCCCTGGCAAACGTCCGATCGATCGTTATGACTGTGTTACCGAACTGCTGAGGGTTCGAGGCTCAGCGCCGGGACAGGTCGGGGTGCGGGACGATCCGGTAGACCCAGAGGCAGCTGACGAGCAGCCAGGCGAATCCGGCGACGACGGCCAGCCACAGCAGACCTACCCCGATCGGGGAGGCAGACAGCGCGGCCCCGGCGAGGAACGCGACGACCACGACGACGCCGAGGATGCGTGACAGTGCGGCGCGGCCGCGCTCGCCGCGACGGGCGAAGGTGCCGGCCAGGATGAGTGCCGCAACGGTCAGGCCGATGAACAGGGCGGCGCCCATGACCAGGTGCAGGATCCCACCGGTGGTGGCGGTCGCCTCGGCGCCGGGAGGGAAATCGGCAACGGGATCGGGGCGGAATACCCCGGCGAGCACGAGCGCGGCGCCGGCGATGATGACAGCGATGCCGGTGCCGCGTGACCGGTCGGTGGGCGCGCGCAGCAGTCCCCACCCGGCGACGATGACCATGATGCCGGTGAGGGCGAAGTTGAGGATCTGGAGCCAGCCGCCCTCACCGAGGCTGAGCAGACTGAGCGAGTGACGGGTCAGGTCGAATCCGTCCCTGGTCAGGGCAAGGATGAGGCCGAACGCGATGTAGAAGGGACCCGCGACGACGCCCCACCCGAGCATCGATCGGGTGACTGCGGCACGTACGTCGAGACCATCTGACATACTATTACGATAAACGAAATATCTTGAAACCGAAAGAGTTTGCCGCGTGCGGGTCTGGACTAGATGCGGGTCTGGCGATAGCGGCGCACGACTTCCCTGCCGAAGACTGAGAGGATGTGGACATGAGTGATCCCGTTCCTGAGGTCCCCGAGATCAATTCGGGCGAGACCCCGATGTGGCGCGTCCTCGACCGCTATCGGGAACTCGAACTCCAACTGGCGATCTTCGGCCAGCACCTCAGTGCACGGCTGGGGATGCGTCCGATCGACTTGCAATGCTTCAACCTCGTCCACCGCCACGAGGCTGTGACGACCGGTGAGCTCGCACGGATGCTCGCGCTGCCGCCGGCGACGACCACCGGCATCATCGATCGGCTCATGCAGCAGGGTTGGGTGGTCCGCGAGCGCTCGGAGACCGACCGACGCACCGTCGTCGTCCGCGTTGATCCGACTCACCTGCCCGAGCTGTTCTCACAGTTGGCACCTTTGGGTGAGGAGCTCGGTGCCGGGTTGTCCGGACTCGATGACGCGGCCCTGGAGACGATTGCCGGCTTCCTCGATCACGCCGCCGAGGCTACCCGCCGCGCGACCGGAGGTCAGGAGTAGCCACCCGCTCCTGTCAGACGGTCGCCGTGTCCATCACAGCGTTGAGCGCCGTATCGACGTCGGACTCGTCGTTGAAGAGGTGGAAACCGAAGCGCATATTCCCTCCGGCCTGCGAGTACCTGACCCTGGCCGCGTCGAGTCGGTCGGGGGCACCGGGCCAGGACCGGTCGACGATCCCGAGCTCGATCGACACGATCGCCGAGTTCGACTCTGCAAGGCCGAGCCCGGTTCTGAAACGGTTGGCCAAGGCGATGTCATGAGTGTGGATCTGGTCGATGCCGACGTCGAGCAGCAGTTCGAGCGCTGGAGCCGTGCCGACCCATGAGTGCCAGGCCGGTGAGATGTCGAAGGCGCGAGCACCGTCGGCCAGATGCATCGGCATCCCGTAGCTGGCAGCTCCCCCGGCTGCGAACCAGCCTGCGGCCAGAGGCTTGAGTCGGTCGAAGAACTCCGCACGGCGCGAATGGGAGTTGTCGGCGGCTATCGCTTGCGACGGCATCGTGAGGAACGCTGTCCCGCGCGGGGCGCACAGCCACTTGTAAGCGGCGACGGCGAGGAAGTCGACGTCGGTCGCGTTGAGCGGCAGCCATCCGGCCGCCTGCGTGCCATCGAGGACGGTGAGTGCTCCGACTTCACGTGCGGCGCGGGTGATCGCCGGGATATCGGCGACCTCACCGGTCGCGGACTGTGCGGCGGAGAAGGACACGAGCGTCGTGGACTCGTCGACCGCCTCGGCGAGGGTTTTCAGCGGCGCGGCGCGGACCCGCACCCCACGGTCGGCGTGGACGGCGAACGGGTAGACCCCAGAGTTGAACTCGATGTCGGGGATGAGGACCTCCGTACCGTCGGGCAGTGCGGCGGCGATCGGGGCGAGCAGCTGCGATACGGCGGCCCCGGTGACTACCTGATCTGCGGGAACACCGACGAGGCGGCCGAAGAGTTCGCGGCTGGTGTCGACCGATTCCGCCCACCGCGGCCAGGGGACGCTTCCAGCCCGCCACTCACTCAGGGAGCGCTGCAGCGCATCCCATCCTCGCCGAGGCGGCGGACCGTAGGAGCAGGAATCGAGGAAGGCCGTCTGCACGTCCCATTCGGTGCGTGCCTGCGCAATGGTCAGACGGGAGGTGGAGCCGGTGGGATCGTCATTGATGTCCATGCCAGCGAATCTAGCACCGGAACCGCGGGGCCGCCTCGGCGAGGTCAGGCCACCCGCTCCGGGTACGAATACGCGTTGAATTTGCCCTTGCGGTTGAAGGCGATGACGCTCACGCCGACGTCCTTGCCGTAGTCGACGGCCATCGCGGAGGGGGCGCTGACGGCGGACATCATCGGGATGCCGGCCATCGCGCATTTCTGGACGAGTTCGAACGATGCCCGCGCGGACACCTGCAGGACGGTCGATCGCAGCGGCAGGCAACTGTTGGCCATGGCCCAGCCGATGACCTTGTCGACGGCATTGTGCCGGCCGACGTCCTCGCGACCGACGAGTAGTTCGGGTTCTGCGTTCGGGTCGTCTCCGACGGCGAACAGCGCAGCGGCATGGACTCCGCCGGTCCTGTCGAAGATCTCCTGCGTCTGCCGCAGCCGATCGGGCAGCTCACCGATCCGGGCGGCGGAGAGCAGCTGCGGGAACTCGTACTCTCCTTGGTCCTCGACATGAAACGCGGCAGGAATGAGGGGGAAAGCGGAGGTCTTCGTCACGGCATCGGTTGCCGCGGTTCCGCAGATCCCGCACGAGGATGAGGTGTAGACGTTGCGGGCCGGTGCCGTCTCGGGATTCCAGATCCCAGGAGCCAGACGCACTTGGGCGACGTTGTAGTTCCGGCTGCCATCGGGGGCGAGTCCGGCAGAGAAGTTCACCTCTTCGATATCGTCCATCGATGTCACGACCGCCTCGGAGAGCAGATAACCGGCGATGAGTTCGACGTCGTGTCCGGCGGTGCGCATGGTCACGGTGTACTGCTCACCGTTGAGCTGGATCTCCAGCGGCTCCTCGCCTGCCAGGGAATCCGGACCGGCCGAGATCTCACCGGTGGCGTCGAACTTATAGACCCGGGCTCGCACGGCCTTGCGCATCTGCATTCTCCGTTCCTCTCTCAGACCCGGGGGCCGTGGTCGGTGGTGTCCTCGACGGAGGTCTGAATGTGCTCAAGGAGGTCGTCGATGACGGTGATTCCGTCCTTGACCCCGCCCTTCGAACCGGGGAAGTTGATGACGAAGCTGCGTCCGCGCACTCCCGCGACTCCGCGGCTCATCACCGCCGAGGATGTCGACTCGAGACCCTTGCGCCACATCGCATAGATGAGGCCCGGGGACTGGCGTTCGAGAAGTTCGGCAGTGAATTCAGGAGTGCGATCGTCGGGAGCGAGCCCGGTGCCGCCGCTGGTAACGATGACGCGAGGACGGTCGACTTCCGGAGTGTCGACGAGGAGTTGCTTGAGTGCGTCGCCGACGGGTTCGCCGTCGCGGACGACGATAGCCTCGGGAGTCTCATAACCGCGGCCGCGCAGCCAATCGACGAGGATCGGACCCGTCGTGTCCGCGGCCTCTCCCCTGGCCGCCGAGGTGGAGGCAATGATGACCGCAGCCTTGCGTCCCGCCCCGAGGAGTTCGCCGTTCTCTTCGCTCACCTATCTGCCCTCTTCCCAATCAGTTTCAATCGCACCCGTAAGCAGCACATCTGGTACGTGTGCCTGCTCGCGATCCCTGCGCTCACCCACGAGGCACGGTCTTGGCCACCATTGTCCCACTCCGATCGGGGATGACCAGAGACGGCACGACCCCGGGTCGCGGGGAAGAGACGGCAACGCAAGGGACGAATCGTTGAGGGCTGCTCTCGCTGCTTTGCCTCGTTGGCGATAAGGGATTGCCAGCGTATTGCCATGTTCGGCACATACCGTGTGATTGCAATTTCAACCAATCATGGAGATCACCGTGTACGCAACGACCGGACTGCCGACCTTTGCCCGCGACATCATCACTCTCATTGCCCGGATCGGCCTCGGCGCGATCTTCATCGCCCACGGGTGGCAGAAGTTCAATGAGTGGACCATCGCCGGAACGAGCGATTCGTTTGCGCAGATGGGAGTGCCGATGGCCGATATCGCGGCCCCGATCGCGACCTTCGTCGAACTCATCGGCGGAGCACTGCTCATCCTCGGTGCGCTCACTCCCATCGTCGGATTCCTGCTGGCAGCCAATGTCATCGGCGCCCTGATCATCGTCCACCTCACCCCGACCCCGTTCGTCGATCAGGGAGGCTGGGAGCTCGTCGCCTCACTGGCCGCAGGCGCTCTGCTGATTGCCGCTGCAGGTCCTGGCCGTCTGAGCGTCGACCGCCTCCTCTTCGCCGGCAAGGCAGGCAAGGGACGTAAGCGCTCGAGCGCATCTCGCGCCGTGGCCGCCGACGCCTGAGCTACAGCAAACGCCAGGCACTTGGCTTGCCCAACGCAGTCACCACCCTCGCCGCGGACCATTCCCGACCCCTCGCACGCCGCAGGTAATGTGAGGGCAGGTCGGGATGGCCGCTCGCGGCGATCACGACGCCGGCGGCCACTACGCAGTCAGAAGAAGGAGAAGCGGTGGATGATCTGAGCCTGAGCACGCTGATCTGGCTGCGCATGGCCCGCTTCGTCCAAAACAGCAACCAGCTCTCCAATGAGCACCTGCGGCAGTTCGGGCTCACCGTCGCCCAGTTCGAAGCCCTTGCCCATATCCGCAATTTCGAGCCGATCACGCAGTCCGCTCTCGCCGAAGGACTGACCGTCAGCAGCGGCGGGATCTCCCGCATGCTCGCCCGGCTCGAGTCCGAGGGCCTGATCTCTCGCGAACAGGACTGGAAGACCAAACACATCTCGCTGACACCCAAGGGCCGCGAACTACTCGAACGGGCGTTTCCCTCGCAGCAGGAACAGCAGGCGTCTTTGTTCGACGATTCCTTGAGCGAGGACGAGAAGGTGCAGCTGCACGCACTGATGAAGAAGCTCTACGACACCAGCCGGAAGCGCGGCGAGAATCCGCGGGAATAATCCCGCGGCCGTCTCAGTTGACATGGCAAATGACATTTTCGTCACCGTCACGAGGAGACACCTTGAGCGAGTCCGCGCAGCTGCACACCACCCCTCAGCAGCATTCCGAAACGACTGAATCCCTGCCGTCACAGCAGCCTAACTATATGCACGAATTCGGTTTCGACCAAGGCCAGGGACTGCAGTTCGGCATCTACAGCCTCGGCGACCATCTGCCTGACCCGCACGACGGATCACGCGTCGACGCCGGCCAGCGCATCCACGAGTTCATCGGCTACGCCCAAGCCGCCGAGGCAGCCGGACTCGACTTCTTCAGCCTCGGCGAGAGCCATCAGGAGTTCTTCGCCTCGCAGGCCCATGCCGTCATCCTCGGTGCCATCGCCCAAGCCACGGATACGATCCGCATCGGCAGCTCCTCGACGATCCTGTCGACCTCGGACCCGGTCCGGGTATTCGAGAACTTCGCGACGATCGATCTCATCTCCGGCGGTCGTGCCGAGCTCGTCGCCGGTCGCGCCTCGCGGGTCGGCCTGTTCGAGCTCCTCGGCTACGATCTGCGCGACTACGAAGAGCTCTACGAGGAGAAGCTCGATCTGCTGCTCAAGATTAACCGCGAACAGCAGGTGACCTGGTCCGGGCAGTTCCGGGCTCCGCTCAACGACGCCGAGGTCCTCCCCCGCCCCACCGGGCTGGCGCTGCGCATCTGGCGCGCCGTCGGCGGGGCACCGGCGAGCGCGGTGAAGGCGGGACTGGCCGGGGTCCCCATGGTCATGGCCCACCTCGGCGGGACCACCTCGGTGTTCAAGGGCACCGTCGATGCCTACCGTCGCGCGGCCGCGCATGCCGGATTCGATCCGGCCACATTGCCGATCGCCACGGCGGGATTCTTCCATGCCGCGGAGACCTCGCAAGAGGCGCTGCAGGCGATGTATCCGCACATCAACGAGGGGATGAAGCGCACGAACGGGCAGGGCATGCCCAAGCAGCATTTCGCGCAGAGCGTCCACCCGGCGAGCATCGCGAACATCGGCAGCCCTCAGCAGATCATCGAGAAGATCCTCCACCAGCATGAGGTCTTCGGTCATCAGCGCTATCTCGCACAGGTCGACTTCGGCGGGATGGCCTATGCCGACGTGATGAAGCAGATCGAGATCATCGGCACCGAGATCCTGCCCGCCGTCAAGAAGTACACCGCCACCGCGCCTGCGGATCCGCCGACCGAATCCGCCGGTTCAGCGTCCGGCCCTGCCGGTTCTGCGTCCGGCTCTGCTGGTTCCGCATTCGATTCCGCCGAGGAGGCGCTGGCATGAAGATGGTCCTGCTGTCCGGCTCGAACGTCGGGACGAAGACCCGGACCGTGATCGATCACCTCGCCGAGGCGGTCACCACCTATGACTCCACCATCGAGCTGAGCGTCATCGATCTCGCCGAGGCGGACATGGTCTTCGCCGACGGTCGGAACTTCACCGAGTACACCGGCGACACCGGTCGAGTGGCCCGGGACCTCATGGACGCCGACGCGATCATCATCGGCACCCCGATCTTCCAGGCCTCGATCCCGGCGGCGCTGAAGAACGTCTTCGATCTGCTGCCGACGAGCGCCTTCCTCGACAAGGTCGTCGGCGTCATCGCCACGGCCGGTTCGTCGAAGCACTATCTCATTCCGGCCCAGCACCTGCTGCCGATCCTCAGCTACATGAAGGCGCAGGTCGTCCAGCCGTATGTGTTCGTCGGCGAAAGCGACCTGCACCGCGGCGAGATCGTCAGCCACGACGTCCTCCAGCGCCTCGACCGCCTCGTCGAGGACACCGTCGTACTCACCCGCACGTTCGCCTCGATCCGAGAGGAGCGGGACGCAGCCTACGGGTTCTGATCGTTCAAGAGCGATGATCCGCCCACCGTCTGAATATGCGAACTCTGCGTGCAGCGCCCCATGACCAAGGTCAGGCGCGCAGCTTCTCAAGATGCGCAGCGAGGAGCTCGCGAGCACGCTCAGGAGCAAGAACCTCGGGGTGAAGCGCCGAGCGCAAGGTCAACCCGTCGATGAGGGCAGCGAGGGTCTCGGCTTCGACTTGAGCGTCGAGGCCCGCGTGCAGGACTCCGCGGGCACTCATACTCTCAACGACTCGGGCCATGAGAGCACGGGTGCCGCGCACGGAAGTCTCGAAGACGTCGCCAAGCTCCGGTGCCGTGCGCGCCTCCTCTTCGAAGGCCAGCCACACCACCGACTCCCGCCGCCGGGTCTCGTCGAGCGGCAGCAGTTCGGAGAGGAAGTCGACCGTCAGCTCTTTGGCCTGATCGCGATCGATGCTCCCAGCATCGAGCTTGGGAAGCATGTCGGCCAATCGTGTCTCCAACCGATCTCCGACACGTTCGACGAGGGTCTCGAGCGCAAAGCGCACGATCCCGTCGGCGCCGGAGAAGTAGTGCCGGATGGAGCCGATGGCCAAGCCGGTTTCATCGGCGATCGTCCGCAGCGAGACCTTGGAGAGTCCCTGCCTGAGGACGATGGCGAAGAGCGCATCGGCAATAGACTCACGGCGCTGAACAGGGTCGACGAATTTCGGCATAGATCTTTTATAGCACACCCATGCCACATCATGCTATCATTTTAGCACGCACATGCTAATACATCAAAGGAGATCACCCATGTCACCCCTCCTCATCACCCTCGGGGTTGTAGCCGTCATCGTCGTCGTCATCGTTCGACGCTTCCGCGGAGAGCCCGTCGACGCCAAAGATCTCGCAATCCCACCGTTGATCCTGCTGGGACTGGCCGTCAAGGAACTATGGGGATTCAGCCATTGGACACCGGCGAACCTCACCTTCCTGACCGCCTCGGTGGTGGTCGGTGTCAGCTTCGGAATGCTGCGCGGAGCTTCCACGGTCCTCTTCGAACGAGACGGGACTCTCCACCAGAAATACACGGTGAAAACGATGATCATCTGGGCCTGCAGCCTGCTGGCAGGGCTGGGCCTGCATTTCGGAGCTCAGCTCATCGGCGCCGAGGAAGCCGTTCGGCCTATGACACTGAGCATCGGATTGAGCCTGCTCGGCGAAGCGATCACCTGCGGCGGGCGGGGTCTGCAGTCGGGCATTCCCTTCAGCAATCGCGACGCGATACGGAACGGCTCCGACACATCAGCACTGAGCAGCCTCGTCGACCGCGCGCGACACCGGTGAGCGGGCTCGTCGACCACGTGCGACAGCCGTGAGCGGCAACGTGCTGGCAAGGGCACGGTTGACGACGAGTAGCACTCGTTTCAAACGTGGGCCACTCAACTCAAACCGTGCCGTAGCGGCTGCCCGATCCAGCGAATCAATACACCCTGCTCTGAATTTCACAGCGAGGAAAGTGGTCATTTCCGAGGACCCTATGCAGAACCATAACGTGCGCTCCGACGAAAGGCTCGCGCCCACCAACACGCACCCCAATTTGGCCGACGGCGCGCTCGAGCCGCACCCGCACCCCAAGCCATCCGGTGCCGCAGGTCACCGGATTTGCCGGGCCAAGCGGGCCTGGATAACCTGAAAGCGGAAGGAACCAGTCGGGACGACCCGGCTGAGTGAGACTCACGATGAGGACGGCCTCAGAGACAGGAAGACCTTTCATGACCGCCGCCCTCCGCACCATCATCACGCCGACCGCAATTCTGCGACTCGTCCTCGGCTGGGGCGTGTTCATCGCCCTGCAGTTCATGGGCTCTCTGCTTGCCCCGCCGGTCCCCCTGCCGCTGCTCGTGACCGCACTCGTGGTCATCATCGCGGTCATCCTCATCTGCGCCTTCGGAGTCGTCACCGAGGCCGAACACTTAGCTAACCGCCTCGGCGACCCCTACGGCTCACTCGTGCTGACGATCTCGATCTGCCTCATCGAGGTCATCCTCATCGCCGCGGTGCTGCTGGGCCCCGGCGACCACGCGACGATCGCCCGCGATTCGGTGATGGCGGTGTCGATGATCATCCTCAACGCCGTCATCGGCCTGTGCCTGCTCGTCAGCGGACTGCGCCACGGCGCGCTCACCCACAACCGCACCGGCGTCTCGAACTACCTGGTCATGATCGTCGTCTTCGCCGCCCTCGCCTTCGCCGTGCCCGCCCTCATCGGCACCCCCGATGGCGCATACGAGATCTGGCAGGAGATCCCGATCATCGTGGTCACCGTCGGCTCCTACGCCTTCTTCCTCTACCGCCAGATGGGACCGCAGGCCCACGAATTCACCGAGGTGGCCCCCTTCGAGGCCGTGCAGGCGATCACCTCATCGACTGCCGAAACGACGCAGTCCTCCCCCGCCGAGGCGGCCGGCCGGCCCGAATCAACCCGACCCGAGGCGGCCGGCCAGACCGACGACGCGTCTCACGGAATCGTCGAGATCCTCTCGACCCACCGCGTGGAGATCGTCCTCCGGCTGGTCCTCCTCGTCGCCACGGTGCTGCCAATTGTGCTGCTCTCCCACGATATGGCCACGCTGCTAGACGACGGTCTGGGCCGCTTCGGCGCTCCGGTGGCACTGTCCGGGGTGGTCATTGCGATGATCGTGTTCCTGCCCGAGACGCTCACCTCTCTGCGAGCGGCGTGGAATGGCGAGATCCAGCGAGTGAGCAACCTCTGCCACGGTGCACAGGTCTCCACGGTGGGGCTGACGATTCCGACGGTTCTAGTCATCGGTATGCTCACCGATCAGCAGATCGTGCTCGCCGAGTCACCGATCAACCTCGCGCTGCTGGCGATCACGCTCATGGTCTCCATCATCGGTTTCGCCGCCAAGAAGGTAACGGCCGTCCAGGGGGCCGCTCACATCATCATCTTCGTCGTGTTCGGCCTCGCACTTTTCGCGTGACCTGCCGAAACAACGCGTGAGCAGCCGAAACAACGCGTGAGCAGCCTACGCCTCTTCGCCAGAGCGCCAGCGACGGGAGGGCTTACGCTCTCACTTCTGCACCGGGGCCGGGCGCTGCCTGGCCCTCGTTCGGTGAGGTGAGCTTATGGCCGGCCGCGCACATGACCTTCGCTTCGACCGGTTCGCCGCAGTCGCGATGAGTCACGCTCACCGGCGGGCCGTCCAGCCCTGAGCAGTGCTTGTCACCCCACTGGAGCAGTGCGATGAGCACGGGATAGAGCTCGCGGCCCTTGTCGGTGAGTCGATATTCCTTTCGCGCCCGCCGGCCCGGTTCGCTGTAGGACGCGGGTTCGAGCAGCCCGGCCGCAACGAGTGTGCGAAGACGTTCGGCGAGCACCGGGTCGGAGACCCCGAGGTGGTCGCGCAGCTGATCGAATCGCCGCACGCCGTTGAACGCATCCCGCAGGATGAGCAGCGTCCACTTCTGTCCGATGACATCAAGACTGCGTCGGATCGAGCAGGCAGCGGAGTCGTATTCGAGCCATTCCATGTCCCCTCCTTCGGTTGACCGTCGTCGACGCCCTAGGCTAACTTCATAATAGCAAGTCAGATCGAAGGAGAACACATGACTGATGACGCGCAGGCCGCCCAGACCCCCGATGTCTCGCTGGAGAAGGCAAGTCGATTCGTCGCGGCTTCCGGTTTCGTCGTCGAGGAGGTGACGGCCACCTCGGTGCGGGGATATGCCGAACTCGACGAGAATCACCACACTCCATGGGGCGTCATCCACGGCGGCGTGTACACGACCATCGTCGAAAGCGCAGGCAGCATCGGCGCTTCATACGCCGTGGCTGAGCGCGGCGAGTTCGCCGTCGGCGTCCACAACGCCACCGACTTCCTGCGCCCGAGCATGGGAGCCCGCGTCAATGTCGAGGGCAACGCTCTTCACCAGGGACGCACTCAGCAGCTCTGGGAGATCATCATCACGGATGCGGCCAGCGGCAAGCAGCTCTCACGCGGCCAGCTGCGCCTCCAGAACGTCCCCATGCCCGAAGGGAGCAACTGAGATGAGCACCGAGGCTGAGCCGAAACTTCGCGAAACGACCGTGACCTGGGGCGATCCGGCCATCGGTCTCAAGCAGCTTCCCCACCTCGACGGATTCGACTTCCTCCAGAAGATCGCCGACGGCGAGATTCCCGGCGCTCCCATCGGAGCACACATCGGAATGGAATTCACCGAGGTGGAGCGGGGCAAGGTCACTTTCACCTGCCATCCCGACGAGTCCCACTACAACCCGATCGGAGTGGTCCACGGCGGTCTGGTCTGTACCCTGCTCGACTCGGTCCTCGGATGTGCCGCGCATTCGCTGCTGCCCGCAGGTATGGGCTACACGTCGATCGACATCAACGTCAGCTACCTGCGGCCCGTGACCGCCGACAGCGGCCCTCTGGTCGCCACCGGCACAGTCACCAAACCGGGACGCCGGGTCACCTTTGCCGAGGGTGAGGTCGTTGACGCAGCAGGCAAGACCGTCGCGACGGCAACGAGCAGCTTGTTGGTCTTCCCTCTCGAATCGGCCTGAACCTCAGCTCCCAGCCATCTCCCGCAGTGCGTTCTTGCGGATCTTGCCGGTCGACGTCGTCGGCAGTTCCTCGACGAATTCGACTCCGGCCGGTGCCTTGTAGGAGGCGATGCGGGTCTTGACGAATGCGATGAGGTCGGCTTCGTTCACTTTGGCACCGGGCCCCAGAACGACGTAGGCCAACGGTCGTTGTCCCCATTTCTCGTCGGGCATTCCGACCACGGCCGCCTCGGCGACAGATTCGTGGGCGACGAGGGCCTGCTCGACCTCGATCGTGGAGATGTTCTCCCCGCCGGAGATGACGATGTCCTTGGCGCGGTCGAGGATCTGGACGTACCCGTCCTCGTGCATCACGGCAAGATCACCCGTGTGGAACCAGCCGCCGCGGAACGCCTCGGCGGTGGCTTCGGGCGCGTTGAGGTAGCCCTTCATGACGTTGTTGCCGCGCATGACGATCTCGCCCATCGTCACCCCATCGCGAGGCACGTCGGTGAGCACATCGTCGTCGCGCAGCTCGACCACGCGCATACGTTCGGCGCTGATCATGCCGATCCCCTGTCGGGACTTCAGCTTCGCGCGCTCCTCCACCGGCAGGCCGGTCCATCCGGGCTGCGGTTCACACGAGGAGTACGGGCCGTAGGATTCGGTGAGCCCGTAGACGTGGATGACCTCGATGCCGAGCCCCTCGAGGAGGGCGATCGTCGTCGGCGACGGCGGGGCGCCGGCAGTGGTGATGGACAGCGATCCGCCTAGGTCGTGGGCCTCCTTGGCCCCGGCGATGGTGTTGAGCACGACGGGAGCACCGGCCATCCGCGTGACCTTCTCCTCGTCGATGAGCCGCCAGGCTTCTGGCCCGCGCACGGCGCGGATGCACACGTGCGTGCCCGACACCGCGGTCAGCGCCCATGTCGTGCACCAACCGTTGCAGTGGAACATCGGCAACGTCCACAGGTACCGGGTGAGCGGGGCGAAGCCCTGCGTGATGACCTCGCTCAGCGAGTTCAGATATGCCCCGCGGTGGGTGTACATCACACCCTTGGGCCGACCCGTCGTGCCCGAGGTGTAGTTGACGGTGATCGTCGCCGTTTCGTCTTCGACTTCGTAGGCTCGCGGTGATTCCGGCGCCGAGGCGGTCCAGTCGGCATACGCTTCCACGCTGAGATCCGCGGCGGCCACCTCACCTGGGGTGCCGTTCTCGTCGGGGTGGACGACGATCGTTTCGACGGCGTTCGCAGCCCCGGCATCGATGACCGGCTGGAGGAGTCCGGCATCGCCGAAGAAGAACTTCACCTCGCTGTGGCCGAGGATGTACTCCACCTCGGGCGGGGCCAGTCGGGTGTTGAGCATGACGAGCACGCCGCCGGCCAACGGGACCGCGTAGTGGGCGATGAGCGCCTCGGCGCTGTTGGGGGCGAGCACCGCAACCGTGTCCCCTGGCTTCAGGCCACGGCGGACGAGTCCTTCGGCGAGGTTCTGCACGGTCTCGGCCATCTGCCTGTAGGTGAACCGGCGGGGCCCGTCGACGATCGCCTCCCGATCCGGGTGAGCCTCGAGCGAGCGCTCGAGGAAGCGCAGCGGAGTCAGGGCGGTATCGAGTCCGGACATGGGGATCTCCTCATCGTCGATGATCGTGGCGACCGTCGGCAGGCGCAGCTGCGACGGTGTTCGACTTCAGATTACCGAGCGACTGTGACCTCGTGCACACCACCCCTCGCCGAGGCGGCCGATCGTCAGCGCGACCGTTCCCTGTCCGCGCTTCGGTTCCATGCGAACGTGGGCGCGATGCCTCCGCTATTCGCAGCCGACTCCGTCGCCGTCGCGGTCGAGGTGGGACCCGTATCCGGGGTCGCCTCGGTGGACGGGTGCGGCGCCGGCTTCGCGGGCGGCCGTGCAGTTCTCGAAGTAGGACGACGAGCCGGAGCTGCTGGACGATCCACTCGTGGTTCCGCTCGACGACGAGCCCGAGCTCGATGAACTCGATGAGCCCGGGCTCGAGGATTTCTGGTTCGCCGGGCGGGTCTCTTCCTTCGTGGTGACATTGTCGCCGTCACCGGGGCCGGGCCAGTCGACATCCTCGGCGAAGGCGGGCTGGTCATCGCACTTCGCCAGCACGCGTTCCATGGCGGACTTCTCGGCCGGTACCACCCACAGCTCGTATTTGTGCTTCACGGCGATCTGTCGGGCGACGTATTCGCAGCGAAAGCTCTTGTGCGGCGGCAGCCAGGTCGCGGCGTCGCCGTCGCCCTTCTGTCGGTTGAGGCTTGAGCTGACTGCGAGCAGATTGAGTGGGTCGTTGCCGAACCCTTTCAGCGTCTCGTCATCGAATTTGAAAGCCCCGGTCTGCCAGGCGTTCGAGCGGGCGACGACATGGTCGATGTCGACGGCGTTCGCACTGCGGTCGAAGTCGTAGGTCTCCCCGGCATAGGGGTCGTCAAGCGTTCCAGCCAGCACGATGCATCCGTGAGTTCCGGCCTTGAGGGTGATGGTCGTGAGGTCGCGGCGGAGCACGTCGTTGCGGGTGTCGCAGCCGTTGTGGTCGGTGTCCGACCGCCATTTGAACAGGTCGCCGTCGTACCCGGTCTTCGGCGCCCGGCCCTTGACCGTGAGTTCGTCCAACATCGCCGAGGCGGTCCCCGTCGCCGCGCTGCCCGCGCGGCCTTCGTCCTCTTCGCCGGCTTCGTCGGTGTCATCGGAATCCGACGGCGAGGGGATATCCTCGCTTGCCTCCGAGGCCCCACGTGTGGGTGTGGGGTCGGCGGCGCCGGATGAGACGGTGTCGACGGTCGGATCGGCATCCTCGGCACATCCGGAGAGGAGGCCGAGGGACAGGACTGCTGCGAATGCCGCGAGTGCGCGGCGTGAGGAAGAGAGCAAGGGCATGGGCTTTCGGGCGTGCAGGCTCGCCACTGGGGCGAGGTGGTTCAGACGTGGTCGTGGACCGAGCCGACACGAATGCCGCTGCCCGATCCACTCCGATCAGTGTAGGGCGGGCCGGGCGACGATGGCACGGGATCGGCCGGAACGTATCCCATTCGTTAGATACGCGGAAACGTGCCAGCAGACCTCCCACTGACCTTCCCATCTGACTCCACCGTCGGGTGGGTGCATGATGGGAGGGAACGGTGGGCGGCCTCGGCGAGGAGGATTTTCGATGCGACACGATGAGGAGCGTCCGCGCACCAGCGGGTTCCTTGCCGATGGGACGGTGCCGGGGCACTGGACGCAGGTGCTCGGGTCGATGCGTGCGAATCCGTTCACGCGTCTTTCACTGGATGAGGTGCGCGCCGAGGCGGCACACCTCCTCATCGTCGCGCCCTCCCCCGAAGTGGCCCGTGCGTGCTTCAGGGAAATGCTCGATGAGTTCGGGGACTCGATTGAGATCGCCGCCCTCGAAGGGCTCGTGCCCAATCACGTCCCCGCTGGGACGTGGGTGTTCCTGCCACATCGGCAGGACGGGTGGACGGATCTCGAGGACGCCTCGGCGAAGGTGCGGGCGGCTTTGGTCAAGGAGAACTCGTCACGAGAGGCCTCCCACAAGCTGGTTCTCATGGAGTACGGGATCAACCTGTGGATGTGGGCCGAGCCGCCGTCGAGCGGAGGCGACCCCGTCTGCCATGCCGGCGAACTCATCAGCTGGGAAAGCGCCTGGGCGCTGGGCACGAGCGGAAGCGATGAGAGTGATTCCGGAAGCGGCACGGAAGGTGCGACTGTCGCGGGAAACGCTGTCACGACAGAACCGTCACCACTGGCTGTTTCTTCGGAAACTGCGCGTCCGGCCTCAGCCCGCCCGCCGATCTACTTCGGCCTGCCACCTATTCTGCGCAGGCGCCGCTGGGACAACTGAGCACATTCTCTGACCCACCCTCGTCGACCGCTCGAGTTAGCCTCGAGCGCACACGCATTGCGGATTGAGGTGAGCGCTCGGCGCTCATGCGAGCGGTCTTTGGCCAGGAACATGGCTGAGGCGAGCGGTCGAACAGCCTCGGTCAACCGGCCCGGTGGATCGTCAGGTCCGTGCGTCCGGGATGGACGCTGTCGACCAGCGCCCGAGTGGACCGGTCATAGTCTCCGCCCAGCATTCGACGGTAGGGACGCGCACGTTCCTCGCGCAGTCCCGCGATCCGAGCGGTCAGTCGCGCGGCCTCCCGTTCTCTGCCGTCGGCACCGAGCCCATCCGCGTCATAGACTACGTGGAGGTCGAAGGTTTCGATCCCGACGTACCACAGTGCACCGTGTGTCAGCGGAAAGAGCAGTGATTCGAGGTCGCCGCTGATTCCGCGTGGGCCCAGTGTTCGACTGTCGTCTCCTGCTGTGACGATGATCAGTGCTTTCCTGCCCATGAGCCGACCGTCGCCGTAGCGTCTCGGCAGCCCGGTGGAGTCATCGACGTCGCCTTGCGCGAAACCGGTCTGCAGCACACGGTCGATCCATCCTTTGAGCATCGCGGGAGGCCCGTACCACCACAGCGGAAACTGGAGAACCAGGAGTTCGGACGCCGCCAGCCGCTCCTGTTCGCGTCTCACCTCAGGCTCGACCTCACCCCGGGCATAGGCTTTGCCAGTCAGTTCCGCCAGGTTCCCACCGGCGCCGGACAGACTTCCGAGATCATGCTCACCGAGCGTCGGGTTGAAGCGATCGGCGTAGAGATCCGACACTGTGAGCTCGTATTTTTCGGCCAGCGCGGATCGACCGACTTGGAGCAGGTGCCTGTTGAGCGAATCTGCTTGCGGATGTGTGTAGACCCAGTGGGCGCGACCGGAGATCGGTTCATGAAATGAGTTCATGACTCAATTACATACGAGGCGCACGAGACGGAGAATAGGTGGCACGATCAGATAGATGCTCCATCGTCTAAAATGGCAACGTGGATGCTCTGACAAATGTGCTCACACATATCCGGTCGTCCGGCGCGCTGCTGGGTAGGACTTTGGCGAATCCGCCATGGTCTGCAGTGTTCGCGGAGAAGTCCTCTCTTACGCTCGTCGCCATGATCCGGGGTGATGCGTGGATCGTCGATGGCGGACAGCCTCACCGACTCAAGCCCCATGACATCGCCGTTGTCGTCGGACAGGCCCCTTTCGAGGTCACCAGTGACCCCGGAATGTCTCCTGATCCCATGTACGTCCAGACGGAGTCGGGAGTCTGCCTTGCCGCAGACGGAGGTGTGGCCGACAGCATTGCGCTGGGGACCCGGACCTGCGGCACACAGTTGGATGCCGATGACACTATGCTGACCGGATCATTCACTGTGAACGGTCGCGTAGCCGACCGCCTGCTGACGACACTCCCTCGGGTATTCGTCGTGCCGCACGAGTCACAGCGCACGAAGACGCTGGGTCTTCTTGAGACGGAGATCATGCGCGAAGAGCCCGGACAACAGGTCATCCTCGATCGACTGCTCGACGTCGTGCTGGCTGCGGCGCTGCGGGACTGGTTCGCAATGCCCGAAGTTCAGGCCCCAGGCTGGTACCGCGCGAGCTCCGACCCGACCGTGGGCGCCGCGCTCAGCGCCATCCATGATTCCCCGCAGCACCCATGGACCATCGCGACTCTGGCCGAACAGTCCAACGTCTCGCGAGCGACGCTGGCGAGACGTTTCACCGAACTGCTGGGAGAGCCCCCTCTGACATACCTGACGAGCTGGCGTCTGTGCTTGGCCGCCGACCTCCTTGAACAGAGCGACTCGACAGTCGAATCCGTGGCGCTCGAAGTCGGCTACTCCAGCGGATACTCACTCAGCACTGCCTTCTATCGCGAGTACGGGATCCGCCCCAGCCGGTATCGCAGGGCGTCAGCAGACGCCTGACTGCACCTGCTTCCTCACGCCGCGGCGACGACTACCCCAGCCGCCACAAGCAACACGAAATACCCCCAGGCGTGGAGGATCTCGGGGATCTTCGGCACCCGACGGCGCAGGAACACGATGATCGGCAGTCCGCCGATGAGCAGCGCCGCGGCCGCCACCAGGTCGAGTGATCCCACGATGCCCGGGGCATCGATCGCCGCCGGGGTCAGGATCGTCACGAGCACGGCCGGGCTCATGATCACCAAGGTCAGCGGGTTAGCCAGGGTCGTGGCCACGGTCATCGTCGCCCCGGACCGGCGCATCATCGGCACCGTCATCACCGACCCTCCGACACCGAGGAACGAAGCCAGCCCACCGATCAGCACACCCCAGACAGCGGCGATTCCTCGGCCTCCCTCGCTGACTTCGCCAACGTCATCGACGACCGCGGCCTTGCGTCGGAAGAATCCGGGCCGGGCGAGCAGATCGATGGCAGTGGCCGCGATGTACGCGACGAACCCCCACTGCAGCAGCGCGTCCGGTGCGAATCGTCCTGCGAACGCACCCAATCCCCCGCCCAGCGCGAGCAGCCCGAGCAGCCACCATCGCCCTTTCAGGTGGGCGAGCGTGGATCGCTTCGTCGACACCGTCGCGACGATCGCGTTGACGAGCATCACCAGCGCCGAGGTGGCCGCCGCCACCCTCGCCGTGTCATGTCCGAGGTCCGCATCGACGAGGGTGATGATCGGGACCGTGACGAAGCCGCCGCCGAACCCGAAGAGCACGGTGGTCAGGCCGACGAGACAGCCGATGAGGACGAGTCCGAGGAATTCCATGACTGGCGGGAAACCTCAGAGCCGGGCGATGAGCAACGGCTGGGTCACCGATCCGACATATCCGTGCTCGTCGGCCAGATCACCGTCCGTGACACCGCGCCCATCAGGGCCGACGTGGGTGCGGGCATTCATGTTCAGCCACTCCGACCGCGGTTCGCGAGCGAAGGTCAGCGACAGTGACGGCGGAATGAACGTCCACTCGCCGAACGGAACCGCCGCCGAGACGCCGTTCGCCGAGTCCGCAGCGATGACGAAGCGTTGGATCGGGCTCGTCTCCTCACCAGCGACGAGCGGGATGCGCGGTCGCACCCAGACGTCGGCCGCCCCGAGTTCCTGGAGACCGCCGGAGACGAAGCGCCACTCGATGGCACGGCCATACCCCCAGTCGGGGCTGATACCGGGGAAGTACTTCTGTTCCTGCGGGCCCGGCACAGCGGACGTGTCGAAGGTCGAGGCCACCTCGGCGCTCGAATCGGGGGTCGAGCGCATTCGCCACGCGGTCGCGGTGACGGCGAGGCGATCCTCGGCCCAGAGCTTCGCCTCGACGAGTTCGATGCGCTTGCCCGGACGCACGATGGTCGCCTCGGTGCGGATGCGACCCTGCGGGATGGGGCCGAGCATGTCGATCGTCAGCCGGCCGATGCTCATCGCGTCGTCCTCACGGACTCGTTCGACGGCACGGGCGAGCAGCGCGGCGGGCGGGCCGCCGTGCTGCATCGCCTCATCCCACGGGCTCGTCGTCGCACGTGTGGAGTCGAATTCGTCCTCGCCGCGCGGAAGGTAGAAGGCCTCAGGCAGTGGTGTGACCTCGTTGTCTGTCATGCAATTTCCTCAGTCGTTGAGCGTTTCCACCATTCTGCCCGACCTTAGACTTTGCCCTCGGGGGCTGAGTCGCCCGAGTCGGGGTCGGCAGTCTCATTCTTCGCGGCGAAGGCGAGCGCGAACTCCTTCTGGCTGTCTGCGATCGCATGCGCCTCGAAGGTGTTCTTCCACGTCCGCAGCAGTCGCTTCTGCTGCGCGATGACGGCTCGATCGGCGCGTGTGGTGTCGCGCAGCAGCTCGAGTGCGCGCTCCTCGACCGACCCGTCGACGGAGTCGTTGAGGAAGCCGCAGGCGAGCATGTCAGCGGCGGAGAAACAGTTGCCGGTGAGCACGAACTCTGTCGCCTTCGTCCAGCCCATCAGGCGGTGGAGGTTGACCGATTCGAGCACCGAGGGGATGCCGATTCGCACCTCGGGCATCGAATACCAGGAGTCCTGACTGCCGATGCGGAAGTCCGCGGCTGCGGCGATCTCGGCGGCCCCGCCGATGCAGTAGCCGTCGATGGCGGCGGCGACAGGAAGGGCGCAGTCCTTGATCGCTTCGCACACCTCGCCGAGGCGGCTGATCGTCGCGTACGCCCGCGACGCACTCGTGTGCGCGAATTGTGCGGTGTCCATTCCGGCTGAGAATCCGCGTCCGCCGGCCGAGGTAAGCAGGACCGCGCGCAGGCTCTCGTGAGCACCCGCCTCGGTGAAGGCGTCGATGAGCTGTCCGAGCATGTCCTCGGTGAGCGCATTCGCCTGCCCCGGATTGTCGATGGTGACGGTAAGAATGTCGTCGGTGCGGTCTTGCCTGATCATGCGGGCTCCTGCCTGTGAGTGTGTCGCTTCCTCAACCTTATTCCGCCCCAAGGCTCGCCAACGCCGACTCAACAAAGGCCGACGCCGCCGGGCTCGGATTGAATTCGCTCCAGGCGAGGTATTCCGCGCGCTTAGGTCCGTCGGTCACGGGCACAGTGGCCAGCTCTCGCCCGTCCGGCACAACCGCCGGGGCGAGCAGCGCAATACAAAGCCCCTGCCCGACGAGGTCGAGCATCATGTCCACGAGCATCGATTCGAACGCAACCGTTCGGGTCAGTCCCGCCTCGGCGAAGGCCCGATCGGACTGTGAACGACCGGGACTGTCGGAGGGGAAGTCGACGAATGCCTCATCGGCGAGATCGGCCAGCCGCAGCCGTCGGCGTTCGGCGAACCGATGGCCCGGGCCGAGCACGGCCACGAGCCTCTCCTGTGCGATGACGGTGCTCGCCACGCCCTTCGGCTCGACGTCCTCCGGCAGTCCGAGGACCGCCGCATCGAGGCTTCCCGTCCGGATCCGTTCGATGAAGTCGAGACTGCCTCCCACGCTCATGCCGATACTCACCTGCGGATACGTGCGATGAAACCGGCCGAGGACCGCAGTGAGGTCGAGTCGGGTCACCGTCGGGATCGCTCCGACGCTCAGACTTCCGCGCATCTGTCCGGTCGCCGCGACCGCCTCAGTGACGGTCCGATCCGCGGCGTCGAGGGTGGCTCGGGCACCGGCGACGAAGGCGTGCCCGGCTGTGGTGAGTTCGACTCTGCGGCTGGTCCGGGCGAAGAGTCGGACGCCGAGCTCGCGTTCGAGGGCCTTGATCTGATGGCTCAACGCCGACTGGACGACATGAGTCTTCGTCGCCGCTCGGGTGAAATTCCGCTCCTCGGCGACGGCGAGGACATAGCGCAGCTGCTGCAACTCCATCCATTAATGATCTCAGTTCATTGATCGGATGAAAACAATGTGTTGGACTCATGGCAGTGCGCGGGTTGACGCTGGTGTCATGACAACGATGACCACGCCCACCCCATCCGCCCCGTCACCGACGCACTCACGAGTCGGAGCCACCGTCCTCACCGCCCTGGCCCCAGCCGTCTGGGGCTCGACCTACCTCGTGACCACGGAATTCCTGCCCGCGGGCCATCCGCTCTTCGCCGCCCTCATGCGCGCCCTTCCGGCCGGCCTCATCGGCCTCCTCATCGCCCGCCGCCTGCCCGCCGGGTCCTGGTGGTGGAAAGCAGTGGTGCTCGGCACGCTCAACATCGGGATCTTCTTTCCGCTCCTGTTCGTCGCAGCCGCTCGCCTGCCCGGCGGGGTCGCTGCGACCCTGGGAGCCGCGCAGCCGATCCTCGTCACCGTCCTCGCAGTCATCGTCCTCGGTGAGCGTCTGTCGGTGTGGCGATTGGGCTGGGGGTTCGTCGGCGTTGCCGGAGTCGGTCTCGTCGTGCTCGGCCCCGGCGCCGGTTTCGATCCAGTCGGCATCGCAGCGGGCATCCTCGGTGCCGCCTCGATGGGAACCGGCGTCATCCTCGCCAAGAAATGGGGACTGCCGCCGGGCATCGGACCGGTCGGGTTCGCGAGCTGGCAGCTGAGTGCCGGCGGACTCGTCCTCCTCCTGCCCACCCTGCTCATCGAAGGCGTCCCCGCACAGGTCGACGCCCCGGGCATCGCCGGCTATCTGTGGCTGGGCGGCGTCGGCGGACTGCTCGCCTACACCCTGTGGTTCCGCGGCCTCGGACGCCTGCCGGTCACCGCGACCGCCCTGCTCGGACTGCTCTCCCCGCTCGTGGCTGCCGGACTCGGCATCGTCTTCGCCGGTGAGAGCCTCAACCTCGCGCAGATCGCCGGATTCGTCCTCGCTCTGGCAGCACTAGCCTGCGGACAGCTCTCCCCGACCGCACTCAACCGTGCACGCACATCAAACCGCACAGATAAGGAACCCGCAGTATGAAGATCACCGTCATCGGAGCCACCGGAATGGTCGGCTCCCGCATCGTCGCCGAGGCGGCCGACCGCGGCCATGGCATCATCGCCGCCTCCCGCCACCCCGAACACACACCTCGCCCCGAGGTGCATCCGCCGGCGATTGACGCCAGTCGTTCGCAGGACCTCGACCGTGCCCTGCGCGGTGCCGACGCAGCCGTTCTCACTGTGCGCGCGACACCCGGTCAGACACAGCAGTTCCTCTCCACCACGGAGGAAGTGCTGCAAGCGACCGCTCACGCGAGGGTGCCGCTGCTCATCGTCGGCGGTGCCGGGCCGCTGCGCTCCCCGGACCGGGCCGACATCCTCGTAGTCAACGACCCGGAGTTCGTCGCCGCCGAGTGGAAGGAGCTCGCTGCCGCCAGCGTCGCCCAGCTCGACGTCTGCCGCAACCAGGGCGGAGACCACTGGACCTACCTCAGCCCGCCGGCGGTGCTCGAACCCGGCAACCGCCTCGGCGAGTACCAGCGCGGAACGACAGCCCTGCTCATCGGGGCGGACGGCCAGGCGCGCATCAGCGCCGAGGACCTCGCCGCTGCCGTCATCGACGAACTCGAATCACCAGAGGGCGACCGGCACTTCACCGTCGCAAGAGTCTGAGGTTCGCGCGGTCAGGCGAAGGGCATCGGCCGACCACCACCTCGGTCGTCACTGTCTGTCCCACCTGCGGTCAGCCTCACTCTTGTATCCAAGATGGATGCAAGTTAATGTGAGTGGGTCTTGACCACTACAACGACGTGAGACCACCATGACCAGCCACATCCGCGAACAGGCCAAACTCATCACTGCCCAGCTCCTCTCGGGAGCCGGCATCGCCTCCGGGTATGCCGTCGGCGGACTGCTCGCCGAAGAGATCACCGGGCAGACCTCGATGGCCGGATTCGCGCAGATGAGCGTCATCCTCGGCGCCGGCCTCATCGCCTATCCCCTCGCCGTGCTCGCCGGTCGCTCCGGCCGTCGCAAGGCGCTGACCTTGGGCTTCGGCATCGGCACGCTCGGCGCCGTGGTTGTCCTCATCGGCGTCGCTCTGCAGTTCCTGCCCTTGTTCATGCTCGGGATGATGATGTGCGGATCCTCGACCGCCTCGGGCCTGCAGGCCCGCTACGCCGCCGTCGACCTCGCCGACCCGGCCGCCGCTGGTCGCGCGATGTCCCTGGTCGTGTGGGCCACGACCGTCGGCTCCGTCCTCGGCCCCAGCTTCACCGCCCCGGGCGCCCACCTCGGCGAAACGCTGGGCATGAACGGGTTGGCCGGGCCCTACCTCATCTCCATGGTCGCGTTCGCGTTGGCCACACTGTCGGCCTCGACGCTGACGAAGTCGGTGGCTGCCGGAACCGACCACCCCGGCGAACCCGGGGTCGACGATCCCGGCCACGACGGTGAAGGCACGACCGAGAACAACGACGGGGCCGCCTCGGCGAAGGATTCCGCACAGACCGACGAGTCCACCACCACCGAGGCGACCGCCCCTCCCCCGATGAAACTCGGCGAAGCGCTGCGCTTCGCCCTGGCCCGCCCGGTGCCGCTGTTTGCGATGATCACGATCATCGCGGGGCAGATGATGATGACCAACGTCATGGTCATGACCCCGGTGCACATGGATCACCAGGAGTTCAGCCTCGGCGCCATCGGAATCGTCGTGAGCATCCACATCGCCGGCATGTACGCCCTGTCCCCCGTGTTCGGCTGGATGGCCGACCGGTGGGGTTCGGGCGTCGTCATCGCAGGTGGGGCCGGTATCTTCGTTCTCACGATCGTCCTCGGCGTCATCGATGCGGTGGCCCCGGAGTCGTCGATGGTGCTGCTGTCGACCGCGCTGTCGCTGCTCGGAATCGGATGGTCCATGTTCCTCATCGGCGGCTCGTCCCTGCTCACCGCCTCGGTGCCGGCACATGCGAAGGTGCCGCTGCAGGGCGCCTCGGATTCGGCGATGAACCTCGGCGGGGCGCTCATGGCGGCGATGGCCGGGTCCGTGCTCGGCGCCGGCGGATTCCTGTGGATCAACCTCATGGCCACGTTCGTCCTGCTCGTCGCCGTCGGATTCTCGATCCGCGCGATTCCGCTGATGAGCTGGCCCGGACGCCGCGCACCCGCCCCCGCCGAGGCGGCCGACCGGCCCGCTGCCGCCGCGAGACAGGACGGGGTGGGGAAATGAGTAAGAAGACAGGATCCTCGAGAACGGCGACCGAATCAATGAGCGCGGCCGAGCGCGCCTATTCGGTCATCCGCGGGCAGATCATCAACGGCTCTCACACGCCCGGCACGATGCTCGGCGAGGCGGCGCTGGCCACCGAGATCGGCGTCAGCCGCACCCCGGTGCGCGTGGCCCTGGCCCGGTTGCAGGACGAGGGGTGGATCCACATCTATCCCAAGCGCGGGGCGATCGTCCAAGGCATCGACGAACGCACGGTCTCCGAGCTCGCCGATGCCCGTTATGTGCTCGAGACGACCGCTGTCGAGCGGGCATCCGAACCCATGCGGAAACGGTTGGCGGAGAAACTCGGCGCTCTCATCACGCAGCATCGGGCCGCTTTCGCTGAGGGGGATGTCGCCCGATTCATCGAACTCACCCTGGAGTTCCACCGCGGCTTCGTCGAGGCAGGGGACAACCGGGTGATGCTCGAGATGTATTCGCTGCTTTCCGACCGGCACCGATTCACGCTTTTCATGAACAGCCGACACCTGCTCGACCGTTCGGACGAACTCATCGCCGAACACGAGGCCCTTGTCGCACATCTGCGCTCCGGCGATTCCGCAGCTTTCGCGGCGACCCTGCGGGAGCATATTGCGGAGAACGCCGGCCCGGCGCACTGAGCTCAACCGCTGACCCTGCTGCCAACACGCGTTTCGGTACATCCTTCTCTGAGGTGATCACTTTCTTCAGTGGGCAGTCCAGAGGAAGGTGTACCGAATTGGCAAGGTGCCGCGGTGCATCCGCTCCGCAACGACATTGCCATCGCGAATATGCGGCGGCGGGCGCCTTTGGCGTGATTCCGGACGTCCCGGCATCTTCCTCGGAAATCGCGATCTTCACACTAATGAGTTCAGAACCTAGAGATTCTATATTGGAAGATGTGGAAGGTGGACATTCATCTGCTCTCAGGACGCTCAACACATGCTGCGACTGAAAGGAAAGTGAGAAGTATGGCTGACACGCTGAGCGAGTTCCTCGCCCATCACCCGGTCGACCGCGAGAACGTCGAACGACACAAGCAGAAGATGCTTGCTGAGGTGCGCGCCTACCAATTGAAAGAACTGCGATCCAACGCAGGCCTCACACAGCAGGAAGTTGCAGACAGAATTGGTGTTTCACGGCGTCAAGTCTCCAAGATTGAGCACGGAGACATTGAGAACACCAGGATCGGCACTGCTCGGCGCTACCTGGAAGCAGTTGGCGGAAACCTGACACTCGACTTCGTCTTCGGAGAAACTCGAATCCAGATCGCCTGATTCGTCCTGGCTGTGGTCGCCGCACGTCGCACCAGCGATACCTCAATGTCGTGCCGCCATGTCGGCGGCCAGCTTCCTGACCAGCTCCCGCGCCGCCGGTGGATCGATGACTTCGATGTGGTCGGTGAATTGCATGAGCTGCCTGACTCCGTCGAGTTGGTCGTAAGCGACGATGATCCGTACTTTCGCATCATCAGTCGGCACTTGTTCGACGGAACGCAGTCGACTGCCGAGGATCCTGCGCGCAATATCCTCTCCTCCGACCTCGAGAAGAGCCGTCACAAATACGTCCTCTCGGCTCTCCAGACGCTCGACCAAAAATTGCGCAACACCCTGCAGCGTCGTCTCCGGCCGGAGCGTCCGTACAGATTCAAGAACAGTCCACTTCCGCATTCGGGTCATGGCGAACATGCGCGGATTCCCATCGACATCGGCAATGAGGTACCACCGCCCGCCTCGCAGATAGAGACCATACGGGTCGACCTGATAGATTCGCGTTTCAGCTTTCCCGCTTGACCGATATTCGATCTGCAATCGCCGGGCCGACCGGAGGCAAACGACGAGGTCAGCGAAGTCGAATGCCGCTTCGTCGGCGAACCATGCCGAGCTATCGATCTCGACCACTTCACGGAGAGGAATAAGTTGCTGATCTGTCCGCTCGAACGGCTTTGGCCGCCGCGCGTCTAAGCGTTGGAAGGCCCGCAGCATTCCCTCTTCGAGGCCGAGATGGCGCGCACTTCTGAAATCCAAACCGACCAGCGCCAGCGCCTCCGCTTCGGTTGCGGATAGCCGGTTCACGTCGATCTGCGTTCTCGTCTGCAGGGAGATCCCGCCGTAGCGGCCGGGCGCTGCAACGACCGGCACATCCGCTTCGATCAATGCGTCGATGTCACGCAGGATCGTTCGCACCGAAACACCGAACTGTTCGGACAGACGAGCAGCCGTCGTCTGACCAGCGGACTGGAGCGCCACGATGATCGACAGCAATCGCTGCGGACGTTTCACTTCGTTCCTCCTCCCCCTGCAGAGAGTTTTTCCGAGCTCGTTTCCAAACATGACATGGGCTGTCATCTATTGCTGTCAGTGTAGAACCACGGCGACCGAACTGAAGGTCACCGAACGTCGAAATCATCGAAAACCAGCAAACAGAAGGAGCACCTCATGCCTGCACCGAACCTGTTCCTCATCTACGTCACCGACACCGCCGCCTCGACGGCCTTCTACAGCAACCTCTTCGAGATGGAACCCGAGATGGTCACACCCCACTACGTCTCATTCGAAATCGCACCGGGAGTTCTGTTCTCCCTCTGGAGCGGCGCAAGTGAGTCAGTCACAAAAACATCAGTGCGCACGTCAGAAGTCGGACTCATGGTGCCCGGAACCGCAGAAGCAGTCGATGCTGTTTTCGCCGACTGGACCGCAAAGGAAGTTGTTGTCGTTTCCGAGCCCTACGACGCAGTCTTCGGGCGCACCTTCGTCGTCGCCGATCCCGACGGGAATCTCATCCGCGTCTCGCCCGTGGACTGATCTCCGCCTCGGCGAAGGGGTCAGCACGGAAGCGCTGGCTAACAGTCGGACAGATTGGCGATACGATTCAGGACGACTATGCCGACCGGCAATTCGAACTGTGCGAGGATGTGAATGCTCAGGTATCTGGCTGCTCTGCCATTCGCATTGCCGGTATTCGCCCTCGGGGCGATTATCGCCGGAATCGTCTCGAGACGCCTTGGGAAACAGATCCACGAACATCCCGCAGTCGTCTTCCTGTGGTTAGCAAGTCTGTCGTTGATCCTTGCCGCGACTCTCACTCCTTCAAGCCAAGCGTTCGAGGCTCACGAGGGGCTGCGAACCACACGGGTGTGGATCTGGTCTCTGCCCTCTCCGGGTACGCTGACCCATGTGAATTGGCAGTCGATGAACCTGCTGCTCTTTGCACCGGCAGGCTTCGCGAGCGGCTTGTACTCCAGGCGACGGAATGTCATGCTTTTCGGTTCGCTGGCCCTATTGAGTTCACTCGCGGTCGAGGTCGTCCAGTATCTGCTGATTCCACTCGGCCGAGCGCAATTCAATTCGGCGACGGTGATCATCGGTTGGACCGGGATCACAGTTGGAGTGCTAGTGGGTGTTCTCGTCTCAGCTCTTTACAGACGCGGTCGAAGCCGGGCGACTGCGCCCGCATAAGGACTGACAGCCGGAACTAGGCGATCGCCCAAAACTCGTGTCGGTCAAGAGAGCCGAGCGAGGAGCTGGGTACGATGGTCTGGTTCCGGACTTCCCCTACAGAACGGACGACCATGAAGAAGCTTGCGCTGACTGTCAGCGGACTGGCGATGGCCGCCGGCACCTTGGTCTCTGCCCAACCCGCGATGGCCATACCCGATCCGGATGCTGGACAGATTTCCAACTCCCCTGCCGAAGAAAGAGACCGCATCGATTCGCTGCTCGAAGACGGTGCGGAAGCCGACCCGCTCGACCTCGTCCCTGGGGCGACGACCGATCCAGCTAAGATCAAAGAGATCGACGAATCAGCTGTTCCTGCCACGGTCGTTGTCAATCCCGACAGCGGGGAGATCGTGGCTGCCAAGGTCGAGTCCAGCGCCATTGGACATGTCATCGTGGACCTAGCCCAGCCTGATTCCATTTTCCCGACCCTGACCAAGTGACAGGGCCCGCGGGATTCTGACCCAGCCTCGGCGAGGGGTTCCCCACTTCCGCGCCCGGTCGTAGGCTGAGGTCATGGAGCACAGATATCTGGGAAACAGCGGACTCAAGATCTCCGAGATCACCTACGGCAACTGGCTCACGCACGGTTCGCAGGTGGAGAATGACACCGCCACGAAGTGCGTGCACGCAGCCCTCGACGCGGGCATCTCCACCTTCGACACCGCCGACGTCTATGCGAACACCGTCGCCGAACAGGTCCTCGGCGACGCACTCAAGGGCCAAAGGCGCGAATCGCTCGAAATCTTCACGAAGGTCTACTTCCCCACCGGACCCAAGGGACACAACGACATCGGCCTGTCGCGCAAGCACATGATGGAGTCGATCAACGGCTCGCTGCGCCGACTCGGCACCGACTACGTCGACCTCTACCAAGCCCACCGCTACGACTACGAAACCCCGCTGGAAGAGACGATGCAGGCCTTCGCCGACATCGTCCGCTCCGGCAAAGCACTCTACATCGGTGTGAGCGAATGGAACGCCGACCAGCTGCGCGCCGCCCACCACCTGGCCCGCGACCTCGGCATCCAGCTCGTGTCGAACCAACCGCAGTACAACATGCTCTGGCGCGTCATCGAAGAACGGGTCGTCCCGACGTCGAAGGAACTCGGCATCTCGCAGATCGTCTGGTCCCCGATTGCCCAGGGCGCACTGACCGGCAAATACAAGCCCGGCCAGCCGGTCCCCGCCGGATCCCGGGCAACCGACGAGGACGGCGGCGGCGCTGAATCGATCAGGAGCCGCTATCTTCACGACGACAAGCTGACGGCCGTGGCGAAGCTCGAACCGATCGCCGACGAGCTCGGAATCACGATGGCGCAGCTCGCGATCGCCTGGGTGCTGTCCAACGACAACGTCGCCACCGCCCTCGTCGGCGCCTCCCGCCCCGAGCAGATCGCCTCGAACGCCGAGGCCGCCGGGGTCGCCCTCGACGCGGACGTCCTCACTCGCATCGACGACATCCTCGGCGATCTGCCGGAGACCGACCCCAACAAGACCCAGTCGCCGTCCACCCGCCTGACCTGATCCCTCACCGAGGCGGCCGACCGTCCGTAGGAATTCCGACCGCGGTCCCTTGGTGGGGCCGCGGTCGGAATCTTCCTCACCGGCGACAAAAGCTCCGCGGTGACGGGTGTCCGTCACCCAACTGGGAGATGAACTCGACGAATCTCACACCGACCCGGGGCCGCCTCGGCGAGGGCGGTGGGTTAAACTGCATGAAGCGGTTATATAACCAAGGAATTTATTTCCGGGCGCAAAGAGGGGCCGATTCAGCACACCGCCTCGGGCGCTCTGTCGCTGGAAGACGAGAAGTGACGCAGACGAACAACAGGTGAGGGGATGCCATTGGCGAACGGAGACGACATTCAGAAGGAACCGTCAGAAGGCACCCCGGTCAACCGGAACCTCGTGCTTGCGGTTCTCGTCTCAGGCGCGTTCGTCATCATCCTCAACCAGACGCTGCTCAACACCGCCCTGCCGGCGTTCATGCACTACTTCGACATCACCTCCGGCGCCGCACAATGGGTGACGACGAGCTTCATGCTCGTCAACGGCATCATGATTCCGGTGACCGCGTTCCTCATCGAGAAGTTCACGACGAGGGGCCTGTTCTTCACCGCGATGGGCCTGTTCATCATCGGCACCCTCGTCTGCGCGATCGCTCCGGTCTATCCGGTGATGCTCATCGGCCGCGTCATCCAAGCCTCAGCCGGCGGCATCATCATGCCGCTCATGCAGACGATTCTCTTCGCGATCTTCCCCGTAGAGAAACGCGGATCGGCTATGGGCACCTTCGGCCTCGTCATCGCCTTCGCCCCGGCCATCGGCCCCAGCCTCTCCGGCTGGATCGTCGACCACCTGCCCTGGCAGACGCTGTTCTACATGATGCTGCCGATCGCGATCATCGATCTCATCGTCGCCTATTTCCTGCTCAAGAACGTCACCGAACGCACCTTCCCCCGACTCGACGTCCTCTCGATCATCCTCTCCACCCTCGGCTTCGGCGGACTGCTGTTCGGCTTCGGCACCGCCGGTGACGCCGGCTGGCTCAGCGCCGAGGTGCTCATCCCGCTGGTCATCGGCGCGATCTCGCTGACATTCTTCATCACCCGTCAGTTCAAACTCGAACAGCCGATCCTCGAGTTCCGCATCCTCCGCTACCGGATGTTCACGCTCAACACCCTGCTGGGCATGTGCGTGTTCATCGTCATGGTCGGCGGCATGATGGTCCTGCCGCTGTACATGCAGAACATGAATGACTTCTCGGCCATGGAGTCGGGCCTGGTCCTGCTCCCCGGCGCCGCGGTGATGGGACTGATGTCACCGGTGACCGGTCGCGTGTTCGACGCCATAGGCGCCAAATGGCTCGCCATCGCCGGCTTCGTCCTGCTCACCGGAACCACGTTCCTCTTCGCCCGGCTGGAACCGGACACCTCGTTCGTCTACCTTGCCGTCGTCAACACGATCCGAATGTTCGGTGTCGCCATGGTGATGATGCCGGTGACCACGGCCGCGCTCAACCAGCTGCCCTCGCATCTCATCCCCCACGGCACTGCCCTGAACAACACGCTGCGCCAGATCGCGGCGTCGGTCGGCACCGCGGCGCTCGTGACGATCATGGTCTCGGCCGCGCGGAACCCGGAGACCTACGGCATGGCAGGCCTGGTGCACGGCGCGAACGTCGCGTTCTTCGTCGCCGCCTGCGTCGGCATCCTCGGCGTCATCGGCGCGTTCTTCATCAAGAACTCCCACGGACTCGAACCGGGGCAGAAGAAGGTCACCGGCAAGTGATTCCGGGGCACCGCAGGTGCCTCACCGCCACATCAGCGGATCCGCACCAGCTCCTTAAATCCGGCCCAGCCCCTCAGCGGCTCCTGTCGGCGCCCTCGACGAGGTGGCCCGCCACGATGCGCGCCTGTCTGAGTGCGTCTTCGGGCTCCACTGCTCCGCTGAGCACCAGAGTGGCGTATCCGTGGACGAGCGACCATGCCGCCACCCCGAAGTCGGAGTCCGGCCCTGATCTGGTCGTCGCCACTCCGACCGAGAGCGCCGCCCACGCCCGCTGACGGGCCGCAGTCAGTTCGCCGTCGTCATCGTGGAGCAGCCGGGGTTGGAACATCACCGTGAAGTGAGATGGGCAGGCGAGCGCGAATTCGACGTACGCGACTCCGCGGTCGATGAGTCCGCCGCCTTCGTCGACTCCGGACATCGCCTCCGCCAGGCGGTCGTATCCTTCTGTCGCCAGCGCCGTGAGCAGACCGGATTTGTCACCGAAATGATACGTCGGAGCGGCGTTTGAGACCCCGGCCCGTTTCGCCAGCGCACGCATGCTCAGTTTGGCCACGCCGTCTTCGGCAATCGCCGAGGCGGTCTCCGCCAACAGGGTCCGACGCAGATCCCCATGATGATAAGTCACAGTCCGATCGTACCGGAGCAAACTTTTCATTGACAAGATGCTTGTCGACGATCTACCTTTTCACTGTAAAGATTCGCCGCGGCCGCAAGGCCTCGCTCATCGGAGGAGCCTCTCATGGCACCCTTACTCTTTCTCCTCATCACCACTCTCGCCGTCTACGCCGTCGGGCGCTTCAACTCGGCGGCGGCCGAACGTGGTCTTGGTACATGGCCGGTGGCAATCCGGTTCGGGCTGGCCGTGATGTTCATCGTCACCGGCATCTCACATTTCGTCGGCATGCGCGAGGCTCTCATCGACATGGTGCCGCCATGGCTTCCAGCAGCAGCTGCGCTCGTCACCGTGACCGGGGTGCTCGAACTGCTCGGAGCCTTCGGCCTGCTGCTGCGCCCGACTCGCCCGTGGGCGGCCGGCGGGCTGGGACTGATGCTCATCGTCATGTTCCCGGCGAATGTGCATCTGGCGCTGACCGGCGAGAATCTGCCGTGGGACGATCAGCTGGTGCCGCGCACAGTAATGCAGGCCGTCTTCCTTGCCGCGGTCCTCGCAGTGCTCATTCCGGAGATCCGGGCACAACGGGGAGCACGAAGGCAGCGCACGTCGGGCACTGTGACGACATCGGACTCTGCGGCGGGACCGTCCGGGCGCTGACGCCCCGGGCTTATTTGTAGTAGCCCTCGCGGAGGTTGATTCCGTGCTCGATCCAAACCTTGAGAGCCGAGAGCATTCCGGTCCAGCCCATGCAGTTGCCGAAGGCGCCCTGAGCTCCGCCCTCGGTGAGCTTCCAGGACTTCTCCGTGATCGTCACGAGCGTCCGCGCACCGTCATCGACGGGAGTGAACTCGAAGGTCGTTGTCGTGTCCTTTTCCACGGAGTCGTCGGAGCCTTCCCAACGGATGACGATCTTCTCGTCCTGGACGGCCTCGACGACTTCGACGGGGAACCGACCCGGGAAGTCAGCGAAGTCCCATGTCACGTCGGCCCCGGCCTCCAAACGGCCGCGGGCGCCGCCGGTCGTGAAGTAATGCGAGAGCTGCTCGGGATCAGCGACCGCCTCATAGGTCTCATGAGGAGTCTTCGAGATGTAGCCGGTGACCGTGAAGGACAGCTCCTCCAGTGGACGGGACTGATCGTTCTGCTCGACGGGTGTGTTCTGGGTGCTCTGCTCATCTGTCATGTGATATTTTTACCACATGTCACGGGAGTTGGGAACAGGCTCGGATGAATCCGACGATGCGGTCTTCAAGGCCCTGGCCAACCCCACCCGCCGACGCGTCCTCGACCTGCTGCGGACTCGACCGCGGACGACCGGTGAGGTCTGCGAGGCGTTTCCCGACCTCGATCGCACGACTGTGCTGCAGCATATTCGAGTGCTCGAGGGCGCTGAGCTGGTCACCGGCCGCAAGGAAGGACGCACCCGACTGCTGGCTCTGGCACCGCTCCCGATCAAACGGATCCATGATCGCTGGATCGGTGAGTACACACGTGCGGCCATCGGACTGCTCGCGCAGCTCGATGAGGAGTCCCCGCACTGACGATCCAGCCCTGCCCTTCAACCACAGGCTCAGTCGCACCCCGCAGTCTCCGGGTCAGCAGCGCCCGCACTGACAGCTCAGCCGTGCCCGTTGTTCCGCCTCTGCAGAGTCCGCGCGATCCACGACAGGGCACCGGTGAACAGCAGAAGCAGAGCACACACCAAGAAGGTCGACGACGACCCGAGATAGGTGAAACCGAGCCCGCCGACCACACCGGCGACGGCCAGCCCGATGTCGAAGTTCATATTCCAGGCGACGCTGGCCCGGCTCGGCGAACTGACCGCGGCGAAAGCCATGACGAGACTTGCCGACTGCAGGGCACCCAATCCCAGTCCGATGATGAGCATCGAGACGAACAGCGTCCCACCGTAGGAGACGACAGCGCAGACCAGCCCGATCGCCGTCAGGACGAGGCCCAAGATGTTGAGAGCGAACGGCGGGAAGCTGTCCGAAACGGCCCCGACGACGAAGCGTCCGATGACCGCCGAGATCTGCATCCCGGCGATGAACAGTGCCGCCACGGCGACGTCCTCGCCCGGACCGAAGCCGACGATGATCCCGAAGACGATCATGCCGACGAGGAACGGAGAGAGCATGAGGACGAGCCCGAGGGCCTCCCCCGCCCAGCGTCCTGCTTTTCGGAGGCTCCGCTTCTCGTTGCGTCCGGACCGAACCCCGACCGTCTCGTTGTCGCTCGCCGATTCTCCCGAATCGTCATTCCCTCGCCGAGGCGGCCGACCGGGTACGAATTTGAGCACAGTGGGGATGGCCAGGAGGAGACAGGCACAGACGATGATGCGGAAGGTCCAGATCGGGATCGTCTCAACCAACCACAGCCCCAGCGGAGCACCAACGGCCGCGGCCAGGGAAGTGATCCCACCGAAGAAGCCAAGCGCCTTGCCGATCCGTCCCGGCGCGGTCGTTCCTGGGACCGCGGCATTGGCGAGGACGACGAAGAGCCCGAACCCGACGCCTCCGCAGAGTCCGGCGAGGACGAGTGCCAACAGGGGCGGGGTGACGAAGAGTCCGAGGAGCTGGCCGAGGAACTGCAGGACTAGAGCCAGCATGAGCGAGGCCTTGAAACCGAAGACGCGACCGGCCCACGGGGCGAAGGGCTGGGCGACGATGACACCGATCATCATCGTCGTCAGCACGGACCCGCCGGTGACGGTCGACAGTCCGTCCGTCGCCGCAATCGTCACCATCGTCGAATAGCTGAAGAAGAAGGCGGAGAACCCGAACATCGCCGTCCACACCAGACCCAACAGAGCCGGGGTGTACGTCGCCTGAGACGGATGTTCGGGGTCCATAGTCCGAGGTTACGACATCGGCACTGCATCTGCCGTGCCCGCACCATCTGCCGTCCATCCGGTGCAGAAGTGTTCACCTCCACGTCAGAATGATCGCCTACCATCGGTCCATGAACTCATCGGAACTCAGCTCGGACCTCAAACGCGACGCTCCCAGCGGCACCATCGACACCGCATTCGTCCTCAAATTCGAACCGCTCTATGCCCTCACGGACCTCGAGTCGGAGATCTTCAGCGATATCGGCCCGAAGACGAAGGTCCGCGAATCGTTCAAACGCAAGCATTTCCTCAAGGTCGCCGAGTGGAAGGCCATCGGAGTTCTGCCGAGCCTCGAGGAGATCTCGTCCGATGACATCGACTTCGTCACCGGCGTCGCGCTCGACGATGACACACCCAACCGCTTCCGTCTGCCTTTGCTGCAGATGCTTCCCGGAGTGGGAATTCCGATGGCCAGCACCCTGCTCACCGTGGTCAATCCCAAGAAGTTCTCCATCATGGATTCCCGGGCGCTGACCGTTCTGCACGATTTCGCTCTCGTGCCCACGGACAATCCGGCGCAGATGGACTATCAGACCTACCGCAAACTCATGAAGTCCCTGGCCAAGAGAGCCAACTGCGCGCCGATCGACCTGTACCGGGCGCTCATCGCGTATTCGCGGCAGGAACGGGACTAAGTCTCCACCCCCAGGGGGCGGATCTGCCGACAGCCAGCGGACACGATGCTCTGCCGGCGGCGTGGGAACGGAACTCTCTCAGGCGGCCAGCTCCTGCAGACGCCTCTGCCAGAACACGATCTCCTCGGTCAGTCGGGCCGGATCGAGACCATCCGCATACTGGGTGAGCTCGTCCTCCTGCGTCGGTGACATGACTCCCGCTGCGCGCAGACGTTCGAACGGTGTGCGCGGTTCGTCGTAGATTCGCCGCTGCTCGCCGTGACCGTCATCGGCCCAGCCAGCCGGTTTGCGCGTGGGAGTGAAGTAGTTGAGCCGGTCATCGACCGCGCGCCAGAGTCCGTTGAGTGCAGACCGGGCCTCGTCGGTGTCATAGCGGCGGATATTGCCGTACTCATGGACGAGATGCTGATGCCGCGACGCTTCCGGAAGCCGATCGCGGCGGAGATCTTTGAGCACCGGACTGAAATGGATGTCCAGTCCCCGCGCCCACCGGTCGGTCGCCTCGTGGACGGTGCCATCGGCATTGCTCAGCTCGATGGCATTGACCCAGAAGGGAATCCCCTGCACCTCATCGAGCGACCACTGCAGCACGTCCACCATGGTGCCCGGAGCGTTGTCGGCAAGGCTGTGGGTGAAGACCCAACCGGTGTGCAGGCAAGAGGCGCTGATGGTGAACACACAGTTCGAGGCCCGGGTCGGTCCTGCGTGGGCAATGGTGTCGACGAGGAAGAATCCGGGTTCGTGCTCGTTCGGCCCCGAAGCGAAGTCGAGGAAGTCTTCGCTGGGACTGGTGAATCGTTTCGTCGACACCCGACGATCTCGGAAGTCCTCGGCTCGCGCGGTGCGCAGATACCGGTCGATCGACGCCGGACTGACGGCGAGCAGCTCGGACCGGACCTTGAGGCTGTAACCGTCGCGGTCGGGCACCAGGGCGCCGTGTCGCTCGGCCGCATCGAGCAGCTGCGGCATCACAGCGGCCAGGTACTTTCCACTCTGGAACCCCGACCACTCCCAGATCCGGACGAGGAGTGCTCGCGATTCGGGTGAGTATTTGCAGCACCTCGACGACGGCTGGTCGGCGGGCGGATCGTCGTAGGCATCATCTTCTCCGATGCGGAAGGCCGCCAGGCGGCGCCGCGCATGGTCACGTGACCAACCGGTGAGGATCATGACCTCGTCGAGGATCCACCCTTTGTCCTTCTTCCGTGCCGACGAATACAACTCGAGATAGTCATCGACGTCGAATTCTGCTTCAGTTGTCTCTGGGGAAGGAATGCTCTGAATATTCTGCTGATCGTGCATCAATTTTGTTAGTTCCTCCGAATTCGGGGAAGCCACTTCTTTGTTTTCGCTCTGCCCCGGAACGATTTGCATAATGCTATTCTGAGTTCAGGCAGGAGGTCTTCCTAAACGACAGAAGACGCAGAGATGTCACAGACTGCAGCACGACTGCTCGGGTTATTGTCACTGTTGATGGTGCCCCGAACCTGGTCGGGAACCGAATTGGCAGATCGCCTGGGAGTGAGCCCGCGGACCATCCGGAACGATATCGGCACGCTCCGCGATATCGGCTATTCGATCGACGGCACACGCGGAAACGAGGGCGGATATCGTCTCTCCTCCAACGGCGTGGGAATCCCGCCGCTCATGTTCGACGCCGATGAAGCGGTGGCGGTCGCCGTCGGCCTCCACTCTGGGCTGAGCTGCATCATCGGCGGAATGGAAGAGACTTCGGCACTGGCACTGGCGAAGCTCGAGACCATTCTCCCCACCGCAGTCCGGACACGGGTGCAGAGCCTCGCGCACTTCACTGTCCCGGTCGTCGGCAGTCAGCCGATGCCGATTGTCGACCCCAACCTCATCGTCACTCTCATCGACCACTGTCGCCGACACGAACGCCTGCGCTTCACGTATCTCGGTGAACCGTCCGACCGCTCACCCGGCGGCACAGGCGACTCATGCGCCACCAGCCCAGTTACAGCCGACCCGGACACCGGCGACTCTCTCCTACCGAACGACCCGAGCAGCACCTCGGCACACGAGGTCCATCTGGAAGTCGAAGCCTACCGACTCGTCAATCGTCAGCACCGCTGGCACCTGCTGGCCTTCGAACCCCAGGCTGAGGACTGGCGGGTCTTCAGCGCAGAACGCATCGTGCCGAAGACCCCGAGCGGCCGCAGCTTCACTCCACGTCCACTGCCGGCCGACGACATCGGAGAATTCGTCGAACGACACGCCACGGAACCCAGGTGGCGGCATTCGGCCCAAGTCATCGTCGATGCACCGGCGCCCACAGTGATGAAGAAGCTCGCGTCCGCCGAAGGCACTGTCGAAGCACTCGAGGACGACCGCTGTCTCGTCACCGTCGGCGGCCAGAGCCTGACCACGATGGCCCTGGCCCTGGCGCGCTTGGACACCGACTTCACCGTCATCGACAGTCCCGACCTCCGCGAATGCCTCCACCGACTCTCGGTCCAGCTCGGTCGGGCTGCCGAGGGCCATGCGGCATCCGACCTCGCACCTTCCCGAGCGAAGAATGCGGCTCCCCGAGCAGCGAAATAGGGATAAGGTCACAACCCGACATAAAAGCCTTTGTGCGAATATGTGAAATTTCGCGGGCATGACCCGTGAGTCATGTCCATTCCTTGTCGCCCGAGAACACCGAGCGGTAACTTTCCTGGATACGTTTCAGGTATCGGTTCGCTTGATGGCGACTAATCCATTCGGGCCGCCGCCGACCACAATCCCTAATCCTCTGATCGGAGAAATGAGATGCTTCTGCCGTGCTTCGGCACAGCAACGAGTCCTCGTACCGCCATCCTCGATTCCGACGGCAGGCCGCAGTGACAGCAACAGATGACGGACGGTCGATGACGACCGGAAATCTCCGCAGCGCCGACGGCCTCGCCGAGCGCATCCGCCGCACGAACATCATCTATGCCCGCCTCTATGGGCCGCTGGTCATGCTGGTGATCGCCGCATCGTTCTTCCCTTACTACTCCCCCGAGCCGGGCAGTTCGGTCACGTACGGGAACCTGTGGCAGGAAGTCCTCATCATCGGTCGCGGCGTCGATGTCTTCGCGCTCTTCGCTCTGCTGTTCACCACCGGGCTGCTGTGCCTGGCAGCGGTGGGCCGCACGACAATCGCCGTCCTGATCGCGATCCTCACCGGCGCGATCGTCATCGGCTGCACCCTCCTGCAGGCACCCGGCTACGTCAGCCCACCCGCGCTGACGATCTTCGGTATCATCGACATCTCACTGAGCTTCCTCATCGCCGCGATCACCGTGGTGCATTCCCTGCACCTGTTCACCCTCGACCTCGGGTTCCAGCGTCGCACCGCATGAGACCAGCGCCGCCCAGCGTGAAAGCAGCATCGCACCGCGCAAGACGACGGCGCTTCACTCGGTCAACCAGCTGACCTCCCCGCGACCTGCAGCGCCGGGATGACTTCATTGCGGGTCAGCGGCGCGAACTGGCGGATATCGGTGTCCGCGGGCAGCGGGTCGATGGGAAACCATCCGGCTTCGGCAATCTCGGCCAGATGCGCGATGTTCTCCACATCGAGTGCTGCCGGCAGACCGTCATAGCAGAACACGTCGCCGATGACACGGTGATCGGCTTCGTTCGCCGCCGCGGCAGCAAACGTGCCCAAAGCGTGCAGTCGGTGACGGTCCAGATCGAGTCCAAGCTCCTCGGCGATCTCACGGACGATGGTGTCCTCAGCGGTCTCCCCCTCTTCGGGTTTGCCGCCGGGCAGCATGAAGGAACTGGTCCCGGCCTTGCGCACCATGAGCAGTTCCCGGCGTTGCGGGTGGAGGAGGACGAGTGCGGAGACGCGGATGTCATTCATTCCGACCACACTCCGGACGCTCCTCGGCGGTGGGAATCGAGCAGGTGCGTATCGACCATGCCGATGGCCTCCATCAGCGCATACATCGTCGTCGGTCCCACGAAGCGGAACCCCTTCTTCTTCAGCGCCTTCGACAGCGCCACGGATTCCGGTCCGGTCGTCGGGATCTCAGCAATGGTACGCGGTCGCGGGGTCTGCGCAGGTTGGAACGACCACAGGAACGCATCGAGTCCGCCGTCTTCACGCAGTTCGATCACGCGAACGGCATTGTTGATGCAGGCTTCGATCTTGCCGCGGTGGCGGATGATCCCGGAATCGGTCAGCAGCTGCTCGATCTCGCCTTCGCCGAAGCGGGCCACGGCGTCGGGATCGAATCCGGCGAAGACCTCACGGAACCGATCCCGCTTCTTCAGAATCGTCAGCCACGACAGACCGGCCTGGAATCCCTCGAGGCTCATCCGCTCGAACAGCCCCGCCTCGTCGTGGATGGGCAGGCCCCACTCACTGTCGTAGTAGTCCAGCAGCATCGGGTCGCCGTACGCCCACGGGGTGCGGGCAAGTCCGTCGTCGCCGGTGACGGCTCCCCCGGATGCGCTCGGCTGTGATTCGTCGTCCATCCTGCAACCGTATCGCGTCGCACTGATATTGCCCGCGCACCCCCACGCTCCGGCCTCCTGCGGCAACGGTCCAGCCCCGTGTCAGATGTCTCCGATAAGGTGCGGCCATGACTTCAGTGCTCCTCCTCGGCTTCGGTGCCATCGGCCGTCACGTCGCCCGGCTGCTCTCTCCCGAGCTCGAGTCCGGGGCGTTCAACCTGACCGCCCTGGTCTCGGATCGAGCCAACCACAGAGGTCGCCCGAATCACGGCGCCGAGGTGGTCGACCTCCCCACGCTCACCACCCCAGTTCACGAACCGGCCCCATCGTTGCCTGCTGCGTCATCGACGCAATCACCGTCGCCGAGGATGTTCGACCGCTTCGATGTTATCGTCGAATGCGCCGGGGTTCCCGCCGCCGCCCGATTCGGCCCCGCCGTCATCGCGGCCGGTCACCCATTCGTGCTCACCAGTGTCGGAGCCATGGCCGATCCCGGCACCCGTGCGGGTCTGCTCGCCGGACCCGGCCGCCTGCATGTGACCAATGGGGCGATCGGCGGACTCGATGTGCTCGAGGCGGCGGCTCAGTCCGATGGCCTCGACAGCGTCGAAATCACCACCTCGAAGGAGGCGAGCGGACTCATCCGACCGTGGATGTCCGAGACCGAAGCCGAGCGTCTGCGTGTCCTCCGTCCTGAGGACGGCCCTCTGACGGTGTTCGAGGGCAATCCCGCCGAGGCGATCGAGAAGTTCCCCGCCAATGTCAACATCGCCGTCGCCCTCGCTTGGGCCACCCGCGGACTGAGTTCTGCTGCACCGGCCTCAGACTCAGGAGCCAGAGCTGCGTCGACCGACACCGCACCTGAACGCACCGATGCCGACTTACTCGGTGCCTCGTTGGAGCGGGTGCGGGTCGTGCTCCAGGCGGTCGCCGGTCAGACCCAGTCCGCCCACCGAATCCGGGCGTCCGGGTCCGCAGGGGAATTCGCCTTCGACATCCGGTCGACACCGAGCCCGGAGAACCCTGCCACCAGCGGGCTGACGGCCCTGTCCGTCGCCCGAACCCTGCGCACCGTGACGGCAAGGTGATCACCTGGCCGCCCCCGAGCCCACCACGCAGCGTCCGTCGGCCTCGGCGCTTGAGATCGACGCATTCTCGGTGCGAGAAATGACGGCGCCCGGAACCGCCGGCCGTCAGGCCAGGGATCCCGGGCGCCGCACTCACCCGCCGGAATCAGTCATCCGGACATCGCGATTCAGTCATCGCGGTGGGTGATGTTCTCCTGGAGTTGGAGGAATTCGACGTGACGTTCGTACTGGTCGAGCACGTCATCGATGATCTGCTCCTTCGAGAAGCCCATGATGTCGTAGCCCTGACCGGTGCCGCCGTCGAGGTAGACCTCCATCCGGTAGTAGTCCTCGCCGGTTCCGCGGGGGACCATTCCGCCGAATGACGGCACGCTGACCTTGTGCGGCCACACCTGATAGCGGAACGGGTATTCCCCGTCTCCGTCGACCTCGAACTGGAAGAGTTCGCCGTCGTCGACGAACACGCCTTCGGAGTCGACGCGACCGCAGCGTGACGAGATTCCGCGGCCCTCCATCTCTTCGGCTACCTCGTGGAGGGTGGGGATGAGGACCTTCTGCTCGAACTCCTCGGCACGCGCCTTGTTCGGGAAGGACAGCACCCGCCCGAGCTGACGCTGCCAAGTCTCGTGGCCGGGACCGCGGGAGCGACGGGCCAGAGAGCCGGGCAGGGTCGTATCGACGCTGTCGACGCGGTTCGCCTCGACCCGCAGCGCCTTGTACAGGCCGATCATCACGAGGATGACGACGAAGGCGAAGGGCAGGCCCATGATCACCGTCGCGTTCTGCAGGGCGCCGATGCCCCCGACGAGCAGCATCGCCACTGTCAGGGCGCCGGTCGACAGGGCCCAGAAGATGCGCAGTCCGGCGCGTCCGTCCTCGGCGGGGTTGCGCAGGTTCGACGACAGGTTCGCCATCACCAGGGCCGCGGAGTCAGCGGTGGTGACGTAGAACAGCAGGGCCGTGATCGTGGCCAGAGCGGCGATGACGGCGAAGGCCGGGTACCGGGAGAGCAGGTCGTAGAACCCGCCCTCAGGACTGAGCATGACCGACTCACCGAACTTCTTGTCTCCGCTGCGGATGATGTCCAGAGCCGAGTTTCCGTAGATCGAGATCCACATGAAGATGTAGATGAACGGAATCGTCAGGGTGCCCAGCACGAACTGGCGGATGGTGCGTCCGCGGGAGATGCGGGCGAGGAAGAGTCCGACGAACGACGCGAAGGCGATCCACCAGGCCCAGAAGAACAGGGTCCAGTCGGTCATCCATGTTCCGGTGTCTTCGAAGGCGAAGGTCTGTCCTGCCATGTTCGGAAACAGGCGGACGAAGTCCGTGACATTGAGGACGAAGGCGTTGAGCAGGAACTTCGTGTTTCCGGCCACGAGCACCCAGAGGCTCAAAGCGATCGCGAGGACGACGTTGAGGATGGAGAGGAACTTGATTCCCTTGTCCACACCTGAGACTGCCGAGAGCGTGGCGACACCGACTCCGACGACGACGATGCCGACCTGGGTGCCGACGCCGATGGGTATTCCGAGGACAGTGTTGAGGCCGACGTTGACCATGACGACGCCGATGCCCAACGAGGTGGCCACACCGAAGATCGTGCCCAGCAGGGCGGCGAAGTCGACCGTCTCACCCAAAGCACCATGGACGCGCTTGCCGAAGATCGGGGCCAGCGCCGAGCGGATCGCCAGCGGCATATTCATCCGGTAGGCGAAGTAGGCCAGGGCCATACCCATGAGTGCGTAGAGTCCCCAGCCGCTCAGACCGTAGTGAAAGAGCGCCCACACAGTGGATTCGCGGGCCGCGTCCACAGTTTCGGCTTCGGTGCTCGGCGGGGTGAGGTACATCGTGACCGGTTCGGCCACGGCGAAGAACATGAGGTCGGTGCTGATGCCGGCGGCGAAGAGCATGGACGCCCAGGCGACGAGGCCGAATTCGGGTTTCGAGTGTTCGGGGCCGAGCTTCGTGTTTCCGTAGCGGGAGGCCGCCAAGTAGATGACGAAGACGAGAACAGCGAGGACGAGGAGGACGTAGAACCAGCCGAACCAATCGGAGGTCCAGCCGACGACTGCACCGAGGACCGTCTCGGCGTTGGTTGGTGAGATGAGGGCCCATACGGTGATGGCGAGCGCCACCAGTGCTGCCGCCAGGAACACCTTCTTATTCACTGGAGGCAGCGACGGCTTCACCTTGCCCTTCGCCTCTCCCTTCGGTTCACCCGGCGGGGTGTCGACTGATGCTGACATGGTTGTGCTCCTTATCCGGACGCTGTTGCGTCGTGGCATCGGACCCGGTCGAACAGGGTGCTCAACCGAGCATGATCAACGGCTGTTGCTTCAAGAATTTCCGTCATCGCCGATCCCCCGGATCCCCGGGGACGGCCAACAACGGAGGTTACCACATAGACACTTCCGGTCACTTATCCTGTGATGCCACGCGAATCTGCAGATCAGCGACTCACCCTCGCCGAGGTGGGGCTTCACCGATCGGGTCATCGTCGGTCAAGTCCCAACCGCCTCGGCGGAACGTTCATCGAGTCTCAGAGGGAGACGAGGAGCAGCGCGGCAGCCATCACCACCCCTGAGCCGAGGAAAGTGATGACGGTGTAGCCGAGGATGTCGCGCATCTTCAGCCCGGCGATCGCGAGCACCGGCAGCGCCCAGAAGGGCTGGAGCATATTCGTCCACTGGTCGCCGTAGGACACGGCCATGATCGCGATCGACGGGTCCACGCCGAGCTGGTTGGCCGCATCGAGCATGATCGGGCCCTGCACGGCGAACTGTCCACCGCCGGAGGGGACGAAGAAGTTGACGAGTCCGGCCGAGAGCAGGGCGAGGACGCCGAAGGTCGTGGTGTTCGAGATCGAGACGAAGGCGTCGGAGAACACGGCGATGAGTCCGGTGGTCGACATGATGCCGAGGATTCCCGCGTAGAGCGGGAACTGCAGGAGGATCTCGCCGACGTTCGACGCCGCCTCCTTCGTCAGGTGGATGAGCTCGAACGGGTTGCGCACGAGCAGGAGGATGAGCGCGAGGAACGACCAGTTGACGATGTCGAGGGTCAGTCCCCCGCCCTGGGCAAAGTGGATGATGAGATAGGCGACGAGAGCGAGACCGACGATGAGGGTGAGCACTCGTGAGGCGTCGATCCGGTCGGCCGGAGTGACGACCTCCTCGTCGACCTCGCTCTGCCCCTCCGAACTCACCGAGGCGGGGAGTTCGTAGACGGTGGCGCCGGACTTGGGTGCGACGAGGAAGAAGAGGAGCGCGCAGACGATGATGACTCCGGCGATCGCCAATAGGTTCCAGCCGGCGAAGATCGTCTCCGACACCGGAACTGTCTTCCCGCCGAGGGACTCGGAGAGGAAGGAGTCCGGGGTGGCCGCGGTCAGCGGACCCGATCCCGAATACCCCATGTGCCAGACGACGAATCCGGAATAGCCGGCGGCGACGAGCAGCGGGAAATGGACCTTGATTCCGCGTTCGCGCGACTGCACTGCGATCTCACGGGCGAGCAGGGCGCCGACGACGAGGCCGAGTCCCCAGGTGATGAGGCTGGCGAGCGCGGCGACGACGAAGACGAAGACATAGGCGAAGGTGGCGTTGCCGGGCACCCGGGCCAACCATGCCAGCAGCTTCCGCACCGGTCCGGTGTTGGCGAGGATGTGTCCGAGCAGGAGGATCAGACACATCTGCGTCATGAACTCGAGCAGACCGGCCAGTCCCTCACCCCAGCCGGTGACGACCTCCGTGGGCCCGGCGTCGGTGAAGATGAACGCGAGGACGGCGACGATGAGGGTGAGGACGATGGCGAAGGTCAGGGCCGAGGGAATCCACTGTTCGAGGAATCGGTTGACCGGCCGCATGATCCCTTTTGAGGCTGCGGCGTTGACCTGGGTCGACGGCTTCGGTGCCGACATGGGAAGACCTCCCGCTGAGAACTATGAGAATTGGCTGTGCGTGGTCTCAGCATACAATCAGGGCGCTGTCCCTGTAAGAGACAGCGCCCTGAGCGCGATCACAACCCGGTCACGATCGGAACCCGAATTCTCGGGCTCCGCGCGGACCGATCAGTCCTGTTTGTACACGAGCTGCTTGTTGACGAATTCGTCCATCGCCAGCGGACCGAGTTCCCGTCCGACACCGGAGCGCTTGACTCCGCCGAAGGGCAGGTATTCGCGGCTGCCTTCCGGAGCGTTGAGGAAGACCATGCCGGAATCGATCTGGTCGCCGACGCGTTCGGCACGGGCGATGTCGCTGGAGAACACGGCAGCCCCCAGGCCGAAGGGGGTGTCGTTGGCGAGCTCGACGGCTTCTTCCTCGCTGCTGACCTTGTAGATGATGACAGCGGGTCCGAAGAGCTCTTCGTAGTACCCGCGCATGCCCTTCTGCACATCGGTGAGGACGACGGGTTCGACGTAGGCTCCACCGCCGTCGTACTTCTTACCGCCGGCCAGCAGGGTCGCGCCCTCGCTGACGGTGTCCTGGACCTGCTCGACGAAGCGGTCGGCGGCGGCCACCGACGACAGCGGGGACAGGCGGGAGCCTTCCTCGCCGGGAACGGCGGGTGTGTTCTTCTTGGCCGCCTCGGTGATGGAGGAGACGAAGTCGTCGTAGATGTCGTCCATGACGATCATCCGCTTGGGCGAGTTGCAGGCCTGGCCGGTGTTGCCCATGCGGGTGTTGAAGAACGTCTTCGCAGACTTCTGGACGTCGTCCGTGTCGAGCAGGATATAGGGGTCGGATCCGCCGAGTTCGAGCACGACCTTCTTGAGGTTCTTTCCGGCCTCGGCAGCGACGGCGGCACCGGCGCGTTCTGATCCGGTCAGGGACACACCGTGGTTGCGCGGGTCGGGCAGGATGATGTCGGCGACCTGTTCGTTGCTGGCGTAGATGTTGATGTACGCGCCTTCGGGCAGGCCTGCCTCGATGAAGATCTCTTCCATGATCTGCGCCGAGCGGGGGCACTGCGGGGCGTGCTTGAGCAGGATCGTGTTGCCCAGGGCCAGGTTCGGGGCGGCGAAGCGGGCCACCTGGTAGTAGGGGAAGTTCCAGGGCATGATGCCCAGCAGCGAGCCGACGGGCTTGCGGCGGATCATGGCGGTGGCGTCCGTGGGTCCGCGCAGTGGTTCGTCGGCCATGAAGGCTTCGGCGTTGTCGGCGAAGTACTTGTAGATCATCGAGCTCAGCTGGACCTCGCCCTTGCCCTCGGGCACGGACTTGCCCATTTCGAGCTTGATGACTTCGGCGAGCTCCTCGGCACGCTCGGCGTAGATCTCGGACACGCGCGTGAGGATGGCGGCGCGCTCGGCCACCGTGGTCCGGCTCCACTCGTCGAATGTCGTCGCCGAACGATCGAGGGCGGCGAGGATCTCGGCATCGGTGGCGGTGGGGAATTCTTCGGCGACTTGGCCGGTCGCCGGGTCGGTGACGCGATACATGGTGGTCATGGCTGTCCTCTTTCACTTCGACGGGGTTGAGGCGATCACCGATGGTGTGATCGCAGGTCCATCCCCCACGCTATGGCCGAACTCCGGCGTCGGCAACGGCGGTCTCATCTCCTGGGCAGATTCTCAGCCGCCACCGAGGCGGCCGACCCGACCGGCGGAGTGCCCAGGGACACCGCCGGTCGGGTTCGTCCCGATCCCTCAGCCGGTGACGCCGGTGAGTTCGTTCGGTGCGTGCGGCAGCGACTTCTCGGCCATCACCTCACCGGATTCGAGATCGACGATGTGGATCGTCTTCTCCGCCGGATCGCTGACGTAGGCGACCTCGTCCTGGACGAAGAGCGTCGGGCGGGCCTTCTGCCACTCGACGGGCTCTTCCCATTCGTCGACGACCGGGTACTCCTCCGTCACCGAGGCGGTCGCAGGGTCGATGATCTTCAGCTTCCCGTCTGTGGTCAGGACGACGCCCTTCCCTTCGGGTCCACGGCCCAGTGACCGGAAGCTGTAGGAGGCGCCGAGGTCGACGAGCGAGAGCTTGCCGGTCTTCGTATCCGTGACGCTCACCCGTTCGGGACGTTCGAGCTCGGCATCTTCGTCGACCTTGTAATCGCCGAGGATGTACTGCGACTCGTCGCTTCCGGACTGGTTGCCGATGCGGCCGAAGGAATCGGGAGCGACGATCTTCTCGAACTTCCCCTCCTTGTACAGCAGGATTCCGTCCTCGCAGCCGAGCGCGATGACCTCGTCCTTCGCAGCGGCTTCGCCGTGGACTCCGGGGCACTCGTCGCTGCTCGCGATCTCTTTGCCGGAGCTGTCGACGACTTTCGCACCCGAGCGTTCGTCCTCGGTTCCGACGGTGTGCAGCATCGACCCGTCAGCAAGTTTCACGGCGACACCGTGGTGGGGTTCGTCGACCTCGGCGACCTGGGGCTTCGGGGCGCCGTCGGAGAAGTCCTCGGTGTCGAAGGTCTGGATCTTGCCGTCGCCGTCACCGAAGAGCACGGTGGCCTCGCCGTGGTTGACGACGTGTCCGGGCAGTTCGGTGTCGAAGACGGTGTCGGTGAGCTGCGGGTCGGCGGCGTAGCTGTGGGTGTGGTCGCCGTGGGGCTGGGTCCAGACTCCGGCGTCGAAGAGGCGGAAGCCTTCGGCGACGGAGACCATGAGGTGGCGGCCGTCACCGACGGGATTGAGGCGGTTGAAGCCTTCGAGCTTCGTATCGTCGATGACGTCGAGAGTCGTCGCATCGAGAGTGAGGATCCCGCCGTCGTAGGTTGTCACGAGCCGCGGCTGGGCGGCGGCGAGCTCCTGGGCGTGCCCTGTGTCCTCCTTGTCGTCTGCGGCGCCTGCGGTCTTCTTGTCCGAACTGCCCGCGTCATAGTCGGTGGCGTCGTCGCCGGCTTGGCAGCCGGTGAGCAGCAGTGCAGAGGCGACCACCGCCGATCCGAGCATCGTGTGGTGTCGTTTCATTATTCGCACTCTCTAGTTAGTGAGACTCGTTATCATTAACAGGTCGATACTAACCCGATGAGGGACAGAAATGCGAAATGAGGTCGCCGTCGGCGACGAAGGGAGACCCGGCGGGTCAGCGAGGACCAAGGGTCGGCCCGACTATGACATGAGTCACTGTTACGGTAGTGCCATGGCCAGTGTGACTGAACTCGTGAAGCGCTACTACACCACCGTCGATGCCGGAGATGCGGACGCCACTTCGGTGCTGTTCGCCGCGGACGCCAGCTATGATCGGCCAGGCTACCCGACGATGGTCGGCCGGCAGATCACCGACTTCTACCATGGCGAACGCGTCATCGAGTCCGGTGCGCATTCGCTGCAGGAGATCCTCGTCGACGGTGATCGCGCTTCCAGTCGCGGTGTCTTCAGCGGTCGTCTCAAGGACGGCTCAGAGGCCTCGGTGGGCTTCGCGGACTTCTTCCTCTTCGACACCGAGGGCCTCATCGCCGAACGCACCACGTACTTCTACCAAGCAGCGGTCTGAGCCGCTGCGGCTGATCACATCGTGTTGACGATCAGTCCGATGTGTGTGTAGAAGTTCATCGCGCCGAAGAGGACGAACACGATTCCGGTGATCGTCCAGACCACGCCGGTCACGGAGATCGCAGCTCCACCGACTTGCGCGTCGACCGGGGTGCTCAGCACCTTGCGCACCGCGAAGGGGAACAGCACCGCTCCGAGACCGACCAGGGCGAAGAGCAGTGACATGAATGTGGCTTCGATGACCGGGTAGTCAGCAAAGGCACCGGAGATCGGCTCCTGCGGCGGAGCGGCGAAGAGCTGGTAGACCGTTCCCGCGAGTGCGATGGCGAAGAGCGCGAGTCCGAGAGCGGCGATGAAGATCGACAGCGGCTTCACCGTGCTTGCCGCCATCCCCAGCGGATCGGCATCGGCCTTGAGGTCGGCCCCGCGCTGCCACAGATACCAGGCAGCGGCGAGCATGAGCACGCCGAAGGCGAGGCTCGTCTCACCGAAGATGACGTTGTCGAAGGCGAATCCGCCCGCCGCCAGCGGCCAGGTCAGCGTCATGTGCAGACCGGTCAGGGTGAGGATGAGTCCCAGCACGCCGAAGATCAGCGCCCATCCGTCGGTGCTGAGCACGTGTCTGCCTCCACGCCATTTCGATCCTGCGCTGTCACCGACTCCGGCCGCCCCTCCGGCACGGCGCAGTTCCCGGTAGAACAGGACGACGGCGAGCAGTCCGGCACCGACCGCCACTGACATGATCGTGTTGTAGGTGGGCATCGTGGCCCAATCGATCATTCCCGGCGATTCGACGCCGGTGAAGAATCCGCCCATGGTGATTTCCTCCTGAGGTGATCGCATTGCAACGTCCGGGGCAGGTTGCCCCGGAGCCCCAATGCACTTGTACTCAGTACAACGCTGGGAATCACCTCAAAGATTCCTTATTCATACTGGTGAGAGTGTCTGACTCGTCACCAACACGGGCCAACGGTCAGCACGTGGGAAGACGTTTCAGCGCCCCTGACCGCGGGCCTCGAGCACCGCCTTCTGGATCCGATCGCGGACCGCGGCAGCCTGTGGGGTCGGGGTCGGGCCATAAGCGTCTTCGACCTGTTGGAAGACATCTTCCATACCTGCGGGATCGACGTCGACGGGCAGGTCCTCGATGGCGGCGAACGCCGGTCCGATATGGTCCATGAAACCGCGGATCCCGGCCTCTCCCCCGCCGAAGTGCATGCCTTCGAACTGGCCGATGGCCGACCAGCGCAGACCCAGCGAATTCTTCATCACTGTGTCGAGCCCCTCGGCAGTGACGACGCCGTTCTGCACGAGCGAGATCGCCTCTTTCATCAGCGCATTCTGCAGCCGGTTGCCGACGAATCCGCGGATCTCGCGCCCCAGCACCACCGGTTCGCGCCCGCAGCTGCGGTAGAACTCGACCGCGGCCTCCACGGTCTCCTGGGAGGTCTGCGGCGACGGCACGACCTCGACGAGAGGCATGAGGTGCGGTGGATTGAACGGGTGGCCGACGATGACGCGGGAGGCCGCGGACTCGGGCAGTGCGGCCGCGATCGTTGAGGCCGGGATCGTCGACGACGATGTGGCGAACACGGCCCCGGCCGGAGCCGCCTCGGCGATCTGAGAGAACAGCACGGGTTTCGATTCCGGATCCTCGGGACCGGATTCCTGGACGAAGACGACACCTGCCACTGCGGCCTCGACGGATTCGGCGAGTTCCACGGTGCCGACTTCAGAGGCCAACTCATCTTCGGCGGAGGCATCAGCGGTGACGTCGGCCTGTAAGCCGGCGACCACCTCGGCGAGGTCGGGACGCGGGTCGAAGACCCGCACCGTGTACCCGCTGCGGGCGAAGAGGAAGGCGAACGATCGGCCGATGGTTCCGGCGCCGATGACGGCGACTGTTGAGCTCATGCGACCAGGCTATACCCGCCCCACCTGCTCGAGCGGCGGAGTTCACTGGGGCGTGCGAGGGCATTCACCCAAGCGTGCGGCGGCAGACACCTGCCCGTTCGCCGTAGTCGAATCGTTGCCGTGTGCCTCCCGCCGAGGTCGCGTCCTGGTGGCACAATGTCACCATGAGCGCGAACCCAGAACTGAGAACAGTGGACTCGGAGATCATCGCCCTGGCGGAGGACGAATACGCCGCCGCGGCCGAGACCGCACGCATCAAGGTGCGCGAGATCCACACCGCCGACGAGGCGGCCAAGGCCTCACTGCTGCTCGACGAAGTCTGGAACGTTGACGAGACCGGCACGAACGTGTTCGAACCCAGCCTCATCATCGCCTTCGCCCACGCCGGCAACTATGTCTCCGCTGCGTACAGCGTCGACGAACCCGACGAGATGATCGGTGTGACCATCGGCTTCTTCGGCCAGCCTCTGGGTTCGGTCATGCACTCGCATATCGCCGGAGTCCGCCATCAGATCATCGGTTGCGGGGCCGGATCCGCGATGAAGCTGCACCAGCGTCTGTGGTGCCTCAACCTCGGCATCACCGAGATGACCTGGACTTTCGACCCGCTCATCGCCCGCAATGCGTACTTCAACTTCCAGCGTCTGGGCGTCGGAATGGTCGAATACCTCGAGGACTTCTACGGGCAGATGCGCGATGGGGTGAACTCCGGCCAGGCCAGCGACCGGATGATGGTGTCCTGGCCGCTCGACCGTCCGGCACGCGCCTCGGTCGTCGATCCCGGATCGGCGTTCCCCTGCCTGCGCGCCGATGACGACGGGGAGCCGCTGCTGAGCGAGGTTCCGAAGGAGACCGAGTTCGTCTCGCTGGATTTCCCCTCCGATATCGAGGACCTGCGCGGACAGGATGCCGATCTCGCCAGCCGCTGGCGACTGGCGCTGCGCACGGCGCTGACCGGGCTCGTCGGCGACGGCTGGGTCGTCGACACCTGCCTCAAGGGCGGCACCTACCTCCTCCACCACCCCTGAGCGTTCACCTTCGCTGCCCGTTCGCCCGGCGCGGCGAGCCTGCTCGCGCTGCCGGCAGCTGTCCCGTTCACCTCGGCGTCACCTGATACGTGTTCACTGAGGTGTTCACCTGAGCGAAGCGGAGGACCGATGAACAGTGATACGGCGGCCACACAGCCGCCTGGTCCGGCGCCCCTCGCCGAGGTGGCCGGATCGTTCCTGCGCCTCGGCCTGACGTCGTTCGGCGGTCCCGTCGCCCACCTAGGGTACTTCCGCGAGACCTTCGTCAGCCGCCGTTCTTGGCTGGACGACCGTGAGTACGCCGACCTCGTGGCCCTGTGCCAGATGCTGCCCGGCCCTGCGTCGAGCCAGGTCGGCATGGGACTCGGGCTGCGCCGTGCGGGCCTGCCCGGGCTCGCGGCCGCGTGGGTGAGCTTCACTCTGCCGTCGGCGATTCTGCTCACCTTCTTCGCGTTGGGGCTCTCGGCCTTCGGTGACCTCGGGGATGCCGGGTGGCTGCTCGGGCTCAAGGCTGCCGCGGTGGCCGTCGTCGCCGGTGCCGTGCAGTCGATGGCGAAAACTCTGACCCCGGATGCTCGTCGTGCGAGCATCGCCGCTGTCGCCCTCATCCTCATGCTCGTCATCCCGGATTCGATGGTGCCGACGGCGCTCGTCCAGATCGCCGCGATCGTCCTCGGCGGAGTTCTCGGCCTCGTCTGGCTGAAACGGCCCGACGAAAGTGGGAAAGAGCAGGAATCCTCCGCCGAGGCGGCCGCACCCTACACAGCGGTCGATTCCAATTCAGTTTCCGCCTCCGAGTCAGCAGCTGCCGCGGTCGGGCCCCATTCCCCCGAGAGCCGCATCGCCTCCCGCGGTGCCAGACGGTTGGGCATCGCCTCCCTCATCGCCTTCGCCGCTCTGCTCCTCGGACTGCCCGCGCTCACCGCGGCGACCGGGGATGCGACCATTCGCCTCATCGATATCTTCTATCGGGCCGGGGCCCTGGTCTTCGGCGGCGGTCATGTCGTCCTGCCGTTGCTCGAAGCCGAACTCGTGCCCACCGGTCTGGTCGGCCACGACACGTTCCTCGCCGGCTACGGTGCAGCACAGGCCGTTCCCGGTCCGCTGTTCACCTTCGCGGCGTTCCTCGGAGCGTCGATGACGACGGGACCGAGCGGCATCCTCGGTGCCGGTATCGCCCTGTTGGCGATCTTCCTTCCGGCGGGTCTGCTGGTCGTCGGGATCCTGCCGTTCTGGGAACGGCTGCGTGCCTGGGAACCGGCGACGGCGGCACTGACCGGAGTCAATGCCGCCGTCGTGGGGCTGCTGGGGGCCGCGCTCTACGATCCTGTGTTCGTCGAGGGGATCACCTCGCCTGCGACCCTGGCGCTGGCCGTCGCCGCCTTCGTCGCCGGGACCATGTGGAAGGTCCCGGCGTGGGCGACGGTGATCGGCGCCGGGGTGCTCGGCTGGCTGCTGCTGTGATCGGTCAGGCCCGGGGCTCGACCGCCCCTGCCCAGATCAGCCCCTGCCTAGCTCAACCTTGCGATCAGGACTCTTCCCAGTCCTTGCGCAGCAGCTTCTTGTCGAGTTTGCCCACCGAGGTGCGCGGCATCTCCTCGACGACCCTGACCTCGTCGGGCATCTGCCACTTGGCAAAACGAGCACTCAACGTTTCGACGATCGAGTCCCGGGTCACCTCGGTGCCGGGGTTGGCCACAACGTAGGCGACGGGCCGCTCATCCCACTTCTCGTCGGGGACGCCGATGACGGCGGCCTCGCTGACGTCGGGGTTGTCGAGGATCGCGTTCTCCATGTCGATCGACGAGATCCACTCGCCTCCGGACTTGATGACGTCCTTGAGTCGGTCGGTGATCTTCAGGTAGCCGTACTGGTCGATGGTGCCGACATCGCCCGAGCGCCACCACCCGTCGAGGAACCGGTCGGCGTTGTCGGGCAGCTGGTAGTAGGACTCGGTGATCCAGGGTCCGCGCATGAGGAGCTCGCCCATGGACTTTCCGTCGCGTGGCAGCTCATTGCCCTCGGGGTCGACGGTCTTCATTTCGACACCGATGATCGGCAGGCCCTGCGAGCGTTTGAGGTCCCACTTCTCTTCCTCGTCGAGGTCTAGACCGGGACGGATCTTCCAGTTCGTCGACGCCAGCGGGGTGGTTTCGGTGGCACCGTAGCCGTGGATGACGTCGGCCCCGGTGACCTCCTTGAACCCGCGCATCATCGACAGCGGCGGCTCGGACGACCCGGAGACGAGACGGACACCGCTGAGGTCCGGGGCCTGCGGCATCTTCTTCATCATCTGCAGCATCGGCCCGAAGATGGCGGGGGCGCCGTTGGCCAGGGTGACCTTCTCCTCGACGAAGGCTTGGGCGATGGCACCGAATTCCTCGGCGGCGAACTTGCCGGGCAGGACGAGCTTGGCGCCGGCGGCCACAGCATTCTGCGGGAAGCCCCACGACAGCACATGGAACATCGGGGTGATGGGCATGACGCAGTCGTCGAAGTTCGCGTGGAGTGCGGCCAGACCGCCCATTGTGTGCAGGTAGATCGACCGGTGCGAGTAGTACACACCCTTGGGGCGGCCGGTTGTGCCGGTGGTGTATCCGGCGTAGGCGGCGGTCTTCTCGTCGACGACGGGCCAGTCGTAGGTCTCGGACTTCTCCGCGATGAGGTCTTCGTAGGAGACGACGCTGGTCAGGCTCGTCTCGATCTCGGCGATCGGCTTGTCGGTCATGACGACCCAGCCCTTGACGTCGAGCTTCGGGGCCAGCGATTCGGCGACGGTCAGCAGCGATTCGTCGACGAAGATCCAGTCCGACTTCGAGTGGCTGACGACGTAGGCGAGGTCCTCGGGAGCCAGGCGCAGGTTGAGCTGGAGCATGGTCGCGGCCACACCGGGCACGGCGAAGTAGAGCTCGAGGTGGCGGCGAGAGTTCCAGTCGAGGACTCCGACCATGGAGCCGGCGCCGACACCGAGGTCGGCGAGGCCGTGGGCGAGCTGCGCCATGCGCTTGAACTCGTCGGCGTAGTTCGACCGGCCCCAGGATCCGTCCGAACGGCGGTAGACGACCTCGGCATCGCCGAAGACGGTGGCTGCATGGCGGATGAGGCTGGTGGTGTTGAGCTGGTAGCTGTCGCCCAGGGTGGACGGGATTCCTGTCAGCATGAGACTCCTTCGTTCGTGCTCCGGTTCCTCCTCGTCGCTGTGGCCGCGACGGGAGAAGAATCGTGATCGCCGGTTTCGTGGTGGGCGGTCGTCACCATCACATCAGGTGGGGAGGCGGTGCGGATGCAGATGCCTTGATTCGTGGTCAAACAGTTATCAACCGGTCTGCGGTCCGGCCGCTATGGACCAGCGTGCGGTCTGGCAGTCATGAACCGTTTCGTCCGCGCCGACCCACAATCATTCCCCGGTGAAGCCGGGTGCCCTCTTGTCGAGGAAGGCGGCGACCCCCTCGGCGAAGTCGTTGCTCGCACGCAGCGCATCCTGTCCTTCGACCTCGCGGGCGAAGGACGCGTCGAGTTCGGCCAGGCTGGCCCGGTTGATCGCTCGCTTCGAAGCTGCCAGGGCACGGGTCGGGCCCTGCGCGAAGACCGCGGCGACTTCTCCGGCACGTTCCAGGTGGCTTCCACCCGGAACGACCTCGCTGGCCAGTCCCCAGTCGAGGGCGTCGGCGGCCTGCAGCTTCTCTCCGGTCAGCGCCAGGCGCAGGGCTCGGTGTCGTCCGGCCGAGGCAGCGACCAGGGCAGTGGAGCCCCCGTCGGGCATGAGCCCGATCTTCGTGAACGGCAGCATGAGATAGGACTTCTCGCTCATCACCAGATAATCGCAGGCCAGGGCGAGGGAACAGCCGATGCCGGCTGCCGGCCCGGACACTGCGGCGATCGTGGGGATGGGCAGGTCGAGGATCGCGGCGATGATCTTATTCGCCCCGGCGAGGTCGATGCCTTCGCGCTTCGCCACTCCACCCTGCAGGTCCGCTCCGGAGCTGAAGGACCGTTCGCTGCCGGTGAGGATGATGGCACGGGATTTCGCGGCCGCCTCGGTGACAGCCGTGCCGATGGCCTGGAATGTCTCCTCGTTGAGCGCGTTGAGGCTCTCCGGACGGTTGATGGTCACGGTCGTGACATCGCCGCTGACTTCGGTGAGAACGCTGGTGGACAATGCGACTCCTTCGTACGAATCCGATGATCCGGGTAGCTTTCGGGGCTTCTGCTTCCGTCCGCTCTCGGGCGGGCGGAAGCATCTACCGTCACTTTAACGTACGTTAAGTTGATCTGCGTCACACGCCCGAGCAGCTTCGTTCTTCGCCGAGAAACGGGTCAAGCGTCGAGAAACGCCCGCCCACACCCGTGTCTCGGCACGCAGCCCGTTTCTCGGCGGAATGCGTCGTGCTCAAGCCAATGTGGCGTCGAGCTGGGCGGCGGTGAGTTCCCGGTCGGCGAAGACCAGGCGGACGGCGGTCGGGTCGGGATTGCCGGCGTCGGGTGCGCGGTGAACGAGCTCGAGGCCGAGCCTGCGAGCGACCTCCGCCGAGGCGGTATTGACCTCGAGCAGATACGCCACGACCGGCAGCTCCGGGTCGATGTCTGCCGCGGCCTCCATCGCCTCCCGCGAGACCGCTGTCGCCAAGCCACGCCACTGCGCTTCGGGCCGGAACCGGTATCCGAGGTTCCAGAACGCTCCGGGTGTGCCGCGTGAGGCACCGGGGCCGGAGACTCCGCGCAGCGAGCAGCCGCAATGGCCGAGGATGTCCCCGCCCGGTTTCTGCCTGACCATCCAGGGTCCGATTCCGTCGAGTTCCCACTGCGAGGCCAGTCGGACGAGGATCGCTTCGGCCTCTTCCTCATCGGTCAGACGGCCACTGGGCAGGTGCGTCCAGACCCGCGGGTCGGAGTCGATGGAGAAGAACTGGTCGAGGTCGTCCGCGCTGGGTCGGTCGAGCACATAGTCGGGCGTCTGCCTCATCAGGCAAGGGCCGCCTCGAGGTCGGCCCAGAGGTCGTCGAGGTTCTCGATGCCGACGCTCAACCGAATGAGCCCCTCGGGCACTGTCGCCGGTTCCGAGGGGTGTCGGCGGCGCCGTTCGATGAGGGATTCCACCCCGCCCAGGGAGGTCGCCGGCGTCCACAGTCGGACCGCCTCGGCGATGGCGGTGGCCTTGTCCGCGGTCGCGACGGTGAAGGAGATGATCGCGCCGAATCCGTTCATCTGCGCGGACGCGCGGGCGTGGCCGGGGTCGTTCGGCAGGCCCGGGTAGCGGGTTTCGACGACGGCCGGGTGGGCGGCGAGGCGCTCGGCGATGACCTGGGCGTTGGCCTGCGCGCGGTCGAGGCGCACCGCCAGGGTGCGCAGTCCGCGCAGGGCCAGCCAGACCTCGAAGGGACCGGCGATTCCGCCCCGCATGGATCGTTCCGTGTGCAGTTCTTCGCGCAGTCCGGTGCTGCTGGTCACGACCGCACCGAGGACGACGTCGGAGTGCCCGGCGAGGTATTTCGTCACCGAGTGCACGACGATATCGGCGCCCAGGTCGAGCGGAGTCTGCAGCAGCGGGGTGGCGAAGGTGTTGTCGACGGAGACGAGGAATCCACGGTCCTTGGCTGCCGCGGTCAGCGCGGGAACGTCGGCGACCTCGAGCATCGGGTTCGTCGGCGATTCGATCCACAGCATCCCCGGGGATGCGGCTTCGCCCGCCGTCGCGTGCCCCGCTTCGTCGAGGGCGGCGATGACCGCCTCGGTGTCGGCGATATCAACGGTGACAAGGTCGAAGTTCTGCCGCCCAGCGATCTGCTCGGCTGAGGCGAGCGCTCCCTGGTAGCTGTGGGTGGGGATGATCAGGGTGCCTCCGGCGGGCACGAGGCTGATCACGGCCGAGATCGCCGCCAGGCCGGAGCCGAAGACCAGTCCGGGCAGGCTCGCATGTTCGAGCTGACCGAGCGCCTCTTCGAAGGGCGTCCATGCGGGAGTGTCGAAGCGGGCATAGGCATATGGCGAGTTCGAGATGTCGCCCGCGCTCACGAAGGTCGAGGACAGATCGATCGGCGGGTTCACCGAGGCGCCATCGACGCGCTGAGGTCGTCCGGTCTCGACGACGATGGTGTCCGGAGCGAACTCGGGATGACGGGCGGGAGAGGAGGCTGGCTCGGGCTGTGTCATGTCCCCAATATATGCCTCACCGCATCACACGGAATCGACAGCGATATTTCGGACACTTTTCCGAAACTCTGAAGGGTTCGCCCGGTGTCCGCTGCTTCGGACGGCGCGGAGACTTCGACCTGCTCGAGCCCCCTTCACTTAGGCCCCTTCACTCGGGTCCCGTCGTTCGGATCCTGTCACTCGAGACTGTCGATCATGTGCTCGAGCAGCAGACGCGCCCCGGGTGACTGCCGTCGGTTCCGGGCCCATACGGCGTGGAGCTCGCGGGTGAGGTCGACGTCGTCGGCCACCGGCAGCGGCACCAGACGTCCGGCTCGGAAGTCATCGCGCAGGGCGAGTTCGGACAGAACGGCCGGGGCCACGGATGTGGCGGCGGCAATGCGCAGGGCGGAGTTCGATCCGTACTCCCCCGCCACGCGCACTCCTCCCGCTCCGAGCAGTGCCGAGTCGATGACTTCCCTGGTGCCCGAACCGATCTCACGCACCAGCAGCGGCACCTGCGCCAGCTCCTCGGCGGTGACCGGCTTCGTCCAAGCGTGGGCGAAGTCCGGGGCACAGGCGATCATGAGTCGGTCACGGCCGACCACCTCGGCGTTGAGGTCCTGCGGCAGGGACACGGATTCGATGAGCCCGAGGTCGCAGGTCTGCCGGCGCACCCGGTCGATGACGGTCGCGGAGTTCTCCACCGACAGACCGATGTCGATCGTCGGGTGTGCGGCACGGAAGGTCGTGAGGTGGTGGGGCATGAGGTATTCGGCGACCGTCAGCGAAGCGCTGACCTTGACGGTTCCGGCGCGGGCGTCCTGGATCGCGCGGGCCCCGGCGTAGAGCGTGTCGTAGGCTTCGATGACATTCGATGCCCATTCGGCGACGGCGCGGCCCTCGACGGTGAGTTCGGTGCCCCGCGGAGAGCGCCGCAGCAGCGGCACCTTGAGATCGCGTTCGAGGTTGCGCAGGCTGCGGGAGGCATTCGGCTGGGCGAGATCGAGTTTCGCCGCGGCCTGGCCGATCGACCTGGCGTTGCCGCTGAGGGCCACCAGCAGCCCCAGAGCCTGGAGCTCGGGCCAGTTCTTCATATTCCCGAGGTCGTGCATATGCTCATCATGACATATCAGATCCATATGGGTTGCTAAGAAATCACCGTCTACTGCGACCGTGCAGGCGTTGACAGACTGAAGTCATGAACCGCTTCGTCTCCCTCTTACCCGGACTCGCCGTCGCCGCTGCAGCCACGGCCGTCGCGTGGCCGATCTCCATGCTCGCCCCCGTGCTCTCACCGCTGCTCGTGGCGATCGTGCTCGGAATCCTTCTGGGCAATCTCGTGCCCAACCTGCCCGAGGCGTTCATGCCCGGACTCAACTTCGCCGCGAAGCCGCTGCTGCGCCTGGGCATCGTCGCCCTCGGCGCGCAGGTGGTGCTCGGCGACATCCTCGACCTCGGGTGGCTCGTTCTCGTGCTCGCCGCCGTCATCGTCGCCGCCGGCATCCTTTCGGCCCTGGCCCTGGCGGGACCGCTCAAGGTCGACCGCCCCCTGGCCGTGCTCATCGGGAGCGGATTCGGCATCTGCGGTGCCGCCGCCGTCGCCGGAGTCGAGTCGACTCTGAAGTCGAAGAAGGAGGATGTGGCGGCCGCGATCGGCCTCGTCGTCCTCTTCGGCACCCTGATGATCGCGATCGTGCCCGGACTCTCGACCGCCCTGGGTCTGTCCCCGGAGACCGCCGGAATGTGGGGCGGTGCCGCTACCCATGAGGTTGCCCAGGTCGTGGCGATCGGCGGGATCATCGGCCCCGCGGCCCTCGAGATCGCCGTCCTCGTCAAACTCGCCCGCGTCATCATGCTCGCCCCCACCGTCGCCGTGTTCAGCTACGCAGTGCGCCGCAGCGAGGACAAGGCACTGACGAACACCGGCACCGAGGCGGCCGCCGGTTCCACCGGAACCTCAGCAGCCGCGGGGTCGACTGGAGAGAGCAACGGGTCGGGTGCATCGGCCGCGGGGGCGGTATCGACCGGTGGGCCGGTGTCGATCGCGGCGAAGCAGACTCCGGCGCAGGGCAAACGTCCGCCGATCGTTCCGCTCTTCGTCGTCGGCTTCCTCATCATGGCGGCCCTGCGCACCTTCGGCCTGCTGCCCGAGATCGCGGTCACCGGTCTCAGCTGGATCCAGACAGTATGCCTGGCTATGGCGATGTTCGCCCTCGGCCGCGGAGTGCAGTGGCGATCACTGAAGAACCTCGGCGCCCGGCCGATCGCCCTGGCCGCACTCGTCACGATCATCGTCGCCCTCATCGCCCTCGGCGGAGCCATCCTCCTCACCTAACCCTCCCCAATTGCTACCTGACGGCGGCCCAGCAACCTCGCGCGAGGTTGCTGGGCCGCCGTCAGGTAGCAATTGGGGAGGATTTTCCGTCTATCGGGACTTTCCGACGGATCGGACACGCCTCAGCGGTACCCGCCGGTAACACTGGTAGTCTCTCAGCGAATCAGCCAGCGATGCTCAGTGTCGCTTCAGCCTTCGCAAGGACATCATGCTCACTCAGATCATTGCTCTGCTCATATTCGTCGCCCTCTTCGCCATCGGCGCTGTCCGCGGCGTGCAGATCGGCGTGCTCATGCTCGTCGGCGCGGCCGGAACCGGGCTCCTCTTCACCGATATGGCCATCGACGACATCATCGCCGAGTTCCCCTTGGACATCATGATCCTGCTGGCCGGGGTCACCTATTTCTTCGCGATCGCGCAGGAGAACGGGACCGTCGACAAAATCATCGACTGGGCCCTCGAACGCGTCGGATCCTCGGCGGTGCTGCTGCCCGCGGTGTTCTTCGTCATCACGGGCTGCATTGCGGCCATGGGTGCACCGTTGGCGGGACTGGTGATGATGCCCGTGGGAATGCAGGTCGCCCGCAAGTACGGTGTCGACTACGCGCTCATGGGACTGGCGATCTGCTTCGCCATCGGCGCCGGCGGCTTCGCCCCGACCAGCCTCTACGGAATCGTCACGTACTCGACCGCCCACGATGCCGGCATCGACCTCTCCCCATTCCTGCTCTTCGGAATCGCCGTGGCCGTCTACCTCGTTATGCTCGTCGTCGCCTACTTCATGTACGGTCGGTCGCTGTTCTCGAAGACGACGGTGGCGGCCGCCGAGCATGCTTCGGCCGGGAGTGCCCAGTCGAAGATCTCCCGCGGCTCCGCCTCGGCGTCGAGTGTCGCCTTCGGTGAGGATGACGAAGACGAAGCGCTCTTCGACTCCTCCACCACCGACGTGGCGGGAGAATCCAAGCCGTTCACCTTCGTACAGATCCTCACCGTGATCTTCATGGTCGGCCTCATCGGCACCGTGGTCGTGCTCGCGGCCCTCGGTCAGGAACCGGACATCGGCCTGCTCTGCTTCATGTTCGGAGCGATCCTCGCGCTCGTCGACCCGAAGACGGGCAAGGTCGCGATCCCGAAGATCGACTGGCCGACCGTGCTGCTCGTCGGCGGCATCATCACCTTCGTCGGCGTGCTGCAGAACATGGGAGCCGTCGACCTGCTCGGTGAAGGCGCCGAGTCGATCGGTTCGCCGCTCATCGCCGCTTTCGTCCTCTGCATCGTCGGCGGCCTGGTCTCGGCCTTCGCATCGACGACGGGCATCCTCGCCGCGCTCGTGCCGCTGGCTCTGCCGCTCATCGCCGCGGGTGGGGTTCCCGGCTGGGCACTCATCGCGGCTCTGGGCGTGTGCTCGGCGGTCGTCGACGTCTCACCGTTCTCGACGCTGGGTGCCACGGTCGTCGCGACCGCCCCGGTCGAGGACAAGCCGCGCCTGACCCGCATCCTCGTGAAGTTCGGCATGTCGATGGTCGTCATCGGACCGGTCGCGCTCGTCGGCGGCCTCGTCGTGCCCGCCATGATGTTCTGAGGCTGAGCGCCAGGGCCAGGTTCCAGGGCCTCCAAGAATAGGTCAGCATCGGTCACTTTTCTCCAACAGAAGTGTCCGATGCTGACCTATTTTCCGACTGCAACCCGTTCTTCGGCTGCAACCACGCTTCTGCCGCCCCTCAGCTCAAGGGCTTGGCCAGCAACACGAATTCGAGGTCGTCGACCTTCGGCAGACCGAAGCGTTCGTCGCCGTAGGGGAAGGGCTCGATTTCGCCGGTGCGCACGTAGCCGCGGCGTTCGTAGTAGGCGATGAGTTCGTCACGCTTATTGATCACGCTCATCCGCATCGACGTCGCACCCCAATGTTCGGCCACCCACGCCTCGGCGAGGCCGATGAGCAACGACCCCAGCCCTTTGCCCTGTCCCAGCGGAGAGACGGCGAGCACCCCGAGGTAGGCGGCCCCGTCTTCGGGCTCTCGCACATAGACGCTGGCCACGGCACGACCCTGATCATCGCGGGCGAGCAGGATCTGGGAGTCCGCCTCGGCGAGCATGTCCTCGGCCATCGGACCGTCGAGCCGTTGTCCCCCGAGCAGGTCCGCCTCGGTGGTCCACCCCTGTTTCGATCCCTCGCCGCGGTAGGCCGAAGACACGAGCTCGACGTAGTCGGGAATGTCGGCGGACGTCAGTTCGGTGACCTCGAATCCGACTGCGCGCAGCTTCTGGCGGTGCGCGTCGACCAGGGTCGCCGAGGGGTGTGCGGTCATAGGTGGGACTCCTTCAAGATCGTCCGGTCGGCTGCGTCAGACCAGGCTAGTCGCTTCCTCAGAAACAGAACTATAGTGTCAGTTGTCAGGACAGCGGCGATCGCCGATCGAACGCCGACGACCATCGCGCAGTGCCGCCGGCACGGACATTCGGGAGGAATGACCATGGACATCGACATCTCGGGAGAGACCTTCACCATCACCGAGGATGCTGCGGCCAAACGCTTCACCGTCTCCCACTCCGGAAAGGTCATCGGTCTCGTCGATTACATCGACCGTGAGGCGAGTGCCGATGACGCCGCCGACGGCCCGGTGCGCATCTTCACCCACACCGAGGTGTCCCCCGAGTGGGGCGGCCGTGGCTTGGCCGCCAAGCTGGTGCGCTATGCACTGGAGACCAGCGCCGAGGAGGGGCTGAAGTTCCGGACGACGTGCTCCTACGTGCAGAATTTCCTGGTCAAGAACGACGAGTTCGACAAGTTCGTCGCCTGAGCGTCACGCTCGGTCTCGTCAGCTCCCTGCCCGGGGACGTCAACTCGCACCCCAGAGTCGTCATTACGCAGTGACCGGGCCTGCTTCGCTTAATTTCGCGGGCGTCAGCGGTTCGCCGCTGGCGCCTTCTTCTGCATTGCCCACGATGTTCGCGCTCTCGACGATCTCCTGTTGACGGTCGTGTCCGGAGACGAAGCGCAGGACGAAGATCGCCCAGGCGGTGACTGCCACGATGATGACCGCGGCGACGAGTGACCACAGCAGTCCTGGGTCATTGACTGCCAGCTGTGGGATCTCTCGTCCGGGGACTGCAGCGGCAAAGATGCCTGCGATCAGTGCACCCAGATAGGAGCCGACCATCATTCCGATGTGGCGGCGGACATTGCCACGGCGGATCGCGATGACGCCGAGCGTGGTGGAGATGAAGGTCCAGATCGCCAGGGCGTGGAAGAGCGTGAAGGAACCGGTGAGCGAGTAGATGAACATTCCGCTGGTGCACACGAAGTACATGAGAATGACCCAGGACCGTCCGATGAAACGGTGCTTGCGGTCCTTGGTGCGGCGGATGATCTGGATGGGTCCCAGCAGGACGACACCCGTGGCGGCGATGGCATGGATGGCGATGAAGAGTGAGAACATGTCATTAAGATAGTGTCACTAACCAAGTGGGGCAACATGGATAGTGAACGCCGCTTCCACTATCCATTCACCGTCGTCGAGGACGAAACCTGCAAAAGCAACCCGCAGAAGTAGGGGCACAGTGAAGCTCAGCGCATTGGCAAAGGCCGCCGGCGTCTCGGCGGCGAGTATCAAGTACTACATCCACGAGGGGCTTCTGCCGCCTGGACAGAAGAAGAATGCGACGACGGCCGTCTACGACGAGGCGCATCTGCACCGGCTGGCGCTCATCCGCTGGCTGCGCGAGGAGCTGGCCACTCCAATCGCCGACATCGCTGAACTCACCCGCGCCATCGATGACGAATCGCTGCCGACGATCGAGCTGATGGGCGTATGCCAGGAGCTCGCCTTGCGCGGGAATTCCGGACTGCCCGCCTCGGCGCAGCGCGCACCGGGTTCCCCGCCGTTCGCCCTGCGGGCCTCTGGAGGACATCCGACCGCAACCTCCCCCGTCCCTGACCGCTTCGATGATCTGGTCTCCGAGGTGATCGATCGCCTCGGTTGGCCCGATGAGGAATCGGCAGCGAGGAATGCACTGGCCCGTGTCGTCGCGGTGGTCGATGCGGGTGGATACCCGGTCACCGTCGATTCGATCGTCGCCCAATGCCGGGCCATTGCCCCTATCGCTCAGTCTCATGTCCGCCCGATCAGCGTCGAGCACAGTCGCGACAGGGTCTGCCTGAGCGTGATCCGCGGCATCACGATGTCCAATCGTCTGCTCATCGCCGCGAGTGCGCTGGCTCATGCGTCACTGTCGATGATCGCCCGCGCTTCGGATGCGGTCGACGGCGGTTCCGGAGGCGATGAGCCCTACAGGTCCGGCGCCTGACAGGCGACGGCAGCGAAATGCCCAAGGCGCAGTGGCCCGACGAGGACTAGACTGGAAGCGGCCGCGTTACGATACTGCGGCGGGGACGTTCTCACGCCGACCACGCGGTTCTGCACTGACGACACTCAAGGAGGACGCGTCGTGGACATCACCCCGATCATCGACAAGCTGGGCACCGGACTGTTCATCGGCGGCAGATGGCGAGAGGCCGAAGGCGGCAAGACCATCGAGGTTCGAAATCCCGCGACAGGCGATCTCATCACCACCGTGGCCGACGGCTCCGCCGCCGATGCCGAAGAAGCCATCAAGGTCGCCGGTGACACACAGTCAGGCTGGGCGGCCACCTCGCCGCGAGAGCGCTCCGAGATCCTGCGGCGGACCTTCGAACTGCTCATCGATCGTGCCGACGACATCGCCGCGGTCATGACCGCCGAGATGGGCAAGCCCTTCGCCGAGTCCAAGGGCGAGGTCACCTACGGCGCCGAATTCTTCCGCTGGTTCTCCGAAGAGGCGGTGCGCGTCGAAGGCGACTACTCGCAGTCGCCGGACGGCAAGAACCGCATGCTCATCTCCCGCGAACCCGTCGGTCCCTGCATTCTCATCACCCCGTGGAACTTCCCTCTTGCCATGGGCGCTCGCAAAATCGGTCCCGCCATCGCCGCCGGCTGCACCATGGTGTTCAAACCTGCGAAGCTGACCCCGCTGACGTCGCTCATGCTCGTCGACGTCCTCGTCGAAGCCGGACTCCCCGCCGGGGTGCTCAACCTCGTCACTTCCGAGTCTGCGCGCCGTGTCGTCACTCCCTGGATGGAGTCAGGCATCGTCCGCAAGGTCACATTCACCGGGTCCACCGAGGTCGGGGTGGGGCTGCTCAAGCAGGCTGCCGACACAGTCATGAAGACCTCGATGGAGCTCGGGGGCAACGCTCCGTTCGTCGTCTTCGCCGATGCCGACATCGAAAAGGCTGTCGAAGGCGCGGTGGTCGCGAAGATGCGCAACGGCGGCGAGGCCTGCACCGCGGCGAACCGCATGTTCGTCCATTCCTCACTGGCAGAGGAATTCTCCTCGCGGTTGGCCGAACGCATCGGCGCGATGAAGGTCGGCAACGGCCTCGACGAGGACACCGAGATGGGCCCGCTCGTCGATCAGGATTCCCTCGACAAGGTCGCCGGCCTCGTCGATGAGGCCGTGGCCAAGGGAGCAAAGGTCCTCACCGGAGGGTCCCGGATCGAAGGCAATGGGTTCTTCTACACCCCGACGGTGATGACCGACATTCCCGATGACGCCGAGATCCGCACCACGGAGATCTTCGGCCCCGTGGCACCGATCGTCACTTTCGACTCGGACGAAGAGGGCATCGCTCTGGCCAATGAGACAGAGTTCGGGCTCGTCGGCTACCTGTTCAGCGAGAACGTCGAACGCGCCCTCGGCCTTGCCGACAAGATGGAGGTCGGCATGGTCGGACTCAACACCGGACTGGTTTCGAATCCGGCGGCGCCATTCGGCGGAGTGAAGATGTCCGGCCTCGGCAGGGAGGGCGGCCGTGTGGGCATCGACGAGTTCCTCGAGGTCAAGTACGTGGCGATGCCCCGCAGCTGACCCGGGCCCGGAAAGCCGCTGCTGCGCGCGATCTTCGACGGCGGCTGACTCCCTCGGCGCTCCCCCGGGACGGTCAGCCGCGCAGGTCCACCCACTGTTTGACCCCGGGCCGACGGCCGGCATTGATACCGAGCAGATGGGGTGCTTCGTCGAGCGAGAGTGCCGGGCCGACGATAGCCTCGGTCGGCAGCGTCTCGAGCATGGCGACCGCGGTCGCCATATCCTGCGGGTGCTCGTAGATGAAAGAGCCACGAATGCTCAGCTGCCGCTGGACGATATCGAAGCTCGACGCACCGAGGCGGTCCTGATCCTCTCCGACGATTGTGACCTTTGCGAAAGGAGAGAGCTGGTCGACGACTGCCGCGAGTCCCTCTGAGACTCCGGCCGCATCGATGACGACCTGAGGTGCCGGGCCGGCGCCGGGGACGAATGCCCGGGCTCCGAGCTCGACCGCCAATCGGAGCCGGGCCTCGTCCGGTTCACTCACCCAGGGACGATAGCCGAGATCCACGAAAACGAGTATTGCCAACAGTCCTTGAGCTCCGGCACCGATGATGAGGACGTTTTCCCCACTTTGCAGTTCGGTGCGGCGGATCGCCGCAGCAGCAACCGCCAACGGTTCGGCGCATACGGCGCGCTCCACAGGTATCCCAGCCGGCACGCGGTGGCAGAATCCGCTGGGATGGTCGACCACCTCGGCGAGGAATCCCGGCTGAGTGAGCACGCCGGCGCTCAGCCGGGAGACACATGCCGAGGTCACGCCCCGAAGACAGTACTCGCACCGCCCACAGGTGATGTTGGGTTCAAGCGCGACTCTGTCGCCGATCGCCCATTCCTCGGCCCCGCGCCCCACCTCGATGACCTCTCCGATACCTTCGTGTCCGAGTCGCCACGGCAGCTCGGGAGGCGTCCGCGAACCGGAGGCCAGGCTGAGATCGGTGCCGCAGATTCCCACCGCGAGCATCCGCACCCTCACATGCCCGGAGGCAGGGCGCCCAGGCGGTCCCGGTCGAGTGAGGACCTCGACGCGACCTGGCGCGGTGATCTCGACAGACTGGATCGTTCCGCTCGAGGCAGACTTCGCTTCGACGCGCTTCTCACCGGTCGGCAGGGCGGCGGCGAAAGAGGGGCAGCGAACCATCAGGCGGACACGACCTGAGTGGATTCGACAGTGGAGCGTTCGGCGCGGCGGCCGATCTGCCATTTGCGCACGAGGTGCATGGCGATCGAGATCGAGATGAGGCAGCCGCCCCCGAGGTAGGCCGCCACGAGGTACCAGGTCCCGTTGCCGAGTCCGACGAGGAATGTCGCGATGAAGGGGGTGAAGCCGCCGGCGATGGCACTGGCGAGCTGGTACCCGACGCCCGCTCCGCTGTAGCGGAATTCGGGACTGAACATCTCAGCGAACAGCGGCTGCTGGACGCTGACGACGGCATCGTGGGCGATGTTGATGAGCAGAACGGCGAAGATGACGATGCCGACGATGTTGCCGGCCTCGAGGAAGAGGAAGAACGGGACGGTGCCGACAAGGCCGATGACGCCGCCGGTGAGGTAGACCCGCAGGCGCCCGTAGCGGTCGGAGAGGTAGGCAAAGGCGGGGATCGTGACGATGCCGAGACCACCGACGAGAAGAGTGATGTTGAGCATGATCTGTCGATCGAGCCCGAGTTGCTCGGTCGAATACGACAGAGCAAAGGTCGTGACGATGTACATGGTCAGCAGTTCGATGAAGCGCAGCCCGACGATTTGGAAGATCTGTGCCGGATAGCGTTTGAAGGCCTCTAAGATCGGCAGCTTCGCGGTCTTGTCGGTCTTCGCATTCTTCACACGCTCGACGTACTCCTCGGATTCCTCGACGCCTGCACGGATCCACAGCCCGACGAGGACGAGGACGGCACTGAAGAAGAACGGAATGCGCCAACCCCAGGCAAGGAATGCTTCAGCGGAGAAATTGCTGCTGAGCAGAGCCACGAGCCCGGTGGCCAGCAGCAGCCCGAAGGAATATCCGATCTGCACTCCACTGGAGAAGAATGCCCGCAGCTTCGACGGTGCGCTTTCGACGGCCATGAGCGCCGCACCGCCCCATTCCCCGCCGACGGCGATCCCCTGGATGCAACGCAGCAGCACCAGCAAGGCAGGAGCGAGCCAGCCGACGGATTGGTAGGTTGGCAGGAATCCGATGAGAGCAGTGGCCACGCCCATGATCGTCATCGTCCACACGAGCATCGACTTGCGCCCGAGGCGGTCGCCGAAGTGGCCGAAGATGATGCCGCCGAGCGGGCGGAAGATGAATCCGACGCCGAAGGTCGCGAATGCGGCGAGTGTTCCCGCATGGGAACTGTAGTCGGGGAAGAAGAGCTCCCCGAAGACCAGTGCGGCGACGATTCCGTAGAGGAGGAAGTCGTACCATTCGACGACTGCGCCGATGAACGACCCGGCGGCGGCCCGCCTGGCCCGCTTGAGTTCCGCGGAGGCTCCCGCGTGCGTGCTGTCCGGTGCTGACATGACATTCCCCTTCGAATGATGGCCTCGCGGTTCCTCCGCGATGAGGGCGTGCTCGTGCTTGTCGCAGATCACAGTATCACGATGTGCGGTAAACGTACATGTGTGCACATAGCGCACAATGCAGAATGGATCGGACCTTGCCGATACCCTGGGACGGTGAAGTCAGAGAAGAATTCAGGAGCAGATGCGTCGACCGGCGACCATTACGTGAAGTCTGCCGAAAAGACGCTGTCGGTGCTGTTGGCGTTCACTTCTGACGATCCGCGACTGACGGTCACTCAGGTTGCCGAGGCGACGAGTCTGACTCGGGCTGCTGCCCGCAGGTTCCTTCTCACGCTAGTCGATCTCGGGTATCTCAGCAGTGACGGCACCCAGTTCTCGCTCACCCCGCGCGTGCTCGACATCGGTGCAGGGTTCCTCGCCGGGCTCGACCTTCCGAAGGTCGCTCAGCCCCATCTCAACCGGCTCGCGAACGATCTCGACGAATCCGCGACGCTGAGCATCCTCGATGAGGACGATATCGTCTACATCGCCCGCGCCACTGCTCCGCGGCTGCACACCGTCACCGTCAATCTCGGCAATCGACTGCCCGCCTGGGCGACGTCGATGGGCCGGATCCTCGTTTCCGAGCTGCCGCCGACGGTTCGGCAGGCTTTCCTCGACCGCACCGAGATCTCCACATTCACCGACAGGACAGTGTCTTCCAGGGAGGAGCTCGGCAGGGAACTCGAGCGCATCCGCGAACAGGGATGGTGCCTCGTATCGCAGGAGCTCGACGAGGGGCTGCGAGGATTGGCCGTGCCCGTCCGCCGAGGCGATACCACCTTGGCCGCGCTCAATGTCTCATTGCACACGTCCCATCTGCGTGGACTCTCGATCGAGGACGACGTCGTCCCACGCCTACAGGCCGTCGCGGCGTCGATCGCTGAGGACTTCGGCGGGCGCTCCCAATGACGAACAGCTGCCCCGCCGCAAGGGTGATCGTCCGGGTTCATCCGTGATCCTGCCGGAGGTCCGAGATCCTCGGATGATCACGATTCGCCGAGGCGGCTCCCTCACCGATGCCGACCACCGTCTTCTCGCGCTGTGGGCCGCCGACTGCGCCGAACACGTCCTGCCGGTCTTCGAAGCCGTCTGCCCCGAGGACGAGCGACCTCGCGAAGCCATTGCCGCCGCCCGGGCGTGGGCAGCTGGTGAAATGCCGATGATGGAGGCTCGCGCCCTCGGCGGTCATGCCATGAGTGCGGCACGACCCTTGCGTGGGCCAGCCCGGTTCGCCGCTTATGCGGCGGGGCAGTCGGCCTGTGTCGGACACGTCGCCGAACACGATCTGGGGGCGGCGGCCTACGCGATCAAAGCGGCCCGAGGGACATCGGGGAAGGACCTTGGGGCCGGTCGCGCCGAACGCGACTGGCAGCGTGACCGGCTGCCGAATGAAGTCCGCGAACTCGTGCTGGAAGATCAGGCACGCCGCGATGCGATCTGCTGGTCGGTCTTCAGCGCCTGATCGCTGGCGGCACCCTCCACGGCAGACAGCACGCTTTAGAACGGCTGCTATCTGTCGTGAAGCGGGCTGCCAGCGACTCACCCTCGTGGACACCGTAACCCTGGCACGCAGAAGCCCCGCCGATTGGCGGGGCTTCTGCGTCGGCATCGCGAAATCCGTGCGGACCTCGCTTCAGCGACTTCGGGGCTTCACGCGCGCCGGCGAGCGAGAACGTCGTTGACTGCACCGAGGTCGGCGGCCTTCGTCGTCCGGATCGCCTTGCGCCCGTGGCCAAGGGGTCCTTCCTCGCGGGCGGAGTCGCTGAGTTCCGGCCGGTAGCCGAGCTCTTCGGCGAACTGAGCCGCGATATCTTCACGGCTGCGGGCCTCGGTTTCGTACGAGCTGGCATCGGCCGCCGATGCCGAGGGCACCGGATGCTCGGCTTCGGGTGCGTCGACATAGCTGGGCACCGGCAGCGGGGTCGGCGACCAGCCGTCGCGCGATTTCAGGCGTTGCATGAACGGGTCCTCGACCGTGCGAGCCGCCGCATCAAGTGCAGCGTGCACATCCGCATCGACTTCCTTTCGACCGGCCGCATCTGCGACGGTTTCGGTCTCAGTGAGGAGGTCGGCTCCGAGAGAGACCGGGGTCTTGGTGGACTCGGTCCGAGCCTTCTCTGCAGACGTCGCCGAGGCGGCGTCGGCATCGTTCTCGCGGTCGATGTTGGTACTCGTCGCCTTTGGCTCTGCCGTCGACGTTGATTCCGCGGTGGCGACGGTGCCCGACGTCGAGGCGGCCTCCGAGCCGGCGGCCACCTCGGCGGAAGTCGCGTCACCGTCTGCGGTGGCGTTCTCCTTCACGACCGGGATCGGTCCGGTGAGGAGGACCTGGCGCGTGGTGTGGCCCTCGGCGGCTTCCTTGCGGATGCGCACGAGCGGGATCTCTCCGGTGTCGGCCTCTTCGCGGGACTTCTTCGCCGCGGCGGAGCGGTTCATCGCAGCGCGAGCCTGCGCGGCCTTCGCCGCCGCGCTTGTGCCCTGGGCGGCCGCGGCGATCCGGGCAGCGGTTCCGCTCGAGGTCGATGCCGGGGCCGTGCGAGGCTGCTGCTTGACCGGAACGGTCTGCGACTTCGCGGACTTCGCGCCCGTGCGAGCTGGCTGCGATCCAGCTACAGGCTGAGCATCAGTCGTCCTGGCTGTGGCAGTCTGTCGTGCCGTGGCAGTCGACGGTTCGGCCGACTTCGGCTCGGCGGCACGCTCGACCTTGGCGGCGTGCTCCGGCTCAGCGGCACGCTTCGGCTGGCCCGCTGACCGTGACCGTGCGGTCTCCTGCAGACGTCGCAGCTTCTTCTTCGCCTCCCGCTTGCGCAGATTGAGCGTGCGCACGAGGAAGAGAGTGACGACCGCGAGCCCGAGGAAGACACCGGCCAAGGCGATGTGCACGACCGAGAAGGCCGCGAGCACACTCGACACAAGGATGCCGAGAACCGAGGCGAGGAAGACCAGGGAGAAGCCCCTGACCATGGTGTTCAGCGACTTCAGTGACTCCCGCAGGGTCGTGGCTTGCTCGGTCATCGCATGTTCCTCATCGGTTCCGATGGTCGGATTGGAAATCTGTCGGTTCTGTCCATCTGTGCCGGCCATCCCCTCGCCGAGGTGGCCGCCGCGTCCCGTCCGGGACCGGCCTTCACGTGGTCCGCCTCCGTGAGGAGCTGGACCGGCGCCGGCCGAAGCCATCCGGCTCGTCGACGCCTTGTGCCCCGCGCCGGTCGAGTGCGGCGGATGGGCCTGTGGCGAACGGCCCTGTCTGTCCGACTGCCCGACGGAGCGGCCGCTGTCGTTGAAGACGGCATGGACCGCGGGGTGGAGCAGTCGCACATTGTCAGTGGCAGCGCCTGCACGAACACCCGTGTCAGTGCCGACGCCTACGCTGGAAACGACAACACCGCGACCGACGGCCGCATGGTCGGCGGACAGGGAGGAGTAGGTTTCACCGACCGCAACGGGAAGGACGTTGAGCTGGGCGTGCTCAGCGGCCTCGGTGATGGTGTGTGCTTCGGCGTGACCGTCGATGACGGCGAACTCGGGAGTGGAGGCCGAGAGACTCAGCTTCGGGGCCTCGACTTCCTGTGAGACGTCCGGGGTCGGAACCGACGGCACCTTCCGAGGTTTGTCGTGAAAGACCTGGATGCGCTCCGAATGGTCGTGCCCGGGGATGGCTGTCTCGGCGGAGACGACGGCCGCATTGTCCGGAACCGTGTCGATTTCGACGCGCGAGAGATCCGTCGCGGACTTCCGAATCATTGCGGGCACAGCAACGGCGAAGACCACGACGATGGCGATGACGACGATGATGCTGGTGTCCACAATGCCACCCTAAGTTGCAGGCATCAGGGAAGTCGTGAAGACGCGAGGTGTGTCGGTCAAACTGGGGCGAAGTTCACCGAATTCCCAGGCGGCGGCTGGACGTCCCCGGTTCGCGTCTACCACCCGCCGGTGCCGTGCCTGTAAGCGGCCAGCAGACCCTGAGGGACCTCCTCGGCGAGGAGGGCGAAGGTGCGGTGGTCGCACCACTGCCCATCGATGTGCATGTACTTCTCGCGCAGCCCCTCATCGCGCAGACCCAGCTTCTCGACCACGCGCAGGCTCGCGGTGTTCTCCGGGCGGATGTTGATTTCGATGCGGTGGAGTCCGAGGGCGAAGAAGCAGTGGTCGGCGGCCATCGCCACGGCGACCGGAGTGATACCGCGCCCGGCCACGCGCGAGTCGATCCAGTAACCGATCTGCCCGGACAGGATCGAACCCCAGCTCAGTCCCGATACGGTGATCTGTCCGCGGAAGTTCCCGTCGACCTCGATGGCGAACGGCACGGTCTGCCCGCGTTTGGCCTGTTTGTCCTGCATCCGCACCATCGTGCGGAACCCCGGCAGCTCCTGGCCCGGCGCAGGCAGGGTCGCATCCCACGGGCGCAGCCAGTCGCGGTTGAATCGGCGGACCTCTCGCCAGGCCTCTTCGTCGCGGCGGCGCAGCGGTCGCAGCACGATATCGGACTGTCGATCAGTCAGGATGACGGGCCACACACGGCTGCCCTCGCTCTCGGGATCAAGGTCGGTCTGCCCGGATGGGCTGAACCAGGACGGTCGGCTCGGAGCCGTGTCGGCGCTCAGTCCAGCGTCGGCACGAACTCGCGCAGCCACGCTTTGAGATCGTCGCCGAGGTCCTCCCGGTCGCATGCGATCTGCACAACGGCCTTGAGGTAGTCGAGCTTGTCTCCCGTGTCGTAGCGAGCGCCCTTGAACACGACTCCGTAGACGCCGTGGCCCTCGTCGTCTCCGGCGAGCTCCTGCAGGGCATCGGTGAGCTGGATCTCGTTGCCGCGTCCCGGCTTCGTCGTCTCGAGGACATCGAAGATCTCCGGCGCCAGCACGTAGCGGCCGATGATGGCGAGATTCGACGGAGCATCCTCGGTGGCGGGCTTCTCGACGAGGTCGGTGACCTTGACGACCTCGTCGTCAGCAGTGGACTCGACGGCGGCACAGCCGTAGAGGTGGATCGCCTCGGGCGGAACCTCCATGAGGGCGACGACACTGCCGCCGGTCTTCTCCGCGACCTCGATCATCTTCGGCAGGATCGGGCTGCGCTCATCGATGAGGTCATCACCGAGGAGGACCGCGAACGGCTCATTGCCCACATGCTGACGCCCCTTGAGCACGGCATGGCCGAGTCCCTTGGGATCGCCCTGGCGCACATAGTGGATATCAGCGAGTTCCGAGGGATGGCGCACCGCGGCGAGCTTCTTGTCGTCGCCCTTCTGCGCGAGCGCTGCCTCGAGCCCGTCAACCCGGTCGAAATGATCCTCCAGCGGCCGCTTGTTCCGACCGGTGATCATGAGAACGTCCTGCAGACCGGCATCGACGGCTTCCTCGATGACGTACTGGATCGCCGGCTTATCGACGACCGGGAGCATCTCTTTGGGGGTGGCTTTCGTGGCGGGGAGGAACCGAGTTCCGAGACCGGCGACGGGGATCACGGCCTTGCGAACGGTGCGCTGCACTTCATCACTCATGAAGTCATCTTAACGAATCCGCCAACCCCGGTTAGTCTGAAATGCGTGGACTCACAAACTTCGAAGGCGCAGCTGCGGTCCCGCATCCGCGCAGCTCGCGCAGACCGCTCCCTCATCGAGGCGACTCCGGGGACCACGGCGGCTGCGGGGGCGGTGGCGGCCGCTGCGTGGGACCTCATCCGAGAAACACCGGTTCGTTCCCTTCTTGCCTATGCGGCGCTGCCCGGAGAGCCGGACCTCGACCCGGCACTCGATCAGTTTCTCGCATCCGGCGGCACCGTCTACCTGCCCGTCGTCACCAAGGTGGGCGAACCTTTGATGTTCGGCCAGGTCACTGGTTCAATGGCCAGCCTGAGACCGCAGGGCCGATGGGGAATCCGCGAACCGGCCCGGGATGGTGAGCTGCTCACCGCCGCCCAGCTGCTCTCCCCCACGATCGGCCTCGACCTCGTCTTCGTCCCCGCCCTGGGCTTCGGCACCGATGGTGCTCGGCTGGGAAACGGAGGCGGCTTCTACGACAGGACCTTCGGCCCGCACGGGGCCGAGCCTCTCGGGTCGGGCCTTTTCGGATCGGGACTTCCTGGTTCCGAGCCCCCTGGTTCGGAACGCAATGGTTCGGCAGCTTCTGGTTCGGAAGCTCCTGGCTCGGGTCCCCGCGTTGTCGGGGTGTGCTTCGCCTACGAGCTCAACCTCAAGGGTCTCGCCGCAGAAGTCTGGGACCTGCGCATCCCGGAGGCCGTCACCGACGACGGAACTCACATCTTCACGGCCTGATCGTCGGGAATCAGCACCCACTCGCGCGTGTTGATATGTGGATAACCTTGTGCATATTGCGGACCGGTGCTCCGGGGAGGTTCCGACGTGCACTATAATCTTGTCGTCGAAGAAAGGTCTCGAATGCCCGTCTACTCCTACGCCTGCAAGAGCTGTGGTCACGCCTTTGATATTCATCAGGACTTCAGCGATGACTCGCTCACCGTCTGCCCGGAATGCCAGGGCCGCCTGAAGAAGGTCTTCGGCGCCGTGGGCATCAGCTTCAAGGGATCCGGCTTCTACGCCACTGACTCCCGCTCGAGCAAGTCGAGCACCGTCAGCTCCTCGAGTTCAGACTCCTCCTCGAAGGAGTCCTCGAGCTCGTCGTCGATGGAATCTTCCAGCTCGTCGACTTCGTCATCGAGCAGCTCCTCGGCAGCAAGCACCCCAGCCGCCAGCTGAACAACGCCGGTCGCTGGCGCACCTTCCCAGCCGCCAGCTGACCGCCTCTACCCACGAGGCGATTCGCCTCAGCCGCCAGCCGACCGGAAACCGCGCCGAACCGGCTCTCGTCACTCAAACACCGATCGCCTGTGGACGGCACGAACTGTCCACAGGCAAGTACCGTACCCTTGCCGCGGGCCGCGCACCGCCGCAGACTCGGCGCATGGGCATCTTCCACCGCATCCGGTCCTCGTCTTCTAGCTGGTCACGGCCGTCTCGCATTCGGCCGCAGCGCATCCTCGCCGCCATCTGCCTCGCATGCGCCTGCGCTCTTGCCGTCTGGGTGCTCACACCGAGCAGCGCAGGAACGGCGATCGTCGTCGCGAAGTCGGACCTGGCGCCCGGAACCGAGCTCAAGGCCCAGGACCTCACTCTCACTCAGTTCCCTTCCGACCTCGTCCCCGACAAGGCATTCAGGTCGGTTGATGAGGTGAAGGGACGGGCCACCTCGGCGGGGTTGTCGAAGGGGTCACCCCTGACCTCGTCGATCGTTCTCGATCAGCAGGCGCTGCCGAAAGGCAGTCGCGATCTGCTCATGCCGATCCGTCTGGCCGATGACGCCTCGGCGGCACTGCTCCAGCCGGGGCAGAAGATCCGTCTCTTCTCGTCCCTGCCCGATGGCGGGTCGGAAATCGTCGTCGAGAAAGTGACGATCGCCCGTCTCGTCGACAAACCCGAAGGAATAGCCGCGGAGTCAGGACAACTTGTTTCCGTGATCCTCTCCGCCGATGATGCCGGGCGTGTCGCCGAGTTCGCCGGACTCCCCATCAGCTTTGCAATCCTCCCTCGCTGAACCATGTCATCGCCGGGCCGTCCGCCCTGCTGATCTGCGGTGGTCGGAGAAGTCTGCGTTCACCCGACCGGCATTCATCACTGCGTTCCGATTACCCGGAGCATCACAACGATTACCCGCAGCATCAATACGATGATCAGACTCGCAGAACATTTCTGCTGACAATGAGTTACCCATGTGTACTATTGGAACGTAATTGAGCTATTCGATAACAGCATTTCAGTGAACACACACCGAAAGGGTTTCTCTAATGCTTAAGGGATTCAGAGACTTCATTCTCCAGGGGAATGTCGTCGAACTCGCAACAGCGGTCATCATCGGCGGCGCTTTCACCGCCATCGTCACCGCCTTCTCAGACAAGATCATCAACCCGCTCATCGCCGCTGTCGGTGGCGCTGAGGGACCGGCCCTGCAGATCCCGCTCAAGGAAGGCGTGCCCGAGGCCACCCTTGATATCGGTGCGGTCATCACTGCGGCCATCAACTTCCTCATCGTGGCCGCCATCGTCTACTTCATCATCATCGTGCCGATGAACAAGCTCAACGAGCTGCGCAAGCGCGGAGCTCCCGAAGAAGAAGTTCCTCCGACCACCGAGGATCTGCTCGGCGACATCCGCGAGATCCTGCGCAACCAGGTTGCCTCGCCTGCCGGACCTGCCGAGGGTCCCGCTACCGACGGTCCGATCGATCCGAACCAGCCTCCGCGGCACTGATCACCAGCCGATCGCGAAGAAGGCCCGCTCTCATCCGAGAGCGGGCCTTCTTCATGTCTGAAACCTCTCCAGCCCGCTTGAAACCTATCAGCCTTTCTGAGACCGATCGGGCGCTATTGACCGACCGTAAAGGGCGCGGAGATGCCCGGACAGATCGAAGCCACCAGACGGATCAGGAGCTATGACCAGTGCGGGGGCTTCTGCGAACGGTAGTAGTCCTCGCTGAAGCCGCCGCCACCGGAGTCGGCTTCATTGCGCAGAGTCGCTCGATATCGACGCTTCGCCGCTTCGACCCGGGCCCTCCGAGACTCATCAGTTTCGGCATCGCCGTCGCCATGTGATGGCTGTACCGGCTCAGCGCCGGACTCGCCGTCCCCGTGCGATGGCTCTTCCGGCTCACCGCCTGCCCCCATGACACTGGGATCAACCGTTTCTCGGTCACTGCCGCCCGTTTCTCGGTCGCAATCAGCATCCTCGGCGCCGGCGGGCCGGTCAGGCATCGTCGTTCTTCGACCCCGACTTCGCCGAGGCGGTCCCGTCCGTCCCGGACTCAGCCGACTCCGCCTCACCCGACTCCGCCTCGGCCGAATCCGACCCGCCAATGTCAGCGGCGGTCGAATCCTCGTCGGCGGAACCCGCATCTGCGGACTCGGCCCCAGCTGCACTGGCGGCCTCAGAGTCGTGCGTGGCAGTTGCCTCCGCGGACGAACGTGCACTGTCCTCACCGGCACTGTCAGACTTCGCATCAACCGAATCAGCGTGGGCGGACTCGTCGGCCGCCTCGGGGACCTGGTCATTGCTTGCGGTCTGGACGAGGCCGGCGGAGCGGAGCTCATCGGCACGGATCTTACCGGTGTCGAAGGTCGGCAAGATGTCGTTTTCGACAGGGCCGGCCGAGTTCGACCGTGGGATGAACACCTCAGCGCCCGTGACTTTCTTCGCCTGCGCATGGCGTTCGCGGTAGCGGTCGACGGCGGCCTGCAATTGGGAATCGCCGCGGCTCGAGTTGCCCTTCTGCGCCAGGGCGGTGCGCAGCAGATCTTTGATCTCACCGTCGCCGCGCACGACCGCATCCGACTGGATCCAGTCGATCATCTGATCGAGGCCTTCGGCGGAGTACTTGTGCATCGGCAGACCGGGCACGAGCTTCGGTCGGCTGCCGGTGCGGCCGACGACCACCGACGCGGCACGTGCCGCGTTGAGCACGGCCTGCGGGCTCATCGTCTCCACGGTGGCACGCCAGGTCTCGAAGATCTTCTCGGTCTCTGTCTGCGGGTCGACGAACGCATCGGTCGACCACACGCGCATGAACTTCCAGCCTCGGCGGCTCAGCTGTTCGGGCAGCACCCGATCCCGCTGGCGCAGGCTGCGCATCGACGCGTATTCGGGTCCGTCACCGGCGACGGCGATGATCATTCCGTGCTCGTCCTCGGTGGAGTTCGCCACGGCCAGGTCGATGCCGTTGTAGTGTTCGTGAGCGACGACGCCGAGCTGCAGCAGCCGGTCGGCGATGTCATTGAACAGCGGATCGTAGATCTCGCCGTGCGGTCCGGGCTGGTGGACGCCGCCGGTCGCGACCTCTTCGAGCAGCTGTGGGAGCATGACCGCTCCCCCGTTGAGTTTGCTGCGATCGAAGTCCTCGGCCTCGATGCTCGAGACCAGGGTCAGCCGCTTCCTGGCCCGCGTCATCGTGGCCGCGAGGATGCGACGACCATCCGGCCCGGACAGCGGACCGAAGTCGTGGATGACGCGACCGTGGACGGTGCGGCCATAGCCGAGGGTGAAGATCACGGCATCGCGCGACATGCCCTGGACGCGTTCGGCGTCGGTGACGACGAATGGTTCCTTCGAAGAATCGTTGAAGAACGCCGCCACATACGGCAGATCCTTCATCGCCCGCGAGATCGCCGTAGCCACTCGCTGCGCATGATGCGGGGTGAGCGCGACGACGGCCAATGACTCCCGCGACCGATTCCGCGCGTGCTTGAGCACCAGATCGACGACGCGTTTGACCTCGGCGTCGGGGCTCTCGACCCGCCCGGTCCCGATGTCCGTGGGGCCCCTGCCGTCGGCGACATAGGAGAATTCGAGGCCGCTGCCCTCACCGGTATGCGCGGTCGGCAGCGTCGAAATCGTCGAATCGTAGAAGTGCCGGTTGGCCAGGTCGATGAGCCCGACCGGGGACAAGCGGTAGGAGTTCGACAGTCGCATCCGCGGCAGGAACTCGCCGAGGCGGTCCTGCACCGAGCGGGGATGTTTCCCGTCGTCCATGCCGAAGCGATCGACCGCGATCGAGAACGGGCGCGGTCCGAGCAGGCGGGAGTCTCCGAGGGAGATGACCTGACGGGCTCGGGTGATTCCGGGGACGACATCGGCGACCGAGAGCCGTCCGGCATCGGCGATGACGACCGCATCGAAGAGAGGCAGAGCGGAGAAGAGTTCGGGCACCGTGTACGGGCTGCCCATCCACACCGGGGCCAGAGTCGTCAGCAGTTCGGGTGCCTGCGTGGAGATCCGCTTCGTCGAGGTGTGCTTCGACAGCAGCTCCTGTTTGATGACTCCGGCGGCGATCGGGTCGGATTCGATTCCGCGCTTCCATGCCTGCGCATGGTTGTAGCGCAGTCGGGAGGCACCGGCGGCGACGAATGCGCGGTCGTTCTCGCGGAAGCCTTCGGCCACCTGGTGGAGAGCGGCACCGTCGTGGCGGCCGATCGCAGGATCTTCACCGGCCATGGTCTGCAGTACGGAGGCCCAATATGCGAGGTCGAACTCGGGGCCGACGAGTGACTCGTCGACCTTGCGCCTGCGCAGATCGGCCATGAGATCGCCGAGGCCCTCGCCGTCGAGTTCACGCTGCAGGCGGGACCGTTCGGGCAGATCGGCGAGGTTCTCCGAATCGCTGCCCATCGCTTCGGCACGTGCCTGAAGTTCCTCGATGAGCATCGATCCGAGGTCCCCGCCGTCCGGCGTCGTCTCGAGGATCGGGGCGAGCTTGGCCATATCGGCTTCCACGCTCTGGAGGATCTCGTCGGCTTCGAGGACGCCGCGCGGGATCTGCGGGCGGCCGTCATGTCCGGCGAGGTCCGACAGGATGACCCGCTGGGCTCGGACGTCGATGAGTGCCTCGTGGAGGTCAGCCACCTCGGCGCCGGGCCGGAGGAACTCCGCGGCCGACTTCTTCAGTCGACGGCGCTGCATCATGCCCATCTCGACGCCGACATCGGCCCGGTATTCGGGTGTGCCAGTGGCGGCGATGAGGTCATCGAGGCGGTGGTCGTAGATGTCGGGTGCGAAGTTGTCGAGCGTCTTGCGCACGCGCAGGAGCACGCGGACGGCGCGGGACCAGTCATCGACATTGCGGCGCGGATTGAGTTTCGCCTTCTGCAGCACCGGTTCGGTGGCAGCGACGAGGTCGGGGATCATCCGACCGATGCGTTCGGCCACGGTGCGTGCGGCTTCGGCCTCTTCGACGGATTTGAGATCGGCTCCGAACCAGACGGTGTCTTCGACATCGAGGGTGAAAGCACCCAGTCCGGCGAGTTCACCGAGTTTGCCGCGCAGGATGTTCCGGCGGTCGTCGCTGGCGCCGAGGATATCGTCATCGAAGCGCACCGGTGTCTGCGGGGAGTCATCACCGGAGGTCAGTTCGGCGAGGTGCTGCATGGTTTCGTAGACGGAGACGTCCCACGGCTTGCGCCTGCGGTGCAGGGAGGAGACGTGGTCGGCCAGGGTCGCCCGCTGTTCGTTGAGTTCGGTCAGCAGGTGAGACAGGTCCGGGCGTTCGGACTTCTCTGCCGAGGCGATGAGACCGATGAGCTGTTTGCGGATGTCTTCCGAACCAGCGCGGGTGTCGACCGCGAAGTCGGAGAGTCCGACCTCGCCGAGGCGAGCAGAGAAATCGTCGAGCGCATCGGAGGTCTGCGCGAGGAAGAGGACGCTCTTGCCGGTGTGTGCCAGTGTGGTGGCCACGGCGACGGCAACCTGGGTGGCACCGGTTCCGGGCGGGGTGTCGACGACGACGGAGTGACCGGACACGGCAGCGTCGACGACGGCCTGCTGGTCACCGTCGACGTCGATGACGAGGAATTCCTCCTGCGGCTTCCGGTCGGGAAGAGGGGTGATCGGCTCCTGAAGCGCAGCGGGTACGACGTCTTCACCGTCGGCTTCAGCCGCGGGTGCTGTCTTCTCAGACTTGGTCGCCGATACAGCTTCGGCATCGGTCGACGTCTTCTCGTCGTCGGTGGTCGTGTCGACGGCGGACTCGGCGGCAGTGACCGGCTCTGCGGCATCGAGTGGTTCGTCGGTGATCGGCACGGTCGGCTGACCGTAGTCCTCATCGGCATCGGCATCCGCTGCATCAGCGGCACCGGCAGCTGCCTCGGACGAAGCATTCTCGGCCGCAGGCTTCTCGGACGCAGCTTTCTCACCGGTCTTCTCGCCGCTGGTTGCCGACTCAACAGCGGACTCAGCAGCATCCTCGGCGGGGTCGCCTTCTGCCGTTTCCGCAGTCTTGGTCTCAGCTCCTGACTTCGCTGCGTCCGCGGAGGTCGCTTCAGGCGCCGACTTCTCGCCGCCTGCGGGTTCGGTGTCCTTGTCTGCGGACTCGGCGGCAGCGTCGACGCCGGCGACTCTCTTCGCTTCGGCTCGCTTCTGCTCGGCTTCGGCCTTCTCGGCGGCGGCGATCTTCTCGTCCGGGAGCACGCCCGGCTGCGGCACATACGAGGGCCCGCCGAGGGAGGCACGCACGTCCTCGTCACCGGCCAGCGCCCGCAGAACGGGATGCTGGGTAGGCAGGTAGTCGGTAGAGAACGGGTTTGCGATGTTCGCGAACGTCGAGATGATCAGGCGGTGGTTGATCCGCAGACCGGGCACGTTCTGCCCCAGATCGCGCAGGCGGTCGAGAGCCGGGCCCGGGTCGAAGCCGTGCGGTCCGCCGGTCGCGTCGACCCATTCGTCGACGGGCACGTCGAGGTCGTATTCCTCGCGCAGATGCTGGACGAGAGCGGGGTTGATCGTGATCTCGTTGTCGAGCACGATCTCGTAGTCCTCGACTCGGGACCCACGAGGCACCAGCGTGATGTGGCGCATGACGACGGGGGCATTGAACTTGAACTTCGCGTCCTTCTCCGTCCACGAAGCGAATCCGAGCGCCAGGTGGGCGGTGCGGATGCCGCGTTCGTTGTCGAGCTGCTCTGCCTTCGACCGGATGGATTTCGCACGCCGACGCGCGTCCGTGAGGATGTCGTGGTCGCGGATGAGGCTGGAGAGTCGGGTGGCGCGACCGGCCAGCAGCTGTGCCAGGCCGGAGGGGTGGGCGCCGGAGAGGTCGATACTGCCGTCACGGGAGTCCCGGAAATGAAGCATGGTGTCGCGACCGCCCAGATGGGCAGCCTGCTTCTTCCACTCGGCGAAGACATCTCCGAGTTCTGGGAACTGTTCGTCTCTAACGGAATCCGACACAATTCGACCCTAACGAGAATCTGTCCATAATAGGTGCTGGCACACCGTGGAACAGTGAGGTTTCTTCTACGCTACACTGGGTGATCGTGGTTGAGGACGACCACCTGGCCCCCGTAGCTCAGGGGATAGAGCACCGCTCTCCTAAAGCGGGTGTCGGCAGTTCGAATCTGCCCGGGGGCGCCAGAACCACCTGTCCGAGCAAGATCCACTTGCAGATGTCGCCCAGACCCACCATCGCCGAGGCGGCCGATCGTATCGATCGGCCGCCTCGGTGATTGTCTTCCGGCCTGAAGGATCCGCTCCTCGTGATCGGGATTCACGGACTCAGGCGGGGTCTAGAGGCCAGGCTCTGCCGGGGCCTCGTTGCTCTTGCGGCGACCGTGATCGCGGGCGACGCGGACGACCATCGTCGGGCACTGCGAGTACGGCAGCACCGACTGCGAGGTCGAACCGAGCAGGAGGCCGGCGAATCCGCCGCGGCCACGCGAGCCGATGACGAGCACTTCGGCCGTGTCAGAGGCTCGGACGAGCACCTCGGCGGGCTGGCCGTCGAAGAGCGTCCACGTGACGTCGAGATCAGGGAACTCCTCCGCCAGCCGCTGTTTGGCGACGACGAGTTTGTCCGCGCCCTCGTTGACGAGGCGTTCGAGGTCGGCGGTGCTCGGCAGCCACTCGGGACCGATGACCGTTGTGGTGATCACGGCAACGATGTGCAGCGGTGATCCACGGCGCACAGCCAGTCGGGCAGCCTTCCACAGTGCCGGGGATTCGGCGCCGAGCGAGTCGACGCCGACGACGACCTTCCCGTCGAAGCGCAGACCTTCGATCGACTCGGCATTGGGGTCGTGGGTTTCGACCTCGACGCCGTCCTGTCGGATCGGCCGCGACGAGGTCGGGTGCGCGGGGCGCTCGGCCTGGTTGTCCCAGCAGGAGGGGACGACGACTGTCGGGCATGCGGAGTGCGCCGGCAGAGCGCTCGAGACCGTGCCGAGGAGACGACCGGCGAAGCCCCCGCGCCCGCGGGAGCCGACGACGGTGAGGCAGCCGGTCTTCGATTCGTCGATGAGCACACCAGCGGCGTCTCCGATCTCGATGACCGCCTCGACGGGAACACCGGCGGCCTTCACCTCGGCGGCGGCCTCCTTGAGCGTGTTCGTCACGGCCGCACGGATCGAGCTGTCGTCGATGGGCACATAGGACACGTCGATGGCGGCCGCGGCCACGCTCGGGATCGTGTAGGCGCCGACGAGGCGGATCGGACGGTCCAGGGAGCGTGCCTCTTGGATCGCCCAGGACAGGGCATTGCGGCTCGGCGGCGAACCGTCGATTCCGACGATGACGGCTTCGGGCTCACCGGCCGGGGCCGGGTCGGGGTTCTGTGGGCGATCCTGCTCACTCATCGCAAGCTCCTTGGGTCGAAGCGAACTTCTGTTTCGTCCACCCTAGAGCACATTGACGGTGAGAACTTCACCTATGTCACATCGTTATCCGAATTGCGCCAACATATGGACAACACGGTCCCCTATCTGGGACGATGGCCCGTTTTCAGGCGGCGCTGGAGCTGTTGTCAAGCAGCGCTGGAGTATTCGAGGAATGGTCGCCACTTCTCGACAGGCTTGTCGATCCCACGCATCCACAGCTGACCCAGGCGGGGCTCCTGCGGCAGGAAGCTGAGCTTCCAACCGATCTCACTGAGAGTGCGATTGCCCTTGCGATTGTTGCATTCGCGGCAGCACGCGACGAGATTCTCCCAGGTGTTCGCTCCTCCGCGAGACCGTGGGACGACGTGGTCGACGGTGTACGCCGGTTTCGAGCAATAGGCGCAGCGGTGGCCGTCCCGACGCAGGACTCCGCGACGGGAGAGCGAGACGCGGCGGTTGCTCGGCGGGCGCACATAGCGGGTGAGCAGGATGACGGAGGGCTGATCGAGACTCATGTGCTCGGATCTCACCGGAATGTCCTCTGCGGCCAGAACTGTCGCCTTTCCGGTCAGCACGAGCACCACGGCTCGTGTGAACGGAACGATCGACAGCGGTTCATAACCGGCGTTCAGCACGAGAGTCTTCATATCTCGCCCCTCATCTTCTTCTCTATCGGGCCGAAACCGGCTGCCCCGGCCCCGGGGAACACAAAAGGCGCCGTGCTCATGGGCACGACGCCTGGGAAAGAGGGCACGGAGACAGATATGTACTCCGCACCAGAGACTGGAGCGGCTATTCGAATTATTCGACTATGCCCCATCCGCTTTCCTTCGCATCAGCGGTTGACACCACTTGGTGTCCACCGTTTATGGAACTCAATCTTCTCCAGAGTAACGCCGCGCGCGCCCGTGACCCAATTCATACGGCTCGCGTCACGGAAACTTCGGTTTCCGTTCACCGAATCCGGTAGGTGCGAGCGGGCGCGCGAAGTTTCCGGGCATACGAAAGCTCCCCGTGCGACTCGAGGACCGTCGAGTCTCACGGGGAGCAATCGGAAAGAAGATCAGAGAACGCGGATGAAAGTGACGTTGCCCATCCAGCTGTAGCTGCGCTTCGAGGTTCCCGAGCTCGGCGAACCGGCATCGTACATCTGTCCGCCACCGGCGTAGATGCCGACGTGGCCGGGGTGCCAGATGAGGTCACCGGGCTTGGCTTCGGACTGCGAGACGATCTGGCCTGCACCCTTCTGTGCACCGGAGGTGCGGGGCAGGTTCACGCCGACGTGGCTGTAGACCCACGAGGTGTAGCCGGAGCAGTCCCAGCCGCTCTGGCTGGTTCCGCCCATGACGTAGGGGGTTCCGACGCCCTTCTGAGCCCAGGCGAGGACCTGCTCGGCCTTGGATCCGTCGATGGATCCCGAGTCCTTGGAGTCGGACTCGCCCGAATCGGACGATCCGCTGTTGGCGGTGTCGTCGGAGGTTCCGGCGGATTCGTCGGAGGCGGGAGTGGAGGTTTCGACCGGCTTGGGCTTCGGCTTGGGCTTCGGAGCAGCTTCAGCGGTGATGGCCTTGCTCTCGACACCGAAGGAATCGGACTTCTTGTCGTCCTTCTTGTCCTTCGAGTCGTCGCCGATGGTGACGGTCTGGTTCTCGAAATCGACCTTCTGGGTGGTCTCGGCTTCTGCGGAGACCTTGCTCTGGTCGTCGGCTCCCTGGCCGGCGGCCGGCATCACTGCGGCGGTCAGCAGACCACCGCTGGCAGCGACAACTGCTGCGCGACGGCCGAAGACGCCTGAGTTGGCGTTCAGAAGTTCAGTGAGTTCGGTCAGTGGAGTCTTGACCTTGGCATCGGCGGCGCGGCGGCCATGCTGCTTAGTTGCCACGTTTTCCCTCTCGCACCTATTGGCTTTCCGGGCCAACCGCCGCTCTTGGTCCTTGGTATCCCACAGCGAGCGCGGCGTTCGGTTCTCGCTGTGCAGTCGTCATTGCGTGAACGACCTCCACAACTGTAACCAATCGGTGACTGATTGTCACGTTTTTGTCACAACCACCGGAGGAGAACCGTGATGTTATCCATAAAAACGCAGGTCAGAGGCCCTAAACGGCGTAGAATATTCGTAACATTTTCTCGTTATACGACGTGACCCAGGGGTGGAAAATCCACTCCCTGGGTCAGAGATCACAGTCATTTGTAACGAATCGGGGTTCGGGCACCCGGTCTTTCGTTACCGTTGCTCGGTCTCGTCGTTATCGAGACACAGCGCTGCCGTCACCGAAACGCCCTCTCGTCCCGTTACCGAGACTCAGTCTCGCCGCTATCGGCGGAGGCCTCTGGGCGTCTCAGCTTCGGTAGGCGAAGACGTGCGAGGCGGTCTCGACTGGCAGGTCGAGTACGTCCTGCGCGCCGGGCACCTGCACGGTGATGTATTCGCCGTTGCGAGAGATTTCGACGTCGCTGCCCGGCAGGACGCCGGCGACCTGGAACTGCTGAAGCAGATGGATATCGACCTGCAGGGGTTCGGCCAGCCAAGCGATCGTCAGCTTCTTCGCACCGTCCCGGCCGACTGCCGTGGCGAGGTCGATGACGTCGGTGGTCTTCGAGGCCTCGCCGCCGATGACGTCGAGTCCGGGGATCGGGTTGCCGTAGGGCCCGGTGGAGGTCTCCGAGAGCAACGTCACGAGCTTGCGCTCGACCTGCTCGCTCATCACGTGCTCCCAGCGGCAGGCCTCGTCGTGGACGAGTTCCCATTCGAGTCCGACGACATCGGAGAGGAGACGCTCGGCAAGGCGGTGCTTGCGCATGACGTCGGTGGCGATCCGTCGGCCCTCCGGAGTGAGCTCGAGATGGCGGTCGTTGCCGACGTGGAGCAGTCCGTCGCGCTCCATCCGCGCCACGGTCTGTGACACGGTGGGGCCGGAATGGTCCAGGCGCTCGGCGATGCGGGCACGCAAAGGCACGATCGACTGTTCTTCGAGCTCGATGATCGATTTGAGGTACATCTCGGTTGTATCAATGAGGTCGTTCACTTCTGACCAGCCACTCCACTCTTCGTCTTCAGGTCGTTTCGACCGTTTCAGGCGTTGTCACCATTTCGGGTCGTTCCGACCCTGCCCCGCCCCGCGCAGGCGAACCCGTTCGCGGCCGTTGCGATCTGCCCCAATCCTATCGTGCGTTCAGCAATTCCCGTGATTCGAGGATTCGCCCCGTCCCGGAGGCGACCTCGGTCAGCGCCTGACGGCTCGACCGGGGTCTGCATCTGCCCGTTCGGGAAGAATTCGCACCGCCCGGCTCAGCCCGCGTTCGTGTAGGTCGTCTTGTGCACTGTGAAGAACTCGCGTGCCGCCCGAGCCTGTTCGCGGGGACCATAGCTCGACCCTTTCCGTCCGCCGAAGGACACGTGATAATCCACTCCTGCAGTCGGAGCATTGACCATGACCATCCCGGCATCGGCGTAACGCTTGAAGTGGGTCGAATATTTCAGGGAGGTCGTGAAGATGCCCGCGGACAGTCCGAACTCGGTGTCGTTGGCCACGGCCAGCGCTTCGTCGTAGTCGGCGACCTCGATCACCGAGGCGACCGGACCGAAGACCTCTTCGACGTTGATCGTGTCGCCCGGCTTCGTGCCCGTGACGAGTGCGGGCGCGAGGAAGTACCCCTCCGTGTCCGAATCGATGAGCTCACCGCCGGTGACCTCCCCGCCTTCGGCTCGGGCCTTGGCGATGTAATCGAGGTCCTGGTCGAGCTGGGTCTTGGAGACCACGGGTCCGATGGCGACGCCCTCGGCGCGGGCGTCTCCGACGGTCAGCGCCGCCATCTTCTCCTTGAGCAGCGCGACGAATTCGTCGTGGACATCGGAGGTGACGATGAGGCGGGAGGACGCGGTGCAGCGCTGGCCGGTGGAGAAGAAGGCTCCGTTGATCGCGGCCTCGGCGGCCGCTTCGAGGTCGGCGTCGCCGAGCACGACGAGCGGATTCTTCCCGCCCATTTCGCACTGCACTCTGATCTGGTGGGCCGCAGCCGATGCGATGACGGACCGTCCGACGGCGACGGATCCGGTGAAGGTCACGGCGTCGACCTTCGCCGAGGTGGTCAACGCCTCCCCAACGACGGAGCCCGGCCCCATGACGAGGTTGAGGACCCCATCGGGCAGCCCCGCCTCGGCGAGGATAGCGACCAGAGCGTACGCACTGGCGGGGACGAGTTCGGCAGGTTTGAACACGATCGTATTGCCGAAGGCCAGAGCCGGGGCGATCTTCCAGGCCGGGATGGCGATCGGGAAGTTCCACGGGGTGATGATGCCGATGACGCCGATGGGCTCGTGCGTCATCTCGGCGATGAGCCCGGGGCGGACCGAGTCGACGACCTCACCGGTGTTGCGAATGGTCTCACCGGCGAAGAACTTGAAGATCTGGGAGGCGCGCAGCACCTCGCCCTTGGCTTCGGCGAGCTGTTTGCCCTCTTCCCGGGCGAGCAGATCGCCGAGTTCGTCGGCGCGTTCGGCGATGAGGCTGCCGGCCTTGTCGAGGATCGCGAATCGCTGCTGTGTGCCGAGGTCCGCCCAGGCCGGGGCGGCAGCGCGGGCGGCATCGATCGCCGAGGCGACCGTGGCGGCATCCGCGCGGGCGTAGCGGCCGATCACATCGGACGGGTCGGACGGGTTCGTATTCGTCGACCGGTCGTCGCTGGGCACCCGGGCTCCGCCGATGAGGTTGTCGAAGACGGCGTCGGGCCCGTACTGGGTGCTGAGTGCTGGGGGTGTCATGGGTGCTCCTTTGCATCGTCTGCGCCCGGTTGCGGTGCGCATGTTGTGACCATTGTGCTGGGTGGCCGGCGCCCTGTGCTGATTCGTTCTGCAACACGGAAGGTCAGGTCCCTGAGGAAGAGCCTCAGGGGTAGAGGCGGACGACCTCCCAGGCCGAGGCGTCGTCGAGGTCGGCTGCTTCGTGGCTGCCGTCGGCGCGGCGGAAGACCCAGCGGTCGTGGAACCGGTTCTGCTGGCCCTGCCAGAATTCGATCTCGAAGACGCGCACGCGGAATCCGCCCCAATGGTCGGGCCGCGGAACGTCCTGACCCTCGAGCTCAGCCGCCGCGGCATCGTATTCGGCTTGCATCTGCTCGCGGCTGGTCACCGGCTGGGACTGCTTGGACACGGTCGCCCCGATCTGCGATCCACGGGGGCGGACGGCGAAGTACGCGTCCGAGTCCTCGGGAGCGGCCACCTCGGCGAGGCCGCGGATGCGGACCTGTCGTTCCATGTCCTGCCACGGGAAGTTCACGGCGATGCGGGGGTCGGCCCGCAGTTGCCGGCCCTTCGCGGAGTCGTAGTCGGTGAAGAACAGGAGTCCGCGCTCGTCGAGGCCTTTGAGCAGGACGATGCGCGAGCTCGGGCCCCATTCGTCTATGGTCGAGACGGTCATCGCATTCGGTTCGCGGACGTGGCCGGCCGCCTCGTCGTACCACTGGCGCAGCAGGTCCAGGGGTGCGGTGTCCGGGTGTTCGAAGACGGCTGAGTCATAGGACTTCCGGGTCTGTGGGAGACGATCGACGGGCTCACTCATGTCTTCACTCTACGACGCGGCACGGACACGAGTCAGCCGGGTTCCGCTTCGGTGGGGCGGTCGAGCCCCGCCTCGATGGGTGCGGGGCCCCGCCTCGGTGGGGCGGTCGAAACCGGGATTGTCGAGACGGCACGTCCGTCACATGACGGACCGGTCCCGGACGCCGGGCGGGCCCGCCGTAGAATGCCGAGCGTGACTGCGACGAATATTGAGATCCCGAAGAACCTCCTGCCCGCCGACGGACGCTTCGGGTCCGGCCCGGCCCGCATCCGCCCCGCTCAGATCGAGGCACTCAACGCTGCTGCGACGAAGGTGCTCGGCACCAGCCACCGCCAGGCCCCGGTGAAGAACCTCGTCGGCCGCATCCGCTCCGGACTGACCGACCTGTTCAGCCTGCCCGAGGGCTACGAAGTGGTGCTCGGCAACGGCGGGTCCACCGTGTTCTGGGACATCGCGGCCTTCGGCCTCGTCCGCGAACGGGCAGCCCACGCGACCTTCGGCGAGTTCGGACAGAAGTTCGCAAAGGCCACCGACACCGCCCCGCACCTGAAGTCGTCCCTCGTCCTGGGCGCCGAACCTGGCACCGCTGCGATCCCGACACCGGAGGCCCTGGCTGCCGCTGGTCTCGTGGACTCCCCCGCCGAGGCGGCCACCGGAGAGTCCGCCGCCGACGTCTTCGCCTGGCCCCACAATGAGACCTCGACCGGTGTGGCCACTCGGATCGCACGTCCGACCGGGATCGCCGAGGATGCCCTCGTCGTCATCGATGCCACCTCAGGTGCCGGCGGACTGGCTGTCGACATCGCCGAGACCGACGTCTACTACTTCGCCCCGCAGAAGAACATGGGCTCCGACGGCGGACTGTGGGTGTCGATCATGTCGCCGCGCGCGATCGCCCGCGCGCAGGAGATCAAGGACTCCGGACGCTGGATCCCGACCTCGCTCGACCTCGTCACCGCGATCGAGAACTCGGCCAAAGACCAGACCTACAACACTCCGGCCGTCGCAACCCTGCTGCTGCTCGCCGAACAGATCGAGTGGATCAACGGCAACGGCGGTCTGTCCTGGGCAGCCGAGCGGACCGCTGAGTCCTCCGGGCTCGTCTACGACTGGGCGGATTCCGCCGAGGCGGCCCACCCCTATGTTGCAGACGCTGCGGATCGTTCGTCGGTCGTGGCCACCGTCGATTTCGATGAGTCGGTGAATGCTGCTGCTGTGGCCAAGGTGTTGCGGGCCAATGGCGTCGTCGACGTGGAGCCCTACCGCAAGCTCGGCCGCAACCAGCTGCGCATCGCGACCTTCGTCTCCGTCGACCCCGACGATGTGCGGGCACTGCTTAACTGCATCGACTTCGTCATCGACGCCCTCAAGTAGCGCAGAGCCGCGACCGGCGGCTGCGGACGCAACGCATACGCAAGTTTCCAGTGTCGGCCGCCAGCACCTCGGCCGCGCAACTCCTCCACTCAGTGCCATAACGACCCGTTGCAAAGGGGTGTTATGGCACTCAGTGCGTCGGATGCGTTTGCCGCGGTAGGAGAAGCCACTCCGAGGACGTATTGCCGCTACCGGTGACGGATGCATGCGCCACGGGCGGAACTTGGGGCATCCCTCACCCTTCGCGACAAAACACCCCACTGCAACGATGCAATTAAGCCCTAACGGTGACGGATGCTTGCGAGCCTCAGGCGAAGAAGTGGATGAGCACGCCGATGCCGAAGGTGATGCCGGCGAGCATCGCGAGGATGAACTCGATGCCCGCACCGAGGCCGATCACCTTGATCGACTCCCAGCTGGAGTTCCACGCCGTCTTTCCGTCCTTGAGGCGGGAATACTCGGCGAGGTAGAGGCCGGCGACGAAGCCGATCGGCAGGCCCAGCACCGGAATGACGAAGAATCCGATGACGGCGAGCACTCCGCCCAGCAGCACCGAGGAGTTCGGCACCTGCATGGATTTGAGTTTGCGGCCGGTGAGCACGAGCGAGGCACTCATCCCGGCCGCGACGAACACGGCGACGATGGCGAAGATGATCCATGCGGTCGGTCCGCCGATGATGATCGCCCAGATGAGCACCGCGATGGCGATGAGGATCGACCCGGGCAGCACCGGCACGATGATGCCCAGACAGCCGACGAGGATCGCCAGGCCGACGAGCACCGAGGTGATGATGTCAGTTGTCACAGTCCGTCCGTTTCCATTGCTCGACCCTCGAATCCCTCGCCGAGGCGGTCGATCGAAATTCTATGACACGAACCTCCGGACCCGCCGAGTGCCAACCCCCGCAGAGTGCCGGCTTCCGCCCGACACCGCCCCAGGTCGAACTCCCACCTGCGGACAGTTGCCCCGCCCGCTCGAACCCGTCAGTGTCCGCTGCCGCCCGGCGGCCTGCCCTGATAGCTCATGTGCAGCCGGATCCGCGACTTCGGATCCCGGTGGAGGCGCAAGTCCTTGGCCATGATCATCCACAGCAGGCCCACGGCGAAGGCGATGATCCCCGAGGCGGCTCCGACAACGAGCGCCATCCGCGGTCCGAAGGCATCGGCCACCCAGCCGGCCAGGGGTGCCCCGATCGGGGTGCCGCCCATGACGACGGCCGCGTAGATGGCCATGACTCGGCCGCGGTAGTTCGGCGCGGTGGTCGTCTGCACATAGGCATTCGCCGAGGTCATCATCGTCAGCGATGCGAAGCCGACGAACATCAGCGAGGCGGCGAAGAGATAGTAGTTGGGCATCAGCGATGCCACGCCGACGGCCACACCGAATCCGCCGGCGGCTCCGAAGATGAATCGCAGGCGGGGCTTCTCCCGCCTGGCCGAGGCGAGCGCTCCGGTCACCGATCCTATGGCCATGACGGAGTTGAGCAGGCCGAAGCCGCTGGCATCCTTGCCGAATTCGATCTTCGCCATCGTCGCCGTGTAGATGTTGAAGTTGAATCCGAAGGTAGCGACGATGAACAGCACGACGAGCACGACCGTGATGTCCGGGCGTCTGCGCAGATACTTCAGTCCGCCGAGGACTCCGCCCTTGCCACGCCGACCGGAAGGGTGCAGCTTCGATTTGTCGAGCCGGAGGAGCACCGTGAGCGTCGCCGCGAAGCCGAGTCCGCTGATGAGGAAGACGGGACCGGGCCCGATGACAGCGGTGAGCACACCGGCCACGGCCGGACCGATCATGCGGGCGCCGTTGAAGGACGCCGAGTTGAGGCTGACGGCATTCGGCAGCAGCTTCTCACCGACGAGTTCGGAGACGAAGGCCTGCCTGGCCGGGTTGTCCAGGGTTGTGAGCATCCCGAGCGTGAACGCGAGCACGTAGACGTGCCAGAGGACGATGACGTCGGTGATGGTGAGGACGAAGAGGACGAGTCCGATGAATCCCAGCAGCGCCTGAGTGACCATGAGCAGACGCCGTTTGTCGAACTTGTCGACGAGGTTTCCCGCGAACGGGAACATGATCAGCTGCGGTCCCAGCTGCAGCGCCATGGTGAGGCCGAGCGCCGAAGCGTTGTTGTCCGTGAGCATGGTCAGGACGATCCAGTCCTGCGCCGTGCGCTGCATCCATGTCCCGGTGTTGGAGATCAGGGCACCGGCGAACCAGTGCCGGTAGTTCGGCTCCGACAGCGACCGGAACATCTGGGACATCGAGTGGTTCAGCCCTCCTGGAACTCGAGCTCGCCGGAGTAGTCGTCGACGACCGCTTCAGCAGGCTCGTTGTTCGGCCGTCTCACATCGGTCTCCGAATGCGCACCGCACCCGGATTCGAGGCCGACCACGCGACCGTCGAACGGCGACCACGCATTGGCGCAGACCCCGAACTTCTGGCGCAGCGATCCGGCGATCGGCATGAGGTAGCCGCAGCTGCCGCAGTGTCCGGCCGCGCGCGAGGCGAACTCGCTGTCGGGTCCGGCGTCGGATTCCGCCCATCGGCTCGCAGCCGCGCTCAGCCCGTCGGAGGAGAGCACGCGTTCACGACCGAGACCGAATTCGAAGTTCTGGATCTGGTCGACGTTGTCCGCCGAATTGTCCTCGGTCTGCTGGAAGCCCGGCTGCAGGTTCGGATCCTGGTCGAGCTTCGGCAGGGTGTCGCGCGGGCCCATATCGCCGGGTTCGAGCCGTTCCTCCCACGGCACCCACTCAGGGGCGACGAGAGCATCGGGCCCGGGCAGCAGCGCGGTTTCGCAGACCGTGACCTTCTTCGCACGCGGAGCGCGGGCGAGCACGGCCACCCACCGCCAACCGCGGTAGGTCGGGTCGGTGCACACGAAGTAGTGGGTGACCAGGCGGGTCGCCTCGGCCACCGTGCCCAGGTGTTCGCCGACGACGGCGGTGCCGGCCACCTCGGTGATGGCGGTGCGGGCGATGTCGATCGCCGCGGCCAGCTGGGCGTCGAGGACGACCTTCTCCGTGCCCGATCGCGGACGACCGGTCTTCGATGCCTTCGCCGAGGCAGCCGTGCCGGAATCCGCGGCGACCGCACTTCCAGCGGCGGCCGATTCGCCCGCAGCGGTCGGCACATCGCTGCCGGGGGCCGCCTCGGTGGTCTGTTCGGCGTCGTTCTCGACGGGCGCGGCGGTCTGCCGGGCCAGCCAATCACTGAACAGTGATGACATCAGGACTCCAAATCGTCGGCAATCGCCCGCAGCAGGCTGGCGACCTTGTTCCCATGGGTGGGGTCCGGGTAACGGCCGTGCTGCAGTCCGTTGTTGAGGTCATCCAAAACTTTGATGACATCTTCAACCATAACTGCCATGTCCACGGCCGGACGTCGGCGGGCCTTGGCGACTTTGCCGGGAGTGGTGATCGGGCGGGCCTTGAGCACCTGCGCTCCGCGGCGGGAATCGACGACATCGTATTCGAGCCGGGTGCCCTTGGTGACTTCGACTCCCTCGGGCAGCACGGAGGAATGGAGGAAGGCCTGCGAGCCGTCCTCGGCGATCACGAAGCCGAAGCCCTTGTCGGCATCGAACCATTTCACGCGTCCGGTGGGCATGATGTCCTTTCTGTCTGTTCGTACCCGTTGAAGCGGGCTGATCGTACGGTGCCCGCAGGTGCGGGCTGTGTGTCGGTCGGCTGCGGAGTCGGATTCCGCGGCCGGCAAGCAGGTCGGGTGGTGTGGTCGCTGTGCTCGTGTGCCCTCATCGCCGTCAGTCAGACCATGCCGACTGCGGGACCGAGGGCATCGCATCGGCGCTGTGATCCCTGGCTCTCACCTGTCCGTGGAGGTCACGTGCAGGGTGGCGGTGAGCACCTTGTCCGCGGCGGGAGATCACGGGGGCGTACGCGATTGGGTGGTCGGCCGCCTCGGCGAGGTGGGGATCCGCACCATTCGATCACATTGTGCGGGTGGGGCTCATGCCCGTACCCGAACCTGCAGGGTGAGGCATGAGTGATGGTTTCAGCGGTGGCCCACCCCGGTCTGTCTGCGTCGGATGGCGGCTCGGATCATGGCCACGCAGGCGAGGATGACGGCGATGGGCACGAGGATCATGGGCAGGTAGGTCAGCAGCGGACTGGGCGTGAGTCCCATCCAGGCCTGGCCGAGGACGCCGATGAGGCCGAGCGCCCCGATGGCTGCGGCGGCAACCGCGGCGACGACGATGGTCGTGTCGACTCGAGTGGCTGACAATGCGCGTCCTTCCGTCCGATCTCTGATCCTTCTCTGCGCCTCCATTGTACCCCTCGCGATAGACTGATCTGCGATGTCAATGACCTTCAGCCAGTGGCTGTCCCACAGTGCAGATGCCGACTTCGAGTCCTTCGTCCGGACTCGACGCGACCTCCTCCAACCCGAGTCCCCGACGATGGCGGCCCTGGCCGCGGCCGCGTCCTCGCGCATCGGGGTCTCCCGCGGCATCGAAGCTCTCGATGCGCAGTCGCTCGAGGTCTTCATCGCCTTGGCCAAGGCGGCCCGGACGACGCCGGAGATCAAGATCACCGGCAATCCGCATATCGATCCCGCCCTCGCCGAGGCGGCCCTGCCCCGACTGCGCGGCCTCGGCCTGGCATGGCCGGCCGGTGGGGATGGGAACTGGCGGATCCAGTCCGAGGCCATCACCCTGCTGCCCACCTCGGCGGCCGAATCAGCCAGGGCATATCCGTGGCAGATCAACCCTTCGTCGGTCGATGCGAGCACGGCCACGATCGGCCAGCCGCTCATCCACAACAGCGAACAGGCCGCCGTGGCCGAGGTCATCTCATCTCTGCGCGGCCTCGTCGATGAGCTCGCCGCCTCCCCGATCTCCCGGCTGACCAGCGGCGGCATCTCGAAACGAGACGTCTCCCGACTCGCCCGCACCCTCGAACTGGGTCTCGAGCAGACGATCACCCTGCTGCAGGCGGCGAAATCGCTGCACCTCATCGGGGTCCTCGACGATGCGCTCGATCCGCAGTGGACGGCCGCCGACGATGCCGACTCCGCCCTCGCCGGCGATCGTGCCGAACTGTGGGCGGCGCTGGTCGGGGCGTGGCTGCGCGATCTGCTCGACGTCACGCAGCTGGCGGCGGGGGCGAGCGAGAACGAACGCCTCACGGTGCTCGCGGCTCCGAAGAAGTCCCTGTTCAAGGGCTATGGGCTGTCGGTGCCGGCGATGCCGCTGCTGCGCTTCGCCGTGCTCTCCGTCCTCCATGACATCGGTCTGGGCTCGGCACGGTCGGCCGGGTGGATCCATGCCGAGGTGCTGCGTCGGCATCCGCTGCTGCCGGCGCACGAATTCGCAATGACCGAGGCCGTTCTCCACACCTGTGTGAGCTTCGGGTTGGCGACGACTCCGCTGCAAGAGCCGGATCATTTCGGTCCGAGCCGGTTCGGTCTTCGACTGGCCGCCGGGCTGGATCGGGCGATGGCCGAGCATGCCGAGCAGGACCCCTCGATCCTGCCGTTGGGTGTGTCCGTCGAGGCCCTGACAGTGCCCGGCGATGTCATCGCCGCGGTCGCCGAGGGGCTGGGGGCCGAGGTCGACACAGTGCTCATCCAGTCCGATCTCACCGCCGTGGCCACCGGCCCGATCGAACCACGGGTCCACCATATTCTGCGCAAGTATGCCGTCGTCGAGGCACGCGGCCAGGGCACCGTCTATCGCATCGACGCTGAGACCATCGAAGACACCATGCAGTCCGGGACCACCCCGGAGGAGGCCTTGGCCGAACTCGCAGGCATCAGTGCCGAAGAGCTGCCGTCGACCTTGGAATTCCTCGTGCAGAACACGGCCTCGAAGCTGCGGCGGGTGCGGGTGGCAGGGGCCCGGGCGGTGCTCATCGTCGACGACCCGGTCGACCTCGATGTCATCCTCTCCGATCAGGCGATGATGCCGGCCGGTCTCGAACGGCTGGCTCCGACCGTGGCGATCGCTCAGCTGGGCCCGGAGCGGACGATGCATCTGCTCGAGGCCGGGGATCACCATGCTCTGCTGCATTCGGCGGCCGGGCCGGTGCGCAAGCGCCGGGTGATCACCGAATCGGAACCCGAGGTCAGCGTGAGGCGACGTCCGCGGGTCAGCGACGGCCACCTCGGCGAATATATTCGAATCCTGCGGTCCGCACCGGCGGCGGCCGCCCAGGTGAGCACGGATGAGCCTTTAGGGCATATGGATCGGCTGCGGGAAGCGGCGGAGGAGAAGCGTCGCGTGCTCATCCGGATCGCGGATTCCCACGGCAAGGAACGGACGATCGAGATGCTGCCGACCACCCTCAACGCCGGCCGCGTCCGCGGAGTGGTGACGACCACCGGCGCCGAGGCTTCCCTGTCCGTCGCCCGCATCGTCTCCGTCGACCCCTCCCCCTAATTGCTACCTGACGGGGGCCCAGCAACCTGGCGCCAGGTTGCTGGGCCCCCGTCAGGTAGCTCGGAGCGGGAACAATCGGGGTGATGGACGTGTTGTGTCCTCTGGTGTCATCACACTTCGGGAAGGGAAGTATTGAATGAATGGTCCGTTGATCGTGCAGTCCGATCGGACTGTGCTGCTGGAATCGGGACATCCTCTGGCCGTCGAGGCGGCCGTGGCGATCGCCCCGTTTGCGCAGCTGTCACGGACCCCGGAGTACATCCACACCTATGAGATCACTCCGCTGGGGCTGTGGAACGCTCGCGCCAGCGGCCATGATGCCGAATCCGTCGTCGATGTGCTCCTCGAATTCGCGAAGTACCCGGTCCCGCATGAGCTGCTCGTCGACATCGTCGACATCATGGACCGCTTCGGTGTGCTCACCCTCATCGACCACCCGATCCACGGCTTGACCCTGACCTCGACGGAGACGGGACTGCTCGATGAGCTCGTCGGTCAGCCCGACCTCGTCGGCAAGTTCGGCAAACGCATCGATGCCGAATCCGTCCTCGTCCACCCCTCCGAGCGCGGGGAGCTCAAACACGCCCTGCTGCAGCTGGGCCACCCGGTCTCCGACCACGCCGGCTACGTCGACGGTGAAGCCCACGAGATCTCCCTGTCCGATGATGCCCACGGCGGTCAATGGCATCTGCGCGACTACCAGAAGCAGGCGATCGACCAGTCGCTGTCCGGTGAGTCCGGGGTCGTCGTTCTGCCGTGCGGTGCAGGGAAGACAGTCGTCGGTGTGGCCACCATGTCTCGGGTACAGACGACGACGCTCATCCTCGTGACGAACTCGGTCTCGGCCAAGCAGTGGAAGGACGAGATCCTGCGCCGCACCACCCTGACCGAGGACGAGGTCGGCGAATATTCGGGATCGACGAAGGAGATCCGCCCGATCACCATCGCCACCTACCAGGTGCTCACCACCCGCAGGAAGGGTTCGTACCTCCACCTCGAGCTCCTCGATGCCAAGGACTGGGGCCTGGTCATCTATGACGAGGTGCATCTGCTTCCGGCGCCGATCTTCCGACTGACCGCAAGCTTGCAGGCTCGCCGTCGCCTCGGCCTGACCGCGACGCTGGTGCGTGAGGACGGACGCGAGGACGAGGTGTTCTCCCTCATCGGGCCCAAGCAGTACGAGGTGCCATGGAAGGAACTCGAACGACTCGGCTATATCGCTTCGGCCGCCTGCCATGAGGTCCGCGTCCGGCTCGACGGCGGAACCCGAACAGCGTATGCCCGCGCCGACGGGGAGGACCGGTACCGGTTGGCGGCGACCTCGGATGCGAAGCTGCCGATCGTCTCCGAGCTCGTCGCCGATCACCCGGATGCGCAGATCCTCGTCATCGGTCAGTATCTCGACCAGCTCGAGGAGATCGGAGCCGAACTCGGTGCGCCCGTGCTCACCGGGCAGACTCCAGAATCGGTGCGCCAGGAGCTCTTCCGCGAGTTCCGGTCCGGGGAGATCCCGGTGCTTGTGGTCTCGAAGGTCGCGAACTTCTCTGTGGATCTGCCGGCCGCCTCGGTGGCGATCCAGGTCTCCGGAGCGTTCGGGTCCCGGCAGGAGGAGGCTCAGCGCCTCGGGCGGATCCTGCGTCCGAAGGAAGACAAGGGTTCGGCCACGTTCTACACGGTCGTCGCCGCCGATACCGTCGATGAGCATTTTGCCGCTCAGCGCCGCCGCTTCCTCACCGAGCAGGGCTACAGCTACAGCATCGAAGTCCGCTGACTCTCCCCTCAATTCCTACCTGACGGCGGCCCAGCAACCT